>NZ_LJZS01000012.1 GCF_001314875.1 Halomonas sp. HL-48
CAACGAAGAACGGCCACATCAGTCACTAGGCTATGTGGCGCCCCGAGCACACCCTGCAATAGCTGCGTAGGGTGTGCAAAAACCAGGGGGTCATTACACTGTGTGGTATATAAAAACGCAATCTTTATTATTGATGTTCGTAGCCATAAAGAAGAAAGTGTTTTCTCTGATCTACAACTGATGGAGAGCTTGGAATCTAGTTGGCCTGAAATAATGAGCAACTATGAAATAAAAGGGCTAAAATTCTCTAACGTAAAGACTTCAAAAAAAGATATTAGTAAAAATAGAAGAGTTGGATTGCTTACATCAATAACAATCAATGGGAAACTTTACTTTCCGCCTGGGCAGGGGGTTACTGCAGCATCAACCCCTGGAGTTGTGACTGACGTTGAGTTGAGACTAATACGTAGCATCTCTTGGATTGGAGATTTAATTTGTAGTGACGAAAACCCTTTAAGAAAAGAGATGGAAAAACTTAATATAAAAATTCATGATATTGAATTAAGGTTGTCTCCAAAAGGTCTAATTATATACTCGAAAAAAGCCGACTGCGGATGGCTGTTAAAAGGTCATCCTGAGTCTGTGTTTAGCTTTGTTCGTGAAATGATGACACCAGACTGGGTTGTATCCCAACTCCAAGATCGAATAGAAAAACCGCTGCTAGCCTTAACCTACTGACGGATGACTACTAGTGCCTTTATCTCTAATTATACCGACGATAAACAGTTGTTAGCTTGATTCTGTTACAGAGAAGCGTTACATCACCAACAGAAATAAAATATTAAAATGCTGTTTTTAAAGGGTCTTTTTTTGGCCGCTGCGATCCCTGTCCCTCCGTCACCTTGATATTAAAGCCCCGTTGTTACGGGGCTTTTTCATTTCTATATTCTACCTTTCCTTCCGAGTATACCTTGAGTTAGATACACCGTCTCTTTCAGCGTGTCCGGGAATGTTCTACGACCTCCGCCGGGGCGCTTTGTACAGAGCAATTCATCACTGGATGACTGTATCCTTGAGTACCTGCAGGTGAGAGTAAATCTCTGTCAGGGATTGGCCTGGTGAAATAGAATGGCTCAGCAAGCAATGCCTGTATCGTCTGCCCAACATGTCATTTATTCCATGACATCGCCATCACGACGAGAAACGGTTGAAAGTTGGGGATGCCATACGCTCGCGGAGCACGCTTTCCTCCAGGGCCGGGCTCCATAGAAACCCTTGGCCAAGATCGCAGCCGAACTCAGTGAGGATGTTCGCCTGTTCCTCGGTTTCTATACCCTCAGCCGTGACAGTGAGATCGAGGGCATGGCCTGCTTCAATCATTGCAAGCACCAGGCGACGCGTCTTGGCATCGTCTTCGAGTAGCCTGATGAATTCCCGGTCGATTTTCAGGCCTGTGACCGGCAGCTTGCGCAGGTAGGCAAAAGAGGCGTAGCCCGTGCCAAAGTCGTCAATACTCACGGCGATACCGTGATCTCGGAGGCGCCCAAGTCCTCGGATTGTTGACTCTGGTTCTTGCATCAGCCCCGATTCGGTGATCTCTACTTCGATGTACTCTGGCGGGATGCCCGATTCATGCAGACTGTCAATCAGTGCGTCTACCAGGCTATCGTTTGTGAGGTTGCGGGGTGTGAGGTTGATGCTTACCGGCACCAGCAGTCCGGAGCGGGCATATTCGCTTGCGGTCTGGATGACAAAGAGGCTGAAAGCGTCAATCAGGCTCGTTCTCTCGAGTTTGGGCATGAACATGCCTGGTGGCACTATTTTTCCATCTGGGTGCCGCCAGCGTATCAAAGCTTCTACACCGGCTAGATGACGGTCGGTCAGCCGCAATTTGGGCTGATAGTGGAGCTCGAACTCGCCGGCTTTGAGTCCTTTCTCCGCGCGGGCGATCAACTCAAGCGAAGCTCGATTAGCTGTGTCAAAATCAGGCTCATAGCTCATCATTTGCCGTTCCAGAGTCACGGCCTTTTCAAGGGCTACACGGGCGCGTCGCACGATTTCCAGTGGGTGACGCGTAACGTCCTTCTCATTATGTACATGTCCGAATCCTAACGCCGGTTCGATTCGCACCGGTAAATCATCGACCACAAAGGTCGCCGAGGCAGCAGCATGCAATAAATGAGAAACACGTTTGAGGTCTTCATCATTTTTATAATCAACGATCAGGGCTAACTCAGAAGTACCGAAGCGGTAACTCTTCTGAATTTCAGGGCAAGATTGATTTAGTTGCTGGCTGACCGTGTAAATAATTCGATCACCTTCTTCAATACCAAATACCTCAACAAATTCATTGTGGTCAGTGGCACGAATCAGGACAACGGCAATTGGCGTCTTCTCAAGAGATTCCGGAGTAATTTGAGCGCCAAGGTCTTCAATCAGAGCTGATTGGTTGGGTAGTCCTGTAGAGGGGTCATGCAACACTTTTTTTCGTTGTTCGTTGCTAAGAAAGTTAATTAACTTAACCAATAAACCGGAGCTGCCACCAATCGCCACGAACCAAAGAGTGCGCACGCCCCAACTGCTCATGATCGTATTGAGGCTGTCCATGCTTCCGCCAATAACGGGTCCCAGCATCAGCCCCGCGAATAAACCGGCAATCACTCCTCCCTTGACACCATAGATGGCAGCAGCCAGAAAAATAGGCACATACATAAAGTGAGCATTCTCGTTCGGCGTGCCACCGGTGAGGTTAACCAGCAGTGCACCTGCGCATAGCAATATTCCTACACAGCACAAAATCATCAGAAGAAAAGGCGTTGAGGTCTTTTTTTTCCTCATTCCTAAGAGCCACGTCGACGCTTGCCATGCCATAAAAAGACACTTCCTCACTGTTTAATGATTTTTCTCCGACAGGCCCCATTGCAGGCAGGTACTGAGAAGTTTATTTATAGACAGACTGTTATTTTATCAGGTCTGTTACCGACAGCTCTCAACATTACGCCTGAGCGCGTCAACGCTCACCTGAGGCGAACCCCCTTTTTTCTCCACTGGTAAGTTCCTCTTTTATCGCGACTCAAACACTCGGGCTGCTGCTGCTCAAAGGAGGGAGTGTTGCTTACAGCGTCTCTTCCAGTAGCAAAGCCAGGCGCTTGTGATGCAGGGCATTGGCGGTTGCGTCAAAAGACGGCGCATCCTTTGCAGTGAAGCCGTGGGCGGCGCCTTGGTAGAGCTCAGTGGTGAAGTGCACACTGGCGGCGGCTAGCGCTGCGTCCATGCGGGCGATCTGCTCGGGAGGCAGAAGTTCGTCCTGGTCGGCGTGGCCGAAATAGACGCGCCCCTTAATGTTACCGACCAGGTGCACGGGGCTGTTTGGGTCGTCTGCCTCCGCCAGTCGGGCCGAGTGGAAACCGGCCGCTGCAGCAACGCGGTCGGAGTGTTCGGCGGCCATACGCAGGGCGAAAGCGCTGGTCATGCAATAGCCGATCACCCCTATTTTGCCGTCAGCGAACTCCGCCTCGTTCTCAATGCTGTTCAGAAGGGCGATGAAGTCACGGGACTGGGCCTCGGGGGTGAGGTGGTGGGCATACGCTAATAGTGTCGGTCGCACGTCTGGGTCGCGGAAAGATTTGCCCTCTGGTACGACGCAGCCGCTTGCATCGCGGTAATAGACGTTGGGCATCAACACGGCATAGCCGTTGTTGGCGATTTGCTGGGCCTTTTCGAAATAGCAGGGGCGTAGGCCGCCGATATCGGTAAACAGCACCACAGCTGGAAACGGGCCTTCGGCGTTTTCAGGCGTGAAGACATGCGCGTCGATGGTACCGTCGGCGGCGGGCATTTCGATAGCACGAGACATGTATTAGCTCCCTCTAACCGATAGTGAATGATTATCGTCGCAGACAAATGTTACACAGATGCATCTGAGCGTTGAAGGGCCCTCTGTTTTGTGACTTGGCGAGATAGTCGGATAACTCCTATGGTGTCGGAAAGACTCGGGAGAATTAATAATGGATGCACTTGCGAAAAAGCTGGGCCTGAAAACGGATCCGATCATTTTTTTTACGTCTGCCGGGATCATGATCCTGTTTCTGATAGTACTTCTGATTGCGCCGGAAGCCATCGGCAATGCCTTCGGCGCGGGGCGGGAATGGATCGTTACCAATCTTGGCTGGTTTTTTATCATGGGGGTAACCAGTTGGGTGGCGTTCTTACTGTGGGTGGCACTCAGTCGTTTCGGGGCGATTCGCCTGGGCGGCAATGATGCCAAGCCCGCCTATACCAACATCTCATGGTTCACCATGCTGTTTGCTGGCGGTATCGGTACGGTGTTGATGTTTTGGGGGGTTGCCGAGCCCGTTTCCCACTTTGCCACGCCGCCGAGGTCTGATGTCGAGCCCTTTTCGGTGGAAGCCGCCGACGATGCCATGAGCTTTTCGATCTATCACCTGGGGCTGCATACCTGGGCAATTTTCGCCATGCCCGGGCTCGCGTTTGCGTACTTTATTTATCGCTATAACCTGCCCATGCGGTTCAGCTCGGTCTTTTATCCGCTACTCGGTGAGCGAATCTATGGCCCTATAGGCAAGTCTCTAGATATCTTCGCGATTCTCGGCACTCTGTTTGGGGTAGCGGTTTCTGTCGGCCTGGGCACTCAGCAAATCAATTCAGGGTTAACGGAACTGTTTGGTGTGCCGGATGCGGTGCTTACCAAGGTGCTGATCATTGCGGTGCTCACGGCCGTAGCCGTGGGGTCGATCGTGGCGGGTCTGGATTCAGGGGTTAAACGACTCTCCAACATCAATATTGGCATGGCCGTGGGCCTGATGATCTTCGTGCTCTTTACCGGGTCGACCGTTTTTCTTTTGCGTGCGGTTGTCGAGACCTTTGGCCTTTACATCACTAACCTGCTGCCAATGGCATTCTGGAATGACACCCTCGCCAGATACTCCAGTGAGGGTGGCTCATGGGGGTGGCAGGGCAGTTGGACGGTGTTCTATTGGGCCTGGACCGTCACTTGGTCGCCGTTCATCGGTATTTTCGTGGCACGCATTTCCCGCGGTCGTACCATTCGCGAGTTCGTGCTTGGCGTGCTGTTTGCGCCCTCCATCTTTACGCTGGTCTGGTTTGCCATCTTCGGCTGGTCGGCGATGGAAATTGACGGCATCGGCTCGGAGGCACGTGAGGCCATGGGCGCCCAGGCAGGTGTCTTGTCCGATGCGGTCGGCGAAAGTATTCCGCTGGCCATGTTTGCGTTTTTCGAGAACTTCCCGGCCGCGACATTAATCCAGGGACTGGCGGTGGTCATTGTTGCCATCTTCTTTGCCACCTCATCCGACTCCGCGTCTCTGGTGGTTGATATGCTCTGCACCGGCAGCTCAGACCCTGGCCCATGGCACCAGCGTGTTTTCTGGGGCGTTTCTGAAGGGATGCTGGCGGCCATGCTCATCGTGCTTGCCGGCGATGCCGGGCTGACGGCGCTGCAGGAGGTGATCACCGTGGTCGGCCTGCCGATGTTTATTCTGGTATTTGCCATGATGTTCGCGCTGTACCGCGGCCTGTCCCAAGAGGAGTTCAGTGAGGTGAAAGTGGGCACTCCACCCAAGGCAGAAGCGCTGACTCATGATGACTAGGTGGCTGGCACGCAGAGTTTCTGATTGATTGCAGGAACATCACGATCCGTATGGTTGTCCTATTGCTTGGATTTTCACTTAGCATTTGGGCAACCCTATGGATCGTGTTTTTGCATGGGATCATCGTAACCAGCGGGTGGTGTACCGGATTCCCGGACACCGATTCGAAGACGGCAGGGAAGATAGCGATTTATCGCCCATCTGGCTGCCCAGTGACCCATCGGAGTTACCCGAGGGGGTAAGCGTTGATGACCTGAGAGACGTCACCGTTGAAGATTGAGTTCACCAGATTTTAAGAGGCGCAGGCGTTTATGCCTGCGCCCATTTTTTGTTCATGGGTTAGCCATCTTATGCCTTCATTTCGTGCTGCTCGCTGGCTCTCCGGCGGCCATCTTCAGACGCTGTATAGCCCGCTTTTTCGATCTGCGCTCTCCCTGCCACGGCAACGAGAGCGTTTGACGCTCCGAGATGGCGACTTTCTGGATCTCGACTGGCTGGGCCTGCCGGATCACGAAACGCCATGCGTGATACTGCTGCATGGTCTCACCGGCAGCTCTTCATCGCGCTATATGCTGGGTCAGCAACAAGCGTTGGCTTTGCAAGGGTGGCAGAGCGTCGCTGTCAATTGGCGTGGCTGTTCGGGCACGCCTAATCGTCTGGCAAGAGGTTACCACTCAGGGGTAAGTGAAGATCTGGCCGAAGTGGTCGACGTGCTTTCCGCGCGTCGGCCGACGCAACCCCTGGCGGCCGTTGGCTATTCGCTGGGCGGTAATGTGCTATTGAAATATCTGGGCGAACAGGGCAGTGCTTCGCCATTAATGGCGGCCGCCGCGGTATCGGTCCCGTTTCGTCTCGACCACAGCGCCGAGCGTATCAGTCAGGGGATGTCGCAAATCTATCAGGCACGCTTCCTGCGTGACCTGCGACGCTACATGGCCAACAAACGCCACCAGTTCGCGATTAACGGCGACCCCGACGAGTACGCCAAACTGCTTGATTTGGAGTCGCTCAAGGGGATGAAGACCCTGTGGGATTTCGATGAGCGGGTAACCGCACCGCTTCATGGCTATGCCAGCGCCAGCGATTACTATCAGCGCTGCAGCAGCCTGTATTTCCTGTCTTCGATTCGGGTGCCGACACTGATCGTCCAGTCGCAGGACGATCCGTTTGTGTACCCGCACAGTGCGCCAAGCCCTTCGGATTTACCGGCCGCTGTGAAGCTGGAATACCACCCAAAAGGAGGGCATGTGGGCTTTATTGAAGGCGCGCCCTGGTCGCCCGTTTACTACCTGGAAAGGCGGCTGCCTGAGTGGTTATCAGCCTCATGGTTGGATGCAAAAAAATGTGCGACCTGCGCCTAGATTATCGATTGTATTCAGGCGGCGTTGGACTATGATGCAGCGATAAGGCTCATCGTGAGCCCCCTTGAGAAAGCCGCCATGCTAAAAGGTCTGATTATCTGTTTTGCGGTGATGTTTGCGCAGCTAGCGGTACTGCACGTCATCGATGTACGGCTATATAATGCTCCCCAGGATGCACGACAGGTGGCGTCGACAACGACGCCGCCACACAAAAATGACGAGGAAGATAGCCAAGGTTAGCCAGCGTGGTTGTTGAAAGCCCTGGCGGTGCCAGGGCAAACGTCAGCCGCCTAGAGTCTTTCCTCCAGCCAAGCGGTGAACATTGTCCAAGATCGCTCGTCGGCACGCTCGTGGTAGGCATCGCTCCCAAACACGCTGAACGCATGGGGCGCCCCGGAATAAATACCGATTTCGTAAGTAACTTCAGCGCTTTCCAGCTCTTCAGCCAGGGTGGCCACATCCTCAAGGCTCACCGAGCTGTCGGCACCGCCGTGGGCAATCAGGATTGGCGCGGTATCGCTTGAGTAAGCCTGGCCGTCGGGCGTCGTTAATCCGCCATGGAAGCTGGTATAGGCGGCAATGCCGTCGGCTTCACCGGAACGGGCAATTTCCAGCGCAACCGCACCGCCAAAGCAGTAACCTGCAATCACCGTCTGCTCGGCAGCGCCTTCTTCCCTGGCTTGCGCCAGGCCTGAAAGGGTGAGGGCGCGCATGCGTTCGCGATCTTCATACAGACGCTTGGTGGCGGCGCGCTTATCGTCTACCGCCTGGGGGCGATTACCTTCGCCAAACAGGTCAACGGCAAACACATCGTAGCCTTCATCGGCCAGCATGTCGGCGCGTTCACGCTCGTAATCATCCAACCCGTCCCAATCGTGAACGATCAGTACACTGCCTTTAGCGTCGTCACCACCAGACACAAAATATCCCTGGAAATCTTCGTCATCCATGCTGTAAGCAATATCTTGCCCGGCGGGAGAAAACGCCAGCGCCGCCTGAGTGAGGGATAGCATGGCGATAGTACTGGTGGGGAGCAGAATCTTTTTCATGATATTGTTGTCCTATAGGGTGTCCAGCAAGCATAGTCACTCTTGATAAACTGATACAGCGTTGCAAGAATGATACAACGTTGAAATCGTATCAGCGTGGAAGACAAAGGCTTGCGTCTGGAACCCGGTAACGGCATGCTTGTCCACTGTTCGACAGATCATTACGGAGCATGAACACATGAGTTACAACGACTCACATATTGCGCAATCAGCCTCAGGCGGTGTAGCCAATTCGGTTAGCACCAATAAAGTGCTGCGTAACACCTACGCGTTGCTGGCGATGACGCTACTGTTCTCTGCAGCGACTGCAGGGGTCGCCGTCGCGATGGGCGTTCAGCAAATGAACATCTTCGTGTTCTTCATTGGTGCCTATGGGTTGATGTTCCTGGTCCATAAAACCGCCAATTCAGCGATGGGGCTGCTGGCCACTTTCGCCTTTACAGGCTTTATGGGCTTCACCCTAGGGCCGATACTCTCTGCCTACCTGGCGTTGCCAAACGGCGGTGCACTTATAATGAACGCACTGGCGATGACCGGTGTTACGTTCATCGGTCTTTCAGCCGTCGCCTTGGTAACGAAGAAAGATTTTGGCTTCCTGGCCAACTTCATGTTGGCTGGTGCGATTGTGTTGGTGCTGGCGATGGTCGCAGGGTTGATCTTTAACATCCCCGCGCTGTCGTTAATGGTATCGGCTGGCTTTGTACTGTTTTCGTCTGCGGCGATTCTCTATCAAACCAGCGAAATCATTCACCGCCAGGGTGAGACCAACTATATCTTGGCCACCATCACATTATTCGTGTCCATCTATAACCTGTTCATCAGCCTGCTATCGCTGCTTGGATTCATGAGCAACGACTAACGGCTTGATGCGCTGACAAAACGTAATATCATCGCGGCAGACCCTATTGATTTAGGGTCTGCTTTTTTTATCCTAGGCGTCAGGGCGGGGTCACCCGGCAGGTAACCGCTGATCAGCGATAGGTGAGCAAGATGGACTATGGACTGTTAGTAATGGGCGCGCCTTATAGCGACCCGGCGCCTCATTCGGCGCTGCGATTTGCCGAGGCAGTGCTGGCCAGAGGGCACCGGCTGGCGGGCGTTTTCTTCTATCATGACGGCGTCCACAACGCCTCGTCACTGATGACCCCGCCGCAGGACGAGCTCAACCTGCGCGAGGCCTGGAAGGCGCTTCACGAACGGCACGATGTACCGCTGGATGTATGTATTGCCGCCGCCTTGCGACGTGGTATCGTCAACGAGGCCGAAGCGGCGCGTCACGGGCACAGTGCCTATAACCTGGAGGCGCCGTTTGAGCTAACCGGGCTAGGGCAGCTATTGACGCTACAGCAGCGCTGTGACCGCTTCATCACCTTTGCTAGTTGAGGCCACCCATGCACGCATCCGAAGATTTCCTGGTGGTCATCCGCCACGCGCCGCATAACGCCAGCTGGCTGCGCGAGGGCCTGGACGCCGCGCTGGTGGCTGCCGCCTTTGGGCAATCGGTCAGGCTTTTGTTCATGGGCGAGGGCGCACTGGCGCTGTGCAAGAAACAGCAAGCCGGCGCGCCGGGGCAAAAAGCCAGTCTGCCAACGATCGATATGCTTGAGATGTACGATATCGATCAGTTGAATGTCCCCGAGCGAACGCTCAACGAGCTGAATCTTGGCCTGGAATCGCTGGTGGATGGCGTTTCAACGCTGACCGACGCTCAGGTCAGCGCGCTGTTCAGCCAGAATCGGCCGATACTCAACTTCTAGGGAACCTCATGACCCTGCATATTCTGACAACCGCGCCCACCAGTGACGCCGCCAGGCAGGTCGAACAGGCCCTCAATGCAGGCGATACGCTACTGCTGATCGAGGCGGCGGTCAACGCCGCGCTCAACCCTCAATGGAGCTGCTGGACACAAAGCACGTATACGGTATTGTTGCTGGAGGACGACTTGGTTGCCCGGGGCCTCGGCGACATTGCCAAAACGCATCAATTGGCGACCGTCAACATGGACGGGTTCGTCGCCTTGACTGAGCAGCATGAACAATCGGTCACCTGGTATTGACCTCACCTGTGTCAAGCAAGCAGACCCCTGATGTACCAATCATCATGAACATATCATCATGTAAAAAGGCTAAACCGTGAATACGCCGATGAAAAATGCCGACGTAAAGGTGCCACTTGACCCCGAAGGCTATCTCGCCGACCTGAACGACTGGTCTGAAGCGGTTGCCGAACAGCTCGCCGATGATGAAGGGATTGAGCTGACGCCCGAACACTGGGAAATCATCCGCCTAGTGCGGGACTTTTACGCGCGCTACGAAATGGCGCCGGCCATGCGTCCTCTCGTCAAAGCCACTCAGCGGGCGCTGGGCAGCGAAAAAGGCCGCTCGATTTATCTGATGCGGCTATTTCCAGGCAGTACCGCCAAAAGGGTGGCGCGGATCGCAGGGCTGCCCAAACCGACCAACTGTCTTTGACGCCGCCCGGCGTCATTATGGGTTAGTACCCTTTGTTGTGCCTGACTCAGGATGCCACCGCGTAGGGCAGGCCGAGCAATGCTTTCAGGTGGGCCTCTACGCCACTGGCCAGCGAAGTAGGGTTGTAGCCGCCCTCAAGTGACGATACCAGCCGGTTATCAGCGTAGAGCGTGGCAATTTCCATCGCCATGTGGGTGATCCAGTAGAAATCCTCGTCGGTCAGGCAGACATCCCCCATGGGATCGTCCCGGTGAGCGTCAAAGCCCGCGGATATCAGCACCAGGTCAGGCTTGAAGCGGTGCAGCGCCGGCAGCCATTGATTTTCGATCAGGCGGCGGAATTCGGGGCCATCCGTGCCGACTTCCAGGGGCGTGTTGACCACGTTCTGCCATTCGCTGCGCAAATACCGCCAGGGATAGAACGGATACTGAAAGCTGGTGCAGATCAGCACGCTGGGATCATTCTTGAAGATATCGATGGTGCCATTGCACTGGTGCACATCGAAGTCCAGTACGGCAATTCGCCGGGCGCCGTAGCGTTCCTTGGCGTAAGCCGCCCCCACGGCAATGTTGTTGTAGAAACAAAACCCCATGGCTTCGGCCGCTTCGGCATGGTGCCCAGGCGGGCGGATAGCGCAAAATACATTGTCCGCCTGGCGCTTGAATACCTGGTCAATGCCTTTGATAACCGCACCGGCGGCTAGCCGTGCGGCCTTCAGACTGTCAGGATTCATGAAGGTGTCGTTATCCAGCGGCACAATCCCTTCATCAGGGAGGCATTTGGTGAGGGCGTTGAGATGACGCGTGGCGTGCACCCGGGCAAGCGAGGCCTCATCTGCTTCCTTGGCATCGGCCTGCATGGTTTGCTGTAATAGCCCCGACAGCGACAGACGAGCGCGAATCGCCTCCAGTCGCTGAGGGTTTTCGGGGTGTTCCGGCCCCATGTGATGCAATAAGCAGTCCGGATGAGTAAGGTAGGCAGTGATCATTCAAGCGCTCCAGGATGGATAGCATCACCTTAATCGCGACACGCTGATGCGCGACAGTGTCCATAAGTCTTACATCGCGCGGCACCGCTCAAGGAGAGGCAAACGTGAGCACACGTTTCTTGCACCATTTTTTTGAACCCCGCTCGCTGGCCGTTATCGGCGCGTCGGAGAACCCGGCCTCGCTAGGCGGTTTGGTGCTGCGTAACCTCCATGAGGGTGGCTTCAAAGGGCAGCGTTGGGCGGTCAACCTGAAAGGCTACGATCAGGTCTTTGGTGACCCCTGTGTCAAGCGCGTCGATGACCTTCCCGAAATTCCCGACCTCGCCATCATCTGCTCGCCCATCGAGGGCGTCCCCAAGCTGATTCAACAGCTTGGCAAGTTTGGTGTGAAAGCGGCGCTGGTGCTGTCTGGTGGTGCCTATCTGGATCGCGACAAGGGCAACAAGGGCTCAATCCGCGAGCGCATGCTGAGCGCGGCCCGCGAATCCGGCATCCGGGTGCTGGGCCCTGAATGCATGGGCCTGATCGTGCCCGCCAAAAAGCTCAACGCTTCCTACGCCAGCCAACCGGTCAAGGCAGGGCGGGTGGCGTATCTCGGCCAGTCGGGTATGCTCGCCAATGCCATGATCGATTGGGCCGCCGGGCGGGATGTGGGGTTTTCCCACCTGATTACAGTGGGCGATAGCGTTGACGTGCTGCTGCCGGACCTGATCGATTACGTGAACCAGTTCTCGCCGGCCCAGGCGATACTGCTCCACCTTGAGCGAGTCTCTGACGCTCAGCATTTCATGACCGCGTTGCGCGACGCCTCACGCAACCGCCTCGTGCTGGCCATTAAAAGCGGGCGTACCTTTGCCTCTGACATCTCCGGCATGGCACCGACCCCTGGCATCGCCAATCGCGATGTGGTGTTTGATGCCGCCTTTTCCCGTGCGGGTGTGGTGCGCGTCGACGACTCCGACGAGCTCCTCGACGCGCTGGAAACACTGTCGCGTATGAAACCGCTGCGCGGCGACCGGCTGGCTGTGGTATCCAACGGCCTGGGCCCGGCCATGCTAGCGATCGATAAACTGATCAGCGCCGGGGGGAAGCTCGCGGAATTCACCAACGAAACCCAGCAGGCGCTGCACAAGAGCAAGGTCGACATCAGTAAACCGGGTGAAAACCCCGTTGACCTCGGCGGCAATGCCACCCCCGAGCGATTCGTCGAGGCGCTGCGTATCGTGGCCGCTGACGCCAATGTGGACGCGGTCCTGGTGGTGCATGCGCCGACGCGACTCGCTCCGTCGCTGGTGACCGCCCAGGCGCTGATTGCCAACCGCAAGTCGTTCCGTCGCAATCTATTAACCAGTTGGATGGGACTGAAAGAGGCGCTGAATGCCCGCCACGAATGCAATCTGGCGGGCATTCCCACCTATATTTCGCCCGAAAAGGCGGTCAAAGCCTTCATGCACATGGTGGATTACCAGCGCGTTCAGCAGCTGCTGCAGGAAACGCCTCCCAGCCTGCCGTTTACCACCAGCGCCGAGATCCGTGCCCAATGCCGTACGCTGATCAGCGACGCCAAGGCCAAGGGGCGACAAACGTTAAGCCACTCAGAAACCGCCCAGGTGCTTGAGGCCTACGGTATTCCTGCCGCCACGAGCATTTACCTCACCAGTCCCGAGCAGGCGCTGGCGGCGGCCGCCCAGATTGAAGGCCCCAAAGCCTTGAAGGTCGTTCACGAAGGAAATTGTCGGCCTTATCGCTACCGCAAGCACCCGCATAAAATATCGGGGGGGCTGCTCCAGGACTTGGAGACCCCGGAACAGGTGGCGGATGGCGTGCGCAGACTGGGCGAAAAAGTGAACGAAAAATTCCCCGAAAACGCCATTCATGAATACTGTTTGCAGCCCATGCAGCGCGGCAAGCATTCCATGCAGGTATGTGCAGGCATCACTCGGGACCCGGTATTTGGGCCGCTGATCGTGTTTGGTATCGGGGGTTACAAGGTTAACATTCTCGCTGACCGGCAGGTGGCGTTGCCGCCGCTCAACATGGGGCTGGCCGCCGATGTGGTCAATCGCACCCATGCCGCTTCGCTGATACGCGAGCATTCGTCCGACCCTGACCGAGATACCCAGCATTTATGCCAGCTGTTGGTAAAACTCTCGCAAATGGCGTCGGACCTGGGCGAGCTGCGCGGGCTGGAGCTCAACCCCTTGCTGCTCAACCGGGACGGTATCGTTGCAGTCGACTTTGCCATGGACCTGGGCCCGCCGGCACGTTTTGCCATTATGCCCTACCCGGAGGAATTGCGTGAATGGGTCACGCTGAAGAACGGCTGGCAGGTGGAGGTACGACCCATCCGCGCCGAGGACGCGCCGCTGATTACCAACTTCCACCGCCAGCTGTCTGAAGAAAGCATCCGGTTTCGCTATTTCCATAACAAGTCGGATTTGACCCAACGCGATCTATCGGTGCTGTCGCATATCAATTACGACCGCCAGATGGCTTTCATTGCAGAACACCAGCGCGACGATGGCAGCAAGGAGATGCTCGGCGTGGTGCGGGTGTGGAACGATCCGGATAACATCCGCACGGAGTTTTCGGTGATCATCCGCGACGACCTCCAGGGGTTGGGGATCGGCAGTCTGCTGATGAAGAAAATGATCGACTACTGCACCAGCATCGGCACGCTTGAGATGGTGGGCAAGATCATGGCGGACAATCACCCCATGCGGGCACTGATGAAGCACCTGGGCTTCACCTGTCGCTATAACATGGAAGAGCAGGTGATTGATGCCATCATGCGGCTCAACGAACCCGAGAGCGAATGGCAACGCCATCGCCTGGAAAGCCTGCCTGACTGAACCGGCTTCACCCGCCGCTGGCCCAGCCATCAGGCTCGAGCGGCGGGCAGTGGGTCAGGGTGCCAGGCGGAAGGAGCTCCATTCACCGCCGTCGCGCCGTTCGTAGCGGATGCGGTCGTGGAGGCGGCTGGGTTGGCCCTGCCAGAATTCGATCATGTCAGGCGTGACGCGGTAGCCACCCCAATGGATAGGGCGTGGAATGTCTTGCCCCTCGTAGGCCTGCTCGAAGCGTTTTTGACGCTCCTCAATCCAGTTGCGGTTGGGTATTACCACGCTCTGGGTGGCAATCCAGGCGCCCAACTGGCTACCCCGGGGACGGCTGGCGAAATAGTCGTCGGACTCTTCCCCGTCGACTTGCTCCACCGAGCCTTCGATGCGTACCTGCCGGGAGATAGAAGGCCACCAGAAGGTAAGGGCAGCATAGGGCACATTGCTGAGTTCGCTGCCCTTGTGGCTGTGGTAGTTGGTGAAAAATACCATGCCCTGCTGGTCGTACCCTTTCAGCAACACCACGCGCGCATGGGGGCGGCCTTGGCTATCCACCGTCGCCAGCGTCATGGCGTTGCCATCTCTGCCTTCCTGCTCGAGCGCCAGGGTGAACCACTCATCAAACAGGTCCAAAGGATCATCAGGGGCCTGGGACTCGTCGAGCCGGCCTCCCTCATAATCACGCCTGATATCCGCTATGTCGCGTGCCATTGCTAGGCTCTCCGTCAAGAATTTTTACCATGGTGGCGGGTGTGCTGATAAAGCTCAAGTATCAGGCATTGCAATAAAACATAACGTTTCAATGCGTTATACACCCAGCCAGCCAAAACGTTATGTCAGCGCCTGCCTCTCATCATAATGGAAAACAGTAGGTCGCGCTGTCGATCCTGGTGTTTGCCGTGGCTATTTTGCGGCGCTGGTTGATACACATCATTGCTGAGCGCGAAGCTGGCGACTGCGGAATCGCGCGTATGCCATGCAGCCGGTAAACAAGGCAAGCGACAGTAGCGCTTCGGCGACCCCGCGCAGGACCTGTGTGGGCAGTGTGGCCACCATCACGCCCTGGCTGAAATACAACAGGCTGACAAAGGCAAGCCATGCATGTCCGCGCGGGCGTTTGCCAATAATAGACGGTAGAAACAGCACCAGCGGCAGCACGAACGCAATCATCGGCCGCCAGTTGAAGGCGTCGCCCTGCACTATGAAGCCACGCAGCAACATCATCAGCAGCAACAGGACAAAGCTGGCCAGCACCCATTGCCTTGCCCTCAGCGTTAAAAGGTCAATGCCGTGGCGTTGTTCAAAGCGCTCAAGCCACTGCCTCATGATGCCTCCTCGCGCATCCTCTGCATGGCCAGCGCCAGCTTGGCCAGTCGTTTGCCCTGAGCAACGCACAGGGCACGTTCGTGTTCATCCACCGAGCGGTCGCTGCGCGGCCCGGCCAGGTGACTTGAGCCGTAGGGCGTGCCACCGGTTTGCGTGGCAAGCAGTTCCGTTGCGCTATACGGAACGCCCGCATACACCATGCCATGGTGGAGCAGGGGGACCAGCATGGTCAGCAGGGTGCTTTCCTGCCCGCCGTGCAGGCTGGAACTGGAAGTGAAGGCGCTCGCCGGTTTGTCGATCAGGGCGCCGTTGACCCACAGGCTGCTGGTGGTATCGAGAAAATACTTCAGCGGTGCGGCCATGTTGCCAAAGCGAGTGGGGCTGCCAAGCGCAAGGCCGCTGCAGTGACGCAGATCGTCAAGCTCGGCATAAATGGCCCCCTCGTCGGGAATCTCGGGCGTCGTTGCTTCGCTGGTGGGCGATACCGATGGCACGGTACGCAGGCGGGCTTCAATGCCGGCCACCTGTTCGACCCCGGCGGCCATCTGCTGCGCCATGGTGGCGGTGGCACCCGAGCGCGAATAATAGAGTATCAACACATAAGGTAATGAACCGGACATAGTAACTCCAAACGAGAGATGGACTTAGGGTACCAGAGCAACGTAGGCAGCAGGTAATGGCGCGTGCAGACCTTGTGCATTGGGTAGCCGCTGATACACCCAGGCGCGGCTGCCGTCGGCCAGTTGCATTTCGACACGCTCGTAGCGAACGCCCAGGCGCTCGTAGCGGTCAAGACGGGCGAGTTGGTCGGCGGTGACGCTCAGGCGAAGGCCTTCCACTTGGCTGCCAGGCGAAGGCGATAAGTCGAGCCCGTTGCGCCGATGGTCTTCAAGCGTGGCCGTTTGGGGGTCGCCCGAGCCACGCATGACGATCCAGCGCACCGGCGCATAACGCAGCGTACCGTAGACAAACACCTGATGTGTGCGCTGCTCAATATCGGCAAGCTCGTCGGGTCGATCATAAAACCAGGGGCTGAGCATGGTCAGCCATAGCCAGCCCGCAAGCCCCAGCAGCAGTATTGCACAAAGTGCCAGCAGGCGTTTGACCCAAGCCATGGCGGTGTCCTTATGCGGCTCGAAAAGCAACTAGCGTGGCGTGACGTGGCGTGGAAAACAAGCGTAACAATATGCTTAAGCAATCGATATGGGTTTGATAGGATGGATTGCCTATCCAATCGGAGAGCCTGCCATGAATCAGCGACTTCGTGATGAGATGGATTTTAGCGCGCTTGTTGGCGACGTTAAGCCTCTCCCCCGGCATAATCGTGCGGATACCGGCCCCCGGCGCAAGCAACCCTCCGAGGCCCAACTGGCCAGACGCGAGCGCGCAGAAGCAGCGGTCGAGGAGCGTAATTTCCTGTCCGATGATTTCGTCGATCTCGTGCCGGCCTTCGATCCCATCGAATATCGCCGCGAGGGCATTCAGCAGGGCGTGGTCGATAAACTCAAGCACGGCGGCTACCCGGTACAGGCTCAGCTGCATCTACTCCGGCGCCCCCTTGCAGAGTGCCGAGGGCTGATTTTCCCTTTCATTCAGGATGCTTACGCCAACGATTTACGTTCGGTACTCATCGTTCACGGACGCGGGCGTGACATCGACAGCCCGGCTAATGTGCTGCGTTCCTACATTGCTAAATGGCTCATTCAGTTTGATGAGGTGCAGGCCTACATTTCCGCCCAGTCTTCTGACGGCGGGCTGGGCGCGACCTGGGTTATGTTGCGCAAGAGTGACCGGGCCAAGGCCAATAACCGCGAACGCCAGCAGAAGCGGCGGGGATAACCGCTAATAAAAAAGGGGCCGCCATTGAGCGGCCCCTTTTGGGGAGTGACCACTGCTGCGCTGCTTAGTGCTCGGCGTTCAGGCGTTTTTCAAACAGCGCCTGGCGCTCTTCGACGTCGGTCTGGTAGCGCACGCTAAAGGCATTCAGGGCGCGCAGGGCATCGTTGGGATCTTGGTCGTCACGCAGGGCCATGGAGTTGAAACCGCAACGCTGCATGTAATTCAGCTGATCGACCAATACATCGCCCACCGCACGGATTTCACCCTGGTAGCCAAACCGTTCGCGTAGAAGGCGCGCGAGCGAGTAGCCACGGCCGTCGGTGAATGCCGGAAAATCAATGGCGACGGCGGGGGCCGCGCTGATGTTGTTGACCAGCTCGGCGGTCAATTCACAGTCGCTGGCCAGCAGCGGCGCCAGTTCGGTGTCCTCCTGATTGGTTTCCCAGAGGACGAAGGGGACAAACGCAGGACGCTGCTCGGGGAGTGCCTCTGCATCGTAAGACACGCACCAGGCATTTTCCGCCGCCAGCTCACCGTCGGCAATCAGGTGGTCGACGTGAACAGGATCCATGGATGGCGCATCGCTCGCCGTGGCGTTACTTGGCATACACGTGCTCCTTGAAGGGTTTCAGACCAATGCGGCGATAGGTGTCCAGGAAGCGCTCGTCTTCGTGCCGCTGTGATACGTACACCTGGAGGACTTTTTCAACCACACCGGGGACGTCTTCACGGAAGAATGAGGGGCCGAGAATCTTGCCCAGCGAGGCGTCGTCGGTGGCGTTGCCGCCGATCGATACCTGGTAGTACTCCTCGCCTTTCTTGTCGACGCCCAGAATGCCGATATGGCCCACGTGGTGGTGACCACAGGCATTCATGCAGCCGGAAATATTGAGATCCAACGGCCCCAGGTCATACAGGAAGTCGAGGTCTTCAAAGCGTTCCTGCAGGGCCTGGGCAATGGGGATCGACACAGCGTTGGCCAGGCTGCAGTAGTCGCCGCCAGGGCAGCAGATAATATCGTTGAGCGTGCCCACCGTCGGGTTGGCCATTCCCAGGGCGTCGAGTTCTTTCCACAGCGCTTCGAGTTCATCCACCGGCACGTCGGACAGCACCAGGTTCTGTTCGTGGGTCACGCGGACTTCACCGAAGCTGTAGCGGTCGGCGAGGTCGGCAATCGCGTCCATCTGGTCGGCCGTGACATCTCCAGGCGCGTGTTCACGACGCTTGAGCGACAGCGTCACGGCCTTGTAGCCGTAGACCTTGTGAGCGGTCACGTTATTGGTGACGAAACGTGCAAAGCTACGGTTTTCCTGACGCAGACGTTCATATTCGGCCACGGCGGCTTCACCCACCTCGCGGCGTTCCGGTTCGGGGAAGTGCGCTTTCGCCGCATCGACGGCGGCCTGGTTGAGGGTTTGCGGGCCGTCTTTCAAGTGCGCCCACTCTTCCTCGACGCGGCGGCGGTACTCTTCGATTCCCAGCGCCTTGACCAGGATCTTGATCCGCGCCTTGAACTTGTTGTCTCGGCGACCAAACTGGTTGTACACCCGCACGCATGCTTCTAGATAGGTGAGCAGGTGTTGCCAGGGCAGGTCGTCGCGAACGACGTCACCGATCATCGGCGTACGGCCCAGGCCACCACCGGCGAGTACCCTGACGCGCAATTCGCCCGCGTCGTTGTACCACAGACGGAGACCGATATCGTGAACCTGAATGGCCGCACGGTCCTGCGAGGCGCCACTCACGGCGATCTTGAACTTGCGTGGCAAATAGGCAAATTCAGGGTGCAGGGTCGACCATTGACGAATCAACTCGCACCAGGGGCGCGGGTCTTCGACCTCATCGTTGGCAATGCCGGCAAACTGGTCACTGGTCGTGTTGCGGATGCAGTTACCGCTGGTCTGGATGGCGTGCATCTGCACCTTGGCCAGGTCCGCCAATATATCCGGCACGTCTTCGATCGCCGGCCAGTTTAGCTGCAGGTTCTGACGCGTCGTAAAGTGACCATAGCCGCGATCATAGCGGCGGGTGATGTCACCCAGCGCGCGCAGCTGATAGCCGGCCAACATGCCATACGGAATCGCAATGCGCAGCATCGGCGCATGTCGTTGGATATAGAGTCCATTCTGCAGACGCAATGGACGGAATTCTTCCTCTCCCAAACGCCCGGCACGGTAGCGATCCATCTGATCACGGAACTGAGCGACACGCTCATCTACCAGCGTTTGGTCATGAATATCATAACGGTACATGGGGCACGGTCCTGCTAAAGCGAAGTTGTCACGTTGCAACGGGACGATTCAATGTCGCCACCTTAACGCGGGCGTCATATTCTACAAAAGAATATATAATTATCTTTTTATCTCAAAATAGCATTTAAGCTGGCGACGACGCCCATTGGCGGCGCTGCCATATCCACAAAAAACCGGCTGAGTTGATGATGCGATAAAGAAGCTGCATCAGCCAAATGCCGAGTAGGCCATGGCCCAGCGCTAACCCGACCCACCATGCCAGCGGTAAAAAGAACAGCCACTGCATGCCGAGCGTGACGACCATTACGGTGCGTTGAGCGCCCGCGCCCATCAGCGCCTGGGCCAGTACCAGCGCCGCCGCGTCGATCATGATCATCAGGCCGGTCAACTGAAGCGGTAATGCGCCCAGGGTAATCAACGCCGGGCTGTTAAAAAACACCCCCAGCACCCAGTCAGGCACCCACAGCATGGGCAGCGCCAAAACGGCCAGCAATAGCCACGCCACCGCGAGTGCGTCCATCCCCCAGCGGTGAGCTTCCTGTTCAGCGTCTCGGCCAAGCGCTTCGCCGACCAGACTCATGGCCGCCACTCCGACACCAACGCCGGGGAGTATCAATAATAGCGACAGGTTAATCAACACGTGCCCCACGGCAACGCTTTCTGTTCCCAACTGGCTCAACAGCCAGAAAAGCACCGCATAACCGGCCGCAAACCAGAGTTGCTGAGCCGAATGGGGCGCTGCCAGCCGGGCGGTGGCGTTGAGTAGCTGCCTGTCGGGCAGCGCCTGGCGCCACCGTGCGTCACCGTTACGGCGCAGGGTTACCACTACCCACAGCAGAAGCCCAACCATGATCGACAGCGTGGTGCCCACGCCCGCGCCCGTGGCACCCAACCGGGGTAGCCCCGCGAGGCCAAAAATCAATCCGGCGCTGAGCACCACGTTGAGCAGATGCACGGCGACGATAATACGCAAATACAGCTGGGTATGCTGACGTCCGTTCCAATACCCTCTGAAACACAGGGTAAGCGCGATGGCCGACAGCGCAAGCACGCGCCAGCGAAAGTAGTCGACGGCCACGTCACGCACGTCGGGCGCCGGTGATAGCCACTGCAAAAGCCATGGCGCCTGCCACCATGCCAGCAAGGTCAATAGCGTGCCGCTAACCAGGCCGAGCCATAGGCCGGCACAAAGCGGGGAGGTTAGTGGAGCGCCGGCCCCCAGGCGTTGTGCGGTTTGCGACTGAACGCTGGAAGAAAGACCAAATACCAACGCCGTCATCATGAACATGGCGTAACCGCCAAGCCCGACGCCCGCCAGGGCGGTTTCACCAAGGTGGCCCACCATTGCCGCATCGACCAGATTGAGCATGCTCTGGGAGAGCATGCCCAACATGATAGGCCAGGCCAGACGAACCACTTTGCCGTGGCGGCGAGCGACGGACGACACCGTTAGCTCGGGTCGTAAGACAGCACCGGCGACAGCCAGCGTTCCATTTCTTCAAGCGGCATCTGCTTGCGTTCCGCCAGTACCTTGACCTGGTCCTGGGTAATCTTGCCGGTTGAGAAATACTTGGATTGGGGATGCGAGAAATACCATCCTGATACTGCGGCGGCCGGCCACATGGCAAAGTTTTCGGTCAGCGCAAGCCCGGTGTTAGCGGTGGCGTCGAGCATTCTGAACAGGGTGGTTTTCTCAGTATGGTCGGGGCACGCCGGGTAACCGGGTGCCGGGCGGATGCCCTGGTATTTTTCGGCGATCAGCGCTTCGTTGTCGAGGGACTCCTGGGGGACGTAGCCCCAGAACTCCTTGCGTACCCGTTCGTGCATGCGCTCGGCAAAGGCTTCCGCCAGGCGATCCGTCAGCGCCTGGACCATGATGGCGTTGTAGTCATCGCCGGCGGCTTCATACGCCTTGGTCAGTTGATCGACGCCGTGGCCGGTGGTCACTGCAAAGCCGCCAATCCAGTCGGCTTTGCCGCTGTCTTTGGGGGCAATGAAATCCGCCAGGCTGTAGCAGATACCATCGCGTCCCTTGGTGGTCTGTTGGCGAATATGATGCAGCCGTTCGACGACCTCGCTGCGCGATTCGTCGGCGTATACCTCGATGACGTCGTCATCGACAGTATTGGCGGGCCACAAGCCGATCACGCCGCGGGCCTGGATGCGCTTTTCATCGACCAGCTTGCGGAGCATATGCTTGGCATCTTCAAACAGGTTCCGGGCCGCTTCGCCGACCACTTTATCGTCAAGAATCTTGGGGTATTTGCCCGCCAGCTGCCAGCTCATGAAGAACGGCGTCCAGTCGATACGCTCGACCAGCTCGTCGAGGTCATAGTTCTCAAAGGTCTGGAGCCCAAGCTGGTGGGGCTTGGTAGGCGTATAGCTGGCCCAGTCCGTGCGGAAGCGCCGTTTGCGTGCCTGAGTGTAGTCAAGGTCGGCGGCTTTGGGGCGTCGCTTGGCGTTGCGCTCGCGGACCTTTTCGTACTCTTCGCGAATCTCGGCAACGTAAGGCGTCTTGAGCGCCGGGGTCAGCAGCCGACCCGCAACACCCACGGCCCGGGAGGCGTCGGTGACATAGATGACCGGATGGTCGTATTGCGGCTCGATCTTGACCGCCGTGTGCGCTTTCGACGTCGTCGCACCGCCAATCAACAGCGGCAGGTCCATGCCCTGGCGTTTCATTTCCTTGGCCACGTGAACCATTTCATCCAGCGACGGCGTAATCAGGCCGGACAGCCCGATGATGTCCGCGTTGTGATCCCGGGCGGCCTGGAGGATCTTGTCGGTGGGCACCATGACCCCGAGGTCGATGACCTCGTAGTTGTTGCACTGCAGGACCACGCCGACGATGTTCTTGCCGATATCGTGAACGTCGCCCTTCACCGTCGCCATGACGATCTTGCCCTTGGCCTTGGTCTCTTCGCTCTTTTCCGCTTCGATGTAGGGAATTAGATAAGCCACCGCCTGTTTCATGACGCGGGCGGACTTGACCACCTGCGGCAGGAACATCTTGCCCGCCCCAAACAGGTCGCCCACCACGTTCATGCCGTCCATCAGCGGGCCCTCGATGACCTCGATGGGCCTTTCCGCTTCAGCGCGGGCCAGCTCTGTATCGTCCTCGATGTAGGCGGTGATGCCTTTGACCAGCGCGTGTTCGATACGCTTGTTGACCGGCCAACTGCGCCACTCCAGATCTTCCTTTTTGGCCGCGCCGCTGCCGTCGCCTTTGTACTTGTCGGCAAGCTCCAGCAGTCGTTCGGTACTGTCTTCACGGCGGTTGAGCACCACGTCTTCCACGGCGTCGCGCAGCTCGGCAGGGAGGTCGTCGTAGACCGCCAACTGGCCGGCATTGACGATGCCCATGGTCAGGCCGGCACGAATGGCGTGGTACAGGAAGACCGAGTGAATCGCCTCGCGGACCGGATTGTTACCCCGGAAAGAAAACGACACGTTGGACACGCCGCCGGAAAGCATGGCATGGGGCAGGTGCTCGCGAATCCACTGTGAAGCCTCGATGAAGTCGACGGCGTAGTTGTTGTGCTCTTCGATCCCCGTGGCAATGGCGAAGATGTTGGGGTCGAAGATGATATCTTCCGCCGGGAAGCCGATATCATCGACAAGCAGGCGATAGGCGCGCTCGCAGATCTCGGTCTTGCGCGCGAAGGTGTCGGCCTGGCCTTCCTCGTCGAAAGCCATGACCACGATGGCGGCGCCAAAACGGCGGCATTTGGTGGCCTGCTCGCGGAAGGCCGCTTCGCCTTCCTTGAGCGAGATAGAGTTGACCACGGCCTTGCCCTGAACGCACTTGAGGCCCGCCTCTATGATCTCCCACTTGGAAGAGTCGATCATGATCGGCACGCGGGCGATATCGGGCTCGCCGGCGATAAGATTCAGGAAGCGCACCATGGCTTCCTGAGACTCCAGCATGCCTTCATCCATGTTGATGTCGATGATCTGGGCGCCGTTTTCCACCTGCTCCAGGGCGACTTCCAGGGCGGTGGTGAAATCTTCTTCGACGATCAGTCGCTTGAAGCGCGCCGACCCGGTCACATTGGTGCGTTCACCGACGTTGACGAACAGCGAGTCGGCTTCGATGTTGAACGGCTCCAGCCCCGACAAACGGCAGGCGCGTGAACGCTCGGGCACTTCGCGGGGCTGTAAGCTATGAACGGCTTCCGCAATGGCGCGAATGTGTTCTGGCGTCGAGCCGCAGCAGCCGCCAATGATGTTGACCAGGCCGCTTTGGGCAAACTCGCCGACAATCGCCGCCATTTCCTCGGGCGTCTGGTCGTATTCGCCAAATTCGTTGGGCAGACCCGCGTTGGGGTGCGCCGATACGAACGTATCCGCCTTGGTGGAAAGCTCCTCCAGATACGGGCGCAGTTCCTCGGCGCCGAGGGCACAGTTAAGGCCCACGGAAAACGGCTGGGCGTGGCGGATGGAGTTCCAGAAGGCTTCCGTGGTCTGCCCGGACAGCGTGCGGCCGGACGCATCCGTGATGGTGCCGGAGATCATCACCGGCAGCCGCTGACCAATATCCTCAAACAGCTCTTCAAGCGCGTAAATCGCGGCTTTGGCATTGAGGGTGTCGAAGATGGTCTCGATCATGATGAGATCGGCACCGCCATCGATCAACGCCTGGGCGGCTTCGTAGTAGTTGTCGCGCAGCTCATCAAAGGTGACGTTACGCTTGGACGGGTCGTTGACGTCCGGCGACAGCGACGCCGTGCGCGACGTAGGCCCCAGCACGCCGGCGACGTACCGCGGCACGCCGGTTTCCGCCGCGACAGCATCACAGACGTCCCGGGCCAGCCGGGCCGACTCGCGGTTGAGTTCGACGACGATGGCTTCCATGCCGTAATCGGCCTGGGAGAGACGTGTGCTGTTGAAGGTGTTGGTCTCGATAATGTCGGCACCGGCTTCGAGATAGTCCCGGTGGATGCGGCTGACAACCTCGGGGCAGGTCAGTGCCAACAGGTCGTTATTGCCTTTCAGATCCGACGGCCAGTCGCTGAAACGCTCGCCACGAAACTCTTCCTCGCTGAGCTCGGCATTCTGCAACATGGTCCCCATGCCGCCATCCAGAATATGGATGCGTTGAGTCAGGCGTTGGGTCAGGGTCGCAATCAAATCACTAGCAGCCATGGCGGGGAATGCTCTCCAGCGTTTCAGTCAAAAATGGGGTTGTTAGCGTCGTCAATTTCAAGCCCCAACGGGTCAGCGGCGCACTATCATAACAAAGCGGGTCAGGCGGGGCAGCAATGTATTGCCTCGAATGCAGGGCGGCATTAGTTAAAGAAAGGGGGTATTATCGGTCACTCAGAGTGAATAGCCCAGTAAAACAGTCGGGATTGTGTCGGCGGCCGGTTTTGCTTACCATAGACACAAATGACATGTGAAGTGGCCACGCCACTGCCACGGGAGGAAGACACCCCTCATGACCGAGACTACCGAAGCCGATACCAACGTCGATACGCAAGGTATTGATATTACAGATAGTGCACAGGATTACCTGGCAGAATTGCTGGAAAAGCAAAATGTCGAAGGGATTGCCGTGCGCATTTTCATTACCCAGCCGGGCACGCCCTACGCGGAAACCTGCCTGGCCTACTGTCGTCCGGGGGAAGAAGAACCCACCGACGTGAAGCTGGAACTCGACAAGATCAACGTCTTTCTGGACAAGAACAGCCTGGCGTTCCTCGAAGAGGCGGTTGTCGATTTCAACGCCGACCGCATGGGCGGCCAGCTGACCATCAAGGCGCCCAACGCCAAGATGCCCAAGGTCAATGCCGACAGCCCGCTGGAAGACCGCGTCAACTACGTGCTTTACAGCGAAATCAACCCGGGCCTGGCGGCCCACGGGGGCGAGATCAAACTGGTTGAGCTCACCGAGCAAAACATGGCGGTGCTGGCGTTCGGCGGCGGATGTCAGGGCTGCGCGGCCGTGGATCTGACCCTCAAGGACGGCGTCGAGAAAACGCTGATGGAGCGTATTCCTGAGCTGGCAGGCATCCGAGATGTGACCGATCACTCGGATACCACCAACGCCTACTATCGTTGATCCTGACGGTTCTATGTCCCGCAAAAAGCCCAGCAAACGCTGGGCTTTTTTGTATCTGTGCGTTTTGCAGCTGACTAATCCTGCTGATCGTCCGAGGCTTCGTCCCGCTGATGCGACAGCGACGTAGGCAGGTTGGTCAATTGCTGCTGCATGGCGTCCATGCGTGACCACAGCTGTTCCTGCCAGGCTCTTTCCCGCGTTTCGTGCTGCTGTGTCTGACTGGCGAGGGACGATTCCGCCGCATCGCGTTTCTGAATAGCCTCGTCCAGGCGCTGCTGCAGGGTTTCCAGTGATTCTTGTAGCTGGCTCCGCGCCTGACGCTGAGCGTGTGCCTCCAACTGCTGTTCATGCAGCGCGCGCTCCAGCGATTTCACCTCGTCAGCCAGCGCTTCGCTACGCTTGTCCGCCTGTTTCAAGCGCTGTTGGTAGGCGCTTTCTTCCTGCGCGCGCTCCTGCCGGGCGCTATCCAGCAAGCCCATCAACCGATCTTCGGCGGCCTCATGGCGCTGCTCTTCCTGAGCCAGGCGCGTCTCCCACTCGGCCTGCTGGCGATTCAGCTGCTCGGCGTGGTGTGCCTGATGTTCGGACAATTGCTGCTGGGCGCGCTCGTGGGCCGCTTGCCATTTGGCCACTTCGCTACATGCTTCATCTGCCTGCGCTCGCCAGTGGGATTCGTCCGACTGACTGGCGGCGAGGTCGCGGCTGAGCGCTTCCACACGGGTTTCGGTATGCCGCAAGTGCTCTGCCAGGGCGCTTTCGCGCTGCTCCGCGTTGGCGGCTCGCTGGTCAGCGTCGTTTGCCTCAAGCCGGGCGGCCTCTATCTGACGGTCGGCTTTTTCGCGGTAGTGGTGCAGGGCCTGTTGAGCGGCTTCCAGGGCTTCTTTCCACAGCTCGCCGGCCAGGCTGGCGACGGCCTCGGGCACGCCTTTGGGCGGCGGCACGTCCCGGTTGTTATCCCGCTCGATGCGCCACTGACGAAAATGTTCGCTGATGGTGGTGTAGCTGCCGGTACCCAGCACTTCCCGAATACGCTGCACGCTCGGGCTATCGCCCCTGGCGAGCAACGTGTCGATGGCCTGCTGAACATCGGAGTACTGAATGCCACTGCGTGCCATGGAAGGGCTCCTGTTGCGGGATTGGATGGCGCTGATTGTGCCGCTATTTATATCGCAAGGCAATATTACGTAATACGTAAAATGTAATTTATTTATCTAAAAGTGTATAAATTCAAGATTACTCGTATTATCTTGAATTTATACGGGGTAAAGGGCAGACTTGGGTCACTAACCTGCAATTGAATTGGATAAAAAGAAGGCAAGAGGGAAGAGGGAAGAGGGAAGAGGGAAGATAATAGGGGACAGCGAGGAGAAAAGGTGTCAATGGAAACGTGGGACAATACAGCTATCGCCAACGTTATATCACCGCTGAAAAGCCTCGGCGGTTCGCCCGCGCTGCCGCACATTACCGCCACCACGGACGTGGAGGCGGTATCAGCGTGGCTGGCCGAATATCAGCAAAGCCCACAGACCTGGACGTGCTATCGCCGCGAGGCCGAGCGGCTGTTGCTTTGGCTGACGCACCAGGGAATGACGCTTGGGCAGGTCAATCGCGAGATACTGCGCGACTTCGAACAGTTCCTGGCCGACCCTCAGCCAATCGCCCAGTGGGTAGGGCCCACCAAGCCACGCCAGCATCCTCAATGGCGGCCTTTTCGCGGAGGGCTTTCGCCGAGCAGCCGCCGACAAAGCCTGATTATTCTGCAGGGGCTTTACAGCTGGCTGGTGGAAGCCGGCTGGGTGCGTCATAACCCGTTTCGCCTGATGCGCGATAAATCACGCCGTTTGAACAATCAGACACAGCGGATTGAACGCTATCTGGAGCGCGAGCTTTGGGAGTGGTTCTGGCAGTGGCTGAACCAGCCGGCCGGGCAGGGCGAACGCGCCGCTTATAAAAGCGCCCGGCGACGGTTCATCTTTGGTTTTGCTTATCTGTTGGCACCTCGGGTGAGCGAAATGGCCGAGGCGCGCATGGGTGACTTTCAGCAAAGCGAAGGGCGCTGGTGGTGGTCTGTGGTGGGCAAGGGCAGCAAGATCGCCCGCATTCCGCTACCGGCGGATATGCAGGCGAGTCTCGTCGAGTGGCGGCGCGTTCTGGGTCACCAGGGCATGCCCGCGCACCATGACGATACCCCGGTTATTCGCGCCCTGGACGGGCAGCGCGGCATTGGCCAGAACCAGCTGTATCGGCTGATACGCGATACCTTCAATGAGGCGGCCGATGCACTGCAAATCGCCGAGGGCAGCCCGGCGTATGTCGCCGCGTTGCGCAAGGCTACCCCGCATTGGTTACGCCACACCTCGATTACCCATCAGGCCCAGGCGGGCATCAGTCTGCGCCACCTGGCCGATAGCGCGCGCCACTCGCGTCTGGATACCACCGCCCGCTATCTGCATAACGAAGCCATCGAGTGGCACCATGAACAACAGCGTCATCAGATCGCACCCAGGGCCACCCAAGACGCTACCGAAACGTTATAATGGGCGATATTTCATGCCTCAACGCTAAAGGAATCACCATGAGTACGTCAGGTGCCGAGCTCGCCCAGCAGGAACTGATCGAAGAATTCGACATGTTTGATAACTGGATGGACCGTTATCAGTACATTATTGACATGGGCAAACAGCTACCCGACTTCCCTGATGAATGGAAAACCGAACAGACTAAAATTCAGGGGTGCCAGTCAAACGTCTGGATGCACCATGAAGCGCAGGGCGACAAGCTGATCTTCAAGGCCACGTCCGATGCGGCGATTGTCTCCGGGTTGATTGCGGTGTTGCTGCGCATCTACAGCGAAAGGACGCCGGATGAAGTACGCCACACCGAGCCGCACTTCATGACGGATCTGGGCCTGGATAAACACCTATCGCCTACGCGCAGCAACGGGCTGCATGCAATGCTGGAGCGCATCTACCAGGTTGCCCGGCAGTCTGCCTAATCGCGGGTAGAGCGGGGAGAAGAAGGGGGGCGAGGGCAAGCGTGATGATCGCCTTCGTCGTCTTCCCGGCATAGCGCTTCGCTGCGTCCGCCGGGCACCGGGTCCATGCCGCCGGCACTGCCCGGGTGGCATTTCACTATGCGCTTGATGGCCATCCAGGAGCCTTTCAGCGGCCCATGGACCTGGATCGCCTCGACAGTATACGCCGAACAGCTTGGCCAGAAGCGACAGCGAGGCCCAAGCAAAGGGCTAAGCGTGTACTGATAGACCCGCACCAGGCCCACCAGAGCATGGCTGGCCAGCCAACGAGGGCCTCTAATTAGCGCCCGCCCTAAGGTGTTCACGACGACTTGCCGTACAGATCGGCAGGATCGATGATCGGCGAGCTGTTGATCGTCACGTCTTGATCCGTCAGCGACAGATAAAAGCAGCTCCGCCGTCCGGTGTGGCAGGCAGGCCCGGTCTGCTCGACCTGGAGTAGCAGGGTGTCGCCGTCACAGTCTAGCGCCGCGCCTTTCAGGTGCTGCTGCTGCCCGGAGGATTCGCCCTTGCGCCACAGCTTGCCCCGCGAGCGCGAGTAATAGCAGACACGATGCGTTTGCAGCGTTTCTTCCAGCGCTTCGCGGTTCATCCACGCCATCATAAGCACTTCGCCAGTGTCGTGCTGTTGGGCAATGGCTGGAAGCAATCCGTCAGCATTGAACTGCACCGCGTCGAGCACCGTGGCTAACGCGGGCAGGGCGTCGGAGGGGGAGGCAGCTTCAAGGTCCTTGAATAACTGTCGGTTCGCCTGAGGCTTGACTGAGGACATGTTACGACTCGCTTTGGGTTTGGCAGCGCTGGCACAGGCCGAGTAATTCGATCGTTTGCCTTTCCACCTTGAATCCCTGGCGCTGTGCCAGGCCGGCCAACTGATCGCTTATTTCATCCAGGTGGAGTTCTTCTACATAGCCGCAATGCCGACAGATAAGCAGTTGAAAGCCGTGGGCGTGTTCCGGGCATGCACAGGCAACGTAGGCATTTTGCGACTCGATCCGGTGGACAAGCCCCTGCTCAATGAGAAACTCGAGTGCGCGGTAGACCGTGGGCGGACGGGCCGCGGCATGCTCCGTGGAGAGCTGGTCGAGCAGGTCGTAGGCTTTCAGTCCGCCGCCATGACGCGCAATGAGCTCCAGCACCCGGCGTCGGATGGGAGTAAACCGCACGCCACGCGTGTGGCATTGCGATTCTGCCTGCTGAACCAGCGCATTGGCGTTTGTCATAGATATCTCGTTGACGTTGTGAGCGCAGTTTACGCTTGGGAGATAAAGTTTACGCGGTTGCTGATGAGGTGTCAGGCGAGTCCGTCGTCAACTCGCTTGTCCGCGCAAAATGGTGCTGGGCAAAGGCCACGCGCTTTTCCACGGAGACGCCATCAGGCTGTCGTTCGATAAGATCCAGCCGCCGACGCAGTCCTTCGCCATTGGTCATCTGAATGGCAAGGCCCGGGCGAGCATTGAGCTCAAGCAGCATCGGGCCGTGCTTACGGTCGAGCACCATATCGGTTCCCAGATAGCCCAAGCCGGTCATTTCATAGCAGCCCGCCGCCAGATCCAGCAGGGTTTTCCACTGGGGGACTTTAAGGCTCGCCAGGTCGTGGCCGGTATCCGGGTGGGCATAGCAGGGCCGATCGAACTGGACGCCCCGCAGGGCCTCTCCTGTTGCCATGTTAAGCCCCACCCCGACAGCCCCCTGGTGAAGGTTGGCTTTGCCATCCGATGCGGCGGTTGAAAGCCGCATCATGGACATTACCGGGTAACCCTTGAAGACGATAACACGGATGTCGGGCACGCCTTCATAGCTGTAGGCCATCAGGCTTTCATCGAAATTGATCAGCGTTTCGATCAGTGCCACGTCGGGCGATCCGCCCAGCGAATAGAGCCCCGACAGGATGTTGGACACGTGGCGTTCGATATCGGTAATCGAGAGACGGGCGCCGCTGGGCTTGATGAAAGCCTCGCCGTCGACGCTTTCAATCACCAAAATCCCCTTGCCGCCGCTGCCTTTGGCCGGCTTGATGACGAAGCCATGATGGCCCACCAGCGTCTCGCCAATGTGCTTGACGCCAAACTGAGTGGTCACGGTGCCAATCAGCGCCGGCGTGGTGATACCGTAACGCTGTGCCAGCAGCTTGGTTTTAAGCTTGTCATCAACCAGCGGGTAAAGCCGCCGGTTATTGTAGCGGCCAATGTAGCGGATATTGCGCCGGTTCATGCCGATGATGCCTTTGTCACGCAGCCGTGTCGGCCATGTCCAATTACTCAGCAAGCTCATGAGGGCTTATCATCCTCGGTAATGGGCTTGAAGCGTCGCAGCTCCAGCAGGCGGTAGCCGGTGTAGTTACCCAGCAGCAGGATCAGCGCCATCAAGATGAACTGAACCCCCAGGAAGTTGAACGTGATATGGCGCACCCATGGGCTGTTCATGGCCAGGTAGGCGATCACCGCGGTCAGCAAGCTGCCGCCACCCTGAATCAGCACCTGCTTGGGGCCTTCCTCTTCCCAAAGGATGGACATCCGCTCGATCGTCCAGGCGAGAATGATCATCGGGAAAAAGGTGATGGTCAGCCCGGCGTTCAAGCCCATTCGATACGCCAGTACCGAAAACACCGAAATAATGCCTATCACCGTGATGATCACCGCCGAGACCCTGGCCACCAATAATAAATTCAGATACGACAGATAATTACGGATCACCAAGCCCATCGCAATGATGAGCAGAAAGCCAATCAACCCGGTGGCCAGACTGGTCTGGATGAAGGCGAGGGCGATCAGCACCGGCATGAAGGTACCCGACGTCTTGATGCCGACGAAGACCCGCAGGAAGACCACCACCATCGCTCCGATCGGGATGAGCAGAATGGTTTGGAACAGCGCCTGTTCTTCCAGCGGCAAACTATGAATCGAGAAGTTCAGCAGCGTGTCGTTGGAGTTATGGTTGCGCACCGCCGCCGAAGCAGGCTGATAATGCGTCATCATCGAGAAGCTGACCCGCGAATTGGTCCCGCCCTGGACCTCCAGCACGGCATCGCCGGTGGTTTCCCAGAGCAGCAGATTATCAGGCTTGCCCTGGGCGCCGGTCACCGGGTGAAAGAGCGACCAGGTTTCATCATTTTCGTCGAATACCTGAATCCAACTGCTCAATGACTGCCGACGTCGACCATCCTCTAGCAGCAGGCCGCTGACAGCACGTGCCTTTACCTCGGCCTGATTGAGCAGGCGGATGATCAGCGGCGCCGGATCCATCTCGCCAAGCAGCAGGCGCGCATTTTCATCCTGCCGCTCGCCGTTGACATTGCGGATCAACTCACGGGCAAAGGTGGCGTTGTTGGCGCTGCGGTCCCAGGCTTCGTCGATAAGCTGTTCAGCCGCGGAGTCGAAAGGGCTTTCCCATTCCACAGCCGGCGGCAGGTCGGGCGCCGTTTGCACGGGCGCCTGGGCATCGGGCGACACCAGCATCTGTACCGAATAATAAAGCTGCTGGTCGCCTTCCGCTTCGCGGATCGTCCATTCGGCAAGCCGCCCGGTTTCGTCGGCCTGATAGGCCAGCCCGTAGCCCGAGGACGCGGTATTCTCGGTCAGCACGCGATAACCGGCCTGATGCGTGGGCAGGGCAAGATCAACCTGCACGGGGCCATCCAGGGCATCGAAGGTTATGACGGCTTCAATTTCCCAGACTTGGCGTTGCTCACCGGGTAGCCAGGGAATTTCGAACTGCAGGTGGCGATGAACGCTCATCGTAATACCGGCAATGAGCAAAAGGCCGACGATAAAATAAAACGGGAGCCGTGACATCAAGATTCCTTTCAACAGTGACAGCGATGGCTGTCGTTATTCTTCGCTATCGTCTGTGTCGGCAGCTTCGTCTTCAGCGGCCTGATCAGCGGATTCGCCACCGGGGAATTCCGGTCGCTCAAAGCGGTAGGTTTCGGCCACATCAATGAGGGCGATATCGAGCAGGAAGCGCCGACCCAGCAGGATGGGATATTCCAGATGGCTACGGTCGTTGAGGGTAAATTCAACGTTTTCCCTTAGTGGTCCCAGCGTCAACAACAGCGAAATAACCGGCCGCAAATCGTCACCGGATGCCTGTAGGATGCGCACGCGACGCTCTACGGGCGCTTCGATCCATTCATCACGGACGTGGTCGACGACCACATCATCATCGTTGAGAGCCAGCTTGAAGCGCACCCAGTTTTCACCGTCGCGCTCGAATGGCGTGATCTCACGAGCAGAAAGCGAAGAGGTGTTGGCACCGGAATCGATTCGCGCCTGAAGGTAGGTACCGATACTCGGCAAGCCAACCCATTCATTGCGACCGACCAGAGTTTTCCCTTCCAGAATATCGTCATTGGCCTGACACTCTTCGCGGATAATCAACGGTTCTTCGTTGCGCGTGCCGATTGTCTGGACATCACTACGCAAATGGCGAAGTAGGCTACCCACCTCGCGCACGTCGGCGGTGATCGTTTGCTGCTGGTCAAGCTGGCGTTGCTGCAAGGCGGTGGTTTCACTGCATTGCTGGGATAACTTGGCTTGTAGCGTGTCCATGCGAAGGTTAAAAGCGGCTTCATCAAGAGGAGGGGGCTCATCGGGCGCAGAAGTTGGCAAGGCACAGCCAGTTACCACTACCGCCAAACCTGCCATCAGCCATACAACACCTGGGCGCATAATAAGGTACATCCTTAAACAATAAGAGGATGAATGATAAGGAGTAGTCAGACCCATTGTCCAACACCGTATGATGATTTCACTGGCCATCAATCATATTTAACATAATATATATTATGCGAACCGTTGGGTAGGAGTGGATAACGATTGGCGTCGGGCCCAACTCCTGGGATAAACTCGACAGCTGTTGTACGAGCCATCTTGACTATAAAGGAAATGCCCAATGAAAACCCCTGTTTTAGCGGTTGTCTCCACCCTTTTACTCCTTTTGATGGCGGGATGCTCGAGCGTCGACGTGGAAGATTACGCTGACAGCGACCCGCGCCTGGATATCGCCGACTATTTCACCGGCACGACCCGCGCCTGGGGCATGGTACAGGATTACAGCGGCGAGGTTCAGCGTCGCTTCACCGTGACCATCGAAGGTAGCGTTGAGGACGATACGCTGACGCTGGATGAAGCCTTCGAGTTTGCCGATGGCGAAACCGACCGTCGTGTTTGGCGCTTCGAGCGGGTCGACGAGCATCGCTGGGTGGGTACCGCCAATGACGTCGAAGGCACCGTCGAGGCGCGCCAGTATGGTCATGCCTTCCATATGAACTATCCGCTGGACGTCGAAATTGGCGACAGAACGATCAACTTCACCATGGACGACTGGATGTACCTGCAACCCGACGGCCGGCTGATCAACCGGACCGCCATGAAGAAATTTGGCTTAACACTGGGTGAAATCACCCTGGTCTTTGAACAGGTCGATTGACTGATTCGATGACAACGTAAAACAGCCTGCTAATTCAGCAGGCTGTTTTGTGTCTATCACACTGGCGGTATTCAGGGTCAGTTTTATTCGTCAGCCGGCGCGTAGGAACCGTCTTCACGGTGGACTTCGTTACCCGTGATCGGCGGCGTGAACACGCATGCCAGATGCATGGTCTTGTGGGCACGCAGCAAGTGTTCATCATGCTGGTCAAGAATGTAGATATCACCCGGCTTGATTGGCCAGATTTTACCGTCGGCCAGGGTTTCTACCTCGCCTTCACCTTCGATGCAGAACACAGACTCATAGTGGTGCTTATAATGAATATGCGTCTCGGTGCCTTCAAAGATACGGGTGATGTGAAACGAGAAGTTTCCACCGTCATTAGCCAATACCAGGCGCGTGCTGTCCCAGTTTCCGTTCTCGGCCGTCACTAAGCGATCAGATTTGCGTGCTTCTTCAAGGTTGCGAACGATCATACTCAAACTCCTTTAGCAGCGGCCCCCATCAGGCCGCCCATAATGACATCCTAGCGCGTTGTTACCGGCTAGCGACAGCTTTGACACATTTTTCCAGGATATCCAGTCCTTCCAGCAAGTCTTCATCACTGATGGTTAGCGGACACAGGCATTTGACTACTTCGCCATCCTGGCCGCTGGTCTCGATGATCAAACCATGTTCGAACGCCATGCCGGTGATTTTATCGGCAATATCGCCCGAAACGACGTCGATTCCACGCATCAGCCCGCGACCGCGCTCGGTGGCCGGCATGCCGTTTTCGCTCAGGATGGCGGCTAACGACTTGAAGCGTTCTTCCACAATGCGCGCTTTACGCTGCACATCACGCTCGAAGGTATCGTTGGTCCAGTATTTCTTGAACGCGGCGGTGGCCGTCACCATGGCCAGGTTAAAGCCACGGAAGGTGCCGTTGTACTGCCCAGGCTTCCATTTATCCAGCTCGGGCTTCATCAGGACGTGGGCAAACGGCATGCCAAAGCCTGACAGCGACTTGGAGTTGGTGACCATATCGGGCTTGATGCCCGCATGCTCAAAACTGAAGAACTTGCCGGTGCGTCCACAGCCGGCTTGAATGTCGTCAACGATCAGCAGGAGATCGTGCGCCGCGCAGATATCGGCCAGACGCTTGAGCCACTCAAGCCCGGCGACGTTGATACCGCCCTCGCCTTGCACCGTTTCGACAATGACGCCGGCCGGCACATCGAGACCGCCTGACTTGTCATTCAGCAACTTCTCGAAGTAGTCGAGGGTGTCGGCGTGCTCGCCCATGTAACCATCAAATGGCAGGAAGCTGGCGCCCTGGGTCGGAATGCCGCCGGTGGCTTCACGGAACTTGCGGTTACCCGTGGTTGCCAGGGCACCCATGGTCACACCGTGGAAGCCGTTGGTGAAGGTGACAATATTGTGACGTCCCTTGGCCACTCGCGCCAGACGAATGGCGGCCTCTACGGCGTTGGTGCCGGTAGGCCCTGGCAGATGGACCTTATAATCCAGGCCGCGGGGCTTGAGAATCACATTTTCCAGCGTTTCCAGGTAATCGCGCTTGGCATCGGTCCACATATCCAGGCCGTGGACCACCCCGTCTGTCGCCAGATAATCGATCATGGCCTGCTTGAGATGCGGGTTGTTGTGACCGTAGTTCAGCGTGCCGGCACCCGCCAGGAAATCAATGTACTCACGACCGTTTTCATCGGTCAACCGGGCATTCTTAGCCTTGGTAAACACCACCGGGAAAGAACGGGAATAGGTACGGACATTGGATTCCATGCGTTCAAGCGTCTGGGTCTGCATGAGCGACCTCCTTAAAATTATCAGTTTGCCAAGCGAAAAATAGACATGAAGGCAACGCGAGCGGGAAAACGTTAGAGGTTGTGGGTATTGAACGGGCCAATACGCACCAGGTTTTCCGGATCGTGCTCTCCTCCAAGCTGTTCGGTAGAAAAGTATTCACGACTGTTCAGTGGGGCCTGCCAACGCCCCGCGAGCCGTTTGAACAAGCCCCATGAGGCCTGGTTGTCGGGCGTGATCGTCGTTTCGAGGTGATGCACATCGGCCAACTCCGGGCGCGACATGATGGCTTCCACCAGGCGACGCGCCAACCCGGTTCCCCTGGCCTTTTCGCCCACCGCGACCTGCCACAAAAAATAGGTATCCGGCGCGTTATCCTTGACGTAGCCGGACACAAACCCAACCGCCTCGCCTTCTTCATTGGTGGCGACGGCACAGGTATCGCGGAACTGAGTGGCGAGCAACAGGTAGGCGTAAGCGGAATTCACGTCCAGTGGTGGACACGCTTTGACCAGTTCGTAGATGCCCCAGCCATCCTCGGCGTTGGGTTTGCGGATGTATAGCGGGGTGTCGGCATGACCCACAACGGCATCTGCAACGGTAGGTCGAGCCAAATCTGCTGAAGGAGTGAACGGCGTTGTTGGGGTGTTCATGGTTATGCTTCGCTGTTGCGAATTTGAGGGCCATTATAACAGCTGATTATGAGCAATTCAAAAAGCCTGTTATTCAACCCGCTGAATTCGATAATTATTTATTATGCGAGACTGTGCTTGGGGCGGCATGACGCCCCTTACTCGCCGCTTAGCTATTCAGTTTAGACCAAGCGGGGCGCCTCCCCAGAAAGATGCGCCACCCCACGTCGCGATTTCACCGTGCCGGGGTACGCAGCGTAACGAACTCTTCAGCGCCGGTCGGATGAATGCCGACGGTGTTATCGAAGTCGCGCTTGGTTAACCCGGCGCGCACCGCGATGGCGATGCCCTGGATGACTTCGCCGGCATCGTCGCCGACCATGTGGGCGCCGACCACTCTATCGCTGGCATCATCGACGACGAGCTTCATCAGGGTGCGTTCCTGACTGCCTGATAAGGTGTGTTTCATTGCCCTGAAGTCGGTGCGGTAGACGCGAATGCTGCCGAATCGCTCCAGCGCCGCCTCTTCGGAAAGCCCCACCGTGCCAATGTTGGGATGACAGAACACCGCCGTGGGAATACGCTCGTAATCCAGCGGTTCAGGCGTCACGCTGCCGAAATGATGGTCCACCAGCAGCATGGCTTCGGCAATGGCGACGGGCGTGAGTTCGGGCGTATCGATCAGGTCGCCGAGCGCCAGGATCGACGGCACCTCGGTTTCAAAGCGCTCATTGACCGAAAGTTTTCCCTGTGCATTGAGCGATAGCCCGACTATGTCCAGGCCCAGTCCCGATACGTTGGGCTTGCGACCGGTCGCGGCAAGCACGACATCGACTTCCATCTCTTTACCGGTGGTCAGCGTCACCCGGTAGCCCGACGCCGTTTTTTCGATCGCCTCGATATTGGTATTGAAGTGAAGATTGACGCCCTGGCGGGCCATTTCCTGACGTGTGAAATCGCGCACTTCGTTATCGAAGCCTTTCAGGAACAAGTCACCACGGTAGATAAGATGCGCCTCGCTGCCCAGGCCGTTGAAGATGCTGGCAAACTCGACGGCGATATAGCCCCCGCCGAGCACCAGGAACCGCTCGGGCAAACGGTCGAGGTCGAAAATCTGGTTGGAGTCCAGCGCGTATTCGCTGCCCGGGAAGCTCGGCACCCAGGGCCATCCGCCAGTGGCCAGCAGGATACGCTCAGCGCTGACACGCTGCTCATCGCCCTGCTTGCTGCGTATCCGCACCGTGTGCGCGTCGACGAGGCTCCCCCGCCCGTTATAGAGATTGACGCCTGCCGTTTCCAGCAAACGCTGATAGATACCGTTAAGACGCTTGATTTCGCTTGTTTTGTTGTCCCTCAGCGTGGCCCAGTCGAAATGCGCCTCCCCGGGCAGTTGCCAGCCAAAACCGCTGGCGTCATCGAAGGCGCTGTGAAAATGTGCGGCGTAGGCGTAAAGCTTCTTGGGTACACAGCCGACGTTGACGCAGGTGCCGCCCAGGTATAAATCTTCCACGATGGCCACCCTGGCGCCCGTTGCCGCTGCCATTCGGGCAGCGCGCACCCCGCCAGACCCGGCGCCAATCACCAATAAATCGTAGTCATAATGGTTTTCTTCTGACATCTCAGACTCCTGTACCGTCAACACAGCGAGTGTTGACCGGGTGACGCGGGAAGGTTAAAACCTCCTCCTGCTAATGGATGCGGCAGCTGTTACGCTATAACGACGAACAGACTCGATAAATATACCCACTGTATTGATGGGCAATCTGTGTAATGGGAGACCCAATGTCCGATTCAATTGAGACATTATTAGAGAATAACCGCGCATGGGCGGAACGCATGTGCGATGAAGATCCGGATTATTTCAAACGGCTATCCGAGCAGCAAAATCCTGATTACCTGTGGATCGGCTGTTCTGATAGTCGGGTACCCGCCAATCAGATCATTGCCCTGCCCCCGGGCGAGGTTTTCGTGCACCGCAACGTTGCCAATCTGCTGCATCATACCGATATGAATGCGTTGTCGGTGGTCCAGTTCGCGGTGGATGTGCTCAAGGTCAGCCATATCATGGTGGTGGGTCATTACGGCTGCGGTGGCATCAAGGCCGCCGTCATGGGAGGCGAATGCGGCGTTGTCGACTATTGGCTCCATTCGGTTCGCGAACAATACAATCAACACCGCAGCACGCTCGAACACTTACCGCTTGACGAGCAGATCGACCGCATGTGCGAACTCAACGTCAAAGCCCAGGTGAATAGCCTGTGCCGGACCAAAATTCTTCAGCGGGCCTGGCAGCGCGGCCAGCAGATTTCGGTCCACGGCTGGGTTTATGGCTTGAGCGATGGCCGCGTCAAAGACCTGAACTGCACCATCAAAGGGCTTGACCAGGTTGAAACTCTGTACCGTATCGACCGCCTTCAGCCTGGCGACTGAGCATAGTGCCCGCTCCCCACGGTGAGCGGGCATGCCGCCTTGCCGACCTTAGCCAATCGGGCAAGTTACCCCCGTCCCTTTTATGCCGCAGTAGCCGTTGGGGTTTTTATACAGATATTGCTGATGATAGGCCTCTGCATAGTAGAACGTATCCAACGGCTTTATTTCCGTGCTGATGTCGCCCTTGCCTGCCGCGTGAAGCGCTTCCTGGAACGCCCTGGCGCTGCTGATGGCGGCATCATACTGCGCGTCTGTCGTGGTGTAGATCGCTGACCGGTACTGGGAGCCGATATCATTGCCCTGGCGGTTTTTCTGGGTGGGATCGTGCTGTTCCCAGAAAATATTCAACAGCGTCACCAGCGATACCTGGCTTGGCTGGTAAATGATCCGCACGGCTTCAGTATGCCCGGTACGCCCTGTGCAGGTCTCTTCGTAAGTAGGATGGGGCGTTTCGCCCCCTGCGTAACCCGCCGCGGTCACGTAGACCCCCGGCAGATCCCAGAACAGCCGCTCAACGCCCCAGAAACAGCCCATCCCCACCACCAGCTCTTCAGATCCCTTAGGAAACGGCGGATGCAGCGGGTGACCGTTCACGGCGTGGTGATCACTGGTGGCAATGGGTTCCTGGCGGCCAGGCAGAGTGGACTCGGCCTGACGGGGGGCATTGTTTTGCTCAAACACAGGCATGGTGCTTACCTCATTGCTGATCGAAAATGGTTGGGTTGCCGGAGCGACTGAACGTGTAAATCAGATCAACCGCCTGACTGGTACCGGAAACCGCCTGTACATACAGATTTCGCCAAAGCGTATAGCGTAACGTTAGTTCCGCAATCGGCGAGAAAATTCCCACCCCGTAGCTGATGCGCAAGTCATCGGTCAACTGGCCGCTGACCGCCACCTGGCTATCATCGCCTGAGCCAGCGGTATCAAGCGCAAGGTCGTCGACGCCGAAAGCCTCGCCAATCGACCCGACCGCTCCGCCGGTGCGCCCCAGGGACATGCCGATCAGCGCCGTGGTGAGCGCGCTGTCAACACCGCCCCCTGAGTCATCCGGCGCACGACCGCGCAATACATAGGAAAGCGCACGGGATTCGTCCATTGCTGGCTCAGAAAAAATCGAGATATTGGGCTGTTCCGCGTTGCCGGTTACTCGCAGGCCGGCAATCACATCGTCTTCCGTCACCTCCGGATTGCGGATCGCTTCAAAATCCAGCACGGGCAAACCGGGCGGTCCACTGAACAACAGCTGCCCACGGCGAATGACAAGGTCCTGGCCAAACGCCTGGAAGCGGCCGTCGACCAGATTGACCTCGCCAAACAGCTGCAACGAGCCACTATCCTGGCGGATCTCCAGAGTGCCGCCCAGGCCTGATTCCAGGCCATAGGCTTCAATCCGCATGTCGCGGCCCAATGTGAGCGTAATCAGCACGTCCAGTTCCATGCCGCTATTGGCCAGTTCATCCGCGGCGCTGGGCTCGTCATCGCCCCGCTCCGCCGCGCGGCGGGCCTCGCGCTCCGCCTCCCGGTCATCGCGCTCGGTAATGATGACTTCATCCGAGCTCGGTGATACAGCCGAAGCAGGCAGATTGCCTACTTCAAGCCGGGACCAGGGCAGATCAACGTTACCACGCACTTGTAGACGCTCAGGGGTAACCCGAATGCGAATATCCGGTGCGGCTTCCAAACGCCCGAATTCGGGCAGCACCACCAGGATGGGAGACTGAGTGCCGTCGAGATCGACCCCTACGCGCCAGTCTTCGTCGGCGGGCCAGTAAGCATCGCCGTCAATGTTGAGTCGCCCGCGCTCGGCGTCCAGGAACCCTCCGATAGTGCCTTCCTCGCCGTCGAACGTCACGTTGACCTCGCCGTCCTGTATATCGACAGGAATATCGGGGCCGTTGACCTGGATGCCCAGTAGCGACAGCTCACCCTGCAGGTCGGGCTGGCGGGTGGTGCCGGCAATATCGACCCGCCCATCCAGGTCGCCTGAAAGCTCTTCGAGGGCCACCACCATGGAACGGTACGGAGCCAGCGAGACCTCGTCGGCGACCAGCGAGCCGGAAAGCTCGCCGGCGCCGAGGGGATCATTCACCGACACGGCCAACTCGACGTTACCGGCTTCCTCAAGCGATAACACCACGTCGCCATCCGCCTGGTCCTGGTTGGCCGTTACCTGGGTATCCAGTGAAATACGTGGCAGCTCGACGGGCTGGCCGTAATCATTTATCGCTGTGACGCCAAGCTCGCCCAGCACTTCAACGTCCGCCTGCCAGCGCTGGCCGCCCTGGCTCCACTGAGCCGCCAGGTCGGCCGTGGTATCGCCTTCCACCTGCCATTCTTCCGGCAGCCAGGGTTCCAGCGCTTCGATAGGAATATCGCGTACGCTAAGTGCCGTTTGCCCTCGATCCGGCGAGGCCACCGTTGGCTCATCGGCACATAGCCGACCGCCCTGCTCACGGCGCAGACAGAAAGGCGATAGCCTGGCCTCGCTGCTGGCCAGGTCGTAGTTGATATCGAGGGGCTCCTCGAGACGAATGTCACCCGCCTGGGCGTCGATTTCCAGGGGCGTCAGCCGCGCACGATAGCGCTGAGCGGCTTGGTCGAACTGGCCGTTGAGGCTCAGCAAGGCGCGCTCCATGATGCCGTTTGGCTGGCCTTCCGCGTTGATATCCAACTGGTGCGAGGACAGCCGACCGTCGAGAGTCAGATTCGCCGTTGCAAGGGATTGCCCACCCGCCTCGAGATTTTCCATCGCCAAGGCGACGTCGAGCCGTGGGTCGTCAAGACCCGACACATTGGCGGTCAGGCGTAACTGCTCGACGCGGTTTTGGGCAAAGCGCAGCGCATCGGCGTTGAGCGTTGCCTGGAGCTGAGGCTGTTCAAGGCTGCCACGGGCTTGGATATCGCCCGTTATGGTGCCGGCAAGTTCCGGAGACAGCGATTGCAATTCGCGCATGTCGATGTTGGCGTCGACCGACAGATCATCGGGGTGCACCGAGCCGCTGGCCGACAGGCGATTTTCCCCCTGACGAAAGCGCAACCGTTCAATATTGGCTTGCAGGTCGCTGTTGGCGTCGAAGGCGGCCTCCAACTGCAGCGGATAATCACGCAGCTCCCCATCCAGCGTCAGGCTGGGGACGTCCAACTGCCAGCGGTCTTCCTGCTGGCGCAGGTTGAAAGCCAGCTCACCGTCAATATCGCCTTCCAACTGACCATTAAACAGAGCAGGATCGAACTGCTCGAGAGCCACCTGGGCATCCACCGTCAGCGGCGCTGACCAGTCCACCCGACCTTCACTGGTCAGCCGGCTGTCGCCTGCTGCTAGCGTCAACGGCTGCCAGTTGAAATGCTCGGTATCGCCCTGGCCGCTCACCGCAATGTCAGTGTCAGGGATGCCCGGCCCCTGAGCACTCAAGCCAAGCTGTGCTTCATAGGCGTCGAGGTTGCCACTGACCTGGAGGTCGATATTGTCAATGATAAAGGCGTCATCGTCGGCGGTCTCTCGGGCGTCATCTTCCAGGGTGGCATTGGCAGCGGGTAGCGGCCACGCGACCTGGTCACTTTGCAGATTAAGCTGGAACGGCAGCTCTGGGGCCAGCGCATCGACTTGCCCTTCCAGGGCTGCATTGACCGCGCCTTCCGCTTCGAGGCGCGCTGTCAGATCACTGAGCGAGCCCGAGAGGTCCAAGCTCAAGGCTTGGCCACTCAGTGCCGGTAGCGGCTCGTCCAGAAAAAGCTCGGTGTCGGCACGCAGCGCCAATGGGTAGTCGTCCCGCAACGCCACATTACCTGCCAGGCTGAAGGTGGCGTCGGGGGACGCCAGCTCAAGATGGTCAATCCGCACATCGCTTCCCTGCGTTTCCACCCCTAGGCTGAGTCGCTCGACGACATAGCTGAAACGACCGGCGACTTCGATGTCGTTGACCGTCAGCGTGGCAAGACGGATGTCTACCGGCAGCTGGATTTCGGGCAGCTCAATGGGTGAGCGTTCAGCGGCAACCTCGCTTGAAGACGCATCGTCAGGCGGTGCCGCAGGCGGGTTTTGTAGCGCGATCGAGGCGTCAATCGCCGCTGCACTGATGCCGTCAGCATCGTCAGATGGCGCCAGGCGTGCCCCTTCGGAAGGCGGCAGGTAAAAATGGGGATTTTCCAGATGGGTCGCGGCAATATCCACACGCCCAGCGCTGGCTTCCAGGGACGAGCGGAACGAGGCCCAGGAGAAGCGACTGCCATCGGGAAGGTGAAGCGTGACATCGTCAAGCACCAACTCGCGCAAGGCGACTGGAAAGGGAAAGTTAATCGCCATGGGGCCGCCGGCCGTATCAGAGTCGGCCGGCGGCGCTTCATCGGCGCTGCCGCCGCCACTTGGCAGGCGGATATCAGCCCCCTTTACGCGCAGCGTGTCCAGGCAGAGTTCGCCTGATAAAACGCAGTCGTCTGCCCAGGCGAGCTCCAGGTGGTCGATGCGCACTTCGGCACCGCCCGCGTCGAGCCGGAAGCCGCTCAGTTGAAATTCATCGAGCAGTCCGCCTTGATGGTCCTCGACCACGAACCAGCCACGATCCTGACCCTGAGAGAGTAATACGCCCGTTCCCCATGGTGATAGCGCAACCCCCAGCAACAGAACCACTGCGCCAATCAACCACAGCGGAAAGACGATAAAGAAGCGCAGCGCACTCCACATCAGCAACCACAGGCGATAGCGACGTGATAACGCGCGGCGACCGGTCGCGGGCTTTGCTTGAGGCACATCGCTCTCCTAGAATTCGGGTCCAATCGAAAAATGCAGTCGCCAGTTATCGTCGGCATCGTCAAACGGATGCGCGATATCGAAGCGAATAGGGCCAACCGGCGATATCCACCTGACCCCTAAACCGGCGCTTTTTTTCAGGCCACTTGGCCCCCAGTTGTCGAAAGCATCCCCGGCATCGACAAAGGTGGCGCCCCACCAGTCACCGGTAACGCGACGCTGGTATTCGAGGCTGGAGGTGAGTTTCTGCTGGCCGCCGCGCAGCTTGCCCTGATCGTTGCGGGGGGAAAGGCCTTCGTAGGAGTAACCGCGTACGCTACGATCGCCGCCGACAAAGAAGCGCAGCGACGGCGGCAGTTTGTCGAAATCGCTGGTTTCAATGGCCCCTACACTGACGCGTGCCAAAAAGCGGTTGTCGTCGCCGTAGGAACGAATCCATTCGGTATCACCGGTAACACGCAAGAACTGCGCATCAGAGCCCCAGGCCGTATCGGAATACTCGACCGAGAACTGCTGACGATCCCCCCACAGGGGGAAGCGCTGCGGTCGCGTGCGCGTCCGGGACCACTGGACACCGGGATAAAATAGCCACACCTGGTCAGCCTCGCCGCCCTGGGTGAAATCTTCATAGGTGGTGCGGAAATACAGCGACTGCTCCCAGTCGTTGTCGAATTCCCAGCGCCTGGCGATTTCGACGGTGCCCTCGAGCGAGTCGGTATCGCTGTCATCGATATTGCGAATACCGTACTGCAGGCGATAGCTATCGCGCAGTGGGTCGTCGAGCGGCATGTCATAAACGCCAGTAAAGCGTTGTTCCGGTGCGGACAAGTAGAGGTCGTGGTCGAGACTGTGGCCATACTGATTGATCCAGGGCTGATCCCAACCGAAGCGCAAGCGAGGCCCGACGTCAGTGGCAAAACCCACGCCCACTTCGAATTGATGCCGGTTGGCAGGCTCTACATTGACGTCGATGGGCAGCGCGGTATCGTCGTCACGACTCACGCTCAAGGCGCTGGAAAGCGCGGCACTGCTGACTCGAGGACGCTCGGGCTGTGACGCGGTAGCCGATGTCCACCAGGGGTCGCCGCCGCCGGTCGGTGAGATGGTCAGCTCTTGTGCGGTTTCCAGGCGTGGCGTTACCGAAACCGAACTGAACCAGCCGGTCTCGGCGAGTCGCTGATTATAGCGGGCCAGGGATTCCGCCAGATAAGGGTCACCCACATCAAAGGTGCGCATACGCTGAAGGCGTTCGGGCTGGATATGACTGCCGGTGATCAGGGTTTCGCCAAATTGATAGCGTGGCCCGCTGTCGAACTTCATGTAAAGCCGAGCACTCTGCTGGTAGGGGCGCACTTCCATCCGGCGATCGGTGAAACCCCAGTCAAAGTACCCTCGTTCAATTGCCAGCCCGGAAAATTCACCTCGCAGCCGATCCCAGGGCGCATGTCGCAAGCTATCGCCCTCTTTTAGCGGGAAGCGATCAAGGGCGTCCACAAAGGGATCATCTTCAGCGGCGTCACCCAGAATATTAATGTCCAGGGTTTCAATGGTCACCTGAGGGCCAGCTTCAATGGTAAGCCGGGGCCTGCCTTCATCAGGCAAGTCGATCTCGATATCCGGCTCGTAGTAGCCATAGACACGCATGGCCGCCTGGGTCCGTTGACGGATTTCTCCCTCCAGGCGGCTATCGGTATATTCGTCTTCTTCGATGTTCTGCAGGTAGGCGCGAATATTGCGCGCTACTTCTTGGTCAACCCCGTCGAGGTCGGCGCTCAGCGCCCAAACCGATGGCGCCGCCATCCATAGCGGCCACATCATTACGTGGGTAATGACCGATGCTGAAAGCCATTGCCGTTGTCGTCCCATACATTTTTCCTAACCTAATCATCGGCATGTTGCCCTTCAGCCCCGGGCGTCAGTCAGCGCAGCATTTCAAGCTGTGCGCTGAACGCTAGCTGAGCCTGGCGAACCTGGCGTACATCATTTTCAATTTCCCTGAAACGCTCCAACCACTCGTCTTCGAGATTTTCAAGCGCTTCAGCGTCAGTCGCTTCGTTTCCGTTGTCTTCAAGCGCGCCAAGCGCTTCATCAAAACGCGCCCATTGTGCCTGCTGCTCTTCGTTTCGGGATTCGAAGCGCTGATCAATATCGTCAGCCAGCGTGGCCACCGAATCCTCAAGGGCTTCGATCTGCTCGCGGTTCTGCGCCTCGACATGGGCAATTTCTTCCTCCAATGAAGCACGTCCCGAAGTGCCTGCCTGCTCTAATGCATCCAGAGATGTGTGGATGGCGGCCAGTTGACTGTCGCGCAGCGCCGCACGTTCACGCATCTGATCCAGCCTATCGATCAAGGGATTGACCGTATCATTAGCGGCATTGCGCTCATTTTCGGTCAGCAGCTCGTACAGCTCGTTGCGCGTATCGGTCAAGTCAACGGCCAGCTGTTCCTGCTCTTGGAATAGCGTGCTCATTTGAGCTTGGACAAAGGTTAACGTATCTTGTACATCACTGTCACCCGTGTCCAGGCGTGCATGCATGTTGGATACTTCACCGCTGACGCGCTGAATTTCACCCAGGAGCCTTTCACGCTCCCAATAGAGGCCGACAGTCGCTGCCGCCAAAAGGCTTATTAGCAGCAACATACATAGCCACAGCGGCCAAAGCGTCGGGCCTTTGCGGTACTTGACATGCTGGGATGCGATGCTCTGATCGGCATCCGGCACAATGCGCGAAGACGGGGCTTTATCGGACATGCGATTTCCTCACAACGATGTTGGATCGGCGCGCCGACCTATTCCTCTATACTGTAACCCACAGCTGGCAACAAAATCAGGGTCATAGATATTACGACCATCCAGAATCAACTTATCGCTTAGCTGACTGGCGAGCCGCTGCCAATCGGGATTCCAATAGGTTTTCCACTCCGTGACCAACATCAGTGCATTGGCATTCTCGCAGGCAGCGTAGGGATTATCGACAAACGTGTCCAAGTCGTCGCGTGCCCCCACGGCGGCGCTTAATGCAGGCGTGGCGGCCGGGTCGTGAAGCTTGACGTGGACCCCCTGCGCCCACAGCGCGTTGAGCAAGGTGAGCACAGGGGCGTGATCGATGCGTGCCGTGCCGGGCTTGAAAGCAGCCCCCCAGATGGCAATCGTCTTGCCTTCCAGAGCCCCGCCATAGTGAGACCATAGCTTGCGAAAGAGGGTCTCTTTCTTCTGTTCATTGATGTCCAGCACATGCTCAAGCAAGGCAGACTGGCGGCCGCTGGCGACCTGTACGTCGGCCAGACGCATCAAGTCCCGGGAAAAACTCGGCCCGCCAAAGCCACAGCCTGGATACAGGTATTCATAACCGATACGGGAATCGGCGCCCATCCCCTGGCGCACGTGCTCCACATCAACACCCAGGGTGTCCGCCAGCCCGGCAATTTCGTTCATATAGCTGATACGCGTCGCCAACATGCCGTTGATTGCCAGCTTGGTAAGCTCGGCAGCCCGCTGGGGCATCACCTGGAAGGCATCCCGGCGGCGATTGAACGCTCTTAATAACTCCCTGAGCTTGTGCTCGGCGCGCAGGTCATCGCAGCCCAGCAGCCAGCGGGTTGGGCGAGTGAAAGACTCCCAGGCTCGCCCTTCCTCCAACGTGTCAGGCAGCGCAACGCTCAGCTCGTGTTCGCCCAAGAGGTGCTGCAAGCGCTCGGTATCACCGACCGGGAAGGTCGAGTTATTGACCAGCACGCTGTCTGGCTGCCGCGTGAGCCGTGGGTCCTGCAACAAGCCCGCGGCCGACTCGCGCTGTGACGGCGAGAGTGCCAACCAGACCACATCGAAGACGGCACTGTCGTCGAGCTCGCGGATGATCTCCAGCGCGCCGCTATCGAATGCTTCCTGTATCTGCGCGAGCAGTTGAGGCTCGCGGCGTAGCCAGCTCTCCTCCACCAGTGTGGACCATGGCGTCTCATCATGGGGTAGCCATTTGACACGATGGCCCACCGAGGACAGCGCCGCGGCAGCGGTAGCGGTGCTTAATTCACTGCCGTACACAAGCACCCGCATGGCTTACGCTCCCAGGTGGTAGCGCGCAAGCAGCGCTTTGAAATCGCCACCCAATTCTGGGTGACGGCACGCATAGGCCAGAGTGGCCTCGAGATAGCCAAGCGGCTGACCGCAATCATAGGTGGTGCCGCGCATGCGGTAGGCCTGGACACCCTGTTGCTCGCGCAGCGACTCGATGGCGTCGGTGAGCTGGATTTCCCCCCCTGCCCCGGGCGGTGTCTTTTCAAGAATGGGGAAGATCGCCCCTGGCAAGGCATAACGGCCAATGACCGCTAGATTGGAAGGCGCCTGGTCGCGCGGTGGTTTTTCGACCATGCCTACCAGGTCAGCGGAGCTTGACGGTGCTGGAGCCTCACCGGCCGGCGCGACAATGCCGTATTTTTCCACCTGGGCCCAATCGACCTCTTCCACCATCAGCTGCGCGGTGGCGTGCTGGTCGTAAGCCTCGAGCATGCCGGCAAGATCGCTGCGCGGGGTATCGCTGTTGTCTACCAGCACGTCCGGCAGCAGCACTGCAAAGGGTTCATCACCGATGATGGGGCGAGCACAAAGAATCGCATGCCCCAACCCCAGCGGTTCGCCCTGGCGTATACTGATGATATTGACGTCCTCGGGCACCATGGAGCGAAGCGACGCAAGCAGATCGTGCTTGCCCTTGGCCTCAAGGCTCGCCTCGAGTTCGGCGTGGGTATCAAAGTGGTTTTCAATCGCCCCCTTGTTGCTGCTGGTCACGAACACGATATCGCGGATACCCGCCGCAATCGCCTCCTCGACCACGTACTGAATCACCGGGCGATCCACAATGGTGATCATTTCCTTGGGAATCGCTTTGGAAGCGGGTAGACAGCGGGTACCGAACCCCGCCACAGGCAGCACAGCCTTACGAATCATAAGAGGTCCTTTTCATGCGTTCCGGCTCAGGAGTGGTTAGAATGCCCATCATACTGAACGCGCGACGGGTTTCCAGTTCGCCGTTACACTGCAAGTCGTCGGCCGCGCGTAGCGCCCTACTTGCTCACTGTTGATGGAGTCAAAACATGTCAGCGACATCTCAGGATAGCACTGCTCACCAATACCAAGGCAATGTTGATAATGCCGAAGTCGCGAAATTTGAAGCACTTGCCAGCCGCTGGTGGGACCCACAAAGTGAGTTTAAGCCACTTCACGACATTAATCCCCTGCGGCTCGACTTTATCGATGCCAGGACAGGCTTGGCCGGCAAAAAAGTGCTGGATGTAGGCTGTGGCGGCGGTATCTTGAGCGAGGCGATGGCGCATCGGGGTGCCGACGTGACCGGTATTGACCTGGGCGAGTCGCCGCTGGGCGTTGCCCGCCTGCACGCCCAGGAGCAGGGCGTGGCGGTTGAGTATCGCCACATCAGCGTCGAGGCGTTGGCAGAAGAGCAGCCTGGCCACTACGATGTGGTGACCTGTATGGAAATGCTGGAACACGTCCCCGATCCGGCGTCGGTGGTGCGTGCCTGCGCAGCTTTGGTGCGTCAGGGTGGCTTTGTGTTTTTCTCGACGCTCAATCGCACGCCCAAGGCATACGCCTTTGCCATTCTGGGCGCCGAGTACGTGCTCAAATTATTACCGCGCGGCACCCATGACTACGCCAAGTTTATCCGTCCGTCTGAAATGGCGAGCTGGAACCGGCGTAGCGGCCTGGAAGTCCGCGAGCAGATCGGCCTAACCTACAACCCTATCACGCGCCATTATCGCCTTACAGAGAACGATGTGTCGGTTAATTACATGATGTACTGCCGTAAGGTCCAAGCATAAATGTCAGTTCATTCAACGCCCAGGGCGGTGCTTTTTGACCTCGACGGTACGCTGGTGGATACCGCCCCCGACCTGGCCGTGGCGACCAATGCGTTACGCCAACATCACGGGCTGGCGCCGCTGCCGTATCCGACGATACGTGCCCAGGTTTCCAACGGGGGCAATGCACTGGTCAGCTTGGCCTTGGGCAATGACTTGAGCGACATTCACCAGGCCCAGGCCCGGCAGTACCTGCTGGATGCTTATGAAGGGGCGGTTGCGGTTCACAGTCGAGTGTTTTCTCCGCTCGACGAATGGCTCGCCGCCTGGCAGCGACACCAACGCCCCTGGGGAATCGTTACCAACAAGCCGCGACGCTACACCACACCGCTGATCGACGCCCTCTCGCTGACGCCAGGCGCCCTGCTGTGTGCCGACGACCTGGCCGCCAAGAAGCCCGACCCCATGCCCTTGCTGGAGGCCGCGTTCCGCCTGGGCGTCGACCCTCGGGACTGTTGGTACGTGGGAGACCATCTCAGGGACATGCAGGCCGCTAGAGCCGCCGGCATGACGGCGGTAGCGGTTGGCTATGGGTATATTGCCGAAGGTGACGATTATCACCAGTGGCCGGCGCATCATTGGTATGCTCAGTGCGCGTCACTGGTCGATGCCTTACCGGCCGTGGGCTAATCGCCACCTGTTAGGGCTGCTTGGGCGGCTGTGCGTCGATCTTCTGTCCGTGGGTGCCCGCACTATCGGGGCCCATCAACCACAGGTAGGTGGGCATGATGTCGTCCGGGGTGCGCAGGTTTGCCGGGTCTTCACCGGGGTAGGCATTACGCCGCATTTGGGTGCGCGTGGCACCCGGGTTCAAGGTGTTGATACGCAGGTGAGGCTCGCTGTCCAGCTCGTCGGCCAGCACCTCCACGAACCCTTCCGTTGCGAATTTTGATACGGCATAGGCCCCCCAATACGCGCGACCTTTGCGGCCGACGCTTGAGGAAGTAAAGATGATTGACGCGTCGTTTGAACGCTGCAGCAGCGGCAACAGCGCCTGAGTCATCCAGATAGGGCCGTTGATATTCACCTGCATGACCTGCTCCCACAGCGCCGCATCATACTGCGCAAACGGGGTAATCCTGCCGAGCAGACCGGCGTTGTGCAGCAAACCGTCAAGACAGCCGAACTCCTTATCGAGGGTGTCGGCCATGTCGTGATAGTCCTTGAGACTCGCGCCTTCAAAGTTGAGCGGAAAGATAGCCGGCTGAGGACCACCTTCGGCTTCAATCTCATCGTACACCCGCTCTAGCTTGGCGATGGTGCGGCCCAGCAGTATGACCGTCGCGCCGTGGCGCGCATAGCTTAGCGCAGCGGCACGTCCGATGCCGTCACCGGCCCCAGTAACCAGTACAACACGGTCGCGGAGCAGATCGGGCGCAGGCTGATAATCAATTTTACATGTCATCACAGACCCTCCTGACGACGGCGCCGCTAGCCATCCTGGCGAAGGAAATCATCGGCGAGCCCTGCGGCACTACTCTGCGGATAATCATCCTGGACCTTTTCGAGCAGCGCACGGCTTTCTTCAGCATCGCCCTGGCGCGCTTTGACCAAGCCTAGCTTATACATCGCGTCCGGCACCTTGCTACTGCCATCATAGTTGTCGATGACGCGATTGAAGGACTGTTCAGCGGCATCCAGCTCGCCTTCGGCGGCATAGAGTTCACCCAGCCAGTAATGGCCGTTGGCCGTCAGGCTGGTATCGGGGTGCGTCTCGACGAAGTCTTCAAACGCAGTGATGGCTTCATCAAAGCGGCGCGCCTGAACGTGGGCAAAGGCCTCCTGATACGCTTGGCGCGCATCATCACTGACATCGCTTGGTGAGGGGGCGTTAGCCACTTCCTCGGCGGCTTCCGGCTCCACCTCGGGTGTCGACTCCTCGATCTGGCTCGGACCACTGCTCATCAGGCGGTCTTCAATATCAAGGTATTGCTGCTGTGACTGACGGCGGAGCTGGTCCATTTGATGGCGAAGCTCTTCGATTTCACCGCGCAGCCGCTGAATTTCCTGATTATGCTCCTGCACCTGGTTAAATAAAACCAGGCTACCGTTGCCGTCTGAATCGCCCTGCGTCTGGGCTTGTTCATAAAAGCCGCTGCCAGATCCCGACAGATCATCGACAACGGGTTGCTGGGCAACACTGACAATAGGCAATACGGATAGCGGGAGCGCTAAGGCTCCCGCACCGCACAGCCTCTCAACGTAACGTATGAGACCGTGATTCATGATGACTCCAAAATGTCTAAAGCGTGTTAACTCCCACACAGGTCATCAATAATTGAACACAACGCGGCGGTTTTGTGAATACGCACGATCACTATCTCCGCGCTCTGCCGGGCGCTCTTCACCGTAGCTGACCACGCTCATTTGCGAAGACGAGACGCCTTGGATATTCAGGAAGCGCTCTACGGCATTAGCACGACGCTCGCCCAGCGCCATGTTGTATTCACGGGTACCGCGCTCGTCGGTATGCCCGTGCAAGACAACTTCGGCATCAGGATTGGAGCGCAGATAGCGCGCATGGGCCATTACCACTGACTCGTATTCGCCTTTGATGGTGTCGCGATCGTAATCAAAGTAAATGGTCTTGACATCGGGGATGCGCGAGTCGGCTTGTTGGCTGCCGTCAGCGCCTGATGAGCCGCTACCGTACTGCCCACTGCCACCAGCACCCGAGCTGCTGGTGCTACCACTACCACTACCACTGCCATCCTGGCTGCCAGATGAATCGCCGTCCTGAGTTCCGCCGGTGCTAGAACAGCCAGCAATAACTGCAAGAGATAGCACGACTGCCAATGAGCGAGCCAACGGTTTGAGTTGCATAATCAGACTCCTTGCCTGAAAACGTGAATGTAGTTCATTCGTTTAGAAACGGTGACCATGCGGGGTCACGCACATCACCTTGTGCTGCGGGCAACCTGAATGACGAACGGCCATCGGCGGAAACGGCACTCAGCACCCCGTTGTTACCCTGTTGGGTAGCGAAGATTACCATGGTCCCGTTCGGCGCAACACTAGGAGATTCATCCTGGGTTGAATCACTTAGCGTGACCAGACGACCACTCTCAATATTCTGTCTGGCCACCTGGAATCCGCGGTCCGACCGATGGATAAGAAACAGGTCTTCGCCATCCGGAGAGAAGCGCGCCCGGGCATTATAATTGCCGGTAAAGGTCATGCGCTCGGTTTCACCGCTGCCCAGGTCATGCTCATAAATCTGCGGCCCGCCGCTGCGATCAGAAGTAAACAGCAACCGGTTACCTTCCGGTGACCAAGCAGGCTCGGTATCGATACTGTTGTTGTCCGTGATGCGGGTTAACGAGCGATCGCCGATTTCCATGACATAAATCTCGGGCTGACCGTCTTTGGACAATGACATGGCCAGGCGATGACCGTTGGGTGACCATACGGGTGCCCCATTGATGCCTTCAAAAGACGTGATGCGAGCGCGGTTACCGCTATCCACTTCCTGAATATAGATTTCTGGCTGACCGTTTTCGAAGGACACATAGGCAAGCTTTTCGCCATCCGGCGACCAGGCGGGCGATAGAATCGGCTGATCGGAGGTGAGTATCTGCTGGCTCTTGCGACCGTCGGCATCAGCAACGTACAGACCGTAGTCGGTATCATCCCCGACGCCCTGTGCCGTCACGTAGGCGATACGCGTGGAAAAGGCGCCGCGGATATCCGTAATCTCCTCGAAAATCTGGTCACTGATATAGTGCGCGGCGCCACGTAGATCATCTTCGCTGGCCGTCACGGTTTCACTCATCATGCGAGTCTGCCCGCTGATGTCCATCAGGTCATACTGAAGGCGGTAGCCACTGTCAGTGCGCTCGGCCTTGCCAACCACCAGATAGCGAACATCGAGCGAGCGCCAGGTGCTGTATTCGACGTCGTCTGCTTCGCTCGGCTGCTCAAACATTGAGCTACGGTCCAGCGGGTCAAAAAAACCGCTGCGCTCGAGGTTGTCGTGGATGATTTGCGCGACGTCTTCCGGCATCCCGTCGGCGCCTTCGAAAGGCACCACGCCTATAGGTAGCGCCTGATCGCTGCCGCGGGTAATTTCAATGGTCAGGTTAGCGCTTGCCGCAGTGCTCATTGCAAGCAGTAAACAGAATAGCCATACCTTACTTATGGTGTGCATCAGCGAACATCCCCCGGGGTAAATCGCAGATTGAATTGACGTAAATTACGCTGCTGTTCTGACGGTAAATCACGCAGCTCACCGAAAGGCGCGGCGTGCTCTATTGCCTGCATTGCCGACCGATCAAAATTGCCATCGCCGCTTGACGACACGACCGACGTCGCCAGGACTTCACCAGACGGGCCCAGCCTGACCTGAAGCGTAGCACTCATTGAGTCACTTGCCTCGGGCGGGATGATCCAGGCCTGTTCAACTGCACGTTTGACGATGGTTAGGAAACTGTTGGCTGCCTGTTCGGCCTGCTGCGCCTCGGCGGCGGCCTGTGCTTCACCTTCAAGCTGGCGCTGCATTGCGGCTTCGGCTTCTTCCTGACGACGCTGTTCTTCGGCTTCGCGCTCGCGTTCAGCCTCGGCTTCCGCCTCTTCCTGGCGACGCTGCTCTTCGGCTTCGCGCTCGCGTTCGGCCTCGGCTTCCGCCTCTTCCTGGCGTCGCTGTTCTTCGGCTTCGCGCTCACGTTCGGCCTCGGCTTCCGCCTCTTCCTGGCGTCGCTGTTCTTCGGCTTCGCGCTCACGTTCGGCCTCGGCTTCGGCCTCTTCCTGGCGACGCTGTTCTTCGGCTTCGCGCTCACGTTCAGCCTCGGCTTCGGCCTCTTCCTGGCGACGCTGTTCTTCTGCTTCGCGCTCGCGTTCAGCCTCGGCTTCCGCCTCTTCCTGACGGCGCTGCTCTTCGGCATCGCGCTGACGCTCGGCCTCGGCTTCCGCCTCTTCCTGACGCCGCTCGGCCTGGGCTTCCGCTTCGGCGCGCGCCGCTTCTAGCGCCTGCGCCTGCTCTTCAGCCTCTGCGGCTTCGCGCGCTGCCTGCTCCTCGGCGGCTTCATCTTCGGAAGGCGTGGGCGATTCGGCGGCGGATTCCGGTTCGGATTCATCAGCCGCTGACATCGCCGCTGATTCAGCGTTGGCCTGCTGAGCCTGATCGGTAAAAGCCTCCGTGCTGACCAGCGTGGCCTGAACGATAGAGGAAGAATCCGGCTCAGCGCTGCTATCGGGCCACTGGACCAGCGAGAACAGTACGATCAACAAATGCACCGCGATCGCAAAAACGGCTGGCCACAGATAGCCAACGTCTTGAGGATCACGAGGTGTCTTTACAACCATGCCTTGTGCGCCCTTACTCATTCCGCGGCGGCTCGGAAATAAGCCCCACGTTGGCTACCCCCGAACGCTGCAGGTTGCTCATGAGCACCACCACCTCACCGTAAGCCACGTTCTGATCACCCCGAACCATTACCGGTGTATCCGGACGTTGTTCCAGAATGGCGGTCACCCGGCGGGTGATATCGTCGGGAGACACTTCTGTCGCTTCCTCACCCAGGCTGAGATGATATTGCCCTTCGCGGTCAATGGAGATGATGATCGGGTCGTTGTCTTCCTGACTTTCGATCGGTTCCGAGCTGACCTGAGGCAGCTCGACATCCACACCCTGGTTCAGCATGGGCGCGGTAATCATGAAGATGACCAGCAGTACCAGCATGACATCGATAAATGGGACAACGTTGATTTCACCCATGGGCTTACGCTGTCCGCCGCGTTTAAACGGTCCTTGCATGGGGCTGCTCCCTTAGCTCGACGCGCTATCACGCCCTTGCAGATTACGATGCAAGATAGCGTGGAATTCTTCGGCGAAATCTTCGTACTTGCCTAACAGGCGACTGGCGCTGTTGGAGAGTCGGTTGTAGAAAATAACCGCGGGTATCGCGGCAAACAGCCCCATCGCGGTGGCGATCAGAGCTTCGGCAATCCAGGGCGCCACCGTGGCCAGCGTCGCCTGCTGAGTCATCGACAGGGACTGGAATGACCCCATGATGCCCCATACGGTACCAAACAGCCCAATATAAGGGCTTGCCGAGGCGACGGTGGCCAGGAAAACAAGGTGCTGGGTGAGGCGGTCTTCTTCGCGTGACCAAGCCACCCGCATGCTGCGTTGGACGCCTTCAAGAATGGTCGGGGTGTTGCGCGTTTTGGGCATCAGGCGATTGAACTCACGGAATCCCGCCTGGAAAATGTGCTCGGCCCCGTGACGCGGGTCATCGGCCGGAATATCGCGGTACAGTTCGTTCAGGTCTACCCCCGACCAGAACGTCTCTTCAAACTGCGCGTATTCTTTTTGGGCGCGACGCAGTGCGATGCCGCGTTGAAAAATCACGATCCACGAAAGAACAGACCCCACCACCAACAGCAGCATGACCAGTTGGACCACAATGCTGGCGTTCATGATCAAGTGTGGAATAGACATGGCATTATCGTTCACAAGTGCCCTCATCAATCATCAATAAATGTGGAAATACGTGCCCGCATCGTACGTTACATTAGCGACTTGAGCGCAGACGGCCATGCCATAGGGCGAAGATGCGACACGCTTAAGCACGCTATCTCGACCGTGGCGGCGCAAAGACGTTCATTTCCCCGCCACACGTGCTGCTCAAACGTCATGCGGCAGCGGCCCACGCTGATCACCTCAGCACTGACCTCGAGCGCATCGTCCAATCGCCCCGGTTGGGTGTAATGGCAGGACAAGCGATATACCACTAGCTGCGTGCCTGCGTCCAGCAGCGATTGCTGGTCGAATCCCAGGGATCGTAACCATTCGCTCCGGGCACGCTCCATAAACTTCAGATAGTTAACGTAGTAGACAATGCCCCCTGCGTCTGTATCTTCCATGTAAACGCGGACCGGAAAACGCACGCTTTGGCTCATGGGCGTTGTTCTCCCTGGGCATCGCTTGCAGCCTCGTGGGGAACACGCTCAAAATGCAACCACGCCTGGCGGGTAACGACCCGGCCACGCGGGGTTCGCATCATCAGGCCCTGCTGAATCAGATAGGGTTCAATAACGTCTTCAATGGTGTCGCGCTCCTCTCCGATGGCCGCAGAAAGCGAATCGACGCCGACCGGACCACCGTCGAATTTATCGATCATGGCCAATAACAGCCGGCGATCCATGTGATCCAGGCCGTGGTGGTCGACATTGAGCATGTTGAGCGCGGCGTCGGCAAGCGTCGCATCGACAATGCCGTTGCCCTTCATTTCAGCGTAGTCACGTACGCGACGCAGCAGGCGATTGGCGATCCTCGGCGTGCCCCTGGAGCGGCGCGCAATTTCAACGGCGCCTTCGTGGTGGGTTTCGACCCCTAGCAATCTGGCCGAGCGGGTGACGATCTCGGTCAGCTCGGTCAGGTTGTAGAATTCCAGCCGCTGAACGATGCCAAAGCGGTCGCGAAGCGGTGAGGTCAGCAGTCCCGCACGGGTGGTGGCCCCAACCAACGTAAAGCGTGGCAAATCCAGCTTGATCGACCGTGCCGCAGGGCCTTCCCCGATCATGATGTCGAGCTGAAAATCCTCCATCGCCGGATACAGCACCTCCTCCACGACCGGGGAAAGTCGGTGTATCTCATCGATAAACAGCACGTCCCCAGGCTCGAGATTGGTGAGCATCGCGGCCAGGTCGCCCGCACGCTCCAGCACCGGGCCCGATGTGGACTTCAGCCCCACCCCCATTTCCGTGGCAATAATGTTGGCCAGGGTGGTTTTACCCAGCCCCGGTGGGCCGAACACCAGGGTGTGATCCAGGCTTTCCTCACGCAGTCGCGCGGCGCCAATGAAAATTTCCAGCTGCTCGCGCACGCGGGGTTGGCCGATATAGTCTGTTAGCCGCTTGGGGCGAATCGCATGGTCAATGCGCACTTCACCCTGCTCCGGCTCAGCGGCAATCAATCGATCGTGCTCTAGCATAAGCGCTCTTCTGTACGTCCGTCGTTAAACCGGCCATGTTCGCGATCAGCCTTTCATCCGCTGTGTCAGCGCCGCTTTGATGAGCGCCTCGGTCGATAGGGACCCATCGAGATCCGCGAGCATCCTTGACGCTTCCGTGAGCTTGTAGCCAAGACTCACCAGCGCCGCTTCAGCATCCGCCACGCTATTGCGGTAGCTCGCCGCTTGCCCATTGGCCGCCTCAAGCGGGAGCGCGGCGTCACGGCCGTTTTCCCATTCAGCGAAACGGTCACGCATTTCAATGATCAATCGTTCGGCGGTTTTCTTGCCGACCCCGGGCAGCTTGGTCAGCGCCTTGCTGTCATCGTCGCGAACGCAACGCATGAAGGCGTCTTCATCCATGCCTGACAGTATGGCCAACGCCAGTTTGGGCCCCACGCCATTGACTTTGATCAGGGCGCGGAACAGGGCGCGTTCGTGCTCGCGGCCAAAACCATAGAGCAGGTGAGCGTCGTCGCGAATACTCAGATGGGTATATAAAAACACCCGCTCGCCAACCGCCGGCAACGCCACCAGGGTGGTCATCGAGGTTTCCAGCTCGTACCCCACGCCGTGCACGTCAACCACCACCCACGGGGGCTGTTTCTCAATCAACTGGCCTTGAAGCCGTCCAATCATAGTTACGCTCACGCTAAGCAAAAACAACCGTCACTATAAAGCGACTCTGTACAAGTGACCAGTAGTCAGCATGCCATCAGGAAAGTCGCCAGCGGCCGGAGGAGCGTCGACGCCCTGCCCCCCGGGTTGATAACGCCTGAGGAGATTGACTGGCGTACGCGTGGGTCAAGGCAATCGCCAAGGCGTCGGCAGCATCGGCCTGAGGGGCGGCGGCAAGCTGCAAGATGGCCGTGACCATATGCTGTACCTGCAACTTGTCGGCGCCTCCTTGGCCAGTCACCGCCTGCTTGATCTGGCGCGCGGCATACTCATCAACGGCCAGGCCGTGATTGGCCATGCACACCAGCGCCGCGCCGCGTGCCTGGCCAAGCTTGAGCGCTGAATCCGGGTTCTTGGCCATGAAGACACGCTCGATGGCAACCGCAGTGGGCCGATGGAGCCCCACTACTTCGCTGAGCCCGGCGTATATTTGCGCCAACCGCTGCTCCAGAGCCCCATCCGCAGTACGGATACAGCCACTGGCAACATAGCGGGGCACAAGCCCCACAAGCTCAATAACGCCGTAGCCGGTAATCCGCGAGCCCGGGTCAATCCCTAGAATGCGCACCGGTGAGGGAGCGGATGGCGTCTGCATACGACAATACTCAGGTGGTCCATACAAAAACACCGACGCCTGAGCGCCGGTGTGCAGGGCTAATCAAGCACCTATTCGGCGGTTGAATCCGCCTTGGCTTTTTGACGCAGGCGAATGTTGAGGTCCTTGAGCTGCTCTGAGCTGACCTCGCCCGGTGCGTCGGTCATCAGACACGCAGCGCTTTGGGTTTTCGGGAAGGCGATCACTTCACGAATCGTCTTGGCGCCGGCCATCAACATGACCAGGCGGTCGAGACCAAAGGCCAGACCACCGTGGGGCGGCGCGCCGTACTGGAGAGCGTCCAGCAGGAAGCCGAATTTTTCCTGGGCTTCTTCCTCGCCGATGCCCAGAATATCGAACACCGTGCGTTGCATGGTCTGATCGTGAATACGGATCGACCCACCACCCAGCTCGGTGCCGTTGAGCACCATGTCGTAAGCGCGGGATAGCGCACTTGCCGGATCGTCCTTGAGCGCTTCCGGCGAGCAGGACGGTGCGGTAAACGGATGGTGAAGCGGGCTCAGGCGGCCGTTATCGTCTGCCTCGAACATCGGGAAGTCCACGACCCACAGCGGCGCCCAGGACTGGGTGTACAGCTCGAGATCCGCGCCCAGCTTGACACGCAGCGCGCCAATGGCTTCGTTGACGATGCGCGTCTTGTCGGCGCCGAAGAAGATGATGTCGCCGTCTTTCGCGTCGACCCGGTCAAGCAATTCTTCGACGACGTTTTCCATGAACTTGACGATAGGCGACTGTAGCCCGTCAAGGCCCTTGGCACGCTCGTTGACCTTGATCCAGGCAAGGCCCTTGGCGCCGTAGATACCAACGAACTTGGTGTACTCGTCGATTTCCTTACGCGACAGCGAGGCGCCACCGGGGACTTTGAGCGCGGCAACGCGGCCATCGGCGGCATTCGCCGGACCAGAGAAAACCTTAAAGTCAACCTGTTGCATCAGGTCGTCGACATCGGTCAGCTCAAGCGGGATACGCAAATCGGGCTTGTCGGAGCCGAAACGGTCCATGGCGTCCTGCCACGTCATGCGTGGGAAGTCGGCCAGCTCGACGTCGAGCACTTCCTTGAAAAGCTGGCGAATCATCGACTCGGTAATGCCCATGATATCTTGCTCTTCGACAAACGAGGCCTCGATATCGATTTGCGTGAACTCAGGCTGACGGTCGGCACGCAGGTCTTCATCGCGGAAACACTTGGCGATCTGGTAGTAGCGATCGAACCCGGCCACCATCAACAACTGCTTGAACAGCTGGGGCGACTGGGGCAAGGCAAAGAAACTACCCGCATGGGTACGGCTGGGTACCAGGTAATCCCGCGCGCCTTCAGGCGTAGCGCGTGTCAGCACCGGCGTTTCGATGTCCAGGAATCCCTGATTTTCGAGAAACGCGCGGACGGTGTGCGAAATCCGCGAGCGCAGGCGCAGCTTGTCGATCATGTCAGGACGGCGCAGATCGATATAGCGGTGCTTGAGACGCACTTCCTCGCCCACCTTGCCGTGCTCATCGAGCTGAAAAGGAGGCGTCACGGCCGTATTGAGCACTTCAACCTCTTTTGCCAGCACCTCGATCATCCCGGTGGGCATGTTGGGGTTTTGCGTGCCTTCGGGGCGTAGACGGACCCGCCCTGTGATGCGCAGTACAAACTCGCTGCGAGCGCGGTCGGCATTGGCAAACGCGTCGGCGGTATCCGGATCGACCACGAACTGTGCGACGCCATCGCGGTCGCGCATGTCGAGGAAAATGACCCCACCGTGGTCACGGCGGCGATGCACCCATCCGCATACGGTGACCGTCTGGTCTACCAATGTTTCGTTTAGCTGGCCGCAATAATGACTGCGCATGTCTCATCCTGTTATGTTGCGTGGCAAAAGTGTTCGTGAGCCTTCCCGGCCCTGACGCGTCGGCTAGGCCGCCGTGCCTTTTTTGGGTGCGGCGTCACCGGCAGGGCTTTTACTGCCGGTCTCGGTTGCCGCTGGCTTTGCGTCAGCCGCTAGATTCTTTTTACTGCCGGTCTTGAAATCAGTTTCGTACCAACCACCGCCTGCCAACCGGAAACCTGCCGCCGACACGAGGCGTGACAGGCTGGCACTTTCACAGGCAGGACAGTCCGTTAACGGATCCGCACTGATTTTCTGCAATTTATCCAGGCGATGGCCGCAGGCCTTGCACTCATATTCATAGATGGGCATGTTGATGACTCCAGAAAGCTCAACTCCGACAAAACAGCAACATAAATGCTGTCAAGCTGCGATATGCGGCCAGTCGGGATAAATTCCAAGGTGATAGTTGATCACGAAACGCTATTATACCCTTTTGTGCCCCCTGCCGAGCAAGGCTATCCACCCCGGTAGATAATGGAGATGAGAAAATGCCCAATGCAGTGATCCTGGATGCCGAGAGCCTTGGCCCTCAGATCGATCTGGCGGCGATCCGCAACGAGGTATCCAACCTCGACATATTCGGCCAGAGCACCACTCAGCAAGCCCGGGAACGTCTGGCCAATGCCGATATCGCGATCGTCAACAAGGTGGTTCTGGATGCCGACACGCTCAAGCAGCTACCCACCCTCAAACTGATCTGCGTGCTCGCTACCGGGCTTAACAACATTGACCTGGACGCCGCCAAACAACAGGGCATTGAGGTCAAGAACGTGACGGCATACGGCACTGCCAGCGTATCGCAGCATACCTTGATGCTGATGTTGACGCTGGCCAACCGATTACCGCTTTATCAGCGCGATGTGGCGGCAGGAGCTTGGCAGCGAAGCGACTTTTTCTGTCTACAGGATTATCCGACGCTTCAACTGGCAAGCAAACATCTTGTCATGGTCGGTCAGGGTGAACTGGGCTCGGAGGTTGCACGATTGGCCGAAGCCCTGGGCATGCGCGTCAGTTTCGCCGCGCGTCCCGGCAATGAAGCGAACGACCAGCGGGCATCGCTCGACGAGCTGCTGCCCGACGCGGACGTAATCAGCCTTCATTGCCCGCTTAACGAGTCAACCAAACACCTGATCAACGCCGCGCGTCTTGCCAGAGCCAAGTCATCGCTACTGCTGATCAACTGCGCCCGCGGCGGCATTATCGATGAAGAGGCTGCTCTGGCAGCGTTAAGAAACCACCAGATCGGTGGACTCGCTGTGGATGTCCTGCCCAAGGAGCCGCCGCGTGACGGTCACCCGCTATTAACGGCGCTGAATGAACCGCTCAACCTAATTGTCACCCCGCATAACGCCTGGATAACTCCGGAAGCACGCCAAAACGTGGTCAGCCTAACCGCTGATAACATCCGCCAGTGGCAAGCGAGTCATTAATACGTCGCAAAATGATCCAGGGCGTGGCACTGATCGAGCACGTCGAGTTCGACGTGGGTCACCTGCGCCCCTTCCGGCCCTTTCCACAACCATTCGCTGACAAGCTTGACCGCGTCACGACTACCGCACAGCAACACCTCGACTCGGCCATCCGGCAGGTTTTTCGCATAGCCGGTGAGGCGATGTTCTAGCGCCTGATGCTGGGTGGAACGACGAAACCACACTCCCTGCACTTTCCCCGTCACCCAGGCGCGTACACAACATTCTGCCATTGTCTTCTCCTATTCGGGATGATGCGCGTGATGCTGAATAAGAATAGCGCTATTGCGCGGTATTAATGGACGTCCCCGGCGAATCAACAGCGACCGTGTAAACGCTGCACCAAACAGCAGGATCAGCGACGAGTAATAAACCCATAGCAATACCATCACCACCGAGCCTGCGGCCCCATAGGTCGACGCCGTTGCCGTATAGGCAAGATAGACAGCAATGACGCTACGGCCGATGGTAAACAACACTGCGGTGACCAGCGCCCCAATCAGGACATCCTGCCAACTCAGCACCACGTCGGGCAACACCTTGAATATGGTCGCGAACAGCAACGCCACCACCATCAATGAAATCAACGACTCGGCCAGCTGGCTCAAGAAGCCAACATAGGGCAGCAGATTATCTGCGGCACCCAGTGCCCCACGTATCGCAACCCCCAACACCAACGACACCATTAGGATAAAGCCAATGGAAAGCACCACGGTTAATGACAGCAGGCGATTCTTCATAAACACCAGCGCGCCATTGGCCGTTGGTTTGGCGGTCACTCCCCAGATGGTATTGAGCGAAAACTGCATTTGCGCAAATACCGTCGTGGCACCCACCATCAGCGCTGCCACCCCCAATAGGGTCGGCATGATGCCGGCTTCCTGGATGCGCGACTGGGCGACGGCCTCCTCCACCACTGCGGCGGCGTCAGCGCCCATCGTGCTTTGCAATTGAGCCACGATTTGCCCCTGCGCGGCCTCTTCACCCAGCACTAAACCAATCACGGTGACCGCGATAATGATCGTCGGTGCCAGCGAAAAAAGCGTATAAAACGCCAGGGAACCTGCGTAACTAAAAGCATTACGCTGCAACCACAGCGTCGCTGAGTCCTTGATCACGTTACCCCAGAAATAAACGCTGCGTTTGAGCATGACGGCTCCCTAGTGGATTGATATAGGGCCAACTTTCCATGGCCCAATCCAATAATCATACCCAATCAGACCGTTGGCTGCAGAGCTGCATTGCGCCACCTCATCAAGCCCACCATAATGCTTACCCACCCACTCGCGGATAAAGGACAGCCTGCATGGCAACCGATGCCCCACATCCGACTTCGGCGTATGATTTTGATTGCCTGGTGTTTATCGGCCGTTTCCAGCCCCCTCACCTGGGCCACCTGGCAGTGATTCGCGAGGCACTCAAGCAAGCCCGTCAGGTGATTGTGCTCGTGGGGTCCTCATGGCAGGCACGCTCGTTGCGCAACCCCTGGCGTTTCGAAGAGCGTCAGGTGATGCTGCGCTCGGGGTTTGACGAAGAAGACAATCAACGACTGGAAATCACCCCGCTGCTGGATGCGCTGTATAACAACGATGTGTGGGTGCGCGATGTTCAGCGTAAAGTGCGCGATCTGGCCGCCCCCGCCAATGCCAGGCTACCGCGGATCGGGCTGATCGGGGCGAGCAGAGGGCAGTCCAGCTACTATCTATCACTGTTTCCCCAGTGGGAATCAGTGAGCGTTGCGCTGGTGGAAGGTATTTCTGCCAGCCATATCCGCGAGCGCCTGTTCCGTTCGCCCGGCTCCACCGATGACTACCTGAGCACGGGTGCTTTTCACGATTTACCGCCGGGGGTCGTCGAGCGGGTTCAGGATTTCTGCCGAGGCAGCGACTACGAGCAGCTCCTGGAAGAACAGCAACTCCTCGACCAGTATCGACAGGCGTGGCAGCAAGCCCCCTACCCGCCGATCTTCGTGACGGTGAACGCCGTCGTCGTGCAATCGGGTCACGTGCTGCTGGTGCGGCGTACCTCGGCGCCGGGGAAAGGCCTGTTTGCCTTACCCGGGGGCTTTATCAACCCCCACGAACGACTGCTGGATGCCTGTCTGCGGGAACTGCGCGAGCGCATTCGGCTGAAGGTGCCGGAGCCCGTTCTAAAAGGGTCGTTGCGGGGGCAGCGCCTGTTCGATGAGCCGCACCGCAGCTGGCGGGGGCGCACGCTGGCGGAAGCGTTTTACTTTGCTTTGCGTCCGGACCAGCAGCTGCCCCGCTTAAAGCCGGTCAAGGGGGGCGATCATGCGCGCTGGGTAGCCCTGGCCGACCTCGAGCCCGACAGCCTGTTCGAAGACCATTTCTTCATTATTCAGAACTTCCTGGGTTTGCCGGCAGATTTCAGCAGCGCTCCCTGAACGCTACCCCTGCAGAAAATCGCGCGGCAACTTCATCATTTGCCGCCATAAACGCTCGACCCCCGGCTTATGCACCAAGGAGCAGCGGTAGAGGCGGATTTCCAGCGGGATATCCCAGTTGGCATCCGCGGCACGCACCAAACGGCCGCTGTTCAATTCCTCGCGAATGCAGAAGTCGGGTATCCAGGCGATGCCAACGCCCTGTAGCACCATGCCTTTCAAACCTTCCGCCATGGCCGTTTCGTAGACGGTCCGCAGCTTCATGCGTAGCGGGTCATTCTTCAGCAGCATGCGCACGCTACGCCCCAGAAACGCTCCCTGGGTATATGCCAGATAGGGAACCGAGCTGTCGTGCTGGAGCGAAAACATCGGTTTACCCTGAGCGTCGGGCAGCGATACCGGCAGCATGTTGACGTTGCCGATTGAAAAGGAAGGAAATACCTCGGCGTCCAACTGCATGGTGGCAAAAGGATCATAGTAGGCCAGCATGAGATCGCAGTTGCCCTCACGCAGCACGTGAATCGCCTCGCCCACGTTCATGGCGACCAAACGGGTGGGCAACTCACCCAGCCCCTTTTGCAAACGCGATATCCAAGGCGGATAAAAGCTCAGTGCTAGCGAATGAGCCGCCACAATATCCAGTGCTTCATTGGCCATTGAAAGCCCACGCAAATGCCCCAGCGATTCGGTGAGCTGTTCCACTAGATTGCGTGCCGTCACCAGGAACAGCTGGCCTTCCGACGTCAAGCCGACCGGCGTTGTCGAGCGGTCGACCAACGTGACCCCCACCGCTTGTTCCAGGGCGCGAATGCGGCGGCTAAAAGCAGGCTGGGTGACATGCCGCTGGCGGGCCGATGCGGAAAAACTACGCGTGTTGGCCAATGCCACGAAATCTTCTAGCCATTTTGTTTCAAGGTTCACCTACGACTCCTTGTCACCCTGGTCGTTTAATTGGTTGTGGCAGCGAGCCGTTTGATTACTGTATAGGGGCCGTCAGATAAGCGGCCCGTGAGACCACTTTCTTCCACCAGGGGCGCTGGGCAATTTCATCAAGCCCAATTCGCCGACATTCGGCAAAGTCTTTTTCCAGCATCAGCCTGACTTGAGACGCTACCGCCGCGCTGGGCATAAACGCTGTGATTTCAAAGTTCAATCGAAAAGAACGATTATCCATATTGACCGTGCCCACGGTGGCGGCCTTGTTATCGACAAGCATCACTTTTTGGTGGAGAAAGCCAGGAAGATAACGGTATATTTTTACACCCGCACGTAGCATATCGGGTAGGAAAGAAAATGCCGAGAGGAAAACCAGCAGATGATCCGGGCGCTCGGGGATCATGACCCGCACATCGACGCCGCGCATGGCGGCCAATCGCAGCGCATCCTGCACGCCCTGATCAGGAACGAAATACGGGCTCGTAACCCAAAGCCGCTCCTGGGCGCTCTGTATCACTTGCTGAATCAACAGGCTTGCCGTGTCCTGGCGATCTGCCGGGCCTGAGGGCACCACCACCACATGATGGTTACTGGCGAAAATTTCCTTGGGTTGCCAATCAAGCGTGATGACCTCACCGGTGGCCCAGTGCCAGTCTTCCCAGAAGGCCTCCTGAAGCCCTAGCACACTAGGTCCCTGCAGCTTGAGGTGGGTGTCGCGCCAGGCACCGCGATTGGGATCCTCACCCAGATATTCGACGCCAACGTTGAACCCACCCAACCAGCCTTCCTGGCCATCGACCACCATCACCTTACGGTGGTTACGAAAGTTCAGTTGAAAGGGGTGCTTTAAGCCTCGCGATGATCGAAAAGCGCTGACCTCAATGCCCGATTGCATCAAGTCGTTCAAATACCGCGAGCTGAGTTTACGACTGCCCATTTCATCGTAGAGAAAGTAAATATTCACGCCACGGCGAGCGGCCCGCTGAAGATAGCCCATCATACGCCGCCCGAGGGCATCGTCGCGGACGATGAAAAACTGCAGCAGAATATAGTGTTTTGCCTGCTCCATACCGGCAAACAGGCTGTCGAAGGTAGCCTCACCGTCAATCAGCAAAGTAGCCTGGTTACCGTGGGTCATCGGCATCATTGCCAATTGTTCAACCGCCTGAATATCGGCGCTTTTCGACGTCACACCGTAGGGGTCTACATTGGCACGATAGCGCACCAGCATGCGGCGCAATATATTATCCCGCACCCCTCTGGCCGATACATAGCCATAAAATCGCGGCCGCCCAAATAGCCAATAGGCGGGGACGGCCACGTAGGGAAAGGTGAGTAACGAGATAATCCAGGCAACCGCCCCCTGCGATGTGCGACTCGACATCAACGCCATCACCGCGGAAATGATGCCTAACACATAGGTCAATAAAATGCCGGTCCCTAGCAGCCACGAAGTCATGGTGGAGTCCTTGTCATGGGTATTAAGTCCTCTGCGCCGAACCTGCCTGTATGGGTAAAGGCCCCGCCAACGGCGAGGCCTTTCAAGCCTAGGACATTTTCAGTCTGCGGAGAACTCAAGCCGTTTGGGCAATGATTTCCTTCCACTTGGCCGGTCCGGTCTGATGCACCGACGTGCCCGCACTATCCACCGCCACCGTAACCGGCATGTCTTCCACTTCAAACTCGTAAATCGCTTCCATGCCGAGATCTTCAAAGCCGACGACGCGTGATTTCTTGATCGCCTGGGCGACGAGGTAGGCAGAGCCGCCCACCGCCATCAGATACACCGCCTGATTGTCACGAATCGCGTCAATGGCCGCCTGCCCTCTTTCGGCCTTGCCGACCATGCCCAACAGGCCGGTTTCCTCCAGCATGGTGCGAGTAAACTTGTCCATGCGGGTGGCGGTCGTGGGTCCGGCGGGGCCTACCACTTCATCGCCAATGGGGTCGACGGGGCCGACGTAATAGATGAAACGGCCCTTCATATCCACGGGTAGCGGTTCGCCCTTGGCAAGCATATCCACCATGCGTTTGTGCGCGGCATCGCGGCCGGTGAGCAGCTTACCATTGAGCAGCAGCGTGTCCCCGGGCTGCCAGGTTTTGACGTCTTCCGGGGTCACGGTATCGAGGTTGACGCGCTTGACGTTATCGCCCGCCTCGCGGGTGATTTCCGGCCAGTCTTCCAGCTTGGGCGCCGGTAGCGCCACGGGGCCCGAACCGTCCAGGGTAAAGTGCGCATGGCGGGTAGCGGCACAGTTGGGAATGATGGCGACCGGCTTGTTCGCCGCATGGGTCGGATAATCCTTGACCTTGATATCCAGCACGGTGGTCAAGCCGCCCAGCCCCTGAGCCCCAATGCCGCTTTTGTTGACCTTGTCGAACAGCTCAAGGCGCAGTTCCTCGGCACGGTTGCTCGCGCCACGTGCCTGAAGTTCCTGGATATCGATCGGCTCCAGCAGTGCTTCCTTGGCGATCTCCATGGCCTTTTCCGCCGTACCGCCAATGCCGATGCCCAGCATGCCCGGCGGACACCAGCCGGCCCCCATCTTGGGCAGCTGCTCCATCACCCAGTCCACGACGCTGTCAGACGGATTGAGCATGGCAAACTTGGATTTTGCTTCGCTACCACCGCCCTTCGCTGCCACGTGAATATCGACCTTGTCGCCCGGCACGAGCTTATGGTGGATAATTGCGGGCGTGTTGTCCTTGGTGTTTTGACGCTTGCCGTCGGGGTCTGCCAGCACCGAGGCGCGCAGGATATTGTCGGGAAGCTGATAGGCGCGGCGCACGCCCTCGTTGACCATGTCATCCAGGCTCATGTCGGCGTCCCAGGTCACCTGCATGCCTACGTGGACAAAGACCGTCACGATGCCGGTATCCTGGCAAATTGGCCGATGACCCGTGGCGCACATCCGCGAGTTGATCAGGATCTGCGCAATCGCGTCCTTGGCAGCGGGGTTTTCTTCGCGCTCATAAGCGGCCGCCATGGCGTCGATAAAGTCTTTGGGATGATAGTAGGAGATATACTGCAGGGCATCGGCAACGCTTTGAATCACGTCGTCCTGGCGAATCACGGTCATGGACAAACAGCTCCTTGGTTATCGTCTTATCGGCAAGCCTAAGCGATCTTTGCCGCAAGGGCCTGCTCGGCTTGGTGCATTATACCGTATTGGCCCCACCCCGGCAGCAACACCAACGTCATAGAAACGAATAGATATAGGCAGTTGTCAAATTCAAAACAATGCAAGATAACGGTATAAACTATGGTGTATTAACCTGACAGCCCGGGCACCAATACAGCCGCCTGGACCCGACCATGGTGCGCTCGATTACTTCGCCGCAGCGGTGACAGGAAAGCCCGGCCCGCTCGAAGACGCTGAACCGCCATTGGCGACGCGGTTCGCCGGCGGTGATGGCCTGCTCAATCCAGGCTTTGGTATTAGTGACGCCCGCCTGTTCATACGCCTGACGCGTCACTTGGATAATACAGGTGGCCAGCTGATGGCGCTGAGACTCGGTCAAGTCAACCGGACGTTGCTTGGGGTGGCACTGGGCAAAGAACAGAATTTCTGAGCGCAGGTAATTACCCAGCCCCGCGACAAGACCCTGGTCGAGTAACAGACCACCCAAGCGACGGCGTAGAAAGGCGCGTGAGGCAAGCCGCACCGCCACGTCATCAGCGGTCAGCGAGTGGCTGAGCAAATCCGGCCCCAGCCGAGATAAAAAGGGATGTTGCTTCAGATCTTGCGCATGCCAGAGCGAAATATCAGACGCACTGTAGAGACTTGCCGCCCTACCGTCGGCCACCAGACGAACGCGCAGCGAGCGCTTGGTGGAAGGAGGCTTGGCCGCGTCGTGGAGTTTCCACACGCCGTATAGCTGGTTGTGGGAATACAGCACCTGCTGGTTGGCAAAGCGCAGCAGCATGGCCTTCCCCCAGGTATCCACTGCGTCGACGCGAACCCCCTCCAGAACGTTTGCCTGCTCGGCAAGCTCAGGAAAGGCAAACCAGGCCTCGTCGACCACCCTGCCGCCAATCTGACGCTGAATCTTGTCCGCCGCGCGACGGATTTCCGGGCCTTCAGGCATGCCCTACCCCAGCGCCAGTTGTTTTTCTTTCATTTGATGCAGCTGGTCGCGCAAACGGGCGGCTTCCTCGAACTCGAGATTTTGCGCAGCCTCAAACATCGCATCTTCCAACTTACTGATCGCCGTGAGGAAATCGTGCTTGTTCATGTTGGCGGTATCGTATTCGGCGGCGGCCTCGGCGACCTTGCGATCACTGCCGCGTTTACGGCTGTTTTTCTTGCCGGGCGCCTGGGCGGCTTCCATGATGTCGGTTACCGAGCGGGTAATCGTGGTGGGGGTAATGCCATGGGCGTCGTTGTGTGCCTTCTGCTTGTCACGCCGACGCTCGGTTTCGTCCATCGCCCGGCGCATGGAATCGGTCACTCGGTCGCCATAGAGAATGGCTTTGCCCTGGGCGTTGCGTGCGGCACGGCCGATGGTCTGGATCAATGAGCGCTCGTTACGCAGGAAGCCTTCTTTATCGGCATCGAGGATGGCGACCAGCGACACCTCAGGGATATCCAGGCCCTCGCGGAGCAGGTTGATCCCCACCAGGACGTCGAACTTGCCCAGACGCAGATCGCGAATGATTTCCACCCGCTCGACGGTATCGATATCCGAGTGTAGATAACGCACGCGAATCCCGTGCTCGTCCAGGTATTCCGTCAGGTCTTCGGCCATTCGCTTGGTCAGCGTGGTTACCAGGACCCGCTCGCCCACCTCGGTGCGCAGGCCGATCTCTGACAACAGGTCGTCGACCTGGGTACTGGCCGGGCGCACCTCCAGTTCAGGGTCCAGCAGCCCCGTCGGCCGCACGACCTGCTCGACGATTTGCCCGGCATGCTCGGCTTCGTAGGGGCCGGGCGTTGCCGAGACAAAAATCGTTTGCGGCGAAATCGCCTCCCACTCTTCAAATTTCATGGGACGATTGTCCAACGCCGACGGCAAGCGAAACCCGTACTCGACAAGCGTTTCTTTGCGCGAGCGGTCACCTTTGTACATACCTCCCACCTGGGGCACGCTGACGTGGGATTCATCGATGAACAGCAGCGCATCGTCGGGCAGGTAGTCGAAGAACGTCGGCGGCGGCTCGCCGGGCGCGCGGCCCGATAAATAGCGCGAGTAGTTTTCGATGCCGTTGCAGTACCCAAGCTCGAGCATCATTTCGATATCGTACAGGGTGCGCTGATCGAGGCGCTGTGCCTCGACGAGCCGCTCGTGCTTGCGCAGCCAGTCGAGGCGCTCCTTGAGCTCGGCCTTGATATCATCAATGGCGCCGAGAATGGTCTCGCGGGGGGTCACGTAGTGCGACTTGGGGTAGATCGTCATGCGCGGGACCTGGCCCCTTACGTCACCGGTCAGCGGATCAAACAGCCGGATCGAATCAATTTCATCATCGAACAGCTCAACGCGCACCGCCTCTTCTTCAGCGTCCGCCGGAAAAATATCGATCACATCGCCGCGCACCCGGTAGGTGCCGCGACGAAAATCCATATCGTTCCGCGTGTACTGGAGTTCCGCGAGCCGGCGCAGAAACGCCCGCTGATCGATCAGCTCGCCGCGGGTAAAGTGCAGGCGCATCTTCAGGTACTGATCAGGGTCACCCAAACCGTATATCGCCGACACCGACACGACGATCAGGGCGTCGCGACGCTCCAGCAGTGCCTTGGTGGCGGAAAGGCGCATCTGCTCGATGTGATCGTTGATCGAGGCATCCTTTTCGATAAAGGTGTCCGATGACGGTACATAGGCTTCCGGCTGATAGTAATCGTAATAGGAAACAAAGTACTCGACGGCGTTATCAGGAAAAAACGCCTTGAATTCGCCGTAAAGCTGGGCGGCCAGGGTTTTATTGGGCGCCATGACAATGGTCGGGCGTTGCTGCTGCGCAACGATATTGGCCATCGTGAAGGTCTTACCCGACCCGGTCACACCCAGCAGCGTTTGATGGGCAAGCCCCGACTCAAGACCGCCGATCAGCCCCTTGATGGCGTTGGGCTGATCGCCTGCGGGCTGAAATTTCGATTGCAACCGGAATTGCTTGCTCATCATTGCTCCTGTCGGGTAAGACGAGCTACGCGGTGCTCGTCGTGATATCCACGGTCGATTGGGTCATCAAACGCTGAATCGGGCAACGGTGGCTGATGTCTTCGAGCCTGGCGCGCTGCTCGGGGTCATCAATGCCGTGAAACGCAAGCGTGACTGCCAGCTTGTAAACCCCTTTGGTTTCCTGGCTGTCATCGCGCTGCACCGTCACCGTAATACCTTCCAGAGGCCACTGCTTGCGCTTGGCGTACATCTGAACCGTGATGGCCTTGCACGTTCCCAGGGCGATATCAAAATAATCATGCGGGTCAGGCGCGCTCCCATCACCGCCTACGACGGGCGGTACATCGGCGTACAAATCCTCCAGGCCGCTCACCTCGACGCGCTGGCGAAAGACGTGGTTGCGCTCACTGATCACGGTAATGGGCTTATGCATCATGTTACCTTTATGCAGAGATTGAGTTTTTCAACGGCCTTGATCAGCGCCTCGCGCTTTACACGGCCGTCTACCTCCGCGCCGTAGCGGCCCACTTCGGCACTGTCGACGCCGTCGAGCATCATCAACGCGGTGGTGATTTTATTGACCTGTTCGGCGGATGTGACGCCGTGAAAAGTTAATGATTGCTGTGCCATCGCCTATCCTTGTTACGCATTCAGTGTATCAACACGGGTCAATGCCAACCGGATTGGCTCGCCGAACGATGTGGTTTCGCCCTATGCAATACTGATACAGACGAATGAGTCTAGCATGCAGCGTGTACCTTGCAATCGCCAGTCATCGCCCGCATCTATGGGCCATAGTGATTCGCATCACGATTCAGCCACCCCTTCATCAGGAGTTGTCATGGCGACCGTTCCCTCAGCCGATGCCCTCAACCGCGGTGTTCGCCTTCATCATCTTGCCGCGCTGGACGTCAAAGGCGCCGACGCCGAAACCTTCCTGCAGGGGCAGACCAGCGCCCAGGTCAGCCTGGCCGATGGCCGCTTTGCTCCCCTCACCTGCTTCTGCACACCGAAGGGGCGCATGCTGGCCAATGCCCAACTGATGAAGCTTGGCGCTGAGCACTATCGGTTACTACTCAGCGCCTCACTGCTTGAGCTGCTCACCGCTCACCTAAAAAAATTCGCCGCCTTCTACCGGGCTGAACTATTGCCGCTTCCGACACTCCCGCTGATCGGGGTCGGCGATAACGCCCAGTCTTTTGCGGATAAGCTATCGTTAACGTTACCCGGCGCCCCGGGAACGCAAGCGGTCAACCCTCAGGCAAGCGTACTCTGCTACCCGGGCGATACGCCGCGCTGGCTGTTCTGCCTTGAAGACGACAGTGACGTCTCGGCGCTGGATGACGAGGCGGGCCGTGCCGCCTGGCAGCTCGCCGATATTCGCAGCGGCCTGGCGTGGCTGACCGAGGCTCAGCAGGATCACTTTTTGCCCCAGATGCTCAACTGGGAAGCCCTTGGGGGTATCAGCTTCAAGAAGGGCTGCTACACCGGCCAGGAAGTGGTGGCCCGAGCGCATTTTCGCGGCCAGGTAAAAAAACGCCTAGTGCGCGCCGAATTACCGACGACGACACCGCCAAGGGTTGGTGCCAGCATCCTAAGCGATGCTGGCAAATCAGTTGGCGAGGTTGTCAACAGCGCCTTAACGGAGGCGGGCACGGTCGAGTTGCTGGCCGTGATGAACACCAAAGTGATCGAGGACGCGACGCCCATTCACCTGGAAGAAGTGCCATTAACGCTACTGGAGCTGCCCTACGCCATCGAGCGACTCGACCCCGAGCAACTCGCCATGGGCGTGGTCAACTAGTTTTCCAGAGGCAAACGGAATAGCCGTCGGGCATTGGCACTGCTACAAGCAGCGACCTGCTCGACGGTTTGGTCGCGTAACGCCGCGATGGTGTCGCACACCTCGCTCACCCGACAAGGTTCATTGCGCTGGCCTTGATAGCCGCTGAGCGGCATATCAGGGCTATCCGTTTCCAGCACGTAGCTGTCGTCGGGCAGCGCACGAATAACGCGGTGCAGGCGTTTGGCGCGTGAGTAGGTCGCTGCGCCGCCCAGCCCCAGTACGTAGCCAAGATCGATAAACTTTTTGGCCTGTTCGTACGAGCCAGAAAAGGCGTGAATCAGTCCTGTCCGTGACAGCGCACGCTGGCGCAGCCGCTTGGCAACGCTGTCGTTGGCCTTGACGCAGTGCACTACCACGGGCAATTCATGCTGCTTGGCCAACGTCAGTTGGGCGTCAAAATATCGCCATTGCGCCTCAAGAGTATCGTCAAAGCGCCCGTCAATCCCGCACTCGCCCACCGCAACGATCTCGGGCTGTTCACCGAGCAGCCTGTCCAGTTCAGTAAGGTCTGATGTCTGGTGCTGGTCAATGAAATAGGGGTGCAGGCCGGCGCACACGCTGAATGCCGCACGCTCGCCGAGGGCCAGCACGTGACTCCAGCGCTCGCGCGTAGTGCCCGGCACAATGAAATGCTCGACGCCCGCCCGCCTGGCCGCATCGATCACCGCCTCGCGGTCGGGGTCGAAGGCGGCAAAGTCCAGGTGGCAGTGGGCGTCAATCAGCATGCTCGCCTCCTTGTCGCCGGTTATCGGACAGTCGGCGTACAGGGCCTAGTGCTCGCGAGTGGGCTGGAAGCGGATATCCGGCCACCGCTCCTGGATCATCTGCAGATTAACGCGGGTCGGCGCGATATAGGTCAGGTAGCCGCCGCCATCGATGGCCAGATTGGTGCTTGCCTTGCGCTTGAACTCCTCGAGCATTTTAGCGTCTTCGCAATACACCCAGCGGGCCGTCTGCACATTGACGCCTTCGTAAAGGCAGTCAACCTTGTATTCCTCTTTCAGGCGATGGGCCACGACATCAAACTGCAGCGTTCCCACCGCACCCAGAATCAGGTCGTTATTATCGATCGGCATGAAGACCTGGGTAGCGCCCTCTTCTGACAGCTGCTGCAAACCTTTCTGCAGCGCCTTCATCTTCAGCGGATCCTTGAGCCGCACACGCTTGAAAAGTTCTGGCGCAAAGTGCGGAATCCCGGTGAAGCGCATATCCTCACCCACGGTAAAGGTATCGCCAATCTGGATGGTCCCGTGGTTGTGCAGACCAATAATGTCGCCAGGCCAGGCTTCTTCGACCTGGGAACGGTCGGACGCCATGAAGGTCAGCGCATCGGCAATCTTGACGTCCTTGCCAATACGCACGTGGCGCATTTTCATGTTTTTGTCGTACTTGCCCGAACACACCCGCAGAAATGCAATGCGGTCGCGATGGTTGGGATCCATGTTGGCCTGGATCTTGAACACAAAGCCGGTAAAGCGCGGGTCGTCGGCGGGCACGTCACGCACATCGGTTTCCCGGGCTTGCGGCGCCGGCGCATACTCGACAAAACCGTCCATCATCTCACGGACGCCGAAATTGCCCATCGCCGTACCGAAATAGACCGGCGTCAACGCACCGCAGCGATAGGCCTCGAGGTCAAACTGATGCGAAGCCCCTCGCACCAGCTCGACTTCCATGCGCAGCTCTTCGGCCTGCTCTTCACCCAGGATTTCGTCGACTTGAGGATTATCCAGCCCTTCGATGCGCTTATCTTCAGGAATGCGGCTGCCCTGGCCCTGGGTATACAGGTGGATCACATCATTGTAGAGATGATAGACCCCGCGGAAATGCCGCCCCATGCCGATGGGCCAGGTCATGGGCGCACACTGGATGTTGAGCACCGTTTCGACCTCGTCCATCACCTCAACGGGGTCACGGATGTCGCGGTCCATCTTGTTGATAAACGTCAGAATCGGCGTGGTACGCAGGCGGCACACTTCCATCAGCTTGATGGTCCGGTCCTCGACGCCCTTGGCGCCGTCGATCACCATCAGGGCAGAGTCGACGGCGGTAAGCGTACGGTAGGTATCTTCTGAAAAGTCCTCGTGACCGGGCGTATCTAGCAGGTTGACGATTCGCCCCCCATAGGGGAACTGCATCACCGAGGTCGTCACCGAGATGCCCCTTTCCTGCTCCATCTTCATCCAGTCCGAGGTAGCATGACGGTCGTTGCGCTTGCTCTTCACCGAGCCTGCCAGCTGGATCGCATTGCCGAACAGGAGCATCTTCTCGGTAATCGTCGTTTTACCGGCATCGGGGTGCGAAATGATCGCGAAGGTTCTTCTAAGCCCGGCTTCCTGGGCTAATTGGGTATCTTTCATCGGGCCTCATCATCAAGGTGTTCCCAGCCGGCCACAGCTGCTTTCCAGTGGCGGCGGCTTAGCGATATGCCATGGGGCGCAATTGTACCTTCGCAGCGCGCATTCAGCCATAAGCGACAGGAGGGGAAGCACGATGCCTGGGCTGATCACACCGATACGGTTTGCCGGCGAAGGCCCATAAAAAAACGCCGGATAAACCGGCGTCTATTTATTACTTCATCCAACTGACAGTGTTGCAGTTAGGCGAACGTGTTGACCTGGGTACCCACGCTACCTTCCTGTGCCAGATCAGACTCGGAACCGGTATCAGCGGAAGCCATTATTTCGTTGACTTGCTGTGCTTGGGTGTCCAATGCCTCCTTGAACACCTGCATTTGCGCTTGCTCGGCGCTTTGCGCTTGGTTCATGGAAAGCGACGTGCTTACTGCATTACTAACGGCTACATCCATAGGATCACCTCAATGTGGTGCGAATGTATGAGTAGCCTAGCAAAGAGTACTAGTGCACGCAAAAAACAGGCATCAAAACCGCTCAGCACGGAATGGCCGCATATCGATAGCGGGCGTTTTACCTTCCATCATGTCGGCCAGCAAATACCCAGTGGCAGGACCCAGCGTAAAGCCTTGGTGACCATGCCCGAATGCCAGCCAGAGCCCCGCATGCCGGGGCGCCGGGCCAATCACCGGCTTCATGTCGGGTAAACAGGGACGTGCGCCTTTCCAGGCAGCGGCATCACGCCGCTCGGCCAGCGGAAAGATCCGCCGCGCGACGTTTTCCGCGTCACTTAGCTGATGCTCATCGGACGGGGATTCAAGGCGGTCCAGTTCGGCCCCGGTCGTCAGCCTTACCCCGGCGTTCATTGGCGCCAGCAAGTACCCCACCTCCGCATCCATCAGCCAATGATGAAGGCGCGACGGCGGCTGCGTCGCATAGTGCATGTGGTAGCCGCGCTTGACGAAGGTTGGGAAATGGTAACCCATGCCTTTCAACCACTCGCCTGCCCAGGGGCCCATCGCCACGACAACATCGTCAGCAGTGATAACCTCGTCGGCGGTCGTGACGCGCCATTGATCTCCCTGTTGCTCCACCGCGCGGATGTCACTCTGCGCAATCCGTCCGCCATTGGCGACAAAAGACGCTGCATAGGCGGCCACCAAGGCGCCGGGGTCTGCCACCGTCCAGGAATCCAGCCAGTGGATCGCCCCAATGATGTCCGCGCCAAGGTCGGGCTCTTTATCCAGCAGACCCGCGCGGTCCAGCACCTGAAACTGCACCGCAAAGCGCTCGCGCGCCTCTTCCGCCTCTTTCACCCGTTTGGCCAGCTTTTCCGGCGTTCGATATATCTCAAGCCAGCCTTGCTGACGAACGAGATGCGCGGCGTTCGCCGCCTCGATCATCGGCGCGTGCGTCTTGAGGCACAGCTGAATGAGCGATGCGTATTCCGGCACAATCTGGGCATAGCGACGCGATGCCGAATGGCGCCAATAGCTGAATAACGGGGACACTGCCTTGAGCATACCAACAGTACGATAGCGAATATCCACGCGTCGATTGGGCAGTACGCTCAAGAGGGTCTTGAGATCACGGGGAAAGGGATATGGCTTTACTGCCTCACGCTGGATAATCCCTGCATTACCAAACGACGTTTCCTGACCTGGCTGGCGACGATCGACCAATGTGACGTGCATGCCACGCTGCTGAAGATGCCAGGCAATGCTGACACCGACCATACCCGCTCCTAGTACTACCGCGTGACGCGACATTGATACCGCCTCCTCTATCAACCCTTCCAAGACACGCAGGCAAGCCAGCGCATTCGCATTCAGTATTTAAAAAATAACACTGAACAAGTACCTTTAATACAGCTTAAAAAGCTGTTTTTGAATACAAAATTAGATTTTTAATCTTTAAAAAGCCATTAAACCGCAAACCTCACTAGTAACGGCATAGCAATTGCTTAGTCTCTTCATGAGTTGGCGTTTGAAATCACCCAACGGCTTAGTTAAGTGCTGGCTTAATCTGCGCCTGACTTTTTTATGCACCAAAATAATGCGCCTGACGCACCATAAAACAACGAGGACATCGCCATGCTTGTAACGCCCGACGCGAGTGCCGAGCTGCTCGATACGCTGTGGGTATTATGGGCGGCCGCACTGGTTTTTGTCATGCAAGCGGGGTTTTTATGCCTGGAAGCGGGCACCACGCGAAGCAAGAACGCCATCAATGTGGCCATGAAGAATATTGCGGATTTCGCCATTGCAGTGAGCACCTTCTGGCTGGTTGGATTTGGCCTGATGTTCGGGCTATCGGAAAGCGGCTGGGTGGGGACTAGCCTGTTTGGCTGGCAGCTCAACGCTACGTCCAGTTGGGTCGTCACGGTGTTTATTTTCCAGGCCATGTTTTGCGCCACCGCCGCCACCATTGTCGCCGGCGCTGTTGCCGAACGAATGCCCTTTGCCGCTTACCTTTGGACCGCTCTCTGGATCGCGCTGCTGATCTACCCGATTTTCGGTCACTGGGCGTGGGGAGGCCTCTTGGAAGGCGACAGCGGCTGGCTGGCATCGCTGGGCTTTGTCGATTTTGCCGGCGCGACCGTGGTCCACAGCGTGGGCGGCTGGGTGGCGCTCGCCGCCGTGTTGACCATCGGCCCCCGCAAAGGACGCTTCAACCAGCATCAACCACCGACCGCTTTCCCCGCCGGCAACCTCCCCCTTGCCATGCTCGGTGCATTGTTGATGATTCTTGGCTGGTTTGGCTTCAATGGCGGCAGTACCCTGGCCGTTAATCACCAGATTCCCGGCGTGCTCGCCAATACCGTGCTGGGGGCCGCCGGCGGTATTCTGTCGGCCATGCTGATGGGCTGGCGGACCCGCGGCTATGCCGACGTGCTGTACGCGATTAACGGCGCCATTGCCGGCCTGGTCGCCGTGACTGCCGGGGCCCACGCAGTGTCGATGTCGGCGGCGCTCAGTCTCGGCGTAGTCAGCGGCATCCTGATGGTCCTGACCAGCGAATGGCTGCTCAGCCGACGCATCGATGACGCCGTCGGCGCCATTCCCGCCCACCTGATTCCCGGCATATGGGGCACCCTTGCCCTTCCCTGGCTGGCCGACCCCGAGGCAATGGGAACGGGCCTTGGCACCCTGGCACAGGCTGGTGTTCAACTGCTGGGTATCACGGTCTGCGGACTTTGGAGCTTCGGGATCGCCTGGTTGCTGTTTCGCATCTCGGGGCGATATTTCCCGCTGCGCGTCAGCGATGAGGCGGAACAGATGGGCCTCAATCTCGCTGAGCACGGCACCCACAATGAGCTAACCCAGCTGCTTGAGCACATGCGCCGCCATGAACAGCAGGGAGACATGCGTCAGCGTATAGAGGCAGACCCGTTCACCGAGGTAGGGGAAATCGCCGCTGGCTACAACCGCGTGGCGGCGGCGCTGGAAAGCGCCATCGGGCATACCCGGGTGATGCTGCATAACCTGCGCGACGGCGTGATCACCTGGCAGGCCGACGGGATGCTGACCAGCCTTAACCCGGGTGCAGAGCAGCTGTTTGGCGTGGACGCCCAGCAACTGATCGGCACCCCGGTCAGCCGGCTGTTTGCCGACCGCGAACTGGCGCCCGGAGATCGCCACGAAATCAAGCTACGCTCAACCTCCCACGAAGTGCGCTACCTGGAAGTGCAGGTCAGCGAAGGCGCCAGCGGGTCGGCATCCGAGCGTTCCGGCATGGTGCGCGACATTACCGAACGCAAGCGTCTGCAGGAGCAGCTCAACCGCGAGCGCGACCTGGCTCGCACCACCCTGGCCTCGATAGGCGATGGGGTAATTACCTGTGACGCCAGCGGCCTGATTACCTTCATGAATAGCGAAGCCCAGCGCCTAACCGGCTGGCGATTAGCTGAGGCCCGGGAAAAACCCATTCAGCATATTTATCGGCTGACCGACGACCTCACCGGCAACCCCCTCAGCAATCCGGCGCGCCAGGCACTGACCCAGCAGCGCCCGATCCACTCAACCGAAGACGGCTGGCTCGAACACCGCGACGGCCAGCGCACGCCCATCCAGCACAGCGCGGCCCCCATTCGCTCGCGCAGCGGCATTACGCTGGGGGCCGTGGCCGTCTTTCAGGATGTCAGCGTCACCCGCCAACTCGCCGACCAGCTCAACTACCAGGCAAGCCACGATAATCTGACCGGTCTGATGAATCGCCGGGCGTTCGAGACCACGCTCAGCCGACTGCTCGAGACTAATGAGGGTGATCACGTGCTGTGCTACCTGGACCTTGATCAATTCAAGATCGTCAACGATACCTGCGGGCACCTCGCCGGGGATGAGCTATTGCGCCAGGTAGCCGTCAAGCTGCAGGTTTATGTCCGCACCAGCGATACGGTCGCGCGGCTCGGGGGCGACGAATTCGCCTTACTGCTGCCCAACTGCCCCCTGGATCAGGCCAAACAGATTGCCGACGCCCTGCGCCGCGACATCGAGAACTATCGCTTTGCCTGGCAGGAGCACACCTTTGGTATTGGCGTCAGCATTGGCCTGGTGACGCTGAGCGATCATCATATGCAGCTGAGCGATGCGCTGCACGCTGCCGATGCGGCCTGCTACACCGCTAAAGAGGCTGGCCGCAACCGCCTGCACTGCTACCAAGCCAATGACCATACGCTGCTCGAACGCCACGGCGAGCTGCGATGGGTGCAGCGGTTACAGAATGCCCTGGACAATGACCACTTCCGCCTGTTCGCTCAGCCCATCGAGGCGGTTTGCGCGCAACGGCCAGGCTATCAGGAAATACTCTTACGCCTTGAGGAAGACGGCACCCTGGTGACCCCCGGCAGTTTTTTGCCGGCCGCCGAGCGCTATCACTTCATGCCGCGGATTGACCGCTGGGTGATACGCAATACGCTTGCCTGGCTATCGGATACGACCCGATCGTCACCGCATACAGCCTGGGGTTGCTGGGGGATCAACCTGTCGGGAGCGTCACTGTCGGATGGCGACTTCTGCCAGGACCTGATCGCACAGGTAAAACAGGCCCGGCTGGCGCCAGGCAGCCTATGCTTTGAAATTACCGAAAGTGCCGCCATTGCCCAGCTTTCAAGCGTCAAGGAGCTGATTAACACCTTGAGAGAACTGGGCTGCCGTTTCGCCCTGGATGACTTTGGCACCGGGCTGTCTTCTTTCAGCTACTTGAAACAACTACCCGTGGACTACCTGAAAATCGACGGCCATTTTATCCGCCAGGTCCATGAAGACCCCATTGACCGGGCAATGGTCGAAGCCATTCACGCAGTGGGCAAAACGCTCAACATCGAAACGATAGCCGAGTTCGTCGAGACACAGCAGACGCTCGATACGTTAAAAGAGATGGGTATCGACTACGCACAAGGCTTTTTGCTGGGGCATCCGGTTCCGCTCACGCAAGCCGCCGGACGACCCGTAAAGGTCATGCCACGCTGACGGGCAAGCAAATAGATGAGTGCTTCAGTAAACCAATATAGACAGAGGGGTATGGATAAACGCTGAGAGGGATAATAACGGGTACAAATAAAGGTTAATGGGGTGGATGATGGGGATCGAACCCACGACCACCGGAGCCACAATCCGGGGCTCTACCACTGAGCTACATCCACCATAACCTGGAGAGAAAACTGCTGACGCGTGCTGCTGTGTCACTGGGGTGGATGATGGGGATCGAACCCACGACCACCGGAGCCACAATCCGGGGCTCTACCACTGAGCTACATCCACCATTGACAAGCACGCTGTTGAGAACTTCCTTGCAAACTTCTCAAGTACTTTCAAAATACTGCATAGAAACGTCGAGGTCATTCGCTACTGGCACAAATGGCGCGCCCAGCAGGATTCGAACCTGCAACCTACGGCTTAGAAGGCCGTTGCTCTATCCGGTTGAGCTATGGGCGCACATGGAAATATCTGTAACCGCAGACTTCAATGAGCACTTGACCACAACCATCGCCTGGAAAAGCAAGTTACCTTTCGCGTTAGACGTGGTCGGGGTGGAGGGATTCGAACCCCCGACATCCTGCTCCCAAAGCAGGCGCGCTACCAGACTGCGCTACACCCCGATATTACTCGCCCTAACACTGCCGCATGGCCCGTCTCAAGCGAGGCATATATTACTGTTTTTAATTTTAAAGTCAACCATCAGCAGACAACTTACCCTGGCACTTTGCCTGACTGCCCCATCATGCGAAAATTAGCCATGGCAGACCTTTGGTTAACACCGTCGTCTCTTTGTTCGCCTTCCAACCTCTACGGGGATTTCGCTACATGACCGCCCAACTCATCGATGGCAAAGCTATCGCCGCTAATGTCCGTTCGCATGTTACGCACCAGGTAACAGCCCGCCAGCAGGCTGGCAAACGGGCACCAGGACTTGCGGTTGTGGTGGTAGGCGACGACCCCGCCTCACAGGTCTACGTCAACAACAAGCATCGCGCCTGCGAGCAGGCAGGTATTATCTCATTTCAGCATGCGCTGCCAACCGACACGACCCAGCAGGCCCTGGAAACACTGGTCGACCAGTTGAATGATGACGCCGCTGTCGACGGCATCCTCGTCCAGCTCCCCCTTCCCGATCACCTCGACGCCAACCCGATCCTCGAACGAATCCGCCCTGACAAGGACGTAGATGGCTTTCACCCTTTTAACATTGGCCGGCTTGCCCAGCGTATGCCGGCCCTTCGTCCCTGTACGCCTAAAGGCATCATGACGCTGTTCGAACAGAGCGATATCAAGGTGCGCGGGCTCGACGCTACGGTGGTGGGCGCCTCCAATATCGTGGGCCGACCCATGGCCCTCGAACTGATGCTCGCCGGCGCGACCACTACGGTATGCCATCGCTTTACACAGGACCTGGCCGCCCACGTACGCCGCGCGGACATTGTCGTGGTTGCCGTCGGCAAGCCCGGCGTGGTGAAAGGCGAATGGATCAAACCCGGCGCGGTGGTGATCGATGTAGGCATAAATCGCCAAGAGGACGGCACTTTGAAGGGCGACGTCGACTTTGCTGTCGCCGCGGAACGCGCCAGCTTTATTACGCCGGTCCCAGGCGGCGTCGGACCCATGACGGTCGCCACGCTGCTTGAAAACACCCTCGAAGCCGCCGAACAGCACGATCGCGAAAACCATTAACCGCAACCGCATGCCTCTCCATAACGATAGGAAACCGACCCAGTGAAGCGTATTGGTATTATTGGCGCGATGGCGCAGGAAGTCAGCATTTTGGCCTCCCAGCTCGACAACCCCGAGCGTTACGAACATGCCGGCTTTGTATTTCATCGCGGCACGCGATACGGGCTTGATGTCACCATCTTGCAGTCGGGTATCGGCAAGGTGAATGCCGCCGTCGGCACCGCGCTGCTGCTTGAGCGCCATCAGCCGGATGCCATCATCAATACAGGTTCCGCCGGCGGTATTGCCAGCGACCTGGACATCGGCGATATCATCATTTCAGACGAAGTGCGCCACCACGACGTGGACGCGGTGGTCTTCGGCTACGAGATGGGCCAGGTGCCCGGCATGCCGGCGGCGTACTTGGCCGACGCGTCACTCCGGGATATCGCCCGAGGTGCCATCAAGACACTGGGCGAGGTCAAGGTCCGCGAGGGCCTGATTGCCACCGGCGATGCGTTCATGGCGGACCCTGCACGTGTCGATGCCACCCGCGCCCACTTCCCCAGCATGCTGGCGGTGGAAATGGAAGCCGCCGCGATCGCCCAGACCTGCCACCTTTACCGCTGCCCCTTTGTGGTCATCCGGGCACTCTCCGACATTCCCGGCAGCGGCGACAACCACCTGTCATTCGAGCAGTTCCTTGAAGTAGCCGCCGACCACTCATCGCGAATGGTCGACCAGATGCTACTCACGTTGAGCGCTAGCTAAGCGACCACGCCAGGGTTTCACCGGCCAGCAGCGGAATAATCGACTCGCCGCCCGCATAGGGGTAACCCGCGGGCAGCGTTTGCGGGCGCCGCACCAGGGTAATCGTCTCAGTATTGGCGGGCAGCCCGTAAAAGCGCGGCCCGTTCAGACTGGCAAAGCCTTCCAGCGCCGCCAGCGCGCCGGCCTCTTCAAACGCCGTGGCGTAAAGCTCAATGGCGGCCGGTGCGGTATAGGCACCCGCGCAGCCACAGCTGGACTCCTTGGCGGATTGCGCATGGGGCGCGCTGTCAGTGCCAAGGAAGAACTTCCCGCTGCCGCTGGTAGCCGCCTTGAGTAGCGCCTGGCGATGCTGTTCGCGCTTCAGAATCGGCAGACAGTAGTAATGCGGCCGAATGCCGCCCACCAGCATTTTATTGCGGTTAAACAACAGGTGATGCGCAGTGATCGTGGCGGCCACGTTATCCGGCGCCTGGGCCACAAACTCGGCGGCCTGCTGGGTGGTAATATGCTCGAAAACCACTTTCAGCGTTGGATGACGCGCCAGCAATGGCGTCAGCACACGCTCGATAAATACCGCTTCGCGATCAAAGATATCGATATCGCTGTCGGTGACTTCGCCGTGCATCAGCAACGGCATGCCCGCCTCGGCCAATGCGGCGATCGTGGCGTCGCAGTGTTTGAGGTCGGTGACCCCAGAGTCAGAATTGGTGGTCGCGCCCGCCGGATACAGCTTGAAGGCTTTGACGATACCGCTGTTGACCGCCCGCTCGACTTCCTCGGGTGGCGTGGTATCGGTCAGGTACAGCGTCATCAGTGGTTCGAAGCGACTGCCGGCCGGCAGGGCTTCAAGAATACGCCGATGATAGCCAACCGCCTGCTCCGTCGTAGTGATGGGCGGGGTCAAATTCGGCATAATGATGGCGCGACCCATTTGCGCTGCGGTATGGCCCACCACCGCCTCAAGCGCCTGGCCGTCGCGCAGGTGAAGATGCCAATCGTCCGGCCGAATCAAAGTAATAGCGTCCACGAAAAATCCTGTACGTAGTCAGTAACGTCGTAAGTCACGCGGCAGCTTAAGGTGCACGATCTGCCGCCTCAAAGCGCCAGTATACCGGATACGCCAACGGGTTAAATCGGTCCACAGCCAAGCGGATGTGGCGTATGATAATTCTATTGTTTGGTTCAAGGGTTTTTTGTATGCAGAACGTGCGGCGCTATGCCGATATTATTGCCAGCGTTGAAGGGCTGATATGGCTGGGCCTGGCCTGGTCGATCTCGTTTTCTGCGTATTACGGCAGTACCGAGGCGACGCTGGCCATGCTGCTGATCATTGCCACGCTGGTGTTTTTCAGCTGGGCGCACCGGCCGTTTCGCTACCTGCTGCGCCGCTATCATGTGCGCAAGCGCAGAACCGACATGTGGATTCACCTGCTCGCGCTGCCGCTGCTGATCGCCATGTTCTTCCACATCATGATAGAGGGCTTGTTGGGCAGTGCCTGGCTTCCCCCCAAAATGCTGATGGTCAATATTGTCGCCACCGCCGGGTGGCTGACCTATGTGGTCACGCTATGCATCAAGTTCATGATTCATCGCTTTAAAGCCAACGCCAAATGAGCAGCATACCCACCGAGCTTCCACTGCCGCTATCAACGCCCAACCGCAATCTGGTGCGCTTGACCATCGTGCGCGGCATCACCTGGACCGGCTTTTTAATCGCTATCTTCGTGGGCACCCACTTCCTGGCCTTTGAACTGCCGATCCCCGAAGTGGTGAGCGTCGTGCTGGCCATGGGGCTGCTGAACATCGCCACCTGGTGGCGGCTGGGGCGCCCGCGGGCCGTCGAGCATCTGGAGTATCTACTGCATCTGCTCGCCGACATCCTGGGGCTGACGCTGCTGTTCTATTTTTCCGGCGGCTCTACCAACCCTTTCATCACCTACTACCTGGTACCCATTACCATTGCCGCGGCCACCCTGCCCTGGCGCCACGCCTGGATCATTGCTGCCTGCGCTATGGCGGCCTACAGCTTTCTGATGTTCGATTACCACCCGATCCCCCAGCTCGGCCATATCAACAGCAGCAGCCCCCTGAGCCTGCATATTCTGGGCATGTGGGTGAACTTCGGTATGTCGGCGGGGCTGGTGACATTCTTCATCTACAAGATGGCCCACGCGCTCAGGCGTCGCGATCAGGCCCTGTCGCGCACCCGCGAAGCCGCCCTGCGTAATGAACAGGTACTCGCCGTCGCCACCCAGGCGGCCGGAACGGCTCACGAGCTGGGCACCCCCCTTTCCACCATGGCGGTGTTGCTCAAGGACATGCAGGAAGAGGCCAAGGGCGACCCGGAACGCGAGGAGGACATCACCCTGCTGCGCCAGCAAGTGGATATCTGCAAATCACGCCTACAACATTTGGTCAGTCAGGCGGACCGCCGTCGCATGGCGGAACCTGAGGTACTGGACGCGGAAACATGGCTGACCGGCGTGGTGCAGCGTTGGCTGGTACTGCGGCCGGACGTCAGCCATCGACTGGAAATCGCCGAACGCCGCGGTCGCCCCTGGCTGGCCGTCGATGCCACCCTCGACCAGGCGCTCACCAACCTGCTGAACAACGCCGCAGATGCCAACCCGGAGGGCGTCGTCATCGGGCTGGATTGGCACCCAGAGCATGTCGTGATCGATATTCGCGATCACGGCCCGGGCGTGGCCATGTCCATCGCCGACCAGCTCGGCGATACGTTCATCTCCACTAAAAGCAAAGGGATGGGGATTGGCCTGTTCTTGACCCACGCCACGATCAACCGCTTCGGCGGCGGGGTCAGCCTCTACAACCATCCCGAAGGCGGCACGCTGACCGAAGTCATGCTGCCTCGTGCAGGCGCCGCTTAACCAACGGCATCCATCGATAGCGATTTTTTGAGGTCATCATGCAAACACACAATCAACGGCTGTTGATTATCGACGACGACGAAATGTTCTGTCATGTACTCAGCCGCTCGCTCACCCGGCGTGGCTTTGAGGTGATGGTGGCGCATGATGAGGATCAGGCCATTGCACTGGCCGCCCAGCACCTGCCCGCCATGGCCACGCTTGATTTGAAACTGGAAAATTCCTCGGGGCTCAAGCTATTGCCCGAACTGCTGGCGGTGGTGCCTCACTGTCACGTGGTCGTGCTCACCGGTTATTCGAGCATTGCCACCGCGGTGGAAGCCATCAAGTTGGGCGCGGTGAACTACCTGTGCAAGCCGGTCGATGCCGACGATGTGCTCGCCGCCTTCGATCGCGAAGAAGGCGACCCCAACATTGAAGTCGCCGATAACCCACCCTCCATCAACCGCATTACCTGGGAGCATATCCAAAAGGTATTGCAGGAACACGACGGCAATATATCCGCCACGGCCAGAGCGCTCGGCATGCACCGCCGCACGCTCCAGCGCAAACTCCAGAAGCGCCCCGTGCGCCGCTGAGTTTACCGCTCGCCCCTGGCCCCCACTTCAACGTATTTCAGGTTCAGGTTTAGTGGGCGGTCCAGCCCAGGTCGATGTTCCAGCTTGCGCCGGTGACGGCGCCCGCCGCGTCGGACGTCAGATAAGCCACCAACTGGGCCACCTCGACCGGCTCGATCAGGCGTTTTACCGCGGCGTTCTTGAGCATGATGTTTTCGATGACCTCCTGCTCACCCATGCCGTGGAGCTTGGCTTGATCGGCAATCTGATTGTCAACCAGCGGCGTTTTGACATAGGCCGGGCAGATCGCGTTAGCGGTAATGCCCTGCTCACCGCCTTCCAGCGCCGCCGTTTTGGTCAGACCGATCATGCCATGCTTGGCACTGACATAGGCCGCCTTGCCAGGTGACGCTACCTGCGCATGAATAGAGGCAATATTGACGACCCTTCCCCAGCCCTTTTCACGCATGTGCGGCCATGCCGCCTGGGTCAGCAGGAACGGCGCCGTCAGCATCAAGTCGATGATCTGGCGCCACTTCGCTTCGGGGAAATCTTCGATCGCCGCCACATGCTGAATGCCGGCGTTGTTGACCAGAATATCCACCCCACCAAAACGCTTGACCGCCTCTTCAACGGCGCCTCTACAGGCGTCCGGATCGGTCAGGTCTGCCTGGTAAAACGCCGCGCCCGCCGCTTCGGCAACCGCCTTGCCATCCGGGTTAAAGTCGACCGCCAACACCTGATGGCCCAGCTCACAAAAGTGTTTGACCACTGCTGCGCCAATCCCGCTGGTGGTGCCTGTTACCAAAGCAATACGGGGTGTAACCGCTGATGTCGTCATGGAGTGTCCTTTATGGTTACCAACAATCGCTGCTGGGTTCAGTGTAGTCGATACGCCACCCTACCACGGCGCCCGTGCCCAAAGGCGCACTTGATAACGTGACTCAATACCCTTTTTAGGGTCGCGCTATTGGCTAACGTTCAATAGCTGGTTCACAATGAGCATCCTTTTCGATGCTGGCAAAGGAGTCATGCATGTTTGTGGTCATTTTTGGGCGCTTGTCCTGCCCGTTCTGCGTACGTGCCAAGCAGCTCGCCGAGCAACTGGAAGAGCTGGGTAACATTGAAGGCTATCGCTACGTTGACATGCCGTCTGAAGGCATCACCAAAGACGATATTGCCAAAACCGCCGGCAAGCCCATCCATACGGTCCCCCAGGTTTTCGTTGACCAGCAGCACGTTGGCGGCTTCAGCGAGTTTGACCAGTTCGTCCGCGACCGCCAGTTACTCAGCGCCTGATCCTTCTCCTTAGCCAGCGTTAATCCGCCGTTAAGCTGCGTTGAACCGCTGCATTGCCACTTGCCTATACTGGAAACGATGTAAACCCATACTCCAATGGGCCGACACGTTGGCAAGGAAGGCAGTATGCATCGCGAAGAATTCATACAGCAGCTGTGGCTGGATTATGTTCATACCCACCCGGATTTCGGGGCACTGCGTTTGTGGCCCCTGTCGACACCCGCCGATTACCTGACGCTGGTGACCCTTAATCACGGTCCATTTTCAGCCCAGGCGGTCTCTCAGGCCCTGGCACATATGGGTTATCGACACATTGGCCACTACGCGATGGCCGACAAGGGACTGTTGATCTATCTACTGGCCCCGGCGGATGGCGGCAGTTGGCTGGTGCTTGCAGAGTTGCAGACGGGGACGTTATCAAAACCCTTGCGCGAGGCCTTGATCGACCTCGTCCAGCAGACGCACCCAGCAGACGGTAAAGGCCAAAACCTGCTGTGTCGTGGACGGCCATGGCCGATGCCTTCATGGGCGTTTTATCAACGCCTTGACGCAGCGCACCCGCTAGCGGCCTGGCTGGCGGTGATGGGCCCAAGGCTGCACCACGCCGGCTTTGACTGCGAACAGCTGGGCAATACGCTTGACGCGCTCGACGAACAGCTCTTGCAAAGCGGGCTTGCGCACAAGGCTGGCCGGCAAAACGGCGTATTCGGAGTCTCCAACATGTTGGAACACCGCTTCTATCCCGCCACACCGCAAAAGATGATTTTCAGCCAGGGCGATGAACACAGGCTTTGCCTGGGCGGGCTCGCCATTGTCCAAAAACACCTGGGCAGCAATCACGAACGCGTCGCGGAATTGCTGCTGCCACTGCATGCGCGCTGCGAGATGGCGTAACCGGCATTGACGGTTACGCCAGCTTTATCGCCAGGTGATGGCTTATCGATCACATCTCGACGAAGGTCATTTCGGGGACGTGATCCGGCACCACCAACTTGCCAGCGGTCTTTTCGACGATTTCTTCCACGCTGACGCCGGGCGCCCGCTCCTTGAGGATGAAGGTGCCATCCTTGATCTCGAGATAGGCCAGATCCGTCAGGACGCGGTTGATGCAGCCAGCACCGGTTAGGGGCAAGTTGCACTGCTCGAGCAGCTTGGATTCGCCGTGTTTCGAGGCGTGGGTCATGGTGCAGATGATATTTTCCGCACCGGCCACCAGGTCCATGGCGCCGCCCATGCCTTTGATCAGCTTGCCGGGAATCATCCAGGAGGCGATATTGCCGTTCTGGTCCACCTCAAAAGCACCCAGCACGGTCAGGTCGACGTGGCCGCCGCGAATCATGGCAAAGGATTCCGCCGAAGAAAAGATCGCAGCCCCGGGGCGCGCCGTGACGGTCTGCTTACCGGCGTTGATCATGTCGGGATCCACTTCTTCTTCAGTCGGATAACGCCCCATCCCCAGCAAACCGTTTTCCGACTGCAGCATGACGTCCATGCCGTCGGGAATGTAGTTGGCAACCAGCGTCGGGATGCCGATCCCCAGATTGACGTAAAAGCCATCTTCCAATTCGCGGGCCACACGCTGGGCCATCTGTTCACGTGTCAATGCCATGGTCAGTTCCTCTTGTTGAATCGATTAAAGCCGAACAAACGGGTCGTTGGTAACGCGGCACCTCAGCTGCGCACGGTGCGTTTTTCGATACGTTTCTCAAACGATCCCTGGATGAGTCGGTCGACATAGATACCGGGCGTGTGGATCTGGGCGGGGTCCAGCTCGCCAGGTTCAACGATCTCTTCAACTTCAACGACGGTAATCCTGCCCGCCGTTGCCACCATGGGATTAAAATTCTGCGCCGTGTGGCGGTAGACGACATTACCGTAACGGTCGGCCTTCCAGCCCTTGACGATGGCAAAGTCACCGGTAATGGCCTCTTCGAGAATATGCGGGCGGCCATTGAACTCACGCACTTCCTTGCCTTCCCCGATCGGGGTGCCATACCCGGTCGCGGTATAAAACGCGGGGATACCCGCGCCGCCGGCGCGCATCTTTTCGGCAAGCGTCCCCTGGGGAGTCAGCACCACCTCGATTTCATCGTTGAGCATTTGCTGCTCGAACAGGGCATTTTCACCCACGTAGGACGCCAGGATCTTGCGAATCTGGCGGTCTTCCAGCAGCAACCCCAGACCAAAACCGTCAACGCCACAGTTGTTGGAGACCACCGTGAGGTCTTTGACACCCCGTCGCTTTATCTCGGCGATCAGGTTTTCGGGAATGCCGCACAGACCAAACCCACCGGCCAGCACGGTCATACCACTTTCAATGCCTTCCATCGCTTCCTCGTAGGAAGCAACGCGCTTATCGAATCCTGCCATTGTTATGCCTCGCCTTGTTGTCTTGAACGGTTGTCGATGAACGTTTGTCGGTAATTCGCCAATGTCGCTAAGCCCAAGGTTTGCAAGGGCGACGGCTAACGCGACGCAGAGGCCTGAGTTGCAGTGTTGTGCCAGATGATATATTTGTTAAGTTTGTTTTTTTTATCAATTTATTTATATAACTCATAAAGAGCCATCCATGACCGTCAAGCAATTGCGCGCCTTTCTGGCCGTTGCCCAGACCCTGAGCTTTACCCAGGCCTGCGAACGGCTGCATTTATCGCAGCCCGCCCTCAGTTTAGCTATAAAAGGGCTGGAAGATGCCCTGGGCGGCAAATTACTGCTGCGCAGCACGCGCAGCGTACGCTTGACCCCCGAAGGCGAGTCGCTACTGCCCCTGGCCAAGCACCTGCTGGCCCAGTGGGACAACACCGAAGAACGCCTGCGACAGCGCTTCACCTTGCAGCTGGGCAGGCTAAGCGTCGCCGCGATGCCTGCCTTTGCCTGCAACCTGCTCCCAGCGGCGCTGGTCAGGTTTCGTCAACAATACCCCAAAATCAATGTCACCGTGCACGACGTCATCAACGAGGACGTGACCGATATGGTGCGCTCCCGCCAGGTCGAAATGGGCATCGCCTTTTCGCCGGAAGGCACCGGCACGCTGTCGTTCACCCCTTTGTTCGAAGATCAGTTTGTCGCCGCCGTTCCCCAGGATTCCCCGTTGGCCCAGCAGGCGACGCTGACCTGGGCACAGCTGCTCAGCGAGGATTTCATCACCCTGCAGCGCCCGTCCATGGTGCGCCGGTTGCTCGAGCATGCGCTTTCCAGGCAGCAGATCGACTTGCCGGTCGCCTTTGAAAGCCATCAGTTGTCTACCGTCGGCCGTATGGTGGGGGCAGGCCTCGGGGTCAGCGCGGTGCCGTCGATGTGCCTTCCCCAGATGCAGGCGATGGGCGCCCGCTGCCTGCCTTTGACCGCGCCTTCCATCCCCTGCCGCGTGGGTATTCTGACGCAACAGGAGCTGTCGGTAGCCGCGCATGCGTTGCGCACGGTACTGCTGGAAACGGTACAAGCGCCCTATTTCCCCGAGCATGAGACTGGGCAGGCTTAGCAATATCCTTTAGCATTCATCATTATGCACTTGTTAGCCAAGGAAACGCGGTATGCCGATGTTGAAAGGGGCGGTGAGCGTCACCTTGTTAATCCTGAATACATTGTTCTGGGGAATACCGCTGACGGCGCTCACGCTGCTGAAGCTGGTGACTCCCGCTGGGCGACTCAAAACAACCGTCCAGGAAGGCATTAACCGTGTCGCCCTGAACTGGATAGGCGCTAACCTGTGGTGGATGCGTGGCTGGATAAAACCGCAGTTGAATGCCTCTCTGCCCGACAATCTGCGTCCCGATCAGTGGTGGCTGGTCATTTCCAACCATCGTAGCTGGACCGACATCTTCATGCTGTTGCTGGTACTGCATCGGCGTATCCCTATGCCGCGATTCTTCGTCAAGCGCCAGCTGCTGTGGATACCCGTCGTAGGGCTTGCCTTCTGGGCGCTGGAATTTCCCATCATGCGACGCATCACGCGTGAGCAAATCGCCCAGAACCCCAACCTGGCATCGATTGACCGAGAAGCCACCAAGCGTATGTGCGCACGAGCGCGCAAGGCACCTATCGCCATTTTCAATTTCGTGGAAGGCACCCGTTTCACCCCCCACAAGCATGCCCAACAGCAAAGCCCCTATCGCCACCTGCTGCGACCCAAAGCCGGCGGCGTCGCTCAGGTGCTCAACTTGCTGGGTGACAAACTCGACGGCATCCTTGACGTCACGTTGAGCTACGCCAACCCGAGGCCCAGTTTCTGGGGCTTTCTATGTGGCCAGGAAGCCCCGGTCACCCTACAGGCGCGCATTCTGGACGTACCCGCATGGATGCTGACCGCTGACTATCACGCCGAAACGCAGCACAAGGAACACTTCCACACATGGATCAATGCTCTCTGGCAGGAAAAAGACCGTCAGTTGGATGCTCAGATCGATCACGCTTAGGCCATTGGCTGGGCGCTGTCATGCTGGCCGGCGCGCTGGCAGGCTGCGCCGGCACCCCGCCAACGGCTCAGCGAGTGACGGCGCCCGCCGCGGCGCAGATCAGCGGCAGCTGGGTGGAAATCAAACGCGGCGACACGCTTGGACAGCTGGCCAAACGCGCCAACGTGCCGCTTGAACGGCTGCAGCGTTTCAACCCCGGCGTCAAGGCGCGCCACCTTATCGTTGGCCAACGCCTGCTGTTGCCTACCCAGCAGGAGCGTGCCCCGGCCAGCGGGCCCTATCGCTACCAAATCCGCCCCGGCGACACCTTTTCGAGCCTGGCTCGCCACTTTGGCACCACCCCGTCGCGGCTGCAGAGCGCCAATACCGGGAGCTCGGCAACCTCGTTACGCGTGGGTGAACTGATCAATATTCCGGTTGGTTCAAGCAGCAATACTTCACGTACAGCGAGTTCAGGGGCGCCCGCCAAACAGCCTGCTGCGTCAACGGCCAGCAGTAACGATACGACGCCTCCCGCCTCGGCCAAACAATGGCCCTGGCCGCTGGAAGACTACCGCGTGGTGCGTCGCTTCGGCCCCGACAGCCGGGGCACGCTACAACCCATGCTACTGGCCACGCAGGCCAACGCCCACGCCACCGCCGTTGCCTCTGGTGAGGTCCGTTTCGCGGGCAGCATGCGCCAGCTTGACAAGGTGGTAATCGTTCATCATGCAGATAATATACAGAGCGTCTATGCCCTCTGCGGGGAGCTGACCGTAGAGGAAGGGCAGCAGGTAAGCACTGGTGACCACCTGTGCCAGGTGGGCAAAAGTCGGGCCAGCGAGCGCTACGATTTGCTGTTTGATTTACGCAAAGGCGGCAAACCGATCGACCCCCGCCAGGTGCTCAAGTAATCACGCCCCGCGGCGGCCACCGCGGGGGATGTCCTCTGACTTACGCGTTTAGCCGCGGTAATAGTTGGCCGTCACAAACGGCATTTTGGTGACCGTCATCGGCAGCTGCTTGCCGCGCACTTCGGCGTACACAGTAGTGCCCGGGGTTTCGGCGGCTCGGGTGACGTAGCCCATTGCCACCGGCTTGCCCACGCTCGGCCCAAAGCCGCCGGATGTCACCTGGCCAATCTTATTGCCCGCTTCATCTACCAGTGCGGCGCCCTCGCGCACTGGTGCACGCCCGTCGGCCACCAGGCCAACGCGTTTACGATCATGGTCTTTGACATCCACTTGATGAAGGATCAAGTCGCCGCCGGGGAAGCCACCGGGACGCTCCCCACCGCGACGACGCGGCTTACCGATCGCCCAGATCAAACCCGCTTCGACGGGCGTGGTGGTGGTATCCATGTCGTGGCCATACAGACACAGCCCGGCCTCCAGGCGCAGCGAATCCCGCGCACCAAGCCCGATGGCCTCAACTTCCGGCTCGGCGAGCAAGCGCTCGGCAACGGCTTCCGTGGCATCGGCGGCAATCGATATCTCGAAACCGTCTTCTCCCGTGTAACCGCTCCGACTGATCCATACTTCATGGCCCTCTATCTCAAAGCGGCCATGGCGCATGAAGACAAGCTCGCAGGCCGCTGGGCAAAGCCGCTGCATGACGCTGTGGGCGTGTGGGCCCTGCAGCGCAAGCAAACCACGATCCAGCGGCTCGATGTGACAGCGATGGCCCAGACTGGTCCGCAGATGCGCAATGTCCTGATCTTTGCAGGCCGCATTGACCACCAGGTAAAAATGATCCCCTGCATTGACGATCATCAGGTCATCCAGAATACCGCCCTCGGCACTGGTAAACAGGCCATAGCGCTGCGCGCCTTCTTCAAGGCCTACCAGATCGGCGGGTATCAGGGTTTCAAGCGCCTCTGCAGCGTCTTTCCCGGAGACCACCACCTGCCCCATGTGCGAGACGTCAAACAGGCCACACTGCGTTCGCGTGTGCTCGTGCTCCTTTTTAACGCCCAGCGGAAACTGAACCGGCATGTCATAACCGGCAAAAGGCACCATCTTTGCCCCGAGCCGGCGATGCAGCGCATGCAAGGGGGTATGTTTCAGCTCACTCATTGATCACTCCTATACAAACAAGAGCGGGAAGCCACGCCAGGTGCCTTCCCGTCTCTTCAATCAGCATTGCGAGCGCTTTTCAGCGCTTGGCAGTGACTATTTATCGTGGTCCAGGGCTTCCCCGGGCAAGACCTCTTTACCGTCAAAGTAGTCTTTTGTCAGCTTGAAGACTACCGGCGAAAGCAGGGCCAGGGCAATCAGGTTCGGAATCGCCATCATGGCATTGAAGGTATCCGCCATCAGCCAGATGAAACCCAGCTGTGCCATGGCACCCAGCGGAATCGCCAGCACGAAGAGTACCCGATACAGCATAATGGAGCGCGTACCAAACAGGAACTGGAAGCACTTTTCACCGTAAAACGACCAGCCGAGAATCGTGGTGAAGGCAAACACCGCCAGCGCAATGGCCACGATTTGATTGCCGAAGCCAGGCAGCGCCGCGTCGAAGGAAAGCGCGGTAAGCGAAGCCCCTTCTTCCCCGTCGACCCATACGGTCGAGGTGAGAATTACCAGCGCGGTTATGGTGCAGACCACGATGGTATCGATGAAAGTGCCCAGCATGGCGATCAGCCCCTGACGCACAGGATTTTTGGTTTGCGCCGCAGCATGGGCGATAGGCGCACTACCCAAGCCGGCTTCGTTGGAGAAGATCCCGCGAGCGACACCAAAACGAATGGCTGCCATGACCGCCGCGCCTGCAAAACCGCCGGCGGCCGCAATCGGATTGAAGGCGTAATAGAAAATCAAGCCAAACGCCTCGCCGATCTGGCCGGCGTTGACAATCAACACCAGGATACCGGCGACCACATACGCGATTCCCATCACCGGGACCAGCTTACCGGCCACCTTGGCAATACGCTTGATACCGCCAAGAATGACGGCACCGGCCAGCACCATGATCACCACCCCGGTCAGCCAGGTGGGCACGCCGAAGGTCGAGCTCATTGCGTCGGCGACCGAGTTTGACTGAACGGTATTCCCGATACCGAACGCCGCCACGGCACCGAAAAACGCAAACAGCCCCCCGAGCCACATCCATTTCTTGCCGAGCCCGTTCTTGATGTAGAACATCGGCCCGCCAACGTGGTAGCCGGTACTGTCGGTTTCACGGAAACGAACGGCGAGTACGGCTTCAGCGAACTTGGTGGCCATGCCGACCAGCGCCGTGATCCACATCCAAAACACCGCGCCCGGCCCACCGAGCGCAATGGCCGTGGCCACCCCGGCAATGTTACCCGTGCCGATGGTCGCTGATAACGCCGTCATCAAGGCATCGAAAGGTGAAATCTCACCTTCTTTGTCGGCGCTTTTGTCCTCACCCGGGGTGCCGCTGCGGCCCTGCCACATTAGCTTGAAACCCATGCCGAGCTTTCTAATCGGCATCAGTTTCAAGCCAAGCTGGAGGTAGATCCCCACCCCTAGCAGCAAGATGAGCATCAACGGGCCCCATACCACCCCGTTAATGGCTCCGAAGAGACTGGTTAATGTTTCCACTTGCTACCTCCTTACCCTTGGTCATGGTTTATTTATTCGATATCGATCGGCGTGGCCACTTGCCAACCATCGATTAATTCTGGTCATCAAACACCTGCGTGTCACGAACGATTCGCTCAGCACGTATAGCGCAAGATCGCCATGTTTTACACCATAACTTCGGAGGCATGCTATGCCAATGTCGTGTTAATGCAGCAAATATCGCTATTTTGGCAATTTATTACCACGTCATTCGCATTTTGGATTAAGGCTGACAAAAGACCGCAGCCAAACGACGCCAGGAAGCTTGTTTCCTATTGGAAACGCGTTACCATGCTCGGCTACACGCTCGCCGTTGACCGCGCCCATCGCCAAGCTGAATAACAAGCGCTAACATGGCAGCTCCACATCCGTTTCGTATAGGGATTCATCATGAGCAACCTTCCTGCCAATCTTCGTTACGCTGAGAGCCACGAGTGGGTGCTTGATCATCAAGACGGCACGGTCACTATCGGCATTACCGACCACGCCCAGGCGGCGCTTGGCGACGTGGTATTTGTCGAACTGCCCGAGGTCGGCGCCACACTGACCAAAGGCGATGAATTTGGCGTGATTGAATCGGTCAAGGCCGCCTCGGACCTTTACGCACCGGTCGACGGCGAAGTCATCGACGTCAACGACGCCCTGGAAGACGCCCCCGAGACGGTCAATGACGCGCCTTACGAAGGCGGCTGGATCATGAAGGTCCGTTTAAGCAGCGACAACCTTGACGGCCTACTGGATGCCGATGCCTATCAAGCGACGCTCAGCAGCGACGACTAGCGTTACCGCCTGCCTCCCGGCAGGCGTAACTTTCTGACCAGCACGCTGCCCAGCACGGCTTTCTCATCACGTTCGGAACTCTCTCCATGCCTTTTGAAACTCGCCGTTTAGCCGAACTGGCTGACCACGATGCTTTTATCAAACGTCACAATGGCCCCAGCGCCGACGACGTCTCCACCATGTTAAAAGCGCTCGACCTTCAGCGCATGGATGACCTGATCGAGCAAACCATTCCAGGCGACATCCGCCTGGGCCGGGAACTTGCCCTGGACGACCCCAGAAGCGAAGCCGAAGCACTGGATTACCTAAGCCAGTTGGCACGTCAGAATCGCGTCGCCAAAAGCTATATCGGCCAGGGGTATTACGGCACCCACATGCCGGCGGTCATTCAGCGCAACGTGCTGGAAAATCCCGGCTGGTACACCGCCTACACGCCCTATCAACCGGAAATTTCCCAGGGCCGTCTCGAGGGGCTGCTCAATTTCCAGCAGGTCGTAATGGATTTGACCGGCATGGAGCTGGCCAATGCGTCGCTGCTCGACGAAGCCACCGCGGCCGCCGAGGCCATGTCGTTGTGCAAGCGGGCCAACAAGAAAAGTAAGTCCAATGCGTTTTTCGTCGCCGACGATGTGTTTGCCCAGACCCTGGACGTGGTTCGGACCCGCGCCGACTTCTTCGGCTTTGAGCTGATCACCGGACCGGCGGCCTCGGTTGCCGACCACGACGTCTTTGGCGCGTTATTCCAGTATCCCACCGCCAGCGGCGAGATCAGCGATCTGGCGCCGCTGATCAGTGCGGCGGCTGACCGCTCGATCATGACCTGTGTCGCGACGGATCTGCTTAGCCTGGTACTGCTTAAAGAGCCGGGCGCGTTAGGCGCCGACATCGTGGTCGGTAACTCCCAGCGCTTTGGGGTTCCGATGGGCTTTGGCGGCCCCCACGCTGCCTTTTTTGCCACCTCGGACAAGCTCAAGCGCTCGATTCCCGGGCGCATTATCGGGGTATCCAAGGATAGCCGGGGCAATACGGCACTGCGCATGGCGATGCAGACTCGCGAGCAGCACATCCGCCGCGAAAAAGCCACGTCGAACATCTGTACCGCTCAGGCGCTGCTGGCCAACATTGCCGGTTTTTTTGCCACCTATCACGGCGCAGACGGGCTGCGTAAAATTGCCGGGCGCGTGCATCGTTTGACCACCCTGCTGGCGCAGGGCCTTAAGCAGTCAGGCATTCAGCTGGGCAACGACACCTGGTTCGACACCTTGCGTCTGACCCAGGTGGATGCCGGCAAGATCCACGGCCGCGCCATGACCCACGACATCAACCTGCATTACTTCACCAACGGTGACGTGGGCATCAGCCTGGATGAAACCACTACCGCCCACGATGTTGCCAAACTCTTTGACGTTCTCCTCGGCGATGAGCACGGCCTGTCGGTCGCTGCCCTCGACGAGCAAGTGGTGGCTGAGCGCGCCTCGGGCATTCCCAGCGCTTACCGCCGCGACAGCGATTTCCTGACCCACCCGACCTTCAAGCGCTACCGTAGCGAAACCGAGATGTTGCGCTACCTGAAACGGCTGGAGAACAAGGACCTGTCGCTGGCACACGCCATGATTCCGCTTGGTTCGTGCACCATGAAGCTCAACGCCACCAGCGAAATGATCCCGGTGTCGTGGCCGGCCTTTGCCCATCTCCACCCGTTCGCCCCCCGCGACCAGGCGGCAGGCTATCACCAGATGATCGACGAGCTGGCCGCCTTCCTGGTGGAAGTGACCGGCTACGATCACATTTCGATGCAGCCCAATTCAGGCGCCCAGGGCGAATACGCCGGACTGGTAGCCATTCGTCGGTATCAGAACGCCCAGGGCGAAGGCCATCGCAATGTCTGCCTGATCCCCAGCTCCGCCCACGGTACCAATCCCGCATCGGCAGCCATGGTGCAAATGAAAGTGGTGGTGGTCGAATGCGACGTCAACGGCAATATCGACCTAGCGGACCTGCGCCAGAAGGCAGAGCAGCACAGCGAGCAGCTCTCTGCCATCATGCTCACCTACCCGTCCACGCACGGGGTTTTCGAGACCAGCGTGCGTGAAGCCTGCCAGATCGTTCACGACAACGGCGGTCAGGTGTATATCGACGGCGCGAACATGAACGCCCAGGTCGGGTTGACGCGCCCCGGCGACTTTGGCGGCGACGTGTCGCACCTGAATCTGCACAAGACGTTCTGCATTCCTCACGGCGGCGGCGGCCCCGGCATGGGGCCCATTGGTGTCAAAGCCCACTTGGCGCCGTACGTATCCAACCATGTGGTCACCCCCATCAACGGTGTTAACCCGGAATGCGGCGCCGTGGCGGCCGCCGCCTTTGGCAGCGCTTCGATTCTGCCGATCTCCTGGGCGTACATCAAAATGATGGGTGCGCGCGGACTGCGCGAGGCCACCGAGCTCGCCATCCTCAACGCCAACTACATTGCCAAGCGTCTTGAAGCGGCCTATCCGATTCTTTATCGCGGGGAGAACGGCACGGTGGCTCACGAATGCATCATCGACATTCGCCCGCTCAAGGCGACATCGGGCATCAGTGAAGAAGATATCGCCAAACGCCTGATGGATTACGGCTTCCACGCCCCGACCATGTCGTTCCCGGTGCCGGGTACGCTGATGATCGAACCCACCGAGTCGGAATCGCTGTATGAAATAGACCGTTTCTGCGATGCCATGATCGCTATTCGTGAGGAGATCACGCGTGTCGAACAGGGCGAGTGGCCGCTGGATAATAATCCGCTGGTGAATGCGCCGCATACCCAGGCCGACATCATCGACACTCAATGGGAGCGTCCTTACGCCCGTGAGCTGGGTGCTTTCCCCACCGACGCCGTCAAGGCATCCAAGTATTGGCCGGCCGTCAATCGGGTGGATAACGTCTTTGGTGACCGCCAGCTGATTTGCTCCTGCCCGAGCATCGACGAATACCGCGACGAATAGCGGCTGCTCCACCCATGAAACGCCCTGAGGCCCGCTACCTAAGCGCGACCTCAGGGCGTTTTTTCTTGCACCCGCTGCTGGTGAAAGCCGTTGAGCAGTTTTTCGTATCGCTTGGGAAGCGCAGAATCTCGCCGGCGCAGTAAATACAGCACTTCATTGACCGTGTGGGGCAGGTTAAGCGCCTTCACCTGACGCTGCCACGGCGACGTCTCGAGCACCAGCCGTGACACCACCGTAAACCCCAGCCCCCGGGCGACGGCATCGAGCACCATGCTGACTTCATTGGTGAAGCCCTGATGACGGAAATGCGTCATCGAGCGAAACTCATCGGGATAGTTGGCACGCAACAGCGCGTTGGCATGGTTGATGCCATCGTAATAGTTGAGAAAGCCAATACCCATCAGGTCTGAAAGCGTCCCTTCGACAAAGTCGGCCGGCACCACCAGACACAGCGGTTCCTGGTGCCATACGTGACACTCCAGATCGGGATGATTGACCGCATCGGTGACGATCCCGATGTCATAACGCCCCTCCAGCAGGTCATTCACGATCTCGTGATTGAAGGCAAAGCTGTAGCTGACGGTCAAGCTGGGGTGCCGTTGCTGCTGGCCCAGAATATACGGATAGAACATCAGCCCCACGCTTCCCGGGGACGCAATCCGGCATTCGCCGCTATCCAGCAGGTCATCGTCCAGGGCATGGCGGAACTGCTCATGCTCGGCAAACAGCTTTAACGCATAGTCGTAGGCTCGTCGCCCCGACTCGGTTAACGTAAAACTGCGTCCCCGTCGTTCAAGCAAAGTCTTGTTTAAGTAACGCTCCAGCTTGCGAATGTGCTGGCTCACCCCCGGCTGCGTCATGTCGAGCCGCTGCGCCGTGCGCGTAAAGCTGCCGGTTTCCACCAGGGTGATATACGTTCGGAAGTATTGCGCGTTAAACATGTTGAGCATCATCGGGTTAGCAATCCAATCATCATACCACACTGGCTTGCCGGGCTCTGACGGTGTACCCGTTCGGGGAGCGTGATAGTATGCCGTCAGACCTCACACCGTCAGGAATTGCACCACTAATGACCCAGAACGCTCAATCGCGCGACACCATCTCCAGCATCATCTCGCCTGAAGGCAGCCTTGAAGTTCTCTCTCAACACGAAGTCAATCGACTGCATCGCACCTCAAAGAGCGGGCTGCACGATTTGCTGAGACGTTGTGCGCTGGCCGTGCTTAACTGCGGCAGCCCGACCGACGACAGCCTGGCGATCCTTGAAGCCTATAAAGACTTTGATATCGAAGTACTCCAGCAGGACCGCGGCATCCGCCTGAAGCTGACCCATGCGCCCGCCGAAGCCTTTGTGGACGGACGCATGATTCGCGGTATCCGGGAGCATCTTTCGTCGGTGATTCGCGATATCGTGTATATCTACAACGAAATCCAGCGCCACGACCGCTTTGATCTCACCACCGCCGAAGGCACCACCAACGCGGTGTTCCATATCCTGCGGAAAGCCGGCACGCTCAAACCCGGACGCGATCCTAGCCTGGTGGTTTGCTGGGGCGGCCATTCCATTTCAAGGGAAGAGTACGAATACACCAAGGATGTCGGCTACCATCTGGGCCTGCGTGACCTGGATATTTGCACGGGCTGCGGCCCCGGCGCCATGAAAGGCCCGATGAAAGGCGCCAACGTAGCGCACGCCAAGCAGCGGCGACACGACGGACGCTATCTGGGGATTTCAGAGCCGGGCATCATCGCCGCCGAAGCGCCGAACCCAATCGTCAACGAGCTTGTGGTCATGCCCGACATCGAAAAACGCCTCGAGGCGTTCGTGCGGCTGGGCCACGGCATTATCGTGTTTCCTGGCGGCGTGGGCACAGCGGAAGAAATCCTCTACCTGTTGGGTATCCTGCTACACCCCTCAAACCAAGATATGCCGTTCCCGCTGATTCTGACCGGCCCGGCCGATTCTGCCGCCTACTTTGAAAAGATCGACGAATTTCTGGTGTATACCCTAGGTGAGGACATTCGACGCTTCTATACCATCATCACCGGAGATCCCGTCGCCGTCGCGCGTCAGATGCGCCAAAGCATTGATGAGATCACTGAGTTCCGTCGCACCCACCAAGACGCGTTTTACTACAACTGGCGCCTGACGGTAGCGCGGGACTTTCAGGCGCCTTTCGATCCCACCCACGAAGCTATGCGTGCCCTGGCGCTGCACCGTCAACAGCCTACCCATGAACTTGCCGCCAACTTACGGCGGGCTTTTTCGGGCATTGTCGCCGGCAACGTCAAGGAACAAGGCATTCGTGCCATCGAGGCCAACGGCCCCTTCGTGCTCAATGCCGAGCCCGAGCTGATGCAGCGTCTGGACGAACTGTTGAGCTCCTTTGTCGCGCAAGGGCGGATGAAGCTCGACGGACAGGACTACACACCCTGCTATGTGCTGACGTAATCGTTCGGGCAAATCATCGCCAACCCGCTACACTTGGCAAGGCATGTAATTCATCTCACGGACAGGAGATCATCATGGACATCATTAATCAGCTCAGTGACGGTAAAGCCAAATCGTTCGCCAAACACTGCTTTGAAAGACACACCAGAGATGAGCTTGAAGAGGCCACTAAAGGGGCGCCCGATCAAGCTGAAATGGAGCACTGGGGAATTACCGAAGGCCAGTGGGAGCAAGCGGTTGCCGCTGCGCTCGCCGAGTACCAGACGCAGGGCTGAACACTGGACACCAAGCCCTGGAGGGTTGGGTGGCTCCACTGCCAGAACGTTTATCCATAAAAAACGCCGCGGGCAATAAAGCCACGCGGCGTTTTTTCGTGATGGTCGGAGCGACAGGATTCGAACCTGCGACCTTTGCAACCCCGCAGCCATGAGCTACGCGGGTCGGCAAATAGATCGCTGTCCAAGTCTTCTGTGCAATATAGGCATGCTTCACCATCTCTTTGACCTGGTCATAGGTCATGGACAGGCGCAAAGTGCGCGGGACTTCATTGAGCTTGTCGCTGAAGCCAACAGCCACCGCTGTAGCCTTGGTGCCATCTATTTTGCCAGGTTCACTAAACGCGTCGTCCGCTCCACCAATGTACCAACAACAGAGCGATTGGTAGCGCTGATAATGGGGTCCCCCTTCCAAACTGGCCGAGCATCAGGCGGCTTCATCTCGGAGTGACTCTTTCAACTTGACGTAGCAGCTCGCCCCGGATCCAGTGATATCCAATGCCGTCCTGCATCAGCGGCCCATATTACTTTTTTATTCTTATGTAAGTGTGCTTACGTACAGACAACCTATCCGCCAGCCAACAATGATGGATCTTGTGAAATGTACCGAAATTCAAAAGCCAGACATTCAATACGTACAAAAAACCAGGAGACCACCATGATTAAAGTCACAGCTATTACAATCACTCTCGTCTTTCTGAATGAGTTGCCCATGGCAGCATCTGCATAATCCCCAAATTATGGTCCGCAACAGGGGGAACGTGTTGCCTAAAACCTATTTTCTTGCTCGTTCCAAGTACCAGTTTCTCTTCAGTAGCACGAGTGATGCATCAGAGGCATTTCAAGACGATGGTGCTTAGGCTTATTAAAGTAGGACTTGGTTATAATGTTTAACCTTACAACCTGGAGCCTTCACAGTGGCTGACCAAAATAACGTGATTGTCTTCTATGATGAAAGGATGCTGGCTCATGAACCGGATATTGAGGTGCCCTTCCTGCCGGGGCGAATGGACAAGCGAATCCGCTCACTCCTGTCTGGGATAGGAGTGCCCTGGACGTATCCCGAACATCCCGCCCGGCTCACCGCCATAAAGCACTTGCTGGAACTCGAACCGGTTCCCGGCGTGACCTTCGAGACCGGCAAGCAGGCAACTCGCGATCAGCTAGGGCGCGTCCACACTAACTCATATCTGGACAGCATCTACCAGCTGCGTGGAGAGAACGCTTGGCTGGACGAAGATACCACGGCCGTATCACCCGGCAGTGTCGATGCAGCAGAAGTGGCCGCTGGGACGGCGATTGCCGCTGTACAGGCGGTGGTAGATGGTAGAGCCGAGAGTAGCTTCGCACTGGTAAGGCCACCCGGCCACCATGCTGAACCGGTGCGTGCCCGCGGCTTCTGCCTTTTCAACAACGTGGCGGTGGCTGCAGCTCATGCTCAAGCGGAGCTAGGCTGCGAGCGGGTAATGATCGTCGATTGGGATGCCCATCATGGAAACGGTACCCAGGACATCTTCTCGGCCGACCCGAATGTTCTATTCTTCGATATCCACCGTGCCGCTCCCTTCTATCCCGGCACAGGGAGCCTCGCGGAGGTTGGCATGGGCCTAGGGGATGGCACCATCGTCAATATTCCCCTGCCTGCCGATGCAGACAATGCCGCCTATCTCAAGGCATTCCGAGAGATACTGGTACCGGCGGCCCAGTGGTTCCGCCCCGACCTGATCCTGGTCTCGGCAGGATTCGACCCCCATACCCATGATCTCGCGTTGAATGTCTCCTATGATGGCTTTGCCGCCATGACTGGCATCCTCCAGAGCCTGGCACGCCAGCAATGCGGGGGAAGGTTGGTCTTCGTGCTGGAAGGCGGTTACAACCTGATATCACTGTCGCACGGCGTTAGGTCAGTGCTGCAAGTGCTGACCGGCGACGAACCACCAGAACCCGGCCTGCGAGGTCTTACCGAGGTGGAAGCCGCGCTGGCTTTCCATCACGGCGCCTTCGTTACCAAACCGTAAGCTTAGACTGCTTCCACCGGGCCGGTAAGAACTGGCAATAATGAATGGCATAAGCTAAACGACCTCACCGCTGGTTTATCCACTGAACCACTAGCCAGTCAAGGAGATCACGTACCCAGTAGCCGAATGATCTTCCCTCTCGGCCCAGCATCCGACTCAGCCACCCAGCCTTTATATGTTAAGTAATCCTGTTTTAAGTGAGGCAAACGTGGGGTTATGTACCCCATGGCTGGGTGAAATACCAATATGGAGGAGCATGCGATGGGCATAACACTGAAGAGCATCACCCGCCAGAACTTCGAGGCAGTCATTGCGCTGGAGTTAGCGACTTCACAACGTGACTATGTCGCTAGCAACCTGTACTCCATTGCCGAATCGAGCGTCCATCCAACCTATCAACCACGCGCTATTCATTGCGGCGGGGAAGCGGTCGGCTTTCTCATGTACGAGTCTTTCCACCACGACGGGCACCTGCCTGCCTACAACATCTTTCGGCTCATGGTCGACCGACGCCATCAGGGAAGAGGTATAGGGCACGGAGCCATGCAGTGCGTACTTGACGAGATCAGAGCAAATGGCCCCTTCGAGAGAATATTGATCTGCTATGTGCCAACCAACCAAGTAGCTCGTGACTTCTACTCCAGTCTCGGCTTCCTAGAGACAGGGCAGAGCGAAGTAACCGGCGAGACCATCGCCGAGATCCGGGGGTAACGAGAATCGCATCCTGCATGTCCGACACGTACCGGCGGTCTCAATGACCACGTGCAACACCCGACGTCACCCCATCTTCAGTAGCACCCGGGTTTAGAGTCAGAAATAACTTTATCGTGTTTTACCACCAGTTGCTCGGCATAGGCTGACGGTGTC
>NZ_LJZS01000013.1 GCF_001314875.1 Halomonas sp. HL-48
GCTGACACCGTCAGCCTATGCCGAGCAACTGGTGGTAAAACACGATAAAGTTATTTCTGACTCTAAACCCGGGTGCTACTGAAGATGGGGTGACGTCGCAGTCCCCTTGCGTAACTCCGTCAATGACGTATATTGATCGTTATGTTTACCATTATCGAAACCCCTACATTCGAAGCAGATGCCAGAAAAATCTGGACCGATGATGAGCGAAGTGCCTTCTTTGCCTGGTTGGCAGCCAATCCGGAAATTGGCGACCCAATCCCTGGCAGTGGCGGGTGTAGAAAGGTTCGATGGTCGGTAGGGGGTTCTGGGAAGCGTGGTGGGGTGCGAGTCATCTACTTCACCAGGCTGGCTAATGGTGAGATCTGGTTATTGGTAATCTACAAGAAGGCTGTTAAGGAAAACATACCTGCGCATATCCTGAAGTCGATTCGTGAGGTACTGGAAAATGAGTAACGATACCCTGAGTGCAGAGGAACTTGGCAGCAAGTTGCTCCAATCTGTTAAAGAAATGAAGGCGGGTAATGCGGCGCGAATCAGTCGTGTTGAGGCCAACGAGGTTGCCGAGGCCCGCGGAAAAACTGGCCTGACCCAGATAGAGTTTGCTGAGGTACTGCATATTTCTCCCCGCACCCTACAGGAATGGGAGCAAGGCCGACGTAAACCCTCCGGGCCGGCAAAAGCGCTTATTGAGATTGCTTTCCGCCATCCAGAAGTCATCCGGGAAGACCTTGAACTCAGGGGCTAACAAGCGGCTGTTGGAGGAGGCTGTAGTCCCCCCCCCCAAGTGTGTGCGACTACCCTGAAGGCATACTGCCCACCTTGCACAAAGTACGCCTGATCCGCTTTGTTTTATTCGATGAAGCTGCCCGGCAAACACTCCACGAAGCATTGGCTCAACGCTTAATCATCGATCCAGTGGGCTAGCAACTGCGTTTACTGGTTCATTGCAGATTTGAAAGTGGCTTGTTCAAAAGCCCGCCTGGGGGCCAGGCCTAACCAATAGCGTTGTTGTCGCGGGACTTACACCTCTCCGCTGCTGGCAGCGCTATTCAGCGAGTCATGTCTATAAGAGGAAAGCGTCAATGTCGGAAAAAGCTAGTCACGATTATGCCGCTACCGTTGTCTGGACGGGTAATTCAGGCGAGGGCACCAAACATTATCGCGTCTTCTCGCGTGATCACGAGATAACGTGCGCCAGTAAACCGACAATATTCGGATCGGCAGATCCTGCATTCCTGGGCGACTCGTCCCGTTATAACCCGGAAGAGCTATTGCTAAGCTCGCTCTCGGCATGTCATATGCTTTGGTATCTGCATCTGTGTGCCAACGCTGGCATTACGGTAACGGAATATACAGACAACGCCACGGGTCGAATGATTGAAACGACCAATGGCAGTGGCTATTTCGAGAGCGTAACGCTGAAGCCAAGCATCCGAATAGGGGCGGCTGACGACAGTGAGCTTGCGAAGTCCCTGCACGAAAAAGCGCATTCGTTCTGCTTTATTGCAAATTCGGTGAATTTTGACGTCGGATGTCAGCCTGAGATTCTCGCTGGGTAATAAACTTGCCTAATAAGTAAAGGCATTCGGCTCAAAGTACTCATTCACACTACGTAAACTCGTGCGCGAGCACGATCCGTCTTTTCGCCGACTTTTGCCTTGTCTGGCCTTCGCTCACCGACTTTCCAGACAAGCCTAAGGGGATGAGCATAGCCTTGCGTAAGATGAGCAAGAGCTGAAGAGCATCATATCAAGCAAGTAGGAGGCCACATGGCACAGTGGATAGTGCATTACGCGAATGCCTGCGGGCAACTCGATGGTTGGATCGAACGTATCGGCGAGGGGATAGAGACAGCGCGTTATCGAGCTGAGCAAGTGTCGATGGCGATCAGTTTGGATGTGGTGGTGCAGGTCTGGCCCGGACAAGTCATCGATTGCCGAGGGTTTGTTGGTTATGCGCCTACGGGAACTATGATGCAGTTAACGCTTGACCAGGGTAATGCCAACTTCGCCGGCAGCATGGGCGAGCCATTCGAACGAATGGTGGCGCATGAGCTTCACCATGTGATGCGTTGGCGAGGGCCAGGGTACGGGAGAACCTTGGGAGAAGCGCTGGTTTCCGAGGGGTTGGCGGGCCATTTTTGTCGTCAGCTCTATGCCTCAGCCCCGGAGCCTTGGGAGTCTGCGTTAAGCGAGAAGGAAATGACTGCCTGCGCGGCGAAGGCAGAGCAGGCGTGGTTTGCGCCATCCTATCGGCATGGGGAATGGTTCTTTGGCCAAGGGGGCCTTCCTCACTGGGCGGGGTACAGCCTCGGTTATGCGGTAGTCGACCGGTACCTGCAGCACAATGGTGGGCAGAGTGCCGCGTCATTGGTCCATGAGCCCGCTGCCAATTTCTATCCTTATCTACATCGTTAGGCCTCAGAGAAAACCATCTCATGCGCGCATTGGACATCATTCAGCGCCTTCACGATCTCTGGAACTCAGGGGCTGTCGACGACATACCGTTGGTCTATTCCTCATCCTTTGTCGCCCATATGCCTAAGGGTTGGCCTCAGTCGACATTCGAAGGGTGCGATGTGCTTATAGCGGAGTAATGCCACGGCATGATTCGCATAACCATGTGCCGGCTCAGGAATAGCTCACATGTATGTCCAGGCTAATATCCTCGTGGTCTTATTTCCCTGATTCATTTCGATGTCCCGTATATCAACGGCACCGAGCTTACGCATCAATTTCTTGGCAGGCTTAACATTGTCAGCTTTTGACACCAGGCTGCTAAACCAACGGCATTGACTTGCATACGCTTGGCTTTCTCTTATTAGCTTTTTAAGAAATAGCTGTTCGCCTCCCTTACACCAAAGCTCTGCGCCCATGCCGCCAAAATTCAGCGCAGGCGATTGGGTGTTTGCTGTTTGTTCACCACGACTACGTGCAAGGTTATTGAGTTTACGCTGGCTACCTTTAAGGGCTTCATCGAGTGAGGCGTGGAAGGGTGGGTTGCATACGCTGACGTCAAAGAGCTCACCCGCTTGAATGATCCCTTCAAAAATGTGGTTTTTATCGTGTTGCGTACGCAGCGTGAAGCGATCTTTCAGCGTGGGGTTGTGGGCGATAATCGTGGCGACGTTCTCAAGCGACAGAGGGTTAATGTCACTACCGACACACTGCCAGCCATACATTTGGCAGGCCAGTAGCGGGTAGATTCCATTCGCTCCTGTCCCGATATCGAGCAGCTTGATGTTGGGCTGTTCACGCCCAAGCCCTGACCCAGTTAAGTCCGCCATGTAATGGATATAGTCGGCTCTGCCTGGGATGGGAGGGCAAAGCGCTCCTTCTGGAATGTCCCAACCGACAATGTGGTAGTAGCGGTTTAATAACGCGGTGTTGAGCGTTTTTACTGCCAGCGGGTCCGCGAAATCGATGGAAAGGTCGCCATAAGCGTTCGGTTTCACATGGGAGGCGAGTGCGGGGTGGTTTTTTACGAGAGCAGGGAAGTCATAGCCTTCGTTGTGTAGGTTCTTCGGGTGCAGGCCTTTGCGAACAGGTTTTTTCGTTTTTTTACTGTGATGGAGAGTGTTCACTGTCATAGGCCTAAGTCTTGGCATTCAAGAGTCGAGTGGGTCTGGACAAGCGATGTTGCCATGAATTCGCCCGTCTGCCGAATGCCGGTTTCTAATCGGACTCAATCGCGCCAGGTGCTCACTGCCTGTTCGATGGCCTCGGGTGAGACCTGGACCGCTCCCCGGAAAGGGTTGTCCTGAATGGCAATCAACCATAGGGCGACGACCGCAGCGAGGCTGAAGACGACAATCGCGTGCCGGTTCGAAGACGCCCGATCGAGGAATCCCATGCCCATCACAAATTGCGTCAGGAAGCCGAGCAGGAACAAGGCACTCCACGAGAATTTCTGGTAATGATTGGCCACAACGGCGATGCGATCTGTCCGCGCGTCGACAATATCTTGTCCCAGCGACAGCATCTGACCATGGGCCGTGGCCGAGTAGCCTTCATCGTTCGCGGCGTCTCGAACGGCGCGCAACAGTTCGAGCAGCGCTTTTTCCGTCCTGCTGCTGCCGCTTTCCTGACGCAGGCGCGGCCATTCGTCCTCTACCACCGAGTCAGCGTAGTCGAGAATCGCCGCGCGGATCCTTCCTTCGCTGTCCATTGTCGCTTCACTGGCGACGCCGAGTCCGAAGATCGCCGCACTTTCGGTTTGCACGGCTTGGGACGCTCGATCTTTCCGGGCCATGGTGTCAGCGAGTAGGAAAGACGCGAACAGCGCAAACAAGGTCGAAACGGCCACGAAGGTCGGCAGGCCGAGGGCACTGCCCTTGAGGCGAGTGCTGAGTGAAGAATGAAACTGGAGCCAGTGGATCAAGGCGCCGGAAGTCAGAAATAGAATCAGCAGGAACAGAAGGATCAACAGGGGGTGGAACTCGAACCAGAGGCGGATCATCGCAATGCGTCGACTGAGGTGTGGTAGGGCTCAGGTCTTGCCGTTGGCAACAGGAATAGCGGGTGCATCGTTCACCTCGTTCTTGTGTTCATGTACGACCATCATGGGCGGCCGCATCGGCCAACGGCGTCTATCTTCCCCTGTGCGTCCGCATAATTCGGCAGGACAATTGAGCACACCAACGAGTGCGGGAAGACGGTGACGCCAACTGCAATATACAGCTACCAATAGCACACTGACGTACGCTTCAAAAGAGAATCCGCTTACCGGCTGGCTGGAAAGTTGCCTCTATAAATAGCATGCGTAATTTATACCGTTATCATGTGATGTTTATGCAGCATGGATCCTTTTCCTTCAGCATTGAAACGGCGTTTAGAAAATACCCGATTCCCCTCATATGGATTTAATTTGATGAAGTGGAAATCTTCCGATATCTCGCTAACCTGACATTTAGGCGCATTTGCCAACATGTTGCGTAGTTAAAGGGGGTAACCATGGCATCTTCTACTCGCCATAAAGGCGCTTGTCTATGCGGGGCGGTTAGCGTCACGGCGACCTGCAACAGCCACCATGTCGGCGTCTGTCACTGCTCAATGTGCCGAACGTGGGGCGGCGGCCCGATGTTTGCCGTTGAAGTTGGCAGCGATGTGGATTTTAAAGGCGCAGAGCATATTGCTACCTTTGGCTCTTCAGAATGGGCAGAACGAGGGTTCTGCAAGCAGTGCGGCACACATCTGTTTTATCGCTTGAAGGAAGGCGGACTTTACGCGCTACCCGTCGGGCTTTTTGATAGCGCTGACGATTGGGCATTAACCGAGCAAATATTTATCGACCAGAAACCTGCGTTCTACTCCTTCGCTGAAAAAACCGAACAGCTAACGGGTGAAGAAGTATTTGCAAAGTATGCGGGGCCGTAAAGCGAGCTCCAGGCGTAGGGTGCCCCATGGTCGTACCTGGGGCCGCAAACTTGTCTAGCGTTACTCACGTCTACTTTCTTCCAATGCCTCGATCATCATGCTTGCGGCGTTGGAGAGCGTGCGATTGGTGTGAACCAAGTAGCCCAGCGGACGGTGGAGCGGGGCAGTCGCCACGTCTAGCTCGACAAGGTCGTGGTCGAGCATTTTCTCCGGCAGCAGGCTCCAGCCCAACCCCACGCTGCACATCATCTTGAGCGTTTCCAGGTAGTTAGTGGTCATGCTGGTCGGCAGTTCCAGGCCGGCTTCTTCAAAGCGCTTGGCAATCAGCGTGCCGGTAAAGGTTCTCGCGCCGGGCATCACAGCGTTGTAGTCGCACAGGGTTGCCAGCGAAAGCGGCCCCTGATGGTCGGCGTTGGCCAGCGGATGGTCAGGCGCGCAGACAAAACATAGCCGGTCGCGCCATAGCTCCACCACGTGCAGATGTTCGATGGGATGGGGTGCAAGTGTTACCACGGCCATTTCCAGCGAGCCATCGCGCACGCCCTGGTAGGCAAGCTCCGAGTCCAGAAAATGCAGATCCAGCTCTACTTCAGGGTGGCGCTGCGTGTAGTGCTTCAAAATGGGCGGCAGGCGATGTAACCCAATGTGGTGACTGGTGGCCAGGGTCAAACGCCCACCCACGTGGCCGGAGAGGTTGGCCAGCGCCCGGCGACTATCTTCCACCGCGAACAGGATCTGGCGAGCCTGGGGCAGCAGCACGCTGCCCGCTTCGGTCAACGCGATGCGTCGGCCAATGCGGTCGAACAAAGGCCTGCCTACCTGAAATTCCAGCGTGGCAATCCGCTTGCTCACCGCCGGTTGGGTCAGGTGAAGCTGTTCCGCCGCGCGGGAGAAACTTTGTGTGTCGGCGACGGCCAAAAAGGCCTGAAGGCTTTGAGTGTCCATTGCAGTGGCCCTCTTTGAGGCGAAGCGATGTTGGCGGCAGAGTGGTTGTATTCCAGTTTGGAATCCAAACTATGAATAACATGAATTGCTTTTATCTTCGAGCCGCGTGACACTCTGCCTATCCGATAGACAAGCAGCGCCAATAAGCTGCCGTTATGAATACGAACTAGCAGGGCCTAGCCCGGGAGAAGCACATGTCAGGTCAAACGCTTTACGACAAGTTGTGGGATCAGCATTTGGTCAAGCAGCGTGACGATGGCACCGCGCTGATTTACATCGACCGTCATATGCTCCACGAAGTGACCTCGCCCCAGGCCTTCGAAGGGTTGCGCCTGGCGAACCGCAAGCCATGGCGCTTAGACACGAACCTTGCCACCACCGACCACAACGTGCCGACCACGCTGATCGAGCGTGCCCAGGGCAACAGCGGCATTAAAGACCCGGTGTCGTTGATCCAGGTCCAAACCCTGGACGATAACTGCGTCGAATACGGCATCACCGAGTTCGGTATCAACGACCCGCGCCAGGGCATCGTTCACGTGGTGGGGCCGGAGCAGGGCGCGACGCTGCCGGGCATGACCGTCGTCTGCGGCGATTCGCACACCGCCACTCACGGCGCCTTTGGTGCGTTGGCCCACGGTATCGGCACGTCTGAAGTCGAGCACGTGCTCGCGACTCAGTGTCTGCTGACCCAGAAGATGAAAAACATGCAGGTGCGCGTTGAAGGCGAGTTGGGCCTGGGCGTGACCGCCAAAGACGTGGTGCTGGCGATTATCGGCAAGATCGGCACGGCGGGCGGTACCGGCTATGCCATCGAGTTTGCCGGTAGCGCTATCGAGTCGTTGTCCATGGAAGGCCGCATGACCGTGTGCAACATGGCCATTGAGGCAGGCGCGCGCGTTGGCATGATCGCGGTGGACGACACCACCATCAACTATATCGGCAACCGGCCTTACTCTCCGACAGGCGAGCAGTGGGAAGCAGCGGTAGCGGACTGGCGCAATCTGGTCTCCGACCCGGATGCCGTGTTCGATAATATCGTTACTCTCCAAGCTGAAGACATCGAACCCCAGGTCAGCTGGGGCACCAGCCCAGAAATGGTCACCGGTATTTCCGGCCAGGTGCCGGACCCCAGCGCCGCGCCGGATGAAACCGTGCAGCGCAGCCACACCCGGGCACTCGAGTACATGGGGCTCAAGGCCCACCAGAAAATTACCGATATCAAGCTGGATAAAATCTTCATCGGCTCCTGTACCAATGCGCGCATTGAAGATTTGCGCGAAGCCGCCAAGGTGGCGAAGGGCAAGAAAATTGCCGACTCGATCAAGCTTGCCATGGTGGTGCCGGGCTCCGGCTTGGTAAAGCGCCAGGCGGAAGAAGAAGGCCTGGACAAGATATTTATCGAGGCAGGCTTTGAATGGCGCGAGCCGGGCTGCTCCATGTGCCTGGCGATGAACGCCGATAAGCTGGGCGCGGGCGAGCACTGCGCCTCGACCTCCAACCGCAACTTTGAAGGGCGCCAGGGCTATGGCGGACGTACACACCTGGTAAGCCCCGCCATGGCTGCCGCCGCGGCGATTGCCGGTCATTTTGTCGATGTGCGTAGCCTGCCCGCCAACGATGCAACCCACGCTCAGGAGGCCTAAGCCATGAAAAAGTTTGAACGTTTTGAAGGCGTCGTCGCGCCTCTTGATCGCGCCAACGTGGATACCGATCTCATCATCCCGAAGCAGTTCCTGAAGTCGATCAAGCGGACCGGTTTCGGGGTCAATCTGTTTGACGAGCTGCGCTACCTGGATGAAGGCCAGCCCGGCCAGGACTGCTCGCAGCGCCCGCTGAACCCTGATTTCGTACTCAACCAGCCGCGCTATCAAAACGCTGAAGTGCTGCTGGCGCGGCGCAACTTTGGCTGCGGCAGCTCCCGCGAGCACGCCCCCTGGGCGCTGGAGGATTTTGGCTTCAAGGTGATCATCGCGCCGAGCTTTGCCGATATTTTCTACAACAACGCGTTCAAAAACGGCCTGCTGTTGATCACGTTGTCGGAAGACGAAGTGGATCGCCTGTTCAACGAGGTAGAGGCTAAAGAAGGCTACCAGTTGGACATTGATCTGGAGCAGCAGCGGATCATTACCCAACGCGGCGAGATTCTTGAATTCGAGGTGGATGAATTCCGCAAGCACTGCCTGCTGGAAGGCCTGGACGATATCGGTCTGACGCTCAAAGACGAAGACGCGATTCGCACCTTTGAAGAACAGCATCGCCAACAGCGCCCCTGGCTGTTTCGCCAGCCTGCGTAAGTCACCGCTCAAATAAATGCTAAGGACGTTGCATGACACATAAGGTTCTATTACTGCCGGGTGACGGTATTGGCCCCGAGATTGCGGCCCAGGCGGCGCGCTTGTTGAAAGCCTGCCAGGAAGCCGGGCTGGATATCGAGGTCGAAGAAGCGCTGGTCGGCGGCGCGGCCTACGATGCCCACGGTGATCCGCTGCCGGAGCAAACGCTGGAAAAGGCCAAGGCCGCCAGCGCCATTCTGCTGGGGGCGGTGGGTGGCCCCAAGTGGGACAAGATTGAAGACCTCTCCAAACGGCCCGAAAAAGGCCTGCTGGGGCTGCGCAAAAACCTGGGCCTGTTCGGCAACCTGCGGCCCGCGATGCTCTACCCGCAGCTCGCCAGCGCCTCCAGCCTGAAACCGGAGCTGGTGGCTGGGCTGGACATCATGATCGTTCGCGAGCTGACCGGCGGTATCTACTTCGGCCAGCCGCGCGGTATTGAAGAGCGTAACGGCGAGCGCGTAGGCTTCAATACCTACGTGTATTCCGAGAGCGAGATCGAACGCATCGGCCGCGTCGCCTTTGAAATGGCTCAGAAGCGCGGCAAGAAGCTCTGCTCGGTGGATAAAGCCAACGTGCTGGAAGTGACCATTCTGTGGCGCGAGGTCATGGAGCGTCTGGCGCCGGAATACCCGGACGTCGAGCTTTCCCACATGTACGTGGATAACGCCGCCATGCAGCTGGTGCGCGCGCCCAAGCAGTTTGATGTGGTGGTTACCGGCAATATGTTCGGCGACATTCTCTCCGACGCCGCCGCCATGCTTACTGGCTCTATCGGCATGCTGCCGTCCGCCTCGCTCAACGAAAGCGGGCAGGGCATGTACGAGCCTTGCCATGGCAGCGCGCCGGATATCGCCGGTAAGAACATCGCCAACCCGCTGGCCATGATGCTCTCGGTAGCCATGATGCTGCGCTACTCGCTGGGCGAGAATACCATGGCCGAGCGTATCGAAGCGGCCGTTGGCAGCGTGCTGGATGACGGCCTGCGCACTGCGGACATCGCTTCCGAAGGCATGCAGACCATTGGCACCGATGCTATGGGCGATGCCGTGCTGGCGGCGTTTGCTAGGCAGTGAGCCTTTCTGCGCTTGTGTTAAGGGCGCCTGGGATAGGTCGTAGAGGGGGTTATTTGCCATGGCCGGTATATGTTCCATACCATTCCGGCATTTCCGCCATCCATGGCGGTCAGATGGCAAATGTAGCGCCCAGGGATGGGTTTACAGCGCCCCCTCGAAGACCTGTCGCAGGGATAGCCCTTAACCTATCTTTGCGCTACAAAATCACCATCAAGAATCGTGTATAATGTGTGCACTTATTCTTTTCAGGAGGACTTCATAATGTTGAAAGTCGGTTTCGTGGGATGGCGCGGCATGGTCGGCTCAGTGCTGATGCAGCGCATGCTGGAAGATGGTGATTTCAACGGCATCGAGCCGGTGTTCTTCACCACCTCCCAGGTCGGCCAGCCCGGCCCCGACATCGGTGTGGACGTGCCTCCGCTGAAAGATGCTTTTGATATCGAAGCGCTCAAGGCGCTGGATGTCGTCGTAACCTGTCAGGGCGGTGACTACACCAAGCCCGTCTATAAAGACCTGCGCGCCGCTGGCTGGAAAGGCTACTGGATCGACGCGGCCAGCACGTTGCGTATGGAAGATGACGCGACCATCGTGTTGGACCCGGTCAACCGCGGCGTGATCGACGCGCAGCTTGCCAAAGGCGCCAAGACCTTTGTCGGCGGTAACTGCACGGTCAGCCTGATGCTGATGGGCTTGGGCGGTCTGTTTGAAGCCGACATGGTCGAGTGGATGACCTCCATGACCTATCAGGCGGCCTCGGGCTCCGGCGCCAAGCACATGCGCGAGCTGCTCAACCAGATGGGCACGCTACGCGACAGCGTGGCCGAAGAGCTGAAAGACACCTCGAGCGCGATCCTGGATATCGACCGCAAGGTGACCGCTGCGATGCGCAGTGGCGATTTCCCCACCGAGAACTTCGGCGCACCGCTGGCGGGCAGCCTGCTGCCGTGGATCGACACCAAGCTTGAGAACGGTCAGAGCCGCGAAGAGTGGAAAGGCAGCGTCGAGACCAACAAGATTTTAGGTCTCGATAGCAACCCGATTCCCATCGATGGCCTGTGCGTGCGTATCGGCGCGATGCGCTCGCACAGCCAGGCGTTCACCATCAAGCTGAAACAGGATGTGCCGCTGGATGAAATCGAAGACCGCCTCGCCAAGCATAACGAGTGGGTCAAGGTAATTCCCAACGACAAAGACGCTACCATCGAAGGTCTGACGCCCGCCGCGGCAACGGGCACACTACAAGTCCCGGTTGGCCGTCTGCGCAAGCTGGCGATGGGCGGTGAATACCTGTCCGCGTTCAGCGTTGGCGACCAGTTGCTGTGGGGCGCGGCCGAACCGCTCAAGCGCATGCTGTCGATTCTCCGTGAACAGTAAACGATCGCGGTAACGCGTGCTGCCCCAGGGGCGCAGGAAAACGGGGGGCGAATCAATCGCTTCCCGTTTTTTGTGTGCGGCGATTTTTTATGTGGCATAGAGCGCTACTATGGTAAAAACGTCTGAGTCGATAAAAACGCAGGCACGCGCCGAACGCTGAAACGGCGTCGGCCTACAACACGCGGTGAATAAGCAGTTAGATTGGCAACAGGGGCATCCATGAAACAGGTAGGGGCGCTGGCCGTAGGGCTTTGGCTAAGTATGGTGGGGGCATATAGCTGGGCGCTTGACCTGGGGTCTGCCCAAGTAACCTCCAGCCTGGACACCCGGCTGGAGGCCACGATTCCGCTTGTGGATGGCGACGAGTATTCGCGCTCATCCGTTGGCGTTGAGGTGGCCGACCAAAGCGCCTTTGAGTCGGCCGGTGTCGAGTGGACCTCCTTGGCCGGTAACGTGCAGGCCCGCGTAGCGGAACGTCAGGGCCGGCCCGTGGTGGTGCTTACCAGCGATACGCCGGTGACGACGCCCTGGCTCGATCTGTTGTTGACGCTCTCTTCGCCGGAGGGAGAGCAGACCCGCGAAATCACCTTGCTGTTCGACCCCGCCGACTACGCTGGCGACAGTGAGCGCGCTGAGCCTGTGCCCCCGCAGTCGGCGCCTGCCGAGGCTGCCCCCGAGGCGAGCCAGCGTCGTGAATCTGCCCAAGGCGATGCCTACGTGCGCAGCGGCGATACGCTCTGGAGCGTGGCCGCGCGTACCAAACCTGCCCAGGCAAGCGTTCAGCAGATGATGCTGGCGCTGTTGGAAGCCAATTCCGAGGTGTTTCCGTCGGGGAATATTCACGAAATGCGCGCCGCCCAGCGGCTAACGCTGCCCGATGATGAGCGCGTTATGGGTCGTTCCGCCGAGCAGGCGGCAGACACTATCCGGGAGATGAACGCCGCCTGGCAGCGCCGCGACGAAGACGGCCCCGCAACGGTAGCGTTACCCGAGGTGGAAGAAGTCGGCGACGACAGCACGCCCGATGCACCCGACCAGCAGGTCGAGCAAGACGCGGCAAGCCTTGATGGCGCGGCGTTGGGTGTGGCGCAGACGCTTGGCAGGGCGGCACCGCGTGCTACACCCGAACCCGCAACATCACGCTCAGAAGCTGCGCCTGAATCACCCGCTGACGCCTCCTCGCCAGTGCCTGCTGCGGACGCCGCGCTCAGCCTGCAGCGGCAGCAGGAACTTGATGAGATGCGTAGTGAACTGGCCGCCCTGCGTGAAGAAGTGACGCGGCTCAGTGATGCGCTGGCCGCTCAGTCGGTGTCGCCCAGGGCGCCGGTAGAGGCTCAAGGCGGTTCTATTGCAGAACGTCTGCGTGATTACCAGTGGCTGCTGCTGACCATCGCGCTGGTGTTGCTGTTGGGGCTGCTGATTATGATGCGCCGCCGACGTCGGCAGTGGGAAGCACCGCCGACGATGACCGCGCAGAGCGCCGATAAGCCCTACAAACCCTCACCAGCAGCGGCTGGCCCGAGCCGCGTGACGCCGTCAGTGGCGCCGGTGTCGCCTGCTCAGGCGCCTTCTCAGCCATCGCCTGCCATGACGGCTGCGGTGGAGGACGCGCTGGCAACAGAGGTGGACAATGAGCCGCAGCCCCGCCATGACGACGCGCCCGCTAGCGTTGATGAAGCGCCATTCGACCGTACGGCGATGGCCCATACCCAGGCTGCCGGGTTGATCGAAATTGGTCAGGAGCGGCGCTTGGCGCTGCAGGTGCGCTCCGCCGAACATGACCCGGCGCTGTGGCTGGCACCCCCGGCCAAGCCCCAGGCGGTGGCCGCGATGCTCTCGGCAATGGGTGCTCGCGGGGCAGAGGCGGCGGAGGAGGGCCCAGAGCAGCCGAGCCCTCTTAAGTCAGCCCCTGGCGCAGAGGATGAACGGGCCTGGATGATTGATTACCAGCCGCCGACGCTGGCCCCGAGTAACGCAGCCCGGCAGGAAACGCCCATGCAGCCCACGGTGGAATTCGAGGCCCACGAACCGGCTTCACCGGCAAAGCCATCGCCCGCTGCTGCCCGCAAGGAAGAGTGGGATATCGAAGAGGTGGCATTTTCGCCCGCGCCTCGCGATAATGGCGCGCCTTCCACCCCTGGCAATGTTGATAAAAGGCGATGACGCTGTTTTACCATTTTGACGAGACACAACCGCTAACCGGGCGACTGGCGATGGGCATCGAGTATGATGGCACGCGCTTTTGCGGTTTCCAGCGGCTGAAGCACGCCGCCTCGGTTCAGGCATCGGTGGAGGACGCGCTGAGCAAGGTGGCCGGTGCGCCGGTGCAGATTCATGCCAGCGGGCGCACCGATTCCGGCGTGCATGCCACCCGGCAGATCGTCCATCTGGACCCGCCGGTTGGGCGCTCCGAAAAAGCCTGGGTGTTCGGGGCGAATACTAATCTGCCCCGCGATGTGTCGATACGCTGGGTAAAGCCGGTGTCGGACGACTTTCATTCTCGCCTTGGTGCCCTTGGCCGTCGATACCGCTACCTGTTGCTCAATCAGCTAAGCCGCCCGGTGCTGGAGCGACATAATGTCACCTGGTGCCGCGATCCGCTCGATGCCGATGCCATGCATCGTGCCGCCCAGGCGCTGGTGGGCGAGCACGATTTCTCGAGCTTTCGTGCGGCGGGCTGTCAGTCGAAGACGCCATGGCGACAGATGCACTTTGTCGACGTCAAACGCTTTGGGCCGCTGGTGATGATCGATATCCAGGGCAATGCGTTTCTGCACCACATGATTCGCAATATCGCCGGTGCCCTGGTCAGCGTCGGTCGCGGTGCTCAGGATGAAGGCCACATCGAACGCCTGCTGGCGCTCAGGAATCGCAAGCTTGGGGATGTCACCGCGCCTGCCTGCGGCCTGCATTTCGTCGACTCGATTTATGACGAGCGATTTGCGCTGCCCAAGGAGCCGCTTGGGCCGAATCTGCTGGCCTTTTCAGGCGAATGGACAGGGGAGCGCGAGCTCCCCGAAACCGAGCGTGTGGCGGCCAGGCGACGGCTGACCTTCACTAAGCCCAAGCCGGGCACTACCCGCGAAGCCCCCGAAAAGCCCCAGGAGACGTCTTGATGAGTACCGAGTCCTTGACCCGTACGCGGGTGAAATTCTGTGGTTTTACCCGCCATGAGGACGTTGCTCATGCCGTGGCGCTGGGCGTTGATGCGCTGGGCTTCGTGATGTGGTCACCGAGTTCGCGCAGCGTTGACCTTGAGCAGCTGGCATCGCTTACGGCCAGGGTGCCGGCCTTTGCCACCCGGGTCGGGCTTTTCGTCGACGCCTCTGCCGAGGCGGTTGAGCAATGTCTGCCGTATCTGGATCTGTTGCAGTTTCATGGCGACGAAACGCCCGATTTCTGTGCCTCGTTTGGGCGGCCCTGGATCAAGGCGCTGCGCATGCGCGATACAATAGACCTGCCCCTTGAAGCCGAGCGCTATTGCCAGGCGCAAGCGTTGCTGCTGGATGCCTATCGGCCGGGAACCCCGGGCGGCACCGGGGAGTCATTTGATTGGTCTAGAATCCCCGCAACGCTGGCAAAACCTGTTATTCTCGCAGGAGGATTATCGGCGGAAAATGTTGCCCAGGCCGTGCGCCAAGTTAAGCCCTATGCGGTTGATGTTTCCGGCGGAATTGAGGCCTCGCGGGGCTGCAAGGACGCCCGTGAAATGATGGCGTTTGTGCGTCAAGTGGCGTTGGCCGACGCCGGTTAGGTTCGCTATGCGGGTCGCCCAGTCGGCGGGCTGCGTCTTAATGTGAATTCATTTATTGTTTGCCTGTTCTGGCGATCTTGTGAGGTATCCCTGTGACTGTCTCAGCAACTGGTGCTTCTGAAACTGTTTCTGAAACCGTTTCGAAAACACGTTTCAGTGACCTGACCAAAATGCCGGATGCCCGGGGCCATTTTGGCCCGTACGGCGGCCGGTTTGTGTCTGAAACCTTGAGCTTTGCTCTAGAAGAGTTGGAGCAGACCTATCTAAGTCTGCGCGATGATCCTGACTTTCAGGCTGAGTTCGACCGTGATCTTGCCCACTTCGTCGGGCGGCCGTCGCCGCTGTATCACGCCGAACGATGGTCTCAGGCACTCGGTGGGGCACAGATCTGGCTCAAGCGCGAAGACCTGAATCACACCGGCGCCCATAAGGTGAACAACACCATTGGCCAGGCGTTGCTGGCGAAAAAGACCGGCAAGCCAAGGGTGATTGCCGAAACCGGGGCTGGCCAACACGGTGTGGCAACCGCCACCGTGGCAGCGCGGCTGGGGCTTGAGTGTGACGTCTACATGGGCGCAGCGGACGTTGAGCGTCAGAAGCTGAACGTATATCGCATGCGCTTGCTGGGCGCCCGGGTAATTCCGGTCGAATCCGGCACGCGCACCCTCAAAGATGCCATGAACGAAGCGCTGCGTGACTGGGTCACCAACGTCGATAATACCTTCTACATCATCGGCACCGTGGCGGGCCCGCATCCTTACCCGCAGCTGGTGCGCGACTTCAACGCCGTTGTCGGGCGCGAGGCGCGCCGTCAGTCGCTGGACCAGATCGGCCGTCTGCCGGACGCGCTGGTTGCCTGCGTGGGCGGCGGGTCTAATGCTATCGGCCTTTTTTATCCGTTTGTCGAAGACGACGATGTCGCCATGTACGGCGTTGAAGCCGGGGGTGATGGGGTGGAAACCGGTCGCCATGCGGCACCGCTTACGTCCAACGCACCGCGTGGTGTCCTGCACGGTAACCGTACCTACCTGATGTCGGACGAAGCCGGTCAGGTGTCTGACACCCACTCGATTTCGGCCGGCCTGGACTACCCGGGCGTGGGCCCCGAGCATGCGCTGTGGAAAGACGTCGGGCGGGTAAACTATGTGGCCGCGAACGACCAGGACGTGCTGGTGGCCTTCCGCGAGCTCACTCACATGGAAGGCATCATGCCGGCCCTCGAGACCGCGCACGCGCTGGCCTATGCCAAGGTATTGGCGCCCACCATGCGTCCTGATCAGCATATCGTCGTCAACCTATCAGGCCGTGGTGACAAGGATATTATGACGGTAGCCAAGATTGACGGCATCGAATTTTAAGGGCGAGTGATTTTCTAAGGGCCAGCATGAACCGTATTGATCAGCGTTTCAGTGAATTAAAACAGCAGGGCCGCAAGGCCCTGATCCCCTTTATTACCGCTGGGGACCCCGCGCCCCGGTACACCGTCGGCTTTATGCACGCCCTGGTGGAAGCCGGCGCGGACATCATCGAGTTGGGCGTGCCGTTCTCCGACCCCATGGCGGACGGCCCGGTCATCCAGAAAGCCTGCGAACGGGCGCTCAAGCAGGGCACTCGGCTAGTCGATCTGCTCGACATGGTCGCCGAGTTTCGCCAGACCGATACCACCACGCCCGTGGTGCTGATGGGCTATCTCAACCCCATCGAGCGCATCGGCTACGAAGCCTTTGCCGATAAGGCAGCAAGCGTCGGCGTTGATGGTGTGCTGACCGTCGATATGCCGCCGGAAGAGGCGGATATTTTTGGTCCGTTGTTGAAAGAACGTGATCTGGCGGCGATTTTTCTTGTTGCACCTACCACTTCCCACGCTCGGGCCGCTACAATATGCGCCCACGGTGAGGGGTACCTCTATTACGTGTCGCTCAAAGGGGTGACCGGCGCGGCGACGCTTAACGCCGACGACGTGGCAGAGCATCTGGCACCGCTGCGCGGCATGACCGATCTGCCGCTGTGTGTCGGCTTCGGTATCCGCGACGGCGCGACTGCCGCCGAAGTCGCCAAGGTAGCCGATGGCGTTATCGTGGGCAGCGCGCTGGTCAACCGGATCGCCGAGAGTGTCGATGCACCGGACACCATTGCCGCCCAGTTGAAAGACGTGCTTGGCGAAATGCGTGCGGCGATGGATGCTTAACAGGTCCTTTCATCGACTACACTAACGACATAAGTTTGCCCCCATTCATCAAGCTTGGTCCGTCCAAGCGTAGACGTACAACGGAAGTCTTTTTGATATGAGCTGGCTAGATAAGATTGTGCCCTCCATGGGGCGTATCCAGCGTAAGGACCGTCGCGCAAGCGTTCCCGATGGTCTTTGGCGTAAATGCCCCAAGTGCGAAGCCGTTCTCTATCTTCCCGAGCTAGAGAAGCATCAGAGTGTTTGCCCGAAGTGCAATCATCATCTGCGATTAACGGCACGCAAGCGGCTGGATTGGTTCCTGGATAAAACGGGTCGCGAAGAGATCGCCGCTGAGATCGAACCGGTCGACCGCCTCAAGTTCCGCGACTCCAAGAAGTACAAGGACCGCCTGGCAGCGGCGCAAAAGGATACCGGCGAAAAAGATGCGCTGGTCGCAATGCGCGGTGAACTCAATGGTCTGCCGGTGGTTGCCGTGGCGTTCGAGTTTACTTTCATGGGTGGCTCCATGGGCGCAGTGGTAGGCGAGAAGTTCGTCCGCGCGGCCACCCTGGCGCTTGAATCGCGCATGCCGCTGATCTGCTTTGGTGCTTCCGGCGGGGCGCGTATGCAGGAAGCGCTGTTCTCGCTGATGCAGATGGCCAAGACCTCGGCGGCTCTGGAAAAGCTCAAGCAGGAAGGCATTCCGTATATCTCAGTGCTCACCGATCCGGTGTTTGGTGGCGTGTCGGCATCGCTTGCCATGCTTGGCGACCTGAATATTGCTGAGCCCAATGCGCTGATCGGCTTTGCGGGCCCGCGCGTGATCGAGCAGACCGTTCGCGAGACCCTGCCCGAAGGCTTCCAGCGTAGCGAGTTTTTGCTCGAGCACGGCACGGTGGACATGATCGTGCATCGTCACGACATGCGCGAGCGCGTTGGCGGTATGTTGCGCAAGCTGACCCATCAGCCGGTGGCCGGCAGCGAGCCTGCGCCTGAAGAAGACGAAGCGATGATTTTTGAACCCGTGGTCGACGAGCCACAGGTGGCCGAGCACGCCGAAGACCCCGAGTGGATCGAGGCGATCAACGGCAGCGGTGAGACGGATCCTGCCAAGCGCGGCGACGCCTCACGCAATGTCTAAAACGCTGGCGCAGTGGCTTGAATACCTAGAAACACTCCACCCGGTAGGCATCGATATGGGGCTGGACCGGGTCAGCCAGGTAGCCGACCGCATGGGCCTGTTGCAACGCCCGATCGCCCGGCGGGTGATCAGCGTTGCGGGCACCAATGGCAAGGGGTCCACACTGGCAATGATCGACAGTGTGGCCCGTGCTCATGGTCTGCAGGTGGGTACCTATACGTCGCCACACCTGCTGCACTTCAACGAACGCGTTCAACTCAACGGCTGCATGGCAAGCGATGAACGTCTGGTGGCCGGGTTTGAGGCCGTCGAGCAAGCCAGGCTGGCATCTCCCGCGATCAGCCTGACCTATTTCGAAGCCGGTACGCTGTGTGCGCTTTGGTGCCTGGTCCAGCAGCCGCTGGATCTGGCAGTGCTTGAAGTAGGCCTCGGTGGTCGCCTGGATGCGGTCAACATCGTCGATGCCGACGTGGCGATCGTGACCACCATTGCCCTGGATCACGCCGGATACCTGGGCACCGATATCGCCCAGATCGGCCGTGAAAAAGCCGGTATCTTCCGCTCCAGGCGGCCCGCCGTGCTGGGCAGCCGCCAACTTCCTGAAAGCGTTGCCGCCGCCGCACAGGCGCTGCAGGCGCCGGTCTATCAGCTTGGCCGTCACTTTGATCAATCGGTCGCGTCAATGGCTGGCTGGTGCTGGCAGGGGCGAACAGCCAACGATGAATCGCTGTCACTCGATGCGTTACCCGATCCTGGCCTGCCTATCGATAATGCCGCCACTGCCCTGCAAGCCCTGACGTTAGCTGGCCTTGCACTTGCCGCGACACCTACACGAACGGCCCTGGCCAACCTGGTGGTGCCGGGCCGTATGCAGTGGCAGGGGCAGTGGTGTCTCGACGTGGGTCACAACCCTCATGCCGCGGAATACCTGGCCCGTCACCTGCCGCCTGTGGCGGCCGGTGCGACGCAGTGGGGCCTGATTGGCATGCTGAACGATAAAGATGCCGATGGCGTGATCGCCGCGCTATCATCGCGTATAAGCCACTGGGTGTGCGTGAGCCTTGATGGCGAGCGAGGCCGCGACGCCAACGAGCTGGCCGAACGGATTGCAGCCCAGGGCGGACGCGTGCATCATTGCGCGGCATCGCCCGGTGCGGGGGTGGATTGGCTGGCATCCCGGCTCGGGCCGGATGATCGTGTACTGGCGACAGGCTCTTTTTTCACGGTGGCGGCCCTGTTGGCACTGCCACTGCCACAGGCGTAGCGTCGCTTGATGGAGAGGGATATGAAATACGGTAAAACGGAACGGATCAGCGGTATCGTCATTTTGCTCGCGCTGCTGGCCATCATTGTGCCCTGGTTGATGAGTGACCCTGCACCGCGTGAAGAGCGTCCACAGCCGAATTTTGTCATTGAACAGCCCGTTGAGGTCGAGCGCCGTGAGGTTCAGGCCCCGGAGCGCCCCGAGTCGATTGGTGACCCTGCCGAGCAGATAGACCCGAGCGTTGCCGAGCAGGCAACCAGTGAGCCGCTTGATGTGGAGCCTGTAAGCCCCGATACCGACCAGCTGGCTGATCGCCGCGTTGAGGGCGAAGAAGAAGGTGAAGATGCGTCGCAGGAGGCGTCATCCAGCGACGACGAGTCTTCGGCAGGCAACGACCCGATCGCCGACCTGATTGCCTCCAACAGCCAGGCCGTCAACAATGCCCCCGAAGAAGCCCCCGCCGATGACGAGGCTGAGACGTCCGCATCCTCATCGTCTGATGGCGAATGGGCCCTCCAGGTGGGTAGTTTCGGCAATGCCGATAATGCCCAGCGGTTGAGCGACCAGCTAAGCGAGGAAGGTTTTACCGTCTATCAGCGCGAGCGCGACAATGAGATGACGACCGTTTACGTCGGCCCCTTTGCGACCTCGGAAGAGGGAGAAACGGCGATGAGCGACGTTAAGCAGCGGGCCAATGTACAGGGTCTGCTGGTTAGAGTACGGGATTAGTAATGGCGCTTACCTGGATAGATGCCGCCTTTCTTGCCGTGTTGGCCCTGTCGATGTTGGCGGGCTTCGTGCGCGGCTTCGTGCGCGAAGCATTGGGGTTGGCGGCCTGGGTTGTGGCGTTGATGGTGGCGCGGTTACTGGCCGAGCCCGTCGCTGAACTGATGAGCGGTTTTATCGATAGCTTCGACGCGCGGCTGGTGTTGGCCTTCGCGCTGGTGATCTTTGCGGTGATTCTGCTGTGCGGGATCGTCATTCGCCTGGTGCATGCCGCGGTAGAATGGGTGGGCATGGGGTTGCTCAATCGGATGGCGGGGGCGGCCTTCGGTATTGCCCGGGGAGCTGTCATTCTGTTGGTCGTCACGGTGTTGATCACCCTGACGCCGCTTGCGGATCTTGAGGCATGGCAGCAGTCGACCCTGCGTCCTACCTTTATCGAGCTGCGCAACTACGCCATCAATCAGTTGGACCAGTGGGGCGGTGAACTTCCCGAAGCACCGTCTTCGCTAAACGACATCACGCTGCCGGATTTACGCCAGTCGCGCGATGGCTGAACGAGTTTCAAGAATTTTCTAGTCATGTAACGGCTTATTGACGCCAGTAAGCCTGCACTTAGCGAGGTAACGGGAATGTGCGGTATTGTCGGCCTTCTGGCCAAGCAAGCGGTAAACCAGGGTATTTACGATGCCCTGACCGTTCTTCAGCATCGCGGCCAGGACGCTGCTGGGATGATGACTTGGAGCGAGGGACGCTTTCTACTGCGCAAGAGTAACGGGCTGGTGCGCGATGTGTTCCACACCCGGCACATGGCGCGTCTGAAAGGTAACCTGGGCATCGGCCACGTGCGTTACCCCACCGCGGGTTCCTCCAGCGAAGCTGAATCGCAGCCTTTTTACGTCAACTCTCCCTACGGCATCGCCCTGGCGCATAACGGCAACCTGACCAATTCCGAACAGCTCAAGCAGGAGCTGTTTTCGACCGATCTGCGCCATATCAATACCAGCTCGGACTCTGAAGTACTGCTCAATGTATTTGCTCACGAACTGGGCAAGCAGGGGCTGCACCTTGAAGCCGAAGATATTTTTGACGCCGTGCGTAGAGTTCACCGGCGCTGTAACGGTGGTTATGCGGCCGTGGCCATCATCAACGGCTTTGGCATGGTGGCTTTCCGTGACCCCCACGGTATTCGCCCGGTGGTGTTCGGTACCCGACAGGAAGACGATGGCCAGTCGGTCATGATCGCCTCCGAGTCGGTCGCACTGGACGTAGGCGGCTTCGAGCTCGAGCGAGATCTTTCCCCCGGCGAAGCGATCTTCGTCGACATGCAGGGCAAGATTCACACTCAGGTATGCGCCGACCGCCCTCAACTGCGCTCGTGCATTTTCGAGCACGTTTATCTGGCGCGGCCCGACTCGATTCTCGACGGTGCCTACGTTTACGGCACCCGTATGCAAATGGGCCGCAAGCTTGGCGACCGGGTGCTGAATGAATGGCCCGACCATGACATCGACGTGGTGATTCCGATCCCCGATACGTCGCGCACCTCGGCGCTGGAAATGGCTCAGCACCTGGGCGTCACCTACCGCGAAGGGTTCATGAAGAACCGCTATATCGGTCGCACCTTCATTATGCCGGGGCAGACCCAGCGCAAGAAATCGGTGCGCCAGAAGCTCAACGCCATCGATATTGAGTTCAAGGACAAGAACGTGCTGCTCGTGGATGACTCGATCGTGCGCGGCACCACCTGCAAGCAGATCATTCAGATGGCCCGCGATGCCGGGGCCCGCAATGTCTACTTTGCGTCGGCGGCGCCGCCGGTGCGCTACCCGAACGTTTACGGTATCGACATGCCCGCCGCGTCGGAACTCATTGCCCACGGGCGGACCGAAGAGGAAGTGGGGCAGTTGATTGGCGCAGACCGCATCTTCTATCAGGACCTTGAGGATCTGAAAGACGCATGCCGGGAAGTCAATCCTGAGATGGAAGCGTTCGACTGTTCGGTCTTTGACGGCAACTACGTCACCGGCGATATCGATGACGCCTATCTGGCGGTCCTCGAAGCCAACCGCAACGACTTGGCCAAAGACCAGAGCGCGGGTGACCATGCGCTCGTCGACATGCATAATCAGGACGATGACCTGGACGATTAGGCCAAGCCCCTTTGACCAAGTCCTTTGCAGTAGCGGAACAAGAGACTAGCCCATGCATGATGACAGTCAGCAAGACGCCTGGTCGCTAGAAACCTTAGCGATTCGCGCCGGCCACGAGCGCACCTTTGAGCAGGAACATTCCGAGCCCATTTTTCCGACCTCCAGCTTTGTGTATGGCAGCGCCGCCGAAGCGGCGCGCAAGTTTGGCGGGCAGGAGGCTGGCAACGTCTATTCCCGCTTCACCAACCCGACCGTGCATACCTTTGAACGCCGCCTGGCGGCGTTGGAGGGCGGCGAGCGCTGTGTGGCCACCAGTTCGGGCATGTCGGCCATCCTGTCGACCGTGCTGGCGCTGTTGTCGGCTGGGGATGAGATCGTCGCCTCGCGGTCGCTGTTTGGCTCGACGGTCAGCCTGTTCGACAAATACTTCGGCAAGTTCGGTATTACCACACGCTATGTAGAGCTTTCCGACCTGGCGGCCTGGGAAGCGGCCATTACCCCGAAAACGCGTTTGTTATTTGCCGAAACGCCGTCCAACCCGCTGTCGGAAGTGGCCGATATCGCGGCGCTTTCAGCGCTGGCCAAGCGGCATGAAGCGTGGCTGGCGATCGATAACTGCTTTCTGACCCCTGCGCTTCAGCAGCCCATCGCGCTGGGCGCGGACCTGGTGATTCACTCCGCGACCAAGTACCTCGATGGCCAGGGGCGGGCGGTAGGCGGCGCTGTGGTCGGCAAGCACGATGTTCTGGAAGAGGTATTTGGCGTCGTGCGGACCTGCGGGCCCTGCATGAGCCCGTTCAATGCCTGGATATTCACCAAGGGGCTGGAAACGCTCTCACTGCGCATGAAGGCGCACTGCGAGCAGGCGCTGACCCTTGCCCAGTGGCTTGATGCTCACCCGGCGGTCACCAAGGTGTTTTACAGCGGTCTGGAGGATCACCCTCAGCATGCCCTGGCCAGGCAGCAGCAGGAGGGCTTTGGTGCCGTGTTAGGCTTCGAGGTGATCTCCGGCCAGGAGGGCGCCTGGCAGGTGATTGACGCGACCCGCATGCTGTCGATTACCGGCAACCTCGGCGATGTCAAAACCACGATTACCCATCCGGCGACCACTACTCATGGTCGGCTGAGCGATGAACAACGCGCGGCTGCAGGCATTACGCCAGGGCTGGTGCGTGTGGCCGTTGGGCTGGAAAGCCAGCGGGACATTCAAAACGATCTAGCCCGTGGCCTGGACGCCATGGCGCAGGGCTAGACGCGTCTTGCCTGTTGAAAAACCGGTCGAAAGGCCGGTTTTTTTATGTGCCCAAGGTCTGCTCAAACGCCGTCCAACGGTTTTTACGAATGATGTGTTCTGGTTTTTTCAGCGGTTTACCAACGTCTTTAACGCTATGATCGCTTTATTATCACGCTTACGTAAAGCGTCTTTAAAAGGAAACAACGATGTGGCGTAACACGCAGGTGGGCTGGGGCGTCATTAGCATTGCGCTGCATTGGCTGAGCGCTATCACGATTGTAGGGCTATTTGCGCTGGGCTGGTGGATGACCGGATTGGGGTACTATGACACCTGGTACAATCTGGGCCCTTGGGTGCATCGCTCAGTGGGTATCTTGCTTTTCATGGCAACGCTTGCGCGCATCGTCTGGCGCTTTGTGCAGCCAACACCGCAAGGGCACGGCAGTCGGCTTGAGGTATTGATGGCGCATTTGGGTCATATCACGCTGTATCTGCTATTGCTCTTAGTGCTGACCACCGGCTACCTGATCTCGACGGCGGACGGCAGCGGTATCAGCGTTTTTGGCTGGTTCGAGGTGCCCGCATTGGTACACGATCTGCCTCAACAGGCGCTGATTGCCGGTGACCTGCACTGGTACAGCGCTTGGGCACTGATGATATTGGCCGTGGGGCATTCGCTGGCCGCCTTCAAGCACCATTTCATTGACCGCCATGACACCATGCTGCGCATGTTGAAACCGACGTCACGTTAACGTACCGGGCTTTCCCAACCGGGATGGCTTTAAGGGCACCCTTCAAGACGGTGCTTTATCATCGAGAAAGGAGTTGCACGCATGTTGAAGAAAACCCTACTGACCGCGGCCGTGGCCGCCGCTGGACTCTTCACACTTGGCCAGGCACAGGCCGCTGACTACACCATCGATACCGAAGGTCAGCATGCCTTCGTACAGTTTAAGATTAGCCACCTTGGCTATTCCTACATCCTGGGCAGCTTTGAAGAGTTTTCCGGCGATTTCAGCTACGACCCCGATGACCTCGAGGCGTCTTCGGTCGAGATGGAAGTTCAGATCGACAGCTTGAACAGCAATCACGCCGAGCGAGACCGCCATATTCTTAACAGTGACTTCCTTGATGTTGATGAATATCCCACCGCGACCTTCACCTCTACCGGCTTTGAGTCGACCGGTGACAATGAAGGGGTCGTCACCGGTGATCTGACCCTGCACGGTCAAACCCAGGAAATCGAAATGCCTGTGACCATGATGGGCGAAGGAGAAGATCCCTGGGGTGGCTATCGTGCCGGCTTTGAAGGCAGCACCATGATCACGCTGAGCGATTTTGATATCGACATGAGTGACTATCCCGAGGCCATGCATGAACTTGAACTGTATGTGACCTTCGAAGGCATTCGCCAGTAACACGGTGCTGATAAGCGCCATCACTCCTCAGGGAGTGGTGGCGTTTTTGCGTTTATTCAACAGGAGTATAGGTGTTGGTGGCTAGCACTCAGCAAACGGCAGGAATGGGGAAAACCCTGTGGCGTCAAACCTGGCCCATGGCCATCGGTGTGCTATCGCTACTTGGCTTCCAACTGGTCGATAGCGCCTTTATCGCACGGCTTGGCACGGTACCGCTGGCGGCTCAATCGTTTACCTTTCCGCTATCGTTTCTGATTATCGGTATCCAGGTGGGGATGGGGATTGCCATCGCGGCGTTGATTTCCCGTGCGTTGGGAGCCGGTGAACAGGCCCACGCCAAGCGTTTGAGCAGCCTGGTGTTAATGGCCGGTGGCGCGGTCATCGCCGCTCTGTGTATTACCCTCGGGGTATTTCAGGTCCCGATTTTCAGTTTACTGGGTGCCGAAAGCAATACGTTTGGCTATCTGCGCAGCTATTGGCCGCCGCAGCTGCTGTCGGCCTGGATCGGTGCAGTGCTTTATTTCATGTACAGCGTGTTTCGTGCCTACGGCGATACCCGTTTGCCCGGCAAGATGATGGTGATCACCAGTCTGGTCAACCTGGCGCTCGACCCGCTGCTGATCTTTGGCGTGGGGCCGTGGGCGGGCTGGGGATTGCCGGGAGCGGCCTGGGCGACGGCCATCGCCTTCAGCGTTGGTCTGGTGGTGACCGGCGGTCGATTATGGCAGCGCGGCTGGGCGTCGCGGGAAGGCCTGTGGTCGGAAGGTCACCGCTCCTGGCGGCCGTTTTTGGGCATTGCCGCGCCGGCCATGGTGAGCCAGCTGATGCCGCCATTGGCGGCCATGCTGGCGATCGCCGTGGTGGCCGGGCTAGGCGAAAGTCAGGTGGCTGCCTGGGGGCTCGCGAGCCGGCTGGAAACCCTGTCGTTGATGGTCATCCTGGCCATGACCATGTCGCTACCGCCCTGGTTGGGACGCTGCTACGGCGCGGGAGACTGGGATCAGATACATCGTCTGTTGCGTCTGGCACTGGGCGTTGCGGTGGTGTGGCAGTTGGCGCTGGGTATCGTGCTGGCGCTCGGCGCGCCTTGGCTGGGCATGGTGCTGGCGGGAAATCCCGACGTGCAGGATGAACTGGTATTGCTGATCCGCTTTCTGCTGCCGAGCTATGCGGCGCTGGGTGTTTGCATGTTGATCGTGTCCGCCGGTAACGCGCTGGGCTGGCCGCTGCGCGCGATGCTGTTATCTGCCGCACGGCTGTTCGTGTGCTATTTACCCTGCCTGTGGCTCGGTGAACAACTGGCAGGCTGGTGGGGGCTGGCCGCCGGCGCGGCCGTTGGTAATCTGCTGGCCGGGGCGGCCGCCTGGCTGATGCTGCGACGTATTCTGTCGCGTCCGCATCGCCAGGCGGGCGTTACGGCGCATTGACGTTGGCGCGCTCCTGGAAGGCAAAGTAGCCAAAGAGTAACGCCATGCCCAGATAGCCCATCACAAAGTTGGGTGCTGCGTTGATGGAAAGCTCAGGGGCGTGCATCAAGCCGACAAACGAAAAGGCCGCCGCGACCAACGCAAAGACCGCCGCCCGCCGAAACTGATGGTCAATCACTGAAACGGTCATTGCGCCCAGGAAGATCGCCATGAACATGGCGCCCTGACCGGTGGAGACAATCGATGTCGAAATATCGCTGACGACGTCTTCGGCGTCACGATTGAAACGCGTCATCACGTAGTTGGCAAAGTAGGGCAGCATGGCCAGGGCCACCGCGGGATAGTAACGGGTATCGTTGGCCTGAAACGCCGTGGCGATCATCGAAATTCCTACGAATACCAGGATGGGGGCGACCACGGAGACAGGAATGATGGCCGAAATCATGGCGATCAGGCCGAACATGGTGGCGACGGCGTAAACGGCTCCGTTTAACAGACTGTAGCCGCGCCCGGCGCCCATCCATTTCGCCCCGACGGTGGCAATATACACCGTCGTGGGGAAGACCCCGCCAAACAGTGCGCCGATCATGGTGCCTACACCGTCCACCGCCTGGCATTCGCGTACGTCGTATTTGTCGCCGGCGGCTTCCATGGCCTCGACGTTGTTCATGGTTTCAATGGCGTTATACAGCGTGATCGGCAGGACCACGGTAAGAATGGCGAGCATGCCGGTAGCCAGCAGCCCCAGGCCCTCCCACCAGGCAAGGTTGGGTAGCAGCGGGTAAAAGCCAAGGTGGGTAAACGCATCGCTGAAGCGCTCGCCGCCCGCGTCGCCGATCAGATAGGCCATGGCGCTGCCCACGATGATGGCAAACAGTGACGTAGGGATATTGAAGGGCATGCTGACTCGAGCGATCAGGCCGACAATAATGATAGCCAGCACCAGCAAGCCGATCAGCGGCATTTCCAGCGTCTTGAACAGCATCTCTCCGGCAATGAAGGTCAGCGCGACCCCGGCTACGGCGCCGAGCATGGCCGCCCTGGGAAGGTGATACTGCACCCAGCGCCCCACCAGGCTGATGGCGGCCTCTATCGCGCCGCTGATAAAACAGGCCGCGACCGCCACTTGCCAGGCGAGCGTCACATCGCCAGTCAACTCCTTGGCGGGCAGCAGAACGCCAAACAGGAAGACAAACATCACCGGCGTTGAAATGCCGTAGGACAAGGCGGTGACGTCGCTGCGCTGTTCTTTGCGCGCGAGCCGTGCGGCGCTCCAGGCGTAATAGAAATTACCGACCATCACCGCGACCGCCGCACCGGGAAGCACCTGGCCATAAACGATCGAGGCGGGAAAGTCCATGCCCAGCATGGTAATGGCAATGATCACGAAATTCGCAATGTTATTCTGAAACAGAGCGAAAAATGCGTCGGTGTCTTCCTTCTTGTACCAGGGGTAGTGGTGTGGCGTCGCCATGGGGGCCTCTGGGTTTGGGAGTTATACAAAAATGCCCAGGCAGGCCTGGGCATGATGGAGCGTGTTGGCGCTGCTCGGTTAGTCGTTAACCGCGGCAATCGCCTTGGCGAGGTAGGGCAGGTTTTCGTGGGAGAAGCCCGCCACGTTGGCCCGTCCTGAGCGCACCATGTAGATGCCGAACTCGTCGCGCAGCCGATCGACCTGTTCGGGCGTCAGGCCGGTGTAGGAAAACATGCCGCGCTGTTCGGCGACGCAGGCATACTTCTCATCCAGCCCGTAAGGCTTGAGGGCTTCAACGAAGTCGCGGCGCAGCGTGTTGATGCGGTCTCGCATTTCGGTGAGCTCCTCGCGCCACATGGCGGAAAGCTCAGCGTCATGCAGAATCTCGCTGACGATGGCACCGCCGTGTGCTGGCGGGTTGGAGTAGTTCTCCCGTGCTACGATCGCTACCTGTGAGCGAATGTTTTCCATCTGCTCGGCGTCCTTGGCCACCATGATCAAGCAGCCGGTCCGCTCGCAGTAGATGCCGAAGTTCTTCGAGCAGGAGCTGGTGATGATCACTTCGTCAAGCTGCTCGGCAAATAGCCGAACGCCGAAGGCGTCTTCGTCAAGCCCGGCGCCAAAGCCCTGGTAGGCAAAGTCGATCAGCGGCAACAGCTGACGCTCCTTGACTACCTCGAGCACCTGTTGCCACTGAGACGGAGAAAGATCGAAGCCGGTCGGGTTGTGGCAGCAGGCGTGGAGCACCACCACATCGCCTTCGGGGATCTTTTTCAACGCGCCCAGCATGCCGTCGAAGTCGAGACGGTTGTCGGGGTCTACGTAGGGGTATTTGTGCAGCTTGATGCCCGCAGCGGTGAAAATGCCGTGGTGGTTCGGCCAGGTGGGGTCGCTGACCCAGATACCTCTGTCGGGCAGTTGGGTGGCGATGAAGTCTGCGGCCAGACGCAGGGCACCGGTTCCTCCCGGCGACTGGGTGGCGCTGGCGCGGTTGGCTTCGAGCACCGGCGAGCCGGCGCCCAGCACCATCGGCAGTACCACACCGCCATACGCCGGCGCGCCGTGCGAACCAATGTAGGTCTTGGTGGTTTCGTTGCTGAGCAAGCGAGCTTCGGCTTCTTTGACCGCGCGCATCACCGGCGTATTGCCGTGCTCATCGCGGTAAACGCCAACGCCTAGGTCGACTTTCTGAGGATTGGTGTCTTTTTTGAAAGCTTCGATCAGCCCAAGAATGGCGTCTCCGGGGACTCGCTCAATGTGCTCAAACATTTATTCGGCTACCTCGTCGGTTCTAGCGGCAAGAATGAAGTCGTTTTGATGCAGGCCATCAATGGCGTGGCTCCACCAGGTGACCGTGGTTTTACCGTATTCGGTCGTGATCGCAGGGTGGTGCCCGGCCTGTTCGGCCAGCTCGCCGACGCGGTTGGTAAACGCAAGCGCGCCAACGAAGTCACGAAACGTATAGCTTCGTGTCAGCTTCATGATGCCATCGTGATCGACAATCCGCCACTGGGGGAGGGCCTTTAACTGGCTTTCGCACTCGCTACGGGTCATTGGCCGTGCGTTGCCGCTGCAGGGTTCGCACTGTTGCTGGGCTAGTGAGCTCATTCAACTACCTCCTGGACAAGGGTTATGTATGGCTGACCCTTCTAGGGTAGAAGGCAGACGCAGTCACGGCCAACGTCTTTGGCGCTATAGAGTGCCTGGTCCGCGCGTTCGATAAGGTTCGTCAGGGGTTCGCCACAGCGGTACTCGGCGACACCGATGCTTAGCGTGACCTGCCCTTTGCCGACGCCGAAATCATGGCAGGCAATCCGTTGGCGCAGCCGGTCTGCCAGCTGATGGCATTGCTTGACCGGCGTCAGCGGCAGGACCGCCATGAACTCTTCGCCGCCCAGTCGGGCGATCATGTCTTCGTGACGCAGCATTGACTGGGCGAGGGTAGCCAGCTGTTTCAGGACGTCATCGCCCTGGAGGTGGCCCCAGCGGTCATTGAGGTGTTTAAAATGATCGATGTCGAGCATCATGATGGAGAGGGGAGTGCCGTGACGTGTGCTCAGCGACGCCAGGTTGGTCAGGTGGACCATGAGCTTGCGCCGGTTGGGCAAGCCGGTGAGCGCGTCGGTGTTGCACAGTTTACGCAGCCGCTGCTCCTCCAGCACTTGGTCGCTGACGTCCATCATCAGGCCGTGCCAGCGTACGCCGTTTGGCGTGGGCTCGGGCGTGGCACTGACGGCCACCCAGCGGGATTTGTGTTCCGGCACGGCAAGCCGGAAACGGGTCGTCAACGGCAGCATCCAGCGGGCAGAGCGTTCAATGGCGGACATCAGCTTCGGGTAATCCGCGCCGGTTAGCTGCTCGAGCGCGTTGTTGGCATCGTGGGCGAGCTGATGTTTATCAATATGGGCCAGGGTACCGCCGCCACCTTCCATGAACGGGAACGCCATATGCCCCTCATGGGATCGATAAAACTGGAAAACGACGCCTGGTACCTGACGGATGAGTTGCTCGGCGTTGAGCGGTAAAGGGATCTCATTCACGGACATGCGTGAATCTCCGAAGCTGTGCCATTGAAAAGCGATGCCATCAAAAGTTAAGCGAACTAGGGTAGCGCTAATGAGGTAATTAAAATGTAAGCCATTGACTACAAAATGATACGTTTTTATATTTTTTCGATATATTCAATGAATTAAAAAGATCTAAATCGAATATTAGTTAGTGGCTGATGATTTTTGCTGGCAGATGCGCCAGAAAACTATTACTTTTGCGCATATAAAATGCTTCTGTTATTCCATTGAGGTGTGTTTTGTCACACAGTCCGTTAACATCGGGTGTCTCTGACGCCGCGGGGCGGGTGAGTCTGGTGGGTGCTGGACCAGGCGATCCCGAGTTACTCACGCTCAAGGCCTTTCATCGCTTGCAGCACGCCGATGTGGTGCTGCACGACCGACTGGTCAGTGACGAGATCCTGGCGCTTCTGCCGGCGACGGTCAGGCGGTTTTATGTCGGCAAGGCCCGCTCATCGCATAGCGTTCCCCAGGAGGGAATCAATCAGGCCCTGGTCCAGTGGGCTCAGGCAGGTAATCGCGTGGTACGACTCAAAGGCGGTGATCCGTTCATCTTTGGCCGCGGTGGAGAGGAGCTTGAAACCTTGATTGAGGCTGGCGTGGCCGTCGAAGTGATCCCGGGTATTACGGCGGCGTCAGGGTGTGCCGCGTATGCCGGCATTCCCTTGACCCACCGCGATCACGCCCAATCGGTGCGCTTTGTCACCGGCCATCTCAAGAACGGCGAGTGCGATCTGGATTGGCAGACCCTGGCGCGCCCCGGCCAGACGCTGGTGTTCTATATGGGGCTGGGCAGCGTGGACGTGATCAGTCAGGCGCTGATGGCCCACGGCATGGCGCCGGATACTCCGCTGGCCTTGATTGAACAGGGCACCACCCAGCAACAAAAAACCCACATCGGCACCTTGCAGTCGCTGCCTGACGCCTTTCACGCCGGTGTTATCAAGCCGCCCACTTTATTGATCGTGGGGCATGTCGTGTCGTTGAACATACAGCTGGCCTGGTTTGATGCCGATCAGACCAATGCCAAGGGGTTCAACGAAGGCAAGCATCCTACCCCGCCCGGCGAATCGGATCCCGAACGTTAAACAATCAACGCTTGAGCCTCCCCATGAAACTGGCTAGATACACTAAGCTGTGTATGCTGGTGGGTGGCAGCGTGACTTTTGAATGTCTGTTGCCCTTTGCGCAGCCAACACCGGTACGCGTAACCGCAGCGACTACCTAAGGGAGAGGCGATATGTCAGATGAGCAGCATTCCGACCAACAGCCGACCAACAGTAAGCCCGATATGAAGACGCTCTTCCGCGATAATCGCGTGAAGGCGATGGCGGGCATTGCCGCGATCGCGGTGATCTGGGCGCTGATGGCGCAATCGAATGTAGGCACCAGCCGTGACCAGGTGGCGGCCCTTGAAGACCAGGTGACAAGCGTTGAGGAAGAAAATAGCGCCCTCAACCAGGAGCTAAGCGAAGTCGACGATGCCGAAGCGGACCTCTCGGCGTTGCAGGAAGAAATGAGCGCGCTTGAAGAGCGCCAGACCGAAGAGCAGCAAGCTCTGGAAGATACCCAGCAGGAACTGAGTGATACCCGCTCGGAGCTGGAATCGTTGTCCGAAGAGCGCGACGCGCTGCAGACCGACGTTGACGAGCTCAACCAGCAGGTGAGCGATGCGGAGAGTGAGTTGGAAGGCCTCCGCGAAGAGCGTGATCAAGTGCAGCAGGCCAGTGAAGAGGCCGACCAGGCGCGTCAAGAGGCTGAAGAAGCCCTTCAAAGCGCAGAAGACGCCCGTGCAGAAGCAGAAGAGGCGCGTCAGGAAGCGGCTAACGAGCGCCAGGAGTCCGTAGATGAGCGCGATGCGGCTCGTGAAGAGCGGGACGACGTCAACGCCGAGATAGAACAGGCCAATGAGCGTCTCTCCAGCCTCGAGGAAGACATCGAAAGCACCGAGTCCGAGCGCGACACGCTTCGCCAGGAACGTGATGACGCCGCCAGCGAGCGCGATACGCTTCAGGAAGAAGTCGATTCACTGAAAGCGCTGCGTGAAGAAGAAGAAAGCAGCCTGAGTGATGTACGCACCGAAATGGAAGACATCATGGTGGCGCTGGACATGGGCCGTGACGAACTGTCCAAGGTAGAAGAGGACATTGCCAATCGCGAAGAACAGCTGCAGCGTCTGGAATCCCAACTGACGGACTGGCGCGATGAGCTGTCTACGCTGGATTCGCGTCTAGCGGACGCGGCAAATGATGCCGGCGAAGATGCCGAGCAGAATGGCGGCTCTCAGGGCGGTGAATCGGAAAACGGTGAGCAGTCCGGCGACGAGAGTGACGATGACGAAGAAGGCAGTGAGGAAAATCAAGCCGGCTAAGTGTCGGCCTGGTTGTTCATCTCGCTGGATGAGCGGGTGCTGATACGGTCAGCGCCCGCTTTTTTTGGGCGTTGGTTTATGATTGGGCCCGCGAGGAGTATGATTCGCCCATCCATTAATTCAGCGCCAGACGAGGAGTCTCTCTAAATGGAAGGCGTCAAACATATTATTGCAGTGGCATCGGGTAAGGGCGGCGTTGGCAAATCGACCGTCACCGTTAACCTGGCCCTGGCATTGTCCGCCCAAGGCTATCGCGTTGGCGTGCTGGATGCGGATGTTTACGGGCCCAGCCAGGCGCAAATGCTGGGCGTCGCCGAGGGCGTGCGTCCTCAGGCGTCTGGGGATGACAAGTTCCTGCCGCTCGAAGCGCACGGTCTGCAAGCCATGTCCATGGCGTTCATGGTCAATACCCGCGAAGCCATGGTCTGGCGGGGGCCGATGGTGGTCGGCGCGTTTCAGCAGATGCTCAACCAGACTAAGTGGGATAACCTGGATTTTCTGCTTATCGACATGCCCCCCGGCACAGGCGATATTCAACTGACCCTGGCCCAGAAAGTCTCGGTGGCGGGGGCGGTGATTGTCACCACGCCCCAGGATATTGCCTTGCTCGACGCGCGCAAGGGCATCGAGATGTTCCGCAAGGTCAACGTGCCGGTACTGGGTGTGGTGGAAAACATGAGCCTTTATCATTGCGAAAATTGCGGCCACGAAGCGCCCATTTTCGGCGCGGGTGGTGGTGATCGAATTGCCGAGGAGTACGACACCGAGGTGCTTGGCCGGTTGCCGTTGACGCTATCGATCCGCGAGTTTGCCGATTCGGGGCGGCCAAGCGTGGTATCGGAGCCCGACAGTGCCATTAGCCAGACGTTCGCCGCGATTGCCAAACGTGTGGCGCAGAGCGTGGATGGCCAAGGTCATGAAACGCCCACAATTTCCTTTAGCGAGTGACGACGTAACCAATGAGTATCAAGTCTGATAAGTGGATCCGGCGCATGGCCGAAAGCGATGCCATGATCGAGCCGTTCGAGGCTGGCCAGGTTCGTTACCTAAACGATCAGCGGGTGATTTCCTTCGGCACCTCAAGCTATGGCTACGATGTCCGCTGCTCGGATGAATTCAAGGTATTCACCAATATTCACTCGGCGATCGTCGACCCCAAGGCCTTTGATGAAAAGAGCTTTGTCGATGTGACAGGCGATGTGTGCATCATTCCGCCCAACTCGTTTGCACTGGCGCGTACCGTGGAATATTTCCGTATTCCGCGCAACGTACTGACCATTTGCCTGGGCAAATCCACCTATGCGCGTTGCGGCATCATCGTCAACGTGACACCGCTCGAACCGGAGTGGGAAGGGCACGTCACGCTCGAGTTCTCGAACACCACCAATTTGCCGGCGAAAATTTACGCCAACGAAGGCGTCGCGCAAATGCTGTTCCTGGAATCGGATGAAGTGTGCGAGACGTCCTACAAGGATCGGGGTGGCAAGTATATGGGCCAGCGGGGCGTCACCCTGCCGCGTACCTGACGCTTGCCCACAAAAAAACCGAGCGGTGAAAGCCGCTCGGTTTTTTTATGCCGGTGCCTGCAAACGCTGCTAACGTTCTGCCTCGTCGAGCTCTTCGGCCGCGTCGTCGTGAGAAAGACGCATGCCGTGGGGCGGCAGCCGGTGACCATCCATGGTGGCGCCTTCACCCGTGTATTGAAGACGACCCTGCAAGAACCACTGCACCGCGATGGGGAAAATAAGATGTTCCCGATCCTGGACTTTCTGCTTCAGGGTGTCGACGGTGTCGTCGGCGCTCACCTTGAGTTCCGCCTGTAACACGACCGGCCCACCATCCAGCTCTTCGGTAACGAAGTGAACGCTGCAGCCGTGTCGCGCTGCCTGGTCGGCAAGCGCGCGGGCGTGGGTATTGAGGCCTTGGTAGGCAGGCAGCAATGAGGGGTGGATGTTCAGCATTCGGCCCAGAAAGCGCTGCACGAAGCGTGGCGTCAGGATGCGCATGAAGCCGGCGAGCACAATCACGTCGGGTTCATGACGCTCGATGACCTTGATAAGCGCGCCGTCATACGCCTCCCGGCTTTCGTACTCGCGGTGCGGCAGGGCAACCGCATCGATTCCGGCGTCCCGGGCGCGTTTGAGGCCATAGGCATCAGGCTCGTTGGAGATGACCGCGACAATCTCACCGCCCAGGCGGTCGTGGGACTGCGCGTCGATAAGCGCTTGCAGATTGCTGCCGCTACCGGAGATCAGTACCACGACACGGGGTGCTGCCGTGGGCTCCGGGATCATGTCGGTGATGGTGTCGCTGTTGTAGTCGGTGCTGCTCATGCCGGCAAGTTCTCCAGTACCACGGCATCCTGCTGGCGCGCTTCGATCTGCCCCAGGCGATAAACGGTTTCTCCCTGGGCTTCCAGGTGCGCCTTGGCTTGGTCTGCCTCGTGTTCAGGCACGACCACGACCATGCCGATGCCGCAGTTGAGCACGCGGTACATTTCGGTATCGGCGACGTTGCCCTGGGTTTGCAGCCAGTCGAATACTGCCGGGCGCGACCACGCCTGGGTGTCGATACGCGCGGCCAGCGAGTCGGGCAGCACGCGGGGAATGTTCTCGAGCAGCCCGCCGCCGGTAATGTGCGACAGAGCATGTACCGACAGGCCGCTGTCGCGCAGCAGGGAAAGCAGCGCCTTGACATAAATGCGCGTGGGCGCCATGAGCGCATCACCCAACGCCGTGCCGTCGATCGGGGTATCCAGCGGCGCCTCGCTGCGCTCGATAATCTTGCGAATCAGCGAATAGCCGTTGGAGTGCGGGCCGGAGGAGGCGAGGCCGAGCAGCACGTCACCTTCGCCCACGCGACTGCCGTCAAGAATTTCGCTCTTTTCAACCACTCCCACGCAGAAGCCCGCCAGGTCGTAGTCATCGCCCTCGTACATGCCGGGCATTTCGGCGGTTTCGCCGCCGACCAGCGCGCAGCCTGCCTGCTCGCAGCCGGCGCCGATGCCGGTGACCACATCGGCGGCGATGTCGACATTTAATTTACCCGTGGCATAGTAGTCGAGGAACAGTAGCGGTTCCGCCCCGGCCACGATTAGGTCGTTGACGCACATGGCCACCAGATCGATACCAATGGTGTCATGCTTGCCCAACATCATGGCAAGGCGCAGTTTGGTACCGACGCCGTCGGTGCCGGAGACCAGGACCGGCTGCCGATATCCCTGGGGTAACTCGCACAGGGCGCCAAAGCCACCGAGCCCACCCATGACTTCAGGGCGAGTCGTGCGCTTTGCGACGTGCTTGATGCGATCGACCAGCGCATTGCCGGCATCAATATCAACGCCGGCGTCCTTATAGCTGAGCGATGGGGCCGATGAGGCGCGCGAAGGGGAGGTATCGGTCATGACAGGTCCTATGGAGCAAAGTGCGATGCAAGAGAGGCTGGCGAACGCCGCCAGCGCCAGGCAATAACTGGGGCGGATTGTATCACTCGGCGGCGAGGCTCGCATCGCTAGCGCTTGACGGGAACAAAAGCAGGCGGTTTTTATTTATATCCGGCATAGTAGATGGTTGATAACGATGCCGTTAAAGGAGTGATATGCGCAATTCTTGGTGGGGCATCCTGCTATTGGCCGCAGTGGTGGGGCTGGTATATGTGCTCGACGCGGTGTTAATGCCGTTTATCGCCGGCGTGATCCTGGCGTACCTCGCTGACCCGCTTGCCAATCAGTTCCAACGCTGGGGAATGAACCGCCCCGTCGCGGTCAGCAGCGTTTTCTGCGTGCTACTGGTGGTGCTTGTGGTCAGCCTGCTGATTTTGATTCCGTTGGTGATCCAGGAGACGAAACAGCTGGGCGAAGCCGTGCCGGGTATTTTTGCCTGGGGGGAGAACACTCTGGCCCCGAAAGTGTTCGAGTGGACGGGTTATGATCTACGCGCCGAACTGGTCAACGTACGCGAGACGCTGGTCGAAAACTGGCGCGATGCCGGCGGCTATCTGGCCCAGGCGCTGGGCCAGATTGGCCGTTCGGGGATGGCCTTCGTATCGTGGATTACCTATGTCGCGCTGATTCCTGTGGTTACGTTTTACCTGCTGCTGGACTGGGATCGTCTTATCGCTAATATCGGTAACCTGATTCCCCGGCAGTGGGCGGACGATGTGGGTCGCCTGGTGCGCCGTTGTGATGAAGTGCTGGCCTCGTTTCTGCGCGGGCAGCTGCTGGTCATGCTTTGCCTGGGGGTTATCTATGCGGGTGGGCTGACCCTGCTGGGGCTCGATTTTGGCCTGTTGATCGGCGTGGTATCCGGCCTGGTTAGTATCGTGCCGTTTCTTGGTTTCATTCTGGGGCTGTGCATTGCGCTGATTGTTGCGCTTTTCCAGTTTGGTACTTGGTGGGGACTGCTGGGCGTTGTGGCCGTGTTCGCGATTGGGCAGGTGGCGGAAAGCGTGGTGCTGCAGCCTAAACTCCTGGGTGACAAGATAGGGCTGCACCCGGTGGCCGTGATTTTCGCGGTGCTGGCCGGGGGAAATCTGTTCGGTTTGACGGGGGTGTTGCTTGCCTTGCCCGCGGCGGCTGTCATCATGGTGCTGCTGCGCGAGGTCAAAGACCGGTACAAGCGCAGCGACCTTTACAATGCCGACGATGAGCACGATCACCCGAACAAAGAGGTGCCCGCGATCGGTGATAATAGGGAGTCTTCATGAGCCAAGTGCCGGCGCAGCTACCCCTTGGGGTAGGCCTGCGCGACGACGCTACGTTTCATAACTATTACCCTGGGGACGCGAACGCGGCCATGCTGAATCGCCTTCAGCAGCAGTGGACGCAAACCGGTGAGGACTTCATTTATCTATGGGGGCCACCCGGCTCTGGGCGTAGTCATTTGCTTCAGGCCGCCTGTCACGCCGCGTCTGATCGCGATAAGCGGGCGCTCTACCTGCCGCTGGCGGAGCTTGGCCACTTTCCGCCATTGATGCTGGAAGACATCGAGCGACTCGATGTGGTGTGCATCGATGACCTGGAACAGGTGATTGGCCGCAAGCGTTGGGAGGAGGCGCTGTTCCACGCTTTTAATCGGCTGCGGGATGCGGGCAAGCATCTGGTGATTGCGGCGAACGCGCCGCCTCGTCAGTTGGACGTGGCGCTGCCCGATCTGGCGTCTCGGCTGAGCTGGGGAACCACCTTTCATCTGCATCCGCTGGATGATGACGATCGACTTGCGGCGCTCAAACTGCGCGCCAATGCGCGAGGCCTGCAGTTACCCGACGATGTGGGTCGCTATATTCTTCACCGCGGCCCCCGCGAGCTCGGCGCGCTTTGCCGGGCTCTGGAAACCCTGGATCAGGCGTCGCTGTCCGCCAAGCGCAAACTGACCATCCCGTTCGTGAAATCTGCGCTGAACTGGTAATAAAAAAGCCACCAGCGTTGGACTGGTGGCCTTTGGGGTATACCTACGCGCTAAGCTTTAAGCTCAGCCGTTACATTCAGGCGGTTTTACCCATCTTGCTGGCAACGGTTTGTGCCTGCTTGATGTTGTCTTCGGTAATCTTCTGGCTCTTCTGAACGAAGTCCTGCTGCAGCGAGACGACGTTGTCAGCATCGCTCTTCAGGCGCTCTGCCACTTCTTTGGCTACTTTCTGCTGGCCTTCCATGTAGCTGCGCAGCGCTTCGGCGTCTTTTACGCTCATCAGCTTGCGTGCCTGTTCGATGCTGGTATCGACATAGGCTTTTTGCGCGTCAAGCTGGGCGTTGAACATCTTTTCCGTCATGTCGACGCTCAACGCAGCGTAAGCGCGCGCAGGGGCCATGAAGAAATTATCGAATTGCTGTGTCCACTCGTTGGTGTTGAAAGTACCCATGATGAATTCTCCTGATTAGCGTTGCTAATGTGTCGTGATACAAAAAGTGAGGGGCAAGCGTCCCGGTGATCTGCATCGACATCGACGCTTTTCCTCATCTACTGCGGTGCAGCATAGCAGGGGTTTTTGTGCAGTGCAACAAGTGAGTGAAAGCAATCTGTTAGCTGACTTGAGTTTTACCCTGGGCGCACTAGCCTGATAAGGCGGGCTGGCGACGTGTGGCAGGCTATGGACGCCTACCCATACCGACTGTCGATAGCAGCCTGGCACCCAATACGTGAATTACCGACGTTGCCTATCAAGGAGATCATCATGAAAACGCGCCGTGAACGCGACAGTATGGGCGAGCTGGACGTCCCCGCCGAGGCGTTATATGGCGCCCAGACCCAGCGTGCCGTGAATAACTTTCCCGTGTCGCAAAGCGCGATGCCGGTCGCCTTTATCCATGCGATTGCGCGCATAAAGCATGCGGCGGCACAGGCCAATCTGGCGCTGGGGGAGCTGGATGAAGCGCGGGCCAAGGCTATTCAGCAGGCCGCCGAAGACGTCATGAGCGGGCAGCACGACGAGCATTTTCCCGTCGATGTATTTCAGACTGGCTCCGGCACGTCGAGCAACATGAACGTCAATGAAGTGATCGCCACGCTGGCGAGCCGAGGCGGCGCGGAAGTGCTGCCCAATGACCACGTCAATATGGGGCAGTCGAGCAACGATGTGATCCCCACTGCGATCCACGTGTCCGCTGCCCTGGCCGTGCACGAGTCGCTCCGCCCGGCGCTGGTGCATCTGCGCGCGACGATCGATTCGCGGGCCGCCGAATTGTCCCATGTGGTCAAGACCGGCAGAACGCACCTGATGGACGCCATGCCGCTTCGCATGGATCAGGAGCTGGGCGCCTGGTCGAGTCAGTTAGGGCAGGTGATCGAGCGTCTGGACAGCTGCATGACGCGGCTGTGTCGCCTGGCTCAGGGCGGCACGGCGGTAGGCACCGGCATCAACGCCCCCGAGGGCTTTGCCGAGCGCGTGGCCGCGCAGCTGAGCGAGCAAACGGGCTTGTCATTTACGCCCAACGACAGTTTCTTTGCCAGTATCGCCTCGCAGGACGCCGCCGTTGAGCTGTCGGGGCATCTGAAAGGCCTGGCCTGCACCGTGATGAAAATTGCCAACGACCTGCGCTGGATGAACTCTGGGCCGCTGGCCGGCTTGGGCGAAATCGAGCTTGAGGCGCTGCAGCCGGGCAGTTCGATCATGCCAGGCAAGGTCAACCCGGTAATTCCCGAGTCGGCCGCCCAGGTCTGCGCGCAGGTTATTGGACTGGATACGGCCATTACGGTGGCGGGTCAAAGCGGCAATTTTCAGCTCAATGTGATGCTGCCGCTGGTCGCCTATAACCTGTTGACCAGCATCACCCTGATGAGCAACACCGCGCGGCTGCTGGCTGACCGGGCCATTGCGACCTTCAAGGTGCGCGAAGACAACATCGACGCACCGCTGGCGCGTAATCCGATACTGGTCACGGCCCTGAACAGTGCCATTGGCTACAACGCGGCGGCGGCGATCGCCAAAGAGGCCTATCAGACCGGCCGGCCGATTATCGATGTGGCCGAAGAGCACACCGATCTGGATCGCCGCACGCTGGAGCGGCTACTTGACCCACGCGCGCTCACGCTAGGCGGTGTGCCCGATAATGGCTAGGTTTCCTGCTCTTCGCGCTGGCCTTGGCGGATAGTCTGACGCGCCTCGCTTTGTTCTTCGGCGCTGGCCGTGGGCGTCTCATGCTCGCCGCTGCGTTTAGGTCGGTAACACAGGGTGGCAAGTATCGGAAAGTGATCCGATCCAAAGCCTTGTAGTCGGCTCATGCTGCCGAGCATGAACTGCTCGCTGACAAAGATATGGTCGAGGGGCCAGCGCAGGACCGGGTAGTGGGCGTGGAAGGTGTTGAACATGCCGCGCCCCCGACGTGGATCAAGCATGCCGCCGATGCGGCAAAAGCGCCGCGTGGTGCGCGACCAGGCAACGTCGTTGAGGTCGCCTGCGACCAGTGTCGGTTGCGGAGTTTTATGGATTCTTTCGCCGATCCACAGTAGTTCGGCGTCGCGCCACAGCGACTTCTCGCTTTCACCCGGGGCAGGGGGGCGTGGATGCACTGCAAACAGACGGATTACCTCGCCCCCTGGCAGCCTGACATGGGTATGAATGGAGGGAATGTCGTCCTGGATCAGCCACTCGACGGAGGTGTCTTCCAGCGGCAGGCGCGAGTAAAGGTGCATGCCGTAAAGGTTGTCGAGGGGGATTTTGACGCTATGAGGCCACTGTTCATCCAGTTCGGGGTCGAGCTGATCCTGCCACCACTGATCGGACTCGAGGGTCAGCACAATATCGGGCTGATGGGCGTGAATTTGCTTGATCAGGTCTGCGGAACGTCGATTAGGTGTCAGAACATTGGCGATGAGCAGCGTGATGTCGCGTTTATCATCGCGAACCTTGGCCGAGCGGACCTGCTTGGGCCAAAGGCGAGTCCAGGGGAGGATATAACACGCCTGAATGACGATAACGATGCCACAAAGCACCAGGGTAATGGTTCGCCACATTGGCGACACGGGCAGTAGCACCGCTGCCAGCAGACAGAGCGCCGCGGCGCTTGCGATCTGCAGGCGGGGAAACTCAAAGCTGCGGATCCACCACCAGCGGAGTCTGATACGGGCAATGAACGTTGCAAGCAGCAAGACGATCGCAATGCTTCCCAGCAGTAGGCCGAGCATGGTCGGTCTCCTTTCATTGTATGTGCGTTCGTCGGTCAGGCGTCGTTCCAGTGTAGCACTGGGTTTTGGAGGGACGTGCGAAAATTGCCGGATCCTCAGATCGCCGATGATGACGAGCAGCCTTTGGGTAAGCCGATAAATAGCTTGCAATTCAGTGGCGGAAACGTAAAATACGCATCCGTTGCTCGGCAGGACCATAGCTCAGTTGGTTAGAGCGCCACGTTGACATCGTGGAGGTCGGCGGTTCAAATCCGCCTGGTCCTACCATCTCCAACGCCGTGTATCGGCGCTTTAGCAACCCGGTTTACAGGACCATAGCTCAGTTGGTTAGAGCGCCACGTTGACATCGTGGAGGTCGGCGGTTCAAATCCGCCTGGTCCTACCAGATCACGCCCCGTCATCACCATGACGGGGCGTTTTTGTAGGTTGCGAGTGCATGCCAGTGACCAGCGTCTAGCCGCCTTGCGGGTTAGTGCTTCCAGCGGGGGAGGTCGGTGTGCTGTTGAAAGAGGCGCAGCAAGCCTTCAATGCCGGTTTGGTCCTCGTGACTAAAGCGCGCTTCGAGCGGGCTATCGATATCCAGCACGCCCCAGAGTTGATCCTCCACCACGATAGGCACGACCAGCTCCGAGCGTGAGGCCACGTCGCAGGCGATGTGGTCGGCAATGCGATGGACGTCGTCGATGCGCTGAGTGGCGCGCTGTCGTGCGGCGGCGCCGCAGACGCCTTTGCTAAACGGAATAGGGTGGCAGGCGGGCTTGCCCTGAAAAGGGCCTAGCGCAAGCGTCTCGGGCGTGCGCTGCAGGTAAAAGCCCACCCAGTTGAGATGAGGGAGCGCCTGCATGATAAACGCGCAGGTTTGCGCGCTGTTGGTCAGCCAGTCGCGATCATCCAGCAGCGCCGCCAACTGACGCTCGAGCCGCTCGTAGTTCACGGTTTCCAGTGCCATGTCGTCTCCGAGGTTATTTTCTTGGTCTATATATAAATGCACTGGGCCGACAGTTGTCGGCCCAGTGCTGATCGTGCTGTGGTGTCGGCGGATTATTTCCAGCCGGGTACCGCACCGCCATCGAAGAGCTCTTCCGCTTTCTCAATGACTTCTTCGCTCTGGTAGGCGTCTACCAGTTGCTGGATCTCTTCGCGATCTTCATCGCCGCCTCTGACGGCAATCAGGTTGACGTAGGGCGACTCAGGACCTTCTTTGATCAAGGCGTCGTCAAGATTTAGCCCGGCAGGCTGCGCAAAGGTGTTGTTGATGAAGGCCATGTCCACGTCCGGCAATACGCGCGGTAGCTGGGCGGCTTCGATTTCACGGAAGCGATAGTCGTTGGGGTTTTCCGCGATGTCGATGGGCGTGGCTTCAAGATTCTCGGGGTCATTGAGCGTAATGAGGCCTTCATTGTGCATCAGAATCAGCGCGCGACCTTCGTTGGACGGGTCGTTGGGCAGCGCAATCTGGGCGCCTTCGGGCAGCTCGTCGATGCTGTCGTACTTCTCGGAGTAGGCGCCGATGGGATAAACGAAGGTGTAACCCGCAATGGCAAAGTCGTAGCCACGGTCGTTGACCATGGACTGCATGTAGGGCTCGTGCTGGTAGGCGTTGGCATCGAGGCTGCCATCGGCTAACGCCGCATTGGGTGTCACGTAGTCGGTGAATTCGATGATTTCGACGTCAAGGTTGTGCTCTTCCTTGGCGATCTGCGCAGCGACCTGCATGACCTCGGTTTCGGGGCCGGCGACGGTGCCCATCTTGATGCTCGCCGCCTGGGCGCTGGCGCCGATGGCCAGGGCCAGAGCGGTAACGGTGCTAATGGCTAGGGTTTTCATGTTATCTCCTGATGAGTACCCGCTTTGGTTAAAGGTCATAATGAAATTAATTTTAATGCTTTTTCGTTATATGTCCACCAGAAGGCAAACGGCTACTTGCGGTCGGTCTTGCGCACCAGGTAATCGCCCAGGCTCTGAAAGCCTTGCACCATGACCACCAGTACCACGACCGTGATCAGCATGATCGTGGGGTTGAAGCGGTTGTAGCCGTAGCGAATGCCCAGGTCACCCAGGCCGCCGCCGCCTACGGCGCCAGCCATTGCCGAGTAGCTGACCAGCGTGACCAGCGTGATGGTCAGGCCGGTAATGATGCCGCCGCGCGCTTCGGGGATGAGCACCTTGACGATGATCTGCCAGGGTGTGGCGCCCATGGCCTGAGCCGCTTCGATCAGACCCGGCGAAAGTTCGTTGAGCGCACCTTCGATCAGCCGAGCGACGAAGGGAATCGCGGCGATGGTCAGGGGGACGGCCGCCGCGTTGATGCCAATGGACGTGCCGACCATCATGCGCGTAAAGGGGGTGATCGCCACCATCAGGATGATAAACGGAATGGAGCGGCCCACGTTGGTCACGATGCCCAGGGAGTGGTTGAGCAGCGGCTTGGCGAGAATCTGCCTGGGGCGCGTGACGTACAGCAGCACGCCCAGCGGAAGCCCCAGCAACGTCGAGATCACACCTGATATTGCGACCATGTAAAGCGTGTCTAGCGTGGCCTGGATAATAAGCTCAATCATTGCGCTGGACATAGCCAAGTACCTCTACCTGTAGTTGGTGGTCTGCCAAGTAGTTCATGGCGGCCTGGGTCTGCTCTGACGTGCCCAGCAGTTCGGCGATCATCAAGCCCAGCGTGCGGTCCTGAATAGACTCCACCTTGGCCTGCAGAATGCTCACATCGACCCCGCAATCCCGCGCCAGGCGGGAGATAAGCGGGGTCGAGACCGCATCCCCTGCAAACGTCAGGCGCACCACCGGATGCGCGTTGGCTGCCGGGTCGTCGTGCAGCTGATCAAGCAGGTCCTTGGGGGGCGATAGCTGCAGGAAGTCATTGAGAAACTCGCGACCTAGCTGGGTGCGCGGGGCGGTAAAGAAATCGCCGACGTCGGCGTCCTCAACCAGTTCGCCATCGGAGATCAGGCTGACCCGGTGGCAGATCGACTTGACGACTTCCATTTCGTGGGTGATCAACAAAATGGTGATGCCGAGCTGCTGATTGATATCGCGCAGTAGTTCAAGGATGGAGCTGGTGGTCTGAGGATCGAGCGCTGAAGTGCCTTCATCGCAAAGCAGCACCCGAGGGTTGCTGGCCAGAGCGCGGGCAATCGCCACGCGCTGCTTCTGGCCGCCGGACAGATGAGCCGGATACTGATCCGTCTTGTCGGAGAGCCCGACCAGTTTGAGCAGCGGGGTCACGCGTTCGCGAATGTCCTTGCTTGGCAGGCCCATCAGTTCCAGCGGCAGCGCGACGTTATCGAACACGTTGCGCGTGGTAAGCAGGTTAAAGTGCTGGAAGATCATGCCGATCCGGTGGCGCGCTTGATTGAGCGCCGGGGTGCTGAGCCCCGTGATTTCCTGACCATCAACGGTAACGGTTCCCTGGGTAGGGCGTTCAAGCAGGTTGACGCAGCGGATAAGCGTCGACTTGCCGGCGCCGGACAATCCGATAACGCCGTGGATAGCCCCTTTGGGAATCGTCAGGTTGACGCCCTTGAGGGCGTGCACGGCGTGGCTGCCGGTGCCATAGGTTTTGCTGACATTATTGAGTTCGATCATGGCGTCTGCCTTGCCTGTAGGCCAAAGACGAAGGTGAGGGCGCAAGCGTAGGGTGGGGAACAAAAAAAGGCCACCCTGGCGGGTGGCCATCAACGCTGGACACACCCTTTTAGCTGCACTTCACCAAGCGTTTACTCGGTGGACGCCCGCAATCTGGGTACAAATCGGCGTCTTACATTTGCGGCGAAAGTCTAGGGATCTGAAATGAAAATGTCAATTAAAAGCACAACATCCTGTGGTTTTTAAGGTGAATGTAAAGCTTTTAACTAAATAACGTTTTATAAAAAGAATATATTTCTGTTTTTTGCCAATAGCGGGTGTCTCTGTAGCAATTATTGACGCCGTTACGTTGATGGGCAGTGCTTCCAAATGGGGTGCACAAGATGGTTTGTGCAGTAGTAAGCTTGCACACTGATTAATCAAAGCGAGGGCGCTATGTTTACTGGCATCGTGCAAGGCAAGGTTGAGGTCGTGGAAGTGCGTGAGCTTGATAAGTTCCGTACGCACGTGGTGAAGATGCCCGATGCATTGCGCGAGGGGCTGGCGATTGGCGCTTCGGTAGCGCATAACGGCGTGTGCTTGACGGTTACGGATATTTCGGGTGACCGGGTAAGCTTTGATTTGATGCGCGAAACCCTGCGGCTGACCAATCTTGGTGCAGTCGTGGTCGGTCAGTGCGTCAATATCGAGCGGGCGGCGCGTTTTGGCGATGAAATTGGCGGGCATTCCATGTCGGGACATGTGATTTGCATGGCCGAGGTCGTGGCCATTGACGAAGCCCCCAATAACCGCCGGCTGTGGTTTGCGTTACCCGCTGCCATGGGGCGTTTTGTTTTCGAGAAAGGCTACATCGGCGTTGACGGAATAAGCCTGACGATTGGCGACGTGCGATCTTCAGGCGAGGGCATCGAGTTCAGCGTCAACCTCATTCCCGAAACGCTATCTCGCACCACGCTTGGCGAGCGATTGCCCGGCGCACAGGTTAATATTGAAATCGATCCGCAAACCCAGGTGATCGTTGAAACGGTGGAGCGCGTTTTAGCCAGCCAAATGGGCTGATAGTGGCCGCGCTTATTCTTTACGTGGCGACCTGACCGATTGGTTAAAATCTGGCCTGAAGTTTGCTTATGCTAAGCGACGGAAAGTAACAGACGGGCATCCGCCCGTGACCGACGGCTGCACAAGGTATCGCATCGGGCGTTACCTTTCGGTAGTATGTGCGGCTTTTCGCGCTGCCGGGGCGCATCGAGCGTTTACGCGAAGGATAAAAAGACCTATGAATTTTCTGGACAAGCAATTCGGGCTCACCGAGCATCAAACCAGCGTCAAGACAGAGGTTATCGCGGGGATTACCACTTTCCTGACGATGGCCTACATCATCTTCGTCAACCCCAGCATCCTTTCTGAAGCCGGGATGGACTATGGTGCGGTATTTGTCGCTACCTGTGTAGCCGCTGCCATTGGCTGTCTGATCATGGGGCTGTGGGCGAATTATCCTATCGCGCAGGCGCCCGGCATGGGGCTCAATGCGTTCTTTACCTACGGCGTGGTCCTGGGGATGGGGTACACCTGGGAAGCGGCGCTGGGGGCGGTGTTCTTCTCTGGCCTGTGTTTCTTCCTGCTCAGCATTTTTAAAATCCGTGAGTGGATCATCAATTCCATCCCGCTGTCACTGCGGCTGGGGATTGCCGCCGGTATTGGCCTGTTCCTGGCCATGATTGCCCTGAAAAACGCCGGTATCGTCGTTGCTGACGACGCCACTTTTGTTGCCCTCGGGGACCTTTCCGAGCCGGCAGCGCTGTATGCACTGTTGGGCTTTTTCGTGATTACCGCGCTGTCCTATCTAAACGTCACCGGCGCGGTGATGATCGGCATTCTTGGCATTACCATCGCCTCTATGGTGCTTGGCCATAACGAATACGGCGGCCTGATGTCCATGCCGCCCTCGATTGCGCCGACCTTTATGGCGATGGACCTCATGGGGGCGCTCGATGTCGCCATGCTGAGCGTGATTTTCGCCTTCCTGTTCGTGGACCTGTTCGACACCTCAGGCACGCTGGTGGGCGTGGCGCACCGGGGCAAGCTGCTCGATAAGGACGGCAAACTGCCGCGTCTGGGTCGGGCCATGATGGCTGACAGTACGGCTTCGATGGCTGGTGCCGCCCTGGGTACTTCCACCACCACCAGCTATATAGAGTCGACGGCAGGGATTGCCTCGGGCGGTCGCACGGGACTGACTGCGGTCGTCGTTGCGGTGCTTTTCCTTGTTAGCCTGTTTTTCGCCCCGTTGGCGGGCTCCATTCCCGCCTTTGCCACCGCCGGTGCCTTGCTCTATGTGGCCGTGTTGATGGCTGGCAGTCTGGCCCATGCCAACTGGGACGACCCGACTGACGCCGCGCCGGTATTGATTGCCGCCCTGGCGATGCCGCTAACCTTCTCGATTGCCGAGGGCATTGCCCTGGGGTTCATCAGCTATGCCGCTATCAAGACCCTGTCGGGTCGCTTCAAAGACCTTAACCCGGCAGTGATTATCCTGGCGCTGCTGTTTGCAGTGAAATTCCTGTTCCTAGACTAACGTGGTTTTATCAACCCAATGAGAGACGCGATGAGCATCTACGGCGATTACATCAAGTCCGTGATACGCACAGTGCCAGACTGGCCGGAAAAGGGGGTCAATTTTCGTGACATTACCCCGCTGCTGCAAAATAGCGCGGCATTTCGCAAGCTGATCGACAGCTTCGTGCACCGCTACCAGGAAATGAACCTGGATGCCATCGCGTCCATCGACGCGCGTGGATTTATTATTGGCGCGCCGTTGGCCTACGAGCTGGGCTGCAGTTTTGTACCGGTGCGCAAGAAGGGCAAATTGCCGTTCAAGACCATCAGCGAAACCTATACGCTCGAATACGGCCACTCAGAGGTCGAGCTTCACTCTGACGCTTTCCAGAAAGACGACCGAATCCTGCTGATGGATGACCTGATTGCGACCGGCGGTACCATGCTCGCTGCGGCCAATCTTATCCAGCGCAGCGGTGGGCATGTCGTCGAGACGGCCACCATTATCGATCTGCCCGAACTGGGCGGTTCGCAGAAGATTCGCGATGCGGGTTACAGCGTCTTCGCGGTGTGTTCATTTACCGAAGACGAATAGGCAGCCTATGAGTACCGATCGCTATCACCAGCATTTTACGGTCTCATGGGACCAGCTCCATCGTGATGTTCGCCAGCTTTGCCACCAGCTGGTCGAGCGTGACTTCAAGGGCATCGTGGCGATTACCCGTGGCGGATTGATTCCTGCCGCTTTGATCGCCCGTGAACTCAACGTGCGGCTGATCGATACCGTATGCATCAAGAGCTATGATCACATGGACCAGGGCGGGCTGGATGTGTTGAAAGGCGTCGATCACGACGGCGACGGCTGGTTATTGGTGGATGATCTTGTCGATACCGGCAAAACGGCGCGTGCAGTGCGCGAAATGCTGCCCAAGGCGCATTTCGTTACCATTTATGCGAAGCCCGAAGGGCGCCCGCTGGTCGATCAGTATTTGACCGAAGTGGCACAGCACTGCTGGATTCAGTTTCCCTGGGACATGGGCGTTGCCTATGTCGAACCCCTGGTTGATCAAGTGAAGAAATAACCATGTCGACCCCGCTTCCCGATGACTGGAATCGCTGGCTAGGGGATGAGTTTCAGGCCGACTATATGCAGTCGCTGAAGCGCTTCTTGGCGGATGAAAAAGCCGCCAAGAAAACCATTTATCCCCATTCATCGCAGTGGTTTCGCGCCTTCGAGCTGACGCCTCTCAGTGACGTCAAGGTCGTGATCCTTGGGCAGGACCCTTATCACGGCCCCCAACAGGCACACGGGCTTTGTTTTTCGGTGCAGGCGGGGGTGGCGGTTCCTCCTTCGCTGGTCAATATCTATAAAGAGCTGGCCAGTGACGTGGGTGCAAAGCCGGTCAAACATGGCCATCTGGAAGCCTGGGCGAGGCAGGGAGTCCTGCTGCTTAACACCTCGTTGACGGTTGAGAAAGGCAACGCGGCCTCCCACCGCGGTAAGGGCTGGGAGCCGTTTACCGACCGCGCCATCCAGACGGTTAGCGAGCATGCGCAACCCAGCGTTTTCTTGCTCTGGGGCAGCCACGCCCGGCAGAAAAAATCGTTGATCGACACCCGCCGTCATCTAATCCTGGAGGCGCCGCACCCCTCGCCGCTATCGGCCCATCGAGGCTTTTTTGGCACGCGCCCTTTTTCACAGGCCAATCGTTTTCTGGTCGAGCAGGGCCGCACGCCCATCGAGTGGCAATTGCCCGACACCCCTTAACCTGGTGACGGCTTACGGGTAGAATACGCACCAATTTTGCATGCCTGCGGTCACCCGCATTGCCCACCATCCCTGTAGTGAGGACGTCCCATGAGTGTCTATGCCATTAACCATCCGCTTGTTCAGCATAAACTGGGACTGATGCGCGAGATTGATATAAGCACTAAGAGCTTTCGCGAGTTGGCGGGTGAAGTGGCGAAGCTATTGACCTACGAAGCCACGAAAGGGCTCGAACTCGAAGATCACACTATTGAAGGATGGAATGGCGAGCCTATCGCCACGCAGCGACTTAAAGGCAAGAAAGTCACCGTCGTGCCGATTCTTCGCGCCGGGCTTGGCATGCTAGACGGCGTCACCGATTTAATTCCCAGCGCACGCGTCAGTGTTGTCGGGTTATATCGTGATGAAGAAACGCTGCAACCGGTACCGTACTTTTCCAAGTTTGCCAACGACATCGAAGAGCGCATGGCCATTGTGATTGACCCCATGCTGGCCACTGGCGGCTCGATGGTGGCGACATTGGATATGCTGCGAGAGCGTGGCTGCGACAGCATGAAGGTGATCGTTCTGGTCGCCGCCCCTGAGGGAATTAAACGTGTACAAGATGCCTATCCAGAGATAGAAATTTACACGGCGGCAGTGGATGAGCGACTGGATGAAAACGGCTATATCGTCCCGGGCTTGGGCGATGCCGGCGACAAGATATTCGGTACACGATAAGCGTCTCGATCCAATCGGCCCCTGGCGATTTACGTTAGGGGCATTTTTTTGCCCTGCCATTCTCTCAATGACTTGATAGGAGTCGCATGATGCACGATGCGTCTAGCCAGCCCGAATCCTGGCCTAGAGTGTTGCTCACCGGTGCCCAGATGCTGTTTGTCGCCTTTGGTGCCCTGGTGCTGGTACCCCTGTTGACGGGACTTGATCCAAGCGTGGCATTATTTACCGCAGGCGTGGGCACGCTGGTGTTTCATACGGTGACCCGCCTGACGGTGCCTGTCTTTCTGGCCTCATCGTTTGCCTTTATTGCGCCAATCCAGGGGTCGATCGCCAACTTTGGCGTGTCGGCCACGCTTGGCGGGCTGATGGTAGCCGGGTTGGTGTACGTCGTGATTTCCATAGCGGTGCGCATCAAAGGGACCGGCTGGCTTCATCGCCTGTTGCCACCGGTGGTGGTGGGGCCGGTGATCATGGTGATCGGGCTGGCCCTGGCCCCGGTCGCGGTAGAAATGGCGACCGGTGAAACCAGCGACCACATCGGCTATGGAGCGGCGCTGTTCCTGTCCATGACGAGCCTGCTGGTAACCCTTATCCTTGCTGTATTCGGGCGCGGGCTGTTGCGCTTGATCCCCATTATGGGCGGAATCATTGTGGGCTATTGCCTGGCCCTGCTGATGGGGCTTGTCGATTTCACGCCCGTTCAGGATGCCGATTGGCTGGCACTCCCTGCGTTTACTGCACCGAGTTTCCACTGGGCCGCGGTTCTGTTTATGATTCCTGTCGCCATTGCGCCGGCGGTGGAGCATATTGGTGACATGGTGGCGATTGGGTCGGTCACCCGCCGCAATTACCTTGAAAAGCCTGGTCTGCACCGCACCCTGCTAGGCGATGGCCTGGCGACCACGGTGGCGGCGCTGTTCGGTGGCCCGCCGAATACGACCTACTCGGAAGTGACCGGGGCGGTGACGCTGACCCGGGCGTTCAACCCACGCTATATGGTGGTGGCGGCTGTACTTGCGATTTCACTGGCCTTTATTGCCAAGCTGGGTGCGCTGCTGCAAACCATCCCGGGGCCCGTCATGGGCGGTATCATGACGCTGCTGTTTGGGTCCATCGCGGTGGTGGGGATGAACACCCTGGTGCGGGCAGGGCATTCGTTGACCGCACCGCGCAACCTGGTCGTGGTGTCGTTGATTCTCGTGTTTGGTATTGGCGGGATGCAGGTTGGCGGTGGTCAATTTACCTTGCAGGGCGTTAGCCTGGCAGCGTTGGTCGGCATTGTGTTGAATTGGCTGCTGCCCGCCGAGCCGGAAGACGACGTCGCCGATGCTCACTAAACCGCATTTATACGGAGCCGAGCGCTTATGCAGTTAGCCACATCGTTACCCTTTCCGGTGTTGGGCATTGCGGCCTGGAGCGGGACGGGGAAGACGACGCTTCTTGAGCAGCTGTTGCCGCGTCTGGGTGATGAGGGCATCAAGGTGGCGGTGATCAAGCATGCCCACCATCGCTTTGATGTCGACCAGCCGGGCAAAGACAGCTACAAGCTCCGCCACGCCGGCGCGGCGCCGGTGCTGGTGGCCTCGCGCCACCGTCTGGCGCTGATGCAGGAAACCCCCGGCGATGCCGAGCCCGACCTCAACCAGTTGCTGTCCATGATGGTGGTGCATGTGCCTGATCTGGTGCTGGTGGAAGGGTTTAAGGCCTGGCCTTTGCCCAAGCTGGTGCTTTATCGTCAGGGGATCGGAGAGGCGGATATTCTTAGCGGTCCGCACGTCGCGGCCGTCGCGCTTGATGGCGCTTCCCCCGTGGCCCTGCCGGCCTCAACGACGCAGCTGGCACTTAACGACACGTACGCCATTGCACGCTGGGTGATCGAATGGATGGCGAGCCAACGGCTCAACGATGTTTCACGCAATGATAGGTGACACCATGCAGTTAACGCATCTCAACAGCCGCGGCGAAGCCCGTATGGTCGACGTTGCGGACAAACAGGAAACTCGCCGTGAAGCCGTGGCCTCTGGACGCATTGTGATGCAGCCCGCCACCCTGGCGCAGCTGAGCGAAGGCTCTCTGCCCAAGGGCGATGTGCTGGCCACGGCGCGCATCGCCGGCATTCAGGCAGCAAAACGCACCCACGAGTTGATCCCGCTTTGCCACTCGCTGGCGCTGTCGAAAGTGGCCATCGAGTTTGATGTGGATCCGGCGGAAAGCTGTGTTCATGTGACGGCAAGCTGCCGCCTGAATGGGCGTACCGGTGTGGAGATGGAAGCACTGACCGCCGTCTCCGTCGCCTGTCTGACGCTTTACGATATGTGCAAGGCCGTCGACAAATCCATGCGCATTGAAGCGGTACAGCTTGATAGTAAGCGAGGTGGCCAGCGCGGCGAGTATCAGCGCGAGACCGCGCCGGAAGCGGCCGCCCCGATTGTGACCGGCGAGGGCGCCGCGGGTGAAGTGAGCCTTGGGGGGCGCTGTCATTCTCCCTGCGTGCTGGTCAAGTTCCTGGCCGAGCTACGCGAGCAGCTGGGTGAAAACGAGCGCGCCGTGACCTTCGACCAGTTGCCGAGCCGAGATATCGCCGGACTGAAGGCGGCACTGGTGGCTCAGGACGAGCGCTTTCAGCTGCTCAAGGACCAGCGCACGCTGTGCGCCATCAACCAGGTAATGGCCAACGACGCCGCCTGCATTACCGATGACGATGAAGTGGCGTTTTTCCCGCCGGTCACAGGGGGCTAGGATGCAGATCACTATCCGCGTGCAGGCAGCGCCTTTCGATATGGCCTTCGGCTACGAGGACAGCATTGCCGGGCGAACCGATATTGGCGGGATCGTCAGCTTTACCGGGTTGGTGCGTGACTTCAACGAAACCCCCGATGTGACCGGCTTGACCCTCGAGCACTACCCGGGAATGACCGAGGCGACCCTGCAGCAGATTGCCGAGCAGGCGGGAGAGCGCTGGTCGCTCAATGCCGTGACGATCATTCATCGCGTGGGGTATATGCGCCCGGGCGATGCCATCGTCAGAGTGCTGGTGGCAAGCGCCCACCGGCGGGAAGCCTTCGAGGCCTGCGATTTCATCATGGACTGGTTGAAAACCCAGGCGCCATTCTGGAAGAAAGAACACGGCCGGCAAGGCGACTACTGGGTCAAGGAGCGGCGCTCAGATATCGACGATGCGGCCCGCTGGTAGTCGATGGTCCTCTCTCTACAGCGCCAATGCTGGTTTACTCGTCGGCGATAGGCGCGGGCAGTTCGCTGGCCATGATCTGCAGGTGCACTTCGGGCAGATGCTGAAGATGGTCGGCTAGCCAGGCGAGCAGACGCGGCTGGAGGCCGAGCCGCAAGTCCGCCAGTGTATCCGCGTGCAGGTCGGCGAGCTGCTCGTCCAGCCATTCGCTGAAGCTGTCTTCATCCAGGGGGTTGGCACTGGTGTTATCGAGCATCAGACGGCCAATGCGCGCCCAGCCGGTCTCCGTCGCGCAGACCGGCAGGGCCAGATACAGCCGTCCCCGACGCGGATGGGTGCTGCTGGTGTCGCTTTCAAGCCCCGGGTGAGGCACGACACTGTTCTGGCTGACGATACACGGCGGCTGGGGATAATGCTGCTCGTGATGCAGCCCCTGATGATCAAACCGGATCATGTCGCCATTGACCGGTGCCAGCGGAGCTTCAATACCAAGCGACGCCGCCAGCCGTTGATGCGCCCGCTGATGAAGACGCTCGCCATGAACGGGAAGCAGATGCCGCGGCGATAGCCACTGATAAAAGCGTATAAGCTCTTCCTGGGCGGGATGCCCGGTGGCATGCAGTTCAGGGTGATTGAACTCATCGAAGAGCTGGACGCCAAGCTGTTGCAGGCGCTTTTTCAGCTGTTCGATTGGTCGTTCGTTGCCGGGTATCGCCTTTGCGGAGAAGATCACATTGTCGCCTGGCTGCAAATCGACATGGGGGTGTCGACCCTGGGCGAATCGCTGCAGGGCGGCGCGCGGCTCACCCTGGCTGCCGGTGGCAATCACGACGACTTCATCGGGGGGAAGGTAGCCCAGATCGTGGGCGGGCACCAGCGCCGGGAAATCATCCATATAGCCGAGCCCCCGCGCCACGCCAACCATGCGCTCCATCGAGCGGCCCATCAAACTGACGCGCCGTCCACACTGATCGGCCGCGCGGCCGATCGCCAGCACGCGGGCCAGGTTGCTGGCAAAGCAGGAGACGATCACCCGTCCTTCGCAACGGGCCAGGGTTCTGGCCAGCGCGCGGGCCACATCGCCTTCACTGCCGGAGTGACCAGGTACAGGGGCGTTTGTGGAATCGCCCACCACCAGATCGACCGGAGCAAGTGCCTTGAACTGTGATGGATCGATCGGCGCGCCAATGAGCGGTTCGGGATCCAGTTTCCAGTCCCCGCTATGCAGAACGCGATAGGGGCCGGCCATGATCAGCACCGCGCAGCTTTCAGGAATGGAGTGGGGCACGCCCAGGTAGCGCAGGCTAAAGGGGCCGTTTTCCAGCGCTTCGCCGGGTTCGATCACCTGAATAGCGGCGCTGCTCAGCTGGTGTTCGGCAAACTTGAGGCGCAGCAGGCCTGCGGCCAGCGGGGTGGCATACACAGGGCACTGCCAGTGCGGCCATAGCCAGGCGACCGCGCCAATGTGGTCTTCATGACCGTGGGTGATATACAGCGCCTTGGGGGCTATGCCCAGTGCCTTGGGGGTCTCCAGATTGGGTACTTGCAGGGGCGTGTTAGGCAAATCCTGGCGAATCATCATGCCGCAATCCACGGCAATCCAATGATCCTCGTATCCGTAAAGCGTCAGGTTCATACCGATTTCCCCGCAGCCACCCAGCGGCAGGAGGCGCAGGGGAGGGCGACGACGGGGACGAATATGAGCGCGCGGTGGATGCATCAGAGTCTTAAAGCCTAAAAAGTAATGCCTTAACTATACGGGATGGGACGGGCGGCTAACAATCATCGCGGTAACGGGCGGTGATTGCGCGCCGGGCATTGGGTACAATAGACGTTTGTTGAATCCCCGGTGTGGCCACTATTTGCGCCGGGTGCACACCGTCAAGAGTATTTACCATGTCGCATTTTTATCGTTTGGTGGTTTCCTGCCCGGACCAGGTAGGCATTGTCGCGCAGGTGTCGAGTTTTATCGCTGAGCAGGGGGGGTCGATTACCGAGGCGAGCCAGCATTCCGATCTGGAAACCGGGCGTTTTTTCATGCGCTACGAAATACTGGCGGACTCGTTGGGGATGTCGGCAGAGGCGTTGCGTTCGGCATTTGAGCCGGTTGCCGCGCGCTTCGATATGCAGTGGTCCCTGGTGGATACCCAGCAGCGGCGCCGGGTGGTGCTGATGGTCTCGCGGGAATCCCACTGTCTGGTTGACCTGCTCTACCGTTGGCAGGTGGGCGAACTTGACTGCGATATCGTCGGGGTGATTTCCAATCATGACGATATGCGATCGTTGACCGAGTGGTACGCGATTCCCTATCACCACGTGCCCGTGGACCCGGCGAATAAAGACGTTGCCTTCGAGCAGGTGCAGGCGCATATCGACCAGGCGCTGGCAGACTGCATCGTGCTCGCGCGCTACATGCAGATTTTGCCGCCTTCACTGTGCGAGCGGTATGCCGGGCAGGTGATCAACATCCACCACAGCTTTCTGCCTTCCTTTGCCGGCGCCAAGCCATACCACCAGGCCTATGAGCGCGGCGTCAAGCTGATCGGGGCGACCTGCCACTACGTGACCCAGGAACTGGATGCGGGCCCGATCATCGAGCAGGACATTCACCGGGTAAGCCACTGCCACACGCCGACGGATCTGGTGCGCTTTGGCCGTGATGTGGAAAAAGCCGTGTTGGCACGGGGTCTTCGCTGGCACTTGGAAGACCGCGTGCTGGTGCATGGTAATAAAACCGTGGTATTCAGCTAGCCAAGCGCCTGGCCGTTGCCACCGCGGATAACGCCGACGCCTACGCCCTCGATGTCGAGTGGTTGAGTGCGCAAATCGATATTGATGGGTGAAAAATCGGGATTTTCCGCGATCAGCGTGACGTGATGCCCGTCGCGTTTGAAACGCTTCACGGTGACTTCATCTTCCAGTCGGGCGACGACAATCTGGCCGTCGCGTACGCGCTGGGTGCGATGTACGGCGAGCAGGTCGCCTTCAAGAATGCCGACGTTCTGCATGGAAAGCCCGCGCACGCGCAGCAGGTAATCCGCCCTGGGCGTAAAGTAGTCGGCGGGCAGCGGGCAATAACGGTCAATGTGCTCGGCGGCCAGAATAGGGCTGCCCGCGGCGACCTCGCCGATGATCGGCAGTCCGCTGGCGGGATCAGCCGCGGGCGGCTGGCTGTCCAGCGTGTCCTGAGGCTCCTGATTCGGCAAGCGAATCCCCCGAGAGGTATTGCGGATAATGCGAATGACGCCTTTGCGCTCTAGCGCCCGCAAATGTTCTTCTGCCGCATTGGGCGAGCGAAAGCCCAGCGCCTTGGCGATTTCTGCCCGGGTGGGCGGGTAGCCAAGCTCCGCCATGGTTTTGACAATAAAGTCGAACACATTCTGTTGACGTACGGTTAACGGCCGTGACATATCAGCCTCCAGCGTGGGTAAATGGGCAGACAGCGTTTCTGTTTACCTGATCAGTATGTGGTTAAGTATACAGTATGTTTCCCTGTCCAGTACATATCTGCGTCAAGCCGGCTAACGATATGATGTATAAGGGGATGCTGTGCCCCAAGCGAGGCGAGATTTAACGCTAACCAAGCGTTGAGAGGGCTACAATGATAACGTAGTATCCTTAGATTGTTTAAAACATCCGTTTTTATGGAGAGCAGCATGGCTCAATCGGATACGGTGACGCGCATTCTGGACACGGCGGAAGTGCTTTTTGCTGAGCGTGGCTTTGCCGAAACGTCCTTACGTAATATCACCAGCAAGGCGCGGGTGAACCTGGCCGCGGTGAATTATCACTTTGGCTCCAAGAAGGCGCTCATTCAGGCCGTTTTTGCGCGCTACCTCGACCCGTTCTCCGAGCGCTTCCACAGTGCTCTGGACGCGCTTGAAGCGCGCTACGCAAGCCGTGACATTCCACTTGAGGTGCTGCTCGAGACCATGGCCACCACGGTGTTGGAGGTGCCCGCGGAGCGCAATAGCCTGAAGGTGTTCATGCGCTTGCTTGGCCTGGCCTACAGCCAGGCCCAGGGGCATTTGCGTCGCTATATTCAGCAAGAGTACGGTGATGTGTTCAGCCGTTTTACCGAACTGGTACGCCGTGCTACGCCCGATTTGCCCGATGCCGAGCGCTTTTGGCGGCTACACTTTATGTTAGGTACCGTCATTTTTACCCTGTCAGGGCTGGACGCGCTGCGCGATATCGCCGAAAAGGATTATCACCAGCAGGTATCGGTCCGCGACCTGATTCGCCGACTGCGCCCCGTCGTGGTGGCCGCCATGAATGCGCCCTTGCCCGATGAAAGAGACACTGAGCCGCATGCAGACACCGTCGCTCACTGAGCTGCCGCCCCGTCAGGGACTGTGGCTCGAAATCGCTATTCAATCGCAGCAGTTGCGCGCCTGGCAAGGCGATACGTGCCGTTATCAGTGTGATGTTTCCACGGGACGCGCCGGGGTGGGCGGCCAGGAAAACAGCGGCAAGACGCCTCTAGGCTGGCACTATATTCGCGCGGCGATTGGCCAAAAGTCGCCTGAAAATGCGGTGTTCAAGGGACGCCGCTGGACGGGGGAAGTGTTCAGTGCCGAGCTGGGCGAGGCGTTTCCCGAACGCGACTGGATCCTGACCCGTATTTTATGGCTGTGTGGCCTGGAGCCTGGGGTCAATCGTGGGGGGCAGGTGGACTCCCAGCGCCGCTATATTTATCTGCATGGCACGCCGCCGGACCAGCCCATGGGCCAACCGGCGTCGCATGGCTGCGTGCGGCTGCGCAATGCGGATCTGCTGTGGCTTTTCGAGCATGCCTTGCCGGGAACGCCTGTCTGGCTGCACGACGGACGTTGATCGTTGGACTCACGCTAATGTTGGTCTAGAATTAGTGCCTTTTTTGGACACCCCGCTATGACACAACCATTGGGCTCGGTCATGTTGGACCTTGAAGGGACTTCCCTGACCGCCGCAGAACGGCAGTTGCTGGCATCGCCCGCGGTCGGGGGCGTTATTCTCTTCGCGCGTAATGTCGACGATGCTCACCAGGTACGTCGCCTATGTGGCGAAGTGCGTCAGCAGCGCCCCGATATACTGCTGGCGGTGGATCAGGAGGGCGGCCGCGTCCAGCGTATCAAGCAGGGCCTGACGCGGCTGCCCGCCATGGCGCGCCTGGGTGAGCATTATCAGCGGGATCGCGCGGCAGGTCTCGCGCTCGCTCAGGATACGGGCTGGCTGCTCGGCATGGAAATGGCCGCCTGCGGGTTGGATATCAGCTTTGCCCCTGTGCTGGATATCGATAGCGGATTAAACAGCATGATTGGTGACCGCAGCTTTGGCGCTGAGCCCGTGCAGGTGAGTGAGCTGGGTGGTGCTCTTGTCACCGGGCTCCACGAGGCCGGCATGGCGGCGGTCGGCAAGCATTTTCCCGGCCATGGCGGGGTCGCGGCGGACTCGCACCTGGCCCTGCCCGTCGATGAGCGCTCTTTCGAATCCTTGAAGCAGCACGATCTGGTGCCTTTCAGCGCCCTGGCCAAGCAACTGGATGGCGTGATGCCCGCGCATATTGTGTATTCGGCCTTTGATGCCCGGCCGGCGGGTTTTTCGCCCAGTTGGCTGGGCATGCTGCGTCAGTCGCTGGGTTTCAAAGGTTGCATTTTCTCGGACGACTTGAGCATGGCCGGTGCCCATGAAGCAGGCGATCCGCGCCAGCGAGCGGCGGCTGCGCTGGCGGCAGGCTGCGACATGCTGCTGGTATGCAACGACCGCGAGGCCGCGCTCGAGGTGGTGGCCGCTACCCCAGCGCCGGTTTCCGCGCGGCCGGGTAAACTACGCTACAAGCGCGCTCGGCCTGATCTGGACGCGCTGCCCGCGCTTAGCCGCTGGCGGCGCACCCACGCCCAACTGGAAGCAATGGCCAGTCAGTCATCCGGTACCTAAGGCGTTGTCTGAAAACTGGCTGCGCACGCCGACTTTTCAGACACAGCCTGGCAACCGTCTTTACTCAGTAGGTTGGAAACTTAATGGCAACGTTAGATAAAGAAGCGCTCGCGTCACTGGACTCAATGCGCGAGCTGATGGACAACGCCGATTGCTTGATTACCCAGCAGCAAGTAGAGCAGGCGCTGGACCGGATGGCCGAGCAGATCAGTGACGATCTGGGCGATAAGCTACCGGTCTTCTATTGCGTCATGAATGGCGGTTTGATCACTACGGGGCATCTTCTCACCCGGTTGGGATTCCCCCTGGAGGTCGACTACCTGCACGCCACGCGCTACCGCAACGAGACCCGTGGCGGTGAGCTCTTCTGGCGGGTGTCGCCGGAAATTCCCATGGCTGGTCGCCACGTCGTCATCGTCGACGACATTCTGGACGAAGGCACTACCCTTTCGGCAATTCTCAACTATTGCCAGCAGGCGCAAGCCGCCAGCATTACCACCGCCGTACTGGTCGACAAGCGCCACGACCGCAAGGCAGTGCCCGGTTTGAAAGCGGATTACTGCAGCCTGGAAGTGGCCGACCGCTATGTGTTTGGCTTTGGGATGGATTACAAAGGCTACTGGCGTAATGCCCCAGGCATTTTTGCACCCAAGGGCATGTAGTCATGGCTTTTGGCATCAGCGCGGCGAAAAACGCCGCGCAAGGCCGGTTTCGGCGATCATGCGGGTTGATATCTCTTCCACCGAAAAGCGTGTGGCATCGATGTAGGGCACGTGCAGCCGCCGATACAAGGCTTCTGCCTGCTCGATTTCCCGCATGCACTGATCCATCGAACTGTAGCGACTATTGGGTCGACGCTCGTTGCGAATCGCCGCCAGGCGACGCGCGTCAATCGTCAGGCCAAACAGCTTGTGGCGGTGGGGCGCGAGCGCTTTCGGCAGCTTCAGCATGCCGTCTTCGTCCAGGTCGTCTTCGGTTAGCGGGTAATTGGCGGCGCGGATACCGAACTGCAGGGCCAGGTAGAGCGACGTGGGGGTTTTGCCGCAGCGCGAAACGCCGACCAGTATGACGTCGGCTTTATCGTACTGGTGGGTGCGCGCGCCGTCGTCGTTATCCAGCGCGAAGTGAACCGAGTGAATGCGGTCCATGTAGACATCGTCGCTACCGATCGAGTGGGTCCTTCCGACGCTGTAGGACGAGTGGGTGGCAAGCTCCTGCTCGAGAGGCTTAAGAAACGTCGAGAAGATATCCACCTTGAACCCGGAAGCCTTGCGAATTACATCGCGGATTTGCTGATCGACGATCGTGTCGATAATGATCGGCCGCTGCCCGTCTTTCACCGCTGTCGCGTCAATGATCGCGGCCAGGGCCTGGGCTTTTTCCAGGGTATCGATATACGGTTTGGTCTGCATATGGATATCGACATCGCTGAACTGGGCCAACAGGCTTCTTCCCAGGCTCTCAGCGGTTATCCCCGTTCCATCCGATATAAAAAAAGCCGTGCGCTGCATGCTGGTTGCTCCCCGTTTCGTTGCGCATATTGTGTGCCGGGATGTCGCTCGGCACAACTGCGTCAAGCGTCTGACTACAGCAAATGCCCAAAAACCCCATCTGTTGTAAAAATCCTCCACTCCCTTCGCTATTAGACCAATGGCGAATGCACCGGGGCGGTGCTAGGGTAAGCGCATTCATCTTCAGCGGCTGAGACCGCCGCTGGCCTATTGAGCGAGGGGGTTGCGTGAACGACTACATTCTATGGTTCGATCAATTGGGCATGGCCGACGTCGAACGTGTGGGTGGCAAAAACGCCTCGCTGGGCGAAATGATTTCCAATTTATCCGGGGCAGGGGTGACCGTTCCCGGTGGGTTTGCCACCACGGCCCATGCCTATCGCGAATTTCTTGCCCACAAAGGACTCAACGAGCGTATCAATGAGACCTTGTCACGGCTGGACGTGGATGACGTCAAGGCGCTGGCCGACGCCGGCAAAATGATTCGCCAATGGGTCATCGACACGCCGTTACCGCCCACTTTTGAAAAAGAACTGCGCACTGCGTACGAAACGCTGCAGCAGCGTCATCCGGCTCTCAAGGTGGCGGTTCGCAGTTCGGCCACCGCTGAGGACTTGCCTGACGCCTCCTTTGCCGGTCAGCAGGAAACCTTTCTGAATATCGAAGGGTTCGACAACATCAAGCGCGCGGTCCACGAGGTCTTCGCCTCGCTGTTCAATGACCGAGCGATTTCTTACCGCGTCCATCGGGGCTACGCCCACGAAAACGTTGCGCTGTCCGCGGGCGTACAGAAAATGGTGCGCTCGGAAACCGGTGCGTCGGGGGTCATGTTTACCCTGGATACCGAATCAGGTTTCCGCGAGGCGGTGTTTGTGACCGCTTCCTGGGGGCTGGGCGAAACCGTCGTCCAGGGGGCGGTCAACCCGGACGAGTTCTACGTACACAAGCCCACGCTGGCCGCAGGGCGGCCGGCGGTACTGCGCCGCAATCTTGGTTCCAAGCTGATCAAGATGGTCTATGGCGAAGAGGCCAGCGCTGGGAAATCGGTAGAGACCATCGATGTGCCGCTTCAGGACCGTGGCCGCTTCTGCATCAACGATGCCCAGGTGATGTCGCTGGCTCGCCAGGCCGTGACCATCGAGCAGCACTACCAGCGCCCCATGGACATCGAATGGGCGCTGGATGGCGACGATGGCGAGCTGTACATCGTTCAGGCACGGCCCGAAACGGTCGTTTCCCAGCAGGAAGGCGGCAAGCTGGAGCGCTTCCAGCTGCGTGAAAAAGGTCGCACCCTGGTGACCGGCCGTGCGATTGGCCAGCGAATTGGCAGTGGCACCGCCAAGATCGTCATGAGCCCGGACGATATGGACAAGATCCATGATGGCGATGTACTGGTAACCGACATGACCGATCCCGACTGGGAGCCGATCATGAAGCGCGCCTCGGCGATCGTTACCAACCGCGGCGGCAGGACCTGTCATGCGGCCATCATTGCCCGGGAACTGGGCATCCCAGCCGTGGTCGGCTGTGGCGATGCCACCACACGGTTGAGCGAAGGCAGCGACGTGACCGTCTCCTGTGCCGAAGGCGATACCGGACATGTCTATGAAGGGCTACTCGCCTTTGATTGCAAGGTGACCAATGTGGACACCATGCCCGAGATTCCCTTCAAGATCATGATGAACGTGGGCAACCCTGATCGAGCTTTCGGGTTTGCAAGCCTACCGCATGCCGGGGTGGGGCTTGCACGGCTGGAGTTCATCATCAACCGCATGATCGGTGTGCATCCCAAGGCCCTGCTGGAGTACGACACGCTGCCAGCCGATCTTCAGCAGGTGATCGACATTCGCACCGCCGGCTATAGCGACCCGGTCAGCTTCTATGTCGATAAACTTGTCGAAGGTATCTCGACGTTGGCCGCCGCCTATTACCCCGAACGTGTCATCGTGCGGCTGTCCGACTTCAAGTCCAACGAATACGAAAACCTGATCGGCGGTAAGCTTTACGAACCCGGTGAAGAAAACCCCATGCTCGGTTTCCGTGGCGCTTCGCGCTATGTGTCGGAGGCGTTTCGCCCCTGCTTCGAGCTCGAGTGTCGAGCGCTAAAGCGCGTGCGTGAAGAAATGGGGCTCGACAACGTCGAGGTCATGGTGCCCTTCGTGCGCACGACCGAGGAAGCCCGCGAGGTGGTCGAGCTTTTGGCCACCAACGGGCTCAAGCGTGGCGACAGGGGGCTGAAGATCATCATGATGTGCGAGCTGCCGGCCAATGCGCTGCTTGCCGACGAATTTCTCGAGCATTTCGACGGCTTCTCGATAGGCTCCAACGATTTGACCCAGCTGACCCTGGGGCTCGATCGCGATTCGGGCATCGTGGCACACCTGTTTGACGAACGAAACGAGGCGGTCAAGAAGCTGCTGTCGATGGCCATCAAGGCCTGCAAGGCCCAGGGTAAATACGTGGGCATTTGTGGGCAGGGACCCTCTGATCACCCTGAGCTGGCGAAATGGCTCATGGAGCAGGGCATCGACTCGGTGTCGCTGAACCCGGATGCCGTCCTGGAAACCTGGTTCATGCTGGCCGGTGAAACCATCGCCGAATAATATCCAGCCGTCTAGTCATTAAGCGCCCGGCCATTGTGCCGGGCGCGCTGGTTTTATAGTCTAGCGGTCTGATGCGGTTGGATTGAACACAATGTCGGAGTCGGCGCGATGCCCTCAAAAATAATGGCCCGGTTACTGCCCGGCCTCTTGATAGTGCCTTTCCATGCGTGGGGCTTCGATTACGAAACGCCCTCCATCTCACCCGAAGAGGAGTCGGGCTATGAAGAAAAACCCGGCTGGTCGGCTGACGACTTTGCCGTGGCGGCGGCCAATCCGCTGGCGACCGATGCGGGCTACCAGGTATTAAAAGCAGGTGGCAATGCCATCGACGCCGCCATTGCCGTTCAGATGGTGCTTGGGCTGGTGGAACCACAGTCCAGCGGCCTGGGGGGCGGGGCGTTTCTGCTCTACTACGATGGCGATGACGTAAGGGCCTATGATGGACGTGAAGCCGCCCCGGCCGCCGTCGACGGCGATTTGTTCATGGAAGAGGGTGAGCCACTTGAGTTCATGGAGGCCGTGGCGAGCGGTCGATCTGTCGGGGTGCCCGGTACCGTTCGGCTGATGGAAAAAGCCCACGCCGCCCACGGTAGCCTGCCCTGGGAGGCACTGTTGACGCCGGCGATCACCCTGGCGGAAGAAGGATTTGAGGTCAGTCCGAGGCTGCATGCCAGTCTGGCCAATGACGAGGCCTTGCGCGATGACGAACTGGCCCGCGCCTTTTATTACGATCAGGAAGGCGATCCCATCGAGGTGGGCGAGACGCTCAAGAATCCGGCCCTGGCAGCAATATTGAAGCGTATCGCCAGTGATGGCAGCGGTGCCTTTTATCAAGGCGACATCGCTCAGGATATGGTCGACCGGATAACCCAGCACCCTGAGCGTCCCGGTGAGATGGCGCTTGATGACCTTGAGAACTACGAAGCCATCACCCGCGATCCGATCTGCACGCCATGGCAGCAATGGGAAGTATGCGGTTTTCCGCCGCCTTCCTCCGGCCACCTCACGGTCATGCAGATCCTGGGCATGCTCGAGCAGCAGCCCCTGCTCGAAGCGCCGTTGGACGATGGCGTCGCGAGCAGCGGCTGGCTGCATCAGTTTCTCGAAGCATCGCGGCTAGCCTTCGCCGATCGTAACTATTACATTGCCGATCCGGACTTCGTCGACGCCCCCGGGGAAGACTGGTCGAGCATGCTGGCACCTGACTATCTGGCCGAACGCAGCGCGCTGATTGAGCAGGAAAGCATGGGTAACAGTGCTGAACACGGCCGCCCGGGTGACATGCAGGCAAGCTTTGCCCCCCAGCCGACCCAGCCCGAGTATGGCACCAGCCATATCAGTATCGTGGATGCCGAGGGCCGTTCGGTGTCGATGACCACGACCATCGAACAGGCATTTGGCTCGCACATCATGAGCGATGGTGGCACGGATCTAGCGGGCGGCTTTATGCTCAATAATGAACTCACCGATTTTGCCTTCCAGCCTGAGGAAGAGGGTGAGCCTGTGGCCAATCGCGTGGAGCCTGGCAAGCGGCCGCGTTCAAGCATGAGCCCGACGCTGATCTTTGACAGGGATAGCGGCGAGCTGGTGGGCAGTCTGGGCTCTCCCGGCGGGGCGGCGATCATTCATTACACGGCGCGTACGCTGCTGGCGCTTCGTGACTGGGGAATGAATGCGCAAACCGCCTTGAACCTGCCGCATGCGGTCACCCTTGGCGATGAGGTGTGGGTTGAGGAAGACCGCTTTCCGCAGGCCACAATCGAGGCCTTGCGCGAGCGCGGCCATGAGATCAGCGAGCGAGCGCTGACCAGTGGGCTGCAGGCGATCATGCGTGACGAAGACGGTGGCTTGTTTGGCGGCGCCGACCCACGCCGTGAAGGCGTGGTAATGGGGGACTAGCGCCGCAGCCAGTTGCGCAGTTTCACCAGCATCAAGGCGCCGTCGCTCAGCGCGCGGCGGTCGTTACGCAATTCGGCCAGGTGTTCGGGGTAATCGGTAATGATCGCATCCACGCCCAGGTCGATCAGCGTGGACATCCGTTCCCGACGGTTGACCGTCCAGGCATGCACCTCATAGCCGTAGAGGCTGGCCAGGCGTATTTCCTGGGAAGTGATGCGGTTATGCCGCAAGCCAAGCGCATCGAACGAGCTGCGATCCAGGGTGCCCGGCAGGATGAGCTGTGCAATGAGGGTCACCTTCAGATCCGGTGCCTGCTCTTTGATAAAGGGCACCAGGCCCGGCGACATGGTGGCAATGCGCATCGTGTGCATGGCATCCGGGTAGCCACACTGGGCGTAGGCGTCTACCGGATTGTCGATAGCTGCCCAACACCGGTAACGCGTGTCGGTCTCCTGTTGCAGCGCTTCGATGACGGCCTCGCTGAGAGCTTGCCCCTGACCGGGTAACGGCTTTATCTCGATCATCAGATCGGCGCGCCCTCGCACCAGGTCAAGCGCGTCATCGAAGCCGGGAATGGGCTCTCCGCGGTAGGCGTCGCCGAACCAACTGCCCACGTCGTAACGCTCCAGTTCCTCTCGGGTCAAGTCGCCGAACTCCTCTCGATCCCCGGTGAGCCGGGCCATATTGCGGTCATGATAAAGCATGACCTGCTGGTCGGCCGTGAGACGGACGTCGATTTCAATCGCGTCGGCGCCATCCTCGATGGCTTGGTCCAACGCTGCCAGGGTGTTTTCCGGAGCCGCCATGGAGCTGCCGCGGTGGGCAATGATGGCGACATCGTCGCGAATCTCGAAGCTGGTCAGAATCCACCAGGCCTGAAGGGCCGCAAACGCCAGTACGCTGAGTTCGACGGCCCAGGCAAAGCGACCCGGGTGGGCGTCTTCAGGCGGCGCGGGCCGCGATTCACGATGCGCCAGTTGCAGATACAGGCAGGCGGAAAGCAGCGCGTTGGCGGCGATACCCACGAAGGTGATCGCCAGGGTGATCAGCACATACCCTGTCAAGTAGCCAAGCATGGCGGGCACCAGCACGGCCGTGTGCTCGGGTAACCACCACAGCAGTGGCGTGAACAGGCGGTCGAAGAGCAGGGTGGTCGCCAGTGGCAGAACAATGATGAGTGCCAGCACCAGTATCACGGCAGCACCAATCGAGCGGTGCCAGCCCCGTGTCAGCATGACGCTGCGGCGAAGTGCCTGGAGGGGCGAGCATTGCTCCAGCGCCACCAGCGGAAGCGCCAGCAGCCAGCGCAGGTACAGCTTGGCTGCCAGCACCAACCACAGCAATAACAGCGGGATGGCGCAGGCGAGAAAATACCACAGTGAAGCGGGCTTGACGCGCTGCAGATAATACGGATCGATACCGCTCAGCCAGACCTCATAAAGCCACGTCAACGCCACCATAAAGGGCGCCATGAGTATCAGGTGGCTGCCGACCTGTAACACCACCAGGCCGACGAGAGCCGGCAAGCGGCGACTGCTCAGCCAAAGGGCCTCGAAGGCCAGGCGATAATGATTGTCACGGGGGCGAATGGCCACCTGGAGCATGCCGGCCTGTTGCCAGTAGATCACGGTAAAGAAAAGACCGATCCCCACCAGCATGCCCACCAGCCCCAGGGGACTGAATATCAGGCTCGCGAGTTCGTTGTTGGTCACCACGCTACGCTGCAGCTGCGCCAGTAAAGAACGCATTACCCAGGCGATGGCGGGGAGTAACAGCGCGGAAGCGAGCAGGGTAAAGAAGAGGTGAAACGCAATAAGCGGACGCAAATGATCGCGTAACGAGCGAACAAGTGCATAGCCTAACTGGGTCAAAGGCTGCATGGTCACAATAACGTCATAACATGAAAAGTCAGGGTGGCAGCAACCGCCACCTCTGGCAAGTGGGTCGTTTCAGCGCTGGTCAAGCGCTAATTCATGGTCGGCAATCAGGATGCCGTTATTGTCGGCGTACAGCCAGTCGTTGGGGGAGATGGTAACGCCCGCGAAGCTGATAGTGATATCGCGTTGCCCTTCGCCGCGTTTCTCGCTTTTCCGTGGATGACTGCCCAGCGCTTGAACGCCAAGCGGAAGCGTGGCGAGGATATCGACATCGCGCACGCAGCCGTACATGACGATGCCGGCCCAGCCATTCTCGACCGCCTGCTCGGCCAGCATGTCGCCGAGCATCGCGCAGCGTGCCGAGCCGCCTGCATCAACGACCAGCACGGCGCCGTTACCCGCTTCGGCAACGGCCTGCTTCACAAGCGAATTATCTTCAAAACATTTAATCGTGCGAACGGCGCCGTGGAAGGCATCCACACCGCCAAAGTTGGCGAAGAGAGGCTCGACAACCTGAACGCCCGGAAAGGCATCGCAGATGTCGGGGGTGATAATCGTCGGCATAGCATACTCCTGAACGGGGTCATCCATGGCTAAAAAAACGCCCCGCCCCTGTAGAACAGAGGCGGGGCGTTCGTTCATCGACTCAAAAGAGCAGCGCCCTTTTGTGATGGTGCGAGCATCGGCGATGGAACGGTAGCAGAAGCCTAGGCTTCCTGGGCTACCGGAATCACGTTTGAGGCGATCTTCTGATACTCCTCAATTTCGTGGAAATTCATGTAACGATATATCTCGCCAGCCATGGCGTCAAATTCGCTCATGTAACGGCGATATACGTCGACCGTTGGCAAACACCCTTCAACAGCGGCGACGGCCGCAAGCTCTGCCGACGCGAGGTACACGTTGGCACCGTCACCCAGGCGGTTGGGGAAGTTGCGCGTTGAGGTCGAAACGACGGTGCTCTTGGCCGCGACGCGTGCCTGGTTGCCCATGCACAGCGAGCAACCGGGCATTTCCATGCGCGCACCCGCACGACCGTAAATGCCGTAATAACCTTCTTCGGTCAGCTGGTGCTGATCCATCTTGGTAGGTGGCGCGAGCCATAGGCGAGTCTTGAGGCTGCCGGCGGGCTGTTTTTCAAGCAGTTTGCCGGCGGCACGGAAGTGGCCGATGTTGGTCATGCACGAGCCGATGAAGACTTCGTCGATCTTTTCGCCGGCCACGTCGGAAAGCAGGCGCGCGTCATCCGGGTCGTTGGGTGCGCAGAGTACCGGTTCCTTGATTTCATCAAGGTCGATCTCGATCACTTCGGCGTACTCGGCATCGCTGTCGGCGCGCATCAGTTTCGGGTCGGCCAGCCATGCTTCCATGCCTTCTATACGTCGGCTGATGGTGCGCTCGTCGCCGTAGCCGTTGGCCATCATCCACTTGAGCAGGGTGATGTTGGACTTGAGGTACTCGGTGACGCTTTCGTCAGACAGCGTGATGGTGCAGCCCGCAGCCGAGCGCTCGGCGGAGGCATCGGAAAGTTCAAAAGCCTGTTCGACGGTCAGGTCTTCAAGGCCTTCGATTTCCAGCACGCGGCCCGAAAACGCATTTTTCTTGCCGGACTTCTCGACGGTGAGCAGACCCTGCTTGATGGCATACAGCGGAATGGCGTGCACCAGGTCGCGCAGCGTGACGCCCGGCTGGCGTTTGCCCTTGAAACGCACCAGGACGGATTCCGGCATGTCTAGCGGCATGACGCCCGTTGCGGCGGCGAAGGCGACCAGGCCTGAGCCGGCCGGGAAGGAAATGCCCAGCGGGAAGCGGGTATGCGAGTCACCGCCGGTGCCGACCGTGTCCGGCAGCAGCATGCGATTGAGCCAGCTGTGAATGATGCCGTCGCCCGGGCGCAGCGACACGCCGCCACGGTTCATGATGAAGTCCGGCAGGGTGTGGTGGGTATCCACATCCACCGGCTTCGGGTAAGCGGCGGTATGGCAGAACGACTGCATCACCAGGTCAGCCTGGAAACCCAGGCAGGCAAGGTCTTTCAATTCGTCACGGGTCATCGGCCCGGTAGTGTCCTGGGAGCCCACGGTGGTCATCTTGGGCTCGCAGTACATGCCAGGGCGAACGCCGTCCATGCCACAGGCTTTGCCGACCATCTTCTGCGCCAGAGTAAACCCTTTGCCGGTGTCGTTGGGCTGCTCGGGAAGACGGAATACGTCCGATGGCGCAAGGCCCAGGGATTCACGTGCCTTGCCGGTCAGACCGCGACCGATAATCAGCGGAATACGACCGCCGGCCCGCACCTCATCAAGGATAAGCTGGGTTTTCAGCTCAAAAGTAGTGAGCACTTCGTCGGTGCCATGCTTGCAGACTTTACCCGCGTACGGATAGACGTCGATCACGTCGCCCATCGCCAGCTTCTCGACATCCATTTCGACCGGCAGGGCGCCGGAGTCTTCCATGGTGTTGAAGAAGATGGGGGCAATCTTGCCGCCGAAGCAGAAGCCGCCAGCGCGCTTGTTGGGGACATAAGGCATATCGTCGCCAAAGAACCACAGCACGGAGTTGGTGGCTGACTTGCGCGAAGAGCCGGTGCCGACAACGTCGCCGACGTAAGCCACAGGGAAGCCCTTGGCCTTGACCGCTTCGATTTGCTTGAGCGGACCGGTCTTGCCCTGCTCGACGGGCTCGATGCCCTCACGCTCGTTTTTGAGCATGGCGTTGGCATGCAGGGGAATGTCGGGGCGCGACCAGGCATCAGGCGCGGGTGACAGGTCGTCGGTGTTGGTTTCGCCGGGTACCTTGAAGACGGTCAGCGTGATCTTTTCCTCAAGCGCCGGCTTGGAGAGGAACCACTCGGCGTCGGCCCATGACTGGATAACGTCCTTGGCGACGCTGTTGCCATCTTTGGCGCGCTGTTCGACATCGTGGAAGGCATCGAACATCAGCAGGGTATGTTTCAGCTGTTCGCCGACTTCCCGGGACAGCTCGTCGTCGTCGAGCAGTTCAACCAGGGACACGATGTTGTAGCCACCCTGCATGGTGCCAAGCAGCTTCACGGCATGCACTTTATCGATGAGGGGCGATGTGGCTTCGCCTTTGGCGATGGCGGTCAGGAAACCGGCTTTCACGTAAGCCGCTTCGTCAACACCGGGAGGAACGCGGTTGGTAATCAGGTCAAGAATGAATTCCTCTTCACCGGCCGGCGGGGCTTTCAGCAGCTCAATCAGGGCTGCGGTTTGCTCGGCGGTCAGGGGCTTGGCGGGTACGCCTTCTGCGGCGCGTTCCTCGACATGTTGGCGGTAGGCTTCAAGCACGTGGGGGCCCTCTCATCTGCTTTTGTGGTGGCGGCGGCACATGGCGAATACGCCATAAAACGCCCCCGGACACGGACATACGCTTGACAAACAGCGCTGGTTGGATGGCAGCGATTCTACGTGAAACTGTCGACAATGTTAAGGTGAGTCGGCATTCAGGGCGTTGTACTTTGTGTTGATAGGCGGTGATTTGTCGCCTAAACCTGCTTGGACCAAACGTTCTTGCATGCTTTACTGACGAAAAAACACCAACTATCGACAGCGGTTGCGGAAAGTGTGATTCTCGTAACACCGCGTTACTGACAGGTCTCATAGCTACCTTCGAAACTAATTGAAGGCTCATGAAGGCTTATACAGAAAATGTTGCATTACCCAAAGCGTGATAATGTTGTACAATAATGTGATAGATATTTAGTGATGGTGTTATGTCGATACAAGTAATCTCAGGTGCTAAAGCGAATCATGTGATCGGGGCAGACGACCTGCTGCCTGACAGCCTGCATGATTTTCTGGCGTGTCCGACCCCCGTTGCCTGGCTTGCGTGGGCATTGGAAAACCCTGAAACGCTGCTCATTGATCATGCTCAGTGTGAGAAGAAGGCGGCTTCCACTGCGATGAGTCTGTTATATCGCTACGTCGACCAGCCGCTTTTGTTAAGCAAGATGTCGCAACTGGCCCGCGAAGAGCTGCTGCATTTTGAACAGGTAGTGACGTTAATGGAGCAGCGCGGCGTGGCGTATCGGCATTTGAGCGCGTCTCGTTACGCAGAAGGGCTGCGTCGTCACTTACGCTCACAGGACCCCGAGCGATTGATTGATGTGTTGATTATTGGCGCGCTGATCGAGGCGCGAAGCTGTGAACGCTTTGCACGACTTATCCCTTACCTTGATGAAGAGCTGGCGAAGTTCTATCGCACGCTCGTCAAGTCCGAAGGCCGCCATTACGAAGATTATCTGTTGCTAGCCCGCCAGCAGACCGATCACGCTATTGATGAGCGAATCGCGTTTTTTGTCGATTGCGAAGCGGCATTAATCACTTCGCCGGATTCGGCTTTCCGTTTTCATAGCGGCGTGCCAGCGTAAGTCGCCGTTCGTACAGACAGGATGTGTCTCATGCGCGATGCGAATAAGTACGACCAACTCACCCTGTTCGGCCATTTTGCCTTATCCCAGGGCGACGATGTGTTGACGCACTTTAGCTATGACAAAGTGAAAGCGTTGCTTGTCTACTTGTTGCTGCATCGGCAGCCGGTCAATCGGGCTGCCCTGGCGGAACTATTGTGGCCCGATCAAGGCCTGTCGTCAGGACGCACCAACCTGCGCCACGCGCTGCACTGCCTTCGTCAGTCACTGGGCGAAGACGCCGAGCAGGTACTGAACGTGTCGCGCCAGACCATTGCCTTTCAACTTCCTGCCAACTGGCAGGTCGACCTTCATGAACTGCAGGCCCTGCTTGAAGGACCACGCGATCTGGAGACGTTGAATGCGGTGCTGACCTGTTACCAGGGCGACCTGATCGAAGAATTACAGCTCGCCAACTGCAGCGAGTTCCAGCGTTGGCTGGTTCAGGCCCGTAACGAATGGCGCCAGCGGGTTATTCGCTTTGCCGAGCATGTGCTGGATAATCATCAGGACGTGCCTGACGGTCTTCTGGAAACCCTGGTCAGCCGGTTTTCGGGCTATGGGCCTTTCCATGAGCGCCTGGTTAAACAGCTAGCCGAACAAAAGCAGATGGCCGCGGCCCACGAGCAATACAACAGCTATTTACAGCTGCTGGCGTTGTCGGGTCAGCAGCCGGAGCCGAGCTTCCTGCAGCTGGCAAGCTACTGGTCCGATGGTCACCCCGACGCCCGTGCCATGTCGCCACAGGGCGCCTTTTCACGGGCGCTGGCGACAGACAGCAAGCCTTTGCGTGAAGACGAAATCGAGCTGCGCCAGCTGTCGGTCATGGCCATCCGCCTGCGCCTGCAGGGCGACTGGCAGGACCGCGCCGCGGCGCGTAACTGCCTTGCACTTCAGCTTGAGCTGCTGCGTTGGCTCGAGCAGCAATGTCATCATCTGGGTGGGTTCTGGCTGCCCGGCGCCACGGGAGGGCTGGGGCTTGCCTGCTTTGGTACCCACGGGCCCGCTCACCAGTTAGCTGAGCTGGTCGCTCTTTACGAGCACTGCCGTCAAACCTTGCCCCAAGAGTCGTCGAGGCACTGGAGCGGTGAAGGCGAACCGCCACAGTTTGAGCTCGCGGCCGGTCTGCACAGCGGTCGGGTGGTTTACCTGCCTGAGCGTCAACTGGCGGATCCGCTGGGTCAGGTAACGCAGATTTCCGTTGAATTGATGAGTGCCGCAGAAGGCAGTGAACTGGTCATCTCCCAGGAGTCGAGTCAGCACATGCCGCCGGCGCTGGATCTTCAACCGCGCCTGGTTTCCCGCGTGTTGGCCAGCGACGGTCGGGTACGCCAGCGCGCGCTGGTGCTGGGGCAGAATGAAGGTGGGCGCGATGCCATGCCGCCGAGCCTGGTGGGGCGCGAGACCTCGCTGAGAACCCTGCGTGATGCGCTTGCTCGTGCCGGTATTGGGCTGCGCCAGAGCGTGCTGGTCCGCGGTGCCTCGGGAATGGGCAAGTCAGCCTTGATGGTCGGCTTCCGCCAGCTTGAGCTAAGTCGCGATGCCGCCATTTGCTGGCAGCCGACCACCCGTCTTTCGGTCCTGGAACCCTACGGCGTTGCCCGCACCTTGCTTGCCTGGTACCTGGAGCGCACGCCCGACGTCGATGCTCTGCATGATCTGCAGGCGGAATTAGCCTTCAATTCGCTGCGCGACGAGCAGCAAAGCCTGCTTGAAGAGGCACTTGGCGTGCGCAGTGTGCAAGAGGTCTCGCAGCTTACCCAGAACGGTGAGGCGGTCGAGCTCGTCGTGATGCTGTTGCACCGCTTGATCGAGCGCCAGGCCGCCACGCACACCCTGGTGCTGATGATCGATGATTTGCAGTGGCTCGATGAACCCTCGTTTAAAGTACTTTCCGGTCTTCAGGCGCGGCTGCCGATCAATACCGCCTTTATGCTGGTGGCGAGCCATCATGGCCGTGAACCGCTACCGGTCAAGCTGCATTGGGACCAGCAGATTACCCTCGGTCGGCTGGATGCACTGCAGTCATCGCGCCTGCTGTCTCAGCTGTCGCGGCGCTATCGGATTCACCTGAGCCCGCGACTGCGTAACCAGATCATCGAGCGCTGCGATGGCGTCCCACTGTATATGCAGGAAATCTGTCGTCGCCTGGATATGGATCGTCGCGAAGGGCGCAGTGTCCAGTTCGACGAGTTGCCCAAGGGACTGCTTGGGTTGCTGGCTAGCCGCATCGACCAGTTGGAAGGCGACCGGGACATTGCGCACATTGCCGCGGTATTGGGCAAGCGCTTCCGGCTTGATTTCCTCAAAGAGTGCAGCGGCTACGACACCACACGCCTGCAGCAGGCGCTGGAACACATGCGCCAGCTCGAGATTATCGAGCCGGTGGATAATGGCACCAGTGAACTCGAGTTTCAGTTCAGCCATCAGCTGCTTCAGGAAGCGGCCTATCTGTCATGCCCACGGGATGTGCGCGTCACGCTCCACCAGCAGGTGGTGAGCCTGATAGAAGAGCGATTCCCGATGTGGATCAGTCGTCACCCGGGCGATTTTGCCACCCATCTTCGGCGCAGCGGGCATTATGCCCGTGGCGCCCGTTATTTCGAACTGGCCGCACGGGAGGCGTTGAAGGTAAGCGCGAACCGTACTGCGCTGCGCATGGCCGATTTCGGCCTTGCCAGCCTGCGTCACGTCGAACACGAGATCGAGCGTGAGGTGAGTTTGCTGACGGTTCGCGGTCAGGCGGCCTTTGCTCTGGAAGGGCATGGTTCGCCCACCGCCCACGAAAGCTTCGTGCGCGCCCGCGAGCTACTGCGACAGTCGGAGACCCACCCGGAAGACCCAGAGGACCTCGAGCAGATATTCCTGGTCAAATGGGGGCTGTGGGTAGGGCGCAGCCAGCGCTATGCCCATGCCGATGCCTTCGCGCTGGCGTCGACCCTTGCGGATATCGCTGCCCGCCTTGATGACCCTCGCTACCAGCGACTCGCAGACTACGCGCGGGCGCACTGTGAATACTGGGCGGGGCGTATTCAGCAGGCCCATGACCATCTGAATGAAATCGATCCGCTCAATGCGCCGATGATGATCGAGTGGCTACCGTTCTCCGACCATCCCCAGGTAACGGCGGCCTGCTTTCAGGGCTGGGCCCTGTGTCTACGCGGTGACTATCAGCGCGCCGAACGCCAGGTCTCCGCGGCGATCCGTCTGGCTGAAAAGCTTGGGCACCCAGGGACGCTGGCCATGGCGCTGTTATTTGCCGCCTCGCTTTACCGCCAGTTGGGCCACGTGCACCTGGCCGCGCGCCACGCGGAAAAGGCGGCCGCCATGACCGCCACGCCGGATTTGCAGCTCTGGCAAATTTCCGCCCAGGGGATTCTGGGTTGGCAGCGCGCATTGGCAGGCGATCAAGGTGGGCTCACCCAACTGCGTGACAGCCTCGACCAAATGGCCGAGCTCAACGGGCGAGACCGTTTTCAACGCCCCGTGCTGTGGTACTCCGATGCCTGCATTGCGCTGGGTGAACTGACCGCCGCAGAGGATTATCTGGATCAGTGCCTGGTGATCGCCAAGGAGCGGACAACGCTGTTTCTGCCTGAGCTTGCCACCCAACTGGCGCGGGTGCGCATCATGCTCGATCACCCGGCCAATGAAGTGCGCGCGCTGGCCGAGATGGCGATTTCCCAGGCGCGCGAACACGGCAACCGTCACCAGGAACTGGCGGCGCTGGAGTTATGGCTGACACGTATTGCGCCGGAAGACGAACGCGCCCGCGAAGCCTTTCATCATTTGCTTGGTGATGTCAGCCATAGCGACGCGCCGGTGCTGGTCCGCTGGGTAAGCCTGCTCGACCACCGCCTGACCCATCCGGAGCGTTTGGAGAGCTAGGCTAGGAGGAGGTCAGGTGTGCTCTTCCAGCCAGCTTAGCGTGGCCATAGCTTCATCTCGCTGCCGTCCGCAGACGGCAGCGTCGAACTGGAACCTTTCACAGACAGCGGGCCGGCGAGGATCGCCGAACAGGCGACACAGGTTCTGTTCGTCCAGCTGAGCGCAGCGCACGCCCGCAGGTTTGCCATCGGGCATGCCCGGAATGGCTGAGCTGATGGAGGGCGCAATGCAGCATGCCCCGCAGCCGGCTCGGCATCCCTCGCTCATGCCCCCGCCTCTGCAATGGCGCCTTTATTGAACCCCTCAAACGCGTGCACCCGTGTCACGCTGCGTGTCTGATCGGCGATGCGCTCGGCCAGCCAGCGGGCTATATTCTCTACTGTGGTAGGTGTCGCCATTACGGCGCAGCGATCGCTCGGCAAGGTGATCGAGAACATGCCCTGGGCCGCCTGATAGCGGCAGGTAAGCTGTTTTGCATCCTGTTCGACGATGTCGCCAGCCTCTAACAGGTAGCGGTTGTCCAGCCAGTCGGCCCAGTGCGCTTCAAGCGTGAACTGGCGCGTTTCGTTCTGCCAGATATGCAGCCGCGAGCGATGCCCGTGGGCAATCCGCTGGCAGTTGCCCATATGGCGCTTCAGGCCGTGGCTATACCCGTAGGCGGCCCCCTCAATGGGCTCGTCGCTCAAGGTGAGCTGTACCCGCGAGACATTCTCGGGCCGTCGGGCAGTAAGGTCTTCACTGAGCGAGCGGGCGACCGCGTCGCGATCAATGGTGGCTTCTGGCACCAGGGTGAACGCTTCTTTCGGGCCCGTGACTTCCATGGGGTAGGGCGAGGTGGTTCGCACGCATAGCCCTTCAGGGCACTCGGTCACGCTGACGCCTGCGGCTTTCACGGGCACCAGCAGCGTGTGGTCCAGTCCGGCATCCAGGTGGTGCTTGATCCATGGTTTGACGTCGCCAAAATCGAACAGCATACCGTCTTCACCAAGCTCGCCTTCGAGCAGTGCATCCACTTGCCAACTGATACCCTTCAAACCCGCGTCTGGGCACCATAGTGACGCATCGATATGCGTCAGTTGATTTACAAATAACGCCATCAGTCAAAGCCTGCGATTTTGTGCGTTTGCAGCGATAAGCGCCACTGCGGGTGGGCTAAACAGTATGCGGTGGTCCGCGACACCGTGTCGGCGTCCTGGTGTACCGGGGACAGGTCCATCGGCTGCAGGAAAAAGTGACGAAAGTCCAGGTGGGCGAACGCCTCGGGTGGCGCTTCGACCTGAGGATAGACCAGCTTTAATTCATCTCCCTGCTGGATCACCAGGGGGTTGTTGCCCTTGGGGCTGACGCACAGCCAGTCTATCCCAGCGGGCGGGTGGAGCGTGCCGTTGGTCTCGACCGCCACTTCAAACCCCAGGCTATGCAGGTTGACGATCAACGCCGCGTCGAGCTGCAGCAGCGGCTCGCCTCCCGTGAACACTACGTAAGGGGTTGCTTTACCGGCCTCGTTTGGCCACATCGCCAGAATATGCTGGGCCAGGGCCTCTGGGGTGGTGAAACGGCCACCGCCTTGACCGTCGGTGCCAATGAAATCGGTGTCGCAGAACGTGCACCTGGCTGTGGCGCGATCCTGTTCGCGTCCGCTCCACAGATTGCAGCCGCTGAAACGACAAAAAACGCTGGCCCGCCCGGCCTGCGCCCCTTCACCCTGAAGCGTGTAAAAGGCTTCCTTTACCTGGTACATGCGTCTGCCTCCTTGGCGTCAGCATATGCAAGCGGGTCACTGACCCCGTTTGCGGCAAAGGCAGCCAAACGCTCTCGACAGCTTCCGCAGCGACCGCAGGCGAGGTCACCGCCTTCGTAGCAGGTCCAGGTATCGCGGTAGTCGAGTCCCAGTGCGAGCCCCTCCGCTAGGATCTCGGCCTTACCCGCATGCAGGTAAGGAGCATGGACGTCGACAGGCGAGAAATTGGCGATACGGGCAACATGGTCCATGGCCTTGACAAAGGCGGGGCGGCAGTCGGGGTACAGGACGTGATCGCCCCCATGGGCACCGTAGTCAACGCGGCTGGCGCCAATATTGACGGCTTTCGCAATGGCTAACGACAGCAATATCATGTTGCGGTTGGGGACCACGGTGGCGGTCAGGTTGTCGCTGTCGTAGTCGCCGTGTGGCATGTCATGGGCGGTGTTGGTCAACGCCGAGTTATCAATCAGCGAATGAATCGAACGAATATCCACGACCTGGTGAGGGACGCCCAATTGCTGGCAGACGTGCCGAGCGGTATCGAGTTCTCGCGCGTGGCGTTGGCCGTAGTCAAACGACAGCGCATGGACGTCACAGCCTTCATTGATGGCGCGATGAAGCAGGGTGAAAGAGTCCATGCCGCCGGAATAGATCACCACGGCGGTGGCCCCATGAGAGGTTTGGGAAGTTGACATGATAGACACTCTTTATGCCGGAGAATTTATTGATCGTAGCGTGTTGCAAAGCGGCTACTGCGTTCCGGGGTCCGGTCCGGAAGGGCGTGAGTGTACGCAATTGACGCGTTTCTGGCTACACACAATCTGCTCTGAAAGTGCTAGGCTAGGGGCTTCATTGAAGGGATGATGCTATGGCCACTATCGAACACAGCGCCATCGTCAAGGCAACGCCCGAGCGAGTGTTTGGGTTGCTGAGGCGCGTCGAGGATTTTGCCGACTATTCGGATCTGATCAGCGCCATTGATCCGTTAGGTGACGATCGTTACCGGTGGCATGTGCGCGCACTGAGCATGGACTGGACCTTTGACGTTGTGATTACCGATATTCAGCCGCCCAAGGTGCTCGCCTGGGAATCGATAAGCGGTGTGAAAAACCAGGGCCGGTATCATCTGCGTGAGGTTCCGGAAGGCACCGAAGTGGCGCTGACACTCAGCTATGAAATCGGCAGCCGTTTTATGGAAAAAGCCGTCAACAAGGCGGCAACGCCGCTGGTGGGTAAAGTCAGCCGTCAGATTCTCGAGCGGGTGGAGGCTCGGCTACAGGTATAAGTCGACGCATGCCTGCCGATACCAGGCTGACGCGCTAGCCCGGCATCGGCTGAACGCGATCAGGTTGGTTTATGCATGGATGCATCGAGGTGGTCGACTACCTCGGCCCAATCGGCGTCCTCCTCAACAGCTTCCTTTAAAAACTCCGCCTGTCCTTCATTCCAGCAGGGCGCATCGGCGAGCGGCATCGTGTCGGGTAATGGCGCATGGCGCTGAATGAAGCGTTCGATCGAAGCAGCATCGGATGCCAGCCCCAATTGTTCGAATAGCTCGCTGAAGTGATGCACTGGCTTTTCCATTAAGCGTACTCCTTTCAATTCATTGGATGTGCTTTCACCTTAGCGTTAAACGCCGCGATTGCCAGGTGCGCATTTAACGCTCAGCGTCTATCGGTCTTCACTAGCGCTCACCTACCAGGGGGGTCACGAAGCGTTGCCGTCGGTCCTCGTCGGTGAGCGGCTGAGCCAACAGATGAACGAGCTTGCAGAACGCTGCCTCCGGCGTCATGCCGTCGCCAGACAGAACGCCCGCGTCGTGCAGGTCTTTGCCCGCCGCATAAGCCCCCAGGTGCACGCTGCCTTGAGGGCACTGGCTGATCGCGGCGAGCAATTTGCCTTCGCCACTGGCCTTTGCCAGAACGGCTAGCAACGCCGCGTCATTGGGTAGATTGCCGGCGCCCCACAGCTGTAGCAACGCTCCCTTGACTCGTGCGTCATCCAGCCAGGCCGCCATCTGCCAGGCGCTGATGCCCGGCCATAGCGCCAGCCGGACGATGGCACCATCGTCCACGGGCGTGTAGTCGGGCAGCTCGAACCGGGGTGCCCCGCGTTGCTGATCCGCCAGGCTGCGGCTGGGGTAATGGACGATATCGTCACCCACCCGCTCGCCGAGCAGTGGGTAGTTGGGGCTGGCAAACGCATCGGCTGATTCGCTATGCTGCTTGATGGCACGAACGCCGCGAAGCAGCTTGCCGTGGAAATAAATGGCGACCTCTTTTACCTTGGGCTCGGTGGCGCAGCGCAGCGCGCCGTAGAGGTTGCCCAGCGCATCGCTTCCAGGGGCTTCGAGGGGCTGCATGGCGCCGGTAAGAATGACCGGGCGATCCACGCCCTGAAGCTGGTAGGCAAGGCTGGCGGCTGTCCAGCTCAGCGTATCGGTGCCGTGAATGACCACAAAGCCGTGGTAGTCGCTCAGGCGCGTGGCAATGTCGCGGGCCAGCTGTGACCAGTTGCCAGGCGTGGCAGTACTTGAATCGATCAGCGGCGCATAGCTGAGCACGTCGTAAGCGGGCAGGCGCTGTTGCAGCGCGAGCGGTAGCTGTCCAAATGCCTGCGCCAACCGCGATTCGATATCGCCAGCCGGGCTGAGACCTTGATCGCCCGGACGCATACCCAGCGTGCCGCCGGTATAGAGGATCAACAGGCGAGGGCCGGACGTCGAGGTGATGGGCTGAAAGGGAGAAGTATCGCTCACGGCGTCTCCTTATTTAGGCTGTCAACGTCTTCATTGTGGACCAATAGCTGTCCGGAGCTATCATCGAGGCGGCGCTTACGCCCGGCCAGTAGGGCAAAGCCAGCGCAAATGCCAAGTAGGGTAATCAATAGCCAGGCGATCTGGCCACCGCTGGCTTTATGCTGCAGCAGCAGGCCGACTCCGAATGGGCCCAGGGCCGCAATGGTGTAACCACCCCCTTGTACCAACCCTGATAGCTGCCCCGAGAGGCGAGCATTGGCCGTGCGCAGGACCAGCAGGCTTAGCGCCAGACTAAAACTGCCTCCCTGACCCAGCCCGAGTAATACTGCGCCCGGCCATTGCCAGCTCAAGGGTGCGAGCAGCAGCATCCATAAACCGCAGGCGGTAGATAGCAGAACGCACAGCAAGGCCGGACGCTGATCACGTCCCAGGCGGGCAAACCATGGCGCGGTAAGCGCAGAAGCCAACTGACACAGTATCGAAATGGCCATGGTAAGACCGGCGGCGGTTTCGCTGTAGCCGCGGTATACCAGCAGCGTAGGCAGCCATCCAAACACGATGTACGCCATCGATGATTGAATGCCCATGAACAGCATGACGTACCAGGTTAGCGGTTGGCGAAGTAGCTTGAACACGCCGGTATGCGGAGTTGACGCTTGTGCTGAAGCGGTTTGGGTAATGGGCATGTAAATCACCCATAACACCAGCGCTACCAAGGCCAGCAAGGACCAGCTCATCAAGCTGGCTTGCCAACTACCCAGGTAGTGGGTAAGCGGCACGCTCAGACCAGCACCTAGCGCGCCCCCCAGGCACAGGGCCATGGTGTACAGGCCGGTCAGCAGGTCGGCGCTATGCGGAAGTTGACGTTTGACCAGCGCCGGCAGCAGCGTGCCGGCAAGACCGATGGCGGCGCCGGCCAGGGCCGAGCCAAGGAACAAAACACCAGGCAAAGGCAGACCACGCAGCACCAGGCCCGCGAGCAGCAGGCAAAGGGCCGTGCTTAACGCACGTTCGCTGCCAATACGCTGTGCCAGTAATGGCGCAAGCGGTGCCGTGAGGCCCAGAAAAAGCACCGGCAAGGTGGTGAGTACGCCAGCGGCTGCCGCGCTGAGACCGGCAACTTCCTGCAGGCGGTTGAGTAAAGGCGCGACGGATGACATCGCGGGGCGAAGGTTGAGCCCCACGATCACCATCAGTGCAATGAATACGCTATGGCGTGCCCGCATGGGTTCGTCTTATTTCAGGTGGGGGCGCAAGTCTCCACGAACGGCGTCGAGCAGGGTAATGAAGTGATAGTCGTCGGGCGCATCAAGGCAATCGACGCGCACGCTGGTGCGCATGCCTTTATCCACCTTGACCTGATCGAAAATTTCCAGGGTCAGCTTGCGCGCTGGCTTATCACCGGGGGCAAGCGTTCCCTCTTCCAGCGTGAAGGTTTCGACAAGCGTCACCCTTACCCTGGTGCTGTTGCCTTCGCTGAGCACCCGGCGCACAAACAGCCAGCCTTCGCAGGGCAGGGCGTGTTGGTCGTCCCGCTTGCGCAGGAAAAGCGTGCGATAGCAGGCACCTTCCGTTGACGCCTTTTCCGCCATGCTGCGATACGCCTGCACGACCTGCGTCGATGAGGCGCGAGCATCTTCCAGGCGTTGCACAACGCCAAAGTGCTCTCTGCTTAACTGCTCTTGGCGCTGGAACGTTTGCCACTGGCGGTATTGCGCAATAAGTTGGGAAGACGCCATGATCACTCCATGAAAACAGGTGCTTAATGAGTAGCCCGATAAGAGCGCTACCTTCGCATATTCTTTAACACCGAGCTAGCGGCGGGCACGACGCTTGGGGGCTGCGTCACGCTCCGCGTGCTGACTCGGCTTACGTTGGCTGCGCGCATTACGCGGCTGGCGCCGGCCATTTTCGATCGGCTGGGGCGTGGCGTTGGGGTCGGGTTCAAAGCCGGGTTCAATGTGCTTGGGCAGGGTTTGCTTGATGAGGCGTTCAATACCGCTCAGCAAGGAGTGCTCATCGACGCACACCAGCGAAACCGCTTCGCCGTTGCTGCCGGCACGGCCCGTGCGCCCGATACGGTGGACGTAATCTTCCGCGACGTTGGGCAACTCGAAGTTCACCACGTGAGGCAGCTCGTTGATATCCAATCCGCGCGCGGCGATATCGGTGGCGACCAGTACCTGCAGGTCGCCGCTTTTAAACGCGCCCAGCGCACGGGTCCGGGCGCCCTGACTTTTATTGCCATGAATGGCCATGGCGGGAATCTCCTGCTTGGAGAGCTGCTCAGCCAGGCGGTTGGCACCATGTTTGGTGCGCGTGAAGACCAGCACCTGATACCACTGATGTTCCTTGATCAGGTGTGCCAGCAGCTCGCGCTTTTTCTCGCGATCGACCCGGTATACCGACTGCGCAATTTTGTCGGCCGTGGTATTGCGCGGGGCGACGTCGATAAACGCCGGATCATTGAGGAACTGCTGTGCCAGCGTCTGGATTTCATTTGAAAACGTGGCAGAAAACAGCAGGTTCTGACGCTTACTGGGTACCAGTTTCAGCAGGCGTTTTATGTCATGGATGAAGCCCATGTCGAGCATGCGGTCGGCTTCATCGAGGACGAGGATTTCGACGCTTGAAAGGTCCACATGACCCTGCTGTTGCAGGTCCAGCAGCCGGCCCGGGGTCGCCACCAGGATGTCGAGACCGCGCTTCAAGGCATCAACCTGGGGCTGCTGGCCAACGCCGCCGAAAATAATGTGCGAACGCAGGGAGAGGTGTTGGCCGTAAGTGGTAACGCTTTCCCCTACTTGGGCTGCCAGCTCACGCGTGGGGGTCAGCACCAGGGCGCGTACCTGACGCTTTGCCGCGGGTTTGCCTGCAGATAAACGCTGCAGCATGGGAAGGGTAAACCCCGCGGTTTTACCGGTGCCCGTTTGGGCGCTGGCCAGCAGGTCGCGGCCCTGTAGTACGACCGGAATCGCTTGACGCTGAATAGGCGTCGGCACTGTATAGCCTTGATCGGTCACCGCGCGAAGTAAATCGGCGTCGAGGCCGAGGTCAGAAAAGTTCATGCGTTCTCCCAGCGACCATATACGCATGCCGTTGGCATCGCTATATAGCACGCTGTGTTAAATGATTGAGGGTGAAGGGCGCTGTGCAAGCGCTAATAACCGTAATGAATTGAAGGTAACAATGGCCAGCCACGACAGAAACGGTTTTAGGCCTCTCATCGGCATGCCGGAAAGGACGCGAGTGGCTAGTGACGAGATTCACTCATAACGAACGATTGATTAAGCGAGCACTATATCATGCAATTGACGCTTAGTCTGGTGCCGGCATGCGATGGGCCTGATGTACCGAAGCTACTCGGGCGCGAGAGGCGGGAGGCAGGTCGAGTGTATCAAGCGCCTCCTCAGATAGGGCGAAGAGTTGCTCAGGGGTAAAAATGCCCAGGGCAAATAGCTGCTTGGCCGTGGCCGGGCCAATGCCGTCCAGCGCCATCAGGTGCCTGCCGAAAAGTGCCATATGCTGGGATTCGTCAAGTGACGGGGTGATGCCGTCGGGTTGCTGTCGAAAATAGGCATCGGCCGACGCAATGATAAACTGTTCGACGCGCGACAGGGCGGCTTGTGTGTCGGCTGAAGGTCGACTCCCGGTCAGTGTGTCGTGGACCGTCTGATAATGGCTCATGGCGGTTACCAGTCCTTCTTCGCTGGCGGGCTCATCGAGAAGTGTTTCCACCGTCTGGCACAGAGCCCTGACGGCATCGAGGCAGCCATCCGCAGATCGCGCTATATCTGTCATTACCTATCAACTCCCTTTGTTGGTGGCCTGTTCACGCTACTGAACTTCCTTCAGCGCCTGTGCAATCTGCTCGCCGACGCGATCCCAGCTTTTACCGAGGGCGCGCACCAATGCCGGGTAGCCATCTTCAGCAAGAGGGGTATCGGCATTGAAGCTTTCCATCGCCAGCACGTCGCCCTGAGCGTTGAGCAGTTGCCACTGGCCGCTGGCGATAGCGCTGCCATCATGGCGGCCCTGAAATTGGTCTACTTCCAAGCGTAGCCTGATCGCCTGCTCGTCGCCAGAAGCGTCCCGTACCACGCGCCATGATGGCAGCGCTGCCGACAAGCGGGCACGTAGGCCACGTTCCAGCTGTCGGCCAATGGCTTCCGCCCACTGGTGGCCATTGGCCTCCTGTAGGGTAATGTCATCGGTTTGCATGATAATGCCTTCGACATCCAGGTAGTGCGGCAAGCGGGGCGCGCTCACTTCGACTACGCCCTCGGGTTCACTCGGTCCACTGGTTAGCTCCCCGCCCGGCAGCACATAGCGACTGGCCGAAGGAGAGCTGCTGGCGCAGGCGCTGAGCAACAGCGGCAGCAGGAGCATCAGCATTATTCTTTGAGTGACATGACGCATTATCGGTCCTTACTCGCGCGGCGCGCGGGGAATGGGGTCGTCGGTTTCGACATTGTCGAACAGCAGGGCGCGAGGGTTTTCACTCAGCGTTCGCGTCAGTGGCTGTACATCGCGCATCACCCGATCAAGGCGTTCGACCGCTGACGTCAGGTCCTGGTAGGCAGCTGACTCGGGAGACAGTCCTTCCAGGGTTTTCTGAAGCTCCTCGAGCGTGCGGTTGGCGTTGCCGCCCAGCGATTGGGTTTCAGGATCGTTAAGTAGCTGATTAAGCGTCACGCTAATATCGCGAGCCTCTTCAAGCATAGACTCGGAAGCCTGAAGGTTTCGGTCCAGGCCAGTCAGTAACGGTTCGATTTCAAGTGAGTTCAGCTTATCAAGCAACTCCGTTACCTGCGCCTGAATTTGCGCAAAACCGCCGGACGTAGTGGGGAAGACGGTGCGCTCTGAGAAAGATTCCGGAACGTATTGCGCTTCCAGTTCGCGGCGGAAGTTCAGGTCTACGAACATGGCGCCGGTCAGCAGGTTGCCATTTTTAAGCGAGGCACGCAGCCCCAGGGTGAACATCCGCTTCAGGCGGGCATCCCATTCGTCTAGATCCACGTCGGTGTTTTCGATGCCCAGTCGCTGTGGTTCGATGCGAATCAACACCGGAATGGCGAATTGCTCTCTTGAATCAGGCTGGGGGGCGGTGAAATTCCACGGAACCGCGGCGACGGTGCCAAGCCGGACGCCACGAAACTCGACGGGTGCGCCCTTGGAAAGCCCACGGACGGTATCATCAACGAGCAATACGTACTCCAGGTATCGATTGAAGGTCCCTTGGCGGGCACTTTCTTCGTCATTGTAGAGTTCGAAGCGCGTGTCATTGTCGACGGGTTTCCCCATGGGCAGGTCCTCCGGCACGCCGAAGGTGACCCCGCCGCCCAGCAGCGCCTCGACCGAGTCCACGTTGACACGAACGCCGTCAGCATCGAGGCGAAAATCAATCCCGCTGGCGCTCCAGAAGCGCGTGCTTTCCGTGACCAACTGCGCATAGGGCTCCTCGATAAACACCTGGTGGTGCATGGTGCGCGAATCCGCATCAAAGCGCGTTTCCTCGATACGCCCGACGGTGAACCCCTGGTAGGAAACCGGGTCGCCCACCCGCAAGGAGTTGCCCAGTTGGCTGATAAGGCTGATTTGCAGGCCCGCCACGCCTGTTGGTGCAACAGGCGGTGTGTCCCTGACATCAAACTCGCGGCTTGGCTCAGAGGACGCGCCGGGCTCCAACTGGATATAAGCCCCTGACAGCACGGTGCCGAGGCCGCTGATGCCCTCGCGACCAATCCTGGGTTTTACGACCCAGAAGCGACTGTCTTCGCGCAGCATGGCTTCGGCTTCGGGTTGAATCCGGGCGCGCAAAACGGCCTGGGAAAGGTCATCGGATAGCTGAACGCTCTGCACGCGGCCGATTTCCACGTTACGACTGCGGATAAGCGTGTTGCCCGCCTCGATGCCCTCGGCGTTTTCCATGGTCAGGGTGATGACAGTGCCCCGGCTGGAATAGTTGTCGTATACCAGCCACAAGCCAATCACCAGCGCGACGATCGGCACAATCCAGATGGGCGAGAGCCGTGTCTGAGGGCTGGATTTGGCGCGATGCAGGTTGGGATCGCTTTGCGGTTCGTTGGACTGAACATCGTTTTCATTAGCCATCAATTACGTCCTTATGGGCGGCGCGGCGTCGTCCTGAGTCTTTGGTGACGGGGGTGTCCCACAGCAAGCGGGGATCGAAGGTCATGGCGGCCAGCATGGTCAGGACCACCACTGACCCGAAGGCCAGCGCGGCAGGCCCGGGGTTGATCGTCATCAGCGAGTCGGCGCGGATAAGCGCAACGAGAATCGCGACCACGAAGACATCGACCATCGACCAGCGACCAATAAACTCGGTGATCCGATAAAGCGTTGTACGCGTTTGGGCGTTGAGGGCGTGACTGCGATTGGCCACGCTACACAGCCAGGCCAACGCGCATAACTTACCGACGGGGACGATGATGCTGGCGACAAAAATAACTCCGGCGATGGGCCAGGACCCACCCTGAATGAGTTCCACAATACCGCCTACGATCGTCGACGGCGAGGTGTTGCCCAAACTTGTCGTGGTCATGATGGGATATATGTTGGCGGGAACATACATCACCGTCGCGGCGACAAGGAGGGCCCAGGTGCGTTGTACGCTGTGCGGCAAACGAGGGTGTAGCCGCTCGTGGCAACGCACGCAGTAATGTTTGCCATGGGTGGCCTGTGGATTGATCAACCCGCAGGTAGGGCAGCTGGTCAACCGTTGGGCGGCGGCTGGCATGCCTGGCTGAGTGCCTTCCGGGGCCAGCGGCTCGCCTTCAAGGGCGAACCACATCCAGTCCGCATCGATGGATTGCACGGTCATCAGCAGCAATATGGCAAAGACGCAAAATGCCCAAAACGATAGCCCCAGTTCGATATCGGCCAGGCCTGCGACCTTGATCAGGCTGACCAGGGCGCCAATGATGAAAACGTCAGCCATCATCCAGGGCGTCAAATGGCTGAGGGAGCGAGCCGTTGAACGGCTGAAGGGCAGCGGATCGTTGCGTAATAGGCCAAATTGTAGCCATAAGGTGCCGAGCAGATAGACGGCTGGCAGCACGACGATGGTCATGATCACGCCAATGGCGACCACGGGTTGATGAAAGGCAATCAGCGTGCTTGCCGTCTCGGACAGCTCAATTCGATTGCTTACTCCGCTGTAGCTAAAGCTGACAAAGGGATAGGAAACGGCCAACAGCAGGGCGACCAGTGAAGCGATGGCAAGTGCCATGCTACGTTGAGCAGGATAGCGATTACGCTTCACCAGCACATGCGAACAGCGCGGACAGCTGGCTTTCTCGCCGGATTTGAGCGGCGGCAGGGCCGATACCCAGTCGCACTCATGGCAGGCGCGCAAACGCCGCCGCTGAGTACGGGTCTCGGGCGGTTGCTGATCAACCAGAGGGGCATTGACGTGCAACGTGGGGCGTTTAGGTAGCCAGTGTTGTGACAAATAGTGTTCTCGCTGACGTGGGTAAATAAAGCACTACGCTGTCGGTGATAAGTCTGTCAAATGTCGGATAAAATAAGCGTATTCATGACGAGCAGATGTTGACCTGTCGCGGTGTATGGACAATGATCGCCGCGGCCTGTATCAACCCATCCCAGCCTGTGGCTATGAATAGCCGCACTTACATGATCACCTTTGCAACCAGCCATTAAAGGGAACCTTATGTTACTTCCTCTCATCGCCGTTGTCGTTGGTTTGGTATTGCTTATATGGAGCGCCGAAAAGTTTATTGACGGCGCAGCCGCGACCTCCCGCTGGCTGGGGCTATCGCCGCTATTGATCGGCATGCTGGTGATTGGCTTTGGCACCTCGGCCCCGGAAATGATGGTGTCGGTTCTTGCCGCCATGCAGGGCAACCCGGGGTTAGCGGTGGGGAATGCCTACGGGTCGAATATCGCCAATATCGGATTGGTGCTGGGTTTCGTTGCCCTGCTTGCGCCCTTGGCTGTTCACTCAAGCGTCATCCGTAAAGAAATGCCGTTGCTACTGGTGGTGATGCTGGTAACCGGCCTGATGTTGCTTGATGGATGGGTGGCCCGTTGGGAGGCTGTCTGTTTATTGCTGGCGCTGCTGGTATTTATCGTTGTCAGCATTGTGCGTTCGCGAGGCCAGCAGGACGATGCGCTTGTCTCGGAAGTGGCCGAAACCCTGGATAGCAAGCCTATGTCGCGTGGCACGGCCATGATGTGGACGCTGGTGGGCCTGGTCTTGCTGATCGCCAGTTCGAGGCTGCTGGTATGGGGGGCCGTCGAGATCGCCGAGCGCTTTGGTGTCAGCGATCTGATTATTGGCTTGACCGTTGTCGCCATTGGTACGTCCCTGCCGGAGCTGGCGTCGTCGATTACGGCGCTGCGCCGCAACGAACATGACATGGTGCTGGGGAATGTGGTGGGGTCGAACCTGTTTAACAGCCTCGCCGTGGTGGGGTTGGCGGGTGTTATCGCCCCGATTGAAACCGGGCAGGAAGTGCTTCAGCGTGACTGGAGCGTCATGCTGGTCATGACCGTGCTGATGATGATCTTTGCGTTTTCCTGGCGGGGGCGCCCGCGCCGCATCAATCGTTTTGAAGGCGGTGGTTTATTAGCCCTGTTTATTGCCTACACTGGCTATATGGTGAGCTTGGTGGTGCTCGCGTAAGTCACTAAGTTTTTTAACAAACGCTTGCCTGTTCGTTAAAAATTGATCTGCGTCAACGGGACACAGGTAAATAACAAAACTCATGCCGCATACGGGCCTCCTAAGCTGTAAACTTAACGGGTTGGTGATCGATAAGCTTAGTATCTATAAGAATAAAGCGTGACCGATAGCGGCTCAACTAAGCTTGTTACAAGCCCTCGCAAGAGGGGAGTCCATTCAGGCCTTAGGAGCGAATTATGGAGCTCGATCCGCTGTTACTCTCGCGAATACAGTTCGCGTTTGTTGTTTGCTTTCACGCCATCTTCCCCGTGTTTACGATCGGTCTAGCGTCTTATATCGCCGTGCTGCACGGTCTGTTCTATAAAACGGACAACCAGGCTTGGGATCGCCTGGCGCTGTTCTGGACCAAGGTGTTTGCCGTGGTGTTCGGCATGGGCGTGGTAACCGGCATTGTGATGTCGTTTCAGTTTGGTACCAACTGGAGCAACTTCTCCTATGCAACGTCTAACTTCCTGGGGCCGGTGCTGAGCTATGAAGTGGTGACGGCGTTCTTCCTGGAAGCAGCCTTTCTTGGTGTCTTGCTGTTTGGCCGGGGCAAGGTGCCTGAAGGGGTCCACCTGTTTGCCGCTATCATGGTGGCCGTGGGCACCTTCATCTCCTCGTTCTGGATTCTCTCTGCCAATAGCTGGATGCAGACGCCTGACGGCTATGAAATGATCGACGGTCATTTTCATATCACTTCCTGGATGGCGGCAATCTTCAACCCCTCCTTCTGGTATCGCTTTGTCCATATGGGGATGGCGTCGTTCCTGACCGGTGGTTTCGTGGTGGCGGGTATCAGCGCCTGGTTCCTTCTGCGTAATCGCGACGTAGAGGCGAATAAGAAAGCGCTCTCGATGTGCCTGTGGCTGCTTTTATTTCTGGCGCCTGCGCAGGCCGTCATCGGTGATTTCCATGGCCTGAATACGCTCGAGCATCAGCCGACCAAAGTGGCGGCCATGGAAGGTAACTGGGAAACCGGGTCCAACGTTCCGCTTCTGCTGTTTGCGATTCCCGATCAGGAGGCGCAGACCAACCACTTCGAAATCGGCATCCCCAGCCTTGCAAGCATCGTGCTTACGCACAGTGCCGACGGTGAAGTCCCCGGCGTCAGCGAAATGGCCCCTGAGGAACAGCCCCCCGTGGCGCTGGTGTTCTGGTCATTCCGCGTGATGGTGGCGATCGGCATGTTGATGATCGGCGTGGCGATTGCGGGGCTGTTGTTACGCCGCAAGGGGCGCGTTTTCCAGTCGCCGCTCTATCTCAAGACACTGGTGGGCATGATTGTGTCGCCTTTCCTTGCCGTGCTTGCTGGCTGGGTGGTCACCGAATCGGGGCGCGCGCCCTGGTTGGTATACGGTGTCATGACTCATGCCCAGGGGCTGACGCCTTCGCTCACTGGGGGGATGGCGCTGTTTACCCTAATTGGATACGTCGCGGTGTATGCCGTCGTTTTCTGGGTAGGCATTTATTACCTGACCCGTGTGGTACGTAACGGCATGATCCCAGATACGGCGGAAGTAACCGGTGAAGTCGAGCGGGCAAAACGGCCTTTCTCAGCGGCCCATACGCCGTTCGATGGTGATTTTGAAGGAGCGAGCAAATGATCAGCCTTGACCTTGCAATAATCTGGGCCGGCATTATCGGCTTCGGCGTTATCATGTACGTGATCATGGACGGCTTCGATTTGGGGCTGGGTATCCTGTTTCCCTTCGCGCCCGACGACGAATCCCGTGATGTGATGATGAACTCGGTGGCGCCGGTGTGGGACGGTAACGAAACCTGGCTGGTCCTTGGCGGGGCCGGGCTACTGGGCGCTTTCCCTCTGGTCTACTCGGTGTTCCTGCCGGCGCTTTATATCGGGGTGTTTTTGATGCTGGCCGGGTTGATTTTTCGCGGCATCTCCTTTGAATTCCGTTTCAAATCCAAGAAAAATCGCCATTGGTGGAACAGAGCATTCTGCGGCGGGTCGGCGGTTGCGGCCTTTGCCCAGGGGGCCGTTGTCGGCGCCTACATCCAGGGTTTTGCCGTTGAAGACTTTGTCTATGTGGGCGGCGCCCTCGACTGGCTAACGCCGTTCACCGTGCTGACCGGTCTGGGCCTGATGGCGGGCTATGCCCTGCTGGGGGCTACCTGGTTGATCCTCAAGTCGGAAGGCTATATTCAGCAGTGGGCCTATCGCATCACACCCAAGCTATTGGTGGCGGTACTGGTCGTATTTGGCATCGTCAGTCTGTGGACGCCGCTGGTCAGCCCCGAAGTGCGCGATCGTTGGCTCAACCAGATTCACCTGATCTGGGTGTTCCCGATCCTTGCCATGGTGTGTGCTTATGCTCTCTACCGGGCCGTTAAACGTCAGGAAGAAGGCCTGCCGTTTGTCGCCTCGTTAGGCCTGTTCATCTTTACCTACCTGGGTCTGATCGCGAGCAAGTGGCCGGTCATCGTGCCGCCCAACTACACGATCTGGGACGCTTCCTCGGCACCCGAATCCCAGCTCTTCCTGCTCATCGGCGTGCTGTTCGTCATCCCCATTGTGCTGGCCTATACGGCATGGACGTACTGGGTATTTCGCGGCAAGGTGCGTGTAGGAGAGGGCTATCACTGAGCCCATGGCCTCGACATCTGAGCAAAACGGGTTAACGCCGCGCCGCTGGTTGCAGTCGCTTGCATCGTTGGAACGCAAGCGACTTAGGGGCGCGGCGTTCCTCGGTAGTATGGCGGGGTTTCAGACCGTCTTGATTGTCACCGGCCTTGCGTGGTTGATCGATCAGTTGATGGTGCATGACCGCGCTCCCCGTGATTTATCGTTAGTTTTCATTCTGTTGGCCGTCGCCGTTGTCGGAAGAGCGCTTTGCCAGTGGGCGTCGGAGCGCCTTAGTCTGGAGGCCAGCCTGAGGATAAGACGTCACGCGCGCTCGCAACTGCTGGACAAAGTCACGGCGCTGGGGCCTGTCTGGTTGACCACTCAGCAAAGCGGTGCCATCGCCGCCCAGGCCGTCGAGCATGTGGACGCCCTGGACGGCTATTTTGCGCGCTTCCATCCGCAAATGCGTATTACCGTATGGGTGCCGTTGGTCATCCTGGCGGTGGTGGTCTCGCTGGATTACCTGGCGGCCATTTTTCTATTGCTGGCGGCGCCGCTGATCCCTTTGTTCATGGCCCTGGTCGGCATGGGGGCCGAGCGCATGAACCGTGATCAGTTCGCGGCGGTGGCCAGACTGTCGGCGCATTTCATCGACCGCGTACGCGGGATTACTACGCTCCAGCTTTTCGGTCATACGGCCGCCGCCCAGCAAGACGTGTGGCAGGCGGCTGATCACTATCGTCATTTGAGCATGCGCACGCTGAAGCTGGCATTTCTGTCATCGGCAGTCCTCGAGTTTTTCTCGTCGGTGGCCATCGCTGTGGTGGCTATGTATGTGGGCTTTGGCCTGCTCGGTTACATCGAGTACGGCCCTGCGCCTTCGCTGACGCTTTTTTCCGGTTTGGCCGTTTTGCTGCTGGCACCCGAGTTTTTCCAGCCGTTGCGAACGCTGTCCATGCACTATCACGACCGTGCAGCGGCGTTAGGCGCTGCAGAGAGTATCGTCAATACGCTTAATGAGCCGCCTGTCATGAGGACTGCTTCTCCGCCCGCCACTCAAGATGCGGAAGCGCTGGTGGAGCTTGAAGCGGTTGAAGTCAGCTATGCGGCCCGAGGTGTCGTTCTGGGCCCGTTGGATCTGACCCTACGGCACGGTGATGTGGTGGCGATTAGCGGCGAGTCGGGTAGTGGAAAGTCAACGCTGCTGGCGCTGCTGGCAGGCTTTGTTGGCGCGAGCCAGGGCGCGTGTCGTCATGCGGCGACGAACCAAGTCGCCTGGCTGGACCAGCAGCCATGTCTTCTGCAGGGCAGTCTGGCCGATAACCTGCGCTTGGCGGACCCCGAAGCGACGCAAGAGGCCATGCAGTCGGCGTTAAGGCGTGCGGGATTCAGTGAAGTGCTGAATGCGCTTCCGCAAGGGCTCGACACTGTGCTTGGCGAACGTGGGGTGGGCTTGTCCGGTGGTCAGGCACAACGGCTTGCCCTGGCACGCGTTTACTTGAGCCGTGCGCCCTTGGTGCTGCTTGATGAGCCTACCGCCAGGCTCGATAGCGCCACGGAAAAAGCGGTCGTTGAGGCCTTGTTTGACTGGGCCAAAGAAGGGCGCACGCTGGTTGTCGCCACTCACCATCCTGCCGTCATAGCGGCGGCGAGTCGCCATCTTCGCGTGGACAACGGCCAGCTTCAGGAGGTGCCCGCTTGAGTGCAATTTATCGCCAGTTTTTACCCTGGCTGCGCTTGCTGACGCGACGGCGTCGCGCCCTGATGCTGGGCGCTTTGCTGGCTGGCGCCACCTTCCTGTCCGGTGTTGCACTGCTGGGGTTATCCGGTTGGTTTATCACCGCCAGCGCGTTAACTGGCATTGCTCTGGCGCTGGGGCTGTCTGTATCGCTGGATGTCTACGTACCCGGGGGTGGCATACGCTTCTTTGCCCTGTCGCGTACCGTCTCGCGCTATGCGGAGCGGGTCTATAACCACAATAGCGTGCTGACATTGCTGGCTGAATTGCGTTTCCACGTCTTTGGACAATTGACCCGACTCGACGATCTGACCTTGGGCCGACAGCGGGCAAGTGACTGGCTGACGCGGCTTACCTCGGACATCGATACGTTAGACAACTTCTACCTACGCGTGCTCATACCGCCGCTGGTTGCCTTGCTGGGCAGCGTGATCATCGTTGCCTTTGTTGCTTTCTGGCTCCCTGGTGCTGCTCTTATTATGGCCGCCGTGCTGGGGCTGGTCTGGCTGGTCATCACCTTTGGGCTGGCAGTCTGGGGGTGGCGGCAAAGCTATCGCCACGTCGAGAATCAGGAGGTGCTGCGCCACTTGGTTGTCGACCAGGTCCAGGGAAGCGCCGAATTGGCCAGCTACCGTAGCCATCACTGGCATCGGGCCATCGTGGACTCGCATGAGGATCAGGCGTTGCACAATCAGCGCCTGGTGGGCTCCAGGCTGGCGATGGGTAATGCCCTGGTGGCGGCGGTGACCAGTCTTGTTGCGTTAGCCGTGCTGTGGGTGGCCGGCGAGGTGTTTGTGCAAGGCCTGGTGGCAGGCCCCATTGTAGTGATGGCGGTGCTGATGGCGTTGGGGGTGAATGAGGCGTTTAGCGTACTGCCGAATGCATTTGTGCGTTTGGGGGCAAGTTTTGCCGCTGCCGAGCGACTGAATAAGCTCGCCCATGCTGACGCTGCGCCCATGCTGGCGCCTGCCGGCAGTACGCTGTCTGATCGCGGTGTGTCGTTCGAGCAGGTATCGCTTCGCTACCCCGGCGCTCTCGACCTGGCGCTTGATGATGTCAGTTTCCACCTTCCTGCTGGGCAACGTGCCGTCATCACAGGGATGTCCGGGGCGGGCAAGTCCACGCTGGCGTCGCTGGTCATGGGGCGTCTGGTCGCTACGGGTGGTGATGTTCATGTGCTGGGCAAGGCGCCGGCCGAACTATCGATGGCGTATCGTGCTGAACACACGGCAATGCTGACCCAGCAGGTGGATTTATTTGATGACACGCTGGCTGAGAATTTACGCATCGCCGATCCGTCAGCAACAGATGAGCGACTTTGGCAGGTACTTGGCGACGTGGCCTTGGCAGACTGGGTAACGCAACTGCCTAAGGCGCTTGACACCCCAGTGGGTGAAAAGGGGCAGCAGCTGTCAGGAGGGCAGGCGCGACGGGTCGCTTTGGCGCGGCTGATGCTGCGTAATCCGGACGTGGTGATCCTTGATGAACCCTTTGCCAGCGTTGATGCGACGACAGCTCAGTATGTCGCTACGAGTCTTGACCGCTGGCTAGCCACCAGAACGGTCATCTATTTTGTTCATCAAATCGACCAGCCTGACTTATTGCCCCGGATCGATTACCACTGGCACCTTGATGCAGGTAAGCTTAATGCGACGTCCACTGACGTAAGCTAATCAGCGGTTGGCTTATTTTCGTCGCATGTTTACCAAGGAGCCCAGTATGCACGACTTTTTGCGTCAACTTCCCAAAGTAGAGCTCCATCTACACATTGAAGGGTCACTTGAACCCGAGTTGATGTTTGCCTTGGCCCAGCGCAACGGTATTGAGTTGCCCTATGCCAGCGTTCAGGAGGCAAAAGATGCCTACGACTTTGAGAACCTGCAGGCGTTTCTGAACCTGTATTACCAAGGCATGAACGTGCTTCGCACGGAAGCGGATTTTTATGATCTGGCCATGGACTATTTCCATCGAGCCCGCCGTGAGGGCGTTGTGCATATTGACATGCATTTTGATCCTCAGGCGCACCTGCAGCGGGGCGTGCCGTTGGAGGTGGTCATGGGCGGCCTGTTGAAAGCCAAGCAGGACGCTGAGCAGACCATGGATTTCTCGGTTGGCATGATCATGGCCTTTTTGCGCGATCGCCCCGCCGACGAGGCCTTGCATGTGCTTGAGCAGGCGGCGCCCTATTGGAAGTTGATTGATGCGATTGGCCTGGATAGTGCCGAGCGTGACCATCCGCCAGAAAAATTCACGGCGCTCTTTGAGCGTGCCAAGGAAATCGGGCTGGCGCGTGTCGCCCATGCTGGCGAAGAAGGCCCATCGGCCTACATTACCCAAGCCCTGGACCTCCTGGACGTCGAACGCATCGATCACGGCGTACGTTGTCTAGAAAGCAGTGATGTGGTGGCGCGTCTTCGTCGCGATCATGTCGTGTTGACGGTGTGTCCGCTATCCAATGTGTGCCTGAAAGTGGTAGATGACTTGCGCGACCATCCTTTACCCGCGTTGTTGGATGCAGGGCTTAACGTGACCATCAGCTCCGATGATCCGGCGTATTTCGGCGGTGGCATGCTGGCCAACCATATCGCATGTGCTTATGCCTTCGGATGGTCCGAAGAGGTGTTTGCAACGCTAACCCGAAACGCCATCAATGCGGCTTTCGTGTCCGAAAACCGTCGCTCGGATTTGTTGGCCCGGCTAGCGGCCTGAGAATTGCTCAGCGCGATCCGCGATTGAGCATCTTTGATGGTAAGCGCCGGACTGTCTTCCTGCACATCTGGCGCGTAACATTCTGCGTGTAAATTCTGTCAGCGCAGGTTGACTCTTCAAGAAAAAACCGTATTATACGCACCACGTTGAACGGCAACGCTTTTCGACGGCTCTTTAATAATTTGATCAGGTAATTCATGTGGGCGCTTGCCGATGAGGGTGATAAATCACCAAATATCAAGGCAAGCGAACACCGATACTCTTCGGA
>NZ_LJZS01000014.1 GCF_001314875.1 Halomonas sp. HL-48
AGCCAATGATCTGTTCTTCGCTGAAACGCTTCTTCATGTCCAATCTCCTTACCCATAGGATCGGACTCTAAAGTGTAGCGCTACTCAATCAGGGGGTGATGTCGCCGTCGCCAGCTCAGAGTCAAAAAGATCAGCTTGCACCAACTGTCTTATGTCGTATAGCGAATTTTCAAATCGTGTTGAGACAGCCTTCAAAATTGCGCGCTGCTGCTCAAAGTGCGGAATTGCAGCTTGTGGCCCCACTATTTCCTCTTTCTCCCATCCACGTGTGACCCTAAGGCCTTGAAGGTAATCCTCTACTCGGTAATTCTCAAAGGTGATATCTTTGCGCGGCTTAGGCTTTTCGTAATGTCGAGTAAAGTCAGCGAGCCGGTCAGGCAGTAGCTGCTTTATTAGAGCTTTTGAGGCTGAGTACCATCCTTGATACTCAATTTTGAAGTTCGGTAAAGATTTCTTTAGTTTCTTGAAATCTTCACCGTACGCTTCCTCGACGGCCTCGGGGTGACAGTCGTACTGCATCGCGACGAGAAGCAGCTGCCCCTGCTTTATGAGTGAATCGAGGTCCTTCCTGAATTTTTCTATGTTGGCTTGCACACTAGTTTCCCTTGCCAATGGCTAACGACGCATTCAGCGACTTGTCTGCTGCAATGCCTTGTTATGCGTGACCTGCTATCTTGTCTACCGCATACATAAAATTATTGTGCTGAAGAACAGGAATATACTCGAAGTCTGAGTCATCCCCTTCTTTCCAGATTACATATCTGAGATCATCGAAATCAGTCGGGCCAGCCAATCCCTTTGATACCAGCGTAGGAATAACAGTCAAGTCTAATACAGTCATATTTGAGAACGTTAGCCAAACATGAACATCAAGGCTTTCATCCGGACAAAACCCTTTCGCCATTATCCGTTTCACCGAAGATTTTGATACATTATAAACCTCTTGATCTTTATATTTCACGTTTCCAACGGTTATTGCAACTGGAGCTATATCACCTATTTTTTGCGACATCCAGTTTTCATAAAACTGTTGCGAAACACTATGGCAGAGGTTTGCGAGGTTTCCAGGAGAGTTCCGTATAAAGCTATCTGCAGCAGTTCCGAGGTTGTTATCCAAAAAGCTCTGCAACTCTTTATCTAGAAGATTGCTCTCAATTCCACGAAAAACTTCCTCATAGTTCAAGCCTTGTCTCTTTTGATTTTTATCGAATCTTTCTAGAAACCTCATTGAATCGACAAATTGCTTCAAATAACTCATACCATACCCCATAAATATGCATAACGCCGCGCTCTGCGGCAAATTTGGAGCGCAGCGGAAAATTTGTCCGCCAGCAGCGCTTTGTTAGGGCCAAGCTTGAACCACATGCGGGTGATCTCCAATACTCTTTGAGTTGCATATTTCATTAATTGTTTCAACCGTCCAGCAAAGCCCAAGAGCTGCACCGTCTTCCATTGAACCAATCCGCCCACTGTAGCAACCAACAAACTCCATTCTGTTTTCTCCCAACGCAATATCATTACGATTCCAAAAATTTTTCTCATCTGGGTTTACGGCCTGATATGGATCTGTTACGTCCCAGTTACCGGTATATGACGCGAATACAGGAGAACCAGACATTCCCTCTCTCGTTTGAGAGTCAATGTAGAAGGCAGGCAACTCCTTTCCACTCTTTAACCCGCCAATCTCGGAAACTTCACCGCCAATTTTAACTGGATAATGAGGCTCGGAAGCTATATACCCGGATTTCCAAAGTGGAAGCCCAAAGCCAACACTTAAAGACTTAGGGAACCCGACAATGAATGCCGAGTTTCCAGGCATTACAGGTATTCTCATTGAGCTGATAAGGTTCACTGCATTATGCATATACTCTGGGCAGCTAGGAGGCCTTTCCATTGGTATTGCAACTACGTCACAGTCGGAACCCAATATTGGATGCTGATACCACGCAGGTTGAGAGTCTTTATATATGTCAACTCGCTGAGCAAACGGAACAAAACCATTGGTGTCGTTAATATATGCTGAAATCTTTGCTTTTATATAAGTAGGAAATCGTGACCCCGATATAGGATCTTTCGTTATAAAATTCCTACCGGATATGTTGTGCCAATTTGTAACAAGAAACCATTCATTATTAAGTGTATAGAAAAAAGCTGTTCCTGTTGAAATCAAACCATGATCATCAAACATTAAGATTTGCACAGGACTCTGAGAGTAGGTGCTGCGGATTCCTTTTTCTGGCATGTAATTTCCTATAATTGGTAGCCCTAACGCATAGCTAACGTACTGGGTGAAGCGAAGCGTAACCCAGTCACGTTGAGCGTCGTGTTAGGGGGAACACGAGGACTCCCCTTTTTCAAACCAATTCCGTTCGTAGAACCGCCGAACGGCAGCAATTACGTCTTCAATATCGCGCCCATCGACGAAGTAGGCAAGCGCGGGCCCGCGCGCCATGCTCTGTACCGAATCGAGATCTTCCCATTCATCGATTGTTGATCCATGGAGAGCCCCGTGTGCCGAACGAGTGGCCGCCATGTGCTTGGATCGGTTGCAAAGATGCCGCAAGAGATTGAACTCCGGGACTCCGAAAATCTCTCGATAGAACCGCTCCTCGGGCGTTTGTGGCGAGTTTTCTGGGGAGTATCCAGGCGCGATCCACTCTCGGAGGTGTGTAAAGCCGAACACCAAGAGAAGAAGCTCTTCTACGCGCTTGTTCTTTCGCTCCCTAAAGCGCTTCTCGACCTGCGTCAAGAGACGGAACAGAGCCTCTGGGGACTCAAGATCAAAGAAGTACGCGGAATCGGCCACTTCTTCCCCCTAACGATAATGCTGAAGCGCGCCGCTGCCACTGCCCGAGAAAGCCGCTAAGCTCTCCGGCGTCGCTTCAAGCGCCTTGTTAGGCGCTAGCTGCAAATAGCGCAGGGAATTCACCGCCACATAGACCTCTGAGCGCCTCATGGATCTCCTTGTCTTCCGTAGGACCGCGCGAGTGTTGACACAACGCAAGATAGATGTTCTTGCCTTCATGGATACCAAATATCAACCACTCGCCCGTAAGTTTTCTCTTTTTTACGCGGTTTTCGTACCCGCCGACAACGAATTCATGCGGTAACCGCCTCTGCCATTCCAGAGGCGACGGCTCCCGCTCTTCTGCTTTTGCGACTCTGGCACATAGTGCTGCAAACTTCTGGCTGTCGTCGTGGAACATTCCCCACTCGTTATAAATGTTTCGAACAAAGAACCGCGAGTCCACAAAATGCACCTTCCAGAGACCAGACAGCGCAGCCCCTTTGAACGGCTTGACTTTGGGCGGCTTTCCCCGTTGACACACCCCTTCAAGAGACTGAATGACGTCTGTTATTGAATAAGTGTTTAGGGTTCGGTGCTTCCACGCGCTTGCTAACTGGACCAGTAAATAGCTGCTTAGACGGGAAATGTCGACTCCATATAACCCAATGTCCGAGGACACATACGTATCGACATCTTCCGGCGTGATGCCAAATCCATCATATATGCTGCTATTCAGGTTCATGGCGGCCAACGACCAAGCTGTGCGGCGCAAACGAAGCGCAGCGTAGTTTGCGTCCGAACGAGCGCCTTGTTATGGCTTAACTTATTAAGGCTCATATCCATCATTGAACGCTATTATTATATCCGAGTAGAACTGTTCAGCACTTAGCGTTCCTTTTTCGACGGCATCTAATAGTTCCTTTAAGGGTATGCCATGAGTTTTGTATTCTGGCGTAATAGGCCCAATATATGCTTCATTATTGTATTGATCCACCTCGTCTTCATCACCACCATAAGTAACATATTGAACAGTGGTTCCATTCATCGCCTTTAACAGATCAATAATGTTTTTCAGTTTAAAACCGCGACCAAACATAATTGCCGGAGCGGTAATGGTTGGAGACAATGACTGAGCGAATTCACCAGATATAGGTATGTTTAATCTAGATAAGTTACTTACTATTTTCTCCTTATCTCTGATATTTGGATTGACTAAAACTTTATAAGATGACCAGTCCGTAGCAACTGATTCGTCTTGTTGGGTTGCAGGTTGCTTTACTGGTGCATCTTCAACTAATTTGAATTTTGCTTTTGGTTCGCCTGACATATTTAGAAGATAATCATGGTAATAAGAATCTTCTTGCATTTCAGGTCTAAACTTAGTTTGAAGCAAGAAAATTGCTGCAAGAAATACAGGAACATTAACTACCGCTGCTATAACTAGCACGCCTCTCACCCATACTGGGTTGTCAATTGTGATTGCTGTCCCTAAAAATCCGCCATTTACTAATATCAAACCAGCGAGCCATGCGCCAAGAAGCTGAATTGGCTTGTTTATTTTGCTTGGATCTATATTTTTCTTAGTGTCCATACTTATTGCTCATAACGCAGAACTTTGCGGCAATTTTGGAACCGCGAAGCAGTGAAAAAATTGTTCGGCAACAGCGCCTTGTTATGCATTTCTCTTTCCAATTCTCTCTCTACGCTCTTTCTCAATTTCAATGCAGAATTCCTCAGGAGGAAACATTTCCTGAAAGTCGGTTTCGAAAGTTGCAATCATACGATTGAGGCATCCTATAAGTTTATGAGCGTTGTTCACTGTTTCGCGGATGAGATCACCTTCCTCAATGTCAGTGTCTCCGCTTTTTTCAACGTATCGTGTGGTTGCAACTCCCCCATCATGTTCATAGACGTGACGACGGCAAAACATCTTGTTCACGAAGCTACGATCCGCTGCCATGCCTTTAAGTAGACTGATATCAAAAAACTTGCTCAACAACTCTTCAAAATTATCAATATTGTGAAACAAAAGTTTTTCTAATTGATTCACTCTCGATTCTTTCATCGGTACGAGAGAAATTAGCTGATTTACATAGTCTCGTGCTGCTGCATCAAATTCTGAAACTGCCTGCTTAACCGCGACAGAAGCAGATACATCACCACTCTTTAATTTGGATCTGATTTGTTCAAGCGCAACACGTTGCTGTTCGGCCGAATTTCTCCACCCGCATGAAGAACAGTATCCGTATTTCCCACGAATATCGTTATAACTATTGCAAGCGGAGCATTTGAATTCTGTTTGTTGGGCTATAGATGTGTAGTAAAAATCGGGCCTTGGATCACCCGTTACGGAGTCTGCTAAGACATCCATATCAATCACTACCTCCCAGGCAGTGTCTACTTCTGCTTCATATATGGCTTTATACAATGACTCTACATAGTGCGATATGTATACCTTTTGAGGAGGTGTAAGGAAATGATACGACTCCGCACGAACGCCGCAGTACGGACAAGTTAATAGAAATTTCGCAGGGATATTATCAGAGCGAAAATGTTTGCTGCAGCGTGGGCATTCATGACCAAATCTACCATGCGAATCTGATGACATCATCACAGCAATACAATTCGGGAATGGTGGTGCATTCCAAGGAGAACCAATACCTCCCATATCTATATTGCCACATGCAAAACCATCAGGATGGGCGTAGACGCCAACAAGACTTGCGGGGCGAGGTGACGAATGCGAGTAGCCGATTTGGTACTTTACCTGGCCCTCTGAGTCACAAATAATAGTGAAAGTGACTTTTCCCCCGGTGTGCCCAACTTCAGTGAAGTCCTCTCTAGTCATATCGTCCTGTCGACCCTAAATAATAATGCATAATAGGTATTAGAGGGCGCGTCCTATGATTGCATAAACACGCCTGCATATTTACTTAGCAAATGTAGTCTACCTTTTTGCGTATAACCACATGATTTTCAATAAAATTAATATTAGTTAGGCTACATTTGCAGAATTCGCAAGCCTGCGCGTTTTGCCAAGCTCAATAATACTGTATACATACCCACCATCAGGATGATAGACACCAAATGGATATGCAAAGCAAGTCCCCGAAACTAATGGATCGTGTGGAAGCTGTTATGCGAGTAAAGCGCTACAGCCCACGTACTGGAAAAACATATACGCTAATCGAAGGCACGCTACCGCCCCGGTACGACTGGGATGCGTTAAAACGCTCCGCTTGCGACCGTCTCACCAATTTTTGTCGTCTATTTTGGATTACATAGACGTTATATCGTTGACGTTACTCAGTTTCCTTTGGCATTGCAAAGCAGACACTAATTTTTTGTTATGGCATTCACCACGCGAGTTCATTGCGGGGTTTTGACCTTTTCATTGCTCGGCTTGTCTGGCTCCTGCATTGGTTTGGTGCTTGTAGGGGGTTGCTTGACGCGTTGGATTTCTGAGCGTTTCGGTGGGTGGCTTTCTTGAATCCATGCATGCGTTAGGGGTTGTGGCCTTATCAATCGCCCGACAAGTCGAGCTCCTACATTGGTTTGGTGCATGTATGTAGTTTCGCAATATATTGAATTTATTAGCATTTCTATTAGCTCCTTTTTAGAATCCATGCATGCGTTAAGTGTTGTGGCCTTATCAATCGCCCGACAAGTCGAGCTCCTACATTGGTGTGGTGCTTTTAGGGGGTTGCGTGACGCGAGGGATTTCTGTGCATTTCGAGGAGGCTTTTACCGAAATTACGCATGTATCAGGTGTTACGACCTTACATAACAGCCCGGGGCTAGTCTTCCGTTGCAAACCCGATTAGCCTGCTAACTCAACCAGTAAGGGATTGAGATGCAAGAGACGACTTCTCGGCAGCGCTTGGCGGGCGTGCTGATTTTGCTTGGCTTGGTAGTGCAAATAGTGGGGTTTAGCGGCTGGGTGGCGACCACGCAGGCGGTTAGCTATGTGCTGTGGGCGGCGGTTTTTTTGCTGTGGCGGGATATTCCTCGGCGTTCGCGCATCCAGGCGGGGGTGTTGATTGCGCTGGGCGCGGGCATGCTGTTGGTGGCGCGGTTTGTTTACGGCGCTGTCGTTGATTGGCCTGCCATGCTTCAGGGCAATGTGTTTGTGGTGGCCATGCTGGTGGGCGTGAGTTTTATTACGCTGATTGGCAAGCAAGGCAGCAAAGGGGGGTCAGGCAGCCGAGTGACTGGTGCGGGTGGCGTGCTGCGCACCTGGCTGGGCGTGCATTTTTTGGGCACGATTTTGAATCTTTCTACCGTTTTGATGGTTGGCGATAAGCTGGCGAGGCGCGGGCCGCTGACGATGCCGCAGCTTTTGGCACTCAACCGTGGGCTTTCCAGCGCCGCGTTGTGGTCGCCGTTTTTTGCCTCAATGGGCTTGGTTATCTCGCTGGTGCCGGACGTCCAGTACGCCCAGATTGCTCTGGTAGGCTTTCCCCTGGCGATGATGTCGGGGCTATTTACCACGCTGGAGTTGCGTCGACGGTTTGACCTACGCGAGGTGGATGGTTATTCGCTGGCACCGCGCAGCCTGCTCATGCCGGTGGGCATGGCGACGCTGGTGATGCTGTTTCACTTCTGGCTGACGCCGTCGCTGACCATTGTCAGCATTATTACCTTCCTGCTCCCGGCCGTTGCCGTGCTGAGTAGCCTGCGCGAGGGGCCACGCTATACCCTGCGGCGCGTCCGTCAGCATGCCCTCACCCGCTTGCCTGCCATGCGCGGCGAGGTATCGCTGTTCCTGGCGGCGGGGTTATTGACGCTGGGGCTTTCCACCCTGGTGTCGGCCGCGGCGGGTGACGATTGGACGCTGTTTAGCGATTTTGGCACGCTCCAGGCGATGATCAGCTTCGCCGCCATTTCGCTGAGCGCACTGGTCGGGCTGCACCCTATTATCGGCGTGTCGGTATTGGCCTCGATACTCAACCTGGAGGGCGGCGAGCAAACGCTGTTTGCCTTTGTGGCATTGAGCTCGTGGGCGGTGGGCACCAGCGTGGGGCCATTGTCGGGCATCAATCTGTCACTCCAGGGCCGCTACGGGGTGAGCGGCTACCGGATGATGACCCATAATCTGCTATACGCCGGCGTGCTGAGCCTGCTCTCGCTGGGCGCGATCGCAGGCGTCAGTTGGCTCGTCGGCTAACGTTGAGGTTAGCCAGGCATCAGGTCTCGACGATCTTGCTGGGGAAGCGGTAGAAGTAGCGGTGGCCACACTGGTGGCAGGGTTCTAGCCGGGCGACGCTTTCAAGCATCACCTGCGCATCGCAGTGCACGCAGGCCATCAGGCCGGGAGCGGCCATTTCGCCTTCGCAGTAGTCGGCGCGGGCGGCTTCCAGGTCGTCGGCAAAGCGCTCGCGATCAACAATGCTACGGTCGGCAATCGAGAGTAGCGACTCCACCACACGGCGGGAAAGGTGCTCTAGATCGATGCCCAACCAGTGGGCTACCTGCTTGCCGGTATCGGACATGTAGTGGCGCATGTCTTTCAGGTCACGCTCCACCCAGGCACGCAGCAGCGCCAGTTCGTCCTTGGTGTACTCTTCCAGCTCCGCTTCAAACTCGACGGCGTCGTCCAGGTCCTTTTGCAGATTTTCCCAGGTCAGCTCGTCAGCGCCGTCCTGCATCCGCTCCAGCAAACGCTCGTAGCCTTCGCGTAGGCGATGGTCATTGCGTTGTTCACTCATGGTACCTCTCCTTTTGTCGACGCGGGGTGTGGCCTATCATCGGCTAGCCGTTCAAGGATACACCTGCATAGGATACAATCGACGCCACTTATCTGACAGTCGTCATCTATCATTCACTTTGCGCCCCAGTTGGGCGATACGCCAAGGCCTTTAAAAAACCGATGGACGCACAATACAGCCCTCGTGAAATCGAACGTGACGCCCAGCAGTATTGGGATCAACATCAGTGCTTTAAAGCGGTAGAGGACGCCAACCGCGAAAAGTTCTACTGCCTGTCGATGTTCCCCTACCCCAGCGGCAAGCTGCACATGGGTCACGTGCGTAACTACACTATCGGCGACGTGGTGTCCCGCTTCCAGCGTATGCAGGGCAAGAATGTCATGCAGCCCATGGGCTGGGATGCGTTCGGCATGCCGGCGGAAAACGCCGCGATCCAGAACCAGGTGCCGCCCGCCAAGTGGACCTACCAGAATATCGACTACATGCGTAACCAGCTGAAGGCGCTCGGTTTTGCCTACGACTGGAACCGCGAGTTCGCCACCTGCGACGCCAGCTACTACCGCTGGGAGCAGTGGTTTTTCACCAAGCTGGTGGATAAAGGCCTGGTGTACAAGAAGATGTCGACGGTCAACTGGGACCCGGTCGACCAGACCGTACTGGCCAACGAGCAGGTGATCGACGGCCGTGGCTGGCGTTCCGGTGCGCTGGTCGAGCGCAAGGAAATTCCGCTGTGGTTCCTGAAGATCACCGACTACGCCGATGAGCTGCTTTCGGATCTCGACAACGTCGAGTGGCCCGAGCAGGTCAAAACCATGCAGCGCAACTGGATCGGCAAGTCCCAGGGCGTCGAGTTGTCTTTCGACATCAAGGCCCCCGACGGCTCGAGCGGCGAGCCGCTTTCGGTTTACACCACGCGCCCGGATACGCTGTTCGGCGTGACCTACATGGCCGTCGCGGCGGACCACCCGCTCGCCAAACAAGCCGCTGAAGGCAACGCTGAGCTGCAAGCCTTCCGCGAGGAGTGCGCCCGTGGCGGCACTTCGGAAGCCGAAATGGCGACCAAGGAGAAAAAAGGCCTGCCGACGGGACACCGCGCAATTCATCCGCTCACCGGCGATGAAGTGCCGGTATTTGTGGCCAACTTCGTGCTCATGGAGTTCGGCACCGGCGCGGTGATGGCGGTACCCGCCCACGACCAGCGCGACTGGGAGTTTGCCACCAAATACGGCATCGAGATCAAGCCGGTCATCGCCGATGAAAACGGCAACACGCCGGATCTGTCCCAGGGTGCGTACGCCGAACACGGCACGCTGATCAACTCCGGAGAGTTCGATGGCCTGGACTTTACCGCCGGGTTTGACGCCATTGCCGCCAAGCTTGCCGAGCTGGGGCGCGGTGAAGTGAAAACCAACTACCGCCTGCGCGACTGGGGGGTGGCCCGCCAGCGCTACTGGGGCGCACCGATTCCAGTCAAATACGGTCCCGAAGGCCAGACCGTGCCGCTCACCGACGACGAACTGCCGGTCGAACTGCCCATGGAAGTCACCGTCGATGCCTCGGGCTCGCCGCTCAAGAAGATACCGGCTTTTTCCGATCTGGGCGACGGCTGGACCCGCGAAACCGACACCTTCGACACCTTCATGGAGTCTTCCTGGTACTTCGCGCGCTTCTGCTGTGCCGACAACCACGAAGCGATGCTCGATGAGCGCGCCAACTACTGGCTGCCGGTAGATCTGTATATCGGCGGTATCGAGCACGCCATCCTGCACCTGCTCTACGCGCGCTTCTTCCACAAGCTGATGCGCGATTTCGGTCTGGTCGATTCCGACGAGCCGTTCCAGCAGCTACTGACCCAGGGCATGGTGATTGCGGAAACCTACTACCGCCCCACCGATAACGGCGGCAAGCAGTGGTTCAACCCCGCCGATGTGGAAGTCAAGCGCGACGAGAAGGGCCGCCCGCTGAGTGCGATCCTGATGAGCGACGGCCAGCCGGTGGAGATGGGCGGCATCGAGAAGATGTCCAAGTCGAAAAACAACGGCGTTGACCCGCAGTCGATGATCGACAAGTTCGGCGCCGACACCGTGCGCCTGTTTATGATGTTTGCCGCGCCGCCGGAACAGTCGCTCGAATGGTCGGATTCCGGCGTCGAAGGCGCGCATCGCTTCCTCAAGCGCCTGTGGCGCCAGGTGAATGATCACCTGGCCGCCGGAACGCCGGATGATCTGGACGTGGCAGCGCTGAACGACGACCAGAAAGCCCTGCGCCGCAAGACCCATGAGACCATCAAGAAAGCCAGCGACGATATCGGCCGCCGCACGACCTTCAACACCGCGATTGCCGCGGTCATGGAGCTCTCCAACGCCCTCGCCCGCTTTGATGACGACTCTCCGCAGGGGCTTGCGGTTAGCCGCGAGGCACTGGAAGCCTGCGTACTGCTGCTGGCACCGATTACCCCTCACCTGTGCCATCGCCTGTGGCAGCAGCTGGGTCACGCGACGCCAGCGATCGAAACCCCGTGGCCAGCGGTCGATGAAGCAGCACTGACCCGCGACACCATCGAACTGGTGGTGCAGGTCAACGGCAAATTGCGCGCCCGCCTGGAAGCGCCGGCCAGCGCCGACAAAGCAGCCATCGAGCAGTTGGCGATGGAAAATGAGAACGTCCAGCGTCACCTGGAAGACAAAACGGTGCGCAAAGTCATCGTCGTGCCGGGCAAGCTGGTCAACATAGTGGTGAGTGGATGAACCGTCGGTCTTTTTTAGCCATCAGCATGGCCGCCTCGGCGGCCCTGCTCCTCAGCGCCTGTGGTTTTCGCCTACGCGGCACTGGCTCAATGCCGAACCTGCCGCCGTTGACCCTTGAGGGTGACACTCAAAGCGACATGGCTCGCGAGCTGGCGACGCGGCTGGAACGCCAGGGCAACACCGGCGGTGATAATGCGCAATGGCGCGTCTCGCTGGGGTCGCCCAATCTGGACGAACGGCGCCTAGGCGGCGAAGGCCGCGCGACCCGTGACCATGAACTGACGCTGAGCAGCACGGTGTCGGTTCAGCGGCTGGATGACAACGCCTACCTGCTCAATGGCGAGACACTGTCGGTAAACACGCGCATCCGCGTCAACGACGATGATCTGCTCAACCGCGAAACGCTGTTCAGTGACGCTGAGCAGTCCCTCAACCGCGAGTTGGCAGAGCGCATTATCGAACGTCTCAGCGCGCTCAATAACGCCTCGTGAAAGTCTTTGCCGATCAACTCCCCGCGGCACTGGCCAAATCGCTGCCCAAGGTCGTGATCGTGGCCGGCGACGAGCCTTTGCAGCACCGCGATGCCTGCGATGCGGTGAGAGCCGCGGCCCGCCAGGCGGGTATCGAGGAGCGCGAGGTGCTCGACGTCGAGCCCAACTTTGCCTGGGGGCGGCTGCTGGAAGTGGCCAGCAACCTGTCGCTGTTTGCCACCAACAAGCTGCTCGAACTGCGCCTTGGCAACCACAAGCTCGGTCAGGAAGGCAGCAAGGCGCTGGCGGAATACGCTCAGCATCTGGGCAACAACGATGACCTGCTGTTGATCAGCATGGGCAAGCTGGACGCCAAGCAACAGAAAAGCGCCTGGTTCAAAGCGCTGGACAAGCACGGGCTTTTCGTTCCGGTGTGGCCGGTCGATGTCTCCCGGCTGGGTTACTGGCTGCGCGACCGCGCCTCACTCCATGGCCTGCAGATCGATCTGGACGCCGCCCGCCTGCTCGGCGAACGCACCGAAGGCAACCTGCTGGCCGCCGACCAGGCAATGCAGAAACTGGCGCTGATTCATCCCCAAGGCACGCGGCTGGATGCACAAAGCATCGCCCAGGGCGTGGAGGACAGCACACGCTTTGATGTTTTCACCCTGGCCGACGCCTGCCTGAAAGGCGAACCCAGCCGAGTTTCGCGGATTATTACCGGGCTGCGCGGTGAAGGCGTCGAAGCGCCCATCGTGCTGTGGGCGCTAACCCGCGAGCTGCGCACTCTGCTGTCACTTCATCAGCACCTGGACCAAGGGCAAAGTTTCGAGCACGCCTGCAAGGCGCAAAAGCCGATGATCTTCGACAAGCGCCGCCCCGGTTATCAGAAGGCCGTGCAACGGCTGCCCATGAAGCGTTTACACAAGCTGTTATTGATGGCCCAGCGTTTGGACCTGGCAGTTAAAGGCGCCTCTCCGGTGCCATTGTGGCCGGGGTTACACGACCTGGCGATGACCATGGCCGGCGGGCGCGGCCTGCTTTCGGAATCCGCCTGGACATACCGCGTCGCCACCAGCGTCTAAGGCGTATCGCTGGGCACGCCCAGGGTTCACTCGAAATAAGCACGAACCGTGAATTATCAGTGCCAAAGCGTACATGCGGCTTAAAAAAATGCTGAATTATTCCTATACTCTTTTCACAAGCCCATTGAGCTTGCCTGCACCCCCTATAAAAGTCTAAGGATCAAGACGATGAAAAAGATACGTGCCTATCTCTCGATGCTGCTGATTACCGCCCTGGTCATTACCAGCCTTCCGGTAGCTGCCGCACCAGCAGCTTCACCCTCATCGGATCTGGTCAGCACCCAATCCGCATTAGCCAACGATAGCGGTCAGGCCGACCGTGAACGCATCCACCAGTTGCTCAACCGCGCCGACATTCAGGAAGCGCTCGTCGAACAGGGCGTTGACCTGGACGAAGTCGACGCCCGCGTTGCCGCATTGAGCGACAGCGAAGCGAAACAGATGGCCACACAGTTGGAAGAACTACCGGCCGGTGCCGGCGTGATTGGCGCCCTGTTTGCGGTGTTCGTGATCCTGCTGGTCACCGACATCCTTGGCCTTACCGACGTCTATCCGTTCACACGCTAAGCCATGTCGATTCGCCATCGTTTCCAAAACGCCCGCCTCGCGGGCGTTTTGCTGTTACTCAGTCTGTTATCCGCCTGCGCGAGTGCGCCGCACCTGCGTGAGAGCACCGAACAGAGCCTCCCCCGCCAAAGCGAGCTCAGCGAGGTGCCATTCTACGCCCAGACCGAGTATCAGTGCGGCCCGGCGGCGCTTGCCATGGTGCTTACGCACCAGGGCGTGGAGACCGACGTCGAAACGCTGATACCCCAGGTATTCATCCCCGACCGCGAAGGCAGCGTACAGCCGGAAATGCTGGCCACCGTGCGTCGCCACGAACGGCTGGCGTTCCCGATTCGCGCCACTTTCGAGGCGCTGCTTAAGCATCTGGCGGCGGGCGACCCGGTGCTGGTCATGCAAAACCTGTCGCTTCCGGCGTTTCCCATGTGGCATTACGCGGTGGCGATTGGCTACGACCTGGACGAGGACACCCTGACGTTGCGTAGCGGCGAAATCGAGCGGCATACGCTGTCCTTCAGCCGCTTTGATGCGACCTGGGCGCGTACCGATCGCTGGGGGGTCGTAGTGGCCAAGCCGGGCACCTTGCCCGAAGGCATTACCCCACGCCACGCGGTCAATGCCATCAGCGCTTATGAAGAGTCACACGGCCCCAAGGCGACGCTAAGCAGCTGGCAGGCGATGGTCGAGCGCTTCCCCGATCATGCGTTTGCCCGCTTTGCCCTGGGCAATGCCTACTACGCCGATGGACAGCCCGACAAGGCGCGAGATGCATTCAAGGCGGCCACACAGCGTGATACTGACATGGGGGCTGCCTGGTTGAATCTGGGGCTTATTCATCGTCAGCAGGGTAATACGGACGAAGCCCACAAGGCACTCAGCAAAGCCGCCTCCATTGAAGGCAGTTGGCAAGCGCGGGCTCAGTCGTTGCTGGATGAACGTTAGCCCCACACAGCAAAACGCCGTGGCAAGCCACGGCGTTTTCAGTCATTGATGTAGGTAGCGATTAACGACGGGCGGCGTTATACCCCAGGTCTGCGCCACGACTCTCGTCGCTACGACGACGCGCACTGCCGCGCTTGCGGTTTTCTTCCTCGCAAACGTCATCCTTGCCGCCGCAGATATCGCAGCCGTCCTTCATGCCGATCTGATTCAGACCGCCGCAGGAACCGGCAATGGGCTTACGGCCCATGATGACCCCCACTGCCATAACGATCATGATCAACGCCATGAATCCGAAAACCAGTAGCCAGATGGCCATAATTACCTCCTCTCGACGGGGCTACCCCATAGACAGTGACACGTCTAAATAGTGCCTTAATCCCTGACATGAAAAACAACGGGGCCAGCCAGTGGCCAGCCCCGTAACGACACGGTGGTGGAGATTATCCGCCGAAATCATCCAGCATGATGTTTTCCGGCTCCACACCCAGGTCAAGCAGCAGCTTGATCACCGAAGCGTTCATCATGGGCGGCCCACACATGTAGTACTCGCAATCTTCAGGGGCCGGATGGTCCTTGAGATAGTTTTCGAAGAGTACGTTGTGAATGAAGCCAGTCGGCCCTTCCCAGTTGTCTTCAGGTAGTGGGTCGGACAATGCCAGATGCCACTCGAAGTTCGGGAACTCTTCAGCCAACTTATCGTATTCCTCATTGTAGAAGGTTTCACGCCATGAGCGAGCACCATACCAGAACGAGATTTTACGATCCGTCTCAAGACGCTTGAGCTGGTCGAAAATATGGCTGCGCATCGGCGCCATACCGGCACCACCGCCGACAAAGATCATTTCGGCATTGGTGTCCTTGGCGAAGAACTCGCCGAACGGACCCATGACCGTGACCTTATCGCCCGGCTTCAGGCTGAACACGTAGGTCGACATCAAGCCTGGGGGGTGGCTGGTACCGGGAGGCGGCGTCGCGATACGAATGTTGAACTTGAGGATACCCTTCTCTTCCGGGTAGTTCGCCATTGAGTATGCGCGAATGATCTCCTCGTTGTTCTTGTGGGAAACGTCGAACAGGCCAAACTTTTCCCAGTCGCCACGGTATTCTTCCTCGATATCGAAGTCGGAAAACTTGACATCGTAAGGGGGCGCCACTAACTGAACGTAGCCGCCGGCACGGAAAGCGACTTCTTCGCCTTCGGGCAGTTTCAGATTCAGCTCCTTGATGAAAGTGGCAACGTTGGGGTTATCGATAACCTCGCATTCCCACTTCTTGACGCCGAATACTTCTTCGGGCACTTCAACTTTCATGTCCTGCTTGACGGGCACCTGGCAAGACAGGCGCCAGCCTTCTTTCTTCTCACGCATGGTGAAGTGCGATTCTTCGGTGGGCAGGATGGAACCGCCACCCTCTGCCACCCGGCACTTACACTGGGCGCAGGAACCACCGCCACCGCACGCTGAAGACAGGAAGATACCATTGGCCGCCAGGGTGTTCAGCAGCTTGCCGCCAGCCTGGGTCTTCAGGGTATGTTCCGGGTCTTCGTTGACCTCAATGGTCACGTCCCCACTACTCACTAGCTTACTGCGCGCTGCCAGAATGATCGCCGTTAAGCTAATAACGATGACCGTGAACATGACAACACCGAGCAAGATGACAGTTGTATCAACCATGTCGGTTTCCTATTGCTGAGGGTTTTCTGTGACCCGGCGAGGCCAAGGCTTCGCCGGGAAAAACCGGCTCCGATTAAAGCTGAATGCCCGAGAAGGACATAAAGCCCAGCGACATCAGCCCTACGGTGATAAAGGTGATACCCAGGCCCTGCAAGCCACCCGGCACATCGCTGTACTTGAGCTTTTCGCGGATGCCTGCGAGGGCCGCAATCGCCAGCGCCCAACCGGTGCCGGCACCGAACCCGTAAACAACCGATTCGCCAAAGTTGTAGCTACGCTCGACCATGAACAGTACGCCACCGAGAATGGCGCAGTTCACCGTAATCAGCGGCAGGAAAACCCCCAGCGCGTTGTAGAGCGCAGGTACGTATTTATCCAGGAACATTTCCATGATCTGGACAAGCGCTGCGATAACGCCGATGTAGCTCAGCAGACCCAGGAATGACAGGTCGATATTCTCAGCGCCGCTGATACCGGTCCAGGTAAGCGCACCTTCCTGCAGCAGGTAGGTGAACACCAGATTATTGACCGGCACCGTCACGGTGAGTACGACGATAACCGCAATACCCAGGCCAATGGCTGAAGAAACCTTCTTGGAAACGGCCAAAAAGGTACACATACCCAAGAAGAAGGCCAGCGCCATATTCTCAACGAAGACCGAAGCAACAAAAAGGCTTAGATAGTGTTCCATGTTACACGGCCTCCTTCGGCTGAGTGTTTTCCTTCATCTTGAACTCGTTCTCTTCAACCTGCTCTGGGTTGACCGAGCGCAGCACCCAGATCATCAGACCGATGATAAAGAACGCCGAAGGTGGCAGCAGCAGCAAGCCGTTAGGCACGTACCAACCACCATCCTGAACGGTGGGCAGCACTGTGAAGCCAAACACGCTACCCGCACCCAGCAGCTCACGGAAGAAGCCGACGACCATGAGGACGAAACCATAGCCAAGGCCGTTACCGATACCGTCGAGGAACGACATGCCCGGCGTGTTGGACATCGCAAAACCTTCCGCACGCCCCATGACGATACAGTTGGTAATGATCAGGCCCACGAACACCGACAGCTGCTTGGACATCTCGTACGCGTAGGCTTTGAGAATCTGGTCCACCACGATAACCAGCGAGGCAATGATGGTCATCTGAACAATAATGCGGATTGAAGACGGAATATGATTCCGAATCAGCGATACAAACAGGTTTGAAAACGCCGTTACAAACACAACGGCCAGCGCCATAACGAGCGAAACACTCATGCTGGTGGTGACCGCCAGCGCCGAGCAAATCCCAAGAATCTGCAGGGCGATTGGGTTGTTCTGAAAAATCGGGTTTACCAGAACGCTTTTCGCAGTTGCATCCGCCATGATTAAGCTCCCTCCGAATCTTGGAAGTCGGTGTCGGCGTCTTCAGCGTCATCCGTATCGGTTCCGCTGCGGAACTTGGTTAAATACGTTCCGAACCCTTCTTCACTGAACCAGAATTGCAGCATGTTAGTGACGCCATTACTGGTCAAGGTAGCACCGGACAGCGCGTCGACTTCATGCTCATCACTGGCACCGCCTTTGGTCAAGTGAATCTCCGGCATGAGGTCGCCCTCTTCGTCGTAGATTTCCTTGCCTTCCCACTGCGACTGCCAACGCGGGTTGTTGACCTCGGCACCCAGGCCTGGCGTTTCGCTGTGCTCGTAGTAGGTGATACTGACAATCGTATTACCATCACCTTCCACGGCCAAAAACCCGCTCATCAGGCCCCAAAGCCCTTGGCCGCGCATGGGCAGTACGATCTGCTCGGGGTCATCAGGGTCGCCAACCAGATACACGGTGGCGTAGTCTTCCACCCGTGATAGGCCTGCGATGTCCTGGTCGCCCGACAGCGTTCGACCGGTAGCCGGGTCACGCGAGGCTTCGATCTGATCGAAGGAATCCGCGTCAAACTCGTCGGTATACTCACCGCTTTCCAAATTCACCACACGTGCAGTGATTTCTTCGCTGAATGTCTCTTCAACGTTCATGCCCGGCTCATAAAGCTTGGCAACGTTTAAGATGTTGGTCTTACGGTCAAGTTCCTGATTGAGCTGCTGAGCGGGGCGCAATGCCACCGCCGCCGTCGAGACAATGACGGAGCACACGATACACAGTGCAAACGCCACGATCAGGACCTTCTTGATGGAGTTGTTACCTTGTGCCATTAGGCAGTCTCCTCGGCCGGTACGCCCGTACGCTTGACGCGACGCTTGATGTTGGCCTGGACGAAGTAGTGATCAATCAGCGGTGCGAACAGGTTAGCGAAGAGAATCGCCAACATAATGCCTTCCGGGAACGCCGGATTCACCACGCGGATCAACACTGTCATCACGCCGATCAAGGCACCGAACACCAGGCGGCCCTGATTGGTCATCGATGCGGATACCGGATCGGTCGCCATGAACACCATGCCGAAGGCAAAGCCGCCAATCACCAGGTGCCAGTACCACGGCATCGCGAACATCGGATTGGATTCAGACCCCATCAGATTGAACAGCGTGCTGGTGATGACCATGCCCAGGAATACACCCAGCATGATTCGCCAGGACGCAATGCGCGTCCACAACAGCACTGCAGCCCCAATGAAGATCGCAAGCGTGGAGACCTCACCGACCGACCCCGGCACGAAGCCAAGGAAAGCGTCCCACCAGCTAAAGGTGTCAGTCAACGAACCCATGCCTTCCTGGAAAGCCAGTGACAGCGCCGTTGCACCGGTGTAGCCATCAGCAGCGACCCAGATGGCATCGCCGGATATCTGCGCCGGATAGGCGAAGTACAGAAATGCCCGGCCGGTCAACGCCGGGTTCAGGAAGTTCTTGCCGGTACCACCAAAGATTTCCTTACCGATCACCACACCGAAGGTAATACCCAACGCCACCTGCCAGAGCGGGATGGTTGCTGGGAGAATCAGCGCAAACAGCACTGACGTGACGAAGAAGCCTTCGTTCACCTCGTGGCCGCGCTTGATGGCAAACATCACTTCCCAGAACCCGCCGACTACAAAGGTCACCAGGTAGATGGGCAGGAAGTAGGTCGCGCCCAGCACGAAGTTAGCCCACAGGCTGCTGGGGTCATGGCCGGAAGCAACCGTCATCATGATCGCTTCACGCCAGCCATCCATAGAGGAATAGCCCGCGTCGATCGCCGTATTGGCTTGCCAGCCCGCATTCCACATACCAAAGAACATCGCCGGGAAGGTACACATCCAGACGGTGATCATGATGCGCTTGAGGTCGATGCCGTCGCGCACGTGGGCGGTGGTTTTGGCCACGCTCGGAGGAGAGTAGAAAATAGTGTCTACAGCTTCATAAAGCGGGTAAAACTTCTCGTATTTACCACCTTTATGGAAGTGCGGCTCGATGTTATCGAGTGTTTGTCGAATTCCCATCATCAGGCCTCTTTCTCGATCATGGTGAGATTGTCACGCAGAATGGGACCGTACTCATATTTGCCGGGACAAACATAGGTACACAGCGCGAGGTCCTCTTCATCCAGCTCCAGACACCCCAACTGCATGGCAACCTCAATGTCGCCCACGATCAGCGAACGCAGCAATTGCGTTGGCATGATATCCAGCGGCATCACGGTTTCGTAGACGCCAACCGGCACCATGGCACGCTCCGACCCGTTAGTCGATGTGGTGGGGGCGTAGTTTCTCAGGCCCTTGATCTTGGAAAGATAGATACCCAGCACGGAGTGGCGATTGACGCCAGGCGACAACCAACCCAGGAAGGAGCGCTTGTTGCCCTCTTCGAGCAAGCTGATTTGGTTGTCGAAACGTCCCAGATAGGTCAGCTTTCCTTCTGCGGCAAAGCCTGAAAAGACTGATCCAGAAATAACGCGGGTGTCTTCCGGTTGGATCACATCACCCGCCAAGAGTTCATCGGTGCTGGCACCTACACGGGTGCGCACCAGGCGTGGATTCTCGGCACGCGGGCCGCCAATGGCGACGATGCGGCTGACGTCCAGCTTACCCTCAGCAAACAGCTTGCCGAAGGCGATGACATCCTGATAGCCAATGTGCCATACCTTCTTGTGCAAGGCGACCGGTGACAGGAAATGAATATGCGTCCCCACCAGGCCTGCAGGGTGCGGCCCGGCAAAGCTTTCGGTGGTAACACCCTCTACATCGCCGCCGGGAATGGAGGCGTTGGCACCCGTGCACAGAAAAACGTTGCCCTCGGTCAGGCGGGTTAGCACCTTGAGGCCGTCTTCAAATGCCTGGGTATTTTCATTGATGATCAACGCCGGATCAGCGCTGAGTGGATGCGTATCCACAGCGGTGACAAAAATATCGGCGGGGACACTATCAATGGCCGGCGTCCGCGAGAACGGACGCGTGCGCAGCGCCGTCCAGAGACCGGACTCTAACAGCTGATCGACCACGACCTGGCGGTCAAGCTGGCCCAACGAAGCACGCTCGTGAGAGGCAAAGCTGACCGCCTCCTCCTGCTCGTCGACCTTGATCACCACCGATAATAGACGACGTTTTTCGCCACGGTTAATTGCGAGCACTTCACCGGCTGCGGGTGCCGTAAAGCGCACGCCGTCAGTTTTTTTATCGGTAAAGAGCAGTTGGCCCAGTTTGACCTTATCCCCTTCCTGAACTTCCATCGTCGGCTTCATGCCAACGTAGTCAGTACCCAGGATTGCCACGTGGCGCACAGGACGCGCATCTTCGATACGCTGCTCGGGCGCTCCCGTGATGGGGAGATCCAGGCCTTTTTTGACTTCGATCATAGTCTCGCCCAGTTGATGGATCGGATATACGAAGGTAAGGGGTTCGAATGCTTATTTCTGCTCAGTGAATTGTTGTTTTCTGTTCAGATTGTTACCAGTCAGGCCCAAGCACGCTTGAACCACCCCGAAAAATCTATCGTATTATAAAGACAAGCGAGCCTAATGACTACATCAACTGGTGTCGCCAAAAGTGCTATAGACGTATATATGGACATCTTGTGTGTCCGCATATAAGAACAAAAACGCCACCTTGCGGTGGCGTGGGACAAGTGATGCGCTGTCAATAAAAAAGTGACGATCAGCTGGCCTGATTGGGTAGCTTGAGAAAGCTCACGTTCGACATCTGCTGAAGAATGCGAATCACCTGGCAGCTGTAACCAAACTCGTTGTCGTACCAGACGTAGACCACGGCGTTGTGTCCGTTGGCAATGGTGGCTTTCGCGTCGACGATCCCGGCGTGACGGTTGCCGACAAAGTCAGACGACACCACTTCAGGCGAATCCACGAAGTCGATCTGTTTCTGGTAGGCCGAATCAATCGACATACGCCGCAGGTAGTCATTGAGCGCAGCGGCATCGGTGGTCTTGTCCAGGGTCAGGTTGAGAATCGCCATGGACACGTTGGGGATAGGCACGCGAATCGCATTGCCCGTCAGCTTGCCCTCAAGCTCCGGCAACGCCTTTGCCGCTGCCTTGGCCGCCCCGGTTTCGGTCAACACCATGTTGAGCGCCGCACTGCGGCCACGACGATCACCCTTGTGATAGTTGTCGATCAGGTTCTGGTCATTGGTATAGGCATGAACCGTTTCCACATGGCCGGTCACAACGCCGTACTCGTCGTTGAGCACCTTCAGCACCGGAACAATGGCGTTGGTGGTGCACGACGCTGCCGACACAATACGATCCTGCTCGGTGATCGCCTCGTGGTTGATGCCATACACGATGTTCTTGATATCGCCCTTACCGGGCGCGGTCAGCAGTGCCTTGGAAGCACCGGGGCATGCCACGTGCTGGCCAAGACCCGCTTCGTCACGCCAGATACCGGTATTATCGACAATAACGGCGTTATTGATGCCGTAATCGGTGTAGTCAATATCGCTGGGGCTATCGGCGTAAATCACCTGAACCACATTGCCGTTGACCGTCAGGGTACGCGCCTCGGCGTCCACCACGATCGTCCCGTCGAAAGGCCCGTGGACCGAGTCGCGGCGCAGCAGGCTGGCGCGCTTTTCCAGATCCTTGGCGACATCGCCGCGTCCGCGCACGACAATGGCGCGAAGCTGCAACAGGTTGCCCCCGCCGGCTTTCTCGACCAGCACCCGCGCCAGCAGACGTCCGATACGGCCAAACCCGTAAAGCACTACGTCCTTGGGCTCGCCTTTGCTGGCTCCGGGCTGGTAACCGTCGACAATCTGGTGGAGCTCCTTGCGCAGGAAGGTTTCTACATCACCACCGCCCTGACGCTTGAGCATGACCGCCAGCTTGCCCACGTCTACATGGGCCGGGCCCAGATTCAGCTCGCACAGGGTCTTGACGATCGGGTAGGTATCTTCAACCGACAGCTCCGTGCCTTCGATCTTGCGCACGAAACGGTGATCTTTGAGGATGCGAATGACCGACTGATTAATTAACGAACGCCCGTACATGGTCGCTACAACATTGTGCTGACGGTACAGACGACCAATCAAGGGAATCATCTGCTCCGCCAGAGCTTCGTTGCTTTGCCATTCTTGAAAAACGTTATCGAGCGTTTGCTGACTCACGTGCGGCCTCATTAAGTAATGAATAATTTTCAGGTGTATTATCCTTAGCCACTTAATTTGCCGCAATGCCTGGATAGTCGCAGACGATGTAGGGGTATTACACAAACGGCCGCCTGACTACAAGCGCGCTGGTTCTGCCTGAAAGCGATGATCGTGTATGATCTAGGCTCCGTTTCAGCGCAGAACGACATCTTTATTATGCCCACTTTTTCTCTACTTGCTCCGCCCCAGCCCGAGGGGGCGCGCGATACGCTTTACTGGACATCGCCCCCCGGAAGCGCCGCGGCACTGGCCCTGGCCCGGCTCTCCGCCGACGCCCCGCTTTTGGTGATCACCCCAAGCACCGCCAGCGCTCAGCGGCTGGAGCAAGATCTGTCGTTTTACAGCGATGTGCCGGTGCTGCCCTTTCCCGATTGGGAAACGCTGCCCTATGACAGTTTTTCACCGCACCAGGATATCGTCTCGGCGCGACTACGCACGCTGAGACAGCTGCAGGACGGCGTGCGGGGGCTGGTATTGGTGCCCATCAATACGCTGATGCAGCGCCTGCCGCCGGTGGAGTACATTGCCGGGCGCGTACTGACGCTGAACGTGGGCGATAAACTCGACCGCGAACCGTTTCGCGAGGCCCTCTCCCGCGCCGGTTACCGGGCGGTGGAAACCGTCTATGAACCCGGTGAATACGCCATGCGCGGCGCACTGATCGATCTGTTCGCCATGGGCATGGACGCGCCCATCCGGATCGACCTATTCGACGACGAAATCGATACCCTGCGGCATTTTGACCCGGGCAGCCAACGCTCAACCGACAAGCTCGACGCCATCGAACTGCTGCCGGCCCATGAATATTCGCTGAGCCGCTCATCGATTGCCTGTTTCCGCGAGCAGTTCGAGACGCTGTTCGATGTCGATCCGCGCCAATGCCCGCTGTACAACGATGCCCTCAAGGGCATTCCCTCGCCAGGGCTCGAGCACTACTTACCGCTGTTTTTCGAAGAGACAGCGTCGCTGTTCGATCACCTCACCAAGGACACGCGGATCGCCCTGCTGCCCGAGGTCTATCAGGCGGCCGAGCAGCACTGGCAGGCGATTGAAAGCCGTTACGCCAACCTGGGCGTCGACCCCACGCGGCCGTTGCTGCCGCCTCACCGCGCTTTCTTCCCGGTCAGCGACGTGTTCGCGGCGATCAAACAGCGCCCGAGAGTCGAGCTGACCGACGACCCTGAGCAGCGCCATGCGCTAGCGCCCAAGGCCCAAGCACTGCCTCCCGTGGCGGTTAACCCCCGCGCCAAGCGCCCGCTCGGCGAGCTGGCCGATTTCCTCGAGCGCGAGGACGCCTCCCGCGTCCTGCTGGTGGCCGAGTCCCGGGGTCGCCGGGAAGCCCTTGAGGAGCTACTGGCACCGCTGTCGCTGAAGCTGCCCCACGTCGACAACTTTAAGGCGTTTCTCGCCGGCGACCAGCCTATCGCGATCACCGAAGGACTGATCGACAGCGGCCTATGGCTGACCGAACCACCCCTTGCAGTGATCAGCGAGACGGAGCTGTTCGGTGACGTGGTGCGCCAGAGCCGCCGCCGGGAAAAGGCCACCGACGACAACGAGTTTGCCGTTCGCCACCTTTCAGAACTGCGCAAAGGCTCCCCGGTGGTTCACCAGGCCCACGGCGTGGGCCGCTACATCGGCCTCGAAGCGCTTGAGGCCGGCGGCCAGGCTAACGAGTTCCTGGCGCTGGAATACGCCGACGGCGCCAAGCTTTATGTCCCGGTGGATAGCCTTCACCTGATTTCCCGCTACAGCGGTGCCGACGACGAACTGGCCCCGCTGCATAAACTCGGCTCCGACCAGTGGGAAAAAGCCCGCAAGAAAGCCGCCGAGAAAATTCGCGACACCGCCGCAGAGCTGCTCGATATCTATGCCCGTCGCGAAGCCCAGGAAGGCGTGGTATACGAAGCCCCCAGCGATGATTACGCCCGATTTGCGGGCAACTTCCCGTTTGAGGAAACCCCCGACCAGCAGGCAGCCATCGAGGCAGTCATCAACGATATGACCTCGCCGCAGCCCATGGACCGCGTTGTCTGTGGCGACGTGGGTTTCGGCAAGACCGAAGTCGCCATGCGCGCCGCCTTCCTGGCCGTGCAGTCGGGCCGGCAGGTCGTTGTGCTCGTACCCACCACCCTGCTGGCCCGCCAGCACTTCGAGAACTTCCGCGACCGCTTCGCCGACACGGCGGTCAATATCGGCCTTATCTCGCGCTTTACCCATGGCAAGGAGATGAGCAAGACGCTGGAGGACATCAAAAACGGCCAAACCGATATCGTGATTGGCACCCATAAGCTGCTCGCCAACAGCGTAGAACTGCCCAAGATGGGGCTGCTGATCATCGATGAGGAGCACCGCTTTGGCGTCGCCCAGAAAGAGAAGCTCAAGACCCTGCGGGCCGAAGTCGACATTCTCACGCTGACCGCCACGCCTATTCCCCGGACCCTGAACATGGCGATGAGCGGCATACGCGACCTATCCATCATCGCCACCCCGCCAGCGCGACGCCTGTCGGTCAAGACCTTTGTCCAGCAGCATCAGGACGGTGTGATCAAGGAAGCCCTGTTAAGGGAGATTCTGCGGGGCGGCCAGGTATACTTTCTGCACAACGAAGTAAAAACCATCGAGAACGCCGCCGAGCGCATTCGCTCCCTGGTGCCGGAAGCTCGCGTGGCAGTCGCTCACGGCCAGCTCCCCGAGCGCAGCCTCGAGCGCGTGATGTCCGATTTTTATCACCGCCGCTTCAACGTGCTGGTCTGTTCGACCATTATCGAAACCGGTATCGACGTGCCCAGCGCCAACACCATCATCATCGAGCGGGCCGACAAGTTTGGCCTGGCCCAACTGCACCAGTTGCGCGGACGGGTTGGGCGCAGCCACCACCAGGCCTATGCCTACCTGCTGACCCCGCCACCCAAGGTCATGACCCGCGATGCCATGAAACGCCTGGATGCCATCAGCGCCTCCGACGACCTGGGGGCCGGCTTTACGCTGGCGAGCCACGATATGGAAATTCGCGGCGCGGGTGAACTGCTGGGTGACGAGCAGAGTGGCCAAATGGAAACCATCGGCTATACCCTGTATATGGAGATGTTGGATCGCGCCGTGAAAGCCATTCGCGCGGGCAAGACGCCCAATATCGACGCGCCCTTTGATAGCGGCGTCGAAATCAGCCTCAACCTGCCGGCGCTGATTCCCGACGACTACATTCATGATGTCCAGCAGCGGCTGGTGATGTACAAGCGCATTGCCAACACCCAAAGCGACGCCGAGCTCAAGGAACTGCAGGTGGAATTGATCGACCGCTTTGGCCTGCTGCCCGCCCCGGTCAAGCACCTTATCCGCCAGACGCGGCTGCGTCATCGTGCAGAACAGCTGGGTATCAAACGCCTCGAAGCCGGGGAAAAGCGCGGCCGCGTCATCTTCGATGCTGACACGCAGGTGGATCCCTATACCCTGGTGACACTCATTCAGAGATCACCAAAGCACTACCGCCTGGACGGCTCGGATACGCTACGTTTTGAACTTCCCATGGAAAAGATCGACCAGCGGTTTGAACAAATCGAGTCCCTGTTAACCACGCTCAATCAAAAAGTGGCGGCCGCGTAACGGTTGCGGCAAACTGCGTCTGTTGCCATCGCCAGAACCAGCGATGTATTCACTGATTAGGAACGCCCATGAACATTCGTCACACATTTTTTTGCTGGGGCCCCACAAGCCTCGCGGTGTTATTCGCCGCGAGCCTATCGGCTCCGGTTCTCGCTCAGTCTGACGACGAGCAGGCAAAGTCGGATACTCCCAAGATAAGCGACACTGCGATCAGCAGCGCGGAGCAAGTAACCCTAAACTCGCCAAGCGACCTTCCACGTGGGCAATATCGCATTCCTGATGAAGGCGATATTGTTGGCGAGCGTTATACGATCACCATCGAAAACCATGAAGACACCCTGGTGGACGTGGCGCGGCGTCATAATATCGGCTTTGAAGAAATCCGCATGGCCAACCCAGACGTTAGCCTTTGGGTACCTGGCAAAGGCACTGAGGTCGTTATTCCTGCCCAGTATATTTTGCCGCCGGGCGAGCGCGAAGGCATCGTGGTGAATCTTTCAGAACTCCGGCTTTACTACTACCCCGCCGATAAGCCGGGCATTGTGGAAACCTACCCGGTAAGCGTGGGTCGCGAAGAGTTCGCCACCCCCGTTGGCAAAACCAAAACGACCGTTAAAGTAAAAGACCCAGCTTGGTCGCCGCCGGAATCAATGCGCCGCGAAGCAAAAGAACGCGGTGAACCGGCTCCCTCGGTTGTGCCACCAGGCCCGGACAACCCGCTTGGCCGTCATGCTATTTTGCTGGGTTTGCCGAGCTATTTGATCCACGGCACTAACCGTCCAGATGGCGTGGGCATGCGCGTCAGCCGTGGTTGCATTCGCATGTATCCAGAAGATATTGAATCGCTGTACGATCGCGTGCCTAGCGGTACGCAGGTCAATTTGATAGACGCCCCTTTTAAGGCGGGCATGGCGTCTGACGGCACATTGTTTATGCAGTCCTATCCACAGCTTGAAGAGAACCTAGACAGCTTTGAGCCGCTGCTGAAAGCCATGGAGCGCGTTTCTGAACTGACTGAAGAAAAGAACATTGAGGTCGATTACGCACGCATAAGGAGCGCCGTGGAATCCCCCGATGGCCGGTTTATCGCCCTCTTTGGCCCTCAAGCGCCGCTTCCCGAGCCAGAGGAGCCCGCTGCCGAAGAAGAGTCCGACCCGCTTGAACAAGGCATTTTTGAGCAAATTGAGCTAAGCGACAAGCGCCGTGGCGACGACGAGGCGTAAATGGCCTAGCGCTTAACAGCCAGCCACAAAAAACCCCGCCTCGGCGGGGTTTTTTGCATGCTAAGTGGCTACTAAAACGTGTCCCAGCAACCGCTAAGTCATATTACTTCTGCATAGAGCGCTCGAACATACGCTCCATTTCTTCACGGTTTTCCTCAGACATCTGCAGGGCAGATTGCGCGTCGCGCTGAGCCTGGTTTGCAGTGTTCAGAGCTTGTGAAGCCATGCTACGTGCTTCAGCGGCATCAGCCTGTGCTGATTCAGCTGTCATGCGAACTTCTTCCAGTGCGCCGGTAGAGGCACAACCAGCCAGAATGGCCAGTGAGGCGGCAGCAGCAGACATCTTCAGAGTTGTCTTAAAAGTCATGGTGTTCTCCTTGAATCTTCCTTGGGTACAACATTAGGGGTATGACAAACATCAGCCTAGAAGCCTAAATTTGTCTACCTGCGGTGCAGGTTCTTGACTGTGACTTGTGCCGCGAAGCACGTGAGTCAAACGCTGTTTTATTATAGTCCACAACGAATGTCTATAGCCACTAGTGTAAAACCTCGAACTTCCTTCAACAACACCAGCTTAGCGGATCACTACGCGAGTGCCAACCTCGACTAGTTCGGTGAGGCGTTCGATTTGTGAATTGGTCACTGCGACACAGCCTTGCGTCCAGTGATAGCGACCGTGAATATCCGGATCTGCATCGCCTAGACCATGAATACCAATGGCGCCGCCAAGCACGGTATCCTGGGGAGGCTCTCGGTGGCGTCGGTAGTAATCAAAGTAGGCATCGTAATCCGCTTGCGAGTAAGTGCCGTTTTGTAGCGCCATGCGCGCATGCGTCGGGGTCGGATAATTGACCCCCATGAAAATGTGCCACTTGCTGTCATGATTGAAGCGATTGATGCGAAACTCGCCCAGCGGCGTGGCGTTGTCGCCGCGCAATCGCTGGGTGCTGGCGCCCCCGCGACCAAGTGATATGGGGCGAAACTCTTCAACCACACTGTCGCCGCGGTACAGCGTCAGCGTCGATGCCTTGTCGTCGATCAGCACCCATTGTTCGCCGGGATCACGCGGTGATGCCGCGCGCTTGAGCTGATTGGCCACCAGGTCAGGATAGGCTTCGGAAGACAGCGTAACGCGTGCCGCCGCGCTGGCAGCAGCAGGTAAACCAATGGCTAAGGCCAGGAAACGACGGCGGGAGACCGGCTTCATTCAACACTCTCAACACAGGACATGGGTAACGGCAAAATGCCACAGTAGCAGCTTTATACATTACATCAGGGCCGCCACCAATAGGCATGATCCCATTAAACGCCTTGCAACTCTTCGATACTCGCCACGATGCGCCGCAACTCGGCATTGTGGCCGTCCGCCAAGGCGTTGAAAAACTCCGCCTCGGGTTCGATCACGGCCCGGCTCACGCGGTGGCGATAGAGCGCCTCCAGGGTGCGATGCGCTTCAACGGCTGATTTCATCACCGCATCAATGGAGTCGCCCAGCGGTTTGTCGGCCAGCTGTTGTAGCTGGGGCGGCTGAGGGAAATCGCTGGGATCATCGAACCACGTCTCAAGCACCTCGCGCTTCTCGTGGCTTTCATCGAAAATAGCGCGCAAACCAGCCTGCATACGGGTTTCGTGATCGGCCAGGTAGTTAAGCACCATCTGTAGCCGCTCGCTTTCACACTCCGCCGCACGAGCGCTGTACTGGCTGGCGAGGCGACCATGATAGGCCTCGACCCAGGCGATCAAGTCTTTTACTTGGTTATAGCGCATTACCTCCTCCTTCTTGACCTCTTCCTTCTTGCCTTCTCTTACCGGCCCAAGTATTACAGACCCTCTCTTACAAACCAGGCGCTTCATGAGGCCAGGTCTGCTAACGCGTTACCACTCCTGACTGGTTTCGCGCAGTGCGGCCACTTCACGCTTGGCCGCGTTGAGCTGTGCCGCAAGTTGTTCGCCCAAGCTGGCCTGCTCGCCTACCGCAATCATCGATGGATTGGCAGCACGTCGCTTGGCGGCGCCGTCGCTGCTATGCAACTTGTCTAACTGACCCACCAGCCAGGAAAGCCAGCTGTCCGGCTCATGCGCGAGGTCGCGCAGGCGCTGTAGTTCAGCCATCGCTGGCCCTTCGTCTGACAGCAGATAGCGCCAGTCGTGCTGTGACAAGCGGGCGTGCTCCGTCACTTCTCGCAGCAACGAGGTAAGCGCCAGCTCAAACAGGGCCAGCGCACCTTCTTCCTGCGCCATGCGTCGCGCGGTCGCGTGCTCGTCATCATCGGTGGTTGAAGTCGCCAACAGCTCTGCCTGATAGAGCAACTGGTTGGTGCGCGATTGATCGCTCATTTTTTGCGCTTGTCCTCCACGTGCCACTTACCGCCTTCATAGGTTGCCTTCCAACCGGTGGCCTTACCCTCTTCATCGGTCATCACGTACTGCTCTTTGAACTTGCGCGAGTATCGAATCTGCGCGGGGCGTCCATCCGGGTCCTCACTCGGCGCGTTGAGAATATAGTGGTACTTCTCAGGCAGCTCGTCGGCGTGAGCCTTGAGCTCCTTGACCAGCGGCGGCCGCGTTTCGCGGTTCTTGGGAAACTTGCTGGCAGCCAGAAACAACCCGCTCGCGCCATCACGCAGCACGTAATGGTCATCGACCTTCTGGCAGGCAAGCTCCGGCATTGAAATGGGGTCCATTTTAGGTGGTGCCACTTCGCCGCTTCTTAACAACTTGCGGGTATTTTTACACTCGCTGTTGGTGCAGCCGAAATACTTGCCGAAACGGCCTGATTTAAGCTGCATGTCGGCACCGCACTTGTCGCATTCGATCAGGGGTCCGTCGTAGCCCTTGATCTTGAACTTGCCGGTTTCGACCTCGTAGCCTTCGCAATCCGGGCTGTTACCGCAGATATGCAGCTTGCGGGTTTCGTCTATCAGATAGTTGTCCATCGCCGTGCCGCATTTCGGGCAGCGCCGCTTGGCGCGCAGGGCATCGGTCTCGGCCGCTTCATCGGCATCGGCGGCCACCGCTTCTTCGCCGGGGATCAGGTCGATGGTGGTTTTGCAGCGCTCCTTGGGCGGCAAGTTGTAGCCGCTGCAGCCCAGGAACACACCCGTGGACGCCGTGCGGATCTGCATTTTGCGGCCACAGCTTGGGCAGTCGATATCGGTGGGTACCGGCTGATTGGGCCGCATGCCGTCTTCGCTTTCGGCCTGAGCAAGCTCGTCGCGGAATTCGGCGTAGAACTCATCCAGCAGGGCCTGCCAGTTACGCTCGCCTTCGGCCACTTCGTCCAGGCTGTCTTCCATACGGGCGGTAAACGAGAAGTCCATCAAGTCCGGGAAGGACTCTTTCAACCGCTCGGTGACGATGTCGCCGAGCTTTTCAGCGTAGAAACGGCGATTCACCAGCTGCACGTAGCCACGGTCCTGGATCGTCGAGATAATCGAAGCGTAGGTCGAGGGGCGCCCGATGCCCTGCTTCTCGAGCTCCTTGACCAGGCTCGCTTCGGTGTAGCGCGCAGGGGGCTTGGTGAAGTGCTGCTGCGGGTCGAGCGCTTCCAGCGTCATCGGCGTGCCGGTGGGCAGGTCCGGCAGGCGCTGGTCTTCGTTTTTACCGCCGGGTTTCATCACCCGGGTATAACCGTCGAACTTGAGCACGCGCCCTTTGGCCCGCAGCTCGTAGCCGTCGACTTCAACGCTCAGGGTGCTGGAAAGATACTCAGCAGGCGTCATCTGACAGGCAACGAACTGACGCCAGATCAACTCGTACAGACGCTCGGCATCACGCTCCATGCCTACCAGGTCGGTTGCCTGGCGGTCTACGCTTGACGGGCGAATGGCCTCGTGCGCTTCCTGGGCGCTTTCCTTGCTGCTATAGCGGTTGGGCGTCTCGGGCAGGTAGCGCGGCCCGTACTCCTCACCAATAAAGCTGCGTGCGTTTTCCACCGCGTCTTTCGACAGGTTGGTGGAGTCGGTACGCATGTAGGTGATGTAGCCCGCCTCGTAAAGGCGCTGGGCCATGGTCATGGTCTTTTTGACCGAAAAGCCCAAGCGCCCGCTGGCGGCTTGCTGCAGCGTCGAGGTGATGAACGGGGCCGTTGGCTTCGAGCTGGTCGGTTTATCTTCCCGGGAGGTAATCGAGAGCTTGGCTTTTCTGAGCTGCTCGATGCGCGCCAGGGTGTCTTTTTCCGAGGTGGGACGAAACGCCTTGCCATCCTGGCGCACCAGGGCAAAACGCACCTGATCGCCGTCCGGCGAAGCCAGGTCGGCATGCACGTCCCAGAACTCTTCGGGGATGAACGCGCGAATTTCACGCTCGCGTTCGACAATCAAACGCACCGCCACGGACTGTACGCGACCCGCCGACAGCCCCCGGGCGATCTTGGCCCAGAGCAGCGGCGAGAGCATGAAACCAACCACCCGGTCGAGGAAGCGTCTGGCCTGCTGGGCCTCAACCCGCGGAATGTTCAAGGCGCCCGGCGCCTTGAAGGCATCCTGAATAGCGTTTTTGGTGATCTCGTTGAACACCACGCGCTTGTAGCGGCTGTCGTCACCGCCAATCGTTTCGCGCAGGTGCCAGGCAATCGCCTCACCCTCGCGGTCCAAATCCGTAGCCAGATAGACGGCGTCGGCCTTTTCAGCGAGCTTTTTAAGCTCGGCCACGACTTTTTCCTTGCCGGGCAGCACTTCATAGTGTGCTTCCCAGCCGTTGTTCGGATTGATGCCCATTCGCCGAATCAGCTGGTCCTGCGCTTTGTGCTTTTTATATTCAGCTTTCTCGTCCGCCGACATCTTGCGTGTTGCCGCGGCTTGGCGAGCGCGCTCCTTGGGGTCAGAGGCTGCCTTACCTGAGCCGCTGGTCGGCAGGTCACGGATGTGACCCACGCTCGACTTTACGATGAAATCGTTGCCGAGGTATTTATTGATCGTCTTCGCTTTGGCGGGCGACTCGACGATGACCAGTGACTTGCCCATAGTGCTCCACTTTCTTAGTGCACACGCTGACGGTGCGATGAATACGTTGCCGCAACAGCCTTACAGAGGCCGTGCGGTCGGAAAAATGCGCCTACCCTACCCCAGCCCATTGCGAAGCGCCAGTGGTGAGCACGAGGATACAGTCGTGTTGATGGAGACGAGCATCACCCTTTTCAATCAAAGCGTAGCTAGACACTAGACTGCCGTTAGCGCAACGGCAACCCAAAAATCCTGAGCTTTAAACGCAAACGCCCCTGCCGATGGGCAGGGGCGCAGCGCACATTCAACGTCATTACTCGTCTTTAGGCGGGGTCTTGCGTTTCGTGGGCGTGGCTTTTTTGGCACTCGCCGTCGCCGGTTTGGCCGCGGCGGGCGCCTTAGCCACTTCCTTGGCCGCCTGCTGCGGGGCTTGCGGAGTTGACGCCACCTGCTTCTGGACAGGCGGACGGGCCTGGTCGAACAGCTCACTGACCTGGGTCAGACGTGATGCGGCATGCTCAGACAGCTCACCACTCGCTGACAGCACATCTTCCAGATGCGACATATGTGCGTCGATCTCGTCGTTGCTTTGCCCCTTCAACAGGGCCGGCAAGGCTTTGAGCGCCTGCTCGCGGTCCAGCTTCAGGATAAAGAACTGCTCACGCACCAACCGCTTGAAGTCGCACAGCTTGGCATTGGGCTCAAGGGCCGCCCGTGATGCGCGTAGCCGCTTGAAGTTGCGCTCGTCGGTGGCCGGCGCACCGCCCAGGATATAAATCAGGGCCCGCATGACGGCTTCGTGAGAGCCACCCTTGGCAATCTTGGCGCGCAGTTCGTCCTGGCGCTGCTCTATAAAGCGACGGTGCTCGGGCTCGGCGCCGGGACGGCGGCGGTGCACATGCGCGTCGCCGTAGAGACCGACAGCCGCCTGCAGGAGGGGTTGGCCGTAGATATCCATGAACAACCGTTCGGTGGCGCTATCCCGCGCATCGCGAAAGGCGTTGAGACCGGTGACGATCTGATCCGACACCATGGTTTCCACCGCCTTGAACAGGTTGTCTTCACCCACCGGGTGACGCGACTGACGAATCTGTTCGGCCATTACCGGCAACGGCACGGTCAGGGGGTTGCGATCCGAAAGCAGCTTGTAGCCCAGCCGAATGGGGTGCATGCGACGAATCCAGCGGGCGGCTTCCGGCGTCATAACCGCCTTCAGCCAGGGCTGCATGTACAAACGGTAAAGGCCAAGATTGATTTCAGAAATCCGCGCCACCGTGGCAAACCGGCGGTCGTCCTCCGGCTTGTGCATGACCTCGCGGTCCAGCTCGTCGAAATCGCGCGGGGCAAACTCGAGCAGGTAGTCGCGCTCGATCAGCTCACCTTCATCGTGATCATCGGCATGGGTGATCGTGGTCTCGTAGAGCCCCGGCGGCATCACATCGATATAATCCATGTTGGCCGTGAACTCGGTATGCTCTTTGCGCGACACGCTGCTCGACACGAAGATCCCCAGGTGACCGGTGGTATCATGCTGACAGTAAACGATGGTCTGCTCGTTGGCGATGATATCGTTTTCGTCTTCGTAGAGATCACGAATCCAGCCCAGCGCCTGGGGCGGCGGGGTAATATCGTCGCCGCGCGAACAGAACACTACGACCGGCGAGCGCACGTTGCGCAGATCGATCCGGCGACCGTCGCGGGTTACCAGTTGGGCGGTCGACAAGCGATTGCCAACAAACAGGTTATCGACGATGTACTGGATCTCTTCGCCGCCCAGCACCACATGGCCGCCCCACCAGCGCTCGAACTCAAGATAGCGGTTTGACTCGGTATCCACGTTGGCAAACAGGTGGTACTGCTTTTTCCAGTGGGTATTGGCCGGGTTGAGGCGTTCGAAGTTCTGAACCAGCCAGGCACCGTCGAACAAGCCGTTACCCAGGTCGCTGGTAAATGCCGTCACCCAGCTGCCGCCAGTCATTCCGCCGGTATAGCGCATCGGCGCCTTGCCGTGCTCGCCTGCCCAGTAGGATAAGGGTGCACCGGCAATCAGAATCGGGCCGAAGACGTCCGGCTCCAGGGCGGCCGCCATCATCAACTGCCAGCCTGCCTGACAGTTGCCGACGACCATGGGCTTTTCAGTGGTTTCGGGATGACGCTCGATCACATGGCGCAGAAACGCGACTTCCGACTCGACCACATCCTCGACCGTCTGGCCCGGCTCGGGAAACGGCAGGAAACCGATGAAATAACAGGGATGGCCTGCCTTCAGCGCCACGCCCAGCTCACTGTCGGGTTTGAAGCCACCAATACCCGGCCCGTGCCCGGCTCGCGGGTCGACCACCACAAAGGGACGCTTGAGCGGGTCAATCTCGACGCCGGCGGGCGGCAATACTCTCAATAGTTCGTAATTGGTGGGCTGGGGCAAGGTGCGCCCGTCCATCAACACTTCCGTTTCAAACCCCAAGACGTTGGGCTTGGTCTGCTCCATGTGGGCGAGATACTGATTACCACGCTCGCGCATCACATCCATGTAAAGCACGCTACGTTCAACGCTGTCTCGCCAGTAGTCAAAGGCGGCACGCCCAAACCCGAAAGGGTCAAACAGCGACGCCATGGCATCGCTTGCGGATGCCGTCGCTTTCTCGTGGCTGGCTGATGGGCGAGCTTGAGTTGGCATTAGAGGGTTAGCGAAGAAGTTCATAGAGTCTCCCATTGGGTTAATGCGGAAGCATCGAACCCGAAAGCAATGATGCTGCAACGCAATATAGTTTAAGACACTCGCCGCGACACGTCGATGCCTATTACCGACTCATTGGTATAACCTATGGCCTAGGCGCCGACTGCTGCGGCCTTGAACCATTGGCCGCCGACGACGCTCTCACCGGACAGTGACCGTTTTTGCCGCCCCACCGTTGATTAAGGATCGCCATGTCGTTGCTAAACCGCCTAACGTTTCGCCAGCTCCAGGTCTTTCAGGCGGTGCTTGTGCAGCGTTCCTACTCCCGGGCGGCAGTGGAGCTGGGCCTTACCCAGCCCGCGGTCAGCGCCCAGATTCGCCAGCTCGAACAGGCCCTGGGACAACCCTTGTTCAAGTACAGCGGCAAAACGCTGCATGTTCTGCCTGCCGCCGAGACCCTTTCGCACTCGACACGCGAAATATTCGGCCAGCTATCGCGCCTGCAGATAACCCTGGGCGACCAGAACGGCAAGCTTTCGGGCGAGCTGAATTTAACCGCCGTGTCCTCCGCCCAATACGTGGTGCCTTATCTGCTGGCCAGATTCCGCGCCCACTATCCGGACATCAATGTGCGGCTGCATGTATGCAATCGCCGCCAGGCTCTCGAGCGCCTGGGCGAACAGCGCGATGACCTGGTGATTATGGCAATGGTGCCGGATGATGACCGCCTGGTGGTGACGCCGATCCTCGAGAACGAGCTGATTGCCGTGGTCTGGCCCCAGCACCCACTCCTTTCGATGCCCAACCCCACCCTGGGGGACTTTGCCCGCCACTATGTGCTGATGCGCGAACCCGGCTCAGGAGTCCGCAATGCCTTCGAACAGCTCGCCGGACATCAGGAAGTAGCGCTTGCCCATTGCATCGAGATGGGCACCAACGAAGCCATCAAGCAAGGCGTCATGGCACAGCTGGGTGTCGCCGTGCTGCCCCGACTGGCCGTCAAGCTGGAGATCGAGCAGGGGCTGCTCGCCGAGTTGGCACTGCCTGACTTCCCCATTCGCCGCTCCTGGTGCACGGTGTATGCCCGCGAGCGCTTTCCCTCGCCGGTTACCGAACTCTTCCTGCGTTTCGTGCGCAATCACCTGGACGAGCACCGTGAGCATTTCCGGTCGCCGCCAAGCCCGCTGCCCAGCCACGGGGTCGCCTGCCTGTAGGCGACGGTGTCGTGCAAGGCAAGTTATGTTACATTATGGCTTACTACCTACGTATCAATCGGCATGCCGTCAGACGCGGCTTCCCCGCCAGGTGACGTCGCCTGCCGCCCAGTAGAGAGGCTCTCTCGCTATGAGCAATAACACCTCGCCACGTGTCCCCAGCGGTGAAAAATTCCGCAATGAGCACGGCATGACGGTGATCAAAGATGGCATGAAGCAGCGTAAGGCCGAGGCAGAGGCCCCTTCTTTAGATCGCAAGCCCAAATGGCTGCGCGCTCAGATCCCGGGCGGGGAGCGCTTTGAGGCGGTTAAGAAGAACGTCGCCACCCATCGGCTGAGTACGGTATGCGCCGAATCCCACTGCCCGAACATGGGCGAGTGCTGGAGCAACGGCACCGCGACGATCATGCTGATGGGGTCGGTGTGTACGCGTGCCTGCCGCTTCTGCGCGGTGGACACCGGCAACCCCCGGGGTTGGCTGGATCACGAAGAGCCGGAGAATACGGCAAAGTCGGTCGAGCTGATGGGTCTGCGCTACATCGTGCTGACCTCCGTCGACCGCGACGACCTGGACGATGGCGGCGCCGGTCACTACGCCAACTGCATTCGCGCCATCAAGGCCCGCACCCCTCACGTGGTGGTGGAAGCATTGACCCCGGATTTTGACGGCGTCCCGGCGGCGATCGAACAAGTGGCCGACTCAGGGCTTGAGGTCTTTGCCCAAAACGTCGAAACGGTCGAGCGGCTCACCAGCCGCGTCCGCGACCCACGGGCGGGCTATCGCAAGACGCTAGACGTGTTGGCCCATGCAAAACGCCATCGTCCCAGCGTGATCACCAAGACCAGCTTGATGCTCGGCCTGGGTGAAACCGACGACGAAATCCTTCAGACATTTGACGACCTGCGCGAGATCGGCGTCGATATCGTGACCTTAGGACAGTACCTGCGTCCGACCAAGAACCACCTGCCGGTGGAGCGCTGGGTGACCCCTGAGGAGTTTGATCGCTACCGCGAGATCGGCCTTGAGAAGGGCTTCATGGAAGTGCCGTCGGGCCCGCTGGTACGCTCAAGCTATCGCGCCGACCGGGTGTTTGAAAAGAACAACCTGGGGCTGGCCTCACCCGCCAAGGTGCCGGGTCAGGAGCCGGATCCCAACTTAATCCCGGCGCTCAACGTCGGATAGCATCATTACCCTGCCACCGCTACTCGGTTAGCGGTGGCGGTTCAACGCCCGCCACCAACGTCCGCTTCAGCTTCGCCGCCAGTGCCCTGGCAAGCTGCTCGCCTACCTGATGATCACTCGGCAGCGTCGCCCAATCGGCCAGACGGGTCATTGGCATGCCCGCATAGCCGCAGGGATTGATGCAGGAAAAAGGCGTCAGGTCGCCGTCCACATTGAGCGCCACACCGTGGAAGCTCGCCCCGCGACGAATACGCAACCCCAGAGAAGCAATCTTGGCCTCGCCTCCGTCGCCGCCCACATAGACGCCCGGCGCATCAGGCCGCGCGCTCGACGTTACGCCATAGCTCGCCAGCACCTCGATCACGGCGTCCTCGAGCGCAGTGACCAGGGTGCGCACCCCGAGTTGCGAGCGCCGAACATCCAGCAGTGGATACAGCACTACCTGTCCGGGGCCATGATACGTCACCTGCCCACCGCGGTCGGTCTGCACCACCGGAATGTCGCCGGGCATCAGAATATGCTCTGGCTTGCCAGCCTGCCCCTGGGTAAACACCGGGTCGTGCTCGACCAGCCAGAACTGGTCAGGCGTGTCGGCGTCGCGCTGATCGGTCAGCGAGCGCATGGCCTGCCAGACCGGCAGATAGGGTTGACGACCCAGCACGTGCAACTCAATGGGCGACGCGGCCATTACACCACCATGTGTACAAGACCGGTGGCTTTTAGCTCGTCGAACAGCTGGCTGAGCTGCTGCTCACCAGTGGCTGTAATGGTGACGCGCACCGATTGAAAACGCCCGTTACGACTATCGATGACCTGCATGGTCGTTTCATCGAAGTCAGGCGCATGGCGGATGATCACCTGACAGACACGCGCTGGAAAATCTTCGGTGGCATCCCCCACCACCTTTAGCGGATAGGGGCATGGGAAGCTGATCTTGGGCGGCGCTTGCGGCGCCGGCTTGCGCAGATCGCGAAAGCCTTTCTGTCCACCTTTTGACATGTCGAACTCACTGATTTCGCAAATGATAGCCTGTCCGCGACGGTCAGGCGGTCGCCACCTAGTCAGTAAAATTACTGATCAGGTTGGAGAAGAAGCGCCGCGCCTGATCGAGCAGTTTTTTGAAAATGCCACCTTCCTCGACGTCTTCCAGAGCGACCAGACGACGCTCACCAACCACGTTGTCGCCCATGTGGATCTCAAGGGTGCCCACCTCATCGCCCACGGCCAGCGGCGCCTGAAGGTCGGCATTGAGATTCAGCCGTGCACGCAGCTCGTCGTTGCGGTTACGCGGCAGCGTCATGGTGACTTCTTCATCGACCCCCACGCGGACTTCATTGATGTCGCCGCCCCACACACGCGGAGTCGCCAGCACAGCGCCGCGCTCATAGAGGTTCATGGTTTCAAAAAAACGGAAGCCGTAACTGAGCAGCTTTTGAGTTTCCTGAGCGCGGGCCTCTTCGGAATCGGTGCCCATGACCACCGAGATAAGGCGCATGTCGTCACGCTTGGCTGAAGACACCAGCCCATAGCCAGCTTCGGAGGTCCAGCCGGTCTTCAAACCGTCCACCGAGGGATCGCGCCAGAGCAGGCGATTGCGGTTAGGCTGTTCGATCCCCCCGTAGGTAAAGTTGCGCTGCGAATAGATCGCGTAGTGCTCGGGATAGTCATTGACGATGTGCTGGGTCAGCAACGCCATGTCATGCGCCGACGAATAGTGGTTCTCACCCGGCAGCCCGGTGGGATTCTCGAAGTTCGAATTGCTCATGCCCAGGCGCGCGGCGTGCTGGTTCATCAGGTCAGCAAACTGGTCTTCGCCGCCCGCCAGGTGCTCGGCCATGGCCACGCTGGCATCGTTGCCGGAGACGATCACGATACCGTGCAACAGGTCTTCGACGGCCACCTGTTCACCGACTTCGACGAACATTTTCGAACCGCCGGTTCGCCAGGCGCTCTCGCTGATGCTGACCTGATCGTCGAGAGCAATGCTGCCCCGATCGAGTTCGCGTTCCACCAGGTAGGCCGTCATCAGCTTGGTCAGACTGGCAGGCGGCAGGCGTTCGTCGGCATTCTGCTCGGCCAGAATTTCACCGCTGTCGGCATCCATCAGAATCCATGATTTGGCAGCCAACTGGGGAGGCGCCGGGATGATGGTTTGCGGCTGCGGCGCGTCTTGGGCACCGGCAGTGGGAACGACAACCAGCGCCGCAGCGAGTACACACAGCCGAGCGGAAGAAAACAGGGTAACTAACACATTCATGGTGACAGTCTCATTAACTTGAAAAGGACGCGTACCGGGGCACGCGCCGACACAAAAAATTTGGTGCGCGATTATCGCACGATAAATACGTCGGTAAAGCCTGCATCTTGTAACGCTTTGCGAGCAGCCGTCTCTTGATCAGCGGCAACCGGCCCCACCTGCACACGATACACGTCATCGCGCTCGTCTACCCTTACCTCATGCGTTAGTTCTTCGTTCAGACGCGATTGCAATTGCCGGGCCGTCTGGGCACTGCCAAGCGCCGCTATTTGCAGATAAACCTCTGACCCGTCGCTCTGCTCAGGCGCTTGCTCCTCGCGGTCGCGCGATGGCGATGCCTCAGAGGGAGATGGCTCCGGACGCGACGCTACCCGAGGTGCGGAAGCGTCGCCGGACTGCTCCGCCCGCCACTGGTCAGGGTCAATCGCTTCGACCTTCACCGCACCGGTGCCTTCATCCAGGATATCCAGCCGTGCGGCGGCGGCATAAGACAGATCAATTTCACGGTCGCTGTGGAAAGGCCCCCGGTCGTTCACCCTGACGATCACCGACTGCCCATTGCGCTCATTGGTCACCCGCGCGTAAGTGGGAAGCGGCAATGAACGGTGCGCTGCCGACATCTTGTACATGTCGTAAATTTCACCGTTCGAGGTGGCGTAACCGTGAAATTTTTCGCCGTACCAGGAGGCCAGCCCCCGCTCGCGGTAGCCCTTGGCATCCTGCAGCACGTTGTAGGTCTTTCCCCAGACCTCATAGGTCGACCGGTTGCCCGCCTTCGAACGCGGTTCATCACGAGGCTCGGCATCGGGTACGTCAGAGACATCCGGCGGCTCAAGCGGGTAGGCGTCGCCGCTCATGGCATAGCGCCCCCCGGCCGTCTCCCGGTCATTATCCTGCTTCGTCTCCGTCGTGCCTGCGGAGCGGTCGTCGGTCGACTGGCCCGCTCCGCTCGGCTGCTGGCTGGCGCAGCCACTGACCAGTGCCAGCACCAAGGCGGCTCCGCCAAGGCGCATATAGACGCTAGCGTCATGCTTCATAAGTCGCTCTCACCCTGTACCTGTCGTGTCGCATCCTCTATCGCCTCAGCCAGTTCGGCCACCGCCATGGCATAAAGATGGCTGTGATTGTAGCGAGTAATCACGTAAAAATTATGCACACCAAGCCGATAGGAGGGCTTGCCGTCTTCCTGAATGAGCACCAGCGGCGACACCTCTATGCCCTCTTCCAGCGACACACCAGGCGCGATGCCGGCTTTTTCCAGCGTATTCAACGACGTGTCAGGCGGCGTAGTTTGGTTCACTGCCAGATCGGCAGGCGCTGAGTCCGGCCCTTCCGCAGGGTAATAAATAGCGCCGTCTTTCTGCCAGCCGTGCTCAGCAAAATAATTGGCCACACTGCCGATGGCGTCGACCGGGTTATTCCACAGATTGCGCTGACCATCGTCGTCGAAGTCCACGGCATAGGCTTGATAGCTTGTCGGAATGAATTGCGGGTAGCCCATTGCCCCGGCATAGGAGCCCGACAGCGTGGTCGGGTCGACCCGTTGCTCATGGGCAATCTGCAGAAATGCCGCCAGCTCACGGGTGAAAAAATCCCCCCGCGTGGGGTGCTCAAATGCAAGCGTGGCCAACGAATCCAGCACCGGGTGGCTGCCACGGTAGCGCCCGTAATAGGTTTCGACACCAATGATGGCGGTAATGATGTCACGTGGGACACCGTATACCGATTCAGCCTCCGCCAGCGCATCGCCGTGCGCCTGCTGAAAAGCCACGCCTTCCTCAATGCGCTGGTCGGTAATGAAAATATCCCGATACTCATGCCACGCGAGGCGCCGCTCGGCGGCCCCCTCCATGGCATCCAGCACCGACTGACGGCGCTTGGCCTGACGCAGTTGGTGCTTTGCCCACTCCGCGGGCACCCCGTCGCTTTCAAGTTCTGCCACCAGGCGCTTCGCCCCCGCATGCTCACCGGGGTTGAAATCGCCGGTTTCCTCCTCCGCCAACAGGGGGAGCGATACGCTGCCGAGCATGACGCTTAGCATGCCGACACCTGCCATCCGTTTGGCTCTACTCATTCACTCGCTGCTCCTGTGGAATGCCCGCTGCTCCGCTTGCGTCATCGCTAGCGTGGTAGTAATCGACGATGCGCATGTATCGACATGAGAATACCGAAACCCACCATCAAGGTCACGCTCGAGGTCCCCCCGTAGCTGACCAGCGGCAAGGGTACGCCCACCACGGGCAATATGCCGCTCACCATGCCAACATTGACGAACACATAGATAAAGAACGTCAGGATGATACTGCCGGCGACCAGACGGCCGAAGGTGTTCTGCGATTCGCTGGCCAGCCAGAGCCCACGACCGACGATCAACAGATAAAGGAAAATCACCGCGATCATGCCGATGAGGCCCAGCTCCTCACCCAGCACCGCAACGATAAAATCGGTATGCGGCTCGGGCAAAAATTCCAGTTGCGACTGGGTGCCCTGGAGCCAGCCCTTGCCGAACACACCGCCGCTGCCAATGGCCGTGGTCGACTGGATGATATTCCAGCCTGAGCCCAGCGGGTCGGTGTCAGGATTGAGAAAGGTCAGCACACGCTGGCGCTGATAGTTGTGCAGGTTCATCCACAGTAGCGGAAACCCTGCTGCCAATAGTGCACAGACAAGGCCAATCAATCGCCAGGATAAACCGGCCAGCAACACGACGATAATCGCTGCACTGGCCACCAATAGCGAGGTTCCCAAATCCGGCTGGGCGGCAATCAACGCCACGGGAAGGCCGATAATCACCGCGCACACCGCGATGTCCTTTAGTTTGGGCGGCAACTCACAGCGGCACAGATACGCGGCCACCATCATGGGAACCGCAAGTTTCATCATTTCCGATGGCTGAAAGCGTATCACCCCAGGGATCACCAGCCAGCGCTGGGCGCCCATGCCGATATCGCCCACCAGCTCCACGGCCACCAGCATCAGCACGCCAATGACGTAAGCCACGGGCGCCCAACGCAAGAAGAAAATCGGCGAAAGCTGCGCCACGACCAGCATCGCGACCAGGGCAACGGCAAAGCGAATGGCCTGGGCGATGACGACGTTCATGTTCTGCCCGGAAGCGCTGTAGATGACCAGCAAGCCCCCACCCATCAGCACCAGCAACAAACCGAGCAGCCAGGGGTCCAGGTGAATGCGCTCCCATAGGCTGCGCCGTTTGGGGATACCGCCACTCGGGCGCACCGGTCGACCGCGTATGGAACGCGTCAAGGCCTGCCATGGCATGATCAGTTACCCTCCACGTTGCTGTCATCGGTTTCCAGCGTCTCGCGTACTTCTTCGGCCTCCGGGGCCTCGTCATCGAGCAGCCACTCGTCAGTCATGGCTCTGGCAAGGTGTGCCGCATGGGTACTGCCACCGCCCGCGTTTTCGACAATCACCGCCACGGCAATCTGCGGGTCTTCGATGGGTGCAAACGCCATGAACAGTGCGTGGTCACGCAGGCGCTCTTCGAGCTCATCGGCCTCGTAACGCTGGTCCTGGCCGAGCGAGAATACCTGGGCGGTGCCCGACTTGCCGCCCATGCGATATTCGAGCCCCTCGCCTGTCCGCCGGGCGGTGCCTTCGCTACCGCTGACCACTTTTTCCATACCGCTGAAGATGCTGTCCCACCAGTCATCCTGGGCCAGCACGATGTCCTCGGGCGTATCGGGCAGGTCCCTATCAAGCGTCGCATCGCCAATCCGACGGGCCATGCGGGGTTTGACCCACTCCCCACGATTGGCGAGCGTTGCGGTGGCGCTAGCTAACTGCAGCGGTGTGATTTGCCAGTAGCCTTGACCAATCCCCGCGGAAAGGGTCTCGCCTGGGTACCAAGACTGGTCAAAGCGTTCGCGTTTCCACTCTCTCGAGGGCATCAAACCTGGACTTTCGCTTTGCACATCGTGCGCTACACGTCGGCCAAACCCAAAGTTGCTCATTTGTTCATGAAGTTTATCGATGCCTAGCTCATGGGCCAATGAGTAATAAAAGGTGTTATTGGATACTGCCAACGAACGTTCCAAATCCACCCGTCCATGCCCCCAGCGCAGCCAATTACGGTAACGACGTGAATCATTGGGCAATTGGTAATAGCCAGGATCGTTGATGGTGGTATCCGGTGTGATAGCGCCTTCAACAAGCCCGCCAAGTGCCAAAAAGGGTTTGATGGTGGAGCCCGGCGGGTAATGGCCGCGAATCGCCCGGTTGTAAAGCGGCAAATCGAGGTTTTCCTGGAGCGTCTGATAGGAACCTCTGTCGATGCCGGTGACAAACCGGTTGCTGTCGAATCCGGGCGTCGACACCATGGCCAATATCTCGCCGCTGCCTGGCTCTATGGCAACAATCGAGCCGCGACGACCGTCCATCAGCTCGTAGGCCAGCATCTGCAGCGACTTATCCAGCGTCAGTGTCAAATCCTTGCCCGGCACCGGATCGGTACGCTCCAGTTCGCGCAGCACCCGCCCCCGGGCGTTGGTTTCCACTTTACGCAGGCCCGCCTGGCCATGCAGTTCATCCTCGTAAAACCGCTCGATACCGGTTTTGCCGATAAAGTGCGTACCGGCGTAACGGGTGGCATCCAGGTTGGCGACCTCTTCGGCGTTGATGCGCCCGACGAAGCCCAAGGCGTGCGCCATGACCTCGGCATCCGGGTAATAACGCAGCAGTTGCGCTTCTACCTCGACGCCGGGGAGCTGATGACGGTTGATCGCCACGCGGGCGATCTGTTCCTCGCTGAGATCACTGGTCAAAAGAACTGGCTGAAAGGGGCGCTGCCACTGTTGAGAGCGCTCATAAAAAGTGCTGGTTTCTTCGTCGTTCAGCTCGAGAAGCTCGACCAGCAGGTCAAGCGTTTCGTCGACGTCCTCGGCGCGCTCGCGCACCAGCGTCAGGTTATAGGTCGGTCGGTTTTCGGCCAGCAGCACGCCGTTGCGGTCGTATATCAGCCCCCGGTTGGGCGGCAGGGGCTCGACGCGCACGCGGTTCTTTTCGGAACGCGTACTGTAGACATCGAACTGAACCACCTGCAGATAGCCCAGGCGACCGACCAGCAGGCTCGTCAAAGCCACGACGACCACCATGGCCAATAGCGCTCGGGCACGAAAAATCCGCAGTTCTTGCTCGGTGTTCTTAAGCTTGTCGGAGCGCTGTGACATAGCGGTGACTAACTCTCATTCAATCGGTGGCGAGCACCCAGTAGCATCCGGCTGCTTAAACAATTAACGATGGTAGGGATGACCGACCAGCAGCGTCCAGGCACGATACAGCTGCTCGGCGAGCATGATACGAACCAACGGGTGCGGCAAGGTGAGCGGCGATAACGACCAGCGTTGTTGCGCCATCGCCGACAGGCCGGGCTCGAGTCCGTCGGGGCCGCCGACCAGCAGGACAACGTCCTGGCCCTGCAGACGCCAGTCATCGGCTTGGCTGGCGAGCTGTTCGGTAGTCCAGGCATGGCCGTTCACTTCCAGCGCAACCACATGTTCGTTGCCGCGCAGTTTGCTGCGAATGCGCTCTGCTTCCTGCTCTCGCGCCCTGGCAATATCGGCATTCTTGCCCCGTTGACCAAGCGCTATCTCTTCGATATCCAGGCTAAAGTCCCTGGGCAGACGCTTGCGGTAGGTTTCGACCCCCGCTTCCACCCAGGCAGGCATTTTGCTGCCCACCGCCAACAGGCGGATTTTCATGACATGCTGGCCTGCTCGTCAGTGATGGAAAGCTCGCGCAGGCTGGTGTCGCTGGGCAGATCAGCCCACAGACGCTCCAGGTCATACAGGGCACGGGCTTCAGGCAGCATGACATGGACAATCACGTCGCTCAGGTCAACCAGTACCCAGTCGGCGTTTTCACCGCCTTCGACGCCACGTGGCGCCAGCCCGGCAGCTTTGGCTTTTTCAACCACGTTCTGGGCCAGGGCCGCCACGTGGCGAGTTGAGGTGCCGCTTGCAATTAACATGATATCGGCAACGTCGGTCAGTGCGGCGACGTCTAACTGAGCGATATCGCGGGCCTTCAGTTCTTCCAGCGCATCAAGCGCTACGCTCTTTAATGTATCGATGTGCATATCTCCTAACGAAAACCCCGTGTAATGCGCTTTTGAAGCGGGCCATTGTAACGACTAATAGGCGGACTGCCAGCGCTGATACAGTCCTTCACGTAAAATGGCATTTTCAACCGCCTCGGGCACCAGATAGCGGATGCTTTTACCTTCGCCAAGCCACTGACGAATATGGGTCGCTGAAATGGCCATCGCCGAAGGTAGTGTTACGTGCAACAGGCGCCCATGAGGTTCGGCCATTAACCGGGACACGCTATCGACTTCGCGATCGCCCAGCAGTTCCAAAAGTGACGATGAGGGCGCCTCTTCATGACCAGGACGGGCAACCACCACCAGGTGGGCAACATCGAACAGCTGCTCGGGCGCACGCCATTGATCCAGCCGCAGGAACGCATCCCAGCCGATCGTCATGACCAGCCGCGCCTGCTCGCCGTATTCGTCGCGCAGCGAGCACAGAGTGTCAATGCTGTATGAAGGCCCTTCACGCGCCAGTTCGCGGGCATCGGCCTTGAGGCCCGGTGTATCAGCAATTGCGGTCTCCAGCAGCGCCAGGCGCTGGTGGGGCGATACCTGAGGCGTGTCACGCAGCGGCGGGTGGGGGGCCGGAATCATGTGCACCGTGTCCAGCCCCAGCGCATCGCGAAGCTCCACCGCGCTGCGCAGATGCCCGTTATGGACGGGATCAAAGGTACCGCCGAGCATGGCAATACGAGTCGGTCGGGTCATTCACGCACCTGGCCGTCACCCTGGACCACGTATTTCTGTGTGGTCAAGCCTTCAAGCCCCACCGGCCCCCGGGCGTGCAGCTTATCCGTGGAGATACCGATTTCCGCGCCCAGACCGTACTCAAAGCCATCGGCAAAGCGGGTCGAGGCATTGACGACGACGGAGCTTGAGTCCACCTCAGCCATGAACCGGCGGGCCAGCGAGTAGTCTTCGGTCACAATTGCATCGGTATGGTGCGAGCCGTAACGCTCGATGTGCGCAATGGCCTCGTCGATATCGTTGACTATCTTGATGGCGAGTATCGGCGCGAGGTATTCAGCGCTCCAGTCCTCTTCGCTGGCCGGCAATGCCTGGGGCAGCAGCGCCTGAGTTTGCGCGCAGCCGCGTAGCTCGACGTCGTGCTCGGCATAACGGCGGGCCAGTTCCGGGAGCAGCAGGTCGGCAATCGCCGCGTCGACCAGCAGCGTTTCCATGGTGTTGCAGGTGCCGTAACGATGCGTCTTGGCATTGACGGCAATCGCCACCGCTTTGGCGGGGTCCGCCAGACTGTGCACGTAGACGTGACAAACGCCGTCCAGATGCTTGATCACCGGCACCTTGGCCTCGCGGGAAATACGCTCGATCAGTGATTTGCCGCCGCGCGGAATAATCACGTCGATGTAATCGGGCATGGTGATCAGCTCACCGACCGCCGCGCGGTCACTGGTGGCGACCACCTGCACGCTACCCAAGGGCAGGCCTGCATCCACCAGCCCCGCCTGGATGCAGCCGCTGATCGCCGCATTGGACTCTCGCGCTTCGGAACCGCCCCGCAAGACACACGCATTACCCGCCTTGAGGCACAGACTGGCAGTCTCCATGGTCACGTTGGGGCGCGACTCGTAGATAATCCCGATCACCCCCAGCGGAACCCGCATCTTGCCCACTTGAATACCGCTCGGCCGATAGCGCATGTCGTTGATTTCACCCACCGGGTCGGGTAGCGCCGCGACTTGCTTTAGCCCTTCGATCATGGCGTCGATGCGCCCATCGCTCAAGGCCAGGCGGTCGAGAAGCGCCGCGTCCAGGCCGTTTTCCTGGCCTCTTGCCAGGTCGCGGGCGTTGGCCGCCAGCAAATCCGCACGCGCGGCGTCCAGGTGTTTCGCCATGGCGATCAGGGCGCGATTTTTCTGGCCGGAATCCGCGCGACGCAATTGACTCGCCGCCTGGCGGGCGGCTTTACCCAATGCTTGCATGTAGGCCGCGACATCGCCAGCCTGCAGGGACAGCTTGGCATCGTCGTCTAACGATGTTGAAACGCTCATGCGATCTCCAGGGGTTGTTCGGTGTTGATCCGTCCAGCCGTGTGACAATTGGCTTGCCGGCGGGGCAGTATACTAAGCCATTTTAGCGCTATACTAGGGGCCTATTTAACACTTCTTGCTACGTAAATGATGATCACTTTACGCCTATTGTGCTCACCATCACGCGTCTCTCATAGGGTTGATAGTAAGCCACCATGCAAAATAAATACAAAATACGTCTGCTGAGGGCGAACTTGCTGGCGGCTGCCGTGGCGCTTGCCTTATGGACCCCCGCGGCGCCCCCGTCAGCGGCGCTGGTGCTATGGCTTTCGGTGGGCTGGCTGTTCATCACTGCCCTGCTGCTCGACTTCAGCCATCGCTATTCACGCGGCCGGCCTTGGCAGCTGTTGCCAGGCGCGCTGCTGCTGGGGTTGATTGCCGCGGCCCCTGAACGTCATGGCCTGTTGATCTGGGCCTGGGCCGCCCTTTTCATGCTACCGCAAATGAGCTGGGTAGCCGCTTTCAACATCAGCGCCGGGCTGCTCAGCGCCGTGCTGATTGCGCCGCAGCTGTCGACGCCTGCCTGGTTACTGATGGTCACTTCCCTGGCGATTCTGTGCGTGCTGGCACTGGCACGCGCCCAGCAGCTTATCGATATGAACGGTGCCATTCGTCAGCGGCTTCGGCTGATCCCCGGCCTGAACCTTTGGGCCGGCGAACAGCTGGTACGCGATATTCAGCGCGAACAGACGCGTTGCGCCCGCGAAGGCATATATGGCGAGCTGTTGGTCCTGCGCGTAAAACGTCATCAGCTTTGGCCCACGGCAAAGAAGCTCTGCGAACTGACCCACGACTTCGAGAACGTCTACCGACTCGATGGCACCACCCTGGCTACCTTGATGCTGTCGCGCTCGGCGCTCGAGGCCCAGGAGCGTTATCGATTAATGATCAATGCCCTGCCCGACAACATCAGCATCGATCCTATCGAACTGATGGACGTGCCACCCCATGCCTCGACCCTCGTATCACTCAGCCAGCGACCAGTGAGCGCGCTTCGGGGGCAGCCATGACACCGCATCACTTCCCAAGGCAACTGATGACGCTTGCCTACCTGGCAAGCATTGCCTTGATGAGCAGCTACGCCATCTGGCTGTATGCCATGGGCGAGTATCGCGACCTGGTGGTGCCGAGTTTCATGAGTTTGCTGCTGCTGACGGCATACCTGCTTCACCTGGGTCAGGACATCCGGGCTCACCTGCCGCGGCTGGTGCTGCTGACGTGCACCTATGGCAGCGTGATTGCCACCCTCTATTACCAACCCGAGACACCGCTGCTGTGGATAGGCCTGCCGATGACCGCCGCTTTTCTGCTGCTTCCTCTGGCCTCAGCGGTGGTATTGCACCTTGCACTGATGCCGCTGTGGTGGTTGCTGCCATCCCTTGGCCAAGCGTCGCCGACGATAATAATGGGCTATATCGCCCTGATACTGTTGCTGGCACTTCCGCGCTGGGAACATGCGCGACGCCGTGCGCTGTTGCGCGCCACCGACCCCAATGACAGCGAGTGCGACGCCTACCATCTCGATACGCTGAAGGATCGCCTGCACAGTGAACACCAGCGTGCCGATATGCTCAACCAGCGTCTGGCCGTCCTGGTGATTCATTTACCCCAGCGGGACATGGCGGAAGAACAGTTCGGTCCGCGTGCCGCCCAGGCCCTGCTGCACGCCCTGTGTAGCGAAGTCTACAGCTGCTGCCGCGATCACGACCTGCTGGGACGCGCCGACACCGCAACCTTCTGGCTGGTACTGCCCGACACCAGTGAAAGCGGCGCATTGCTGGTCCGAGATCGCCTTCAGCGCGCCCTGTCTCGGCGAGTCCTCGTCGAAACCGGGCACGTTGAGGTGCGTATCGCCGCTTGTCTGCCTTGCCCCAAGGAGAGCTTTGAACACTATCTTCAGCGACTAGAAGCTCGCGGCGCCACCCTTTCTAACGCCTAGCTCCCGCTTCCGATGACACTTACCTGCCGCAGGAGACGTCTGTGCCGCTCGTCGATACACTGCACTCATTAATGTTTAACCCTGTTCTGTTAGTTTGCGTCGTGTTAGCGATTTCATTAGTGGAATCGCTTGCCCTGGTGGGTTTGCTGGTGCCGGGCGTGGTGTTGATCACCAGTGCTGCGTCCCTGGCGGCGCACCAGGATATCGCCTTGGCGTGGTTAATCGGCGCTGCCTTTATAGGGGCTGTTTTAGGCGACGGGATCAGTTTTGTGCTGGGCTTTAAATATCGCGAGCAGGTCACACGGCGCTGGCCATTGTCACAGCATCCCGAATGGCTGGCCCGAGGGGCGTGCTTCTTCAGCCGCTATGGCGTGTGGTCGGTTTTTATTGGCCGCTTCGTCGGCCCCGTGCGGCCGATTATTCCATTGGTAGCCGGTATAATGCGGATGCCACCGCGCACGTTCATCTGGGCCAACCTCGCCTCGGCGGTTTTATGGGCGCCCGCTTATGTCCTCCCCGGTTATTTACTGGGTCGCACCTGGCAGCGCCACTTCAACCTTCCCTCGGGTCTAGAGACCGCACTGCTCATACTCGGCGCGATTATCGTCGTGCTCGCCGTGATTTTTTCCTGGGGACGGCATCAAGCCTCTCGGCATGGCAGGCTTTATCGGGCCATTGTCGCTGGCATTCGTCGTTTGCCCCTGCTGCGCCGACCTTGGCTCGCCTTGAGCCAATCCGGCGATGTGCCGCTGGCCTCGCTCCTGCTGCTGGTCATCTCTGTGGGCGGCCTGTCTGGCTGGACATTGCTGGTGATAGGCCACGATGGTCCACTGAACATGGATCTATTTGTTCAGCAGCTGCTTACCCGGCTGCAAAACGACGCCGCCTACACCGTAGGGAACATGTTTGCGCGTACTGGCGATACCCTGGGCATCGTGGCCGTAACCCTGCCATGGGCGGCGTGGATGCTGATGGGCAAGAGATGGGACGCCATATCACACTGGTGCGGTGCTTTGGCTGGCATCGCCCTGCTCAACATGGTGGGCAAAGGATTGTTTGAGCGCGCACGCCCAGACACGCCGGACTATCTGATGGGCTCGAACTCTTACCCCAGTGCCCACACGTCGACCGCCGTGGTGCTGTGTGGTCTTGCGGCGGCTTTCGTTGCGGCCGAAATGCCTCGCCAGCAGCGATTCTGGGCTTACTGGGTAGCATTGGCGCTTGCACTTCCCATGGCGTTATCGCGGCTGGTGGTGGGCGTACACTGGTTTAGTGACTTGGTGGGAGGCGCGCTACTGGGGTTGGTCGTCTGCGCACTCACACTGCTGTACTGGCAGCAGCGGCCTCGCGCCCCGCTAAGCCCCTGCCCTTGGCGGCTGTTGAGCGTGGCGTCACTGGTACTGATAAGCGCACGCGTCAGCCTGCTACCGCCGGTTTAGGCTGGCAACAGGCCCTAACCAAGCGCCAACCAGAAGCCAACGCCGATCATCAAGGTCCCCGCGATACGGTTCATTAGCCGCACGTTGCCGCTTTTACCCAGCACGCGGCGCAGCGTTTTACCGCCGGTGGCGTAGACCAGCATGCTGGCAAACTCGATGGTCAGGATAACCCCGATCAGCACGGCAAGCTGTTGGCCGAGTGGCCGACTGCTATCCAGAAATGGCGGCAGCAGGACCATGAAAAACGCCCAGCCTTTGGGATTGGCAACGGCCGTGACAAACCCCTGGAGGGCCAACTGCCAGCGCCCTGCCGGAGGTCCGGCATCGAGCTCGCTGGGAATGGCCATGCGCCCACGGGAGCGCCACATCATGATGCCCAGGTAGGCCAGGTAAGCGCCGCCCACCCACTTGAAGGCGATAAACAGCCCCGGCTGGCGAAGCATCAGAGCGGCCACCCCGGCGCCCGCGGCCGCGGCCACCAGACCGACCCCGATCAATTCACCGATCATCATCCATAACGTGCGCTTGATCCCCTGGGTCATGCCCAGCACCATCGCCAGCGTCATGCACATCCCCGGCGTTAACGAGACCAGCAAAAACGTCGGTACAAAAACCGTGAGCGTGGCCCATGACATCATTGGCTATCCATCCTTGGTGGTTGTTGCAGGCGCCTGATCTTCTCCCCAGCGGGGCATCAGTTGGTGGTCAATCCCCAACTGGTTGAGAATCCGCGCGACGATAAAATCAATCAGGTCATCGATGCTTTGCGGGCAATGATAGAACCCCGGTGCGGCGGGCAGAATGACCACGCCCAACCGGCTCAGGGTCAGCATATGTTCCAGGTGAATCGGCGAAAACGGGCTTTCCCGCGGCACCATGACCAGCGTGCGGCGCTCTTTGATGGCCACGTCGGCAGCGCGCTCGATCAGGTTGTTGCTGGCGCCCGTCGCCACCGCCGAGAGCGACCCTGTAGAGCACGGGCAGATCACCATGGCGGAAGCCGCCCCTGAACCAGAGGCGACCGGCGCCATCCAGTCCTCGCGACCGAAGCAGCGTATCTGCCCAGGCGCCGCGCCGGTCCGTTCGCTCAACGCCTCCGCAAGCCGCTCGGGCTGAGCCGGCAATTGCACGTCGGTTTCGGTGGCGATCACCATATGCGCCGCCTTGGAAATCATCACCCACACCTCGTGCTCGGCTGCCACCAGCACCTCGATCAGCCTGAGGCCGTATTGAGCCCCCGAGGCACCGGTCAGCGCCACGGTCACCGGCGGCTTGAAAGGCGTCGCTTTTGGGTGAGTCATCAGCCTTCCTCCCTGGCGGCCAAGGCGCTTAGCAGGCGCTCATGCACGCCTTCAAAACTGCCGTTGGACATCACCACGATACGGTCCTGCGGTGACGCTTGCGTGACCACGGCCTCGACCAGACGGTCAATGTCGTCGAACAGGGTTGCGTGGGCCTGGGCGTCGACCAGCGCTTCCATGGACCACCCCACAGCGGGCGGCTGAAACCAGAACACCGCATCGGCCTCGGCCACGCTTTCCGCCAGGCGGTCGTGCATGGTGCCCAGCCGCATGGTATTGGAACGCGGTTCGATGACCGCCAGCAGCCGCCCCCTGGGGGTCGCGGCTCGCAGGCCCTGAAGGGTCGCGGCAATGGCCGTGGGGTGATGGGCAAAATCATCGATCACCTGGACACCATTGACCTCGCCGCGGACTTCCTGACGGCGGCGCGGCGTCTCGAAGCGCGCCAGGGCCGCGCAGCCTCGGGCCATATCAACGCCGCAGTGCCAGGCCGCAGCCAGGGCAGCCAGCGCATTGCGAGCGTTGTACTCGCCGGTCAACGCCCACTCGACCACGCCGTCCTCTTCACGCTTGCTTTCCGGGTCGCGATAAATCACTTGAAAGCGGCTGGCATCCGGACGTTCGAGACGCAGCTGCCAGGCGCTTTCCGGGTGGTCGCCCAGATAATCCACCGGTGTCCAGGCCCCTTGGGCCAGCACGCGTTCCAGTGCGGGCTGGCCGTCGGCCACCAGCAAACGCCCCTGGCTTGGAACGGTACGCACCAGATGATGGAACTGACGTTCGATGGCCGCCAGGTCGGGAAAAATATCCGCGTGATCGTACTCCAGATTGTTGAGCACGGCGATATGCGGGCGATAGTGAACGAACTTGGAGCGCTTATCGAAAAACGCCGTATCGTACTCGTCGGCTTCCACCACGAATGGCGCATCAGCCGCCCCCAGTCGTGCCGAAACGTTGAAGTTGCGCGGCACGCCGCCAATCAGGAAGCCCGGTGACATGCCCGCGCTTTCCAGCAGCCAGGCAAGCAGGCTCGCGGTGGTGGTTTTGCCATGGGTACCGGCCACGGCGATTACCCGACGCCCCGGCAGCACATGCTCAGCCAGCCACTGGGCCCCTGAGGTGTAAGCGATACCGCTATTCAGCAAGGCCTCCACCTCGTCGTTGCCGCGGGATAGCGCATTACCTACCACCACCAGATCGGGAGCCGGCTGTAGATGGCTGGCCCGATAGCCTTCCATCAGGCGAATGCCCGCTTCTTCAAGCTGGGTACTCATCGGCGGGTAGACGTTGGCGTCAGAACCGCTCACTTGATGCCCCAACTCGCGGGCCAGCAGCGCCAGGCTGCCCATGAAAGTGCCGCAAATTCCGATAATATGCAGATGCATCGCTACGCCTCTCAACATGCCTCAAAACAAGCCCGCAAGCCTAGCACGCCACGCCTTTCCGCTCACCTGTCTTGATACGTGGCCAATTCACGCATGCGCCAAGCGAATGCACGAGCCGACTGCCTGTGCCGCATCATATGTCCTGGTAACGCCTCCGTGGAACGATCCTCCAGTGACAACGTCAGTTAGATATTGCACGATGCCCGCTCAGTTCAGACACTGACTTTTTTCACCGCCTTACCCTGCCGGTAAGCATCCACACGACGAGGGTTATATTGATGCGCACATTGATTCGCTACTTTTTCCGCGGCCTACGCGTGATACTGGCCCCCATCATGATAGTGGCGGAAAAGCTCTCGACGCCCCAGTCGGTCACGCGCACCCCCGAAGAGCAGGCCGAGGTCGACGAAGCCTGCAAAGACCTGGCGCTCTATCAATTCCGTACCTGCCCGTTCTGCATCAAGGTGCGCAAAGAAATGGCCCGTCTGGGGCTTTCCATCGAGAAACGCGATGCCCAGCTTGACCCCGAGCATAAAAAAGCCCTCCAGGAGGGCGGCGGCCGCGTCAAAGTACCCTGCCTGAAGATCCACCACGCTGATGGTCGCGAGGAGTGGATGTATGAATCCGATACCATCATCGCCTGGCTTCACCAGCGTTTCGGTTGATTTTCCGCGTTTAGCTAACCGCTTCTGCCTGTTTCGTCTTTAGTCGCATTTCTCCCCCAGCGCTACCCGAACGGCCCGCCTCATTCAGTACACGAATGAGGTCAGTCATTATTTCGATTGTGGGATGCTATCGCCACTCTCTATGTTAGTAGCGTGGCTTTCGAGCTGACCGTGTCTGTTTTGTTGCCGCCATGCGCCGCTTGTTTCATCGGCGGTGCGTGGCCGAGCAGCAAAGCGAACAAAGAATAATCCTTCTTGGGAACGACGATTAGGAATAATGATGACGTTCAAAAAAACGCTACTGGCTTCCGTGATTGGCGCTGCACTGACCGGCACCGCCCTACTTCCCACCACTGCAAGCGCTGAAACCCTGCGCATCGGTTACTCTGCCGACCCCGAAACGCTCGATATTCACGAGCAGCTTTCCGGCGGTGTCCTGCGCTTTTCGCATCTCGCCTTTGACCCGCTGGTGCGCTGGACCAAGGACTTTGAATTCGAGCCGCGTCTGGCGACCGAGTGGGAACAGGTCGACGATACCACCATGCGCATGACCCTGCGGGAAGGGGTCAAATTCCATTCGGGTAACGACTTCACCGCAGAAGACGTGGTGTGGACGATCGAACGTCTGAAAGAAAGCCCGGATTACCGTGGTATTTTCGAACCGGTAGAAAGCGCTGAAGCGGTAGACGACTATACCGTCGAAATTAAAACCAGCGAGCCCTACCCGCTGCTGATCAACATCGCCACCTATATCTTCCCGATGGACCGCGAGTACTACAGCGGCGAAACCGATGACGGCAAAGATAAAGGTGAAATCGAAAAATCCGGCAACTCATACGCCTCGCGCAACGTCTCGGGTACCGGGCCGTTCCAGGTAACTGACCGCCGCCAGGGCGTTCGCGTTGAGTTTGAGCGTTTCGACGACTATTGGGATACCGAGACCGAAGGTAACGTATCACGCATTGAACTGACCCCGATTTCTGAAAATGCCTCGCGGGTTGCCGCCCTGCTGTCCGGCGACGTGGATTTCATTGATGCGGTACCGCCCAACGATTTAGACCGTGTCCGTGATGCAGATGACGCCAACCTGATCGAAATCGATGGCACGCGCATTATCGGTTTCCAAATGAACGAAGAGCGCGTTGAGGCTTTCCAGGACCCACGCGTGCGCCAGGCCGTGGATCTGGCGATTAACCAGGAAGGCATCGCCGACCGGTTAATGCGTGGCTTCGCCAACCCAGCTGGTCAGCTCTCGCCAGAGGGGTATTCAGGCTACAATTCAGACCTTACCCCGCGCCATGACCTGGAACGTGCCCAGGAGCTGATGGCCGAAGCAGGCTATGAAGACGGCTTCGAGATCGAGATGATCGCGCCGAACAATCGCTATGTGAATGATGCGCAAATTGCCCAAGCGGTTTCCAACATGCTGGCACGCATTAATATCGATGTGGACCTGCGCACCATGCCGCTTGCCCAGTACTGGCCGGAATACGACGAGCGTGAGTCGGACATGGCAATGATTGGCTGGCACGCCGATACCGAAGACACCGCCAACTTTTTCCAGTACCTGACATTCTGCCGTGATGAAGAGTCCGGCGCTGGCCAGTACAACTATGGCGGCTACTGCAACGAAGAGATTGACAAGCTGGTGACCGACGCCGACAACGAAACCGACCTGGAAAAGCGTAACGAGATGCTCCAGGAAGCCGAAGCAATGCTTTACGAAGACGTTGGCTTCATTACGCTGCACTGGCAAAACCTGGCCTACGCCGCCGCTGAAGGGGTGGACGTTGAGCCGGTGGTCAATGCCATTGACTTCCCCTACCTGGGCGACTTGGTCATCGATCGTGAAGATGACGAATAAGCTGCATAAACAAAGGTGCTGATAAAGCGGGTTTTCTAAACGCTTTAGCTTATCGCAAGGACGCTTCGCTCCCCAGGCTTGCCCGGGGAGCGAAGCCTTTTGTTGGGTGATTTGCGATAACCTCCTTGCCAATTCCTACGTTGAACCCTTTCATATAGGTGGCGTACGCCATGATTGCCTTTTTAATCAAACGGCTAATGCACGCCGTGTTGGTGATGTTTGTCATCAGCGTGCTAGCCTTCGCCATTCAGGACAACCTGGGTGATCCCATCCAACAAATGGTCGGCCAGTCAGTGCCTGAAAGTGAACGCGAAGAACTGCGCGAACGCTTCGGCCTGAACGACCCCTTCCTGGTCCAGTACACCCGTTTTGCCCTTAATGCGCTACAGGGCGATTTTGGCTACTCCTACTTTTATCGCGAGCCCGCGCTGGATGTCATTGCCCTCCACCTGCCCGCTACCCTTGAGCTGGTGTTTGCCGCAACGCTGATTATCGTGCTGCTTTCTGTGCCCATCGGGGTATACAGCGCAATCAAGCCTCGCTCGCCTATTTCCAAGTTTTTCATGGGTATATCCATTGTCGGTATTTCAATACCGGTATTTTTGACCGCCATCGTACTCATTCAAATTTTCTCCATTGGCCTGACGGTCAGCCTGTTTCCAGAAAGTACGGCGTGGGGTAGTTGGCTAAACGGCTTTTTCTCCACTGAAGGAAGCATGCCATCGTTCGGACGCGGCGATGGCACGGTGCCGGTATTTGGCTATTGGGAAACCAACTTCGCCTCCTGGGAAGGGATGCGCAACATCATCTTACCCTCGGTATCGCTGGCCTCGATCATGCTGCCGCTATTCATTCGCCTGATCCGCGCTGAAATGATGGAGGTTTTACAGTCCGACTACGTCAAGTACGCCCGCGCCAAGGGCATTTCCATGCGCCGGGTCTACTTTGTCCATGCACTTAAAAACACCATGCTGCCGGTCATTACCGTCGGCGGCGTGCAGATCGGCACCATGGTGGCGTACACCATCTTGACCGAAACAGTCTTTCAATGGCCGGGCATGGGCTTGATGTTCCTGGACGCCATCAACCGCGCCGATATTCCGCTGATCATTGCCTACCTGATGATTGTCGGGATCATTTTCGTGGTCACCAATACCATCGTCGATTTGATCTACGGACTGGTGAACCCCACTGTCAAACTAACCGGTAAGCCCGCATGACAACGACAACGCACTCCGTTCCGAGCCGCTGGCAGCGCTTACGCGATTCTTATCTGTGGTACAGCTTCAAACGCGACTACACCGCGCAACTGTGCCTTGCAGTGTTTGTCTGCCTGGTATTTGCCGCCTTTGCAGCGCCGCTGCTCGCCCCTACCGACCCTTACGATCTTGGCCAGATCGATATACTCGCCTCCGAGCTACCACCGTTCTGGATTGACGGCGCCGACGAGCGGTACACACTGGGCACCGATGCCCAGGGGCGTGACCTGTTATCGGTGATTCTCTACGGCGCGCGCGTGTCGCTGATTATCGGTTTTGGCGCCGTGGCACTGCAGGCGTTGATCGGCGTTTGTTTTGGCCTACTCGCCGGCTACCTGGGTGGACGTATTGACGCTTTCCTGATGCGTCTGGCGGATATTCAGCTGTCGTTCTCGACGCTGATGGTGGCCATCGTGGTGGGCGCCGTGGTCAAGGCCACGCTCGGCAGCTCGTTTTACAGCAGCTACGCGGTGCTGATGCTGGTGCTGATTATCGGCCTCGCCGAGTGGCCCCAGTACGCGCGTACCGTGCGCGCCTCGGTGCTCGCCGAGAAGAATAAGGAATACGTTGATGCCGCCCGTGTCATGGGCCTTCGCAGCAAGCGCATCATGTTCCGCCATGTGCTACCCAATACCCTGTCGCCGATCTTCGTTATCTCGACGGTGCAGATTGCCAACGCGATCATTTCGGAAGCCGCCCTTTCGTTTCTCGGTCTGGGCATGCCCGAAACCCATCCGTCGCTTGGGTCACTGATCAAGTCCGGGTTTGACTATATCCAGTCCGGTTCGTGGTGGATCACGATGATCCCAGGCGCGGTACTGGTGGTCCTCGTACTGTCCATCAACCTGCTGGGCGACTGGCTCCGTGACGTTATGAACCCGCGACTCTACAAAGGCTGAGCACACCATGGCACTACTGGAAGTGACAAATCTGGACGTGCGCTTTGGCCTGCGCCAGGGCGAGGTGCGCGCACTGCGCGACGTCAATTTCACCCTTGAGCGCGGCGAGCGCTTGGGCATTGTCGGCGAATCTGGCGCTGGCAAATCCGTGGCCGCGTTTTCGCTGCTTAATCTGATTGCCAGGCCCGGCTTTATCGCCGGGGGCAGTATCAGCTTCGAGGGACAAACGCTTAACACCATGTCCGAGCGTGGGCTACGCAAAGTGCGCGGCAACCGCATCTCGATGATTTTTCAGGACCCAATGATGACGCTGAACCCGGTGCTCTCCATCGGTGAACAGATGATCGAGTGCCTGAAAGCCCACCGGCGTATTTCCGGCAAGGCGGCACGCGCCATTTGCCTGGACAAGCTGCGCCAGGTGCAGATCCCCTCGCCCGACACGCGCCTTGATCAGTACCCCCACGAACTCTCCGGGGGCATGCGCCAGCGGGTCATCATCGCCATTGCGCTCCTGCTTGATCCGGACATCATCATCGCCGACGAGCCCACCACGGCGCTGGACGTGACCATTCAAGCCGAGATCATGGCACTGCTGCTCGAGCTCTGCGAGCAGCACAACGTCGGCTTGATCCTGATCACCCACGACCTGGGGGTGGTGAGCCAGGTCACCCAGCGCATGCTGGTCATGTACGCCGGCCGCGTGATCGAACAGGGGCCCACGCGGGAGATCATCAACGATCCCCAGCACCCCTACACTCAAGGGCTGATTAACGCCCTGCCGCAGATGGCCACCCCCGGTGAAAAGCTCAATCAGATCCGTGGCAGCATGCCGTCGCTGTCGAATCTGCCCAGCGGCTGTGCGTTTCACCCCCGCTGTGACTTTATCAATCGCGCCGACGGTCAGCCCCGCCTGGCCTGCACCCAGCAGGTTCCCGGCTTTGTCGAGTCCGGCAACTGCCGCGTCGCCTGCCATATGGTCGCTGAAATGCTCGAAGACCGCCGCGTGAAGGAGGAAACCTCATGAGTTCGCCCGCCGAGGCCATGGCGGCCAACCCTACGCCGACACAGAACGAAAAAAGTGCCGACTCGCTGCTGCAAATTCGTGATTTGAAAAAGCGCTTTTCGCTGTCGGGCGATTTCCTGGAGCAGCTGCGCTTCAAGGGCGGCAAACTGGTTCGCCACCAGGAATATGTCCACGCCATCAACGGCGTCGATCTCGACATCAAACGCGGTGAAGCACTTTGCGTGGTGGGCGAATCGGGCTGCGGCAAGTCCACCGTCGCGCGCACGGTGATGGGGCTGATCAAACCCTCCGAGGGCGAAATCCGCTACGCCGGTGAACGCATCGACAATCTCAGCGCGCGCCAGCTGCTGCCTTACCGCAAGCGCATGCAGATGATTTTTCAAAACCCCTACGCGTCGTTGAACCCGCGCATGACCATTCAGCAGACGCTGGAAGAACCGCTCTGGCTTCATCACCCCGACTGGAACCGCCAAAATGTCGAAGCCAAAGTCTACGATGTCATGCAGTCGGTGGGCATCGACCCGGACTGGGGCAAGCGTTTCGGCCACGAGTTTTCCGGCGGTCAGCGCCAGCGGATTGCCATTGCTCGTGCCCTGGCGGTCGACCCGGAGTTTATCGTTGCCGACGAGCCGATTTCGGCACTGGACGTGTCAATCCAAGCTCAGGTCCTCAACCTGCTGATGGACGCCCAGCGCGAGCGCAACCTCACCTATCTGTTCATCACCCATGACCTGGCGGTGGTCGAGCACTTTGGCACCCGAGTTGCAGTGATGTATCTGGGCACGGTGTGTGAAATCGCCACCACTGCAACGATGTTTGCCAAGCCACGTCACCCCTACACCCAGGCGTTGCTGTCGGCGATTCCGCGTCTTGAAGACGACCGTCCCCAGCATATCCGGCTATCCGGTGAGGTACCGACCCCGGTCAACCTGCCCAGCGGTTGTGTATTCCACGGCCGTTGCCCGCATGCCAACGCTCGCTGTCGGGAGGAAATTCCCCACCTGCAAACACAGGATGACGGTACGCGTGTGGCGTGCCACGCTGTAGAGGAGGGCCGTCTATGAGGCGGTCGTTGGTTCTCGCATGGAGAGTTAAGGCATGGAAATTCGCTGGCTAGAAGATTTTATCGCCCTGGCCAGAACGCGACACTTCTCCCGCGCTGCTGATGAACAGAATGTCACCCAGCCCACTTTCTCCCGGCGGATCAAGCTGCTGGAAGAAGAAATGGGCGTGACCCTGATCAACCGACAAACCCTACCGCTGTCGCTCACGCCGGCGGGGGATGAATTCTTGACCATGTGCGAACAGGTGACCGACCGGGTTCGCCTGACCCGCGATCGCGTTCGGGAAATCAGTGCCGGTCAGAAGCGCCGCATTATGGTGGCCGCGCCGCAGAGCCTGCTGGGGCAATTTCTGCCCGAGTGGCTGGCGAACACCGGCTGGCAGGAACGGGTCCAGCCCTATCTGCGCGCCACCGGCTGGGTTGCCAGCGACTATTTCCAGGCGCTCCAGCGCGGTGAATGCGACCTGGCGATATGCTACTGGCCGATTGGCCGCTGCGACCTGGAGATCGACACCAGCGCCTGCACCTATCGTGTCATCGGCCATGAACGACTGATTCCAGTCACCGGCGTCGACGAGCGGTCGAGGGCACGGGCTCTGCTGCCCGGCAGTCGGCAGCAGCCGCTCCCCTGGCTTGCCTACCCCAAACGCGGTTTGTTGGGGTCGGCGGTGAAAGCGCATCTGGCACGCTTGCCCCAGAGCACTTATTTGACCGCGCAGAGCGAAAACCTGTATGCGGCGGGTATCAAGGAATTGGTCATGCTCGGCTACGGGATGAGCTGGCTACCCGAACGCAACGTGGCCGAAGAACTTCGCCAGGGCAACCTGGTGCGCGCGGGCGATACCCGTTGGGACGTGCCCATGGAGCTGCGCCTGTATCGCCACCAAGGCCAACACCACGCCGGACTGGATAGCTTTTGGAGCGAACTTACCCCGCTTCGCACTTACTAGGGACTCTGCATGTCAACGCAACTCTATCATTTGCAGCAAGAGCACCTGGCGCGCTTGCAGCGCGACTATGCCACCTTGCTCGAAGAACACCGGCTCGACTGCCTGGCGATCTACAGCGGGCACGCCAACGCCTTCTTTGGCGACGACCAGACGCCGACCTTTCAGACCTACGGCCACTTCATGCACTGGGTACCGCTGGCTGATTTACAGCATAGCTGGCTGGTCATTCGCCCCCACCAGCGGCCCCAGCTTTACCTTTACGCGCCGACCGACTTTTGGCACCTGCCCACTCAGCTACCGGAAGAGCCTTGGGTGGCAGAGTTTGATGTTCACCTCTGCAGCGACAAGCGTCAGCCAACGCTGGAAGGCCACGCGGCGTTTATCGGTGATATCGCGCAGCTGCCTACTGCAAGCCAGCATGCCCAGCTCAACCCGACCTCGCTGGTGCATCGCCTCGACGAGCTGCGCATCACCAAATCCGCCTACGAGATCGCCTGCCTGCGCGAAGCCAACCGGCTTGCCATGGCCGGCCACGAAGCCGCCCAGGCGGCATTCATTGGCGCCTCGGGGGAATTGGATATCCAGCTCGCCTACCTGGCGGGCAGCCGTCAGCGCGAATCCGCCGTGCCTTACCAGAACATTATCGGCCTGAACGACCATGCGGGCGTGCTTCACTATCAGCACTACGACCTGAGCCCACCCAAACAGCGACATAGCCTGCTGGTGGATGCGGGACGACGCTTTCGCGGGTATTGCGCGGACATTACCCGCACCCACGCCGGGCCGGATGCCCCGGCGCTGTTCGGTGAACTGGTCAGTGCGCTGCACACACTGAAGGACGAACTGGTCGGCGGCGTTGTGTCAGGCGCTGACTTTGTTGCCCTGCACGAGCAGATGCACCATCAACTGGGCGACATACTGGTCTCCCACGACCTGTTTCAGGGCAGCGTTGACCAGGGGGTGGCCGAGGGCGTCACGCGCGCTTTCTGCCCCCACGGCCTCGGCCACTCGCTGGGGCTACAGGTGCACGATGTCGCCGGCTTACGTCAGCCGGACGGTTCCTCGGCTCCGCCGCCCAACGCGCATCCGGCGTTGCGCCTTACCCGCAAGCTCGAACCCAACATGGTCGTGACCATCGAACCAGGTCTGTATTTTATTCCCATGCTACTGGCGCCTTTGCGTCAACAGGGGCTGCCCATCAACTGGACCCTGGTGGACCACTGTCTGCCCTGCGGTGGCATTCGGATCGAAGACAATATCGTGGTGACCGACAAGGGGCCCACTAACCTCACCCCGTAATGGGTTGCCAGCGACAAAAAAACGCCCAGCAAAAGCTGGGCGTTAGCGGGCAGATCACAACTCGCTTATTAGAAGCGGTAAGTCACACCGCCACCAATGGTAACCGGGTCGATATCCACCGAGCCGACTTTGCTACCGCCAGAATTAATGTCTGCATCCACGTTGGCGTAGCTGATATTACCGTTCAGCAGCACATTCTCGGTGACGGCCAGATCCAGACCGACTTGGCCGATCGCGCCATAGCTATCGTCCACGCTGACGTCGACGGCGGTATCTTCGCTATAGAAGTTGGTGTAGTTAACACCTACACCCACATAAGGCTGGATACGCGAATCAACACCGCCCATCGGGTAGTAGTTAAATAGCGCATTGACCGGCAAACGCTCAACGCTGCCAGCATCACCGGTCGCAGTGGAAAGGTCGTGCTCAAAACCTTCACCGCTGTTCAGCTCAACGCCAAACTTATCGTGAAATAGATACCCTAAACCGTAGGTGTACCCATTTTCGCTTTCGACGTCCAGGTCACCGCCAAGCACGGTGCTGTCGTCGGAAGAGATGTCTGTTTTAGCGACCCCACCGCGAACAAATACATCGCCAGCGGTGTAAGCCAGGGCTGCCTGGCTTGCCAGGGCAAGGCCGGTGGTCATTACAGCGGCAGATACAATTTTAAAGTGGTTCATCAGGGTCATCCTCGTTGCATTTGCTAGGGACTCATCGCCGGTAAGGCAACTTGTACAAGAGTGAGTATACGAACACTGTTTCCAAACGTCACGTAAAATTTTGTTATAGCATTAAGCACAAAATATGCAGAGGGAGGCCAAATGACACGCAAAAAAAAGTCCCCCGAAGGGGACCCAGGTGGAGCACGCCAGCTCACTCGGTGTACCGCTGACCGAACGGTCGCGATGTAGGTGAAGAAGGGAGAGAAGCAACCTATCTAAGCCGTTGTATCTCTATTCACTCACCCTTTGCCATAATACATAGCGAACTGTGTGCCACTTTTTTAAAAACAAATATAAAACAATGACTTATTAAATAATTATTTAATCTGTCGTCATTTCTCTCGCACTGCAGCAAGTAAGCTGCACCAGCACTGCGCAATTTTTTGCCTTCGTGCATCACAAAGTATCATGTGAGCTCATTAGCGCTTAGAGATCCTCACATTAGTGATTAGGAGTCACGATGATTTTCACCTGGGCTTTGTCGCTTAATAGCGCCTCAAACCCCTCCTCGACGATATCTGCCAGTGGAATGCGCTGGGTGACCATATCTTCGGCGCGGAAATAGCCCCGCTGCATCAGCGCCATCACCGCTGGGTACACATGGCGATAGGCGATAATGCCCTTCATGGTGCGCTCTTTGATGACGAGGTCGTTAGGCTGAAAGCTGGCCTCCCCTTCCCAGATACTGACCACTACCACTTCGCCGCCTTCGTGGGTGCTGTGTAGCGCCTGATTCAGTACAGCAGGAATGCCAGTTACTTCAAACGCCACGTCCACGCCGCCACCGCTCAGTGATTGAATCTTTGCCACCGCGTCCTCCTGCTGCGGATCAACCGCAATGGCTCCCAATGCTTCGGCCTTGGCTTTGCGAGAAGGCGCGACCTCGACGGCATAAATTTTAGCAGCCCCGGCGGCCTTAAGCGCTTCAATGGTCATCAGCCCAATCGGCCCCGCGCCGAATACAGCTGCGCTATCACCGGCTTTCAAGCAGCTTTGACGCACCGCATGCAGAGCGACCGCCGCGGGCTCTACCAAAGCGCCTTGTTCGTAGCTCAGCTCATCCGGCAGCTTATGCACCATGTGCTCACCCATCACGGTGAACGCCGAGAAGCCACCACCACCGCCCGAGAGGCCGTGAAAACCCAGCAAGGGCGTCAGGTTGTAGCGCTCCATTTGGTAGGCGCCGTCCTTATTGGGCGAGAGAATCGGTTCAATCGCCACGCGGTCACCCACTTTCACTCGCGTGACCTTATCGCCGACCTCGACCACTTCTCCAGCGAACTCATGGCCCATAATGATCGGCGCCTGTTCACCGCTAATGGGGTGCGGCTTGCCCACCGGAATAAAAATAGGCCCGGCGGCATACTCGTGCAGATCACTGCCGCAAATGCCACAGGCAGCCACTTTCACCTTCACTTCATGGGGGTCGCTGATAGTGGGAACCGGCACTTGCTCAACGCGAATATCTTTTGCTGCGTACCAAACCGCTGCCTGCATGCTTGATTGATTCATGGGTAGCCCTTCCTTGTTACGACGTGTGATGAACCGGCTGCAGACCGTAGACAGGCGTTTCCAGCCCCTCCATGCGTGCTTTCAACTGCAGCGCTAAATAGTGGGAGTAGTGCCGCGACTGGTGCAGGTTGCCGCCGTGGAACCATAGCGCCTCCTGCTGGGTGGGTTTCCACATGTTGCGCAGCTCGCCTTCCCAAGGGCCGGGGTCTTTGGTGGTGTCGGAGCCCAAGCCCCAGCACTTGCCGACTTTATCCGCCACCTCTTGGGAGATAAGCCTGGCCGCCCAGCCGTTCATGGAGCCGTAGCCAGTGGCATAAACGATCAAATCTGCTTCTAGCTCGCTGCCATCGGTCAGCGTGATGGTGTGCGGGTTGATACGCTCAATGCCTACGCCGCTGCGCAGCTTGATATCGCCACTGGCGACCAGATCGCAGGCGCCCACATCGATGTAGTAACCCGAGCCCCGGCGCAGGTACTTCAAGAACAGCCCAGAGTCATCGTCACCGAAGTCGAGCAGAAAGCCCGCATCTTCGAGCTTCTGATAAAACTCGGCGTCGCGCTGTTTGATCGCCTCAAACGCCGGGCGCTGGAAGTCTGGCAGCACCTTGTAGGGGATCGAAGCAAAAATCAGATCAGCCTTGTCATGGGTTAAGCCACTGGCCACCGCCTCTTCGGAGTAGAGCGGCCCCAACACCTCTTCCATCAACGAATCCGACTTAACGATATGGGTGGATGAGCGTTGCAACATGGTCACATCGGCATCGTGTTCCCATAGTGCCGCGGCAATATCGTGAGCAGAGTTATTCGAGCCTACAATCACACACTTCTTGCCAGCATAAGCATCCGGCCCAGGGTGCTGGCTGGAGTGCTGCTGCTCGCCCGCAAAGCTCTCCGCGCCTGGGAATTGCGGCACATTGGGCATACCTGACATCCCGGTGGCCATCACCAGTTGTTTCGGGCGTAGCGTGATCTCTTCGCCGTTGCGCTTGACGTTCACCACCCACTCCCCTGCGGCTTCGTCGAAGTGAGCATTCTGACACTCGGTGGAACTCCAATAATTGAGCTCCATCACCTTTGTGTACATCTCCAGCCAATCGCCCACCTTGTCTTTGGGGGCAAACACCGGCCAGTTTTCAGGGAAAGGAATATAGGGAAGGTGGTCGTACCACACCGGATCGTGGAGGCAGAGCGACTTATAGCGATTTCGCCAGGAGTCCCCCGCACGTTCGTTGCGCTCGATAATAATGGTCGGCACGCCCATCTGCTTTAGTCGCGCGCCCAAACCAATACCGCCCTGGCCGCCGCCAATAATCACGCAGTAAGGCTGCTGCGTGTAACCAAGCTCCGCTTCTTCGCGCTGTCGTGATTCCAGCCAGGTTTCACGCTGCTTATTGGCACCATGCTCAGCGCCTTTAGGACGGTGGTGATTACGCGGCTCAGGGAAGTCATGCAGTGACTGCATCGTGGTAAGTAGCGTCCAGCATTTGCCGTCTTTAAGGCGCAAATAGCCTTTGCCGCTGGCAACCGCGGTCTCGAAGGTGAACCACGCCTCAGCAACATCGCCATTTTGGGTCGCTTCGCCCTCTAGCTTCCAGTTCGAAGGGCGCGCGTTCTCCAAAGTGGCATTGAGCATGGCTTGAATCGCGTCTTTGCCCTCGCAGGTCTTTAAATTCCAGGTGAAAGTAAGGAAGTCGCGCCAGTAGCACTCGTCATTAAACAGCGCGAGCACACCCTGGATATCCTGGGCTTGCAGCGCCTGATCAACATTACTCAGCCAGCCTTGAACAGTAGCTGTGGCGGTTTGTTGGGTTTGTGTCTCTGACATAGCGGGTACTCCATGCAGGTTTGTTATTGTTGATTGCCTTGTGACACACAACACTAAGCACCCGCTATGCCAATCACTTAAAATCAACCTCAAGATATTGAAAAATATAAATAAAAAATAAAAAACCGTTAGCAATTGAGCGTGATGTAGAGCGTACACCTGTCACACCGTTTACACTCTGGCGTTACAGGTGTAACACACGACTAACGGCGTAATGGCACGTCGTTGACACCCACGCCAGAGCGCATAGGCTGGAAGGACAATAACAAGCCCCAGAGTGAATCACGCCATGCCCACTCAATCGCCCCTGCCTGCACGGCTGCAATCCGTTCAGCGCCAGCATATCGAGCATGTTTTCCAGCTCGGCGAAGGCTTGAACGTTCCGCAGTTACCGGCGCAAGCGACCATCCGGCGCTCCTGGCTGCGCTGCCTAAACGAGTACCAGCTCGACCCCACCCGGCCTCGCCCTGCCCGCGTCGTACCCCAGCAGACCCTGATTGAGCACCGGGAATCTGTCGATGAGCTTTTGCACGTAGCACGCGCAGGGGTTGACCAGCTCTATCAACAAATCGCCCAGCTAGGCTATGTGCTGCTACTCACCGACCACCGCGGCATTACCGTTGAGTTTCGCGGCGACCCTAACCAAGACCAGCAGCTGCGCAGAGCGGGCCTCTACCTGGGAGCCGATTGGGATGAGCGCTTTGCGGGTACCTGTGCCGTGGGTACCTGCCTGTACGATCGCCAGGCGATTATCTGCCACCGCCAGGAGCACTTCGACGCCTCGCATATTTCGCTCACCTGCACCGCCGCGCCTATCGCTGACCCTCAGGGCAATGTCATAGCGGTGCTGGATATCTCCGCGCTGCAATCGCCTACTCAGCGTGAGAGCCAGAATTTTAGTCTCTCGCTGGTAACGCTCTACGCGCGCATGATTGAAGACGCTTACTTTTTACAGCGCTATCGCGACTGCCTGATGGTTCGCCTGGATACCTCGCGAGAGTTTGTGCACGTTAACGGACGGGGGCTCATCGCCATTGAAGAGAACGGGCAAGTGATTGCCGCCAACGCGGTAGGACGTGAGCTGATCGCCGAGCACCAGCGCCGCTGGCCACCCTGGTCGCTAGACCCTACGCCCATGCTAGGAGAATTATTCGAGTGTGATATCGCCGATGTGCTTAGCATCAACAGCGCCACCGACGATCAACTGCGCGCTTTTCGTGCCAGAGTCGACAACACCATTTACTTTATTAGCCTGCTGGAGCCGCGCCGCCCACGCCCGGCTCAAGTGCATCCGGCTCCCTCCGGCCTTCCGGAGCCACTGGTTCGGCTGGGCGCTGACGACCCGGCTATGCGCAAGGTACAGAAGCTAGCGGAGAGGCTGTGCAACGAAGCCAGCGTTAATGTGCTGATTAGTGGTGAAACCGGCACGGGGAAAGAAGTGGTTGCCCGAGCACTTCATGACAGCGGTCAACGCGCCAAAGGGCCCTTTATCGCAGTGAACTGCGCCGCTATCCCCGAAGCGCTGATCGAAAGCGAGCTGTTTGGTTACGAGCCAGGCGCCTTTACCGGTGGCCGTTCCAAAGGCATGCGCGGGCTAATCCCTCAGGCCCACGGCGGCACGCTGTTTCTGGATGAAATCGGCGATATGCCGCTGTCACTACAAACCCGGCTGCTACGCGTACTGGCCGAGCGGGAAGTCATGCCGCTGGGTGCCAACACACCCGTGAAGGTCGATATCCGGGTGATCACCGCCACCCACCGTGATATCGATGCGATGATCGAGCAGGGAGAGTTCCGCGAAGACCTCTACTATCGCCTTAATGGGGCTCAACTGCGCCTGCCCGCGCTGCGTGAACGGGCCGATAAGCTCTACGTGATTCGTCAGGTGTTTAACGACGTGGTCAACGAACGCGGCGGTCCCCTTTCGCCTCGCCTGCGCGCCGATGCCATCAGCGCCCTGCTCGCCTACGCCTGGCCCGGCAATATCCGCCAGCTAAAAAATGCACTGGCGTTTGCCCTGGCCACCTCGGAAAGCGACGAAATTACCGTTCACGATCTGCCCGAACAGTGCCTGAGCCAACGCATTACCCAGCAGAGCCCCCACAAGCCTGCAGACGCTCATGGCGACACCGATCACACATTGCTGGAAATGCTTAAGGCACAGCACTGGAACATAAGCGCCGTGGCTCGCGCGCTTGGGGTTTCGCGGCCTACCGTATACCGGCAAATGCAGCGCCAAGGCATCGTGCCGCCGAATTGGCAGGGGTAACAGAGAGTGTCAGAGGAGAGTTAAGCCATTTAAGTAGGACGAAAGATATCTAACGCCAAGCCATCGATATGCCGGTAATGTCGATCATTGGCGGTTAGCAACGGCACGCCAAGTTCCATGGCAGTCGCAGCAATAAGCGCATCCGCCATTTGCATGTTATGGCTAAGCGCATAACTTTCAACCAGGAAGGTGGCACGCGACGAGGTACCTTCGTCCAAATGGACTATTTTTGCCTGCCAATAATGCAGCGCTTGACGCAGTTGATTGAGTTCCTGCTTGTTGCGCATGCCCTGGACCAACTCCATATAACTCACTGCGGACAGCGAAAAGCCCGGTAAATCATCCAGGCGTTCCGACGCCGCCGTATTACCGCGCAGATTCCAGATCAGTACGTCGGTGTCGACCAGCATCACTCACCCACCTCGAACGTACGCGGCGCACGTAGACGCCGAACCTGTGACTCAACATCGTTGCCTTTCGAGGAGTCCTGATCAGCCCATAACCCGAAGGCAGGGTTACGGGCTGGACGCGTTTCCTGACCGCTCTCATCGAGACCCACCAGTCGAGCACAAGGCTTGCCGCGATAAGTGATGTCGACGGTTTCTCCACGCTGTGTCGCCGCTAAGAGCGCCTTGGTTTGTAAACGCAGTTGCTTTACGTTGGCATGCATGGCGTAACCTCTCGTTAGACGCTGTCATTATCCCTATTATGGCAACTATGACAGTTGCCGACTCACTAAGTTACTCAAGCTAGTGTAACTTTACCAATAACGCTAGACCAGCCATTGGCCTCGAAGGCGACCCTCACGTACACTTGTTTGAATCCGTTTACCCTTTTATAACCCTGCTTTCGACAAGCCGAGGCTCTCCCATGACGTTTGACTCCACCTCTTCTTATATTGCCACCGATGCGCTCAAGCAGGCGGTCAATGCTGCCGTGGTTCTAGAGCGGCCGCTGTTGATCAAGGGCGAACCGGGCACCGGCAAAACCCTGCTGGCCGAAGAACTCGCAGAGTCGCTCGGTACCCAGTTGATCACCTGGCATATCAAATCCAGCACCAAGGCGGCCCAGGGTTTATACGAGTACGATGCTGTCAGCCGTCTGCGGGATTCGCAGCTGGGTGTTGAAGGCGTGGAAAACGTCGCCAACTACATCAAGCCCGGCAAGCTGTGGGAAGCGTTCACCGCCAATCAGCGCGTGGTGCTGCTCATTGACGAGATCGACAAGGCCGATATCGAATTTCCTAATGACCTGCTCCAAGAGCTGGATCGTATGGAGTTCCACGTTTACGAAACCGGCGAAACCATCCGCGCCGAGCAGCGTCCGATCATCGTTATCACCTCGAACAACGAAAAAGAGCTGCCGGATGCGTTCCTACGCCGTTGCTTTTTCCACTATATCGAGTTCCCTGACCGCGAAACCATGCAGGCCATTGTCGATGTTCACTTCCCGGATATCGCCCCCCGGCTGGTCAGCGAGGCCTTAGAGGTATTTTTCGAGCTACGTAAAGCCCCCGGCCTGAAGAAGAAACCCTCCACCTCGGAACTGGTGGATTGGCTCAAACTACTAATGGCTGACAATATTGCTCAAGAGGCGCTCTACAACCGCGACCCGGCAAAAGCGCTGCCGCCCATGGCGGGTGCACTGGTCAAAAACGAGCAGGATACCCAACTGCTTGAGCGTTTGGCTTTTATGATCCGTCGCCAGAAAGGCACAGGCCGCTAAGCCATGTTTATTGGCCTGTTTGAGACGTTAAAGCGCGCGGGCGTGCCGGTATCGCTGCGCGAGCTGCTGGATCTTCACGCCGTGGTCGAGCGCGGTGTGGTGTTTGCTGATATGGAGGCCTTCTATCAGGTGGCCCGCACGGTCATGGTCAAGGATGAACGCCACTTCGACCGCTTTGATCGCGCCTTCGCCGCCTGGTTTAAAGGCCTCGAAGACATGGACGCCGCCATTGAGGCGCTGATTCCAGACGAATGGCTACGCCGGGAATTTGAGAAGCAACTCACAGACGAAGAGAAAGCCAAAATTGAATCCCTGGGCGGCCTTGAAGAGCTCATTGAGACATTTAAAAAACGCCTGGAGGAGCAAAAAGAGCGCCACGCCGGCGGCAATAAATGGATTGGTACCGGTGGCACCAGCCCCTTTGGCGCCTACGGCTACAACCCGGAAGGCATCCGTATTGGCCAGGATGGCTCCCGCCACCGCCGCGCCACCAAGGTCTGGGACGAGCGGCGTTTTCGCGATTACGATGATTCTCTGGAGCTGGGCACGCGCAATATCAAGATGGCGCTGCGTCGCCTGCGCAAGTTTGCCCGCCAGGGAGCGCTTGAGGAATTCGACGTCGACAGCACCATCCGCGAAACCGCCAAGGACGCCGGGCTACTCAACGTGCAGATGCGCCCAGAGCGTCATAATGCGGTGAAGGTGTTGCTGTTCTTGGACGTCGGCGGCTCAATGGATGACCATATTCGCGTCTGCGAAGAGCTCTTCTCGGCCGCGCGCTCCGAGTTCAAGCACCTGGAGCACTATTACTTCCATAACTGCCTTTACGAAGGGGTTTGGCGGAACAACATGCGCCGGGGTAACGAGCGGATACCGACCATGGACGTGCTGCACACCTATGGCGCGGATTACCAGGTGGTGATTGTCGGTGATGCGGCCATGTCACCTTACGAAGTTACCCACCTCGGCGGCAGTGTCGAGCACTTCAACGACGAAGCCGGCGGCGTGTGGTTGAAGCGGCTATGCGAAACGTTTCCCCGCCTGGCGTGGCTTAACCCCATGCCGCCCCGCGCCTGGGAATACACCTATTCGACCCAACTGATCCGCGAGATCATCGACGACCGCATGTACCCCATGACCATGGAAGGCCTGGAAACCGCCATGCGCGAGCTGGCAAAGAAATAACCCTGGGTGTAGTTAAAGGGACTCGGGAAACTGCGCCAGGCCATCGACGAAGCGTTGCTTGGCGTCTTCAAACGCTGCCGGGTCGTGCTTGAAACGGCGCAGGATCAGCGCTTCATCGATGGCAAGCGTCGCTGCCAATTCATCAACCGACTGCGCGGGATGCCGTGCACTCAGGCCAATGCGTTGGCCATTGTCGCCATCGAACCAGCGTTTGATGCCGCAACGCTGGTAAAAAGCTTCCTGCTCGGCGTCATCCACCTCGACTTTCAGCGGCGCCTTGAGGGTCAGCTCGTTCACCAGCCAGGCCTTCGCCTCCGAGGCATTCAGATCGCAGGCGTGAGTGAGCGTCATGCCCTCGCCCTGCTCATCGAGCACCAGCAGCGCCAACGCCTGGGGAGCGCCATCGCCGTCCACGGCGGCGAGCAGCCGTGCAGCCTCCTGGGGCAGCAGTACATTGAGGGTACCGGTGAAAACGACAAGCGGTGTCAGCCCGGCCGCTTGCCCATAAACCTCAGCACACAGCCGCGCGAGGCAGGCATCACGCTGTGCTGGCTGGCTAATTTGCATTACCTTCATGGAGTCCCCCGCTCACCAAAACCGGCAAGCCTAGTGTAAACGGCGTTATTTTAACAGCGCCAATCGCCTTGAACCTCCCTCAGAAAGACGAGTCAAAGCGGTAATGGAAGCGCTATAAAAGGATGATTATGACGACCTATACCAACGACCCCACCCTCCCCACCCCGAGTTTTCCCGGCAGCCATATGGTGATCGATGATCGCTATGTATTTATTTCAGGGCTGACCGTTTCTGATTTATCCAACGGCAAGGCCGCCCAGGGCGACGTCAAGGAAGAGACCCGCCTGGTGATGCGTGCCATTTCCCGCATGCTGGAAATGGAAAACGGCAGCATCGCGGATATCCTGCGCGTAGACGTACACCTGACGGATCTCAAGAACATCAATGACATGGACAGCATCTACGCCGAGTTTTTCGAGCCTGGCCGTTACCCCGCCCGAACCTGCACCGAATCACCCAACATCTGCGGCGGCAGCCACGTCGAGATCACCGTGATGGCAACGCGTCAGCTCCCAGAAGAGCAATAATCGCGTCGATATCCAGGTGCGCCTCGAGCGTATCCGCCAGACGTTCCAGTTCGCGCTCCCGGTGAGCGCGATAGTCGACAGGCTGGGCCATAGCCAACCCCAGGCGGACCAGTATCGCCTGACAGGCTTCTTGATGATCAAACAGACCGTGCAGGTAGGTGCCCATCACCTGCCCGTCTTCGTTGATGGCGCCATCTTGGTGGGTGCCCAGATCAAACAGCGGCCGTTCAAGCGCTTTGCCCTCGCTGACGCCGTTGTGAATTTCGTATCCGGTTACCGCCGCGCCCTCGCCCAGCAGCACGCCGCTAACGTTGCGCAGCTGCTTACCCGCCACCATGCGCGTGGTCAGCGGCAAGAGCCCCAAGCCAGCCACTTTTTCCGGCTTGCCCTCCAGGCCGTCAGGGTCATCCACCCATTCGCCCAGCATTTGAAAACCGCCGCAAATACCCAATACCTTGCCACCGTAGCGTAGGTGACGCTGAATGGCGTGATCCCAGCCCTGGCGTTTTAGCCACTCAAGGTCGCTGGCAGTGCTTTTACTACCGGGCAGAATGATCACATCGGCGGCGGGTATCGGCTGACCAGGTCCCACAAAGGTCAGGGATACCTGGGGGTGAAGCCGCAAAGGGTCAAAGTCGGTGTGATTACTGATGCGCGGCAGCGCTGGCACTATCACGTTAAGCGTCTGGCCCGCCTTTTCGGCATGGGTCAGGCCAACGCTGTCTTCGGCATCCAGCAATAACCCCTGTAGGTAAGGCAGCGTGCCCAATACGGGCTTGCCGGTACGCGTGGCTAGCCAGTCAATGCCTGGGTTTAACAAACTGATATCGCCACGAAAGCGGTTGATCACAAACCCTTTCATGCGTGCCTGCTCGCTTTCGCTGAGTAGCTCAAGCGTCCCCACCAACTGGGCAAACACCCCGCCTCGGTCAATATCGCCGACCAGTATTACCGGGCAGTCGGCGGCTTCGGCAAAGCCCATATTGGCGATATCACCCTCGCGAAGATTGATCTCGGCGGGGCTGCCCGCGCCTTCGGCAATAATCACGTCAAAGCGGCTTTCCAGCGCCTGCCACGCGGCCATCACGCTTTCTTTGGCCGTAAGCTTAAACGCGTGGTAATCCATGGCATCCATATGGCCGTAGACCTTGCCGCGTAAAATGACCTGCGAACCGCGATCACTTTCCGGTTTGAGCAACACCGGGTTCATATCGCTATGCGGCGCCACCCCCGCGGCCTGGGCCTGCAACGCCGTGGAGCGGCCAATTTCACCGCCATCCTCGGTAACCGCGCTATTGAGCGCCATGTTTTGAGGCTTGAACGGCGCAACGGAGACACCACGCCGCTTTAGAACGCGGCAAAGCCCCGCCACCACGGTGCTCTTCCCCGCATCCGAGGTAGTGCCTTGAATCATCAGTGTGGCCATTAAGCTGTCTCTTCATCCTTCAAGGCCCAGGCAACGGCCTCGGCGGCGTGAATCTCGGTGGTATCGTAAAGCGCAACGTCCGTGTCCGCACCCTTGATCAGCATGCCGATTTCGGTGCAGCCCAGAATGACGCCTTGAGCACCCCGCTCGGCCAGGGCATCAACGATGCCAAGGTAAGCCTGCTTGGAACCCGGGTCGATGATGCCTTTGCAAAGCTGTTCAAAGATAATCCGGTGCACCGTTTCACGTTGTTCAGAGTCGGGCACCACGACGTCGATGCCCCGGGCCTCGAGGCGCTCGCGGTAGAACGCCTGCTCCATGGTGAAGCGCGTACCCAGCAGCCCCACGCAGGTGACCCCGTCGCGCACCAGCGCGTCGGCGGTGGCCTCCGCAATATGCAGCAGCGGCAGCGATATCGCCGCGGCCACCTCGTCTGCCACTTTATGCATGGTGTTGGTCGCAATCAGCAGGCCGTCCGCCCCGGCGGCTTCCAGACGCTGGGCGGCGTTTGCCAGCATGCTCGCCATTGCCGGCCAATCGCCTTGGCGCTGCCGCGCTTCGATGTCGGCGAAATCCACGCTGTAGAGGACAATCTTCGCTGAATGAAAGCCGCCAAGTGCCTGCCCCACCTGCTGGTTGAGCAGTCGATAGTAGGTTTGCGTTGATTCCCAGCTCATGCCGCCCAGCAGGCCAATGGTTTTCATGCGTGCCTTCTCCCTGTAAAAGTGACGGCCGCCACCTGCAGTGGCTGACGACCATTGGACGCTGCTGATAGGTTCACTCGACGAGACATACCTGATAAACGGCGAGATCCTCCGCTGAAAAACAGCAGAAGGTCACAGACTCGATACCGTTATGTTCGTTAAGCGCCTGTTTAACCGTCGCGACAGCAATCCTTGCCGCTTCGTTGATGGGGTAGCCGTAAACCCCGGTACTGATGCTCGGGAAGGCCACCGAGCGCACCTCCAGCGACGCGGCCACTTCAAGCGAACGCCGATAGCATGACCGCAGTAATTCGGCCTCATCCCGATCTCCTCCATGCCACACAGGGCCCACCGTATGGATGACATAGCTGGCCGGCAGCTTGAACCCCGGCGTCGACTTGGCATCCCCGGTTGCGCAGCCATTAAGCTCCTTACACTCCGCCAATAGCTCAGGGCCCGCAGCACGGTGGATAGCGCCATCCACACCGCCACCGCCGAGCAGCGACGTATTGGCGGCGTTGACAATGGCATCGACGTTTAGGTGTGTGATATCCGCTTGAACCGCCTCGATGGGCATGACCGTCACCTCCTAATCCACTCAAGCCAGCACACTAAACACAAGCGTCAGCGCTGGCGGTTGTCGCTTTTAACTGAGCCGATTCCCAGGCTTGTACTATCTGTTTTTTCTCGCTTCCCCAGCGGTAGCCACCCAGTGCCCCACTTTGCTGGACCACCCGGTGACAGGGAATCCATAGCGCGATGGGGTTGGCGCCCACGGCATTGCCTACCGCCCGGGACGATTTTGGCGTGCCCAGTGCCTGAGCAATCTGCGAGTAGCTGGCAAGCTTGCCCTCAGGAATCGTCAGCAACGCCCGCCAGACCGCTATTTGAAAGTTAGTACCGCTCACGTGCAATGACAACGAGGCTGCCCCTTGCTCAGGGGTGGCGAATAGCCCCGCAACGGCATAGCGGGTCGCCTCACTGTCATGATAAAGCGTGCTGTGCGGCCACTCCTTGGCGAGCTTGGCCTGAAGCGACTCGGCGCTGGTAGCATCGACGAAGCCCATTCGGCAGATACCCCGAGGCGTAACGGCCACGAACATGCGCCCCAGCGGCGTGTCGTGAACACCGTAGGCAATCTCAACGCCCTCCCCCTTGCGCTTGTACTCGCCGGGCGTGACGGCCTCGAGCTGAACAAAGTGATCGTAGAGCCTGGAGCCACCGCTCAGCCCCAGCGTATGGGCGACCTCCAGCAGCGAGGCGGATGATTCCATGAGCTGCTTGCCCCGCTCAAGGGTCAGCGCTTGCAAAAAACGCTTAGGGCTAACGCCCACATAGCGACAAAACAGCCGCTGGAAGTGAAAGGTGCTTAGATGAACGTGGGCGGCCACCGTTTCCAGGCGAGGCTGTGCCGCCGCGTGGGCCACCATAAAGGCCAGGGCTTTTTCGATACGTGCATAATCGTTCATTATCGCCTCACTCAGCGTCAGTTATCCGCGTCATCGAAGTACTTATGGTGGCAGATTAAGCGATAAAGGTCTGATTGCCGACCCGAATCTTGCGCAATCGCCGCGCAGTAGATCATGCGTTCGGCACTTACACTGCTCTGGCGTCAGCAGACAACTCCGCTATTTTCCGCTAGGGTGTGGAACCGCTCCCATCGACGGTACCTGAAAGCTCATGCAAGACTTGATCAACGACATTGCCGCGGCGATGGCCAAGGCCGAGGAACGCGGCAAGGTGGCCGACTACATTCCCGAGCTCGGTCACGTTGACCCGCAGCAGTTTGGCATTTCGCTCGCCACCATAGACGGCAAGGTCTATTCCGCAGGCTGCGCGACCACGCCGTTTTCGATTCAGAGTATCTCGAAAGTCTTCACGCTGACCATCGCCCTCGGCCAGATGGGCGATTCGCTGTGGTCCAAAGTAGGCCGCGAACCCTCGGGCGACCCGTTCAACTCCATTGTCCAGCTGGAACACGAGAGCGGCAAACCGCGCAATCCGTTTATCAACGCCGGGGCCATTGCCGTGGTCGATGCGATCATGATGGGCCACGAACCCAAGGAGACGCTGGGCGAGATTCTAAGCTTTGTGCGCTACGTCGCCGATGATGACAGCATCTGCTTCGACCACGCCGTTGCCGCCTCCGAGATGGCCCACCGCGATCGCAATGCGTCACTCGCGCACTTCATGAAAGCCTTTGGGCGTCTTCGCCATGATGTCGACAAGGTACTGGGCACCTACTTCCATCAGTGCGCGATTGCCATGAGCTGCGAGCAGCTTGCCCATGCGGGTCTGTTCCTGGCCTCGGACGGCGTCAATAAGCCCAGCGGCATCCGCGTGGTCGCCCCCCAGCGGGCACGACGTATCAATTCACTGATGATGATGTGCGGCCACTACGATGCCTCGGGAGAATTCGCCTTCCGAGTCGGCCTGCCCGGCAAAAGCGGCGTAGGCGGCGGCATCCTCGCCATCGCGCCCGGTCACGGTGCGATTGCGGTCTGGTCACCGGGCCTGGATGCCTACGGCAATAGCCTGCTAGGCACCCAGGCGCTTGAAATGTTTGTCCAGCGCACTGGGTGGTCGGTGTTTGGGGATTAAACGCGAAATGTGGAAGGCAATGGCTTAAGTAGCCACCTCAATTTTGTTCAATACGACCAGAGGGTGCTCCAGCAATCTCCTTGCACTACCAAGGAGAACGATAATGAGCGCGACCCCATTGCTGCCCCTGCTTCTACCCATGTCCGCATTTGCCCTTGCTGCGTCCATTTCGCCAGGGCCGGTCAATATCGTTTGCTTGAGCAGCGGCACAAATCACCCTATTAGCCAAGGCCTTATATTTGTAACTGGGGCCACACTAGGTTTCATCGCCCTGTTTTTAGGGATTGGTGCAGGGCTTTACTCGCTACTGCAAGTGGTGCCACTACTGGAAGATATTTTACGCTGGGCAGGCATCCTGTTTTTGCTTTACCTCAGCTATCAACTTTTCCAGCACGATGGACGCTTGCATGAGCAAGGCGCCGAGAAAGCGCCAGGATTTATGTCCGGCGCGATGATGCAGTGGCTTAACCCCAAAGCATGGCTGGCGTCTTCCGCCGGTATTGGCGCCTACACCACCGCGAATGAGCCCTATCTGCTATGGCTGTTCGCCAGCCTTTATCTGCCTATTTGTTGGCTATCGCTAGCCAGTTGGGTATATGCAGGCGCTTTTCTGCAACGCTATGTTCATCGTCCTATTATCTTACTGACGATTAACCGCGCACTCGCCATCTGCCTGACGGCTAGCGCTATTGTCTTACTAGTTGATTAGCGGATAGCGATACTGGTTGGGTGTCGCTGCTACCAGCCGCTTAAACGTTCTTTGAAAGTGTGGCTGGTCATTAAAACCAGCGCTCAAAGCCGCCTCAACGATAGGTTGACCTTGTTTAAGCGCCTTCTGCCCCACCTGAATACGCTGGTTGATCAGGTAAGCATGGGGCGTTAGTCCAAAGTGCTGTTTGAAGACGCGAATCAAATGCCCCGCGCTATAGCCGGACTGCTGGCATAGGCGTTCTAGCGATATATCAGCGCTACAGTTGGCACGCAAATAGGCCGCGACCTGCTCTAGCGCACTGGGCGCTTGAGGTAGTGCCGCAGGGGATTCTTGAGCAAGCACTTGCAGCATGGTAGACAAGTACTCAACTAGCGCCGTTTGCTTTTCGCCAATATCGTGTTGTTCGTCCAGCAAAAAAGCGGCCATGTCACAGTACCCAGCATACAGTGCTGGTTGGGTAATAACGGCGGTGGCGATATCTTGCCAGTCAGGGGTATTGAGCAGGCCCAATTGATAGCGCAGCTCACTCAGCCACTCGGTATCGACGTAGAACATCAAATACGCCCAGGGCTGGTTTTCGATGGGGTTGCAGGCAGGCACCCAGTGAGGGTTCATCATCACGATGTCACCCGCGCTAATCTGATGCGTCGCATCACGATAACAAAACGTGCTTTGACCTGCGGTAACAGCCCCCAGCGACCAATGAGTATGGCTGTGCGGCGCATAGCAAACTTGTCGTGCGTCGTTAATCTTGCGAAGCTCCACATAGGGCATACGCGCATCCCGCCAAAAGATAGGTGACAAAATTGTACTCATGCTCTGCTCTTGTTATTCAAAAATAGTGGAAATAGCAATTGTTCCTGCCACTTGGCTTGGGCTGGACAATAACACAGCACAAGCACAGTATGGGCCGCTGAAAACGCTATATAAACTAAATTGCATAGGGATATGCAACGCCAAATTCGTCAGGAGGACGCCATGGCCAGTCGTATGAAAAACCCCGACCACCGTGATGCAATTACCCTTTACGCTCGCATGGGTTACGCTTCCCGCGGCATTGTGTATGTATTAGTAGGTGGCCTCGCGGCGCTGGCAGCGTTTGGACAAGGCGGCCAGACCGAAGGCAGCCGTGGCGCCTTAGAGCGCGTGCTCACTGCCCCCTTTGGTAACGTGTTGCTAGGCCTCATTGCCGTTGGCTTGTTGGGGTACGCTATGTGGCGCACTATCCAAGCGGTTAAAGACGCCGACCATCACGGCAACGGCGCCAAAGGTTTAGCGATTCGCGCAGGCTTATTAGCGAGCGCCATTACCCATACGCTATTGGCATTTTTTGCCGCTACACTCATCTCCCAATATGCTGGCTCTTCTGGTGGTTCAGGTGGCGGCTCGCAAGGAGTGGCTAGCTGGCTGATGCAGCAGCCTTTCGGGCGCTGGCTGGTAGGCGGGGTTGGCTTCATCATGATTGGCGTAGGCATCGCCCACGCATTTAAAGGTTATAAGGCCAAATTCGACAAACACTTTTCTATGCCGACACAGACGCAACAGTGGGCCTATCCTATCTGTCGTTTCGGCTTAGTGATTCGTGGCGTTGTGTTTGTGATCGTGGGCAACTTTTTTATCATCGCCGCTTATCAAATCGACCCCAATGAAGCAGGTGGTATGGGTGAAGTGTTTAGCACCCTGCGAAGCCAGCCCTACGGTCAATGGCTGCTTGCGTTTGTTGCTCTGGGGCTATTCGCATTCGGCCTTTACAGCGTGTTAGCGGCTATTTACCGGCGCATTAATCCCCAAATGTAATCATCACCATGGCCCTAACATCAAAGCGAACTAAACAGTGGTTCGAGCGCATTAACGGCTCAAAGAACATGCTGTGGCTACTGGGAGCCCTCTCTTTTCTTGAGACCATTATTCTGCCCATTCCCATCGAGCTGGTATTGATACCGCTAATGGCAGTGAACCGGCAGCGTATCTGGGCAATTGCCAAGGCCACAACGTTGGGCTGCTTGGTTGCGTCAATCGTTGGCTATGGCGTGGGCATGGTGCTCTACCAATCCGTCGGTACCTGGTTTATCGAATTTATGGGGATGGAGCAGAGCTATCAGGCGTTCCAGAGCTTCTTCGACCAGTACGGTTTTGCTGCGATTCTGGCCATAGGCATATTGCCTATCCCCTTTCAGGTGGCGATGATTACCGCCGGGCTGTCTGGCTACCCCATGCTGCTTTTCGCCCTGGCGGCACTTATCGCCCGCGGCCTACGCTATTTCGGTTTGGCTTGGCTGGTTCACCGCTTTGGTCATAGCGTGCTAGTGTTGTGGAAACGCCATGCCTTGGTAACCAGTTTGGTGTCAGGGGTTGTTGTACTTGCGGTGGCCCTAGGGATGCAGGCACTGGCGGGGTTGGTGGTTTAGTGTTAAATCGAAATCAAGCGGGATATTCCACCGTTATAGACTACCCAACTAGACCTTATTGCCATTATCTAAAGGTAATGTGCCGTACTCCTTCACCGGCTGAATAGCGAAGTTGCTGCGAATATCACTCACCCCAGGTAGACGCAGCAGTGTCCCCGTTAGAAACGCCTCGTAAGCCGCCAAGCTTGGTACCACCACCTGCAGCAAAAAATCAGACTCCCCAGAAACTAAGTGCGCAGTGACTACTTCGGGCAGTTTAACCACTGCCTCGCGGAAGGCATTCGCCTGCTCTTCATGGTGGCGTTCAACCTTGATCCCCACAAACACCGTTAACTCAAGCCCGAGGCCGCGACGATCAAGCTCAGCATGGTAACCACGAATAATACCGCTAGCTTCTAAGCGTCGGACTCGGCGCAAACAGGGAGATGGCGACAAGTTTACTTTCTCCGCGAGTTCCACATTCGTTAAACGAGCATCATCTTGAAGCAAGGCAAGAATGCGACGGTCGATAGCGTCTAACTGACCAATTGGCATAAGCAAGCACTTTCCTATTAAAATTTGATACAAAACACCAATAAACATTTTTTTTAAAGTCAAAATGGCAAGAAATCGCTCACCTCTTTAACGGTACCATAGCGCTTGCGAAGACACTATTTGTGACCTGAAGGAAGCAGCGATGGAAATTGGTCTTTTTATTAGTGCATTAGCCATTGTTTACCTAATTCCTGGTCCCGATATGTTACTTGTATTGCATACCAGTAGCTCTCAGGGGCGTGGTCATGGGCTCGCCACAGCGCTAGGGCTAGGCATGGCTCGAGGGCTGCATGTAGCGTTAGCAGGATTGGGCCTAGCCGCTCTATTTACTGCAGCCCCGTGGCTATTTGATGTAGTTCGTTACTTGGGCGCAGCCTATTTGGTTTGGGTAGGCGTGCAGCTTATTCGTAGCCAGCATGGCTCCGATAGTAATCACCATCCAGCATCGCTTAATGGAAGCTATTACCTAGCTTGGCGTCGAGGGCTTCTAACTAATTTACTGAACCCGAAATCACTCCTTTTTTGTTCGGTGTTACTGCCCCAATTTATACATGCTCAGCAAGGCACCGTTGCGCTTCAATTCACGCTACTGGGGGCGGTGCTGGTGGGTGTGGGGCTTCTCTATGATGTGCTATATGCTTGCCTGGGAGCGCGGATGCAACGTTGGTTTTCCAGCCACTACAAACGGCAAGTACTACAGCGCTGGGTATTCGGAACACTGATTATTGGCTTTGCACTGCGGTTAGCATCTTAAAGTTGCTCACCATAGGTCTGTTCTCAACTGCGCTTAGTACTATTTGGACATGTACTGTTGATACCTAAATAGCTAATCTCGCTCGACTTTGGCGATACGGGCTTTGAAGTGCTGGTACCACTGCTGATGAACTAGCTGCTGAGCCTCTTGATGCTCAGCATGGGCTTTCCAGGCTTTAATCGATGATATATCAGCCCAGTAGGAAACCGTCACCCCCACTTCATTCCTGGCGGACTCCACGCCCAAAAAACCCGGCTGCTGGGCGAAAAGCTCAACCATTTTTACCGCCATCTTGTCAGAGTCATCATCGACCTCTGTGCGGAGAGAGGTAAAAATAACCGCGTAGTAAGGGGAGCGGGGGTGTCGGCAATCAGCGGCATTAGTTATCCAGCTTGGTTAAAAGCTTACGCCAGTGTCACTGGTCAGGTTTATCGGCGTTTTGTACCGGCGAGACATGCTTAGCCTTCATATCCCTAAAGGCCTCCATGATATCCATCGGTAATGGGAAAACAATCGTCGAAGCGTTCTTGTTGCTCATATCGCTCATGGTCTGCAGATAGCGAAGCTGAAGCGCGGCGGAGTTTTCCTGCATCACGTTGGCCGCCTCGACCAGCTTCTTGGAAGCCTGCAACTCACCCTCAGCGTGGATGACCTTAGCGCGCCGCTCACGCTCTGCCTCGGCCTGGCGGGCAATGGCGCGGATCATGCTCTCATCCAGATCCACGTGCTTGATCTCCACGTTCGCCACCTTGATACCCCAGGAATCTGTCTGAGCGTCGAGTATTTCCTGGATGTCGTCGTTGAGCTTGTCGCGCTCGGAAAGCATTTCATCCAGGTCATGCTTACCCAGCACCGAACGCAGCGTGGTTTGCGCCAGCTGGCTGGTGGCCTGGGTAAAGTTCTCCACCTGAATAATCGCTTTTTCCGGGTCCACCACGCGGAAGTAAAGCACGGCGTTGACCTTCACGGTGACGTTATCCTGGGAGATCACGTCCTGCTCGGGCACGTCCATGGTGATGACGCGCAGGTCGACCACCTGCATCTTTTGAATCGCGGGGATCACGATGACCAGGCCCGGTCCTTTCACCTTCTGATAGCGGCCCAGAAAGAACACCACGCCGCGTTTGTATTCCGGCAGTATGCGGATGGAAGCGGCGATTAGTAGCACCACCAATACGACTGGGACAAGATACGAAATAATCATGGGGCACCTCGTTTAGCGGATGATCAATTACCTGACGACGGCCACAAGGGGGCAGCGTCGCTAGGGATGTGAGACATAGACCGTCAAGCCTTCAAGACGTACCACTTTCAGCTCATCACCCTGCTTGACGGGGGCATCGCTCACCGCATTCCAACGTTCGCTGTGCAGTCGAACGTGGCCGTTGGCTTCAAAATCCTCCAGGGCAACGGCGCTGGCGCCAATCATCTGCTCGATTCCGGTATGCGCCGGGCGACGACGCAGCGTGGCAAAGCGCGTCAACGTCCACAGCATCAGGCCGCCGGAGACCAGCGCCACACCGCCAATCAGCGGTAGCGAAATTGCCATGTACTCGGCATCCAGGAGCATTATCGACCCAAGCACAAAGGCAACGATGCCGCCGAGCCCCAGCACGCCGAAGCTGGGCATCAGTGCCTCGCCCACCATCAACGCCAACCCGACCACAATCAGCGCCAATCCAGCGTAATTGATCGGCAGCAATTGAAATGCAAACAGGGAGAGCAACAGGCAAATCACGCCAATGGTGCCGGGAAATAGACTGCCGGGGCTGGCAAGCTCGAACACCAGACCGTAGAAGCCGATGATCATCAAAAAGAAGGCAATATTGGGATTGGTGATTAGCGAAAGCACCTGGGTGCGCCAATCAGGGTCGAAGCGTTCAATGGTGAGGTCGGCGGTCTCGAGGGTGGCATCACCGCTTTCCATGACCACGCTCATGCCATCGATCTGCTCAAGTAAATCGGTGACATCGCGCGCCACCGCCTCGATGACGTTCTGCTCCAGCGCTTCGCTGGCGGTGAGGTTGACGGCATCACGCACCGCCTCTTCGGCCCAGTCGGCGTTACGGTCATGACGCTCGGCCAGGCTGCGGATAAAGCTCACCGCGTCTTCCATCACCTTGCGCTCCATGGCGCTGCCCTCGCCTTCTGACTCCTCAGCCGCGCCATCATCATCGCTTTCTTTACTGCCGGGCAGCCCGCCGCCCATTTGAACGGGCGTGGCCGAACCGAGGTGGGTCGAGGGGGCCATGGCGGCCACGTGGCTACCGTAAAGCAGGTAGGTGCCCGCGCTTGCCGCGCGCGCACCGCTTGGGGATACGTACATGACGACGGGGATATCAGCGTTGAGCATTTCGCGAATCATATCGCGGGTGGTATCGACCAGCCCGCCGGGGGTATCGAGTTCGACGATCACCACCTCGCTGCCCTGCTCGCGGGCTTGTTCCAGGCCGCGCTCAAAGTAGTCCTTGGTCGCCGGGCCGATCGCGCCTTCAATATCCATAACCAAGGCATGACGCGATGGCGTTTGAGCTGATGCCTGCCAGGCGAACGACAGTGCCAGCATCAACAATCCTGCTAGCGATAACCACAGCCAAGGGGATTGGTAAGAAAGCCTTTGCATATCAGCTCCCCGCGCCTCGCGTCTTGACACCATTTCTTGACAATATTTTGCGTTTTGTTCAGCTGCCCTAACGGCAACTCATCTAAAAGCAAAACACTTCATGTACAAAACTTAAACCATGTACATCTACCGAACAAGAAATATCGTTGCGCCTGGATATTTTCAACATAGCATGTGTGGTGGGTTTGGTAATGAAGCATGGCAAGCAAACGATGTTGCCATTTCTAACAGCCTGCCATTAAGTCAGCGTACCTGGCAGCCTGACGCTCTGACCGCACATCACTGGTTCGGTAATTTAACGCGATGTGCAGCGCCATGAGTGAACATGCTGAAAGTAGCGACCTTCAACTCGCCCTTGAGCTTGCGGGTTTGCCGGCCAACCGCTGGGCAAGCCTTCAGCAGCAGCGGTAGCATATCGTTAAGCAGTGCCGAAAAGCGCAGCGCTGGTAGCTGGAAAATCAGGGCGCTTCCACGTAATAGCTGCTCACCCGCCAGGTACCGTTTTCAAGATGAGGGGTAACCGTCTCGAGCCGGCGGCCGCTGTTCTCGAAGCCGGTTTGGAAGGTAAAGACGATATAGTCACCACTCGGCGCACCCGGCATGGACGTTTCTTGGCTGGCACGCAGGCGCTGGCGCGATGACACCTCGCCAAAATCTCGGCGCACAAGCTCAATGGTGCGGGCAAGCATGCCTTGAGACAGCGGCGCTTTCAGTATCGGCGACGAGGACTCCCAGGCTTTTTCGTAGTTACCGTTATCGATCGCTTCCAGCCAGGCAAGCGCAGCGGCCTCCGCCTCGTCGGTATTGGCCATGGCATTTGAACTGAGAGACAGCAGCGCTGCCGTGATAATAAAGCGCAATATGTGGGGCATGGCGGGCTCTCATGACGTGGGTGACGGTCGTGCACGTTCGTCGTATAGAGAGTTATCGGAAAAAAGCGGAGTTTCTTTAGCACAAATCTTTACGAAGGCAGCGCCGCCATGCCCCGAGGCGGACAAAGCGAAGCGCAGTGTCTTGTTACTTTTACCGAGAGCGGCGCGCTGCTGTCGTTAAGGGCTTCTCTCAGGCTCCGGGGCTAGCGTCTTCAGAACTGGGCCGCAACTGGCGCTGAATGCCAAGCAGGAAATTGCGCAGCATCTGGTCTTTGCACTCACGGTAATTCTTGTGGCTCGGCTTGCGGAAAAAGGCACTCAGTTCATGGTGGCTCAACGGCAGCCCGACCAACTCAAACACCTCCAGCACATCATCGGCCTTCATGTTCAACGCAATGCGCAGCTTCTGGAACACCATATTGTTGTTCAACTGCGCTTCTGGCGCAGGCTGTGGGCCCTCGCGCTTGCCGCGCTTGAAGCTGATAAACCCGTTCAAGAACGCCGCCAGCTCTTTGTTTTTCATCGCCACAAAGGCGTCATCGTCATCCTTCTTCAGCCAGGCGGTTACCTGCGACTGGGTCACGCTGACCTCGGCCAGCGAGAAGATATTCACGATGGTGTTATCTTTTAAATCAAAGGTGTAACGGATACGGCGAAAAATATCGTTATTGGTCAAAATGGGGTTCCTGGCCGGTGGTGAGAGATTCAAGCAGTTCGTCGATGTCGGCTTTCAGCTCATCATCTTCAATGCTCTGGGCGCTGGTTCTTGCCTGTTGCAAGCTTACAATAGCCGCGCCGGTTTGGCCCGTCTCGGCCTGCAACGACGCCATGGAAAAACCGATAGAGGCAATATGGTCATTCGATTGCTTGGCCCCAGCCTTATCCAGCGCTTTTTGGTAGATGGGCAGCGCGTCGTCTATCTCTTCGGTGAAGTCCGCCAGCGTTTCCCACTGTTCCGGATGGTCTTTATCGGTGTTCTCGTTATCGATACAAATCGCCCGCAACTCGGCGTACAGCGCATCAAATGTTTCTCTGTCATCCTTGGCGGCGGCCTTCATGAGCTTTTCCGCTAATCCGTAAACCGCCTTGTATATCTTGGTGTTGATCATTATTGATGACCTTTTAATAAAATAAATAAAATTTAAATTTACAGTTAATGGAATTAACGATTGGCGGTCTCAAGTTCCAAGTGCAACGTTATTGCATGGCCTCGTTAGCTTTGCTTTTAGACATGTTTTCGGTGTCCCACCTTCACAACCGTGATGACAAGCAATTCATCTACCACTTCATATATGATGCGGTAAACCCCTTGCCGAATACGGTAACGTTCTTGCCCTGAAAGCTTTTCACTGCCAACGGGACGAGGATTATATGGCAGTTCCTCTATACATTGCAGAATACGGGCAACATCCTTATTGGGGATTGACCGAAAATCCTTCGAGACAGACTTTTTGAGTACCAGCTTATAACTTGCCATTAGCCTTCAAATCATCCAGCAAGGCTTCGTAGCTCATGGTGGGCTCAGAAACTCGTTCCTCAAATGCCGCCAAGTCTTCCTGATCCTCAGCCAAAGCCGCACGGACAGCATCATTGACGATATCTGATAGTGAACGATGAGTATGCGCGGCCTTCAGGCGCAGGGCAGCGTGTAGCTTTGGGTCGAAATAAACCGTAGAACGCTTAGATGTCTCGCTCATGGCACTCTCCGAGTGAGGTAACGTCTTGACATTATGACGTCACAGCGTCATAGCGTCAAAATTACCCGATGGTTTGCGAGCCCATAATCCGCCTATTCAGCGAAAAAAACGTGAAGCGCAGCGGCGCATGCGTCCGGTTGCTCTTCGGCCACGAAATGCCCGCAGTCTAGAGCGACTTCCTGTACATCATCAGCCCAATCACGCCAGACGGTAAGCGGCGACTCGGCTTGCCCCGCGAGGAAGCCCCTGCCCCAGACAACCAGCATCGGGCATTGAATCCGGCGACCAGCATTGCGATCCGCCAGGTCATGTTCCAGGTCAACCGTGGCCCCCGCGCGGTAGTCCTCACACGTCGCCTCAATCACGGATGGCTTATTGAAATGGTGTATATACTCGGCCAACGCGGGAGCCTCGATAGCCTCCACTCGCCCTGCCCACTGCGTCAGTAGGTGACGCAAATAAAATTCGGGATCGTGACCAATCAACCGCTCGGGCAAGGGGGCCGGCTGGGCAAGAAAGGGCCAGTGGTAGGTGCGCATGGCGACATCTTTATTCATCCGTTCCCACACCTCAAGGGTTGGGACGATATCGAGTGCGGCAAACCGCAAGACCCGCTCGGGATGATCAAGCACGAGCCGGTAGCCCACGCGCGCGCCGCGATCATGGCCCGCGAGCAGAAATTGCTCATACCCAAGCGCCGACATGACCTCCACCATGTCCTGGGCCATGGCGCGTTTGGAATACCCCAGATGCTCTGAATCAGGTTTTGGCCCCTTGCTCTCGCCGTAGCCCCGCAGGTCGGGTATCACGAGGGTAAAATGGTGGCGTAGCTGCGTTGCCACCGCATGCCACATCACGTGATTTTGAGGGTAGCCGTGCAACAGCAAAAGCGGTGGACCAGATCCGCCGCGACATACAAATATCTCGGCGTCCTCGGTTTGAATACGGCGCTTCTCAAAATCGTCAAACATGGTCGTGATACCCCGCATTGGTGGTGTTTAGCATGACGTCAGCAGCCTATATTAGAAGCAACTTAACACTAGCACGCCCGCTAACGGTGTCCAGCACTACCAATCCTTCCGACTCGGCATCCATCTGCGCAAGCAGTTCTCCATGCACGTTCCAAGCGGCCGACTGGCCTACGCTGATAAAATCATCGCTCGGCCCAACACAATTCGCCATGATCACACTCATATGATGTCGACGCGCGACGGCGGGATAATGCGCCATGGCCTTGTCCAGACCGCCTGCGGGTTTGGCAACGCTGGCCAAGTAAAACTCAGCGGACAAGACAGCCACCTCATCAGCATGGCTCATTTGAAGCGACTCGTAACAGATAGCCGGAGCCAGTTTGCAGCCGTCCCTCTCCAATACACGTTGTTCATAGCCTGGCACAAAATAGGGGTGCTCATCGGGGTGCATCTGTTGTTTAGAATAAAGGAAGCGTGCCTTACCCGCCGTAAACCACACCATGCCAATCTGCACACCCGCATCAACGATGATCGGCATACCAACACCGATAAGTAGATTGTGTTGATCGCTCCATGCTTGGAACACATCAAGCCGGTGATCGTTTATATCGACAGCCAGTGAATCAGCAAGGCGCGGCTCAAACCCCGTTAGCGAAAGCTCAGGGAAGAATACGACATCTGCTCGCTGCGCAACGGCAAGCTCGATGAGTTCAAGATGCTTCGCCCGGTTACGCGCAAAATCTCCCGCGATGGGTCGAAGCTGAGCAGCACACACCTTCATGGTTGAGCTCCTATCGGCGTCGGCATCTGTATTCCGTACTTGCTAAAGCATTGTGCAGACCAGGACTCACTGCAATGCCATCTTGGCAGAGGCTACTGATTAGCTTCATGGTTGATACCGTCACTGACGGGAAGATCAGGTAAGTCATGGGGGTTAACGCCTTCCAAACACCCGACATTGAACCCGTATATATTGGGATTCGAGCGCGTTTGGTGGTGCGTGTAGATGCCACAGTTTGAACAGAAGTAGTGCTTTGCGACCCCCGAATTGAACTGATAAAGCCTTAGCTGCTCAGCGCCGCTGAAAACACGCAGACCACCCAATGGCACATAGGCCATCAGGCAGATCGAGCTCAAGCACCACCATGCCGCAGTGGCACGTCGCCCTATGCGTAGGCTGAATTTCTACACCGCCGACTTGTTTGAACATTTCATGTTCCCTTTGAGCTGTAGCTGGCGTCATGTTGATCGGCTTGTTAGGGCCATTGAATCGGGATAGCATAGCTAAATAAGCACTCGCGGAGGCACCATGACGGCGGAAACTTTAGACCACCTACGCTCTCAGATTTCGACGCTCTCCGAGTCAGAACGTGCAGCGCTGGCTCGCGAACTCATAATGAGCCTCGACGGCCCCCGTGACGACTCTGTCGAGCAAGCATGGAACGATGAAATTGTTCGCCGTGTCTCCAAGGTTAAAAGCGGAAAAGCCACGCTGCTCAGCCGCGAAGAATTTCGATCCAAGATGCGAGCGAGGTTAGGCCAATAACAGTGCGAACGGTAAGGATACTGGAAGAAGCATCGCAGGAAGCGATTGAGGCTGCAGCATGGTATGAACATGAGCAACCTGGGCTCGGAGCAGAGTTTTTCGCTGCTATTGACGCCGCTATCGACGTTATTGAAGAAAACTTTATTCCCCTATCACCTCTTCCTGGAAAAGCTGGAGATACCGGCGCAAAACGCCTTATTCTGGAACGCTTCCCGTACGATTTAGTCTTGATTGAGTTGCCAGCAGAAACAGTCGTCATCGCCGTTGCTCATCACTCACGAAAGCCTGGCTATTGGCTGGAACGAGCTAGGCCATAGCTTATTGACTCAGCCGCCAGTTTGGAGCGGTAGAGGAAACCAGTCAGTTGGAACACCTACGTATTCCATATTGATACAAAACCATCCATTTCCTATACCGCAAATATTCCTCCGAAAGTTCGCCGCTTTTTTCTCCAGCACAGCCGAAGGGGCGCGACGTCAGACGCGCCCCTTATCGCCTCTGTGTTTACCCAGTATTGACGAATTATCTCAAGGCTACTTACTGAGCATCACGGTTTAAATTCCGCTCGGATGGAATGTCGCTCAGATACTCGAAAACTCTACTTCAAAACCGGCCGGATCGACAAAATAGACATTCTTGCGAAACGGCTCTGGGGCGCCGGGTTTGGCAACGGCATAACCCGCTTCATTTAATCGAGTGACAACGGCATCGAGGTTATCAGTCACATAGGCAAAATGGGCCAGCCCAACGCTGTGGCCTTTCAGATCACGGTTCTCCCCTTCCCCATGATCGCTTAGCGCCAGGTAGTGATTATCGTCTCCAAAGTGGATCCATTTGCGTGGCTTGCCATACCACTCACCATGGCCCTCATCGCGGATCCGCCAGTGCGGGAAGACGGCGCGGTAAAATTTCAGCATGGCATCCATGTCAGCCACCACCAGATTAACGTGTTCCAAGTACATAAGCGTCTCCTTTCGTTAAGTGAAATGAAAGGATAAAACCTCAACTTAACTTGAGGTAAAGTGCTTTTTGCGGAAAAATGGCAAAAAATACTCAGGGGTGAGTGATGGCAGAAGCTGTCTGGAGTGTTGGCAAGGTCGCCAAGCGTTGCGGTATCAAGGTCAGTACCCTGCACTTTTACGAGCAGCAGGGGCTCATTCATAGCTGGCGCAATGCGGGCAATCAGCGCCGCTATAAACCAGAAGTGCTGAGGCGGATTTCGGTGATCAAAGCCGCGCAGAAAGTCGGCGTAAGCCTGGAAGAGATTAAGCAAGCCTTTGAATCACTGCCCAACAACCGCACGCCGACAGTTGAAGACTGGCAGCAGCTCTCAAAAAACTGGCAGAAGATGCTTGATGGCCGGATTGCTTATCTGCAAAAGCTGCGCGATAACCTGGCGGGCTGCATCGGCTGTGGCTGCCTGAGCATGACCCGTTGCCCGCTCTATAACCCAGACGACATACTGGCCGAATCGGGTAGCGGTGCGGTGCTTCTGGATCAAGCTGAGCAAAAAGCGAGAGCCGAACAGCAACCTAACGCTAGCTCGTAACCATTAATAGCAACCGTGAATAATCACCATCAAGTCTCAATCTATACGGATGAACCACTTGGGTTTGATGCGCCCAAAATCGCGGCGGGTGTTTGTTTTCAAGGCTCTTTTGGAATCCAGCACCACTGCATCCCGCTCATTTCTGACAAACACCACCCAATGCCAGAAAGGCCTGCCCTGCTCCATCCGCCATTTAATGGCCAACAGCGCCTTGTCCGGCAGGCTCTCCCAGGTATCGAATGGCGTCTCCGTGGGTGCAGCCTTTATATCGAACGCACGTAAGAGTTTACGGACATACTCGGTGTCTGACCAAAGCGCTGTGTCTTCGGCATAGATACCCAAGGCGTTTGCTGTTTCTTTCGCCTGCGCATAACTAATGCCTGCAAGCACCGCGCATGCTGCAATGCCACAGCCGGATATTTCTTCTTGAATGACGGGGTTCATAATGCGCCATGGCCTTTGCAAGACTTCCAGCGGGTTTGGCAACGCTGGCCAAGTAAAAATCGACAGATAAGGCAACAACAGCTGTTTACGTTTTATTCGTAGTGGCTCCAGAGCCTGAGCACTTTCACCAATCGCTCATCCTCAAGCACTTGGTAGACCAGACGATGTTGTATATTGATGCGGCGTGAATAGGCACCGGCAAGGTCACCAATGAGCTTCTCAAACGGAGGCGGCTTACGGTAGGGATCCTCTGCAATCAGTGCCAGTAATTCCTGGGCTTTTGGCTTGAGGCCGCTGGAGGCAAGTTTCTTTGCGTCTTTCTGGGCCTGTTTGGTGTAAACCAGCTTCCATGTCACCAGTCCAGCTCCTCATCGCATTCGTCAACGGGGGTATTCATCCCCTCGCGAATAGACTCCCGCATACCGGGTACGGAGAGCAGATAAAGTGTTTCCTGAATGGCTGACCAATCTTCTTCGGATACCAGGACGGCTTTGTTCCGCTTACCCATGATGACGATTGGCTGGTGAGACTCGGCCGTTTCATCAATCAGTCGGTATAGGTTGCTGCGCGCCTCTGTGGCTGTGATTCCGGTCATGACGCACCTCTTGAGTGTCTAACTTTCGATTGAGTGTACGCCTTTAGGTACGTACGTCAAGACGGACGTTAAAAGACCCGCGGCATTATTCGAGGAAGCGTTAGCTAAAGCGTTTTTAAGCCAAGTGCTTCACACTCGCACGTTCGCTAGCGGTGTCTAGCACAACCAATCTTTCTGACTCGACATCCATCTGGGCCTATAGCCGAAGCCTCGAACGATGAAATTGTTCGCCGTGCGACCAAGGACAAAAAAGGAAAGGCCAAGCTGCTTAGCCGCGAAGAATTTCGAACCAAGATGCGAGCGAGGTTAGGCCAATGCGGCCAGTCCTTCTGGATCAGGCTGCGCAGCGGGCTCGGGTGGATCGATAGATCGGTTAACGTGCATAAGTCGGCCTTGTGCTGCTTTATATTAGATTTGTGAAGCCAAAGATGGGCCTCTAACGCCGCAATCAAGGGGTGAGGTCGCAACACTACGACGCTGATTGAATAATTCCAGAAACGCGCGGCGGCTCTCGCGCTATACTGCACCACTTTTTATTTTCGACACCCCTTACGACCATCTGTCAGAGCGCCTCATGCCATTTGCAAAACTAGGATTATCCAGTCCTCTTGTTCAAGCGATTACCGAGCTCGGTTACAAAACGCCCACACCCATCCAGGAACAAGCCATTCCTGCCATTCTTTCGGGTAACGACTTGATCGCCACCGCACAAACCGGCACAGGCAAAACCGCTGCCTTTGTGCTGCCGCTGCTAGAACGCTTCAGTAACGCGGAAACCTTGCGCGGCAAACGCATTCGTGCGCTGATCCTGGTACCAACCCGCGAGCTGGCGGTTCAGGTCGAAGCCAATGTGGCTCAATACGCTAAACACACGCCCTTAACCTCGATGGCCGTGTATGGCGGCGTGGATACCGCGCCGCAAAAGGAGCGCTTAATCGAAGGCGTGGATATTCTGGTCGCTACACCGGGCAGGCTGCTGGATTTGGCGCATCAGCGAGCGCTGCACTTTGATGAGCTGCAAGTGATGGTGTTGGACGAAGCGGACAGAATGGTCGACATGGGTTTTGTCGATGATATCCACAAAATCATCGTTCGCCTGCCTGAAAACCGTCAAAACCTGTTGTTCACGGCCACGATGACCAATGACGTTCGCGCCATCGCCAACGCTTTTTCAGACAGCAAGATGACCAACCTGGCGGCTGACATCGCCATTACTCCCAATGTCCGCGCCGCCGCCACGATCAAACAGTGGCTGATAACGGTAGACAAAGACACCAAGTCCGCCTTATTGAGCCATTTGATCAACGAGCAAGCGTGGGATCAGGCACTTATTTTTGTCGAGAAAAAACACAGTGCGGCCAAGCTGGTTGCCCAACTGGAAAAACGCGGTATCGCAGCGGATTCCATTCATGGCGGCAGAAGCCAAGCCATGCGCGAACAGGTGTTAACTCAGTTCAAAACGGGCGAACTCAAGTACCTGGTCGCCACGGGGGTGGCCGCACGGGGTTTGGATATTGGAGAGCTGAGCCGTGTGGTGAATTACGATTTACCTTTCCAGCCCGAAGAGTACATCCACCGCATTGGCAGAACCGGCCGTGCGGGTGCCACAGGTGAAGCCATCTCGCTTGTAGACATCAGTGACTTTAAAAATCTTTGTGCTATTGAAAGGCGATTGAAAAACACGATTGAGCGCAAAGAAATTGCAGGCTTTCCGGTTAAAAAAGCAGTACCCGCGTCAAACTTAAACTATAGTAAATAAAGCACTCGTTAATACTTAACAAACAAGCCCACCTCTTAAAAAAGTGGGCTTGTTTATTATAGACATTTCACTAGGCGGGTAAAAACGCATTCAATAGCTCGGCATTAGTGGGATATTTATCCAATAACCCAAGCAACTTCTGTGCGCCTTCTACTGGCTTAAGGGTTGTCAACGCTCTACGCAATGCCCTTACTTTTTCAATATCTTTTGCATCAATCAAAAGCTCTTCTCGCCGGGTACTGCTTTTGGCAATATCGATCGCAGGGAAGATCCGTTGATTGGCCACGTCGCGGGATAACACCAGCTCCATATTGCCGGTGCCCTTGAACTCCTCGAAAATTACCTGATCCATACGGCTTCCCGTATCCACCAGCACGGTGGCCAGAATGGTCAGCGATCCGCCGTTTTCGATCTTTCTCGCAGCGCCAAACAGTTTTCGCGGTATTTCCATCGCGCGGGAATCCAGCCCACCCGACATCGTGCGACCATTGCCCCGCTGCTCGGCATTGTGAACGCGGGAGAGCCTGGTAAGCGAATCGATCACGATCATTACGTCATGTCCCTCGCCTGCCTGTTTACGCGCCGACTCAAGCAGCTTATCGGCCATACGCACATGGTGTGTGTAGGTTTCGTCTGACGACGAGGCATGTACCTCTGCCGACACACTGCGCTTAAAATCCGTCACTTCTTCCGGGCGCTCATCAATCAACAAGGCATACAGCTTTATATCAGGATGAGCCTCGGCCACGGCCTGACAGATATGTTTTAGCATGGTCGTTTTGCCAGAGCCTGGCGGTGCCACAATCAACCCACGTTGCCCCATCCCAATGGGCGTAATCAAATCCATCGCTCGCACCGTACGCTGCTGAGAGCCAGGCGCTAAAACAATACGTGGGGAAGGATGAATAGCGACGCCATTTAGAAAACGCTTTTCGGGATCATTAGGGAACTGATCTTCAACGTTATCGGTTGGTTTGGCGTCTACCTGCCTTTTTGTTTTCAAGCCTAATGTTTTTCTCGTCATAATATTGGTGGATCGCCTTGAATAACCTGGATTTATAGGATAGCTGCATTATAGGCCAGCCGACTGAGCTCATCGTTGCGGCAACTTGGCATGGAAAAAGGATAAATCTAACTTGTGCTCAAACTGTTAATACACCGCGTACTCAACTGTATCGGGTTGGAACTGATCTTAGTGGTTGATCATCTCCATGGTGTTCTCGACGTCACCCCATCTTCAGTAGCACCCGGGTTTAGAGTCAGAAATAACTTTATCGTGTTTTACCACCAGTTGCTCGGCATAGGCTGACGGTGTCAGCC
>NZ_LJZS01000015.1 GCF_001314875.1 Halomonas sp. HL-48
GGACGGTGGTAAGTCGGTCTGGTTTGTTGTTTTGGCGAACTCAAAACTAACCGGTTTTACCACCGTCTCCTACTTTTTCACGCTAACCCGCGATGAACCATTAAAAAGCCACTAACGAGTAGTGGCTAACGGTTGATTGCTGAGACAGTCTGGGAAGAGGGTGAGCGGCATAAAGCCGCCGCTCACCTCCTAAACACCCACCACTCAATACTGACTTATTCAGCCGTTGCCAGCAGGCTGGCGTTACCACCCGCTGCGGTGGTGTCGATGCACAGATGGCGTTCCACCACGTAGCGTTCCGGCGAGATGGTCTGGGTCTCGAGGGGTAAGATGGCGCCGTCGCGCTTGGCCAGGGCAGTGCGCAGTTCACGGGTCCAGTCGCTGTTACCTGCGGCGGCGACCGCCGCAATGCCTTTGACCTCGCTCAACGTCTCGGCTGAAACGCTTCCGTCGAGCCCAGCGATTGGCACCCCGGCATCAATCAGTGGCTTCACCGCCTGTTCGGCGCCAGGTGCGACCACTACGGCCGCACAGCCCGTGCCTAGGGCCTGGGCGGCCTGGGCGATGGCGATATCCAGGGTTGGCCCTAGACATAGCACCATGCCCTTGGGGTACATCGCCAGACGATTGCTTTCCCCCGTCGGCCCCGGCAGTGTCTGCGGGGTCATGTCGAGGGCTGCCGTCTCATTGAGTGCCTTGCGGATCACGCCGCCTTTGCCCGAGAGCGCCTTGCGCAGTACCTCGATCCGATTGGGGCGTACCGCCCAGTTGCGCGCATCCAGTTCATCAAGAGCTTTCTGGAGATCGCTAAGTGATACGGCTTTTCCTTCTGGCGCCTCGACGTGTTCAGCCTCCGCGGTGCGGCGGAAACGATTGACGTAGAGCGGGCCACCAGCCTTGGGTCCGGTACCGGATAGCCCCTCGCCACCGAACGGCTGGGAGCCAACGATGGCTCCGATCTGGTTACGGTTAACGTAGACGTTGCCGACATGAATGCGCTCGACGATCTGCTGCACGCGGTCGTCGATACGGGTATGCAGGCCGAAGGTCAGGCCGTAGCCCTTGCCGTTGATGTCATCGACGACCTTGTCGATATCCCGCGCCTTGAAGGTGGCCACGTGCAACACCGGGCCGAAGATTTCACGTTCGAGATCTTCAATGCCGTCAACATCGATCACAGCTGGAGTGACGAAGGTGCCGGTTTCCGGCGCGGGCAGCTTCTTGAGCACTTTGCCGGCTTTCTCTTGTGCTGCCACATAGTCGCTGATTTCCTGTTGCGCGTCGGCGTCGATCACTGGCGAGACGTCGGTATCAGTATTCCAGGGGTCGCCAATGGTGAGCGCGTCCATGGCACCGTAGAGCATGTTGAGCAGGCGGTCTCGGGCCTCTTCCTGGACATACAGCATGCGCAGCGCCGAACAGCGCTGACCAGCCGACTGGAAGGAGGAGATCAGGATATCGCGCACCGCCTGTTCGGTGAGCGCCGTGGAGTCCACGATCATGGAGTTGAGCCCACCGGTTTCGGCGATCAGTATTGCATCGGAGCCCGCGTTTTCGGCCAGTGCCTTGTGGATGATCTGCGCCACCGGGGTCGAACCGGTAAAGCAGACACCGGCAATACGTGGGTCGCTGGTCAGCGGGCCACCCACCGTTGGGCCGTCGCCCGGCAGTAGCTGCAGAGCCGCTTCCGGCAAACCTGCTTCGCGCATCAGCTCGACGGCACGGGCGGCGATCAGGGGCGTCTGCTCGGCGGGCTTGGCGAGTACTGCGTTACCGGCCACCAGGGCGGCAGCGATCTGCCCAGTGGTGATCGCCAGGGGGAAGTTCCACGGGCTGATGCAGACGAAGATACCACGGGCGCTGCCGGGCTCTTCGGCTTCAAGCCGCTCGCCTTCGTTGGCATAGTAGCGCAGGAAATCCACCGCTTCGCGCACTTCGGCGATACCGTCGAACATCATCTTGCCTGCTTCGCGGGTGGTGATCACGGTTAGCTCGGCAATGTGTTCCTCGTAGAGATCGGCAGTGCGGCGCAGTACCGCCGCGCGTTCGGCCGCCGGGCGCGCCGACCACTCTTTGAAACCTTCCTCGGCGGCGTCGAGGGCAGTGGCGACCTCTTCCGGGGTGGCTTCATGCACCTTGCCGATTACCCGAGAGCCGTCGGCGGGGGAGACCGCATCGCGTGCTGGACCCTTGGGAGCCGGGTTACCCACCAGCATGGGGCCTGCTGTCCAGGTGGCGTCGGCAAACGCTTCGCGAGCGTTGAGCAACGGCAGGATCGAGGCAGGTTCGTTGATCCGGTAGCCCCTGGAGTTCTTGCGATCAGGCTCGAAGAGCTCGCCGGGCTGGCGGATCAGGGGGCTTGAGACGTCATTGCCGAGCTGCTTAAACCCTTCAATGGGATCCTTGGCGACGTCGCTTGGCGGAATCGAACTATCCACTACCTGGTTGACGAACGAGGAGTTGGCGCCGTTCTCTAGCAGGCGACGTACCAGATAGGCCAGCAGGTCGCGGTGCGCGCCGACCGGGGCGTAGATGCGACAGTGGGTGCCTTCTGACTCCTTGACGATGTGGTGCAGCGATTCGCCCATGCCATGCAGGCGCTGGAACTCGTAGCTATCTTTATCGCTGCCCGCCATCTCTACGACGGCGGCGCAGGTGTGGGCGTTGTGGGTGGCGAACTGCGGATAGATGCGATCGCGCCGGTCGAGCAGCATCTGCGCGCAGGCCATGTAGCTGACGTCGGTGTTGACCTTACGAGTGAAAACCGGAAAGGTCTTGACGCCCATCTCCTGGGAAAGCTTGATCTCGGTATCCCAGTAGGCGCCTTTCACCAGGCGTACCATGATTTTGCGGTCGAAGCGCTCGGCGAGTTCGTAGAGCGTCTCGATCATCGGTGCGGCACGGCGCCCGTAAGCTTGCACGACCACCCCAAAACCATCCCAACCGTCCAGGCTGGGGTCGGCCATTAGCGCCTCGATCACGTCGAGGGAGAGATCCAAACGATCCTGCTCTTCGGCGTCGATATTGAAACCGATATTGGCCTTGGCTGCCTGCTGCACCAGTTCCTTGGCGCGGGGCAAGAGTTCCGCCATTACCGTGTCACGGTGGGTATATTCATAGCGCGGGTGTAGCGCCGAGAGCTTCACCGAAATGCCGGGGCTGCCGCGCACGTCGCCCTTGGCCTGTTCGGCGATGGAGGTGATCGCCTTGGCATACGCCTGGTGATAGCGAACGGCATCTTCATCGGTGCGCGCCGCTTCGCCTAGCATGTCGTAGGAGTAGGTGTAGCCCTGTTTCTCGAGCTCGCGGGCATTCTTCATGCCCTCTTCGATGGTTTGACCAAGCACGAACTGGCGGCCGAGAATCTTCATCGACTGGCCAACCGCCTTGCGCACCACTGGCTCGCCCATGCGGCGTACCAGGCCGCGTAGCGCCCGCGTGGGGCCCTTGGGATCTTCTGCCAAGACCTTGCCGGTTAGCAGCAGTGCCCATGTCGAGGCATTGACCATCGATGAAGATGACTTGCCCAGGTGGGCGCCCCAGTCAGACGGCTCGATCTTGTCGTGTATCAAATCGTCGATGGTTTCCGCATCGGGCACGCGCAGCAGCGCTTCTGCCAGACACATCAGCCCAACGCCCTCGGTGGTCGAGAGCCCGTATTCGGCCAGGAACGACTCCATCATGGAGGGCGACCTTTCGTTACGCACACGCTCTACGTACTTGGCGCCAACGGCGGCGACTTTTTGGCGGTCTTCCTCTGATAGCTTGATACGCTCGACAAGCCCGTGCAGTACATCCGACTCATTCGCGTCGTAATGGGTGCGAATGCGTGAGCGTAGATCTTTCACATCGCTATGCAGATGAGGATTGGATTCGTTCATAGGGGTCTCTCCTAGCTAGCCGACACGTCGCTTTGCTGCGTCGATTAGAATGTCATCGTTCTCTTTGAAGCAAGCACCAAAGGTCAAACTAATTGAGGGCTCCCGCGGGAGCCCTCTCGATACGTTGAAGTATCCCTGCATGCCCCTGTCAGCGAGTAATGTGCTGATATTCACCGGCATCGGCCGTCGCGCTACTCACGACCATGATGGCAATGAAGGACGCGATGAAGCCTGGAATAATCTCGTACACACCGGGTCCGCCCATGAACTCAGCGTTCCAACCCAGTGAAATCCAGGCCATGACAGTGACAGCACCCACGACCATGCCGGCGATGGCACCATTGCCGTTGGTGCGTGACCACATCAGCGACAGGATAATCAGCGGACCAAAGGCCGCACCGAAGCCTGCCCAGGCATTACTGACCAGCCCCAGAACCTGAGAGTTTTCGTCAGAGGCAATAACCGCTGCCACAATGCCTACCAGCACCACACAGACGCGGCCGACGGTGACACTTTGTTGCTCGGAGGCTTGTTTGTTCAGGAACAGACGATAGAAGTCTTCGGTCAACGATGAAGATGCCACTAGAAGCTGGCTGGAAACGGTGCTCATGATCGCAGCAAGCAGCGCTGCATAGAGGAAGCCGGTGATCAGCGGATGGAACAGTAGATCTGCCAGGACAATAAAGATGGTTTCCGGATCCTCGACATCCATGCCGTTACGCAGTGCATAGGCCCGACCGAAAATGCCCAACGAAACAGCGCCAATCAGCGAGATAAGCATCCAGCCCATGCCAATGTTACGGGCAATCGGTACATCCTTGAGAGTCCGGATGGCCATGAAGCGCACGATGATGTGCGGCTGGCCGAAATAGCCAAGCCCCCAGGTAACCGCCGACAGCCACCCGATAAAGGTCAATCCGGACGTCCAGGACAGTAGCGTGGGGTCGGCTTCATTTAAGGTTTGTGTTGCCTGGCCGAAACCGCCACCACCTTCGCCGAATAGCACCACCGCAGGCATGATGATCAGCGCCAGCATCATGATGCAGCCTTGCACGAAGTCGGTCATGCTCACCGCAAGGAAGCCGCCAACCACGGTATAAACAAGCACCACGCCCAGTGTAATAATGACCCCCATGGCATAGTTGCTCATATCACCGACGTTGAAAACGCCAGAGAACGCGCTTTCAAACAGCTTGCCGCCTGCTACCAGGCCTGACGCGGTGTAGACAGCGAAAAAGATAACGATCACGATGGCAGACACTGTGCGCAGGGAAAGCGCCCGTGTCGGGAACCGGTTTGCCAGGAACGCTGGAATGGTAATCGCGTTGCCATAGTGAACGGTTTGTTCACGTAGACGCGGAGCGACCAGAATCCAGTTGAATAACGCCCCCACAAGCAAACCAATCCCGATCCAGGCCGAGCCCAAGCCTGAAGCGAACAACGCCCCAGGCAAACCCAGCAGCAACCAGCCGCTCATATCCGATGCACCTGCCGACAGGGCTGCTACTTTAGGGCTTAGGGTACGTCCACCCAGCATGTAATCTTCCGAGGAAGAAGTGGCTTTGCGCATCGCATAAACCCCGATGGCGATCATGAGCGCAAAGTACGCGATGAGACTGATCCAAACACCTATAGCCATGTAATTTCTCCAATTCTTCGGGACGGCGTTAATTCCGTCTGGTTTGTGCGGTCACCGGGAAGTGCCCGGTAGTGATCCGCACTATTTTTATTAATCTGTTTTCCATTCACGCCAGGGGCTTAAGAACGCCCGCTATAGACAGTGTCAGAAAGGTTGATGGCATCTTTATCAGCAATGGTCCTAGTATTATTTTCGAGCATAAGAGAGTTCCCTGTTCATACGTTCTGGTTTGTCGATGATGAGCTGCTTACTCATCGCCCTGCACCGAAAACGGCGCGTTTCCGCCCAGTGAAGAGGTAATAATGGTAATAGGACGTTAAGTCTGAGCTAAGGCTCGAATGTAGAGCGCACTAGCGGTTGGTGTATGCCGGTTTCGAGGAAAAACGTGTCAATTTCGTGGCAAGTTCACTAGTTTTTAGACTTTAGTTGAGTTTGGCGGGCTCTGCCAGGGAGCCAGGGGTGCGCTTTTTCAACGCGCCGATGGGTGAGTGCGTCTGGCGAAGCTGGCGGGGCGAGAGGCCATAACCACGGCGAAATGCATGCGAAAGGGCGCTTTGATTGGCAAATCCGGTTTGCAAGGCAATGTCGGTGAGCGACAGATGACTCTGCACGACAAGCTGATGAGCCGCATGCAGCCGCTGGCGCTTGACATACTGCCAGGGTGACAGGCCTGTCTGCTGGCGAAATCGCTCAGAGAAGTGGGCCTCGCTCAGGCAGACCAACCTGGCAAGGTCGGCCACCCGCAGTTCATCGGCAAGATGCTGCTGAATGAAACGGTCGAGATGACCCATGTCGAGACGCCGAGTCGGCGGGCTGGCCTGATCACCCAGGCGGGCTTTCAGCGCCCCTAGAAAGGTGGCGGCCAGGCGGTCGTGCTGAAAGGACGTCGCTGGCGAGTGGGCGGTTTGAGCCAGTTCGCTTTCCATGAACGCCAGGTAATGGCGCAGCGAGTCGTCCAGAGCAAAAAAACGTGGCGCATCGAACAGGGCCACCAGTTCGCGCTGTTCACCGGTGAGCGCCGGGGCATCTTCGGGTAAATCCAGGATCAACTGGCGGTTATAGCCGCTGCCCGAGTAATAGTGCTCATGATTGGCGGGCACAATACAGCCTGAAAATGCATTGACGCGGCCGCCCAGCCCCTCTATTTCAAAATCTGACGTGCCGCACAGGGTAATCACGATCTGATGAAAGTCGTGAGAATGATGGAGCGTTGCGCTTTCCAGAGGAATTCGGCGAATGGTGCTGGGCATGGGAACCTCCGTCGCCACCGGCGTTATCGTGCATGGAGTGCGGTATGGGCGGCCAGATGGTCGCGCAGTGCCTTCAGCTCTGCTTGCCCCTCGGCGTTGAGCAGAGGTTTACCCTGGGCAATCTGCCAGTGTCGGCCATGCAGGTCCATCAGGTGGGCGGCCCTTCGACGAACGCCCTCCAGATACTCGTTGTGCCGAATGGGGTAGCCAACCAGCGCATTCCATTCGGTTTCGCTCACCTGGCTGTCCAGCGCCTTGTCGAAAAGCGCCAGAAGGTCTTTCGGCTCGGTGCGGTATCTGGGCGTGCGCGAGGTCATGAGTACCGCGAGGACACTGCCGATCACCAGAAAACACACCCCAAATACCAAAAGATAAAGTGCCATGCCGTGCTCCCGGGGGGTTGAGCGCCAGAGTTTCAGGGCCTCCAGTATACCGCCCACGGCCTTTGATACGAAAATTTTGCTAATTAACGAACTTTTTCTGCACAGCGTGTCTGAGTATGTACAAGCAATGCAGCGATAGCAGTCGCTAATGGTGTTGCTTCTTTTATTGTTTTGATCCCTTGCTTCCGCTGCTCCATGAGCAGCGGTTTTTTTTGCTTGAAATTCAGGGAGTGGGGCCAATGGCGCGCAAGGCGCCGTGGCGATTTTTAGTGGCGACGAATGGTCAGCAGCGCGACAAGGATATCCCGGCGTGTGACAATTCCCACCAGGCGGCGTTGTTCCACCACGGGGTAGATTTTGGGTTTTGCCCCCAGCATTTCCTGGGCCAGGTCGGTAATGCTTTTGGCAGGGGTCACGCTGAGTACCTCGTTGCGCATCATTTCCTTGACCAAGGGTGCCTCATCGTCATGGTAAATGCTGTCGAGCACACGACCCAACACATCCTGCTCGGAAATAAAGCCGATCAGGTTGTCGTGACGGTCCACCACTGGCGCACCGGGCAGGCGGTGCAGGGCAAGCCCCTGAGCCAGCGTCGTGACCGACATCTCGGGCGAGACGCGATAGCAATCGCGAGACATGATATCGCGCACGGTGTGAGGCGTAGGTTTTGGCATGGCGGCTCTCCTTTGACGTGAGCGTGAAGAACGTTTAATGAACCGTCGCTCTATTCACTTTAGGTGATTCATCTGCAGATGCGATGATCATCCACCAAGGTTATTCAACGCTTTAAAAGCGCTTACTAAAGCGTAGCGGACATCGCCATGGTTGCCTTTAATCTGCCCGGATAACCCCAATGATTAGCGTTAGGAGGGAATATGGACGCACGTGAATATCTGAATCGCAAGGGTGTGCCGCTCGATCGTGACGCTGACCGCCCTAACACGCTTGAAGAGAAAGCCTGGGAGCGGGCCCGGGGGGCCGGGCATGCGCGACCCAAGTCGGGTACCCCACATGATTGGGAAGAGTGGGAGCGCTATCATGACGATCTTGCGCCGGATGCCGATGAGATCACCCAGAAAATCGACAAGGAAGCCCACCGCAAAGCGACGGCTGACAAGTCTGGCTCGCCAAAGGCGATGCCTCCTGTCGATAATAGCGTTGAACACTATACTCCTGAACAATCGGCCCCGGCGCCAAGCACCGAACCGCCCCCGCTGACCGCCATGCCGTCGTCGGTCAAAGCGGCGTATTTTGCGTTGGCCGTGCTGTTCCCGCCCTTGGCGTTAGGGCTTACCGGTGGCGGCGGGCGGCGCATCGTGATCGCTGTCCTGCTGACCCTGTGTGCCTGGTTGCCGGGGGTGATGTTTGCGCTGAACTGGCTGCGTCGGCAGTAACCCGTGTGCGCCATGGCTTCAATCGCTATATAAGTTCGGTCGCGCAGGTGGTTTTCGCCTCTCGCCCATTGGCATTGACGCTGCGACCCGTATAATCACCGTCAACTTTTGTAATAGCCGGGGTTTACGATGGCGTATCTTATCGGTGTCACCGCTCTGTGGGCATTTTCCTTTTCATTGATCGGTGTCTACCTCGCGGGTCAGGTCGACAGCTATTTTGCGGTACTGCTGCGGGTCGGTCTCGCCACGCTGGTGTTTTTGCCGTTCCTGCGGCCGCGCCTTTTGCAAGGCAAACAGCGTCTGGCGCTGATGGCGCTTGGGGCGATTCAGCTTGGCATCATGTACACCTTTTTCTACCAGTCGTTTTTACTGCTCTCGGTGCCTGAGGTTCTGCTATTTACCATCTTCACGCCCATTTATATCGCCCTGCTTGATGATCTGATGTTTGGCCGTTTTACGCCCATTTACCTGCTGAGCGCGGTGTTGGCGGTCCTCGGCGCGGCGGTTATCCGTTACGACGGTGTCGACAGTGGTTTCTGGATGGGGTTTTTGGTCGTCCAGGGCGCCAACCTGTGCTTTGCCATCGGGCAAGTGGGTTATCGTCGTCTCGCCGCGGACCTGCCCGACGACTTACCCTGGCACAATGTGTTTGGCTGGTTTTTCATCGGTGCGTTGGTAATCGCGCTGCCGGTATTCCTGCTTTTTGGTAATAGTGCGGCCTTGCCCACCACCGGCGTGCAGTGGGGCGTGCTGGCATGGTTGGGGCTTGTGGCTTCGGGAGTGGGCTACTTCGCCTGGAATCAGGGCGCAACCCGTGTGGATGCGGGCACGCTCGCGGTGATGAATAATGCCCTGATTCCGGCGGGCCTTGCCGTCAACCTGCTGATCTGGAACCGTGAAGCGGATGTGTCGAGGCTGTTGCTGGGGGCCGCTATTATGGCGGCCTCGCTATGGCTCAATCACTGGTGGCGCCATCGTCAGGGGACGCAGCCGGCCTAAGCCCATTTGCCCAGGCTGCTCCCTCTCGCCATAATGAGCCCATCTTATCCGATTGGGCTCACGACCGACCCATCATGTTCAGGAAGCTGCTGTGCCATCGAATACGCCAAAGGACTCACGGCGGCCATTTAACACCATCGGGTTAATTGGCCGACTGGGCAGCGATAAAGTCGTCGACTCGCTGCAGCGCTTAGTTAACTACCTGGTTGAGCATCGCTATCGCGTATTGGTCGAAGACCGCACGGCCACGGTGATTCCTCTCCACGGCCAGCCCGAAGCCAGCCGCCGCGCCTTGGGTGAGCTGTGCGATCTGGTGATCGTGGTCGGCGGTGATGGAAGCCTGCTGGGCGCAGCCCGTACCCTATGCCAGAGTGGGACGCTGATTCTGGGCGTTAATCGAGGCCGACTGGGCTTTTTGACCGATATCTCGCCAGACGAACTGGAAACCCGCGTCAGCGAAGTGCTGGCCGGTGATTTTGAGCTTGAAGAACGCTTTCTATTGGATATGGCCCTCTACCGTAACGGCGTGATGGTGGGCTCTGGCGAAGCGCTCAATGAAGTCGTCGTCCACCCCGGTAAAGCGGTGCGCATGATCGAGTTCGAGCTGTTTATTGACGGACAGTTCGTCTACAGCCAGCGTAGCGACGGCTTGATCATCGCCACGCCCACGGGGTCGACCGCCTATGCGCTATCCGGCGGTGGCCCGATCATGCATCCCAAGCTGGATGTGGTGACCCTGGTGCCGATGTTCCCTCACACGCTTTCCAGCCGGCCCATCGTGATCGATGCGGCCAGCGAAATCCGCCTGCACATCGGCGAGACCAACCAGTCCTATCCTCACGTAAGCTGCGACGGACAAACACGCTCGGTCGCCAAGCCGGATGATGTCGTCGTGATTACGCGCAAGCCAGAACGGGTTCAGCTGGTACACCCCATTGGGCATAACTTCTATGAGGTGCTGCGCAGCAAACTCGGCTGGAGCAACCGGTTGGGAGACTGAACATGACCAACCGAATGACGGCCAGGGCGGGGCTGGAAGGCTACGACCTGATTGGCGACGTCCACGGATGCGGCGCCACCCTCGCCGCGCTGCTCGAGAAACTGGGTTACCGCCAGCGCGGCGGTGTCTATTGCCACCCGCGGCGTCGGGTTATCTTTCTTGGGGATCTTATCGATCGTGGGCCACGTATCCGGCTGGCCGTGACCATCGCCCGGCGCATGGTCGAGTCTGGTGAAGCTCAGATCGTCATGGGCAACCATGAATACAATGCCCTGGCGTATACCCATCCCGCACCACCGGGTAGCGACAAACGCTGGCTGCGCGAGCATACGCCACGCCATAACCGCATCATTCAGGATACCCTGACGCAGTACCGCGACTACACCAACGAGTGGGAGGACACCCTCGCTTGGTTCAAGACGATGCCGCTGTTCATCGAACAGGACGGTATGCGCGTGGTTCACGCCTGCTGGGATCATGATCTGGTGGCCCAGTTCAGGCGGCAGCATCCTGACGGCTGTATGGATGACGACTTCCTGGTAGCGTCCACCGACCCGTCGACCCAGGCTTTTCGCATTATCGACCGGCTGACCCGGGGCAGTCACCTGCCGCTGCCCGACAACATGGCGATCCACTCGGGAGACGGGTTTACCCGACGCAGCTTTCGTACTCACTTCTGGTCGGCATCGCCGCAGTGCTGGGGAGATGTTGCCTTCCAGCCCGATAATCTGCCGGGTGATTTGGAACAGCGACCGCTTACCGATGAAGAGCGTCGCCAACTGAGCTACTACGGGCCGGACCAGCCGCCGCTGTTTATTGGCCATTACTGGTGCGAAGGCATTCCCGCGCTGCCCACCGGCAATATCGCCTGTCTGGATTACAGTGCCGTAAAGTATGGCCGCCTGGTGGCCTATCGCTGGCAGGGCGAGGAACGCTTGAATGCCGATCATTTCGTCTGGATTCAGGTAGATAGGGATGAGCAAAGCGTTTTGAACAAGCCATTGGATGACGATGACTAAGTGGACTTATGCCTGGATACAATGCGTTACATAATTTTTGCAAAACATATGAACTAACCCCATCGTCGTTCGTCAGAATAGGTGTTCCCTTGAATGATCCCTTGCTATTTGCCCGGCGGCCCCCTCCGCCGGTTTTTTTTTGCTGGAAATACCAGTAAGTTCATTGGCACGCTAGTGTGTTGTATTGACGGGTCGCCACGCCGACGCGGTTACCATGAAGGAAAGCTATGCACCCAGTGATGCGTTTACCTCTCGACGCGGATACCCAGGCGTTGCGCAAGGCGCTGTGGCGTTACCGGATTGGACACAGGATTACCACTGAAGACGATGCTCAGGTGCTTTGGGTTGCCGACCCTGGGCAACGTGATGCATTGCTGGCCTTGGTCGCGCGCTGGCAGCAGGGCGAACCTCTCGAGCTTGCCGAGCATGCTTCACCTGCGCAGGCTCCTGCGCTGTTTACAACGCTCAAGCGGCTACCGGTCACCGTGGCCATGGTGGCGATAAGCCTGGTCATTTTTGCCTTGATAGGCGTTTTTGGCGACCTATTAATCGTTGCGCTTACCATCGTGCCGATCGGTATTGTCGGCGGTGAGCTGTCGAACGGTTCGTTAGCGGATACGCTGGCCAGTGGCCAGGTATGGCGTCTTCTCTCGCCCGCTTTTCTGCATTTTGGTTGGATGCATCTAATCTTCAACCTGATGTGGGTATGGTATTTCGGTCGCCAGGTGGAAGCCCTGCAGGGCGGGCGCACGCTTCTTTTGCTGCTGGTGCTGGCGGGCGTGCTTGCCAATCTCGCACAGTACGCCACCGGTACGGTGTTGTTCGGTGGCATGTCGGGGGTGGTGTATGCCTTGTTGGGCCACGTATGGCTGATGTCGCGTCGGGTGCCGGGCAGTGGGTTTTTTGTCCCGCAAATGCTCGTCGTCTTCATGCTGGGCTGGATGGTATTCACTATGACCGACATGGCCGGCCTGGTTGGCTTTGGCAACGTTGCCAACGAAGCGCATCTTGGCGGGCTTATCGTCGGCCTGATAACAGGCTGGTATTATAGTGCACGGCGTTTAAGGTCTTAACGGAGAAGCTTGGCATGAGCGACATGACTTTCGACAAAATGATTAACCAGATGACCCCGGCAATTTACCAGAGCCTTAAACAGGCGGTGGAGTTGCGCAAGTGGCCCGATGGTCGCTACCTGACTGCCGAGCAGACCGAGCTGTGCCTAGAAGCGGTGATGCGCTATGAGGCGGAAAACAACGTGCCCGAAGAAAACCGTGTGGGCTACCTGGAACAGCGCACCTGCGGCGCCGGGGCAACGGGGCAGGGCGTTTCACCGGAGATGGCTGGTCTTGCCAAGGACGCCTCGCGTGACTGAGGCGCTTGCCCAAGGATGTCTGCGCAAGATGGCCGTCGCGCCGGGCGCCACCCAGGCGCAGCCCGTCAGTTACCAGCTGCGCGCCGGAGAACACCGCATCGATTTGAACGAACGCCTGGGCGCTCCGTTACAGCTACGTTGGACCGGGGCCATTGCCTGTACCCACTGTGGCCGGGCTACCAGGAAGAGTTTTGCCCAGGGCTACTGCTACCCCTGCTTCAAGCGTCTGGCGCAGTGCGACACCTGCATCATGAAGCCGGAAACGTGCCACTACTTCCAAGGCACCTGCCGCGATCCTGAATGGGGAGAGCAGCATTGCTTTCAGCCGCACATTGTTTACCTGGCAAACTCGTCGGGGTTGAAAGTGGGCATTACCCGTAAAACGCAAATGCCCACCCGCTGGCTGGACCAGGGCGCCATACAGGCCTTGCCGATTCTGGAAGTCGACACCCGCCAGCAGTCAGGGTTTGTCGAAATGCTGTTCAAGGAACATGTTGGTGATCGCACTAACTGGCGGGCCATGCTCAAAGGTGACGTAGCGGAACTTGATTTAAAAGCCGAACGAGACCGTCTGATGGCGGCAACGGCCAGTGGTCTTGGGCAACTGAAAAGTGAACACGGGGAAGACGCCATTCGCGAGCTGGATGGTCAACATCATGCCTTTCACTATCCCGTTGAGGTCTTCCCGAGCAAGATTGTGTCGCATAACTTTGATAAGCAGCCCGACGTCAGCGGCATCTTGCAAGGCATTAAAGGCCAGTACCTGATGCTGGACACCGGCGTGATCAATCTGCGTAAGTTTACCGGTTACGAGATTAGCGTCGCTTAATATCGCTTAGGCGTTACCGTAGCCCAGTGCCTTTTGTAGGTATTGGGCGTGACTTGCCACCCAGCGTGGGTCAATCGCCCCCCAATCGCGTATCTGATAGCGGCCGATGTTGTGCCGTTCGCCTTCACCCTTTTCGAACACACAGTCAATATCCAGCTCGGCAAGTGAGGTAATGGTATCTTGCGCGGTACGCCGTGGCATGCCGGTGGCCTCTATCAGCGCAGGCACACTGGCGGTCCCCTGGTCGATCAAATACGCAACGTAAAGCCGACGATAAAAGCTGGATTTTGTTTTGCTCAGCGGCGCGGACATCTTGCATCCTTCTACACAGTGATAGTATCGCTTGCCAGTCTAAATGAATAAATCGCCCTGCGCGCGGGGCGGTCTAAAATCCTGTGTGTTCAAGCCCTGCTCGGTGCGCGACTGCATGTTCCATTGGCGGCTGGCGCGGTTAAAGCGCTGGGCGATCAGGTCGGCAAACACCCCTTCGCCGCGAAAGCGCTTTCCAAATCGCGCATCGTAGTTCTGCCCATCCCGGCACTGGCGGATCAGGCTCATCACCTTGGCGGCGCGCTCGGGGTAATGGGCTTCCAGCCAGGCTTCAAACAGCGGGGCTACTTCGTGGGGCAGGCGCAACAGCATCCAGGTTGCGGTGCGCGCCCCGGCACGGCTGGCGGCTTCCAGAATGCGCTCGATCTCATGGTCGGTGAGCCCCGGAATAATCGGCGAGACCAACGTGCCCACCGGAATCCCGGCGGTATTGAGCTCGCGGATGACTTTCAAACGCGCCTGGGGAGAGGCCGTGCGCGGCTCAAGGGTGCGTTTCAGGTTGGCATCCAGGCTCGTCAGGCTAACAAACACACGCACCAGGCGGTGCTCGGCCATTTCCGAGAGCAGCTCGAGATCCCGCAGTATCAGGCTGCTTTTGGTCACGATGGTGACCGGGTGTCGGCATTGCAGGAGCACTTCCAGCAAGCGCCGGGTGGTTTGGTACTTGGCCTCCAGCGGCTGGTAGCAATCGGTATTGCCCGACAGATTGATCGGCCGGCACACGTAGTTCGGCTGACAAAGCTCTTCGGTCAGCCGCTCAACCATTCCGCTGCGCGCAATCAGCTTGGTTTCAAAGTCCAGTCCCGGCGATAAATCCCAGTAGGCGTGGGAGGGGCGCGCATAGCAATAGACGCAGCCATGTTCGCAGCCACGGTAAGGGTTCAGCGAGCGATCAAACGGCAAATCCGGCGAGGTATTCCACGACAGCGCACTTTTGCTTACTTCCTCGCGCACCTCGGTGGCAATGGTTGTCGATGATTCTTCCCGCCACCAGCCGTCGTCCTCTGACTCGCTGCGAGTGGGCGCAAATCGATTGTGCGGGTCGTACGTCGCGCCGCGTCCTTTATGCACGGCCGAGCCGCTTGCTTGATAAGTCGTCCCCATCGGCCACCTCACTGATATATGGCTATATATACAGTATATGGTGTTTAGCGCGACGTGCAAGGCCGCTTATTGGTCGCGATAACGCTTGTCGGCCCGCAGTGGCAGACTCGCGAAGCTTTTAACGAAAACGCCTTGGCTTTTCAGCCAAGGCATTTTGCTTTTAGACGCGGTTACTGTGACCACCTATCGCTTTTTTCGGCTGGGCTTTTTGTCGGTCTGGGCTTTGTCGCCGCTCTCTGCGCTTCCCCCATTGCCGGGAAAATGGCCGCGCAGCAGCTCCAGCAACCCCTGGGTGGAGGCGTCGAAGTCGGCGGCGTTGGTGTCGATGCGTTCGCTGATTTCGCCGGCGATGCGCTTGCCCAACTGCACGCCCCACTGGTCGAAGGAGTTGATGTTCCAGATCACCCCTTGTACGAACACCTTGTGCTCGTAGAGCGCGATCAGCGCACCCAGGTTTTTGGGCGTCAGCTCGTCGAGCAGCAGGGTGCTGGACGGGCGGTTGCCGGGGCAGCTGTAGGGGTCGTGCTGGCTGAGCTCTTTGGCGTCTCCCTGGCTGCCTTCCATAAAGGCGTTGGCCTGGGCAAGCATGTTGGTCAGCAGCGCGAAGTGGTGATCTTCAACGCCGGGCTCGGGCTTGAGCGAGGCGATGAAATCGATCGGCACGTAACGGGTGCCCTGGTGCAGCAGCTGGAAAAACGCGTGCTGACCGTTGGAGCCGGTCTGCCCCCAGACAATCGGGCCGGTCTTGTAATTCACCGGGTGGCCGAAGATGTCCACCGACTTGCCGTTGGACTCCATGTCCAACTGCTGCAGGAACGACGGCAGTTGGTGCAGCGCCTGGTCGTAGGGCACCACCGCCTGGGTTTCGGCGCCGATAAAGTTGATGTACCAGATGCCGATCAGCGCCATCAGTACCGGCATGTTTTCCGAGAAGGGCGCCTCGATAAAGTGGCGGTCCATCTCGTGGGCGCCTTCCAGCAGCTCGATAAAGCCTTCAAAGCCGATGGAAAGCGCGATGGGCAGGCCGATCGATGACCACATGGAGTAGCGCCCGCCGACCCAGGCCCAGAATTCGAAGACGTTTTCTTCACGAATACCGAATTCCATTGCCGCGCGGCGGTTGGTGGAGGCGGCGATGAAGTGCGCACCGACGTCGGCATCTTCGCCGGCGTTCTCGAGGAACCAGCGCCGTGCCGTCTTGGCGTTGAGCAGGGTTTCCTGGGTAGAGAACGTCTTGGTGGAGACGATAAACAGCGTCGTGGCCGGGTCGAGCCGCGACAGCACTTTCTGGATATGGGTGCCGTCCACGTTGGAAACGAAGTGAAAGTGCAGATCCGGATGGCGGTATTTCAACAGGGCGCGCACCGCCATGTTAGGGCCCAGGTCCGAGCCGCCAATGCCGATATTGACCACGTCCTTGATGCGCTGACCGCTGTAGCCTTTCCATTCGCCGCTGCGTACCGCCTCGGAAAACAGCTTGATCTGCTCGCGAGTCCGGGTGATTTCGGGCATCACGTCTTCGCCGTCCACGTAGACCGGCTCATCGCTCAGGTTGCGCAGCGCGGTGTGCAATACCGGGCGGTCTTCGGTGACGTTGATGATATCCCCCGAGAACATCTGCGCACGACGCTGAACCAGCGCCGAGTGGTCGGCGAGTTCGATCAGTTTGGCCAGTACGTCATCGGACACGTGGTGCTTGGAGTAGTCGAGAAACAGGCCGCCCACCCGCAGGCTCATTTTGTCAAAGCGCTGCGGGTCATGCGTGAAGTAGTCACGAATGCGGTCGTTAGCGGTTTTGTCGCGCAGGCGCTCGAGTGCCTGCCACGTCACACTGCGGGTCAGCTGAAACATAGAGAGGTCCGTTGTTGTAGGTCGGCGAGAGGCCTTGATGTTATGTGTGTAAAAATACTACATAAAATGCGTGTTGTGGCAACTACAGACGAAGAAAAGCACGCTTTACGGTAATAGAACTAACAAAGTGGTGAATAAAAAAGGCGGGCTGATGCCCGCCCTGTTGCCGTTCAGGTGGTCACGGGGACCTGTGTGGCGCCGCGTTTGATCATGGCGTAGCTCAGGCCGGTTATCAACGAGCCGACGACAATAGCGCCCAGGTAGAGGAAGACCGGGGTGATCGCATTGGGGATCATCAGCACGAAAATGCCGCCGTGGGGCGCCATCAGTTTGGCGCCGACCAGCATGGATAACGCGCCAGTGACGGCACCGCCCAGCATGCACGCCGGAATCACCCGGAGTGGGTCCTTGGCAGCAAAGGGAATCGCCCCTTCACTGATAAAGCACAGGCCCAGCACAAAGGACGCTTTACCCGCTTCACGCTCGGGTGCGGAAAACTTCTGGCGGGCGGCGAAGCTGGCAATACCCATGCCGATCGCCGGGACCATGCCCGCCGCCATGATCGCCGCCATGGGGCCGTAGGTCTCGGAGGCCAGCAGGCCCACGCCAAAAGTGTAAGCCGCCTTGTTGACCGGGCCGCCCAGGTCGAAACACATCATGGCGCCGAGCAGAATGCCCAGCAGCACGGCATTGGTGGAGCCCATGGTTTCAAGGAAGCTGGTCAACGCCGAGAGGATGCCCGCCACCGGCTCACCGACGACGTAGATCATTACCAGACCGGTGACTAGGCTTGCGATCAGAGGAATGATCAGAATCGGCTTGAGTGATTCGATGCTCGAAGGCAGCTTGACGTGACGCGTCACCGCTAGGGCGACATAGCCGGCTAAAAAGCCCGCCAGGATGCCACCGATAAAGCCGGCGCCAATCTCAGCGGCCAGCATGCCGCCGATCATGCCGGGGGCGATACCGGGGCGGTCGGCAATCGAGTAGGCGATATAGCCGGCGAGTACCGGAATCATCAGCGCAAAGGCCGTGCCGCCGCCGATTTCCATCAGCGCGGCGGGCAGCGAGCCTTCTTCCTCGGCGGCGTTGATGCCGAACACGAACGACAACGCGATCAGCAGGCCACCGGCGACGACCATCGGCAGCATGAAGGAAACACCGGTCAGCAGGTGCTTGTAGACGCCTTTTTCCTTGACGCTTTTGCTGCCTTGATCGCGCTCGGCCTGGCTGTCGTCTTCAACGCTGGCGTGGGCCAGGGCCGCTTCCAGGGTGGGTTGCGGTTTTTTCAGTGCATTGCCGGTGGAGGTGCGATACACCCGCTTGCCGGCAAAGCGCGTCGGGTCGACTTCGATATCGCAGGCCAGCACCACCACGTCGGCGTCGGCGATTTCCTGCTCGGTCAGTTTATCCTGGGCGCCCACCGAGCCCTGAGTTTCGACGCGGATCGCGTGACCCATGGCGCGGCCTGCTTCCGCCAGAGCCTCGGCGGCCATGAAAGTATGCGCAACGCCGGTGGGGCAGGCGGTGACGGCGACAATCTTTTGTCCTCCAGCAGCGCTGGGTGAGGCGTGGCTCGCCGCCGAGGCAACGGGCGCCTGATAGAGGGGTGCCTCGCGCTTTGCGGTGGCCAGAAAATCGCCGGGGTCGGGCAGCGCCTCGGCAATCGGCGCTTGGTAGAGTCGTTTGCCCTCAAACCGCTCGGGGGCCGGGACATGGTCCGCGGCGGCGACGATCAGATCGGCGTTGGCGATTTGCTCGGCGGTGGCCGCCTGAAGCGGTGCCAGCTCGCCGTGCATTTCCACGTGAACATGCCAGCCCTGGCGTTCGGCGGCCTGCTCGAGCCGTTTGGCGGCGAGGAAGGTGGTCGCCATGCCGCTGGGGCAGGCGGTAATCAGAATCACATTCATAGCGTTGCTCCCTCGGTGATGGTGTCGTCAAGACGCCGTACCCGGGTCTGTTGTTGGAGTGAATCAAAATCGTCGGCGTGGGGGGTGCCCACGCCGACGTGGCGAACGGCCTCGGCGGAAAGCGCCGTGGCAAAACGTAGCGTGTGTTCTGCAGCGTGGCCGCTGAGCAGGCCGTGGAGCATGCCGGCAACTAGCGTATCGCCGGCGCACACGGTGTTGATGGCGGTAACGGTCGGCGGTGTTGCCTGCCAGATGCCCTGGGCATTGACCCATAGCACGCCATCGGCGCCCGCTGAGATCAGCGCGTGTTCCACGCCACTTTGCTGCAACCGGCGCGCTGCCTGGGTGAGCGCGTGGCTTGTGTCAAGCGCTGCGCCTGCCCACTCGGCAAGTTCAAGCTCGTTGGGTTTGACGGCGCTGGGCTGTACCTCGATGGCGACGTTGAGCGCATCGCCACTGGTATCAACCCACAGCGGCACACCGCTGGCTTTCAGGTGTTGGAGCAGCGCGCGAAAGTCATCGAGACTAAGCCCCGGTGGCAAGCTGCCGGCGACCACAACCGCAAGGGGGGGCGTGGCGCTTTGCAGCAGGGCATCGAGCCGGGCCATTAAGCGCTCAAGGTCAGCCGGTGTGATCGGCATACCCGGGCCGTTGATGTCGGTGACGCGACCGCTGTGTTCAGCAAGCTTGGCGTTGATGCGCGTTTCACCGGCGACGCGCACAAAGTCGTCGTGTAGCGCGGCGTGCTGAAAGGCCAGCGCGAAAGGCGCGTCGTTATCGGCGCCCAGAAACCCGCTGACGGTGACCTCGTGACCCAGCCCTGCGAGTACCCGGGCGACGTTGACCCCTTTACCCGCGGCTTCCAGCTGGGCGCGGTGGGGGCGGTTAACGGCCCCCAAGGTCAGTTGGTCCAGGCTGAACGCCAGATCCAGTGCCGGATTAAGCGTAATGCACAGTACGCGGGCCATCAGCGGGCCTCCAGCGCATCGCGCACGTCATCGCTGGTGGCTTGAGCCAGGGCCAGTTGGGCGCTGGCCTTGGCGTCGGCGAGGTCAAACTCGCGCAGCCGCGCCTTGACCAGCGGGATCTGACGCGCGCTTACCGACAGCTCGTCAACGCCCAGGCCGACCAGTACCGGTACCGCCATGGCGTCCGAGGCCAGCTCGCCGCAGACGCCGACCCATTTGCCCTGGGCGTGGGCGGCGTCCACGGTCATCTGGATCAAGCGCAAGACCGCCGGATGCAGCCCGTCGGCCTGGGCGGAAAGCTCGGGGTGGCCGCGGTCGATGGCCAGGGTGTACTGGGTCAGGTCGTTGGTGCCCACCGAAAAGAAGTCGACTTCGGCGGCAAGCGTGGGCGCCAGCAGGGCGCTTGACGGCACCTCGATCATTACGCCGAGCTGAACGTCGGTAGCCCGCTGAGACGGGCCGATCTCGCTCAGCAGCCGGTCATAGATCGCCTTGGCGGCGCGGAATTCGGCGATGTCCTTGACCATGGGCAGCATGATGCGCAGAGGGCTATCCTTGCCGGCCATCAATAAGGCGCGCAGTTGAGTTTCCAGCACTTCTGGCTGGGTCAGCGCCAGGCGGATGCCGCGCAGGCCGAGGAAGGGATTATCTTCCTGGGGAACCGGCCAGTAGGGCAGCGGCTTGTCGCCGCCGACATCCAGCGTGCGAGCCACCAGCGGGCGGCCGTCGAGGGCGTCAATCGCCTGGCGATATTCGTCGATCTGGGTGGCCAGGTCCGGCGCGCTGGCGTGGGCCATGAACAGGAACTCGGTGCGCAGCAGGCCAACGCCTTCGGCACCACGTTCAACGGCATCCCCGGCGTGGGCGGTATTGCCCAGGTTGGCGGCCACCTCTACCCGGTGGCCGTCACGGGTCCGGGCGGACTCGAAGCGGCTTTCCCAGGCGTCGGCTTCGCGCTGCTGCTGATTCAGCAACTGCTGCTCGGCGCGCTGCAGGCGGTCTTCCGACGGCTGGTGCGTGACCCGGCCACGCTCGCCATCGAGAATCATCATGCCGCCGTTGGGCAGCGCCATGATGGCGTCACCGGCACCCACCACGGCCGGAATGCCCAGGGCGCGGGCCAGAATCGCGCTGTGCGCGGTGGCGCCGCCGCGCACGGTCAGCAAACCGCGCACCCGTGAGGTGTCCAGGCGGGCCACGTCAGACGGACCAATATCGTCCATCACCAGGATGTACGGATGGTCGGGGGGCGTGGGCAGCTTGACGTCGCAAAGCACGCCCAGCACCCGGCGGCCAACGTCGCGCAGGTCGGCAGCGCGTTCGGCCAGCAGGCGGTCGGCGAGCATTTCCTGGGCGTGGGCCGCGGTATCGATAGCCTCCCACCAGCCAGCTTCCGCCGAGCGCCCTTCGCGAATGGCCTCGATCGCGGCCTGGTACAGCTCCGGGTCGTCGAGCATCTCTTCGTGCATGGACAGAATATCGGCGACTTCACCGCCCGGGGCGTTGTGCACCAGGGTTTCGAGCTGGGCGGCGCCTTCTTTCAGCGCGGCCTGCAGGCGGGCAATTTCCTGCTCGGGATTGTCGGCGTCGGCCGGGTATTCGAAGCTTGGCGGGCGAATGACGAACACCGGCGCGATGGCAAGCCCCGGCGAGGCAGCGACGCCGCTGTGCGGCGTATCGTCGGCGATAGGCTCGGCGGCAGGCTTTGCGTTATGGGTCGCGGGTGCTTCGCTTTCGCGCCCGCCGTCAAACGGGGCAACCTTCTCGCCAAGGCCTTCTTCCACGGCTTGGCATACGGCATCCAGCGCCTGAGCGGCCTGCGCGCCCTCGGCAGAAAATATCAGCCACTGGCCGCGCCGGGCGCCCAGGCCGATCACCTTGGTCAGGCTGGCGGCGGAGACCGGGGTGGCGCTGCCTTCCTCCAGGCGTACGTTAACGGGTACCTGCTGGGCGCGGGCGGTTTGCACCAGCTGTTTGGCTGGGCGGGCATGCAGGCCGTGGGGATTGAGTACCCGTACGCGGCGGGTCTGGGTGCTGGCGGTTTCACCCGCAAGCGTCGCCAACAGCTGCGCGCTGGTCTGGGTGACCAGACTTTCGCTCTCGCCGCGGTCCAGCAACGGTAGCAGCTGATCGAGCAGCGGACGGTGACTCTCGCCGCTGGCGGCCAGGCAGAAGAGGGCGTGAACCGGATGGCCCTGGTGGCTGAGCGTGCGATCCGCCGGGGTGGCAACGCCGAGGGCGGGCTGTACCACGCCGTGGGCATGGCTTGCCAGCCACAGCCCGTTGCCCAGCCAGGTCGGCGCGCTGGCGGCAATGGCACCGATGAAGGCGTTGTCCACGCAGCCACTCTGGCGCAGCCGCGCCGCCGCGCCCAGGGTCAGTTCTTCAATATCCTGGGCGGGGAAGCCAACGCAAAGCGTGTCGCTATCCAGGCGCGGCGCCACCGCTGGCTTGGACAGCAAGCGCGCGACGTCGGCGGCGGACGACGCCTCGGCCAGCTGCTCGGCGACGCCTTCGCGATCCAGCACATGGGTCAGCTGGCGCAGAATGTCGAGGTGCTCATCGTTCTGGGCGGCAATGGTGACCAGGACGTGGACCTGCTGGCCATCGTGCCACTGCACGCCGTCTGGAAACTGAAGAACACGCACCCCGGTCTGCTTGACGAACTCGCGGCTCTCCGGGGTGCCGTGGGGGATGGCGATGGCATTGCCCAGAAACGTCGAAGATTGTGCTTCCCGGGCGTGGAGGCCGTCGCGATAGCCGGGCTCGACGAAGCCTGCCTCCACCAGCGCGTCGGCAGCGCCGTTCAGTGCCGCTTGCCAGTCGTCTGCGTGGCAGTCGAGCAAGATGTCATCAGAGCCAAGCGTCAGCATAGGTGTCTCCTGTAGAACGATGGTCGTAGCGCACCGAAGTGAGCTGGATGAATCGTGTCATCTCTGTATAGTTGGCTATGCTGAATCGATTCACTGACGGACACAAGGGGTACGCGCCTAGACTTTGGTCTGATGAGCGGCGAGCGCCTGATAAGATGTCGCGGCAACCACAGGGGAAACTGCATGACACTTGCCGATATTGCCCGGCTTGCCGGGGTATCACGCACCACCGCCAGCTACGTAATCAATGGGCAGGCTGAAAAGCGGCGCATCAGTGCGTCGACCATCGAAAAGGTCATGGCGGTGGTCCGCCAGCACCGCTACCACATCGATCCTCAGGCCGCCGCACTGCGCCGCGGGGCCAGTCGGCTGCTGGGGTTGATCGTGCCGGACCTGGAAAACATCAGTTACGCGCGCCTGGCCAAGCGTCTCGAGCGCGGCGCACGCGAGCGCGGCTATCAGTTGCTGATCGTCAGCTCTGATGACTGCCCCGAAAGCGAGCGTGCCCTGGCGTTAGCCCTGCGCGCCCAGCGCTGTGAAGTGCTGATCACGGCAAGCTGTCTGGCGGGTGACGATCCTTTTTACGCCGATCTGGTGGCAGAGGGCTGGAGCGTGGTGGGCATGGACAGGGGGCTTGATCCGGCTCGCTTTGCCAGTGTGGTGAGCAATGATCGCCAGGCGGCGCTGACGTTGACCCAGTCGGTGATTGACCCGGCGACCCGGCGTGTCGCCTGGCTTGAGGCCATGCCTGATCTATCCACCAGCCGCGAGCGGCGCGCGGGTTTTCAGGCGGCGCTTGCGGGCACCCCGATTACCCCGCTGTATTTGAGCGGCGCGCTTTATGAGCGTAGCGAAGGGGCGCGCCTGGCGGCGCAACTGCTGGATGAAGAGGGAGGCGCGGACGCCTTGGTAACGGCGTCGTATACGCTATTGGAGGGGGTGTTCGACGTGTTTCTGGAGCGCGGGGGCTTGCCCGACGGCATGCGACTGGCGACCTTTGGCGATCACCGGCTGCTGGATTTTCTGCCCCAGCCAATCAACTCGGCGCTGCAGGATTACGATCGCATCGCCGAACTGACGCTGCGCTGCGCGCTGGCTGCCACCCAGGGCGATACGACTGGCGGTCAACAGGTGGTGGCGCGGCATTTGCGCACTCGCCACGCCGGGGCGCAAAACATCGGTTAGGCCCCGGCTAACCTGGCAGGTTAGACGCTACGCGCGTCGGCCCAGGCGTTGGCGTCGGGAATCGACATGTCGTAGCGTTCGTCGAGGTAGGGCGAGGAAAGCAGAAAGTCGGCGCTGGCTGCGTTGCACGCCACGGGCACGTTCCACAGCGCGGCCAGACGCAGCAGCGCCTTGACATCCGGGTCGTGGGGCTGGGGGGCGAACGGGTCCCAGAAGAAGATCAGCACGTCGAGTGCCTGCTCGGCGATGCGCGCGCCAATCTGCTGGTCGCCGCCCAGCGGCCCGCTCATCAAGCCTTCCACCGGCAGCCCCAGTTCATTGTGCAAACGCCTCGCCGTGGTGCCGGTACCGATCAGCTCGTGTCGGCTCAGCGTCTCCTGCCAGCGGGCCGCCCATTCGAGCATTTCGGTTTTTTTGCCGTCGTGGGCAATCAACGCAATCCGCTTGCGGGCCTGAAGCGTACGAATGGCTTGGCGGGGTGGTCGCGCATCGTTCATGGCAGGGCTCTCCTGGACAGAATGATTATTCGGCCTCGACGGCCAGCACCTTCATGGTGTTGGTGCCGCCATGGGCATTCATGTGATCGCCTCGGGTGAGAATGACATGCTCACCTGGGCCCGCCAAGCCGTGGGCTGTCAATAGCGACAGTGCCTCTCCGTTGACGTCTTCTGCCTGCATGTGGGTAGTATCGAACGGAATCGAGACGACCCCCCGATAAAGCGCCATGCGACGCTGCGCAATGGGGCTGTGCGCCAGGCCGACAATGGGCAGCTTGGAGCGAATGCGCGAGGCAATCAAAGGGGTATAGCCCGTGGCGGTCATACAGGCAATCACGCTGACGCCTGCAAGGTGGTTGGCCGCATACATCGCAGAGAGGGCGATGGTTTCGTCAACGCGCTCGAAGCCTTCATGAATGCGGTGGCCCGATTCCTGGGCAATGCGTTCACGTTCGGCTCCGAGGCAGACGCGGTTCATGGCTTCGATGGTCTCGACCGGATAATCACCGGCGGCCGTTTCGGCGGACAGCATCACTGCATCGGTGGCATCCAGCACCGCATTGGCGACGTCAAACACCTCGGCGCGGGTGGGCAGCGGCGACTCGATCATGGATTCCATCATCTGGGTCGCGGTAATCACCGCGCGGTTCAGCGTGCGGGCGTGCTTGATGATGCGCTTCTGCGTGCCGATCAACGCTTCATCGCCAATTTCCACGCCCAGATCGCCGCGTGCCACCATGACCGCTTCCGAGGCCTGGATAATGCCGTCCAGCGTGGCGTCATTGGCCACGGCTTCGGCGCGTTCAAGCTTGGCGACCAGGCCAATTTCCTTACCGGCCTCGCCGAGTAGCGTTCGCGCCTCCTGCATATCCGCCGCGCTGCGCGGGAACGAAACGGCCAGGTAGTCGACGCCGATCTCGACGGCGGTGGTCAGGTCGGCCTTGTCCTTCTCGGTCAGCGCCGGGGCTGACAGGCCGCCGCCCTGCTTGTTGATGCCCTTGTTGTTGGACAGCTTGCCGCCCACGTGAACCCGGGTGTGCACTTCCTGGTCAACTACCTGAGTGACATCCAGCACCACACGGCCATCGTCGAGCAGCAGGCGGTCGCCGGTGGTGACATCGTCAATCAACGATTTGTAGTCACAGCCGACCCGTTCCTGGCTGCCCTGATCGGCGCCTAGCGCCATGTCGAGGATGAACGGCTGGCCTTGAGTGAGATGGATAGCGCCATCCTGAAAGCGCGAAATACGAATTTTGGGGCCTTGAAGGTCGCCCAGTACCGCAACGCTGCGCCCCAGTCGCTTGGCGATCTCGCGAACGTCTTGCAGGCGGCGGCGGTGGTCGTCCGCGGCGCCATGGGAAAAGTTGAGGCGGACGACATCTACGCCGGCTTTCAGCATGGCGTCAAGCACGCCGGGGCGGTCGCTTGCCGGGCCTAGCGTGGCCACGATCTTGGTGCGACGTAGGGGTAGCGAGAGGGTTTGGCTCGTCATTGCGCATTCTCCTGGGTCGGCCATGGTTGTTGTTAGCGCCGCATTGGGCATTGAAATTGCGGGCAATTAAGTTGTGGACTACGATAGCGTTTATATAGTAATTTTACTACATATTGATCGATAAGCCGCCTTATGAAGGACCTGAAACGTCTTAAAGGTCCCCAAAAGACGCTTAAATACGTATTTTTAGTAATTTTTTGCCGAGAGTGGAATTGAATGCATGGCAGGAGGTTCCGTTAGATCCCGGTAAACGTTCTCTGCAAATGTGAGGTGCTTTCATGACAATAAGAGTAGCGATTAACGGCTTTGGCCGCATTGGCCGCAACGTCCTTCGCGCCCTGTATGAAAACGGCTATCGTGATCGTCTGCAGGTAGTGGCCATTAACGATCTGGGTGATCCGTCGCTCAACTCCCACCTGTTGCGCCACGACACCGTTCACGGCCACTTCCCCTATGCGGTAGAGCACGATGCCGAGAGTATCAGCGTCGACGGCGACCGCATTGCCATCTCCTCGGAGCGTGACCCCGCGAAATTGCCCTGGGCATCCATGAATATCGATATCGTGATGGAATGCACCGGCTTGTTTACCAAGCGCGAAGCCGCCGCCCAGCATATTGCGGCGGGCGCAAAGCGGGTGCTGATTTCAGCGCCAAGCCCGGACGCCGACGCCACGGTGGTTTATGGAGTCAACGACGACGTGCTGACTGCCGAGCATACGGTGGTGTCGAATGCGTCCTGCACCACCAATTGCCTGGCGCCGGTGGCCAAGGCGTTGAACGATACGGTGGGCATCGAGAACGGTCTGATGACCACGGTGCATGCCTACACCAATGACCAGAACCTGTCCGACGTCTATCACTCCGACCCTTACCGGGCGCGCAGTGCAACGCACTCGATGATCCCAACCAAGACTGGCGCCGCCGCCGCGGTCGGTCTGGTACTTCCCGAGCTTGCCGGCAAGTTCGACGGGCTTGCCGTGCGCGTGCCGGTTATCAACGTCTCGCTGGTGGATCTGACGTTTAACGCTGGGCGTGATACCACCAAGGAAGAGATCAACGAGATCGTCGAGAAAGCCGCTGCCAAGTCACCGGTGCTCGCTGTTAACGCCGAGCCGCTGGTGTCTATTGACTTCAATCACGATGCCAATTCGTCGACCTTCGATGCCAATCACACCCGTGTGAATGGTCGCCTGGTGAAGATCATGGCCTGGTACGACAACGAATGGGGCTTCTCCAACCGCATGCTGGACACCGCCGAAGCCATGCAGGCGGCAGCAACCAAGTAACGTCCTCCCTCTCAAGGGCAGGTATCGCCGGGCAGCAGTTGCGTCTTGAGCAGCTGCTGTTCGGCGGGCAGGTGGCCAAGAATCATCTGCGCCGCGACTCGGCCCTTGCCCACGCTATCCTGGCGCACGGTGGTCAATCGTGGCGCCCGGTACTGGCCCTCTGCAATACCGTCAAAGCCGGTAATGCGTAAGTCCTCAGGCACCCGAATGCCGCGCTGTTCGGCAAGCGTCAGCGCCGTCAAGGCAATACGATCCGACATGCACAGCAGCAGGTCAGGGCGCAGATGCTCGGGCTGATCAAGTATTTCTGCCAATACCGGGCTGCACACGTCGAAGGTATTCTCTTCAATATTCCATAGCGGCACCGCGCCGGGCGTGATGCCGTGTTCTTCCAGCGCCTCATAAAAGCCCGCCAGCCGCGCGCGGCTGATGGTGCTGGTGCTCGGCAGCATGGTATGGGCGGCCGTTACGCGGCCGTTGCAGGGCTCGACGGTCAGCCTCAGGTTGATGATCGCCGGGCGCTCGGGGCGCTGCTTGAGTGCATGGCAGGCAATACGATAGCTGGCTTCGGTGTCGTCGATATGCACCGTCGGGCATCCCTCTACGTCAAAATCCACCGACACCAGCGGGCGCTGGAACGGCAAGCGTTGCAGCAGCTGATTGTTGGGCATCAGGCCGTAGACGATAAAGCCGTCGGCGATGTTGGCTGAGCCTGCGGGTTGCGAGTCGTGGCCGCGTCCCGGCAGTAGCAGGAGCGTATGACCATGGGCGTCCAGCACTTCGGCGACGCCGGATAAAAACTCGCTGGCGACCGCATCATTCAGGCTGTAGGTGAGGCTCTCCGCCAGCACCACGGCCACGATGCGTGAGCGCCCGGTACGCAGGCTGCGGGCCTTGGCGTCGGGGCCGCTGTAGCCAAGCCGGGCAGCCTCGCTGAGGATGCGTTCGCGAAGCGTGGGGGAGAGCTGGTCTGGCCGGTTGAACGCGTTGGAAATAGTGGCAGTCGAGACGCCGAGTTCACGGGCAAGGTCCTTGAGCGTCATTCGGCGTGGTGGTGTCACGGGATTTCCTATGCAGGCTAATTGTTATGCGTCCACCCGCAAGAATACCGACCCCCGCCACGCCACGACAAGCCCTATCAAGGGGCCTGTCGTGGGCCGGGGGGGTGATGAAAAGGGAGGTACGCTGTTCAGGCGGCGTGTCGTTGGTCAGGCAAGTCTAACGCCGCGCCACGCCCGTCGAACAGGTGAACATGTTGGGTATCCGGCACCAGGGCGACAAACTGGCCTTGTTGCCAATGGCTGGGAGCCTCGCCGCGATGGATGAGCAGCGTATCACCTTCCTTGGGCTCCAGATAAACGTAAACCTCGTTACCCAGGTATTCGACGTTGACCACTTCAAAACGGTTGTCGCCCGAGGGCTCTGCCAGGCGAAGGTGTTCCGGGCGCACGCCCAGCGTCAGTGGCGTGCTTGACGGCAGGCGCTGGGCATCCTGGGGCAGGGCGAGCTCGCCCACGCCGGGGGCGCTTACCCGGCAGCCCTGGGCATCGCTGCCCTGCAGTTGAGCGGGCATAAAGTTCATCGTCGGCGAGCCCATAAAGCCAGCGACAAACTTGGTGGCAGGGCGCTGGTAAAGCTGGTGGGGGCTGCCGACCTGCTCGACGCGGCCACCGTTTAGCACCACGATCTTGTCCGCGAGCGTCATGGCTTCCACCTGATCGTGGGTCACGTAGATCATGGTGGAGCCCAAGCGATTATGCAGGCGGGCGATTTCGTTGCGCATTTGCACGCGTAGTGAGGCGTCCAGGTTGGAAAGCGGCTCATCAAACAACAGAATGCGCGGCTCACGTGCCATGGCGCGCCCCATGGCCACCCGCTGGCGCTGGCCACCAGAAAGCGCCTTGGGCTTGCGATGTAGCAGCTCTTCCAACTGAAGAATTTTGGCGGTGCTCATCACACGCTCGTTAACCGTTTCATCCGTCTCTTTGGCAAGCTTCAAACCAAATGCCATATTGTCGTACACGGTCATATGCGGGTAGAGCGCGTAGGACTGGAATACCATCCCCACACCGCGTTCACGTGGCGGTAAGTCGTTGACCACGGTGTCGCCGATGCGCAAATCGCCATCGGTGATCGACTCAAGTCCCGCAATCAGGCGTAACAGGGTGGATTTACCGCAGCCCGACGGACCGACGAAAACGACGAACTCTCCATCGCCCACCTCTAAGTCAACATCGACGATAATGTGGTCGCGGCCAAACACTTTGTTGATTTTTTCAAGTGTAACACTTGCCATGGGTGACTCCTTGCCAACCTCAAGGCCCTATTGCCGTGGGTTGGCCTGTTGTTGTGTTAAAGCGGTGTTGTCTGGGCGATGCGCATAAAGGCCGCCTGGTACGCGGGTAGCGTCAGCTGGTCGCCGTCACGCTGATAGTTAAAACCGTGACCATCAAGGTCCGCCGTTACCGGCACGGGTAGCGTGATATGGTGCGCTTGGTCGGTCAGGTTAAAGACACACAGTAGGGTGTCATCGCCACGCTGGCGGGTGAAGCCCAGTAGGTCGTCGCCCACGTTAACCAATGTCAAATCACCATCAAGCAGCGCGGCGTGATCGCGTCGAAACGCCAATAGCTGACGTGTGGCATTGAGCGTTGACGTGGGGTCGTCCTGTTGCTGGCTGACGGCAAGCTCGCGGTGGCGCGGAGCAACCGGTAGCCAGGGTTCAATGCTTGAGAAGCCCGCCTGGGCCGAGTCATCCCAGGGCATCGGCGTGCGGCAGCCGTCGCGTCCCTTGAACTCGGGCCATAGTACTTTGCCGTAGGGGTCCTGAATGCGCTCGAAAGGCACCTCGGCCTCGGGCAGACCCAGCTCTTCACCTTGGTAAAGGCAGACGCTGCCGCGCAGGGAAAACAGCATCGCCAGGGCGACTTTCGGGTAGGCCTCCGGGTCCTCATCAGCCCCCCAGCGCGTGGCGCTGCGCACCACATCGTGATTCGACGTGGCCCAGCACGGCCAGGCATCGCCGGCCAGCCGCTGGAAGCGCTCGATCACCTCGCGCAAATACTTAGCGGAATGCGGTTTGTTGAGCAGGTCGAAGGTGTACGCCATGTGCAGCTTGTCGCCGCCGGCGGTGTACTCTGCCATGCGTTCCAGCGGGTTATCATCGCCAATTTCGCCCACTGTAGTGGTGCCCGGGTATTCGTCCATCAGCGCGCGCAGATCCTTGAGAAAATCCAGGTTCTCGGGACGGCTGAGGTCGTAGACGTGGCGCTGCCAGGTATAGGGATTGCTGTCAGGCGCGCCCAAGGTCTTGGCTTCTCCTTTGGGCACCGGCGGATTATCGCGCAGCTTAGCGTCGTGAAAGTAGAAGTTGACGGTATCCAGACGGAAGCCGTCGACGCCCAGGTCGAGCCAGAAGCGCATATTGTCGAGCTGCGCCTGGCGGGCGTCCGGGTGATGAAAGTTGATATCCGGCTGGCTGGTCAGAAAATTGTGCATGTAGTACTGCTGACGGCGCGAATCAAAGGTCCACGCCGAGCCACCAAAGATCGATAGCCAGTTGTTGGGGGGTGTGCCATCGGGCTTGGGGTCGGCCCAGACGAACCAGTCGGCCTTGGGGTTGGTGCGATCCTGGCGACTTTCCTGAAACCAGGGGTGCTGGTCCGAGGTGTGGCTTATCACCTGGTCGATCATCACCTTCAGGCCCAGCTGGTGGGCGCGGGCGAGCAGCGTCTTGAAGTCGTCCAGGGTGCCGAACATCGGGTCAACATCGCAGTAGTTGCTGATGTCGTAGCCAAAATCGAGCATGGGCGAGGTGAAAAACGGCGACAGCCAGATACCGTCAACGCCCAATGAGGCGACATAGTCGAGCTTTTCGGTGATGCCGCGCAAATCGCCAATGCCGTCGCCGCGGCTATCCATAAAGCTACGCGGGTAAATCTGATAGATAACGCCGCCGCGCCACCAGGCGTTTGTGTCTTGCGTGTCTTGCATGAGTGAGTCCGTAGATAACATGAAAAGTCCTTAGCCTTTGACTGCGCCGGCGGTAAGCCCCGAAACGATGCGCCGCTGGAAGATAATCATCAGCACCACGAGGGGCACGGTAACCACCACAGAGGCTGCCATGATGGGCCCCCAGGGCAGCTCGTGGGCGCTGCCGCCGGACAGCAGCGCAATCGCCACCGGCACCGTGCGCTGGGTGTCGCTGAGGGTGAAGGTGAGCGCGAATAAAAACTCGTTCCAGGCGGCAATAAACGCAAGCAGCCCGGTGGTTGCCATGGCAGGCCACATCAGCGGTAGAAACACCTTGGTAATGGTGATCCACGGCGTTGCGCCGTCCATGATCGCGGCTTCCTCAAGCTCCATCGGCAACTGCTTCATAAAGGTGGTCAGCACCCATACCGTGAAGGGCAGCGTGAAGATGGTGTAGCTCAGGATCAACGCGGCGGGGTTGTTGTATAAATTCAGCGTGCGGATTACCTCAAACAGCCCCGAGAGCACTGCTACCTGGGGAAACATCGACACGCCAAGAATGATCAGCAGCACCGTTGAGCGACCGCGAAAGCGCACCCGCCCCAGTGCGTAAGAGGCCGTAATGCCCAGCAGCAGGGCGATAAATACCACGCTGATCGACACGACAATCGAGTTAAGGATGGCGCGTAAAAAGCTGGCCTCGGTCAGTATTTGCACGTAATTGCTTACGTCCCAGGTAGAGGGCCAAAGCTCAATACGGAACAGGTCGCTTGACGGCTTGAACGAGGTGATCACCGCGTAATAAAACGGAAAGACGGCGTAGACCATGATCAGCGCGACTAGCGCCCAAAAACCAACCCGCTTGGCAATTTTGCCCAGCTGACGTGTGGTCATGAATCACCTCCCAGTTGCAGTTGCTTGCGGCCGACATACAGGTAGGCAACGGTCGCCAGGGCAATAATCAGGAACAGCAGGGTAGACGCTGCACTGCCATAGCCAACGTCCTGGAATTCAACCAGTTGCTGGCGGGCGTACACCGACATGGACATGGTGCTGGTGGAGTTGGAGGTGAGTACGTAGATAACATCAAACACCCGCAAGGCATCGAGCAGGCGGAAAATCACCGCTACCATCAGCGCGGGCGTGATCAGCGGTAGGGTGACCTTGAAGAACACCCGTACCGGATGAATGCCGTCCACCTCGGCGGCCTCATAGCAATCCTTGGGCAGCATTTGTAGCGCGGCGAGCACCAGCAAGGCGACAAACGGAATGGTTTTCCAGACGTCGACCATAATTACCGCCCACATGGAGTAGGTGGCGCTGGCGGTCCAGGCAATGGGGTCGTCGATCACGCCAATGCCCATCAGCATGTGGTTGATGATGCCGAACTGGTCGTTGAGCATCCATGCCCACATCTGCGCCGAAACAATGGTCGGAATGGCCCAGGGAATCAGCACCGCGGCGCGCACGATGGTGCGGCCTTTAAACTCGGCGTTGAGAATCAGCGCGACGATCACGCCGAAAATCACTTCAAGCGATACCGATACCACCGAGAAGTAGACCGTGTTCCAGACAGAGCGCCACCATATGGGGTCGGCAAGCACGCCAAACCAGCGGCCATCTTCATAAACCAAATAGTTCTCGATGCCGATCAGGTTGGCCGCACTAAGGTTGGTGAGCGATGCATCGGTAAAACTTAGAAAGAAGGTACGAAATAACGGCCAGCCAGCCACTAACGTCAGTGCGACCAGCATGGGAGTTAAAAACAGCCAAGCCGCTTTAACACGCTGGCGGCGCACCTTGGTACCGCGTGGGCGCCGCGCCGTTAACGGGGCCGAACGCGCCCCTTCGGGCGCGCTTTGGTGGGAAGAAGTCGTCATGAAGCTCTCCAGCGTTACCAGTTACGACGCTTCAAACGCACGAGTTCGTTTTCCAGGTCTTCAACGGCCTGTGCGCCGTCCTTGGTGCCCGACAGCACATCGTGGGAAGCACTGAAGAACGCGTTGCTGACCCGGCCGTAGGCGTCGCCAGTTGGCGCTGAGGGGCGTGCTACTGCGTTGGTGAAGGTGTCGTAAAGGGTGCCGAAGAAGGGCACGGCTTCGAGTACCTCGTCATCCTGATAGAGCGCGTCAATGGTCGGGTTGTAAGAGGCTTCGATGGCGCGGCGTTTCTGCTCTTCTTCACCGGTCAGGAAGGCCACCAGGTCAGCGGCAAGCTCGGGGTTTTCGGTGTAGCGGGATACCGCCAGGTTCCAGCCGCCAAGGCCAGCAGCGCTTTCGCCTTCCTCGTCGCCCGCCGGCAACTGGGTGACGCCAACCTTATCGCGGACATCGCTGTCGTCACTTTGCGCCAGCGCCCAGGCATAGGGCCAGTTGCGCATGAATACCGCATTGCCGCCCTGGAAGACACCGCGGGCTTCTTCCTCGGTGTAGTTCAAGACGCCGTCGGGTGAAATATCGCCGATCCATGAGGCGGCCAGGTCAAGCGCTTGCGCGGCTTGTTCGTTATTGATGCTCACCTCACCGTCTTCCTCAACAATGTTGCCGCCACCGTGGCTGGCAACCCATTCAAGGGCATTCACCGTCAACCCCTCGTAGGCACGGCCTTGGAATACATAGCCTTGCATGCGGTCGTTGCCGTCATCGCGTTCGGCCTGTTTGATCTCACGGGCGGTCTCAGTCAGTTCCTGCCAGGTGGTGGGGACGTCAAAACCATGTTTTTCAAGCAGATCTTCGCGATAGTAGAGCACGCCCGCGTCGGTAAACCACGGCATCGCGACCAGCCGATCATCGATGGTGTTGTTGGTTACGATGGTGTCGAAATGACCCTCTGCGGCGTCATCGCCGAGCTCATCGCGCAGGTCGAGCAGGTGGTTGGCAAGCAGACCCGGCCAGACCACGTCAATTTGCATGACGTCGATATCGCTCGAGTTGGCGGACAGTATCTGCTGGTAGAGCGAGAGTCGTTCGGTCGACGAGTTGGGCGTCGAGACCACGTCGACCTCGTGGCCGGTTTTCTCTTCCCAGGCTTCAACACCTTGCTCGCAAAGCTCAAGTTCGGCACCTACGGCTCCGCATGAAATGGTCAGTTCAGCCGCTTGGGCTTGGCTAATGCCGCCAGCAGCGCTGGCGAGCGCGATGGCTGTTGTCAGCAGTGTCTTTTTCATGGTGATTCCTCGGCGTTTGTTGTTGTCGGATTAGGCATCGTTGAAGAGCGGCTGAAAGCGCACTTAAACGATTAAGTTCGTGCGTTCAGTTAGCCGTCTCTAGCCCGCAAGTTCAATAGCGACTTTTGTCTAATGATTTGTTCAGGTTTTGCTAACGCGATACTTGGCGTTTAGACATTGGTCGATAATTAGTGATTGCTTGTTGGTTTACATGTGCTTAATCGATTAAGTTTTGCCTGTTCCGCTCTTTGGGCAAGCAATGTTGGTTGCTTTACCAATCGGCGGGATGACCACGTTCAACAATAATCGATTCAAGCGCTACCGCTTTCATACGCATCGGCTCAACAAGCAAATGACAGCGGGCGTCGAACAACAACAGGGTTTAAAACAATGGATAAAATGACTTTCAAAACACCGCTGGCAATTGCCATTGCCGCCGCCAGCTTGGGCGCAAGCGGTGTGGCCATGGCGGATACGACCATGGAAGAACGGCTTGCTGAATTGGAGGCGCGGATTGCTGCTGCTGAACACCGGGCCGATGCCGCTGAGCAACGCGCCGACCAAGCTGAACAGCAGCGAGGGGGAGGCAGCGAGGTTGAGAGTGATGCCGAAATCGAAGAACGTTTGGCCCGTGTGGAACGCTATGCCGATGGCGAAGAAGGTTTCTCTTTCAACGCTTATGCGCGGTCAGGCCTGTTGATTGGTGAAGATGGCAAAAGTGCTGAAGGTGGCCCCTACGTAACACCGGCAGGCCCCGAAGGCGGCGCGGTGGGTCGCTTAGGTAACGAGCCGGACACCTACGCCGAAGCGATTCTTAACTATCGGATGCGCTTTGATAACGGCGCCAAGGCGCTGTATCGCACCATGATTGCCGATGGCACTAACTCCAGCAACGACTGGACCGGCGGCGACTCCGACATCAACGTTCGCCAGGTATTTGCTGAATTCAGCGATTTGCCCAGCTTCACCGGTGCGTTTGAAAACGCTTCTATCTGGGCTGGTAAACGTTTCGACCGTGATAACTTTGATATCCACTGGCTGGATAGCGATGTGGTGTTCCTCGCCGGTACCGGCGGCGGTATCTACGACATGCAGTTGGCCGATAATTGGAAATCGAACCTGTCGATCTACGGCCGCAGCTTCGCCGACTTTGACGTGGTCAGCAGTGAAGACCCGGGCCTCGAAGACGACACGGATAATCTGATCCTTACCTCCAATAACTACTTTGGTAACTGGCAGTGGATGGTCAACGGCATGTCGGCTGCCGATAACGATACCCGCGATATCGGCGCCGGGCAGGAAGCCGCCGAAAACGGTTTCCATACCATGGTGGCTTACCACGGCGACAGTTTCTTCGGGTTGGGCGAAGGCAGCTATAAAGCGGCGGTTCTACATGGTCAGGGCCTGGGCGCCGAGACTAAAAACATCGGCGCCAACGGTGATCTGACCGATGATGCCAGCTCAACGCGTCTAGCGATGTATGGCACCACCTACCTTGCTCCCAAATGGCGTGTCGCCCCCTCCGTGCTGGCCGAAACCAGCGAAGATCGTTTCGCGGAAGGCGATTCATACGACTGGGCCACGCTTAACGTGCGCTTGGCTAATGAGCTGACCGAAAATTTTGAAATGCAGTATGAAGCCAGTTACCAGATGATCGATATCGATCCTCAGGGCTATTCGGATCGCAACGAGGTTGACGGGGATTACACCAAGTTCACCGTCGCGCCAACCTTCAAGCCGGACGTCGGTGGCTTCTGGAAGCGGCCTGAAATTCGCTTGTTCGCGACCTGGAGCGATTGGGACGACGAGCTGAACAATTATTCAACGGAAGATTCCTTTGGGACTGACGAATTTACCGGCAGTCAGTGGACCTTTGGCATCCAAAGCGAAGTATGGTTCTAAGCAAGTCAGGCCCTGCATAAGACCGGGCCGCTCATTGTTTCTCCGTTTCTGCTTGCCCGCGATGCCTCGCGGGCTTTTTTACGGTTATCTCAAAATATTAGTCACTGGCTGCATCCAATCGGTCTCCTCGCGGGTATTCCCTATACAGCCGCCTTTTTGCAGCGGCTGGTTATCTCACTCAAGGAGACTGAACATGACTACTCATCACCTTACGCGCGCTGCTTTGGCCGCTGCTCTGATCGCTTCTTTCAGTCACGCCGCCCTGGCCGAAACGCCGGCGGACGTCCAGGTACCGGACGGTAACAACATTGTGCTCGAGACCGTCGGTGTCGGCGCGATTACCTACATGTGTGAAGCCAACGATGACGGCGACATGGCCTGGGTTTTCAAGGGCCCACACGCTGCCCTTAATGACGGTGAGGGCAGCCAGGTCGGCAGCTACTACGGCCCGCCTGCAACCTGGGAAGCGCTGGATGGTTCTAAAGTCACCGGTACCCAACTGGCAACCGCCGCCAATGGTGATGGCAACATTCCGCTGCAGCTCGTGGAAGCCAACCCCGCTGAGGGCGAAGGCGCCATGACCGGCGTCAGCTACATTCAGCGCCTGAACACCCAAGGCGGTGTGGCGCCGGATGTGACCTGCGATATGGATCATGAAGGCGCGACGGCCGTGGTGACCTATCAGGCGGACTACATCTTCTGGACGGCTGAGTAAGTCAACGAGAGCGCTCATGCCGCAGGGGACTCGTTTGTCGGGTCCCTTGCGGCTATGCTGTCTGTGGAAACGACGACCGGCGTCGGTGCCGTCACCAGGGAGCCAGAGTTTGACTGACGTGTCTTCAGAATTTGATCATGCGGATGCATTGGTGAGATGCGCCCGTGGCGAGCATGACGCCTTGCACCAGCTCTACGTGTACGAAGGAGCCAGGCTTCTTGGTGTGGTATTACGAATCGTCAAGGACCGGGGCATGGCTGAGGATATCGTTCACGATGCCTGTCTCAATATTTGGCAACGTGCCAGTAGTTTCGACCCTGATAAAGGATCCGCACGAACATGGATATTTAGCGTGGCGCGCCACCTAGCGTTAAATGCTATTCGTTACCGTAATCGTGAAGTCACCTTTGATAGTTACGAACCGGAAGTCGATGACCAAGACGAGCGCTTCCAGCATGCGTCAGTGGCTGAAGACGCCTTTGATTGGCAAACCGGCCAGCGTATCGATGAATGCCTTCGGCAGTTAGAAACCGAGCGACGCAATTGCGTGCTGCATGCCTATGTAGATGGCTTGAGCCACGCTGAAATTGCCGCGCATACCGGCACGCCGCTGGGCACCGTCAAAGCCTGGATTAAACGCAGTCTGCTGCGCCTACGGGAGTGCATGGCATGACCCGCCCCAGTCAGCACGCAAACGAAGACGACCATGCCTTGGCGGGTGAATACGTACTGGGCACGCTGTCGTCAGAGCAGCGCAAAGCCTTAGAAGCGCGGTTACCCAACGAACCGGCATTGCAAAAAGCCGTGATGGCTTGGGAAGAGCGTTTCTTTCCCTATACCGCTATCACCGACCCGGTAACGCCTTCCGATTATTTATGGCCACGTATTGAACGCAGCATTGCGTCACGTGAAGCGTTTGCTAAGCGTACCCATCCTGTCGTACCGCCAAAACCCCGCCGCATGCTGCATAGCTTACCGCTTTGGCGCGGCGCTGCCGGGTTTGGCTTAGCGGCGGCGTTGGTGATGGGTGTGATGTTGGCAAATGAACAGACCCCATCGACGACGCCCGAGTACATGGTGGTGTTGCTGGCGCCCCAAAGCCAGTCCGCCGGGTGGGTGGTTCAGGCTTCAACCCGCCAGGAAATTGAGCTGATTCCGCTGGGCACCTTTGAAGTGCCGGAGGGCAAAGCGCTGGAGTTCTGGACCAAAGCCGACGAATGGCAGGCGCCAGTGTCGCTTGGACTGGTGGAGCCCGGGGAGCCGATCCGGGTGCGCCTGGATGAGCTGCCACCCCTTGAGGATAACCAGCTCTTCGAGCTCACTCTGGAAGACGACACCGGCTCGCCCACTGGCTTGCCCACCGGGCCAATCCAATTTATTGGTCGCGCCGTGGAGATTTAGCTGTTTTATTAATAAAAACGGCCGAGGTCGGCTGTATGCAAGCTGATCAGTACGAGAAAATTCTCTGTGCCTCAGGTTTTTACTCGACTGGTGATTAATCCGCCAATAATCCAGCGCCAGATGAGCGTCCCATCTTCGACCTTGGGTAGCAGGGCAAAGACGTAATCGATGCTGCCGGTTTCCAGCTTCGGCTAGGTCCAAGGCGCTCTCGCTCATATCATAGTGGCTACTTTGCCCTTTCCTAGTTACTTTCCTGGCCTTAGTTATCACCCGTCCATATCGTCAGCTGATCATCATCGAAGGCCATGGCGGACATGGTCGCCCCGAGAGTAGAGTGGCTATGCCGACAATGCAAAAACCAGAGGGTATGAAGGTAACGCTCGAAGAATTTTTGTAGTAAAATTACACGCAATATTGCGTATAATGCCTTTTTTCAGATAGATTTTAGGTAATCTAACAACATTAGATCATCTAATGATCCACAGGAGCTGAGATGAGCCCGTCACCTGCTTCCCAGGGTGCCCCGCTGGGCGATCCGAATCACGCCATCGATTTAGCGCTGTTTGGCGCGCTGGGCGACTTGGCACTGCGCAAGCTGTTCCCTGCGCTTTACCACCTTGACCGCGAAGGCCTGATGCCCGAGAGCACGCGCATTCTGGGGTTGGCGCGCCAGGAGCACGATACCGCCGCGTTTCGTGAGCTCGTCAGCGGTGCTTTGCAGAAGCGCCTCAAGAAGGACGAGCAGGACAAGGAAAGCCTCACGCGCTTTCTCGATCGTCTGGATTACCTGCAGCTGGACTTTACCAGCGTCGACGGTTTTTCCGCCGTTCGCCAGTGGCGCGAGGGCTCACCGCGTCCCATGGTGGTCTATTTATCGGTCGGGGCGAAAATCTACGGCGATATCTGTCGCAATCTGCAGGCCAGCGACAGCCTGGATGACGAGACCCGGGTGGTGGTCGAAAAGCCGATTGGGTTTGACCTGGCGTCTTCTGAAGAAATCAATGACGCGATTGGCGAGGTCTTCCCCGAGTCGCGGGTTTACCGCATCGATCACTATCTGGGCAAGGAAACCGTTCAGAACCTGATCGCGCTGCGCTTTGCCAACCCGCTGTTCGGTACCCAGTGGAATCAAAACCATATTTCCCATGTGGAAATCACCGTTGCCGAAAAAGTCGGCATCGAGGGCCGCTGGGGCTATTTCGACGAAGCGGGCCAGCTGCGCGATATGGTGCAAAATCATCTGCTGCAACTGCTTTGCCTGATTGCCATGGACCCGCCGTCCAACCTTGACGCCGACGCCATTCGCGACGAAAAGGTCAAGGTGCTCAAGGCGCTCAAGCCGTTTACCGGTGAGGCGTTGGGCAGAGACGTGGTGCGCGGCCAGTACACAGCGGGCACCAGCGACGGCCAGCAAGTGCCGGGCTATCTGGAAGAAGAGGGCGCCAATACCGATAGCCAGACCGAAACCTTTGTGGCCATGAAGACCGAGGTGGCCAACTGGCGCTGGGCTGGCGTGCCGTTCTATTTACGTACCGGCAAGCGGATGCCGGAGAAACTGTCACAGATCGTGATTCACTTCCGTCAGCAGCCCCACTATATCTTTGACCCAGACCAGCGAAACATTGCGGCCAACAAGCTGATTATTCGCCTGCAGCCGGAAGAGGGCATCGCGCTCCAGGTGCTCACCAAAGATAGTGGCCTGGACAAAGGCATGCGCCTGCGCCCCGGCCCGCTGCACCTGGATTTCAACAACGCCTTTCCCAAATCGCGCATCCCCGATGCCTATGAGCGTTTGCTGCTGGAAGTCATGAAAGGTCAGCAGTACCTGTTCGTGCGTCGTGATGAAGTCGAGCACGCCTGGCGCTGGTGCGATCAGTTGATCGACGGTTGGAAAACGCGGGAAACCCCGCCGCGCCGTTATCCGGCGGGGTCCTGGGGGCCGGTGGCCTCCATTGCCATGATTACCCAGGATGGTCGTAGCTGGTACGAGGATTATTAAGATGAGCGACGCACGCATTCAATTGGCCGAACAATTGGCTGAAGCCATCTTTCAGGCGCTAAACGACGACCTGGAGCACCAGGAGCGCGCGTTGCTGGTGGTCTCTGGTGGCTCAACGCCGGTACCGTTTTTTAAGGCGCTGGCGGCCAAGCCGCTGGCTTGGGAGCGGGTGGACATCACGCTGGCGGACGAACGCTGGGTCGACGAACACAGCCAGGACAGCAACGCCAAACTGGTGCGCGAACACTTGCTTCAGGGAGCGGCAGCGGCGGCTAATTTTGTACCCATGACCTCTTCCGCGGGCACGCCTGAGGAAGGCGTGGCCGAGGTTAGTGAGCGAATGCTTGCGCTTAGCTGGCCAGCGAGCGTCGTGATTTTGGGCATGGGTGGCGATGGCCACACCGCCTCGCTATTTCCTGACAGCATGGAGCTGGGCCTGGCGCTCTCCACTGAGGAACCGCTGGTGGCTGTGCGAACGCCCAGCCAGCCGCAGCCACGCATTACGTTTTCGGCGGACCGTCTGCATCAGGCGCGCCGCCACATATTACATATTACCGGCGACGATAAGCGAGCGGTGTTGGCCAAGGCGCTGAGTGGGGACGACGTGCGTCAACTGCCCATCCGCGCCTTCTTATCCTGCCCCTTGGCGATTTATTGGGCGCCTTAACGCCGCTTTCGCCAACAATAATTTGCTTGGAGACTCACACATGACCATTGATAAACAGCTACCGTCGACGCGCACCGCGGAGCTAGACAGCATTTGTCTGAAGGCCGAAGTGATTCCGGTGATTACCATTGATCGCCTGGAAGACGCCGTGCCGATGGGCCGCGCGCTGGTGGAAGGCGGCTTGACCGTGCTGGAAATTACCCTGCGTACCGAGTGCGCGCTGGAAGCCATCAAGCGCATGAAAGAAGCGCTACCGGGGGCGAGTATCGGCGTGGGCACGGTACTAACGCCTGCCCAGTATCGCCAGGCCGAGCAGGTTGGCGCTGATTTTGTGGTCACCCCAGGGGCGACCGACGCGCTGTACCGCTATGGCGTTGAAAGCCCGGTACCGATGTTGCCCGGCGTGTCGACTATCTCGGAACTGATGACCGGCTGGCAGTACGGCTACCGCCGGTTCAAGTTCTTCCCGGCGGAATCCAGCGGCGGTGCGAAGGCGATCAAGGCGTTTGGCGCACCAATTCCGGAAGCGCGTTTCTGCCCCACGGGCGGTATCACGGTCGACAACGCCGAGGACTACCTGTCGCTGCCCAACGTCATGTGCGTGGGCGGTTCGTGGCTGACGCCGAAGGCAATGGTCGAGGAGGAAGACTGGGATGGTATTCGCGAGCTGGCCCGCCAGGCCGCCGAGCGCTTCCATCACTGAGCGTAAGCTAAGCGATAACGAGCACTCACGCCACTTGCCTCACGGAAACAGGGTCGTTTGAGCAAGTGGATTGCCCCGGACATGGTCCGGGGTTTTTTTGCTGTGGCTAAGCCAGACGCAACAGCGGGTCAGCAAGCCCGCGCACGCCAACGTTGGCGACGAACAGTCCCCCCGCTTGCGGCTGCTCGCGGCGCTGGTCGGCAGTAAACCCTTCCTGGGCGGTAGTGATGTAAAGCCGATCCAAATTCTCGCCCGCAAATGCCGGGCAGGAGGGCTGGCTAACCGGTAGCTCTACGTCGCCAATGACCTGGCCATCGTGGTTCAGCCGCACCACTTTGCCAGCGCCCCATAGGGCGAGCCACAGGCAGCCCTCGCTGTCGACCACTGCGCCGTCCGGGTTGCCTTCAACCGCCGTGAAATCTGCCCAGGCAACCGGTTCGCCGACTGGCCAACCTTGGCTATCCAACGCCCAGCGCATTACGATCCCGGTCGGCGTGTCGGTAAAATACGCCGCGTCGCCTTGAGGCGAAAAGCAAATCGCGTTGGGAATGCTCAGCCCGCTGCGCAGCCGGGTAAGTTCTCCGCGATGTAAGCGGTAAAGGCTGCCCGCGCCAGGTTCTGCGGTTTTGCCCATGGTGGAAAGCCATAAGCTGCCGTGGCGGTCCACGCGGGCATCGTTGCTGCGCGTGATGGGGTTATCGGCCTCAAAATCCGCAAAATGCGCAAGGTGCTGCGTGGTCGGATGAAACTGGTTCAGGCTGTGCTCACCTACAAGCATCAGGCGGCCATCGGCCAGTGGGGTGGCCAGCGAGACCATGTGCTCAAGCGGATAATCGCCATGCTCCCCGCTCTCCGTTGACAGCCAGTGCAGGCGTTTATTTAGAATATCGCACCAATAGAGTCGCTGGTTTGCGGCGTGCCACTGGGGGCCTTCGCCAAGCTCGCAGCGGCAGTCAACCGCCAGTGTCGCAACAGTCATTATTAGCCTCCGGCTTTTTGCCAAGCATCAACCAATATAGTGGCTTGCGCGCTAACCTGCTGGGGCGTTTGCCCCGGCTTATAAAGCGCGCTACCCAGCCCCGCGCCATCGACGCCAGCGGCCCGCCAGGCGGCGAAGTTATTGACGCCAATACCGCCCACGGCGTAAAGCAGCGTGCTCTCGGGCAATACGGCTCTAACGGCTTTCATGCCGTCTAAACCAACCTGCACCGCCGGGAAGAGCTTTAGCCCGGTCGCCCCCGCGTCCAACGCATCAAACGCTTCGGAGGGAGTGACAATGCCCGGCCAGCTATACATGGCCAAGCGATGGGATTCTTCGATAACGGCAGGGCGGCAGTTGGGCGAAACGATCAATCGGCCACCTGCGGCATAGACGTCGCGTACCTGCGCGGCGCTTAACACCGTTCCCGCCCCGATCAGCGCTTGCTCACCAAAGGCGTCGGCCAAGCGTTGGATACTGGTCAGCGGGTCGGGGGAGTTAAGCGGCACCTCGATTTGCGTGATGCCTGCGTCAAGCAGGGCTTTAGCCACGGCCACCGCGTCATCGGGCGTCACCCCACGTAAAATGCCAATTAAAGGCAGTGTCATAGCGCTCTCCTTGGTTAGCTGATGCTTTTTACCGTGTGCTTTGATAAGCGAGCGTTAGCCCCGCCAATACCGCGGTATCGCCGTCGACGCGCTGGGTTTCGATGCCGAGGGCATGCAGGGCGAGTGCATAGCGGCGGCTGAGTGCTTCGTTGCCGATTAGCGTCACGCTTTCACCCGGCGATAGCTCGCGGCAGGCACCTGCCAGCTCCATGCCGATCGCCATACCCGAGAGATGCGCAGCCAACACGGCACCTCGGGCATCGCCGCTGGGCAAGGAGTTATCCAGCAGGTCCTTGGCGCGCACGCCGAACAGCCGCTGGCTGAAGTGCTCGGGTGCCTGATAGGTGGCGTTGACCGCTTGGGTAAATGCTTGGCGACAGCCGTCGTGATGCAGGTCATCCTGCCCTACGGAGTGCTTCAAAACGGATTGCTGAGCGAGCAGTTGATACAGCTCGCCGGTTAAGTAGGTCGCAAACTCGGACACGGCACCATCGGTTAAGCGCGCCCATTTGGCGTGGGTGCCGGGCAGGCAGACATGGCCGCTAAAGTGCGGTGACTTGGCCACCAAACCCGCTAACTGGGTTTCTTCACCGCGCATGACATCATAGGCGTGGCTTTGGCTGCCGGTCTGGCTTAGCCCGGGCAGCAAATGTACCCTAAGGCGCGTGTCGGCGAGGGGCGGCATCACCGCGCCGCGGGAGAGTTGATCAAGGCGCGTGGGGGTTGCCAGGTAGGCGGCTTCCTGCCAGCCCTGGCGCGCCCCGGCCATGCCGCACACCATCACCGGCGTTACGCCACTCGAGGGCAGCCAGTCATCGACTACCTCAAGCAGGGTCGTTTCGTAGTCAGCAGGGGTTAGCGACAGCATGCCGCGCTCGCGGGAGGCGCTGTCCAACACATTACCTTGAGCGTCCATTGCCCAGGCCCGGAGGTTGCTGGAGCCCCAATCTACCGCAATCCAAGCTAGAGCATGTGTCAATTCACTCATATTGGCACTCATAGAGCTGTCTCCCGGTTCATTGCCTGGTTTACCACTCGGCAATCGAGCCGTCTTCGTGGGTCCATACCGGGTTGCGCCAGCGGTGGCCGACCTTGGCGCGTTCTTCAACGAAGGCTTCGTCAATCTCGACGCCAAGCCCTGGCCCCTGGGGAATCGCGCAGAAGCCGTCTTCAATGCTGAGCGCTGTTTTATCGACCAGATAATCCAGCACGTCGTTGCCCTGATTGTAGTGGATGCCCATGCTCTGCTCTTGAATAAAGGCGTTATGGCTAACGGCATCCAACTGAAGCGAAGTGGCCAGGGTGAGCGGGCCAAGCGGGCAGTGGGGCGCAAGGGCCACGTCATAGGCAGAGGCCAGCGCGGCGATTTTTAGCCCCTCGCTGATGCCGCCGCAGTGAGACAGATCGGGCTGGACGATATCGATCATGCCGTCTTTCAACAGGTCGCGGAACTCAAAGCGGGTATGCAAACGCTCGCCGGTGGCCAGTGGGTAGCCAAGCCCGCTGGCGATATCGCGCAGGCAGGGCAGGTGTTCCGGGGCGACGGGCTCTTCCACGAACATCGGATGGAAGGGTTCCAGCTCGCGCAGCAGCGCTTTGGCCATGGGGCGGTGAACGCGGCCATGAAAATCAATGCCAATGCCCACGTCCGGGCCGACCGCAATGCGTGCTTCGGCCACCCGGGCGACCGCTTCATCCACTTTGCGGTGTGAGTCGACTATTTGCAGTTCGGGCGTGCCGTTCATCTTGAACGCGGTAAAGCCCTTGTCGACCAGCGCCTTGGCACCTGCGCCCACGTCGCTCGGCCGGTCGCCGCCGGTCCAGGCGTACATGCGCATTTTATCGCGCACCGCGCCGCCCAATAGCTGGTGCACGGGCACCCCCAGATCGCGGCCCTTTAAATCCCATAGCGCCTGGTCGATACCGGCAATGGCGCTCATCAAAATCGGCCCGCCGCGATAGAACCCGGCGCGATACATGGTGTTCCACAAATGCTCGATACGGTGCGGATCCTGGCCTACCAGATAGTCGGAAAGCTCATGAACAGCGGCCTCGACGGTCGCCGCGCGGCCTTCGATGACCGGCTCGCCCCAGCCGTAGCAGCCCTCGTCCGTTTCGATTTTAAGAAACAGCCAGCGGGGGGGGACTTGCCAGGTTTTCAGTCGGGTAATTTTCATCAGGTCAGATCCTTGTTAATTGACAATGCCCAGGTCGATGGCCGTGCGGCGTAGCACTTCCCGCGCAGCGAACGACGCCGCGTCGACATCCCCACGCACAATGGCTTCAAGGACGTGGCGGTGGCGAGCCAGGCTATCGTCAAAGGTGTCGGTGCGGTGCTGGGAGCTGTGAACCAGGGCCATGATCGAAGGACGTAGCAGATGGCCCATTTGCCGCCACACCAGATTATGGCTGGCTTGGTAGGTGGCGTCGTGAAACATCACGTCGTACTCGGCGTGTTGGTCGCGAGCAGTGGGGGACCGAGCCGTTTTCTGCATGCCTTCAAAGGCCGCTTCAAGCCGGGCGATATCGTCCGCGTCGGCGGCCTTGGCCGCTAGGCCCGCCACGACAGGCTCGGCCGAAAAGCGAAACGCATAGATGGCACGAATCAGCTGCGGGTCGAGGTTGATAAGCCCGGTCATCCATTCGCTCATCAGCGGGTCGAGCAGGTGCCAATCGCTCATTTCACGCACTTGCGTGCCCCGCCCGGCGGTGCGGGTAAGAAGCCCGGCAGAGGTTAAGCGGGTCAGCGCATTGCGCACCTGGTTACGGCTCACATCAAAATGCGTGCCGATGTCCAGTTCCTTGGGAAAGGCGTCACCGGGTTGCCAGTGGCCTGCCAATAATGCCCTGGCTAGCAAGCGAGCTAATCCAGCGGCATCGCCTTGGTGGCGGGGGAGCGTCTCCAGCGTCATAGCGGTCACGTGTTAATTGGTAGTGACGCCATGGTAGTAAATGTCAGACATTTAGACAAGCTCAGCGCTATCCGACCATCGTCCGCAATGTAGGGCGCTTGATCGCGCGCCCTGACGAGAAACGACTAGGGGGCGCTGCGCAATGCGTCAATATCGGCATGGGTAGGCAGCGCTGCGTAAGCGCCTGGGCGCGTCACTGCGTGCGCGCCACAGCGGCAAGCGGTATTCACCGCACGGGTGAGAAAGTCAGTGTCCTGGTGCCAGCCTTCCTCCATACCGTGGCGTGAAAGCTCGGCCAGCAGCCCGCCAATAAACGCATCGCCGCCTGCGGTGGTGTCCACAGCGTCAACCTTGGGCGGCGCGATGGTTTGATCAATACCCACGCCCTTGATCGCCACGCTATTGGGGCCGTCGGTAATCAGCATGACTTTCACGCCCGCGGCAAGGCGTTCCGCCACCCACGCCTCTTGCGGATGGTCGCCGCGCAGATAATCAAGTTCATCGAGCGATACCTTCACAAGCTCCGCGCTATCCAGTAGCTGCGTCACCAGGCCAATATCCGCCGCTCCATCGATCCATAGATTATGCCGCAGGTTGGCATCCACGCTGACCAGGCAGCCTGCGCGTTTGGCCATGGTGGCAATCGCCAAGGTGGTGTCGGCGATCTCGGCGTCGGTCAGGCTATTGCTGCACAAGTGCAGGATCGCGGGCTGTTCAAATACCCCCTGGGGCAGATCATCCAGGCGGTAAAGCAGATCGGCGGCCGGTGGGCGGTAAAAGTCGAAGGTGCGCTCGCCCTGGCTATCCCGGGAAACAAACGCCAGCGCCGTGCGTGCTTCTTTGGTGAGCATCACGCCCTGGGTATCCACGCCGTGGTGTTGTAGTTCACGGATTAAAAAATGCCCGAAGGTATCGTCGCCGACCATGCCCAGAAACTGGCTGGGCACGCCGAGCCGCGCGCAGGCAACCGCCACATTGGCGGGCGCGCCCCCGGCGTAAGGAGTAAAAGTCTCGGGTCCTGTATCGTCGTTACCCAGACGGCTGGAGAGCATATCCACCAGGGCTTCACCAAACGCAATTATCGGCGTCATGATCGTTTCCTTATGATTGTTGATCGGATGGGGAATGTGAGTTTACGCGACGCAGTGGCCCCGGGCGGCTTCCAGTAATTCGTACCAGGTTTCTCTGGGGAGGGTGTCGGGGCCTTCGAGCATATCGGCAATGCGATCCGGCTTCACGCTGCCCACCACGGGCGCAGGGCGATTGGGTAGCGTGCGTAGCCATGCCAGGGCAAGTGCGCCAGGTGTGCTGTTGTATTCGCTCGTCAAGCGGTTGAGCACGTGGCTCACTTCGCCTTCCATCAGTGCGCCGCCCGCCAACGGGGACCACGCCATCGGCGCGTGGCCGTCGGCGCACAGGTCGTCGAAGCTGCCGTCAAACAGCGGTGTGCTATGGGCGATGGAAAGCTCGATTTGATTGGCGCGCAACGCATGGTGCATGGCGTTTTGCAGGCGGCGCCACTGGCTGGGCAGGTGGTTGGAAACGCCTGCGGCGCCAATTTTTCCCGCGTTAATGGCGTCATCCAGCGCGCGACCGGTGGCCTCGGCGTCCATTAACAGGTCGGGGCGGTGAATCAGAAAGTGGTCGATTCGCTCGACGCTCAAGCGGTTAAGTGAATCATCAATCGCTCGGTTCAGGTACGCCGGGCTGGCGTTATAGTGCTTGACCTTGCCAGAGCCGGGGGCGGGGTTATCGTTGGCGATGCTGGCTTTGGTCACCACCTTGAGCCGCTTGGCAAGCGCCGGGCGGGCGCGCAGCGCCTGGCCGAAGAGCGTCTCACCGGCACCCTTGCCGTAGATATCGGCGTGGTCAAACCAGTGCAGGCCCTGCTCGAGTCGCGCCTCGATCCAGTCAGCCAAGTGCTCGGCCTGGTGCATATCGGTGGCCTCGTGAAGACGCATCATGCCGAGTACGAACGGCACGTCGAAGGTTGGCGCGGGCATAGGGAGATTCCTGTTGATGGGCTTAAAACACTTCTTCGTTATGCAACGCCTCAGCGGCGCCCAGCAGCCCCGTCCACGGGTGGGTGACCACCCAAATGGGAATGTCGGCGTTATACGCCCCCATGCGGCCTTTGTTGACGAAGCTGTCGCGCAGTTGGCTTTTCGGTAGCCAGTCAAGCAGGCGCGGCAGGATACCGCCGCACAGATAAACCCCGCCACGGGCGCCCATGGTCAGCGTGGCGTCGCCGCACACGTCGCCAAGGATTTTCAGGAACCGCAGCAGGCTGGTGGTGGCGGTGGGGTCGCCTGCGTTGGCGGCTTGGGTCACTTCTGCCGGGGTGGTGCAGCACGGCGCCTGATCGTCAAGCGCGCAGTGGGCCTGATAAAGCTCGAGTAAGCCTTGGCCGCACAGAATGCGCTCCACGCTCACCCGCTTGTGGCGCTGGAGAAACACGTCGAGCAGCGCGCGCTCGGTGTCATCGGTGGGCGCGAAGGTAACGTGGCCGCCCTCGGTGGGCAGCGGTATCCAGGCGTGCTGGCCGGGGAAAACACCGGCCACGCCGAGCCCCGTGCCGGGGCCAATGACCAGCCGCGTAGAATGAGACTGAACGCTGCCTGGCTGAACTTCCACCAGGTTGTCTGCGTCAACGTGTGGCACGCCCAGCGCCTGGGCGGTGAAGTCGTTGATGATCTTGAACAGTGATAGGTTGAGCGTTTCGCGAACCTCGCTTTTCATGAAGTCCCAGTGGTTGTTGGTCATCTTGACCCGCTCCGCATGAACCGGGCAGGCAAACGCCAGACAAGCCTCGCGCGGGGCATTGTCACCCGTTGCGCCTACTCGGCTCAGGTAGTCCTGAATCGCCTCAATAACGCCTGGGTAGTCCGCGCAGGGGAGGTTGATAATATCGTGCGGGGTAATGTCGCCTGGCGTCACCAGCGCCAGGCGTGCATTGGTCCCGCCGATATCGCCGATCAAGGCCGGTCGCATCAGGCATCCTCTTGGAGAATCTGTCCTTCCTGGCGCGCCAGGTCGTCGGCCTCAAAGCCGCCGAACACCCCGGCGCCTTCCTCGCCGCGCATGGCTAGGTGGCGGAAGCCAGAGAATAGCTCACGGCCAAGACCAACGTGGTAGTGATCTAGGTTGCCGATGGTCAGTTCGCGCTCGGCCCAGGTGGCGGGGTCTACCTTGGCGTTGAGGGTCCCGGCGTTGGCATCCAGGCGCACGATATCGCCATCGCGCAGTTTCGCCAGTGGGCCGCCGTCCAGTGCTTCTGGGCTCATATGGATAGAAGCCGGCACCTTGCCTGAGGCGCCCGACATGCGGCCGTCGGTGACCAGCGCCACTTTATAGCCACGGTCTTGCAGCACACCCAGGAAGGGCGTCAGCTTGTGCAGCTCCGGCATGCCGTTGGCCTTGGGGCCCTGGAAGCGAACCACTACAATCACGTCGCGATCCAGGTCGCCGGATTCAAAGTCGGCCTTCATCTCGTTCTGGTCTTCAAAAATCTTCACCGGCGCTTCGACGATGCGATGTTCTTCGCTCACCGCCGATACCTTGATGACCCCGCGGCCCAGGTTGCCTTTCATCACCGTCAGGCCGCCGGTGGGCGCGAACGGGTTGGCAACGGTGCTTAGCACGGCTTCGTCGAGGCTTTTCTCGGGACCTTCGTGCCAGACCACCTTGCCGTCTTCCAGGAAAGGCTCCTGGGTGTAGGCGGTCAGGTCGGTGCCGAAGACGGTGGGAATATCGCCATGTAGCAGGCCAGCGCCTAGCAGCTCGCGGAACAGGAAGCTCATGCCGCCCGCCGCCTGGAAGTGGTTGATATCCGCCTGGCCGTTGGGGTAGACCCGCATCAGGCTGGGGGTGACCGCTGAAAGGTCAGTGAAGTCATCCCAGTTGAGCGTGATGCCCGCCGCGGCGGCCATGGCGATCAGGTGGAGTGTGTGATTGGTCGAGCCACCGGATGCCAGCAGCCCGACGACCGCATTGACGATGGCTCGCTCGTCAATCTGCTTGTAGAACGGACGGTACTCGCCACCGGGTTCGGTATTGCGAATGGCCTGCTCGGTGGCGTAGCGGGTCAGGGCCTCGCGCATCTCGGTGCCGGGGTTGACGAACGAGGTGCCCGGCAGGTGCAGGCCCATCACTTCCATCATCAACTGGTTGGAGTTGGCGGTGCCGTAGAAGGTGCAGGTGCCGGGGCTGTGGTAGGACTCGGACTCGGCTTCCAGCAGCGCATCGCGGCCGACCTTACCTTCGGCGTACAGCTGGCGGATGCGGGCCTTTTCCTTGTTGGGCAGGCCGCTGGGCATCGGGCCGGCCGGCACGAACATCGCGGGCAGGTGGCCAAAGCGTGCCGCGGCAATGAATAGCCCCGGCACGATTTTATCGCACACGCCAAGATACAAGGCGGCGTCAAACATGTTGTGGGAAAGCCCCACGGCCGTGGCCATGGCGATCACATCCCGAGAGAACAGCGAGAGTTCCATGCCCGGCTGGCCCTGGGTCACGCCATCGCACATCGCCGGTACGCCACCGGCAAACTGCGCGGTAGAGCCCATCGCGCGGGCAGCGCCCTTGATGGTTTCCGGGAAGGTCTCAAACGGCTGGTGAGCCGAGAGCATGTCATTGTAGGCGGAGATGATCCCCAGGTTGGCGCTGTTCATCAGCTTGAGGGAATCTTTTTCCTGCGGGCTGCAGGCCGCAAACCCATGGGCGAGGTTTCCGCATGAGAGCTCGCCGCGATGCACGCCGCGTTTATGCTGGTCGGCCATGCGGCGCTCGTAAAGCGCGCGCCGCTCGGCAGACCGCTCACGTATGCGTTGGGTAACCTCGGCAACGGTGGAATTTAAAGTGGCGTGTGTTGAGCTCGGCATAGGGACCTCTGCGTGGTAGAGACGGTGAGTCAAACCTGTAGTTATTTTACATTTTTTGGGGGCGATAGGAGAGACCTTACGGCAATAAAAGCGCTAATTGTAGTTTTATTACCCTAATTGATGACAACTATCGCCCTGGGTATTCAGGGCTAACGATGGATTGCAATAGCGGTAATTGCCCGCTTGATAAGCGTAAATCGCAAGTATAGCAGGCCTGCTTTTGCTACCATCTCCCTCTCGTGATGTTGAACGCTTTGGAGCCACCATGCCCACCGATGTTGCCCCGTCTATTATCGAGCGTATCGCGCCGGTAGACGCAGACGCAGGCGAACGCACCCGCGCCTATCTCGATACGTTGACCAAACCGCCGGGCAGCCTGGGTGAGCTGGAAGCGCTGGCCATACAGCTGACCGCCATCACCGGAGGGCAAACGCCCAATGTGACGCCAGCCAGCGTGCTGGTATTCGCCGCGGATCACGGTGTAGCCGAAGAGGGCGTGTCCGCGTTTCCTCAGGCCGTAACGGCGCAAATGGTCGCCAATTTCGCAAGCGGCGGTGCGGCCATCAACGTCTTCGCCCGGCAGATTGGCGCGAATATCGACGTCATCGATGTGGGGGTGGCAACACCCTTGGCCGTGGCTGGCGTGACGCATGCCAAGGTACGCCCAGGCACGGCGAATATGGTGCTCGAAGACGCCATGCAAGGCGATGAAGCCCGCTCAGCGATCAATGCGGGCGTGGCCGCCGTGGAACGCGCCAGCCGCGCCGGAGCCAGGTGCATCATCGTGGGCGAGATGGGGATTGCCAATACCACCGCCAGCAGCGCTATGCTTGCAGTGTTGACTGGTACGCCAGTGGCCCAGGTGGTGGGCGCCGGGACCGGCATCAACAGTGCCCAACAAGCCCATAAAGTAGCGGTGATCGAGCGCGCCATTCAGGCTCGCCAGGCCGACGCCGATGACCCTCTGGACGTGCTTGTTAAAGTGGGCGGCCTGGAAATCGCCGCCATGACCGGGGCCTACCTGGCCTCGGCGGCGCATCGACTGCCCGCTATCGTCGATGGTTTTATCGCCACGGTGGCGGCGCTGGTGGCGTGTCGTTTATGCCCCGCGGTGCGCGGCTATTTGGTATTTGGCCACCGCTCGGAGGAGCCCGGCCATGCCACGGCGTTGGAAGCGCTGGACGCCAAGCCGCTGCTGGCACTGGGCATGCGCCTGGGTGAGGGCAGCGGGGCGGCATTGGCCTATCCGCTGCTCCAGGCGGCTGCCGCGATGCTCAATGAGATGGCGACCTTTGCCGATGCTGGCGTTAGCGATAACGCCCGCCAATGATGCCGTTCAATGACTATTCTCTTATGATCCTGGTGTGGGTCGCCGTGGCGATTGTGATCGACCTGATCGTTGGGGATCCGCGCTCGCTGCCACACCCGGTGGTGATCATCGGTCGTTTTATCAGCCACTACGAGCGGCTCTGGAACAGTGGCGCTCCCAAGCAGCGGCGGCTGAGTGGCGCGCTGCTGACCCTTGTCGTGGTAGGTGGCGTATGGGGTATCAGCGTGTTAGTGCTGGCAATATTGGCGCGCTTGCACCCAGGGCTTGCGCTCATCGCGGAGCTTTGGCTGTTGTCTACCACACTCGCCATTAAAGGGTTGGCGGACGCGGGGCGCGCGATTGCCGTGCCGCTTGCCAAAGGCGATTTGCCCGCCGCTCGGCAAGCGCTTGGAATGATTGTGGGGCGTGATACCCAAAGCCTGGATGAAGCCGAAATCACCCGCGGTGCGGTTGAAACCGTGGCGGAAAACACCGTGGATGGTATTACCGCGCCGCTGTTTTTTGCGCTGATCGGCGGCGCACCGCTGGCGCTGGCCTACAAGGCGGTGAATACGCTGGATTCGATGGTCGGTTATCGCAACGCACGCTATAACGATTTTGGCTATGCCTCCGCGAAGCTGGACGATGTGGCCAACTGGCTGCCGGCTCGCTTAACGGCGTTTTGTTTGTGGCTCGCGGGTCTGCTGTTAAGTAGTGCTGGAGGTTTACGCCTGCGCTGGCGAGGCGCGCTAAAGGGCACCTGGCGCGATGCACCGCGTCACCCAAGCCCCAACGCTGGCTGGCCGGAAGCCATGGTGGCGAGGTTGCTCGGCGTGCAACTGGGCGGCACCAACTACTATGAGGGGGTGGTTTCCTGTCTTGCGACGCTAGGCAAGCCGCTGGAGCCACTTCGGGTTGGCCATATCGACGCAACGATTCGTTTAATGCACGGTGGCTGGATGCTATTTATGCTGCTGTCCGCTGTCTTGATGGTTGCGCTGAGCCTGTTTCCCCCGAGGTTTTTATGAGCACATTTACATGGCCCAGCCACGGCGGCCAAGCCGAAGCGCTATTGGCCCACTTTGGCTTGCCCGCCACTCATCGGCTGGACGATTTTAGCGCCAACCTTAATCCGTTGGGGCCACCCGCCTGGGTGCGCGACTGGTTGACCCAACAGTTGGCAGGCCTTGAGCGCTATCCGGCGCCGGACTATTCCGCGGCCCGCCACGCCATCGCCAGCCATCACCAACTGCGCCCCGAGCAGGTGCTGCTGACGAACGGCGGCGCCGAGGCGATTTTTCTTGCCGCTGCGCTACATGCCTGGCAGCGTGCGGCGATTATAACGCCAAGCTTTGGTGAATACGCCCGTGCTTGCTGCGCCCACCGGCTCTCAATCGTTGAGATCGCGCTGCCCGCGCCGGACTTTGACCTGGATGTGGATACGCTGTTGGCAAGGCTTAATGATATCGATGTGCTGTTTCTGTGTCGGCCCAATAATCCCACGGCGACACTGATCGATACCTCGACCATGGAGATACTGCTGGATTACACGGCTTGGGCGGGCTGCCGGGTGGTGGTCGATGAAGCCTTTATCGATATGGTGAGCGATACGCAGCAGGCGGTATCGCTGGTGCCGCTGTTAGATCGCTATCCGCATCTGATTGTGCTGCGCTCGATGACCAAGTTTTATACGCTGCCGGGGCTACGGTTAGGCTATCTGCTGGCGGATGAAGCCACTATTCATGCGGCACAGACCCACCAGCCGCCCTGGAGCGTGAATCACCTAGCGGCGGAGCTGGTTGCACCGCTGCTGGCGGACGGTGCCTTTACCCGCCGCACCCAGCGCTGGTTAGCCAGCGAGCGGCGCCCTATGGAGCAAGCGCTGGCCCAATTGGGGCTTGAGGTGGTGCCAAGCCAGGCGTGCTTCTTTCTTCTTCGCCCTGATGCCGAGCTACGCGCCGTAGGCATCTCCAGCGACGTGCTATTTGAGCGGCTGCTGCGCCAGGGGGTGTTGGTGCGCCATACGCATAACTTTACCGGACTCGATGGCGACTGGCTGCGTGTAGCCCTGCGCGATGCACCTGCTAATCATCGGCTAGTGAGCGTGCTTAAAACAGTAACTGCCAAAACAGGTGCTGCATGATTGTCTTTATAAGCGGCGGGGCACGCTCCGGTAAAAGCGATGTAGCCGAGCAGTGGGTAGTGGATGCCGCGGGCAGCGCAGCTTGCTACTACCTGGCCACTGCCAAGGTCACGGATGACGAAATGGCCGAGCGAGTGGCCCGCCATCGCCAGTCCAGAGACGAGCAGAGGCAAACCGCTCAGTGGAAGACTATCGAAGCGCCGCTGGCGATTGATCAGGCGCTCTCTGAAGTGCCCGATGGCAGTGCCGTGCTACTGGACTGCCTGACGCTGTGGGCCAGCCAGGTGCTGTACGCCAGCGAGCTTAGCGAAGATCAGGGCCTGGCGCTGCTGACCGACAGTGTGACGAATGCCCGAGCGCGTAACGTGCACCTAGTGATTGTGTCGAATGATATCAACGAATCGCTGCCGCCCAATGATACTGAGACCTGGCGTTATCTCGCCTTTCTCCAGCGCGCCCACCGCTGGCTGGCCGCCGAGGCCGACGCCGTTGTTGAGGTAATCGCGGGCTGCGCCCTGAACTGGAAACCTGAGCAGGGGAAACCCCAAAAGGAGCGGTTGCTGTGAAAAACGCTCTGTTTGGGCTGGTGCTGGCGTTGCAGTTTCTGACCCGAATCCCCATTCCCATCGCCAGCCCCTGGACGCCTGAAACCCGACGCTGGGCGGTGCGCGCCTACCCGCTTGTCGGTCTGCTCATCGGCAGCGTGTTGGTGCTGGTGGCATTTGCCATGCACAACGTCCCCACGCCGATCACCGCGCTGGCGCTGCTGAGCCTTTGGGTCGCGCTTTCCGGCGGGCTGCACCTGGATGGCGTCATGGATATCGCCGATGCGCTGGGCAGCAATCAGCCGCTGACGCGCCGTTGGGAAATCATCAAAGACCCGCAGATCGGCAGCTTCGGCATGCTGGCGCTAGTGTTTCTGCTTGCCTGGAAGGGCGTGCTGCTGTGGGCATTACTTACCTACCAGGCGCCGCTCTGGTGGCTGCTGGTGGTGCCCGCGCTGGGGCGCTGGGCAGGCGTTGCCTTGCTTGTCCTGACGCCCTGCGCCCAGCAAAAGGGTTTGGCCTGGAGTTGGCAGCAGTCGCTTAGCGGTCAGGACGTGGCCCTGGCGCTGGTGCCGCTCGCGTTGATGGCGCTGCTGGCACCCTCGCTTGTACTGATTGGGCTTGCGGCGGCGGTCTTTGTGGCGCTTTCGCGCGTGTTTATGTTGCGACTGTTTAACGGCATCAACGGCGATATGGTCGGTGCCACCATTGAAGGAGGAGAGCTTTGGCTACTGATCTTACTGTGGAGCTGGTGGCAGTTCGCCACGGTATCACCGCCTGGAATTTAGCGCGCCGCTACCAGGGCCAGCGCGATATCCCGCTGCTGTTTCCCGATGCCGAGGCGGGGCTTTTGGCGCTGCGTGAAGCGCTGATGAATGAGCGTTTCGATGCCATTTATTCAAGTGACTTGAACCGCTGCCAACAAACGCTTGAGTGGATCCAAGCCGCGAAAGAGGGCGTGCCGGTTGCGCTGGAGCCGCGTCTACGTGAACTCGACTTTGGCGAGTATGAAGGCAAGGTGTATGACGAACTCAAAGACCTGCCCCATTACCGCGCCTGGATCGACAGCGTCGGCGAGCTGCAAATCCCTGGCGGCGAATCGGCCGCTCACCTGCGCGCGCGCCTGGAAGCCTGGCTGCATGATGTGGCCGTGAATGCCCAGCAAGGCAGCCAGCGCAAAATTCTGGCCGTCACCCACGGCGGCGTGATCCGCGAACTGCGCCGTCGCTTTGAAACCATTCATTTCTGGGATGGCTCGGTAAGTCAGGCTCAAGGCAGGCGCTGGACGCTCACTTATCACACCGATGCGAATGGCAAAGGAGATTGGCAATGCAGCTCTTCATCGGCGGTGCCTGCGCAGGTAAACGCGACGTCGTAACGGCTCGCTTTCCCGATGCCGTATGGTATCGGCTTGCGCCGGAGCAGCGGCTGGATGCGTGTCAACAAACGCTGCTTGCCGATACGCCGTTGGTGATCACTGGCGTGTTGGAGTGGCTCGAAGCCGCATCAGGAAGTATGCAAAACGATGCGTTCCGCGAGCAATGGCAGAGGGATATGACCGGCCTCTACCAGCGCGCCAGCCAGATAAACGCACCGTTGATTATCATCGCCCACGAAGTTGGCTGTGGCATCGTGCCCATGCAGCCCGAACAACGCCGCCTGCGCGATCTCAATGGCTGGTTCGTGCAAGACGCTACCCGTCAAGCCGACCAGGTTTGGTATGTACGCCATGGGTTGGTGCAGTTGATTAAGTAGTTTGCCCGGCTTTTTATCACGATAGCGTGGGCGAATTTTTGCCTGTTTTGTAAGCGATTTCTTACGCGGTGTAAGAGATCGCTGTGACTTGTCCTAAATGGGTTGTGCTTCGCTTCTAGCTCGCTATTCTGATCGTTTTTATTAGCAGTTGACGATCCAGGGAGCGGGATTATGTCTGACAGGATGGGGGCGCATAAGACAGGCCTGCAATTCACACTAACGCTACCTGGGGTGGACGATATCGCGGTGATCGACTTCACCCACCGCGAAGCGCTCTCCCAACCCTTCGAGCTGGCGCTGAACCTTGCCAGCCGCGACGGCAGTCTAGATGCCGCTGCGCTGCTGGATCGCGAGGCGTCACTGACTATCTGGCAGGACGGTGAACCGCTGCGCCGGGTGCACGGCATCGTCAGCGAGTTCGGCCGGGGTGATCGCGGCCACCGGCGCACCTTCTACTCGCTGGTGCTGCGCCCGGCACTGTGGCGGCTTTCCCTGCGCCACAACTCGCGCATCTTCCAGAAAGTCGACCCGCTCACTATCATCAATACCCTGTGCGATGAGCGCGGCATCCGCGACGTGGCCTTTGCGGTCACACGTGAGCTCCCCGAGCGCGAGTACTGCGTGCAGTACCGCGAGACCGACCTCGCCTTTATCGAGCGCCTTGCCGCCGAAGAGGGGCTGTTTTACTTTCATGAGTTCGAGGATAGTGACAACGGCGCCCATCGGCTGGTGTTTGCTGATGACCCACAGCTACTCACTAGCCTCGGCGAACGTACCTATCACAGCCGGGCCGGAGGCACCGCGCCCACACGCCATGTGCGCAAACTCAGCCATACCGCGAGGGTGGCAAGCTCGTCCGCCACACTGAAAGACTACAGCTTTAAAAACCCCGCCTATGCTCAATTGCACGACCACCTGGGCCGTGATGTAGAAGACCATGGACAGCAGGTGGACTACGAACACTACGACTACCCCGGCCGCTATAAGCAGGATGCCTCCGGCGAGCCCTTTACCCGCATTCGCCTGGAACAGCTGCGCCGCGAGGCGATCACTGCCAGCGCCGAAAGTGACCTGCCCGAACTCGCCCCCGGCCTGCGCTTTAGCCTGACCGACCACGACACCGACAGCCTCAACCGCGACTGGCAGGCCATCGAAGTACGTCATGTCGGCGAGCAGCCCCAGGCGCTGGAAGAGGACGGCATAGTCCTTAAAGAGAGCCAATCAGACAGTGCCGGGATGACCCGCTACCACAACCAGGTCACGCTGATCCCCGGCGATGCCCCCTGGCGCGCCACGCCCAACCCCAAACCGTGCGTCGATGGCCCTCAAGTGGCCTTCGTGGTTGGCCCGGAAGGCGAAGAGATTCACTGCGACGACCACGGCCGGGTCAAAGTGCAGTTCCCCTGGGACCGCTACGCCGAACCCAACGAAACGGCAAGTTGCTGGGTGCGGGTCGCCCAAGGCTGGGCGGGCGGCAGCTACGGCAGTATCGCCATCCCCCGCATTGGCCACGAAGTCATCGTCTCGTTTCTGGAAGGCGACCCGGATCAGCCCTTAATCACCGGGCGCACCTACCACGCCGTCAACACCGCGCCCTACCCGCTGCCGGAACACAAGACCCGCACGGTGCTGCGCACCCAAAGCCACAAGGCCGAAGGCTTCAACGAACTGCGCTTTGAAGACGAAGCCGGCGAAGAACAAATCTGGCTCCACGCCCAGAAAGACCTGGAACTGCTCACGCTCAACGACCGTATTGAAGAGATCCGCAACGACAGCTTCTTGAAGGTCAATAACGACCGCATCAGCGAGGTCGACAACGACGACCACCGCACGGTACACGGCAACCGTTTCGAGCACACCGAAGGCCAGCAGCACCTCACCGTCGACGGCACTCTGCACATCAATGCAGGCCAGGCCTGGCTCAGCGAAAGCGGCCGCGAGCTGCACATCAAAGCGGGCCACAAGGTGGTGCTGGAAGCGGATAGCGAATTAACCCTCAACGCCGGGGGAAGTTTCCTCAAGCTGGACGGCAGCGGCGTCACCATGGTGGGCCCCAACGTCAAAGTAAACGCAGGCGGCAGCCCCGGCAATGGCAGTGGTCAGGCGGTAGAAAGCCCGTTACTGCCAGGGCATGCGGTGGCGGCGGTGCATGAGGCGATACCGCCTACTTCTCTGCCCAAACTCAAGGATTACCAGCTAAGCGAAGCGGCCATCATGCCGCTCTGCGGCAAGATCAACGATACTCAGTGCAGCCGCGAGGATTGTCCATGTCTGGCTGGTTAAACCAACTTACAGAACGGTGTTACCCGGCGGACAACCTGTCGGGGAGGGTGACTGGCCAGCGTGGCTTTGTCGTGCTCGATCAGCGCCGGGCACCTGAACAGTGCTGGCCTTTACTGGATATGCCTGGCAAATATAATTTCATCACCCTGTTTGCCGGTACGACGTTAGCTCCATTGAACGACGCCAGTCCCTGGCTATTCGAGATAGAGCCAAGCAGTGACGCCTGGCATTACGCCGAAAAACTCTGCCAGCAGCGCTTGGGATGGGTATGTCAGCCACAGACAGATCAATGCCTACAAAGCTTTGCTGACCATTTACGAGCCCTTTTTGTGCTGAATGACTCGCTCGGCGGGAAATCATTGATCAACCTGCAGCAACCCGCCGTATGGACAGCGCTTCTTGCTAGCGCACCGGTCAGCGTTTACTCCCACTGGTTAAGCCCGCTACATCAGGTGGCCACCCCCACGCCCCAAGGCCAGTGGTTGATATGGCAGGCCGATAAGCCAACGTCCCTCGCTTCTGACCGCTGGCAGCTTAACCCCGAGATGGAAGCTGCGTTGCATGAAAGTCAGCAGGCGTGGTGGTTGAGCCGTATGACGAAGACACCGCTAGCTTCTTTGCCTAATACTTGGTTGGCACGGATGGTAGCTGCCATGCAAGCAGGCATCAGTCGTTCTGATCATTTAAAGCGGTTATTACCCATTATTACGGATGAAGGCGGTAAGCTGAATGTCCAGATAAACGACATTCTGAATACCTCGCTGCCTTCCCGCCAAAAAGTACAGCAGCTGGAGCGTCTGGTATGAGTGCTGAGCAAACCCCAGAACGTCATCTTGATCCAATTGTGGTCAGCGTGTTTGAGCCCCCGGAATCTGATGGCGAAAGCACAGGGGAAAACGCAGCGCATATCTGCAAAGAGCAGTGCTGGGCCGATATTCTATACCTGCCGGGGACGCACACTTTCTGGTTGCTGACGGAAGAGGTTTCGGACACCTTACTGGAAGCCGCCGAACAGCTTAAGGCATGGACACAAGAAGAGGATGGCGCTGAGCGACTTCGGGTGCTTAACGAAGAGGCGGGCTTGATGGAGTGCCTGCTGCCGACCCGGGCCGAGAACTTCCTCGACGATAGCGAGAGGGCGCGTTACCAAGAGTGTTTCGAGCAACTGGTTGACATCACTTCCGATGAGGAAGCGACGCTTGAAGAACGAATCGCGCACCAGCGCTCGTTGTTGGATAACCTATGGCAACTTACGACCCCCGCGTTATTGGATCACGTGGCGCGCCATTTTAGTAACCCTGACGCTGCACGTCTGGAAAGTGAGTTGCGTGAACTTTACCAGGCGGGCCTTAGCCGCGCTCAGGAAGCGGGCTATAGCGTTGAAGGTGAACACTACTATGGCCCCTGGGAAACGGAAATCGAGCAGGCGTTGGAAGCCTACCGTTCATGCCGGGCTTCTGCTCAGCGCGAGTACCACTTCAACCCTGGGGGCGAGGGAGAGGCCACTCCCTTCTCGCTGCAAGAGGTACTCGTCGAGTATCAAACCTTCATTGGTTTATGCGAATCCATGCCTCCTGACGAAGCGTCCCGGGAGTGTCGCTTTGTCGGCTACGTCCAGCAGCTCTCTGAACAACAGCAAAGCAAATATACTGACTATCTGGAGAGTATCCTAACCCTCGCGTCTCTGGGTATCGCCACCCCCGAACTGGCGTTATCGGCAGCCAAAACCGAATCAGAGTTGCTGGACGAGGGTGTCAGTGACTTCGACACATACTGCCAAGCGCTAAAACAAAGCGTCGAATTATATCAGGAGGTTGAGGATAAACTCAGCGAGTGGGAAAGCGCCACCGCCGGCAATACCAAGCTGCCTATCTTCTTGTTCGAACAAGAACGGGAAAATTATGAGCACCTCCAGGAGACGTTGAGCGAACTGTTCCAAAAGGCAGATGACGCCGTCAGCAAGATGGAGCCCGGTCGCGTCCTTATCTGGCATACCGATATAGAAGACGACCGCCATGCCATGGGCTATCAGAAGCGCAAGATTGAACTACTGGTTCGCCGCGATTTCCCATTACGCGAGTTCAGCTCTCCCCAGGCAGGCCAGTCGCTCAGCCACCTCAGCCTGTATCAGTTGATGCCCGCCATGACCCAAACCGAGCGGCAACGGCTGGATAATGCCATGGGCGCGGACGGGGTATTGCCTGCCCAGTTATGGGAGGCGCCTGAAACGGCCCTCTCGCAATGGCTTCAAGGGCGTGGCTGCGAGCCCATAGAGCATCGTGCAGATTGGCATGAAGAGCCGCTGGGGTTTTTCCAGCCGGAGAGATTTTTCGCCTACCTTGCGGAGCAAGGGCACGAGGTTGCCTCCCTTGATGATGGTAGTAAGGAAAAATGGGGAGCAGCGCTGCAGAAAATTCTTTTCACGGGTCCGAGCCGTGAACGGCTGCGCCTTTTCGACGCCAGCGCTCAGGCCCAGATGATGCGACTGGTCGGCATGGCCAGGTTTGATCTCAACGAACCGCGTAGTGACGGCGACCGTGATACCCCCTGGGATGTCGTCGCCCAACAGCCCAAACTAACGTTCTTTGATTTCGAGTTGGAAATGAGCAGTGGGGGAAGTAACGGGCTGAAGACCACACGGCGCGACGAGTTTGCCATCAAGCGGCCTTCCAATGGTATGTGGCAACTCGATGATAGTGATTCAAACAAGAGTTCCGCCGAGGCCACCTATCGCTGGGAAGTCAAAGGCACCTTTAGTCTGGCCCGGGGCGAACTGCCATTGGGGCGCTTAGTCCTACCGCGAGAAGACCAGTCTCAGCAAGTGGTCGCCACTCTCTCCGAGGTTGATGAACGGCGGGAATTAGGCCGCTATGTCGTTGTCGTGGACGCCGTTGCCAAAGGCTTTGCCGGTGCCAGTTTGGCACTGGCGACCGAAACCGGTTTTTCCTTTGGCGAGGAGGGACTCAGCGTTACCGGTGTTGATTGGGCAAAGCGGGAAGCCGAAGGCACGACCATCGAGGCCTTTGCCGGTACTCGGGTGGGTATTGAAACCCGCTGCTCGTTGAGTTGGGAGCCGCCCGCAAACCTGGAGCGCCTCCTTCCCAACCGGGCGGCACTCTCCGAGATGAATATGAAGCGCGCCAGTCAGTCAATAACGCGTTGGCGCAACCTAGGCACCGCCACCCTTGGGTTAGAACTGGCTGAAGGCTTAGGTGGCAAGCTAGGTCTTGCACTGGGCATGCAGAACGGCAAGTTCGTGTTACGTATGGCCGCGCGCGCCGTGATCGGCAAGGGGGCTGGGGGCAGTTTTTCCGTCGAACTGGATATCGACAGCCTGGATTTGTGGCTAGTGATGCTCCATCGCGCCATGGTGGATAACAACTACGTCCAACCCGATTGGATTGATGATGACGCCTACCATAGCATGGGCCGGCTGGGCTATCTCGCCACCACTACCCTGCTAAATGTTGGCCTACTCTCCGCCCGCGGCCAAGCGGGTATCGAGCGGCTCTATAGCGCCATGACCGGTGGGCAGAATGCGGGGCCGATCGCGTATGTGATTGCCAACGATCCAAGACAAGACAAAATGCGTGACTGGGTGCAGCAGTTAACACCCGAAGCGCTGGGAGCTTTGCTTTACCTTCTGGTTAGCAACCCGCAAGAATTTGAAATAGAAGTACCCGGTAGGGGCAGAAGTGATGGCAAAGTCGAGCCGTTTAATCACCAGGAGGCGTTGGACTTCCAGCAAATCGCCATTGCTAGCTGCCTCGGCTGGATTGTGGAGGGCGTCACTACGAACGTTTATGGCCCCCTCTGCCGCTTTAGCCGCGAAACCCCTACCCCTTCCCAGTATTTGTTTACCAAAGCAGTCGTCAGAATGACCGCCAACGGTCAACCACCGCATGACTATCCAGACTCTGCTTACCAGAACCACAAGAGTGATCTGGATGAGTTCATGGATCGGGTCTCAGGGCTGAGAAATGATCGTGTTATTGAATCAAAAAATGATTACCGCCGCTACGCCGCAGGCCTGGGCACTGAAATCTGTGCGGGTTAACAAGACAGCCTACAAAGGAATGACATTATGCGATCAACCATCATGGCAACGCTAGCAGGGCTAACGCTCACGGTGTTCATGCTACCTTCCACCTGGGCGCTGGATGATGAGGCTGAGGCCGCCAAAGAGGAAGGCATGCAACTATGGGGCATCCACCAGTGGGAAAAGATGCAACCCCCACTTGAGATCGCAGCAGAGAGCGGTGATGTCGAGGCGATGTATTACCTAGGGGAGGCGAATCGGTTACTCAGTCGTGGCCTTTCGCAAGCCGCCCTGGATTGGTATCACCAAGCCGCCCAGCACGGTGACCCCCACGCCATGCTGCGTCTGTTTGATGGCGGCGCCTGCGAGCTGGGAGACGTATGCCCGGAAAACGGCGACGACTGGCCTCAGGCAGCGTTGGAGCTCACCCTGCCCAAGGCCGAAGCGGGTGATCCCGAGGCCATGGCGGCACTGTACGATATTTATTACTACGTTGAAGAGCCCGATGAAGACGAAGCGATGAAGTGGCTACAGCGCGCTGCCGAGGCGGGCCATGTGGAATCCATGAATTTGCTTGGAGAAATAGCCCGTAACGACGAAGAGTGTTACCCCAATGAGACTGAACGCTTGGAGGCCGCCGAGCCTTGGTTCCGTAAAGCCGCAGAGGCGGGCTATGCCCCGGCCATGAATAATATAGCAGCAGTCCTGAGTAACCTAGAACGCAATGAAGGAGCTTGGGAATGGATGACAAAAGCTTCTGAGGCGGGGCATATCAATGGGCGTCGCTGGGTGGCTGCTTGTAATATCGTGCCTGAGGAGCAAGGGCGGGACTTATGCCGTTCAGCAGCAAAACCTGACCCAGCCAAGGGGTGGGCTATTGTGCTTGCCATCAAACAGGAAGTGCCAAATACATACTCAACAGCCACTCTTGAGCGATATAGGGAAAAAATAAGCCCGGAACAGCGCGATGAGGGCGAAGAAATGATGGACGAATGGCTATACCGTGAGCCGCCGCTCTCCTACTTTCCCAAAAAGTTTGGCCCCTGATGTTGTTGCCAAAACGATCAACCATCCTGGCAATGCTAGCTGGGCTAATGCTTACAGAGCTAATGCTACCTTCCGCCTGGGCGCTGGACGACGAAGCTCAGGCCGCCAAAGAGGAAGGCATGCGACGCTACGGTATTCGGAAAGCCGATTCAGCGATTCCTTATTTAGAACAAGCGGCTGAAGCGGGTGATGTCGAGGCGATGTATTACCTAGGCGAGGCGAACCGTCGCTTGGTGATGGGTGGTATGAATCAAGCCGCATTGGACTGGTATTACCAAGCCGCACAACACGGTGAACCCTACGCTATGTTGCGCCTGTTTGATGGTAGAGCCTGCGAGTTGGGGAACGTCTGCCCGGAAAACGGTGACGACTGGCCTCAAGCGGCGTTTGAGCTCACTTTGCCCAAGGCCGAAGCGGGTGATTCCGAAGCCATGGGCGCGCTTTACGATATTTATTACTACGTTAAAGAGCCAGATGAAGATGAGGCAATGAAGTGGCTACGGCGTGCCGCTGAAGCAGGCCATGTGGAGTCCATGCATTTGCTGGGTGAGATTGCCCGCAACGACGAAGAAGGTTACGCAAACGATACCGAGAGTTTGGAAGCCGCTGAGGTATGGTTTCGAAAGGCAGCAGAGGGTGGTTATGCCCCTTCTATGAATGATCTTGCGGTAGTTTTGAGCCATCTAGGTCATCACGAAGAAGCTTGGGAGTGGATGAGCAAGGCTTTCAAGGCAGGGCATATGAATGGGCGTGGTTGGTTGGCCGCCTGTAACATTGAGCCCGAAGAGGCAGGCCGAGAGCTGTGTCGTTCAGCGCCTGCCCCAGACCCAGCAAAAGGCTGGGCGATTTTTCTTGCTATCCATGAAGAAGTCCCCGGCACTTCTTCTGAACGGTCACTACGAGTTTATCGCGATAGTGTCTCGCCAGAACAACGCGAAAAGGGTGAAGAAATGAAGGACGAGTGGCTAAACCGTGAGCCGCCGCTTTCCTACTTTCCCGAGAAGTTTGGCCCCTGATGTTGTTACCAAAACGATCAACCATCCTGGCAACGCTAACGTGGTCAAGTACATCTCAGTGTTTGAGGGAAACGATGCATAATAAGAAGAGTAGGGCCTGGCTCTTAAATAAATCGGGGTAAGAGCTGATAAGTCGCATTACGCATTAACTACGGCGCCGCCAGCGCTGCCAGCCAATCATCAGCAGATGCACAGTCAGATAAACAACCAGCGGCCACAGCAACGTCAGCAGTAACAGATACAGCAGCGGGTCCAGGCTGTCCTGGGGTTGGCCGAAGGGACCGTGCACCCAGTTGATGTTGCGCTCGGCGTCGGTGAGCAGGTAGCTCAACGGCACCACGATCCAGGTCAGCAGGGTCTGCCAGAGCAGGGCGCGGCGTGCATAGCCGAGCTTGGCGACGCCGATGCCCGCCACCAGCGGCAATACCACGTGGTAGAGCGACATGGCCCGCGCCAGGGGCGGATGCTCGGGGTCGAACATATACTCGGTGCCGCCGATGGGGTGAACGCCGGTAAGCGCTGCCGTCGCCACATCCAGGCTCCATGTGCTGCCCACCAGCGCTACCGCAAGCCACTGCATCGACATCAGGGTGCGATGCTCCGTCCATAGTGCCACCAGCAGCAGGAAGCTTGCCACGTTACATAGCCAGAAAAAGTTCTGGGCGCCCAACAGCACCACATAGCTCGGTGCCCAGATCAGAATCCATAGCGAAAAGGCGAGCTTTAGCCAGCGCGGCACTCCGGCTACCGGGGAATCTGCCATGGTCGTCTCCTTATTGGGGAGGTGCTTTACTCTAGCACTACTTAGTTCTCCAACTCATCCCACCCGGAATAGCGCGGTACCAAACCGGACGGTGCTTTAAAGATGCCACTGGAGAAAAAGCCGCATAAGCAAATCTTGATGAAGGCTAGGTAATGACCAAGTAAGTCAACGTACTGTGTCACCAAAGGCCAACTTGCCTAAATAGCATTGCGAAAACGCATCATCTGACTGCCGTCGATGGGGTCGGCGAAGATATCGGCGTAGACACCAAAGGTTTGGCGTAGCCGGAATGCTGTCAGTACCTCTTTAGGCGGGCCACTATCCACCAGGCGGCCGGCGTCCATTACCCCGATGCGGTCACACTCCATGGCGTGGTTCAGGTCGTGCAGCGAGATAATCACCGTAACCGGAAGCTGCCTGACCAGCTCAAGGATCGACAGCTGATGGCGAATATCCAGATGGTTGGTGGGCTCATCAAGCAGCAGAATCTTGGGTTGCTGCGCCAGCGCACGGGCAATATGCACCCGCTGGCGCTCGCCGCCAGAGAGCGTGTGCCAAAGTCGATCCGCCATATGCACCATATCGACATCGACCAGCGCCTGAACCACGATGGCATCATCTTCAGTAGACCAGGGGCGCAACGCGGTAAGAAAGGGCGTCCTGCCTAGCGCCACTACGTCACGCACGCTAATTCTATCGGTGGTGTCGGCCTGCTGCTCGACTAAGGCAATAGACTGTGCAATCGCCCGCTGCTTCAGCGCGTGTAGAGGCTGGCTACCCATCAGCACCTGTCCTGCTTTGGGTTTGTTCAAGCCTGCCAACAGGCGAAGTAGCGACGTTTTGCCCGAGCCGTTCGGCCCCACCAGGCCAAAGGTTTGGCCGGGCTCGACGGTAAGGTTAATGTCAATCAGTAGAGGCGTGCCATGCACTGACCAATCGAGTTTTTGAGCGGTTAACTGCATTAAGTCCTCTTGCCACGCACGAGAATCAGCGCAAAAGCGGGCGCGCCGATCAGCGAGGTAATCACCCCGATGGGAAGTACTTGGCCGGGCACCAGCACCCGGGAAAGAATATCCGAGCCGATTAAAAACACCGCACCTGCCAAGGCAGTAGCCGGCACCAGCCGGGTATGACGGCTACCCACGATAAAGCGCATGGCATGGGGAATCACCAGCCCAACAAAGCCAATCGCCCCCACAATAGATACCATCACCGCCGTGACAAGCGCCATGGCGATAATCAGCATGCCACGCACCGGGCGCACCGCGATCCCCATGGAGGCGGCGCTGTCGGCACCAAAGGTAAACGCATCCAGAGAGCGCCGGTGCCATAGGCAAACCAGCAGCCCGAAGAGGGCGGCTGGCACCGCCAAGGTCACATCGGCCCAGCGCACCCCGGAGAGGTTGCCCATCAACCAAAACATAATGCCCCGGGCCTGCTCGGCGCTCGCCGACTTGGTAATGATGAAAGCGGTCAGCGCATTGAACAGCTGCGAGCCTGCAATGCCTGCCAGAATAATTGCCCCCGCTGCCTGAACGCCACGGCCACCACCGACGCCGCTATTTGCCGCATGGGCGAGCATCACCACGATACCAAAGGCGAGAAGGGCACCCACAAAGGCACCCAGGGAAAGCGAAAGCGCCCCTGCGCCAATGCCCGCGACGGCCACGGCCACCGCACCGGTAGACGCCCCGGCGGAAATGCCCATCAAGTAGGGGTCGGCCAAGGGGTTACGCAGCAGCGCCTGAAGCACGACCCCCGCCAGCGCCAAGCTGGTACCACAACAGGCAGCGACCACGGCGCGGCTAAGCCGGTAGTTCCAGATAATGCCTGCATCGATTGGGTCAACCGCATAATCCGCGCCCAGTAGCTGATTGGCGAGCACTTTGAGAATGGTATCAACGGGAATTGGTGTCTCGCCGATGGCGGTGCCCGCGATCAGCGCCGCCACGAGCACCAGCGGCGTGATCCATAGCCAGCGCAGCGCAAAACCCGCCGTAGATAGCCGCGTTAACGCAATGCTCATTCGTCAAATGCCATTGTCGCTAGCGCCTCTGCCAACGATTCAAGGCCGTAGATACTGCGCATCGTGGCGCTCATGGCGTGGGCATCCATCTCGACGATGCGATTATTTTTAACCGCGCTCATTTCCCGAGTGACCGGGTCACTGCGCAGAAACTCACGCTTGGCTTCAATGTCGTCGGCGGGAAAGCGGCGGCGATCCATGCTGGCGATCACGAGCACATCGGGGTCAGCCCTGGCGATGCTCTCCCAGCCCACCGTGGGCCACTCCTCATCAGACTCGATCACATTGCGAATACCGAGCTTGTCCATCATATATCCCGGCGCGCCGAGTTGACCCGCTACGAAGGGGCTAACCCCCAGGTCTGTCGAGGAGAACCAGAAGGCCGCTGATAAATCGTCCGGTAAGTCCAGGCTGTTGGCCAGCGCTATTGCCCGCTCTTCGCGGTCGGTTAAGTCGGCTACCAGGGCCTCGCCAGCGTCTTGCACATCATATATCTGGGCTAGTTCGGTGATGCCTTTATAGATCGAATCCGTGGAGAAAGCGGCCGTGCGGGTGCCATCGCCGCCGGTAGAGTTATCCTTGGTATCGCAGTCGGCGGGCATAATATAGGTGTTAATACCCAGCTCATGAAACTGCTCACGGGTGGCGACGCTGCCGGTGGGCCCTACGTGCCACTCGTACTGTACCGCCACCAGCTCGGGCCGCTTATTGACCACGGCCTCAAAGCTTGGGTCATCGTTGGCGATCCGCTCGATAACTTCATTAGCCTCAGCAAACTGTGGCAGAACTGGATTAAACCAAACCGAGGTTCCATTCACTCGGTCAGCGAGCCCCAGCGAATAGAGGATCTCCGTGGCTGACTGGCCTACCGTTACCGTTCGCTCCGGGGGCGACGCCACGCTGATCTCTACGCCGCAGTTGGTTAGCGTAAGGGGGTAGTCGGTGGAGGCGTAAGCCGCCTGGGCAAGGCCAACAGCGCTCGCGGCGATGGCCGTGGTCAATCTCAGCATCATGTACACTCCCGTGCATGATGAGCTTAGCATTCGGCCAGAAAATACCGACCGAGCCACTTCGCTCGAGGTAAGCAATATATCGGCAGTTCTCCTGACTGACGGGTCATGGCTAGCTCGCCTTCCCAGACGCTGTGTCCAGTGGCATCAAAGAGCATCGCTCGCCGCCTACAGTTGCGGGGGCAGTTCCGTTTCGCGGCAAGCCGCGGCGGATTCTCTATTAAGTTCCGGGTGGAACACCGACGTTAGCCATTCTAGGTGGCAGGTGGATAGCGAACAACACAAAGCCTAAGGATCTTATGAAACCCCGTCATAAAAGTAATGTTATAACATAGTAATTCAAAAGCGTTTAAAAATCCAGCGGCATTCTTAGCGTCAGCTGATATACGCCTTCGCAAAGTTAATAGCTTGTAACAAATTGGCCTCGCCGCCATGCCTTCCTCTATACTGAACCCCTTTTATAGTCCCACTTCTTTATGAATGGTTTTATTATCACTCAGCTAGCTACCATGAATAATATTCAAGTCCCGCGCTCCCCAGATCAGTTGGCTAATAGTGGTCAGTTGGCTCATGGTGATCGGTTAGCGGGCTTGGCCAGCACGGGAGGTGCCGGTGAGTGAGTTTCCCTTTGCGGCGGTGGTTGGCCAGGAGGCGCTGAAAACTGCGCTGATTCTTAATGCCATTAATCCGCGTATCAGCGGGGTGCTGATCAGCGGGCCAAGAGGCAGCGCCAAGTCGACCTTGGCGCGGGCTCTGGCCGCTATTTTACCTGGCGATAGCGACGGGCAGCGTGCTCCTTTTGTGACTCTGCCCCTGGGCGCTAGTGAAGACAGGCTGGTCGGCAGTCTGGACTTGCAAAAGGTGCTGGCCAATGGCGAAGCCACCTTTCATGCCGGGCTGCTCGCCAAAGCCGACGGTGGCGTGCTGTACGTAGACGAGGTCAATCTGCTGCCCGATACCCTGGTCGATTTGCTGCTGGATGTGGCCGCCAGCGGAACGAACATCGTCGAGCGCGACGGTATCAGCCATTCCCACCCGGCGCGCTTCAGCCTGATTGGCACCATGAACCCGGACGAGGGCGAGCTACGCCCGCAGCTGCTGGATCGCTTTGGGCTGTGCATCGAGCAGGCCGCGAGCATCAGCGTCGAGGAACGTATCGCCATCGTCCAGCAGCGCGAAGCCTTTGACCGCGACCCAGCCGGGGCGGCCCGTGGCTTTGAGGAGGCCCAGGCTGCACTGACCGAGCGGATTCACCAGGCGCAGCGCCAGCTCGCCGAGGTCACGACCCCGTCTTGGGTGTACCAGGCCATCGCCTCACGCTGCGAAGCGGCCGGGGTGGAAGGGCTGCGCGCGGATGTCACCTGGCACCGCGCCGCTCGTGCCCACGCCGCCTGGCGCGGCGTGGGCGAGGTGACGCAACAGGATATCGATACCGTCGAGCCGTGGGTGCTGGACCATCGGCGTACCCAATCGCCCGAGCCAACCCCGCCGTCTTCGCCGCCGCCGAAGGAACCGCCTTCGCGAGGCGAGGGCGGTTCGTCATCAACGACTAATACGTCGCCCGGCGGGTCATCCAATCAGTGCGGCGAACAGGGGCAGTGGGGCGCTATGCCGCCCCAGTCTCAGTCAACCATTCAGCAGGCAGCGCCTGAACTGGCGAATACGCCAAACGGTGTTGGTCAAGCGAAAACGGCGGCGACCCCGGCGTCCGGTGAAAAAGGACAAGTATCAGGCAAGGGACGCTCGCGGACTGAAACGTCTCGCCTGGACGGTTTTGCCACCCTGATCGCCAACCGCGGCCAGTGGCCCTGGCGAAAGCTTAAAATGCGCAAGACACAGGCCGGGCAGCCAAGGGCGCACCTGGTGCTGCTGGATACCTCCGGCTCCACTCTGGGGCAGCGCCTGCTGGGCCAGGCAAAGGGGCTTGTGGAAGCGCTGGTGCGCCAGGCCTACGCGGCACGCGAACAGGTCGCCGTGGTGGGATTTGGTAATGGCGGCGTGGTGCCGCTGCTCTCCCGGCAACGTGCGCCCAAGCGCGTAGAGGCGGCGCTAGAGGCCGCCACCGGCGGCGGCGGCACGCCGCTGCGCGAGGCGGTGATCGAGGCCAAACGCCTGATCCACCAGTGGCAGCGACGCGAGCCCGGGCTGCACATTCGTACCTATCTGATCACCGACGGCCGTACCCGCGAATCCGTCGCCGACCTCGGCCCGCTGGATGACTGCATTCTGCTGGATACCGAGTCATCGAAAATCAAGCGCGGCCAGGGCGCTCGTATCGCCCAGCAACTTGGGGCGCGCTACGCGACACCTTTTTCTGGACAGGAAACCCCATGACTGACGATCGCCATACCCACCGCATGCAGCGCAAAAAGGACGTGGTTGACGAGCGCATCAGCCGCGCCACGGAAGAGCGCGGCGTGTTGATCCTGCTGAAAGGCAACGGCAAGGGCAAAAGCAGCTCTGCACTTGGCACCATGGCGCGGGCGCTGGGCCACGGGCAGCGCTGCGCGGTGATCCAGTTTATAAAGGGGCGGCGTGAGACCGGCGAGTTCCTGTTTTTCCGCGATCAGCCCAACCTTGACTGGCACATCATGGGTCAGGGATTTACCTGGGAAACCCAGGACCGCGAGCGTGATATTGAAGCCGCCCAGTCGGCCTGGGCGGTGGCCAAGGGGCTGCTCGAGAACCCTGACTACCACCTCATCGTCCTCGATGAAATGAGCTACATGTTCAAGTACGGCTACCTCGACCCGCTGCCGGTGGTCGAAGCGCTTAACCAACGCCCCGCGCATCAAAACGTGATCATTACCGGGCGCACCATGGCGACGCCGCTTCAGGAAATCGCGGACACCATCAGCACGGTGCAGGATGAGCGTCACGCCTTTCGTGGCGGTGTTAAAGCCCAGGCGGGGATCGAATACTGATGAGCACACCCACTGCAAGTTGCCCTGCGCTATTTATTGCCGCGCCTTCTTCCGGGCAGGGCAAGACCACCTTTACCGCCGCGCTGGCCCGGGCGCTTCGCAACCAGGGCAAGGTGGTGCGCGTGTTTAAAACCGGCCCCGACTACCTGGACCCCCAGGTGCTGGCGCAAGCCGCCGGCCAGCCGGTCGACCAACTGGACCTCTGGATGGCGGGCGACGCCTACTGCCGCCAGCGCTTTTACGAAGCCGCCCAGACGGCGGACATGATCTTGGTCGAAGGCGCCATGGGGCTGTTTGACGGCGAACCTTCCAGTGCCGACCTGGCCGCGCGGTTTGGCTTGCCCATGGTGGTAGTGATGGACGTCAAGGGCATGGCGCAAACCGCGGGTGCATTGCTGGCGGGCCTTGCAGGCTTTCGCGACGATATCCGCATTGTCGGGCTTATCGCCAACAGCTGCGGCTCCGAGCGCCACCGCGAACTGATCGAGACCACCCTGCCGCAGGGTATTCCGTTACTCGCTGCCATCGCCCGCAACCCGGAGCTTTCGCTGCCCGAGCGCCATTTAGGCCTGGTGCAGGCCGACGAAATTCGGGATGACCTGGAAGTGCGCTTTGAAAAGGGCGCGAGCGTTATCGAGGCGGAAAACCTGCCCCAGACGCTGCTTGCGCTGCCGCCGGTGACCTTTACTGCCCCGGCGGACGTCGTGACCGCCGACTTGCCGTCGTTTGCCGGGCTTACCATCGGTGTGGCCAGAGACGCCGCGTTCAGCTTTATTTACCAGGCCAACCTGGACCTGCTCGGGCAGATGGGCGCGCAGCTGCGCTTTTTCTCGCCGCTCACCGACAGCACCTTGCCGAGCTGCGATGCGCTGTGGCTACCCGGGGGCTACCCGGAAATTCACGCCGCGACCCTGTCGGCCAATGCGGCCATGCACGCGGCGATCAGGCAGTTTTTTGCCGACGACAAGCCAATTCTTGCCGAGTGCGGCGGGCTGCTTTACTGCCTGGAAAGCCTGACCGACTACGACGACACCACCCACAGCATGCTCGGCCTGCTGCCGGGCCACGGTGCCATGCGCGGGCGACGGGGCTGCCAGGGGATGCAAACCGCCGCGTTGCCCGAAGGCCCGGTGCGCGGCCATGCCCATCACCGTTCGATGGCCGAGGGAACGCCTGAGCCCATTGCCCATGGCGAACGCCAGCGCCACCCCGCGCCGGGGGAAGCCATTTTTCGTGAGCGTGGATTGACGGCCACCTACTTGCACCTGTTTTTTGCCAACAACCCTGCCGCGATCGCGCTGCTGTTTAGCGGCAAAGCGTCGCCAGCGCGTCAGCCTATCGAATCTGAGGACGAGACCCATGCAGTTAAATAAGATACCCGCCACCGTGGTCACCGGCTTTTTGGGCAGCGGTAAAACCACCCTGCTGGCAAGCATTCTGCGCCAGGTGACCGGCAAGCGTATTGCCGTGATCGTCAATGAATTCGGCGAACAGGATATCGACTCAAGCCTGCTGCGCGGCTGTGCCCTCGACTGCGAAGACGGGCAGGCGGTGGAAGGCGAAGACAGCGGTATTTTCGAGTTGGCCAACGGCTGTATCTGCTGCACCGTAGAAGAGGAATTTCTACCGGTAATGAAAAAGCTGGTCGCCCGCCGCAACGATATCGATCACATTCTGATCGAAACCAGCGGCCTGGCGCTGCCCAAGCCCCTGGTGCAGGCCTTCAACTGGCCGGAGGTGCGGCAGCACTGCACCGTCGACGCCATCATTACCGTGATCGATGGCCCCGCGGTGGCGGCCGGTCGCTATGCCAGCGATGTTGCCAAGGTAGAGGCTCAGCGGAAGGCCGATGAAAGCCTGGATCACGACCCCAGCCTGCAAGAGCTGCTCGACGACCAGCTCAGCGCGGCCGACCTGGTGCTGGTCAGCAAGACCGACCTGTTAAGCCCGGACGACAAAGCCCGTGTCGAGGCACTGATCCAGGCGCGCGTGCCGGAATCGGTGAAGTGCCTGTTTATCGATCAAACCCTGGCCACCAACACCGTGCAGCTCGAAGCCTTGATGGGTATTGGCGCGGCCAGCGAAGAGAACATCGACTCGATCACCAATCACCACGACAAGCACCACGCCGAGGGCGCGCATCATGACCATGCCCACGACAACTTTGATTCCTGCGTGATTCGCCTGGGCGAAGTCGATGGCGACCTGCTGGCGGCCAAGCTGCAGCACATTGTCAAAACCCAGGAAATCTACCGCGCCAAAGGCTTCGCGGCGATTCCCGGCAAGCCGATGCGCCGGGTCATTCAAGCCGTGGGTGAACGCCTGGATGGCTACTTCGACCGCCTATGGGCCGAAGGCGAGACGCGTCAAACCCAACTGGTCATCATTGGCAAGTCGCTGGACAGCGACGCGCTGCACGACGCGCTTGCCGAAGCAGAGGTCAAAACCGCCGCCTAATGCACCTTTTTGCCGCCAAACCCGGTGGCTTTGTTGATGATGAAGGCATTGTCGATCTTCAACAAAGCCCTGCGGATGTCGTGATTCTCTCGGCCGCCGACAGCAACCTCTCGGCCCTGGCCCAGGCGATCGATCGCCTGGGCGAGCGCTATCCGTCGGTGCGTCTGGCCAACTGGATGAACCTGGTCAAGCCCGCCGCCTACGACCTCTACGAGGACAGGGTGCTGGAAAAGGCGCAGTTGGTGGTCGTGTCGATGCTGGGCGGCCAGGCCTACTGGCAATACGGCTACGAGCGCCTGCTGGCCTGGCGGAATGCCAAGCCAGGCCGCCAGCTGATTCTGGTGCCCGGCTGCGACGCCCCGGACGATGCGCTGCTGGAGGCCTCGAGCGTCGACTATGACAGCGCCTACCGGGTGTGGCGCTACCTGCGCGAAGGCGGCGTGGATAACGCCGAGCAACTGCTGCGCTACCTGGGCAGCGAGTGCCTGGCGTTGCCCACCACCTGGAAGGAACCCAAAGTGGTGCCCGCGGCGGTGATCTATGCGCCCAGCGATGCCGCAAGCCAGACGGGCCGCCAGGTGATGAGCCTGAGCGAATGGCGGGTCAACCAGCCGCTGGAGCGGCCAGTGTGCTTGCTGCTGTTCTACCGCAGCCACTTGCAGGGGGCCAATACCCTGGTCGTCGACGGCATGATCGAGGCGCTTAAGGGGCAGGGACTAGAGCCGCTCGCCATCGCCGTTGCCTCCTTGAAAGAGGCCGACTGCATTGCCTTTATCAATCACCTGATCGAGCAGACCGGCGCCATGCTGGTAGTCAACACCACCAGCTTCTCGATCAACCGTAATTCTGACGATACCTATCCGCTGGGCGGCGCGATTCCCGAGAGCGTGTTCGTCGGCCAGCTGGTGATCCTGCAGGCGATTCTTTCCAGCAGCACCGTCGAGGACTGGCAGGCCTCAGCCGCCGGGCTGAGAAGCCGCGATGTGGCGATGCAGATTGTACTGCCCGAGATGGACGGCCGGGTGATCACCCGGGCGGTGGGCTTCAAGGCGGAAGCGCTGTATAACGAACGCAGCCAGCTGTCGGTAACTCACCACGCGTTGCACCCGGAGCGCGCTGAGTTTGTCGCCAAGCTGGCGCGCCGGTTCTGCCACCTGCGCACCACGCCCAATCACGCCAAACGGCTGGCGCTGGTGCTGGCCAATTACCCCAACCGCGATGGCCGAATTGGCAATGGCGTGGGGCTGGATACGCCCGCCTCGACGCTGCAGATATTAACCGCGCTGCAAACGGCGGGTTACCCGGTCAGCGAGCTGCCCGACAGTGGCGATGACCTGATCGGCCTGCTGCAGGGGGCGGTGACCAACGACCGCAACGTCATCGACCAGCGCATGTGCTGGCAAAGCATTAGCGTTGACGACTACCTGGCCTGGTTTTACACCCTGCCCGCCGAGCTCCAGGAAACGGTATGGACGCGCTGGGGCGCGCCCGCTGATGACCCAAAATGCCGCCAGGGGCGGCTGATGATCTCGGGTATCCGGCTGGGGGAGACCTTCGTGGGTATCCAGCCCGAGCGCGACTTTATCGAGGACCTGACCCAGTCCTACCACGATATGCAGCTGGCGCCGCCGCACAGCTACCTGGCGTTCTACTTCTGGCTGCGCGAGCACTACCAGGTGGAAGCGGTGATTCACGTGGGCAAGCACGGCAACCTCGAGTGGCTGCCGGGCAAAAGCAGCGCGCTCAGCGCCGACTGCTGGCCGGATATTGCGCTGGGCCCGGTGCCGCATTTCTACCCGTTCATCGTCAATGACCCGGGCGAGGGCGCCCAGGCCAAGCGGCGCAGCCAGGCGGTGATTATCGACCACCTGATGCCACCGCTGGCCCGCGCTGAGCTGTATGGCGATATGGCCCGGCTGGAAGCGCTCACCGACGAATATTACCAGGCGCTGGATATGGATCCCCGGCGCGAGGCGTTAATCCGCGAGCAGATTCTTGAGCACCTGCGCGAGACCGGCATCGACCAGGAGCTGACCAAGGCGGTCGACAGCCAGGACGAAGCGCTGATCCTGAACGAGCTGGATACCTTTCTATGCGACATCAAGGAATCGCAGATTCGTCACGGTTTACACATTCTTGGCACGCTGCCGCCCCAGGATAAAGTGGTCGGCACCCTGGTGGCGCTGCTGCGCTTGCCCAGGGGGGAAAGCATTGCCCAGCGCGGCCTGCTGCATAACCTGGCGGATGACTTGGCCCTGCAGGGCGAAAGCCAGACGCCCTTTGACCCGCTGAAGGCCGACGCCGAGCCCTGGACGGGGCCGCGGCCGAGCGTACTGCGCGAGCTGGATAGTGCCGCCTGGCGCAGCGGCAATGACACCCGCGAGCGGCTGGAAGCGCTGGCCCATCAACTGGTCGAGGCGTACGTGGTCGCGCCGGGCAGCCTGGAAGCGTTGGCTGCCCACTATTCTGCCACCGCCGAGCAGCTGCGCTACGCCCGGGACCAGCTGTGGGTAGCGCTTCAGCAGAGTGCTAAGCTTGAAATCAGCTCGCTGATTGATGGGCTTAGCGGCCTGTTTGTGCCGCCGGGCCCCAGTGGCGCCCCCAGCCGGGGACGCCTGGATACGCTGCCCACCGGGCGCAACTTCTTCAGCGTGGACAACCGCTCGATTCCATCGCCCGCCGCCTGGACGCTGGGCGAAAAATCCGCCCAGGCGTTCGTCGAGCGCTACCTGCAGGACAACGGCGACTACCCCCGCCGCCTGGGGCTCTCCATCTGGGGAACCGCCACCATGCGCACCGGCGGCGATGACATTGCCCAGGCCTTTGCGCTGATGGGCGTGCGCCCCATCTGGTCGCTGGGCTCGCAGCGGGTGATCGATATCGAGGTGATTCCCTCGATGCTGCTCAACCGCCCGCGGGTGGACGTCACGCTGCGGGTTTCCGGCTTCTTCCGCGATGCCTTCCCCAACGTGATCCGTCTGTTCGATGCGGCGGTACAGGCGGTGGCCAGCTACGCCGAACCGGGCAACAGCAACACCATCCGCGAGGCGGTGATGGCCCGCCGGCAGGTGCTGGAAAACCAGGGGCTGAGCCCCGAGATGGCCGCCCAGCAGGCGGGCTATCGGATCTTTGGCAGCAAGCCGGGGGAGTACGGTACCGGCCTGAACCGGCTGATCGACAACGGCGCCTGGGAAAATGCCGATGACCTGGCAAAGGCCTACCTGGACAACGGCGCCTACGCCTACGGGCAGTTTGCCGAGTCCGGCACCGCCGCCCCGGATGCCTTCGAGCAGCAGCTTAAAGGCCTGGAAGCGGTGATGCAGAACCAGGATAACCGCGAGCACGATATCCTCGATTCCAACAGCTACTACGCCTTCCAGGGCGGCATGGCCAATGCCAGCCGGTCGCTGAGCGGCAAAACCCCGGCGATCTACCACGCCGACCACGCCAACCCCGCCCAGCCCAAGATTCGCACGCTGAAAGAGGAGCTGGCCAAGGTGATTCGCTCGCGGGTGCTCAACCCCAAGTGGATCAACGCCATGCGCGAGCATGGCTACAAAGGCGGCTTCGAAATGGCCGCCACGGTCGACTATCTATTCGCCTACGATGCCACCACCGACCTGGTCGCCGACTACCAGTACGCCCAGGTCACCGACGCCCTGGTGCTGGATGACGCCAACCAACAGTTCCTGCGCGAGCATAACCCCTCTGCGCTGGAAGAAATGGCCGAACGCCTGCTCGAAGCCGCCCAGCGCGGCATGTGGCAGGCGCCCGGTGAGCAGGGTGAGGCGCTGAAAGACCTGCTGCTGGACATGGACGAGGCCAAGGAGGTCGCGGCGGATGTCGGCTGAGCCTCGCATCAAGGGCTGGTGCCCCGGTGCCTGGCAACCGATGGCAACCGGCGATGGCTTACTGGTGCGCGTGCGCCCACGGCTGGGCCAGCTCGAGCGTGGCCAGGTGCTGGCGCTGTGTGATGCGGCGGAGGCTTACGGCAGCGGCTTGATCGAACTGACCAGCCGCGCCAACCTGCAATTGCGCGGCGTCACCGAGGCGAGTTGGCCTGCGCTGATGGAGACTCTGGTCGCCCGCGACTTGATCGATGCCGACCCGGAAGCGGAGCGTCGCCCGCAAATTCTATTGGCTCCCGGCTGGCAAGCGGGAGACGATACCCATAAAATCGCCAGCGCGCTTAACGACCGCTGGCAAGAGTTGCCGATGGTGCCCGCCAAGGTCGGGATCGCCACTGATGCGGGCAAGGCGCCGGTGCTGGGCGATGCCTCGGCGGACTTTCGTATCGAGTGCGACGAGTCGGGCGGCCTGCTGGTGCGCGCCGATGGCCATACGTTAGGCACCGCGGTGCCTTCGATCGACGATGCGGTGGCGCAGCTTATCCGCCTGCTGGCGTGGTTTGTCGAAAGTGGCGGCTGGGACAGCAAACGCATGCGGCGCCATCATGTGCCGCTGCCTGACTGGGCCCCGGCCAACGCACGGCCCGCTGCAACCGGCAGCCAATTGCCCCTGGGCAAGTACGAACACGGCGCGGTGTATGGCCTGCCGTTTGGGCGGGTGCCCGCCAGGGTGCTACGCGCTGCGGTAACGCCTGCCGACGTCACCGCCCTGCAGGTGACGCCCTGGCGGCGCATCTGGATCGCAGGCGCCAGCGCCGAGGCCATCGACGGGTTGATCAGCGACGAACAGGACGCCCGCTTGCGGATTGATGCCTGCCCCGGCGCGCCCTATTGCGAGCAGGCAAGCGTCGCCACCCAGCCGCTGGCCGAACGCCTGAGTGGGGTTACCCAGGGTGTAGTGCATGTATCCGGCTGCGCCAAGGGCTGCGCCCGCCGCTCACCGGCTGATGTTTGCCTGGTCGGCGAGGCAGGCCGGTTTAATCTGATTGTTAACGGCCGTGCCGATAGCACGCCGGCTAAAACAGGCCTCAACGAGAGTGAGGCGTTGGATTTAGTAAGAAAGCTCAGAGAAAGCAGCTAGGTTTATCGAAGTTAAAATTTTGGCTTACATACTCGGTAGCTGAGTGACAGGGCAGGTTGTAGCGAGGGTCTTTTTCCACGGCCGGAAAATGTTCCAGACATTTCCGGCATTTCCGCCATCCATGGCGGTCAGATGGAAAAAGTAGCGCCCAAGGATGGGTTCACAGCGCCCTCGCGGAAACCTGCCCTGGCACGGTTGCCTTGCAGACGACCAACTGCGAATTAGTTTATTTGGAGAATTTGGGTGCCTCATAAGTACGAAACAAGCGGCCCGGCGATTTACCGCGAGTCATTTGCCATTATCCGCAGCGAGGCCGAGCTTACCCGCTTTTCAGCGGAGGAAGAAGCGGTTGCGGTACGCATGATTCACGCCGCCGGTCTGGTGGAGTTGGCCGCGCATATTCACTTTCAAAACGATGTGGTCAATAAAGCCCGCGCCGCATTGGAGCAGGGTGCCCCGATTCTTTGCGATGCACGGATGGTCTCCGAAGGCATTACCCGTAAGCGGCTGCCTGCGGATAACCAAGTCATCTGCACGCTGAATGACGAGCGCACGCCCGCACTGGCCAAAGAGATGGCCAACACCCGCTCGGCGGCGGCGCTGGAGCTATGGCGGCCGCACCTGGAAGGCGCGGTAGTGGCGATTGGCAACGCGCCCACGGCGCTGTTTCATCTGCTCAATATGCTCGAAGACCCCGACTGCCCGCGGCCCGCTGCGATTATCGGCTGTCCGGTGGGCTTTGTCGGCGCGGCGGAATCCAAGCAGGCGCTCTGGGAGAGCCAGGTCAGCCCCTGCTGCACCGTGCAAGGGCGTCTGGGCGGCAGCGCCGTGACCGTCGCCGCCCTCAACGCCATCGCGGACCGCACAGAATGACCCAGGGAATCATCTACGGGGTCGGCCTTGGCCCGGGAAGCCAGGACTTGATGAGCGTGCGCGCCGATCGGCTGATCCGCGGCGCTTCGCACGTTGCCTACTTTCGTAAGAAGGGCCGTACCGGGCATGCGCGCGGCATCGTCGAGGGCATGCTGGCGCCCGAGGTGACCGAGCTTGCCATGGAATACCCGGTGACCACGGAAATCCCCTTCGATGACCCAAGATACAATGAGTTGCTGGCCAACTTTTATGAGCGCAGCGTGGCGCTTTTGATCGAGCTGGCCGAGGCGGGGCGCGATGTGGTGGTGCTTTGCGAAGGCGACCCGTTCTTCTACGGTTCCTTCATGCATCTTTATACCCGGCTGCTGGACCGCGTGCCGGTCTCCGTGGTGCCGGGGATTACTGGGATGTCGGCGGCCTGGACCGCCACCGGCCAGCCGATCACCTGGGGCGATGATATCCTCACGGTGGTGATGGCTACGCTGCCGGAGGCGACGCTTGCCGAGCGCATCGCCGAGACCGATGCCCTGGTGGTGATGAAAATCGGCCGCAACCTGGACAAACTGCGCCGGGCGCTGGCCCACGCCGGGCGCGAGGATGATGCCTGGCTGATCGAATACGCCGCCATGCGCCAGGAGCGGGTCCAGCCCTTCAAGGACGCAGGCGAAAGCGTGCCCTACTTCTCGATTGTGCTGATTCACGGCCACGGGAGACGTCCATGAGCGGCTGGCTGAAAATCGTCGGCTTGGGGCCGGGTAGCGAGCAGATGATGACCCCCGAGGCCTCGGCGGTGCTCGCCGAGGCCACCGATGTGGTGGGCTACGTGCCCTACGTGGAACGGGTCGCGCCCAGAGCCGGGCTTATTCGCCACGGCTCGGATAACCGCGAAGAAATCCAGCGGGCCGAGCAGGCTCTGACGATGGCCGCCGACGGCTGCCGCGTGGCGGTGGTATCCTCCGGCGACCCGGGCGTGTTTGCCATGGCCTCGGCGGTGTTTGAAGCCTTGGAAGCAGGCGATGCCCATTGGCGCTCGCTGGACGTTCAGGTACTGCCCGGGATTTCCGCCATGCTGGCCGCCAGTGCCAGCGTCGGCGCGCCGCTGGGGCACGACTTCTGCTGCATTAATCTATCCGACAACCTCAAGCCTTGGGCGCTGATTGAAAAGCGCCTGCGCCTGGCCGCCGAGGCCGACTTTGCCATGGCGTTCTACAACCCGCGCTCCAGGGCGCGGCCGGAAGGCTTTGCGCGTACCTTGGATGTTTTGCGTGAAGTCTGCGTTCCGGACCGGCTGATCATTTTCGCGCGGGCCGTCTCGACTCCGGATGAGTCGATTCGCGTGACCACCCTGGGTGAGGCGACGCCGGAGATGGCGGACATGCGCACCCTGGTCATCGTGGGTTCCAGCCAGACGCGGCTCATTGAAAGAAGCGGCCCTGAACAGAGCGAACCGTGGGTTTATACCCCCCGCTCGGTGGGCGAAATCAGCCAGGCCAGCACGTCATCCAAGGCGTGACACTCCCGGCGTGAGGGCAGCGTGGGCCGCTCAATCATCACCACCGGCAGGCCGAGCGTGCGGGCAGCGGTGAGTTTGGAGACCGCGCCGTCGCCTCCGGCATTTTTGCACACCAGGCACTCAACGGCGTGATGCTTTAGCAAGGCCAGATCGCCCGCCGTGGTAAACGGGCCGCGCGCGACGGTGATCGTCTGGTGGGGCAGCGGTATCGGCTGCTCGGGGTGATCGACCAGCCGCAATAAATAGTGATGCTGCGGCATCGCGGCAAAGGCCTCCAGGTGCTGGCGCCCGATGGCCAGCATAATGCGCTGGGGCGGGCCGTCCAGCTGGTTCACTGCCTCGTCAATGCTGGCAGCACTCGTCCAGTGATCGCCGGGTTGGGGTTGCCAGGCCGGGCGGGTGAACGCCATCAGGGGGACGTTACACTGTTCGGCAGCGGCCAAAGCATGGCGGCTCATCTGCTCGGCGAAGGGGTGGGTCGCGTCAACCAGGTGGGTAATGCCCGCTTGCTGAAGGTACGCGACCAGGCCAGCTACGCCGCCAAAACCGCCAATACGCGTCGGCAAGGGTTGCGGCTTGGGGGTGCTGACCCGCCCCGCATAACTATAGACGGCCGGGATCGAACGCTCAGCCAGCAGACTGGCCAGGGCACTGGCCTCTGAGGTTCCGCCAAGAATCAGGATGTTCATAGTGGTTAACGGTAACGAGGTTCCCTGGCTGACGATAATAGGCTGGGGGGAGAGTGGCACACAGGGTCTCACGGCGGCAAGCCGCGAGGCGCTCGAGCGTTCCGAGGTGGTGTTTGGCGCCCGCCGACACCTGCGCCTGCTCGATTCCCTGAGTGCTGACCCGACAACTGAATTTCGAGAATGGCCGGTGCCGTTTGCCGACGGCATCCCCCAACTGCTCGCCGAGCGCGGCCGCCGCGTGGTGATGCTGGCCTCCGGCGACCCCTTCTGGTTTGGCGCGGGCACCTCCCTCGTCGGCCACCTTGAGCCCTATGAATGGCAGGCGCTGCCGTCCCCCTCCACGTTTAGCCTGGCGGCTTCCCGCCTGGGCTGGCCGCTTCAAGACTGCACCTGCCTGGGCCTGCACGCCAAGCCGTTAACCCGCGTTCGCCCCTACCTGCACCCCGGCAGGCGCGTGCTGGTGCTGGTACGCGACGGCGACGCGGTAGCGGAACTTGCCCGGTGGGTATGTCAGTTCGGCTTTGCGGATTCAACGCTAACGGTGCTGGAAGCCCTGGGCGGCGAGCACGAACGGGTGCGCCACTTTCCGGCAACGACGACGCTTCCCGATGACATCGCCCATCCGGTGGCGGTAGCGCTTGAGGTTGCAGGCGAAGGGCCCGCACTGCCGCTGACGCCTGGATTACCCGATGATTTTTTTGAGCACGATGGCCAGATCACCAAACAATCCATTCGCGCCATGACCCTGGCCGCGCTGGCCCCCAAGCCCGGCGAGCGGCTGTGGGATATCGGCACTGGCTCGGGCTCCATTGCCATCGAGTGGCTGCTGGCCCACCCCGACAATCAGGCGGTAGGCTTTGAGCAGAACGCCAGCCGCGCCAGCCGCGCCGCCCATAACGCCCGGCAACTGGGCGTCGACTGGCTTGAGGTAAAAGAGGGCAGCGCAATTGAGCGCTTAAACGATGCAGCGCTGCCGGATGCGGTGTTTATCGGCGGCGGGTTATCTCAAGAGCTGTTGGAATCGTTATGGCAAATTCTGCCGCGCGGCGTGCGCATCGTCGCCAATGCGGTGACGCTGGAGTCCGAGGCGCTGCTGGCCCACTGGCACCAGCAGGCGGGCGGCGAGCTGCTGCGCCTGGAGCTTGCCAGCGCCGCGCCCTTGGGCACCCGCCGGGGCTGGAAAGCCAGCTACCCCATCGTGCAGTGGCGGGGCGTTCGATGAGCGGGCAGGCGCTAAAAGTCGTGGGCTTTGGTTTCCGCCGCGGTGCGTCGCTCGCCTCGCTGGCAGGGTTGCTCGATACGCTGACCCAGCGCTTTGGCGCCATCGACGCCTTGGCTGCGACGCAATCCATGCGCCCGCTGGTGCAAAGCCTGGGCCAGGCGCGCTGCCTCAATGTCATCCTGGTCGCCGATGCGCACCTGCCAAGCGTTACCACTCTCACGCAATCCGTGCAAAGCCTACAGGCGCGGGGCACGGGTAGCGTGGCCGAAGCGGTGGCGTTGTTGGCCGCCGGGCCTGGGGCGCATCTGCTCGGCCCACGGCATATTTGCGCTGACCGGCAGGCAACGGCGGCCATCGCCATAGGAAGATCATTATGACCGTACACTTCATCGGTGCCGGGCCAGGTGCTCCGGACCTGATCACGCTGCGCGGCCGCGACCTGATTGCCGCGAGCCCGGTGTGTCTCTACGCAGGCTCGCTGGTGCCTGAAGAACTGCTAGAGCATTGCCCGCCAGGGGCGCGTATCGTCAACACCGCGCCGCTGTCGCTGGACGAGATTATCCAGGAAATCCAGGCCGCCCACGCGGCTGGGCAGGATGTCGTGCGGCTGCACTCGGGGGATCTCTCGGTATGGTCGGCGGTGGGGGAGCAGACCCGCCGCCTGCGCGCGCTGGAAATTCCCTACACCATTACCCCCGGCGTGCCCGCCTTTGCCGCCGCTGCGGCCAGTTTGGGTCAGGAACTGACTCTGCCGGGCGTGTCGCAATCGGTGGTGCTAACGCGTACTTCCGGGCGTGCCAGCGCCATGCCGGACAACGAAACCCTGGCCAACTTTGCCCAAACCGGCGCGACGCTGGCGATTCACCTGTCGGTTCATAACCTCGCAAGCGTTGTGGCCTCGCTGGTTCCTTACTACGGCAGTGACTGCCCCGTGGCCATTGTCTGGCGAGCCAGTTGGCCTGATGAAAAAAACATCAGAGGGCGTCTATCCACCATTGAGGCGTTAGCGGCCAACACGTTGCAGCGCACGGCGCTGATTCTGGTCGGGCCGGTGCTCGAGAGCCAGGACTTCCAGGAAAGCGCGCTGTACGCCGTGGGCTACGACCGCCGTTTTCGGCCACAGTCGGCGGACTCCCCGTTTGCCAACCTGCCAGACGAGGAGGGCCGCGACGGATGACGACGCTTTCGCTGATCGGCATCGGCACGGGCAACCCTGACCACGTCACGCTCGCCGCCGTGCGCGCCCTCAATGACGCCGACCTGATCCTGCTGCCGCGCAAAGGCGAAGCCAAAAGCGACCTGGTCGACCTGCGCCGCCTGCTGTGCCAAACCCTGCTGCGCGAGCCCGAGCAGGCCCAAATCGTCGAGTTCGACCTGCCCAAGCGAGGCGAGCGGGGCGATTACCTGGGTGCCGTTGATGAATGGCATAGCGCCATCGCCGAGGTGTGGGCATCGCTGATGGCGCGCCACCTGCCCGAAGGCGGGCGGGTCGGCATGCTGATCTGGGGCGACCCCTCGCTTTACGACAGCAGCCTGCGCATCGCCGAACGCCTTGGGGCGGCCGGGCGAGAGGTAGAGGTCGAGGTGGTGCCCGGCATCACCAGCCTGCAGGTACTCACCGCCGAACACCGCATACCCCTGAATGCGCTCGCCGAGCCCATCCAGATCACCACCGGCCGCCGCCTGCGCGAACGCGGCTGGCCAAGCGACGCCGCCACCGTCGCCGTGATGCTCGACAGCGGCGGGGCGTTTACCGCGTTGCCCGCGGACGATACCTACATCTGGTGGGGCGCTTACCTGGGCATGGAAAAACAGTGCCTGATCAAAGGCTGGCTAAGCGAGGTCAGCGACGAAATCATCCAACGCCGCGCCAGTCTGCGCGAACAGCACGGCTGGATTATGGATATCTACCTGCTGGCCAAGCAGCCGCTGATATGACGCCGGTATCAATATGGAATGTTTTTCCATAAAATAACTGCATCGACTAAATGACTGCGTTATCAGGAGCGACCATGAGCTTTTACGTTTATCTATCCGGCGAGATCCACACCGATTGGCGCGATGAGATCCAGCGCGGCGCCGACGCGGCAGGCCTGGATATCGTCTTCACCGCCCCGGTGACCGACCACGACGCCTCGGACGCCGCCGGCGACCACCTCGGCAAGCCCGACGTAGGCTTCTGGCGCGACCACCAGTCCTCCAAGGTCAACGCCATCCGCACCCGCACCATGATCGAACAGGCCGACCTGGTCGTCGTACGCTTTGGCGACAAATACAAGCAATGGAACGCCGCCTTCGACGCAGGCTACTGCGCCGCTCTCGCCAAGCCCTACATCACCCTGCACAGCGAAGACATCGTCCACCCGCTAAAAGAAGTCGACGCAGGCGCCCAAGCCTGGTGCACCACCACAGACCAAGTTGTCGAAACCCTCCGCTACGTGCTAAAAGCCTAATATGCCCATCCAGCGAAGTGCACGGTGCCCTGAACGCAATTCATTGCGCAATCAGTAACCACCGTGCCACCAAAGCCGGCGTTTAGGGGTTCGTAGGAGCCCAATTCATTGGGCGATCAGCGCTTAATCAGCCACCCAAAACGATCGCCCGACGAAGTCGGGCTCTTACAGAAGCCCTCTGCGATGGAACCACAGGTGAGCCGTTCGTCTTGCCACCAAAGCCTGCAACACGGGGTTTGTAGGAGAACAACTTATGGCGCGATCAGCGTTTTATTGGCCAACGAAAACAATGAGTTGCACAACGTTGCCTTCCTCTTCTTCGCACTCCCTTCATACCGCACCGCCAAAATTTCACCTTCCTGACGCGTGACCTAAGCCAATTTTATGAATAGAGTGATATGAAGAGATTAAAAACAAGCGGGCACATGATTATTCGATATGCTGCTTGGTGGCCAGGTTGATGTTCTGTAAAACAATGGGTTATGAGAATGATGCTGGCTAGATAATGCCGATAAATGCGAAGGCACTTCCATTCAGGTTATGCAGCTGGGTGTATAATCACTGTTTAAGGCGCACGAACTACATGTTCCAGCTCACACTTGAAGCTCTAAATCGGATCCAGGAATGCCGTCTCTGTAGGGTTGCGAGGCCTGGCAATCGGCTCCAGCTAGAAAGTGGTCCACCGGTGAAGGTGGACGGTCTCTACTGGCTCTATACCAGTTATACAAATGCGGAGCTTAGCTCAGCTGTTCCAAGCCAGAAGCAAAATTCTGTGCCCATCAATACAATCGCTGCACGTCGCGAGAACTTGGGGATGATCTGCAGCCGTAAGGTTGATAGCTTTCGCGTTGTTTATAACGGCATAGGTGGTGTTGGTCTAAAGGGGCACGGTGGCCTGAGAGAGCGAATCCTTCAGGAATTTCGCGGGGGCGAAGGAACCGGTTCCTTGGCAATTTGCGATACGTCGCTTAGTGATCTGACACGATGGCGCTATTCTTATGTCCTATGGTCCGAGATCGAACATGCGGAGACCATTGAGTACCTGCCGCTGGGTGAGCAACTAGAAACTATGTGGCGTCTTCATTTTGGTTGGCCCATCCTGTGTTCACGGTGAGGCACCGCAATGCGCCCTAACAATTCACTGAAGGCGGTCGCGTGAGACGCGCCGCTTCGTTCTGAGTTATGCAAAATCAGGATGATGGAAACATGGTTCTATTGAAGATTTTGAATTTTCTGTTCGGGCTGGGGATGTCAAGGTATGGTTTGGCTTTAAATGACTCAGCCCATGAGTCACTGAGAGTCTTTGATTATGGGTTCTCTGGTGTGGTTGCGAAAATTAAAGCACTAGGGTTGAAAAAGGGCGGATGCAGGCTCTGAGTGCAACACCGTCAATGTGTCGATGACGGAACCTCATGGTACTTCGCCAGCTCCTCGCTCATCACCTCAATAGGGCACT
>NZ_LJZS01000001.1 GCF_001314875.1 Halomonas sp. HL-48
GGCGGCTCGGTCTTCAGCAGAAAGATGGCGATAACAATGAGTCATGGCAATACCTTACCTGATAGGTTAGGTGTTGCACTTGGTCATTGAGACCGCCCATCATGAATTAAAAAATAACGTTTGTTCGCTACCGCACAGATACGCCTCTCGAGCCTTCTATACTCAATACGAGTAAACAAGGATGAAAAAGGTAATGCACGCCACATATAGCTAATGCCATCGATAGGGAAAGTATCAATGTTAAGGCCCAGCAATCTCACCCAAAATGCTTTGCTTAGCTTTTTGCCTGAAGAAGAAATGAATCGTCTGTTACCTCATTTAGAAAGGGTGATATTAAAGTCAGGCCAATCGCTGAGTGAATCCGGACAGCCGATGTACTATGTCTACTTTCCTCTGGATTCGATCATCTCGCTGTTGTGCGTTACAGAGAGTGGTTCTTCGACAGAAATTGCAGTGGTAGGCAACGAAGGGATGGTGGGAGTCTCACTGTTCATGGGAGGTGATACGTCGCCCAGCCGAGCAATCGTGCATAGCGGTGGACAGGCATTACGCTTGGCAAGTCATCATCTTAAAAACGAATTTTACCGTGCCGGTTCCATGCAGCGTCTGCTCCTTCGCTATACCCAAGCCCTCTTGACGCAGATGGCACAAACAGCGGTATGCAATTGCCATCACAACCTTGATCAGCAGCTATGTCGCTGGTTGCTCCTCAGCATTGACCGGTTGCCGAATAATGAATTGTTCATGACCCATGAGTGGATTGCCAATATGCTTGGTGTGCGTCGCGAAGGGGTCACCGAGTCGGCGGGTAAACTACAGAAGGCTGGTTTGATCAGCTACCATCGTGGACATATCTGTGTGCTTGACCAGCTTGGTTTAGAGGAGCATGCCTGTGAATGCTATACGGTTGTCAAGGAAGAGTACGACCGATTGCTAGACCAACGTCAGCCCATTCTCAGTGGCAGAGCGATGTAGAGTCCAAGCTAAACATGGCGGTCTTTATAGCTAGTTGCTTGGCGTATGCATGGCGGAAGCATATCTCAGCTGCAGCTTGGAATTTGTGCAAATTGACAACACCAGGCTGCGGCGGGCTAAGCCGCTGAAATTAATGCGGCCAGCGAAGTCTTCCGCGAACATTGCTGCCGCCATAGCGGCAAAACTACGCTGGCGTCTGCTGTCGGGCAGGCGTTCGATACCGTAGAGAATCTCAGCGACCGTAATGGCCGAAATTGCCACTTCAGTAGCATCCTGCCGATCCAACCAATCGACAACCCTGGCATCTGGCACAGGCCGCATCAGCTCGGATAGAAGATGCATCATGCGCTAAAGCCCGGATCACGAGGCTTATCAGACCTAGGTGCCACTTCCAGTTCGATGCCTCCCGCATCTGCGAATCGACCCCATATGCGACTCCCCATTCCCGCTCTCTGAGGCTGGTTCATAGCGTTGCGCAAAATGATGCGAAACTCCTCTTCCATGGAATGGCCATGCCTCGCTGCCTGTATATGTTCCACTGGAACAGAGCTTCCCTGCCATTCGCCATGTCATCTCCTGCACGTAGCGTAATTATGCGTAACAGCCTAGCGTTTAAAGGATATAAGGAGAAGTCTACTTAAGAAGGTACGTCGCACGGCTATTGAGCATTAGCTCCGAAGACTACCCAGAGCCTGCTCCAAGAGCACCAGAGACTGACGATGCTTGTCAGCCCCCATCTTCTGGATGTTAGCGAGCTTCCAGCGCACGGCAGGCAGTCGATCGACGCCCGTCAGCGGAAGCAGCGCCCAGTCAGGCGCTCCCTGCTTGAAGGACAGAAAGAAGCGAACGTCTTCATCCGTCATCAGCTGGCCCAGCCGCGTCAGAAGTTCGTGCCGAACGTCCTCAAGCTGCTGTAACGGGATATCGGACCTGGCCATCCCGACAAACTCCTGTCGGTAGACGTCATCCAGCGGTTTTAGTCGCGGGTTGATCACTTCGTTCAAGGGTCTGGGATGCCCCAGCAAATAGACCAGGAAGCCTTCGAATACACTTCGATCCAGGCCGCCCTGGTTCAGAAGCAGCTTCACATCGAAAAGGTCCCGGGGGTGCTGGCGATCCAGCGCGGCGCAGATCTTGCCGCCATACAGATCCGGCAGTGACACCACTCGCACCGTAGCAAAGCCGTAATCGTCCTCCACGGCTTCAACGACATCGCGCTCCTGTGGCGGGTGCATGGTGCCACGCAGTACCGGCGATACCTCCAACTTCACCTGACTACGCCCCCGGCGCACCAGGATCCTCAACTCATCTCGGCGATTATCCTGAAGCTCAGCGCGCATGCCCGGCAGCCGCGCACTGAAGGCCCCTGCCAGTCGCTGCAGCGCCTGGCGACAGAGTCGCAGTGCCTCGTCACGGGGCTCCAGCGGCAGGTAGGCCAGGTCGATATCGACCGATAAACGGGGTAATGGCTGCACGAAGAGGTTGATGGCCGTGCCACCCTTGAGGGCAAAGCACGGCTCGTCATTGAGAAAAGGCAGCAGCGAGACCAGCAGCCTGACCTGTTCGTGGTAGCGAGCTTCAATCGGCATGCAGGAACGCCTCCGGCACCGTCACGTGATATTCCCTGTCCAGCTTGCCGCCCTGGCAGAGCTGCCGCTTGCCTTTGCCGAGGTCCAGTCGACGGGGCTCCAGACGACCGTACCAGGCATGCCCGGCGTGGCGAGCCAGCACCAGGAAGGCCCGCTTGGTTCTCACCGAACGGCACCCCTCCAGCAATGCCTGCAGCCGGCGCGGACGCAGCATATTGAGCCCGCCGAAGGTGTCGACCAGCTCACTGCTGAACAGCAACTCATTCGACGTAACGGCGATCCACTCCAGGACGGCTCGCTCTGGGGTCGATACCTGCAGGCTGAAGGCCTTGCCATCCGGCGCGTAGTCCGCGAAGCTGCCGGGAAGCTGCACCGGCAGGCCCTTTTCAGAATGGAGCACCATCCGCCCTGCCCACTCGGCATCATTCAACCAGCGGGGCAGCCGAGCGGCCTCCTTGCCATACAGGTGCGTCGTGCTCTCCCCCATGGGTAGATAGTGGGCAAAGCCATGCAGTGCCAGGGCCGTCTGGCCACCCGGCCAAAGCGGTGGTAAGCCCGTATCGACGCTCGCCTGCAAGGCGAAAACAGCGCTCTCCCAGGTAAGAGGCTCCCCCGCTTGGCAGTAGGCGCCGTGTCCCACCCGTTGCAGCCAGCCACTGCCGGCCAGCTTACGCGCCTGATCTGAGGTGACGCCGTGTGATGCAAGCCAGTCGGTCGTAACGACGGCGCCATACGGGATCTTCTGTAGCAGCTGGTTTATTTTCACGTCAAAAAACGGCCTTAAGTTCCGGCTTCAGAGTAAAGAATAAACCAAGCTGGTTTATCTTCAAGAATAAAATCGCCATTAATGGCCGCTTTTAGCAAGAAATTTAAACCAAAACCTGAGTCTCCGGCCCTGTTTGAGCCCAAATTCAGCGGGAAGAAGCCAGGCAGAGAAGGCCGCTGCAGAGAACATAGTGGCCACACATCACATTAATCCTGATAGTGCGTGTACTTTTTCGCACTTCCCTTCACTTGGTCGGCGGGATATTTCTCCGCATTCTTCTCCATCTTCGCCCAGCATGCTGCTCCGATATCCACGCCAAGCTTGCCCGCCAGCCGGATCAGATAGAGCTGAACATCGGCAATTTCGTCACGCACGGCAGCCAGTTGCTGCTCATCCAGCTCCCTGGACTGCGCCTCGGTCAACCACTGAAAGCTCTCCTGCAGCTCTGCCGCCTCCACTGTCAGCGCCATGGCGAGGTTCTTGGGCGAGTGGAACTGGTCCCAGTCGCGCTCGGTGGCGAACTGGTCCATGGCGTCGTGGAGCTGCTTGAATGTGTCTGACATGAGGGATTCACCTGATTCTGCTGCATTGGATTGCTGTGAGCATGCCTACTCTACTGCGCGTTATCCAGAAGGCATAGGCATAGGCTTTCATCAGATCGCCCACCCCCTCACAGCACAGATAGGAACTCGCCGATGACCTTCAGGTCCTCAAGCTCGTCCTCAAGCACGATGTCCTTGTAACCGAAGGCATTAGTCAGGGGCTTCAGTACGATGCGCTGGTTAACGAACTCTCCGTATTCCTCGATCTTCTCGCTCTGATACTGCTTAACCGTGAAGCTGCCTCCATGGTCAGGGTCCTCTATGGCGCGATGCTGCACTACGACGACCTTGCCTTGCCGTGTGCCGCCTGGGTTCGCGCGGAACAGGCACCAGGCGCCATTGGGAATACGGCGGTTCATTGACTCACCCACTACCCGGCTGACGAACAGGTCAGGGCTCACCTTCATGAAGTCCGGCAGCTCGACCCAATGCTCGGCTTCAGCGATCTGCATATCACTGAACTCCCCTGCGGCGATGCTCAAGTCGTATACGGGCACATGGCGCTCGAACGGCGCTGCCTCATCACGCGTCACGATGGGAAGATGCAAGCCATCCAGCATCTCGTCATCCTCAGACACGTTCAGTCGCTCGGTCGCTGCTTGAGCTTGGGCAAAGGCCGCGAAGTACTCACGAGTCTCAGGGTCGGTGGCATAGACGTCACAGCCCTTCTGACCCCGCGTCATAAGCGTGCGATAGGTGTTCTTAATGATCTGGTCCGCTAGTGCGCGTGCATGCTCGGGCTGTTCCTTAAGCATTTTCTTGTAGCCATGCACTGAACGATCCTGCCCGGCCCTTTCCTTCGCATCTGTCACCACGCGACCATCACGAATAACGAAGTCGTCGCCGATGATGACGCCGACGTAGTCGAATTCGAGTCCCTGGCAGGTGTGTATACAGCCGACTTGATCGACAGAATCATCGGCGATGGCCCACAGCATACCGTCGTCATCCAGGTTCCACTGGGCGGCAAAGTCATGCTCAGGAAAGACAATATCCATGGCCTGTTTGTCCTTCTTACTCGCCCAGGGCCAGCAGTAGCCCGCCACCATGCGCGCTTTATTAGCCTTGTGGTTCTTCTCAAGAATAGCCTGACGCATCGCACTGGGGTCATCGAACACTTGGAACTCGTAGTCGATGTCATCCAGATCGGTGTTGGCCGTGGTGCGAATCTGAAGAGCATGATCGAGCCAGGCCAGGTAGCCATCCGAGCCGTTACAGCGAAACTGCGACGCCAGCTCTAGCTCGTGGACGTCGGCTCCGCACTCCGCTGCTCGCTGCCTAATCTCTTCAACCGTCCCCACATCCTTCAGCGTCACGCGCTGAGCCTCATCAATGAAGAAGATGGAGAACCGTGACGCAGCGATTATCTCCCTTATCTGGCTCTCACCCAGGTTCTGATACATACCGGACTTTTCGTTCAAACGATGCGCTTCGTCCACGATTAAGGCATGGAAGATGTCTGGCTCAGCGTTGACGTAGCTGCCCGAGCCCTTGAACAGATTATCGATGTGGGTCTTCTTACGTGTCCCGGTCAGTTTCTTCTTGAAGACCTCTCGAGGAGCCGAGTTGCGCGACACGTACTGTGTCATCATCTCCCGATTAGTCAGCTCCACCAGCAGGTTAATAGCCACCACCGACTTGCCTGTGCCCGGCCCACCTTTGACGATCAAGCACTGTTTGTTGCCACTATCTGCCCGGTGGGCTAGATCAAGCGCGGTTTCATAGACCAGTTTCTGCTCGTCAATCATCAGGAACTCGGCACTGCCCTGCATCATTGACGCCAGCGCATCTGCCAAGTTTTTGCTCGGTTTGATCACACCGTGTTCGATGCGATACATGATGTCGTTACTGTCACCGTACTTGATGTGCTGGCTCAGAAACGCCGAGAGTTTCAGGGCTTCCTGCGAAATGAAAACCGGTGCTCGGCTCGTATGGTGCTCGTAGAAGGGATCATTGATAGCGCCAGCCTGCTTCATGTTATGCAAGTAGGCGCAGGGCACCAGGCGGATTGACTCGGAACGCACTGTCTCGTTGTAGTCCTCTATCAGCGCGCCATAAGACCATGCCTGATAAGACGGATGGTTAGTCTCACGTATTCCGCCGCCCAACTGGGTCCGCACGATGGCGTCCTTACTCGTCACCTCGACGGACTGCCACTGTTTCAGTTCAACGATGACCGCTGCATCGTCCCGATGATGATTCTTGCCGGTCAGGATGAAATCCACGCGGCGATTGGTCAGCGGAATGTTGTATTCGATGGCCACTCCCGCCGATGCCGGAATACCCTCATCAAGCAGAACACTCATCATGAAACGAAGGGAGTTCTCCCAGGATGTCACCTCGCTGCGAGGCGAGTTGCGGCTCAGCTTGCGAGATACCTCGTTCTCTATGATGTCGCTAATGGCATTTGCACGTACGGCATCGATGAATTGCTGTTTAGTGGAGCTATAAACCAGCATTGACTAAAAATTTCCTTTTTATAAATAATTATTTATACAATCTTCAATATGCATACACCGCGTAATTATGCACGCAACTGGTTGCCATAACATAACCTGAAGCTCATGTGCCAGCCACAGCGGGCCTGGGAAGCCATACTTGCTTCAAGCAGGCTACGGCCCTGACGTGCACTTACTATTCATCGAGTTTGAAGCTCAGCAGGTTGCTGTCCAAGCCTTTTGCTGGGGAGGAAGGTCAGTGGTAAACAATTGCCCCCAATCGTCGATAACGTCTTCCGGTTAGCCAACACCGAAACAAGTACTCCAGGGGTAACGCTCCAAGGCCCTAAATGCTGCAGACTTTGCCTTTATTGCTAGAATTCAAGACTCGCATCAAAACATCAGACCTCCAATTGCGAGAAGTGATGTTCCAAAAAATCCAGGCACACGCGAATTTTGGCCGAATTGGCAGCTCGAGTTGAGTAAATTGCCCAAACATCTGCACTCTGACTGTAGTCGCTTAGTATTCGTATCAAGCTATTCTGCTTCAAAAGTGGTCTAACGTCCCACATGGAGCGTAGCAGGATGCCGCGGCCGTGCAATGCCCACTGCAGCACTACCTCGCCGTTGTTTGAGGACAAGGGACCGCTGACACGAATACTCTGGGTGCGGTCGCCACACTCCAAGTCCCAGATACCGAAAGGGTTATTGCGTTCTTTGATGACGAGGCAATCGTGCTCAGTCAACTCATCCAGTGTAACCGGTGTCCCGCACCGCTCCAGATAACTGGGTGCTGCACAGAGCACGCGCTGATTCGAGATAAGATGGCGACTGATATGCTGGCCGGGTAAGTCGTCGCCCACTCGGATTTCCAGATCGAAGCCCTCCCCCACAATATCAACCACCCTATCAAACACCTCAAAGCGGATCTCTAATTCTGGAAACTGCTGCGCTAGTCCAGCGATGGCGGGTGCTACATGGTTGCGTCCAAACCCAAAACTGCTGCAGATACGCAGCAGACCGCGCGGGCTCTGGCGTGCATCGGACAAATCATCGAATAAGGTATGCATATCATCCAGAATTTGCACCGCAGCACGCTCGGCCAGTTTCCCGTCATCTGTCAACGCACAACGCCGGCTGGTTCGGTGAAACAAGCGAGTATTCAACACCTTCTCAAGAAGCCGTATGCGCTTGCTGATATAGGCAGGTGACACACCCAGCTCATCGGCTGCAGCCGTAAAGCTCTGTTTCCGAATAACAATCAGAAATACACGGAGGTCTTCCGGAAGCGGCCATTGTTTACGAATTGTGTTCACAGACATCACACCAAGCAGGTTACCTTCACGAAACGTGAATAATAGCATTGCTAGTGACAGATCCTGAAGCGACTCCTTAATTGATACCCAAAACGAAAAAATGTCCTCGTCGCAGAAGCCGATACAAGTACTGCCCATGAGAACCAAGAGAGATGCTCCATGACCAGAAATACAACTACAATATCATCGCCCTCAGCTCGTACATTGACAGCACATCCCAATGGGGACGACAACACATCTAGCCACCTTGCCGCCCGGATCGGCTTCTATCTCGGACCGATCATGTTAATTGCGTGCCTGGTGATTCCACCGCCCACGGGCATGCCCGTCTCCGCTTGGACGACCGTGGGCATAACGTTACTGATCGGCACCTGGTGGTCGACCGAGGCTATCCCAATACCCATCACTTCCTTACTGCCCATCCTGTTGATTCCAACATTGGGTATCGGCGAGATCAACGACGCCACCGCCCCCTACGCCAACCCGATCATCTATCTTTTCCTAGGCGGCTTCATACTCGGCCTCGCGATGGAGCGCTGGAACCTGCACAGGCGTATCGCGCTCAACACGCTTATGCTGGTTGGTAGCTCCCCTTCGCAACAGATAGCTGGCTTTATGTTGTCCACGGCATTTCTCAGCATGTGGGTCAGCAACACAGCAACCACCATTATGATGTTGCCAATCGGCATGTCCGTGATCCATCTGTTTAATCGTGATGGAGACGACTCGGACAATGCTGAACGTACGCGCTTTGCTACTGCTCTGCTGCTGAGCATCGCCTATGCAGCAAGCATCGGCGGCGTTGCAACCCTGATCGGCACACCACCGAACGCGATGCTTGCGGGTTTTCTACAAGCGAATTACGAGGTCTCTATCGGCTTCGGGCAGTGGATGCTGTTGGGTATTCCAGTCGCGGCGACAATGCTACTTTTCACGTGGTGGTGGTTGACTCGGCGCAGCTTTAAATTCCATAACGGGAACAGCCAAGAACTGATTCGTGCGGAAATAGAAACGTTAGGTCCCTGGTCTAAAGCTGAAAAACTGGTCTTGGTGGTCTTTGCACTCACAGCACTTGGCTGGATCTTCAGGCCGTTCATCACAAGCTACCTACCCGGTATCAACGACACTAGTATTGCTCTGATAGGCGCATTATCTCTATTTCTGATTCCGGTCAATACCAAGCAGCGCATCTTCCTAATGTGCTGGCAAGACGCCGTCAAGCTTCCTTGGGGCGTACTACTGCTATTTGGCGGGGGACTATCGCTGGCCGCAGCTATTCAGTCAACCGGGCTGGCCGAGTGGATCGCAAGTAGCATCGAATCACTTGGCACCTTACCACTACTGGGAATGATCGCACTGGTAGCGCTGGTCATTATCTTCCTGACCGAGGTCACATCCAATACCGCAACTGCGGCCGCCTTCCTACCACTTCTTGCAGCGCTCGCCGTATCCCAGGGCTTTTCCGTGGAAATGATCACAATACCCGCTGCCATTGCCGCCAGTTACGCGTTCATGTTACCGGTCGCGACACCGCCTAGTGCGATCGTCTTTAGCACCGGACACGTGCAGATACAGTCCATGGCAACTACCGGATTTGGGCTAAATATCGTCGGTATCGCGCTGGTAACTCTGCTGAGCTACTTCATTGTAGGTGCAATCTGGGCTTCCTAAACATTGGACCACCCAACTTCATCACAACTTCACCAGGAGAAGTAACGATGTCTTCTAATCTTTGTCAGTTATTCCCCGGCTTCGAAATACAACGTGTCGAGGTCGAGCCAAAGATCTACATCAACGCTATCGTCGGCGGCAGCGGCCCAGCGCTACTATTATTACACGGCCATCCCCAGACACTTGCGATCTGGCACAAGGTAGCACCAACACTAGCCGAACATTTCACCGTGGTTGCGGCCGATCTTCGTGGTTACGGAGATTCATCGAAGCCAGCTGGCTTACCGGATCACTCGAACTACTCGAAACGGGTGATGGCACAAGATCAATTGACGTTAATGCGCCACTTGGGATTCGAGAGCTTTGACCTGCTAGCACATGATCGTGGGGCTCGAGTGGCACACCGGCTCGCCGTTGATCACCCACAAGCCGTATCACGACTCATCCTGCTCGATATCGCCCCGACACTTTCCATGTATCAGCAGACCAGCGATACGTTCGCTCGGGCCTACTGGCACTGGTTCTTTCTGATTCAGCCCGCATCGCTACCCGAGCGTCTTATCGAAGCCGACCCCACAGCCTATATCATCGACGTGATGGGCCGGCGTAGTGCCGGTCTTGAGCCGTTCGATCCGCGAGCACTCGACGAATACCGGCGCTGCTTCGCGCTTGAGGGTACTGCTCACGGTGTCTGCGAGGATTATCGAGCCTCAGCAGGCATTGACATTGAACATGAACAGAATGATATCGATGCCGACCGACGGATCACAGCACCTTTGCTCGTGATGTGGGGCGAAAACGGCGTGATCCAGAAGTGCTTCAGACCACTTGAGGAGTGGCAGAAGCTGGCCGACAAGCTTGAAGGTGAGCCCCTTCCCTGCGGGCACTATATCGCCGAGGAAGCACCCGAGGCGCTACTCGCCAAGGTTCTACCCTTTCTGCTGGAGGTGGACGCATGAAACCGAAGACGCTGTATCGCAAAATAGTCGATTCACATACGGTTGCAGCATTGGACGAGCACAATCTTCTACTGTTCTGCGATCTACATCTCATGAACGAATACACCAGCCCGCAAGCCTTTGCGGGGCTGTACGAGCAGGACCGCGAAGTATCGATGCCGGGGCAGAACGTGGCCGTCGTGAGCCATATCATTCCCACGCATCCGACCCGGATTCGTGTTATCGAAGACACCGCATCGGCACTTCAGGCATCGAACCTGAAGAAAAACTGCGACCATTTCCATATTCCCCTGTTCGACACGAACGATGCCCTTCAAGGCATCGAACATGTGGTGGCTCCAGAGCACGGGATGATTCGTCCCGGCATGGTCGTAATCTGCGGAGACAGTCACACTACGACATATGGCGCGCTAGGAGCCTTGGGCTTCGGCATAGGAACCACTGAAGTGGAGCACGTACTGGCGACGCAAACGCTGGTCTACCGGCTCGCCAAGGACATGCGCATACGCATCGACGGAACCCTCCCCTCGGGTACGACGGCCAAGGATCTAGTACTCGCGGTAATCGGTCACATCGGAGCCCAGGGTGCTCGTGGCTACGTGGTCGAATACTGCGGTACTGCCATCGATGCATTATCGATCGAGGCACGTTTCACGCTGTGCAACATGACGCTCGAAGCCGGGGCCCGCGGCGCACTCGTGGCTCCCGATCAAAAGGCGATAGACTACGTGATGGCCCGCGCACCAGACATCACATCTGAGCATCATGACGCAGCGCTGGCGGCATGGCAGGACCTGCATTCCGACCCAGGATGTACATTCGATGCCGAGTACCAGTTCGATGCCAGTGACGTCTCCCCTCAGGTAACCTGGGGTACCAGCCCCGACCAGGTGGTCGCCATCGACGAGCGCATCCCTGAGCTAGATGAACTCCCTGAGGGACCGGCGCGGAGAAGCGCCGAAAGGGCGTTCCACTACACTAGGTTGCAGGCGGGAGCTGCCTTGGAAGGCACTCCTGTTCAGCACGTTTTTATCGGCTCCTGCACCAACGGTCGGATCGAGGACCTACGTGCCGCTGCCAGCATCGTGCACAAGCGCCACGTCGCTCCGGGCGTCCGTGCGATGGTGGTACCCGGTTCCGGGGCCGTGAAAGCTCAAGCGGAAGCCGAAGGCCTCGATCGGATCTTTACGCAGGCAGGCTTCGAGTGGCGCAATTCCGGCTGTTCGATGTGCCTGGCAATGAATGACGATGTTTTAACCGAAGGCACACGCTGCGCTTCGACGACGAATCGCAACTTCGAGGGACGCCAGGGACGAGGTGCCATCACCCATCTAATGAGCCCGGCAATGGCGGCTGCAGCCGCTGTGGCTGGATACCTTACCGACGTACGTCGACTGGAGATCCTGCAATGACTGAGCATACTCGCATCAAGGGACGCTCTGCGTCGCTTCACATAGAGAATCTCGACACGGACCAGATCATGCCCAAACAGTTCCTCCGTGGCATTGACAAGTCAGGTCTGAAGGAGGGTTTGCTTTACGACCTTCGTTTCGACGCTCAGGGACAGGCACGTTCTGATTTTGTGCTCAACCAACCTTCATATGTCGGCGCATCAATTCTGATCGGTGGCTCCAACTTCGGCTGTGGATCAAGCCGCGAGCACGCGGTCTGGGGCCTCCAGCAGTTCGGCATTCGAGCCGTGATCGCTTCAAGTTTTGCCGAAATTTTCTACTCCAATGCGATGAACAACCGGTTGTTGCTGGTGACCTTGCCGCCAGAGCAGATTGCTCAATTGATGGACGATGCCGATGATCCCTCCAAAAATACGGTAGAGATCGACATCAAGGAGCAAAGCCTTAGGAGCTATAGTGTTCAGGCTAATTTTGAAATGATGCCGCGCCACCTCAAAATGTTTATTGAAGGTCTGGACAGTATCGGACTTTCGTTGACCTATCAAAACGATATCTCAAAGTTCGCTGACCAACATTGGGCTCGACAGCCTTGGTTGCGTGACGTAGCGGCAATCACTCATCAGCGTCTCTGAAACTTATAGTAAAACTTTGATAATATGATGAGGCTGCCTGTTTCATTGTTGAAGATATCGTATCTTTGATCTTCTTCGGGAGACGGGTGCCATCTCTACCTTACCGAGAAAGACATGTCAGCACCGATGCTATAAGCGGACAACCTTCATTGGCGTTGACAGAGCGTCATGCGCTCCGAGGCGCTGCGCTGGATATAAACGCCACGCACCATTTCATCTTAAGTGCGGCGTGCCCAGTCTTGGGCGTCACGTTTGGTGCGGAAGGTCTTTGCAGTGGTGGGCCAATTTGCAGTGGTGGGCCAAGTCGGCTTGCGGATGACAGCTTTGCAAGTTGCCGTTACAGCTTGTCGATAGTGACAACAATTCCGGGCTCTAGAAGGAAAACACTGTCCGAATCTCTACCTTTGAACCAAGGGACTCATAATCCCCCTGCTTTTAGAATAAGCATGCTGAAATGGTGGGCCCAGTAGGACTTGAACCTACGACCAAGGGATTATGAGTCCCCTGCTCTAACCAACTGAGCTATAGGCCCGAAAAGCGTGCATATCATAGCGAATGTGGTGGGGCGAGGCCAGCCCCGGGTGGGCTATCTTGCCTTGCAAACGGCACTTTTTGACGATGAGCGGGTCTTGAAGTGAGCCCTTATAGAAAGGGCTCTGATAAGGAGATACGCTTTGAAAGCATTGATGGCGCTTTTTTCGTTGCTGTTAGCGGTGCCCGCGCAGGCAGACTGGCAGTTGGACCCTGACCGCTCGAACGTCCAAGCCACCATTACCCAGTTGGATGGCGAGGAACCGCAAACCCATCACCACCAGGTTCGCGACCTTCAAGGCGATATTTCCTCTGATGGGACGCTGCGCCTGCCGCTTAAGCTCAGCCAGACCGATGTCCTCACCCGATTTGGTGAAATGCCCACCTGGGCCGAGATGCTGGCCAACACCACCCTGGTGACGCTGGTGGCGCAAATGCCGCCGGAGCGGTTGGACGAGCTGGATATTGGCGAGTCGCTGGTGGAAACGCTGACCTTCCGGGTACAGAGCGACCTGGTCAATCAGGAAGAAAGCGTGCCGCTGCGCTTTACCCGTGAAGGCCTGAACGAAGTGCGCGTGACCCACGCCGAGCCCATGGCGATGGATGGCCGCGCGCTGATGGCCAACGCCACCGTGCGCAGCGTGCTGTCGCTGCTGGGCTACCAGGAGATCGACGAGCACGTGCCGATCACTCTGGATGCGTTATTGGTTAACCGCTAACCGCTTCGGCGTCCCCCGCTTGGGCCTCGCCGGTTTGTACCCGCCACTGGGCGGCATAATGTCCATTGGCGGCGATCAGGCTTGGGTGCGTACCGCGCTCCGCCACCCGGCCCTTTTCGATCACCACGATCTCATCGGCATGTACGATGGTGGATAGCCGGTGGGCAATCATGATCACCGTGCGGCCGTGGGCGATGCGTTTCAGCGAGCGCTGAATGGCCGCTTCGGTTTCGTTGTCTACTGCGCTGGTGGCCTCGTCGAGCACCAGAATAGGCGGGTCTTTCAATAGCGCCCGGGCAAGCGAAAGCCGTTGACGCTGGCCGCCGGAAAGCCGCACGCCCCGCTCGCCCACCGGCGTATCCAGCCCCTGGGGCAGCGTCTCGATAAAGCTCCACGCCTCCGCCGTTTGCGCGGCGTCGATAATCTCAGCGTCGTCGGCATTGGGCTTGCCGTAGGCGATGTTGTCGCGAATGCTGCCTTCGAACAGGTAAACGTCCTGGCTGACCAGCCCGATCGCCTGGCGAAGCGAGTGCATGCTGACCTCGCTCACCGGCTGACCATCCACCAGCACGCGCCCGCTTTCCGGGTCATAAAAGCGCAGCAGCAGCTTGACCAGGGTGGACTTGCCCGAGCCGGTGGCACCCACCAGCGCAAGCGTATGCCCTGCCGGTGCGTGAAGGTCTATCCCATCGACGCCGACGTGGCTGGCGGCGTAGTGAAAGCTCACTGACTCAAAGCGCACCTCGCCTTTAACCGGTTGAGCCAGCGGCGTGGTGCTGTCGTCCTTTACGGTTATCGGCTCTTCCAGCAGGTCGAGAATTCGCTTGGTGCTGGCCATGGCGCGTTCGAACAGGTCGATTACCTGGGCCAGGCCGGTCAGCGGCCACAGCAGGCGCTGGGTCAGAAATACCAGTACGCCGTAGGCGCCTACGTTAAGCGAGCCGTTCAGCGCCATCATGCCGCCGACCGTAAAGGTGGCTAGAAAGCCTGCCAGAATCGCCATGCGGATGATGGGAATAAACGCAGAGCTCATCTGGATCGCCCGGCGGTTGGCATCAACATAGGCTTCGCTGGCGTCGCGCAGACGCGCGGCTTCGCGGTCTTCGCTGGTAAAGCTCTTGATGGTGGCAATGCCGCTCAGGTTATTGGAGAGCCGGCTGCCCAGGTCGCCGACCTTTTCGCGCACGTCGCTGTACAGCGGCCCGGCCTTGCGCTGGAAGTAGAACGCGCCCCAGATAATCAGCGGGATAGGCGTGAACGCCAGCAGCGCAATCAACGGCGAGAGCACAAAGAACACCGCGCCCACGGCCACCACGGTCACCCCCACTTGAATCAGGGCGTTGGCGCCACCGTCGAGAAACCGCTCCAGCTGGTTGACGTCGTCGTTCATGGTGGCGACCAGCTGGCCGGAGCTTTTTGACTCGAAGAACGCCATATCCAGCCGCTGGGCGTGCTCGTAGGCATCCTGGCGCATATCGGCCTGAAGCCGTTGAGCGAGGTTGCGCCAGAGGATCTGGAACAGATACTCGAACAGCGACTCCCCCGCCCAGATCACGAAGGTCAGCACCGCCAGCATGGTGATCTGCTCCTGGGGCGTTTCAAAGCCCAGGCTCGCCACAAAGCTCTGTTCCTGATTGACCACCACGTCGATGGCCACGCCGATGAGGATTTCAGGGGCGATATCAAACAGCTTGTTGATGATCGAACAAACGCTCGCGGCGATGATCCGCCGCCGGTAACCTTTGGCGTAGCGCAAAAGGCGCATCAAGGCCTGAAAACTCTGATTCTGAGCGCGGGGCATGGAAGAAGCCACGAGTATTCCTTACTGTATGGTGGGCGTCGAATAGCGCGTCCTATGCTAACACTTTCCCGACTCAAGCATGAGGCCTAGCCACCCGCCCGGCGCACGTTGGCCAGCAGCGGGCTGCCGGTATTGGGGTCGATCATCAGCGTGCAGTCGACCTGGTAGAGCGTGCGCACCAGAGCGGGCGTCACCACCTCAGCGGGCGCGCCCTGGGCGACGATCTGCCCGTCGCACAGGGCGATCAGATGATCCGCATAGCGGCAGGCGCTGGCCAGGTCGTGGAGTACCATCACCACGGTACGGCCATGGCAGGCCAGATGGCGCACCAGCTCGAACACCTCAATCTGGTGGCCCAGGTCCAGCGCGGACGTAGGCTCATCGAGCAACAGCAGCGGCGTTTGCTGGGCGATGGTCATGGCGATCCACGCGCGTTGGCGCTGCCCGCCGGAAAGCGCTTCCAGCGGCCGCTCGGCCAAGGCGTCGAGCCCGGCGGCGGTAAGCGCGTGCTCGACCACGCGCTGGTCCTCCGCCGACCATTGGCGCAGCCAGCCCTGGTGAGGCTGGCGGCCAAAGCGAATCAGCTCGCTGACGGTCAGCCCTTCCGGCGCCACGGCCTCTTGCGGCAACAGCGCCAGCTGAGTGGCAAGCGTCCGGGCGGGCAAGTTCTGAATGTCCGCGCCGTTCAGCAATACCGCGCCGCTTTCCGGCTTGTGCAGCCGGGCAAGGCCCGAAAGCAGCGTGGACTTGCCGCATCCGTTGGGGCCGACAATCGCGGTGACCTGGCCGCTGGGCAGGCTGACATCCAGCGAATCGATAACGCGCCGGGCGCCATAGCTCAGGGCGAGCGACTCGGTGGCAAGCGTGGGGGATGGTTCAGCAGGCGTCATGCATGGCTCCGTTGCGGGCGCATTAGTATCCATAATAACCAGGGGCCGCCGATCACCGCGGTCACGATGCCGACGGGAATTTCAATCGGCGCCAGCAAGGTGCGCCCGGCGAGGTCTGCCAGCACCATCACCAGCGCCCCTGACAATAGCGATGCCACAAGAGGCACCTGGCGTGAGCTTGAAAGCGAGCGGGCGATTTCCGGGCCGATCAGCCCGACCATGCCCACCGGCCCGGCCACGGCGACCGCCAGCGCGGTCAATACGACAGACAGCATCAGCACCTGAAAGCGGCGCGCCTTAACGTTAACGCCCAGCCCAAAGGCGGTGGCGTCTTTAAAGCGCATCAGCGATAGCGGACGCGCGATAAACCCAGCGGCGATCGCGCCCACACCCAACCCAACGGCAAGCAAACTTACCGCGTCGCCGGGGCGGGCATTGAGCGACCCGACGGTCCAGGGGTAGGCGGCATTGGCGGTATCGATCGCCACCCGCGCCAGCATCAGTTGGGTGACCGCGCCAAACACCGCGCCCACGCCTATCCCCGCGACGATAAAGCGATAGCCCTGGGTGCCGCCGCCCGCCACCAGACCAAAGGTCAGCGCGGCGGCCGTTGCCGCCCCGGCCAGCGCCATGGCCGGTGGCGCCAGCGAGACGCCCATGCCCACCACCGAGGCCACGGCAAAGGCGGTTGCGCCGTTATCGATACCGATAATCCCCGGCGTCGCGAGCCGGTTGCGCGCCAGGGTCTGCATCAACACCCCGGCAAGCGCAAAAGCGCCTCCGGTCAGACAGGCGGCGACCAGCCGAGGCAGGCGCAGCTCTTGAACGGTAAACACGCTGATCATCTCGCCTCGGCCAAACAGTGCCGGGAGGACCGCGCTCGGCGCCAGCGTCATGCTGCCCAGGATCAGATAAAGGGTGCAGGCACATATCAGCGCGACGAAAAGTCCCGCGCTGACGGCAACGCCCCGCCGCTCGATCAGCAGGCTGTAGGCCTTGCCGCGCGGGGATATCCAGGCAAACCGCCAGTAGCCCGGCGGTGCCGCGACCGGCGACGAGCGGCGCTCGGCTACAAAGGCCGACATGGGAAGCTCATTGGCGTTCGATTTCATGGCATTCACGTTAGAGGTCACAGCATCGGAAGTCGCCGGGCGCGCACCACGGCGACCAGCACGGGGGCGCCGCATAACGCGGTCAGTACGCCAATGGGTAGCTCCGAGGGGGCCACCGCCACGCGGGCAATGATATCCGCCGCCAGCACCATCAAAGGGCCGATCGGCAGGCAGAACCACAGCGTGCGGCGAATATCCGGGCCCGCCAACGCCCGGGCGGCAAACGGCACCACCAGCCCGACAAAGGCAATCGGCCCGGCGATCGCCGTGGCAGCGCCCACCAGCACGGCCACGCAGGCCACGACCAACCAACGGATCAGCCCAGGGCGATGGCCCAAGCCAGACGCCGCACGCTCGCCCAAGGCCAATGCCGCCAGCGGGCGCGCGATGAACACCACCGCCACCGCCGCGACCAGCATGCTGGGCAGCACCGCCACCACATCGTCCAGGCGGCGTCCGGCGAGGCTGCCGATCACCCAGAAACGGATTTCATCCGCTGCACGCTGATCAAACAACAGCATCAGCGAAGTGAGCGAGCCGAGCAGCCCGGAAAACGCCGCGCCTGCCAATACCAGCCGCACCGGGTCGCTGCCCACGCCGCGAACGCGAGTAACGCTCAGCACGCACATGCAGCCGAGCAACGCGCCCAGCTGTGCCACCGAAATACGCAGCGTGGCGGCACTGGCGCCCATGACCAGCGTCAGCGCCACCGCAAAGGCGGCGCCAGCGCTGACGCCAAGCAGACCGGGTTCGGCGAGCGGGTTACGCGACACCGCCTGCAATAGCGCCCCCGCCACGCCAAGCGCCATGCCGACAATAATGCCGATCAAGGTGCGCGGTGCGCGCAGTTGCCAGACCACGAAACTGGCGTCGCTATCATGGCTGCCGCCCAGCACCGCCAGGGCGCGCAGTGGGCCGACACTACCGGCGCCAATCAGCAGGCTAACGAGACTCACCGCCACAAGGGCGGTGAGCAGTAACGTCATCTGCGTTCGCTGGTTACTCACGCTCAACGGCATCACGGCAGCAGGGCGGCGTCGATATCGTCAAGAATCGCTTGGGCCGCCAGTGGGCCGTTGGCGCTGGTCCATAGCTGGCCGTTCACCGGCACCACCTGCTCGCGCTGAACCACGTCTAGCCGGGTGAAGGCGCGGCTTTGCCTGGCCGATGCCAGGGCCTCCTGGCCGTCGTCATTGAGTGTCGCCAGGAACAGCCAGTCACCATCCACCTGGGAGAGGTTTTCAAGGCTTAAGATATCGCTGTGTACGCCGCCCTCGCCCACAAGCCCGGCGTCTTCCACCGTCAAGCCCACTTGAGCGAGTAGCCCGGCGGCGAACAGGTTTTTCGACATGACCATCGGCCCGCCCGGCATCCAGCGCACCAAGAAAGCATTGCCACCCACGTCGGCCTCGTCCAGAGCGCTCGCTAATTCCGCGGCGCGTTGGTCAACGGCGCTGATGGCGTCTTCGATGGCGTCCTGGCGATTCAGCGCGTCGCCGTACAGGCGGGCTTCGACTTTCCAGTTATCCGGAGCAAGCGGCTGAGTGGGCGGCACTATGGTGGGCGCAATTTGCGACAGCAGCTGATACTGCTCCTCGGAGAGCCGAGCGGGTGCCAGGATCAAATCAGGGCGCTGCTCAAGTACCGCCTCAATGTTGATTTCGCGCACCACCCCCATGATGGCGGGCCGCTCGCCGCCTAGATGTGCGTCCACGTACTCGGCGACGTTATCGCCGCCGCGGGTGGTCACCGCGCCCAGCGGCGTGACACCCGCAGCAAGCGAGGCATCCAGCGCGCCTTCGTATAGCGTGACCACACGATCGGGCGTGCCGGTCACTTCGACCTCGCCATAGGCGGTATCGAGCGTGCGCGCCTCGGCGGCGCTCACCAACACCCCACTGAGTAGTAGTCCCACCATGCCATTGCGTAACGCTGCAGCCCGCATCAGGTATCCTCGCTGTTTAATCAGGCGAAGATAATAACGATTATCAGAAGCACTTGCATCAGCCTTCCAGCGAATACGTTGTTCCCTCCCACGCAACGCCCGCCGGCTTCGCGCCGCCAGGGGCCAGTCGTTCCTCAATATGCAACGTACCGTTCCGTTTTATCACCTCGTATTTGGGAACTTAAGTTTTTAGACTCTGCATCTCATTTGATAATGAATATCATTAAAAAGTTAACAGCTTCATCAAGGGGATGCCCATGCCACGCTACACTCGCACCATTTTGAGCAGCGCTGTTGCGCTCGCCATGTCGTCCACCGCAGCGGTTGCCCAGAAGAACGATCAACTGGATAACATCGTGGTGTCGGCCAGCGGTTTCGAACAGGCGATGGTCGATGCGCCAGCCAGCATTTCGGTGGTGTCTCGCGAGGAATTGGAGCGCAAGCGCGTCAGCAGCATTGCCGATGCCCTGCGCGATGTGGAAGGAGTCGACGTGGGCGGCTCTGTAGGCAAAACCGGCGGGCGCAATATCAGCATGCGCGGCATGCCCAGCGACTACACGCTGATCCTGATTGACGGCCGCCGCCAGAATACCGCCGGTAGCGTGACCCCCAACGGCTTTGGCGAAACCTCGACCAGTTACTTTCCGCCAGTGGCCAGCATCGAGCGTATCGAAGTCATTCGCGGGCCGATGTCGACGCTTTACGGCTCCGACGCCATGGGCGGCGTGATCAACATCATTACCCGCAAGGTCGACCGCGAGTGGACTGGCTCCATCGGCGTCGAGAACACCTTCAACGAAGACCGCGACTTTGGCGACCGCCGCGAGATCAACCTCTACACCAGCGGCCCGCTGGTGGAAGACACCCTAGGTATACAGCTGCGCGGACGCTTCCATGAGCGCGACGCTTCCGAACTCCAATACAGCGACCAGAATGGGGATCCCATCGAGGTCAGCCAGCGTGGCCCAAGCCCGGTGGAAGGCGATACCTACAACCTGGGCGGCAAGCTGACCTGGACGCCGACCGACGACCACGACCTGTGGCTCGACGGCGAAGTGAATCGCCAGCGCTACACCAACGACGAGTGCCAGCTAGGCACCCTGGATGGGCGTACCCGCAGCTGCGAACCCGATCCAGGCGTCGCCAACGGCTATGCGGATGAGCTGCGCTTTGAGCGCGAGCAGCTGGCCATTGGTCACACCGGCCGCTTTGCCTCGGGCACCCTGGACTCCAGCTTGATGCGCAACACCACCGAAACCACCGGCCGCACGATTCCCGGCACTCAGGGTGAGGCATACGCCGGCTTCCCCGGCATTGTTGGCGGTGACCCGCGGGAGCTTGAAACCACCAACACGGTGCTTGATAGCAAATTCACCATGCCGCTGGGCGATCATATGACCACCTTAGGTGGCCAATGGATGGATTCGGAGTTGGACGACGGTTTAGCGGGTGAGACGTTCGAGCAAACCACTACCGCCCTGTTTGCCGAAGACGAATGGATGTTGCGCGACGATCTGGCACTTACGCTCGGCGGGCGTTACGACCACCACGACGCCTTTGGCAGCCAGTTCAGCCCGCGTGGTTACTTAGTGTGGAACACGACCCCCAACTGGACACTAAAAGGTGGCGTGAGCCGCGGCTACAAAACACCATCGCTTAACGACCTGCACGACGGCATCAACGGCGTCACCCAACAAGGGGCACAGTTGACCATCGGTAACCCCGACCTGGAACCGGAAACCAGCACCAGCAGTGAAATCGGCGCCCATTACGATAACCAGCAGGGCTTTACCGCCAGCGCGACGCTGTTCCACAACCAGTTCGATGACAAGATCACTGCAGGCGATCCGATATACGTCAGCAATGACCCGTCGATTCCTGACGACACGTATGAACAGCAGGTCAACGTCGACGAGGCAATTACCCAGGGCGTTGAGCTTTCCACCGCCTACCAGTTCAACCCGGACTGGCGTTTGAACGCCAACTACACCTACACCGATAGCGAACAGAAAAGCGGCGACAATAAGGGCGAGCCGCTCACCGATACGCCCGAACACTCGGTAAATGCCACGCTGCGCTGGCAGGCCACCGACAAGCTGGATGCCTGGCTCTCTGCAGAATACCGCAGCGAGCGTTACCGCTCTCGCACTGCGCCTCCTGGCCCGCCCGTACCGCTTTTCGATGACCTAGGCGATTTTAAAGCCTACTCGCTGTTCAGCCTGGGCGGTAATTACGCAGTCACCGACCAGCTTAATCTGAGCGCGACGATTGATAACCTATTCGACAAAGATTTCGTCGACTACCAAAGCTATGCCTCCACCGACCGGGCGGGCAACCCACAAACCAGCTATGGCAACCGCTACGCCAATAGCGAGGAAGGCCGTCGTCTGTGGCTCTCGGCGCGCTACGAGTTCTAATCGCCAAGCGTGCTCGCTGATGCTTTAACTGGCTTCAATGCTGATCTTTACCCCGGCCAAGTGCCGGGGTTTTTTAGACGAGTCATCAGGTTGCGGCCATGGTGGTTAACTCAATTTCACTGGCCTGATGCCGCTCACTCATCACGCCAACCAGGCCATAAAGAGGTGAAACAATGCGCTCAGCAACATGCAACAGCAAATCACAATAATTTTCATTCACTAAAATTACTGGCACAATGAGCGCGTTTCCTGTACTGCGGTGCTCATCATGTATGATTTCGACGAACTCAACGCCTTTGCGGAGGTGATGGAGACCGGTAGTCTCACGCTCAGCGCGCGTAAGCTGGGGCTGGCTAAATCCACGCTCAGCCGCCGGATCAGCCATCTGGAAGCACGGCTCGAGCAGCCGTTGCTGCGCCGTCAGGCCAACCGGCTATTGCCCACCGAGGCCGGATTGCTGTTTGACCGCTACTGTCAGGACATGCTGGCCCTGGCGGCGCGCAGTCATGAAGCGCTGGCGGAATTACGCGAGGATATCAGCGGCACGGTAACGCTTGAGGTGCACTGCGCGCTGGCCCGGGGCTGGATGGGCCAGATCATGGATACGTTCATGGCGCGTTACCCCAAAGTGGAGCTCACCCTGCGCACCCGCGAGGCGCCGCCCACCTCGCTCAACAGTCATTGCGTGCACGTCTGCCTGGGGAGGGTACCGGAAAGCGGCCTTCACCAGGAGCCACTGGGCATGCTCAGCAGAGGCCTTTACGCCAGCCCCGATTACCTCAGCCAGCAGCCGCTGCTCAAGCATCCCCGCGACCTGGCCAACCACCCCTGGATCGATCTGTTGGGGACCACCCAGGACGGCCTGCTGCTGCATCACCAAAACCACGGCAGCTATCATTTCTACCCGCCCCGTTCGCGCTTGCGGGTCGACCTCACCGCGCTTCACCTGGATGCCATCGCGCGCGGCAAAGGCATAGGCCTGCTGCCTCACTGGCTCGCCGACAAACGCGAAGCCCATCATCCCGGCGAACTGACGCCCTGCCTGCCCAACTGGAAACCGGCGCCCCTGCCGATCACGCTGCTGTATGCCTACGGCTACCAGCCCCGGCGGATACAGGCGCTGCTGACGTTCCTGCGCGAGCAGATGCCCCATCAGTGGCAGCACAGCGACGTCGCGGCCTAGATAAATCAACCTCGACTTGCCAGTTAGTCCGCTTACTATTCACAATAGTCGACCACTCATTGCCAAGGGCTCGTCATGCTGGCGGAACTCTTTGCGGTCATGGCGCCCGTACTGGCGGGTGCCGGCCTTGGATTTACCTGGGTGCGCCTGGGTCATCCCTACCCCGTCGATTTTGTGACGCGGTTGGTTTTTAACATCGGAACGCCCTCGCTGGTGCTTGCTTCGCTTGCGGGGGCGGAGATAGACGCCAGCACTTTTGGCCGCACTATGCTAGCGACCGCGCTGGTGATCATCTGCATGGCCGGGGCGACATTTTTTGTGGCCAAGCTATTACGCCGCGACTGGCGCGTTTTGCTGTCGCCGATGATGTACCCCAACACCGGCAACATGGGGCTACCCGTAGTGCTTTACGCTTTTGGCAGCGCCGGGTTTGTGTACGGTATTACCGTGATGGTCACGGTTTCCCTGTTTCAATTTACCGTAGGTACCATGCTGGCCAGTCGGGGCAATCCGTTCAAGGCGCTGGCCAAGACGCCGACGGTCTATGCCATCGCCATTGCCATGGCGCTGTTGCTCACCGACACCCAGTTGCCGCTGTGGATCGCCAACAGCGTGGATCTGATGTCCGGCTTTACCGTGCCGCTGATGCTGATCACCCTCGGCGTATCGCTGGCCAGCATTCAGGTCAGAAGCCTGCGCTCGGGGCTGGGCTTTAGTCTGGTGCGCATACCGCTTGCTGCGGGGGCTGCCTGGCTGATTGCCGGGTGGCTGGGGCTGCCGCCGCTGGCCCAGGGCATTCTGGTGCTGCAAATGAGCATGCCGGTGGCGGTATTCAACTACCTGTTTGCCCAGCGCGCCCAGCGCGAGCCGGCCTACGTGGCCAGCCTGGTATTCTGCTCTACCCTGCTGGCGCTGGTGTATTTGCCCCTGATGCTTGCCTGGTTGATGCCATAGCACAGGGAACCTCTCGGGCTATAAAGCGTCACTGCTTGATAAACCCAATATTACCGACTGTCCGGGAGCATTCTCTATGCGTCCATTATCTACCCAGGTGCTGCGTCAGCGCTGGCTAACCGCCGCCCTTGCCGGTTTACTTGGCAGCGCCTCTGCCAGCGCCGCCGATATGGTTGAGGAACGTATCGAGAGCGACCAGTTGGCCTTTTCCATCGAGAAAGTCGCCGAAGACCTCGAAAACCCCTGGGCGGTCGCATTTCTACCCGACGGCCGCTATCTGGTCAGCGAACGCCCCGGGCGGCTTAACCTGATCGATGATGAAGGTGGCGAGCGCCGTACGCTGGAAGGGCTCCCCGATGTCAGTCAGCGCGGCCAGGGCGGGCTGCTGGATATCGCCCTGCATCCCCAATTTGGCGACGGTGATCACGACTGGATCTACTTCACCTGGAGCAAGCCAGACGGCAGCAACAGCCGCGCAGCGCTCTCCAGAGTAGAATGGCAGGGCGACGGATTGGGCGACGTCGAGCATTTATTTGAACAGGACCGCGCCTCTTCGCCGGGGCGCCATTACGGCTCACGCATTGCCTGGCTGCCCGACGATACTCTGCTGATGAGCATTGGCGACCGCGGCAGCGAACCGCCGCGCGCCCAAGCGGATGACGACCACGCGGGCTCCACCCTGCGCCTCACCGCTACGGGCGGCGTGCCCGACGACAATCCGTTTGTGGACGACACGGCCACGCTGGATGAAATTTACACTCAGGGTAACCGAAACATTCAGGGCATGGTGGTTAGACAAGACGGCGAGCCCTGGGCCACAGAACACGGCCCCAGAACCGGTGACGAGCTGAACCGGCTCACCGCCGGCGACAACTACGGCTGGCCCGAGGTCAGCCGGGGCAATGACTACGCCACCAACGAGCCGATCGGCGAGACGTCCAAGCCGGGCATGGTCGACCCGGTGCATGTCTTTGAAGGCCGCTTTGCGCCGTCAGGCCTGGCGGAAGTCACCAGCGACGCCTTTGGCGAGTGGCAGGGGCAACTGCTGGCGGGAGGCCTTGGCAGCCAACAGCTGATCAGGCTTCAGCTGGAAGACAATGAAGTAACCCAACGCGAAGTCGTCCTCGACGGCGAACTTGGCCGTATTCGCGACGTGCGCCAGGGCCCGAATGATGCCATCTACGTGCTGACCGACGCCGCCGACGGCGCCCTTTATCGCTTACGCCCCGTCGAATAAGGGCCGTCCGCTATTGATGTTTCATAACCCCGGTTAGCGCATGCGTTTACGAAATCTGATTATCTTGACGGTCATCGTCCCGCTCTTCGTGATCCTGGTGGTGTTCAGTCTGGTCGCCATCAAATCACTGGAAGATAACGTTCGCTCCAAGTTGCAGAATGAAGTCGACATGATCACCCACGCGTTAAGCACAACGCTTGGCTATGCCGTTGCTCGTGAAAATGATGCATCGCTCGAGGAGGCGCTGGAGGGTGCGTTCTCCTTCCACCGTATCTACGGGGCCTATGTGTTCGACACCAAAGGCCGCGAAATACACGGCCTGGGGCTGGGCCGTGAACTGTTCAGCCGCGAGGATATTCAGCAGGTCATCGAAGAGGATGAACTGCATGGTGAATATCGCCAATTTGAAGGATGGACCTACTATTCCGCGCTAAAGCCCTTACGCACGCCGGACGGTGAAATAAGCGGTGTGCTGCAGGTCAACCGCCTGAACACCGGCATCGAAAACTATACCGGCTTTCTGAGTATCGTTGCGGTGCTGGTGTTTGTGGTCGGCGCCGCCGGGATTGTACTGAGTATCTGGTGGGGGTTCCGTCACTATATCGAACGGCCGTTGAATCGCCTGCTGACGGTCATGCAGCGCGTCGAAGAAGGTGACCGAGAGCAGCGCGCCAACATTGAAGGGCCCGCGGAGTACCGCCGGCTGGCGGCCGGGCTGAACGGCATGCTGGATGCCATGGCCGAGAAGGATCACGACATCAAGGACCGCCAGCTGCGGGAAATCGAGCTTGAAAAGCGCCTGCGCAAATCCAAGAAACTGGCTGAGCTTGGCGTCCTGGCGGCCGGCGTCGCCCATGAGATCGGCGCGCCGCTGACCGTGATCAACGGCCAGGCCCAGCGGCTGGCTCGGCGCGACGTGATCGGAGAAGACGAGCGCGCCCGCCTGAGCCGCATTCGCGGTGAAGTGGAGCGCATCGTCGAAATCGTTCGCCAGCTGATGGAGCTGGGCCGCCAGCATAACGTCGAGAAAGACGAGCAGCCGCTGGACGAGCTGATGCAGAGTGCCAGCGCCCTGGTGGAAGACGAGCTTGAGCCGCGCGGGGTTCATCTGGAAACCACCCTGCCCAGCCCGGCGCCCACGCTGCTCGCCAACGGCCAGCAAATTGTCCAGGTGCTGACCAACCTGCTGCGCAACGCGGCGCAGGCTGACGGCGTCAGCCGCGTTCGGGTACATGCCGAGCAACAGCAGCACGAACTGCATTTATGGGTTGAGGATGACGGGCCGGGCATTCCCGCCTCGCACCATCAGCAGGTATTTGACCCGTTCTTTACCACCAAGCCCGTGGGTCAGGGCAGCGGGCTTGGCCTGTCGATGGTACACCGGATCATCAACGATCACGGCGGTACTATCGGCGTTTTCGACAGTCCGCTGGGCGGCGCCGGTTTTGAAATTACGCTGCCCCTCTACGACACCACACCTGCATGAGGACCATGTTTGTGAAGCATACGGAACATTTTTTACCTTTGTTGGTAGTGGAAGATGACAGCGCCATACGTGAGCTGCTGGAAGAAGAGCTACACGACGCAGGCTACGCCACGCACGGGGTATCCAGCGCAGAGGAAGGAATTGCCCTGCTGAGTCATACGGCGGTATCGCTGATCATCACGGACGTGCGCTTGCCGGGCATCAGCGGTATCCAACTGCTCCAACAGCTACGCCATGAGGGCAGTGAGCTGGGCATTATCGTGATTACCGCCTTTGGCACCATCGACCAGGCGGTGGAAGCGCTCAAGCTGGGCGCCGATGATTTCCTGACCAAGCCGCTGGATCTGGACGCCGTGCGCGAATCGGTATTTCGCGTATTGGAGCGCCAGCGTATGGCGGTTTCCCAGGCAACGGAGGTTGGCCACTTCCATGGCATCGTGGGTAAAAGCGATGCCATGCAAGCGCTATTTCATGATGCCTCGCGGCTGGCCAAAAGCGATGCACCCATCTTGCTGCTGGGGGAAAGCGGCACCGGCAAGGAGCTGCTGGCACGGGCGATTCATCAGGAAAGCCTGCGCCACGACGCCCCCTTCGTGGCAGTCAACTGCGCCAGCATCCCTGCCGATCTGATGGAAAGTGAGTTTTTCGGTCACGTAAAAGGGGCCTTTACCGGCGCCAACGAGGCGCGTCAGGGCCTTTTTCACAGCGCCCAGGGCGGGAGCCTGTTTCTCGACGAAATTGGTGAGATGCCGATCAATCTCCAGGCCAAACTGCTCCGCGCGCTGCAGGAAAAAACCGTGCGCCCAGTGGGGGGTGAGCGCGAGGAACCCGTCGATGTGCGAATTATCGCCGCCACGCATCGCCATCTGGAAAAGGAAATCGAGCAGGCCAACTTCAGGAGCGACTTGTTCTACCGCCTGGAAACCTTCTCGCTGCGTATCCCCCCGTTGCGCGACCGCGGTCCCGACATCGAACATCTGGTGTTCAGCCTGATCGACAAGCATGCCGATGCGCAGCACAAGCAGATCGAGCAAATTGAGCCGGATGCGCTCCATTGCCTGCTGCATTACCCCTATCCTGGCAACGTGCGCGAGCTTGAAAACGCCATCATGCGCGCCGTTACGCTCAGTGAGGACGGCACGCTTCGTCATCAGAACCTGCCGGAGCGGCTGCGCGAACAGCTCAACCAGACGTCAGCGCAAAACACGGCCACACTCACCGGCGAAGTCCTCTCTACGCCGCAATTGCCAACGTCTACGGCCGCCGCCGCCCCCTGGCCGAGCCTTGAAGAAGTGGAGAAGCGCTATATCCGCAAGGTGCTGGAAGCCACCGGCGGCAACAAGCGCCGGACAGCGGAAGTGTTGGGCATTGCCCGGCGTACGCTTTATCGCCGCCTGGAAGATAGCAGCGAAGAACCTTGACCGTGCTAGCAAAAAAAACCCCCGCGGGCGCGGGGGCTGAAGGGATGATAAACCGTGTAAACAGCCGCAGGGAACAAACAGCTGAAGCGACTTACCATCGTAGGGACCTACACTTTCTACGCTACTACTCCCACCACAACGGAGGGCTTACTCGCTACGATCTTCACTTTCCTGACTATCTTCGCTTTCCTCTTCGTCCTGGCTATCCTCTTCATCCTGACCGTCAGTGGTTTCGGTCTCTTCACTGGACTCATCGCCGTTGTCTGTCAGGTCGCTGGCATCTTCACCATCCCCCGGCATGGGGTCAGTACCATCGCCGAAACCGGGCTCTTCATTGGCATCGCCGCTGAGAGGCTCCTCTTCCGGCGCGGTGGCGCTATCACTGGACTCGCCATTCATCTGCTCGTCATCGCTGACCGATTCTTCCTCGGAAACAAACTGATCATCTTGAGCTGGTGCCTCTTCTTCATCGACAGCAGCATCTTGTTGATCCTGAGCGCTTTGCTCTTGATTCGTATCTTCGTCTGGTACAGCCGTTCCTTCAGCGTCATCTTCCTGACCGCAACCCGCCAGCAAGAAACCACTCAACAGCAACGCTGCCCAGGCACTTTTCTGACCATTAAAACGAATTAACTTCACTCGCTTACTCCCTATGTGACTAAAAACATTGCTGCCCTGTGACGTGGTACTGGACAACAAGTTCACTCTTGGCGGCTTCCTGCCTGTTAAAAATAATAACCGCTTGTTGCTAATTCGTTTGTACTACGTTTAATTGGAAATCTTTGCTTTACATGCTGGCTTTGCATACTGCAAACAGCCAATTCATAGAGTTACTTACATATACTGTGCCATCGCAGCATTAATTTCATATAAATACTTTTATTTCAAAAATTTATAACAAAAAAGCCGTGCCAGCCACCCTCCTTTTACGCTGTGCGGAGGCGGGTAAAAAATGACACATGAGACGCTATGCTACCGCTCACGCCGGGGCGTTGTGACACACCACAGCCATATATGTATAATAATTGATAATCCTTTTAGCATTTCATTATCTCTTTCTTTTATGAGTAACAGTGCTCGCTGGCCTCGCGGGCGGCCTATACATGTGCCCAAACAGGCGGCGCCACTCCGCTCAGCTGACAAAAGGCAACGCCGATGGACGAGACACGTAACGTCAAAATTCAGGTGCGAGGGGTAAGCAAAGTCTTTGGAAAAAACCCCAAAAGCGCACTTGAGCTTCGCGACCAGGGCTTGAATCGCTCTGAAATTCTTGAAAAAACCGGACAGACTCTCGGACTTTCCAACATCTCTTTTGATGTCTACGAAGGCGAGCTACTGGTGATCATGGGGCTTTCGGGGTCGGGCAAATCCACACTGATTCGCTGCCTCAACCGGCTAATCGACACCAGCGAAGGCGACATCGTCATCGACGACGAGCACATCCCCTCGTTGAGCGATAAGGCCCTGCTCGAGTGCCGTCGCCGGCATTTTTCGATGGTGTTCCAGAATTTCGCCCTTTTCCCCCATAAGACCGTGTTGCAAAACGCCCAGTTCGGTCTAGAAATCCGCGGTATCGACCCGGCTGAGCGGGACAAGACGGCACGGGAGTCGCTCACGCAGGTGGGCCTGGATGGCTGGGAAGATGCTTACCCCAACCAGCTTTCCGGCGGTATGCAGCAGCGGGTTGGTCTCGCCCGGGCGCTGGCCAATGACGCCAGCGTGCTGCTGATGGACGAAGCCTTCTCGGCGCTCGACCCTTTGATCCGCAAGGACATGCAGCAGGAGCTTTTACAGCTGCAGGCCCGGATGCAGAAAACCACCGTCTTTATCACCCACGATCTGGACGAGGCGCTGAATATCGGCGACCGCATCGTGCTACTCAAGGACGGCGCCGTCGTGCAAATCGGCACGCCCGAGGAAATCCTCACCAAGCCCGCCGATGATTATGTACGTCGCTTTATCGAAGGGGTCGACCGCGCGCGCATCCTGACCGCCGAGAGCGCCATGCGCCCGGTGCGTTCAACCGCCCGTGAAAGCGACGGCCCGCGCACCGCGCTTCGCCGTATGCGTGACCACAGCATCGACTCCATTTACGTCACCGACCGGGATCGCAAGCTGCTCGGGCTTCTGGAAGCCGACGCGGCCAGCCGGGCCATCGAGGCCGGTGCGGACACGATCAACGATTACATGACCCAGGACTTTCGCAAGGTCACGACCGACGAGGCGCTGCATAACCTGTTCGCCATGTTCAGCGAAAAGAGCTTCCCGGTCGCCGTTGTTGACGATGAACAGCGGCTGCTCGGTGTCGTGGTCAAAGGGGCAGTACTCGACGAACTAGCTCGGGCGGGAGAATAAGTATGGAAATTCCAAGCATTCCATTAGGTTACTGGATCGAAAGCAGTCTTACCTGGCTGACGAGCGAATACTCGTTGGTCACGCGCGCCATCTCCAAGGTCACCCAAACCGGTATTGGCGGTCTCAACGATGGTCTGATGTGGCTGCCCGAATGGGCACTGCTGGCCATCGTGGCGGTGCTCTGCTGGAAGGCGGCCTCTGTGCGCCTGGCGATCGGTGCAGCCGCTGGCATGGCCTTGATCTGGAACCTGGGGCTCTGGGATCCGATGATCGAGACCTTGACTCTGGTGGTTATCGCCACCCTGGTCGCGGTGGTCATTGCCATACCGGTGGGCATTGCAGCAGCCCTCTCTGAACGACTGTACCGCATCATCATGCCGGTACTCGATTTCATGCAAACCATGCCGGCATTTGTCTATCTGATCCCGGCGATTCCCTTCTTTGGTATCGGCTCGGTATCAGCGATCTTTGCCACGGTCATTTTCTCCATGCCCCCGGCCATTCGCTTCACGACCCTGGGGATTCGCCAGGTACCAGTAGAGCTGATTGAAGCCGCCGATGCCTACGGGGCAACCCGCGGCCAGAAGCTGATCAAGGTTCAGCTTCCCCTGTCATTACCGACCGTCATGGCGGGCATCAACCAGACCATCATGCTGGCACTCTCCATGGTGGTTATTGCCGCCATGATCGGCGCCGATGGCCTGGGCAGCGAAGTATGGCGCGCCATCCAACGCCTGCGTCCGGGTGACGGCTTTGAAGCGGGTATCGCGGTTGTTATTCTCGCCATGGTGCTCGACCGCTTGACCCAGTCACTCAGCAAATCGCGCCGATAAAACCTGTACCGCCCCTTTACGTCAAAGGGGCGTTAAGGGGCAACACTTGCACAGCATGGGATACATGCGCATGCTGTAAGTAACATTAATAAAGCACGATTTTGTTTGAGGTGGCGATTGCCTCCTCTCCAGCACCCAAGGGAGCAAGTGAATGAAAACTCGTATGCTAAATAACCGCATCCGCCTCGCCTCGCTGGCGCTCGTCTCAAGCGCTGGTCTTGCCGTGGGCGGTATGGCCCAGGCGCAAGACAAAGGCACCATCAACCTGGCTTACGTTGAGTGGTCGTCTGAAGTGGCGTCGACCAACGTGGTACGCGCCGTGCTCGAGCAGGCGGGCTACGAAGTCGAAATGACGTCACTGTCCGCCGCCGCCATGTTCCAGGCGCTGTCGACTGGCGATGCCGACGCTATCGTCGCCGCTTGGCTACCAACCACCCATGAAAATTACATGGAAAGTGTCGGCGACAACGTTGAAGACCTTGGCCCCAACCTTGACGGCACCAAGCTCGGCCTTGTGGTTCCTGAAGATAGCGATATTGATTCTATCGCCGATCTTAACGACAATGCCGACGACTTTAACGACGAGATTATCGGTATTGATCCTGGTGCGGGCCTTATGTCCCTCACTGAAGAGGTCATGGATACCTATGATCTTGAACTAGAGCTACGCAGCGGTAGCGACGCTACCATGGTCGCGGCACTTAGCAACGCGATGGAAAACGATGAGAATGTCGTCGTTACTGGCTGGACACCCCATTGGATGTTCTCGCGTTGGGATCTGAAATATCTGGAAGACCCCGAGAACGTTTACGGTGGCTCAGAGCAAATTCACACCGTCGTCCGTGATGGCCTGGAAGACGACATGGCAGAAGCCTATGCCATTCTTGATGCGTTTGAGTGGACGCCTGAGCAAATGGGCGAAGTCATGCTCATGAACCAGGAGGAAGACAGCGACCCCTATGAGGATGCCAAGCAGTGGGTCGAAGACAACCAGGACGTGGTTGAGGAATGGCTCGAAGGCTGATTATCATTCCTTGAGATTGTCATGAGCTGGTGCGTATTGACGCGCCAGCTCACTTGTATCTATCTCGTCTGAACCATAGCGATGACCGGCATATATTTTGATAATGTTGATCATTTCAAAAGTACAGTAAGGAGTCTGCCGTGTTTAATAACATTATGGTCCCCGTAGACCTTGCCCATCTGGATACGCTTGAACCTTCGTTAAGCATTGTGGCGGACATGGCCAAACAATATGACGCACGGATCACCTATGTCAGCGTTACGGCCAATACCCCCACCAGCGTCGCTCGCACCCCGCAGGAATATGAGCAAAAGCTCGATGCTTTTGCCCAGGAGCGCCATCAGGTGCATGGTCAGCCCGTCGGCATCAAGGTCTATAGCTCGACCGACCCAATTGCCAATGTTGACGACTTGCTAGTCAAGGCTATCGATGAAATTGGCGCAGACCTGGTCATAATGGCGACGCATTTACCACGCCACCTGGACATTGTGATGCCCTCTCATGGTGGCAAGGTAGCCACGCACACTGACGCGTCTGTCTTCCTCCTTCGTGTGACCCAGTAAATCGGCGTACCGTTCTAATTGTTAAGGGAGCAACTTTGTGGATAACAAACCGCAAGACCAATCGCCAGATGACAAGGCCCCCTCGGAAGGTATTCCCGCCCCAGAGGGGCCTGCCAACCTGATCGATACCGATTACGTTATCGGCCAGGACAACATCACCACCACAACGATGGGCGTGAACCTCGACCTGCATGGCAAGGTTTTTACGATTTCCTCCGTCGTCATACTGCTCTTCGTGATCCTCACGTTGGCCCTGCAAGACACCATTGCGCCAGTTTATGACGCCGTCTTTGGCTTTCTAACCGGCAATCTTGCCTGGTTTTTTATTCTGGCAGCCAACATTTTCGTCATTCTGTGTATCGGCCTGATTTTCTCTCCATTGGGTAAAATCCGTATCGGTGGGGCTGACGCCAAACCCGACTTTACGTATATGGGCTGGTTCTCGATGCTGTTCGCGGCAGGCATGGGCATTGGCCTGATGTTCTATGGCGTGAATGAACCGCTGACCCATTTTGGCACTTCCCTGGACGGCGACAGTTGGGCGCCGCTGGCAGGTGCTGAAGGCGACGAGGCCGGGTCAGCAACGCTTGGCATGGCCGCAACCATCTTTCACTGGGGCTTGCACCCTTGGGCCATTTATTCCGTAGTGGCATTGTCATTGGCGCTGTTCGCCTTTAACAAGGGACTCCCCCTTTCCATGCGCTCGGTGTTTTATCCCATCCTGGGTGAGCGTGTGTGGGGTTGGCCCGGCCACGTGATCGATATCCTGGCCGTGTTTGCCACGCTGTTTGGCCTGACCACGTCGCTGGGTCTGGGCGCGACGCAGGCGGCCGCCGGTTTGAGCTACCTTTTCGGCGCGCCGGAAACCGACGTGACCATGATTCTACTGATCATTGGCATCACGATGATTGCGATTTGCTCCGTCATGGCAGGTGTCGATAAAGGCGTTCAGCTACTGTCCAAAATCAACATTGCCCTTGCGGCATTACTGTTGTTCTTTGTCATTGCCGTGGGCCCGACCATGTTGATCGCGATCGGCTTCTTCGAGAATCTGTTCAACTACGCCACGCACTTACCGGCACTTTCCAACCCATTTGGCCGCGAAGACGCCAACTTCAGCCAAGGCTGGACGGCCTTCTACTGGGCCTGGTGGATTTCCTGGTCGCCGTACGTCGGCATGTTTATCGCCCGCGTTTCGCGCGGCCGCACCGTACGCGAATTTCTCATTTCTGTCATGCTGGTGCCCTCAACGGTATCGGTACTGTGGATGACCACCTTTGGTGGCACGGCAATTGATCAGTACGTTAGCCAGGGTATTGAGTCCGTCCGCGATGCGGGTATCGACCTGCAGTTGTTCATGATGCTCGAACAGTTGCCGCTATCGCAGATCACCTCATTCCTTGCCATTGTGCTGGTCATCGTGTTCTTCGTGACATCTTCTGACTCGGGCTCGCTGGTGATCGATTCGATTACCGCTGGCGGTAAAGTCGACGCGCCGAAGCCACAGCGTTTGTTCTGGGCGATTATCGAAGGCGCTCTCGCCATTGCGCTGCTGTTGGGTGGTGGCCTTACTGCCCTGCAAACCATGGCCGTCTCGACCGGCTTCCCGTTCACGTTCATCCTGCTGGTGGCCTGCTATGCCATCATCAAGGGCTTGATGAGCGAACCAAAAGCGGTCTAACCATCGTTGATGGCAGTAAAAACGGGCAGCCACCTGGCTGCCCGTTTTTTTATGCCTGGACGTTGATCAAATCAGCTCCACAGCGCCCCCAATGGCGTCGTGGGCTCGTAGTGGGTGGCGATCTGCGCCTGGAGCAACTCGGCCGTTGCCAGGGCGTCGACCAGCGCATGGTGACCCTGATAGCTGGGTAGTCCATAGCGACGCCGGCTGGCATCAAGCCGGATGGACACCGGCGGGCGACCCAGCCAGCGGCGAAACCGTGCCCAAAGTTTCTGACGGTGCAGGCGCGCCTCAAGCGACATTGTGTCGATCATCGGAAACATAACCCCCTCTCCGCGGCGCGCTTTAATAGCCGCATCCAAAAAAGGACGCTCAATATGGCGGAAGTGGACGACCACAATCCGCCCTGCCAATGCCGCTAACAAGGGGTCGAGAATGTCTTCGATATCCGGAGCGTGGGCAATCTCAGAGTGGGTGATGTGATGGAAGGTAATGGAAGCTTCATCCAGAGGGCGCGGCGGCTTCACTACCCAATAGCGCCGCTCAGCCAGCTTAATGCGATCTAGCGAAAACGGCACCAATCCGATACTAACAATGGCATGGCGACGCTCATCGAGCCCTGTGGTTTCCATATCCAGGGCGACCATAGGCACGTCGCTAATTGGCGTATCAAGACTGGGCATCGGCGTGGCAAAGAAGCGCTGAATGGCCGGGTCCTTGGCCAGCGGTTCACGCTTTTGCATGTACGCCGTCCAGTCGGCCTGGCTAATTTTTCGACGCGGGCGAATAAGTGTCATATCAGCGCCCCGCCCGATTGCTGGGTACCGGATAGCGGAACTTCAGAAATTTTTGCGCATTGCTGAGCACCTGGAAAGCATCCTTGAGCGTGTGTCGCTCGCTGTCGGCGACGTTCTCCGGCTCGATATTGTTATCGGGCTGACGCTCTTCCTGCAGATCGATCATCTGGTGGCGCAACCGCGACATGCACATGAACTCGAAGGCATAGCTCAGCTTATCGCTCATGCCTGTCGCCAAAAGCTGGGTATTGGCAATCGCGTCCAGTCGCTGAAAGGTGTTCTGCGCCTTGGAACCGCAGGCCAACGCATGTATTCGGACCAAGTCGACCATCGGTGCCGTGCCGCGCCGTTTTAAGTTAATGGAGTTATTGTGCTTGCCGTCCTTTTCCATCACGAAGGTACGGAAAAACCCCAGCGGTGGCGTTCGATTCAGAGCGTTGCGTGCCATAGCCGCCAGGAAAAGCGGCGACTTGGGTGCCTGTTCGGCAATCAGGTCCTGAAGCGCTTCGACGAACAGGTCTTCGCCGTAGAGACTATCCAGATCAAAGAAGATCGAGCTATGCAGCAGTCTTTCCGGGGTCGGGTTGGCAATCCAGTCGGTGAAATAGCTTTTCCACACGCTCAGCGGCTGCCGCCACTGGGTGTTGGTGGCCATGACGTCGCCTTTGCAATAGGTATAGCCGCAGGCATCCAGGCCATCGCTGACAAAGGTCGCCAACGCCTTGAAGTAGCCGTCGTGCTCCTCGGGAATAAAGTCATCCGAGAGTATTAGCGCGTTGTCCTGGTCGGTAACGATACTCTGCTCATTGCGCGCCATCGAGCCGTTGACCATGAAACAGTAGTCCACCGGCGGCGGACCCAGCGACTCCTCAGCGAGCTCGAGCAGACGACGGGTAAAGCTGCGCCCGATGGTCGACAGCGCACTGCCCACCATTTGCGAGTTGGCGCCTTCCTGAACCATGCGGACAAAGGCGGCGCTCACGTCCGGAGCCAAACGCGCCAGTCCCTCGACGTTCGACTGGTGAAAAATGTTGCTCACCAGATAAAGCCCGCTGTGGGTTTCGTAGCGGATAATGTCAGAAAGGTGTACAACGCCCATCGGCCGCTGACGGTAAAGCACCGGCAGATGGTGAACGTTGTTGCGCAGCATGGTGAGCATCGCCTCATAGATGGAGGCGTCCGACTGAATGGTGATAAGCCGCGGCGATACGACGTCTCCCGCCGGGGTTTGCGGCGAGAGGCCTTCCGCCACTATCCGGGTACGAAAATCGCTGTCGGTCAAGATGCCGCATACCTGCCAGGTGCGTCCTTCGCTGTCCTGAAAGCTGTAGCGGGGATGAGTGCTACCCTCCTTGAGCACCAATACCGCCGACGCCTGCGACTGACTGACCTGCTTCGCCGCTTGCTGCACCGTCGTGGACTCTTCCACCATGACCGGATAGCGGGTCACCAGCTTGCGAATCCGGGTGACCATCATATCGTTGGCTTTCTTTTGCTGCTCGGCGGCGGTTTCCAGGCGCGGTCGTTCCAGTTCGACGAAATCGGCAAAGTGGTCGTCTTCTTCGCAGAGTTTTTGGAAGACATCCAAGGGAATGAAATAAAGCAGGGTGTCTTCGATGGCCCGGGCAGGAAAACGCACTTTCTGGTTGCGCAGCAGGTTGAAGTGGCCAAAGATATCGCCCTCACCCAACCGGTTGTAGAGTTCTCCCTGACGCCGGTACACCTCGACCGCACCGCTGCGGATATAGCACAGGTCGGTCATGGTTTCGTTGAGCGTGAGGATTTCCGTACCGGTTTTGAAGTAGCTGACTTCGACCCGACTGGCGATTTCGTCCAGCAATTCGTCTGACAGCCCATCAAAGGGCGGAAACTGCCCCATGTGCTGGCGTATTTCTAATAGTTCGACGTCCATGCGTTCTCCTCAGGCCTTGATGGCCACCCATCGCCGCTTGGGCCCGCGACCCTATCGGCACAGGCATCATCATGGAAGTGTGGCGCGAAGCGCGAAAGGCGTAAACCCCATGCATGCAAAAGCCCGGCGCTTTCGCGCCGGGCTTCGGGTATCGTCTTATGAGTCAACGATCATGCTGCATCATATATCGTGCAACATTGTATGACTGCTTAAGATTCAGCCATTTCCTGAACACGCTCCATCATTTCAGGATCTTGCTGAATGGTTTGGCCAATCTCGTTGAAGGTATCAACATCCAGGCCGCTATCTTCAACTACTTCGATCATGCGGTCATTGGCTTCAGTGCGAACTTCCTCTTGGGCAGATTCGTCGTCAGCTTCTTGCAGACGCTCGGTATACTCTTGCGAGATAGTCGCGATTTCCTGTGAAGCTTCAGCGAATTGCTCAAGTTCTTCATCAGAGAAGTCTTGAGCTGGCGCCGATTCTTGCTGCGTAGACATAGAATCCTCAGTGGATTCTTGATCTTGCTGGGCGTGTGCAGTGGCCGTCATCAGGCCAGTAGCGAGCAGTGCGGCAGAGAACAGAGCAGTCATACGTTGCATAGAAAGAAACCTCATTAACGCGTTATGAATGTGCTTACTGAGACGCAGCCATTTCCATGAGGTTCAACTTTTTGTGTAAAGTTATGTAACAAAAAGAACATTATGCAAAATCATCACCCACATTTGAGAGCTATATGCGCATGGTTTCATCATTGGTAAGCAAACGAGACGCGGCGGCATGGGGGTTACTCGCCATGCCCGTGGTCTTTGTACTGCTGTGGAGCACGGGGTTTATTGGTGCCAAGTTCGGCCTGCCCTACGCCGAACCCTTCACGTTTTTATTCATTCGGTTTGTGCTCACCGTGACGCTGTTAACGCCGCTGGTGTGGATGCTGAAAATAGCCTGGCCTTCATCACCTATGTTATGGACGCACATCGCTATTTCGGGTCTGCTAGTACATGGCACCTACCTCGGGGGCGTTTTCTACGGAATTTCCTTGGGTATGCCGGCGGGGCTCGCCGCTCTGCTGGTTGGCCTGCAACCGCTGCTCACCGCGGCCTGCGCGGGCCCGCTCCTGGGTGAACGCCTGGCCATGCAGCAGTGGTTGGGGCTGGTACTGGGCCTGGTCGGCATCAGCGCGGTGCTCGGCAGCCAACTGGAGCTGGGGCAATCGCTATTCAGCGGCTTTGGTATCGGTGCTCTGTTGAGCGTGATGGCCGCTCTGCTGGGTATTTCGCTGGGCACGCTGTATCAAAAACGCTTTTGTACACAGATGCCGCTACTGTCTGGCGCCGTTATTCAATACCTGGCCGCGGGCGGGGTCCTGGGCATCGGCGCTTTGCTATTTGAAACCCGCGAAGTGACCTGGACGCTCACTTTCGTCTTGACGCTCAGTTGGTTAGTGCTGATTCTGTCCATAGCCGCCATCTTGCTATTGATGGCGCTGATCAAGCGGGGCGAAGCGTCGCGGGTGGCGAGCCTGTTTTATCTGGTGCCCCCCGTCACGGCACTTCAGGCGTGGTGGCTATTCGACGAGCGGCTCTCCTGGATAGGGCTAGGCGGGATGTTCGTGGCCATCGCCGGTGTCGTGCTGACGGTGCGTAAACCCGCCGTAAAAGCATCAACAACATAACGATATGGAACACCCAGGGCTTGTATGAAGACCTCTCAACATCATCACTGCGCACGTGTAAACGGCCGTTGTAACCGTTGCGATACCCCGGTCCCCTTTGCCTTCACCATGGCCTTCCAGCCCATTGTCGATGTCGCTGCTCGGCGGGTGGTCTATTACGAAGCGCTGGTTCGTGGCCCGGAGGGAGAGTCGGCGGGCACGATACTCGGCCAGGTCACCGACGAGCTGCTGTACCGATTTGATCAGGCGTGCCGGATAAAGGCCATCGAACTGGCCAGCGCCCTCGATATGCAGGCGCGTCTGTCGATCAACTTCTTGCCTAATGCCGTTTACGAACCCGAAGCATGCATTCAGTCAACGCTGGAAACGTCTCAGCGGGTTGGCTGGCCCATCGAGCGGCTCAACTTCGAGATTACCGAAACCGAGCGGGTCCAGGACCGTAAGCATATGCGTAATATCATCGAAAGTTACCGTGCGATGGGGTTCACCACGTCACTCGACGACTTTGGTAATGGCTACGCCAACCTGGATCTGCTGACCGACCTGCGCCCCGACACTCTGAAGATAGACCGCGAAATTGTCATGGACTGCGACAGCAATTCGCGTCGCCGAGCCATCCTGCGCAGCCTCGTGGCACTCGCCAGCACCCTGGGAACCCAGCTGGTGGCGGAAGGCGTTGAAACCCGGGAAGAGTCGCGCTGCCTGCTGGACATCGGCATCCCCGTACAGCAGGGCTTCTACTTTGCCCGCCCGCAGCTTGAAGCCCTTCCGCTGATCGACGACGCGCTGTACGACTGACACGGCAGGCGGTGTTGGTGCCGCCTGCATGGGTCACCCGGTATCAGCGATCGCCAGCAATCTGCTGAAGGTAATCGGCGCCGCCCAGATTGCGCATCTGCTGGCGTATCCACACGCTACGTTGCTCTACCTCCGGACCCGGCAGTGAGGCACTGCGGGTCAGCGGACTGGGCAGAATTGCCGCCAGCAGACTGGCCTGGCGCTCATTCAATGCCCCTGCCGACACCCCAAAGTAGTGCTGGGCAGCGGCTTCAAGCCCGAACACCCCGGTGTCCCACTCGGCCACGTTGAGATAGACCTCCAAAATACGCTGTTTGCCCCATATCAGCTCGATAAGCAAGGTAAACCACGCTTCCAGTCCCTTGCGTACCCAGCTTCTTCCCGTCCACAAAAAGACGTTCTTGGCGGTTTGCTGACTGAGGGTGCTCGCCCCGCGCAGACGCCCTCCGTCGCGGCTGGCCTGCAGGGCGCGCCGGAGCTCGACGACGTCGAAGCCATGATGATCGGGAAACCGCTGGTCTTCAGCCGCCATGACAGCCACTTTCGCTGAGTCAGCGAGTTGCGACCAGCTACGCCATTCCCGCTGCAGCTGTATCGGTTCGCTGTGCACCCAGCTCTGAACCTTGCGCTCGACCATGACCATGGAGCCCGGTGGCGGCACCACGCGGAACAGCATCACCAGGCTCAGCGAAACCACCACGAACAGAAACACGCCACGCCAGACCCACCACCAAAGCAGGCTTGCCGAGCGACGCAGCGTGCGTTTCAACATGGAAGTCCCCTTAACGCTTCAACAAATGGTCCGCATGGTAACGCAGGTGGTCATCAATGAAGGAGGCAATAAAGAAGTAGCTATGGTCATACCCCGGTTGCCGACGCAGCGTCAGCGGGTGATCGTGGGTTTCGCACACTGCTTCCAACTGTTCGGGCTTGAGCTGCTCTTCCAGGAACTGGTCGGCTTCCCCCTGGTCGATAAACAGCCGCTGACGCGAGGCGCCGTTGGCCACCAGCTCGCAGGCATCGTATTGACGCCAGTGCGCCGGGTCATCCCCCAGGTAGCTGGAAAACGCCTTTTGCCCCCACGGGCAGTTCATGGGATTCACCACCGGCGAAAACGCCGACACGGAACGGAAGCGTCCGGGGTGGCGCAGCGCCAGAATCAACGCCCCGTGGCCCCCCATCGAATGGCCACTGATAGATTCGCGACCGTTGACCGGGAAATGCTGGCGAACCACCGACGGCAGCTCCTCGATCACGTAATCGTACATGCGGTAGTGCGACTTCCATGGCGCCTGGGTGGCGTTGACGTAAAAGCCGGCCCCTGACCCCAGGTCATAGCCGTCATCCTCGCCGGGCACCTCGGTGCCACGCGGGCTGGTGTCCGGGCATACGATGGCAATGCCCAGCTCGGCTGCCAGACGGTGGGCGCCGGCTTTCTGCATGAAATTTTCGTCCGTGCAGGTCAGCCCCGACAGCCACCACAATAGCGGCACGCGTTCCTCTTCAGCCTGGGGCGGCAGATAAACGGCAAATACCATGTCGCAGTCCAGCGCACGCGAGTAGTGCCGGTAGCGCTTATGCCAGCCGCCGAAGCTGCGGTTGGCCGAGACGAGCTCGAGGGTTTCACTCATGCTCATGGGCAAGCTCCTTTAAAGCAGCAAGCGCGGCGGGTAACCCCGCCGCGCCTTTGGTATACATCACTATCATACTCAGTAATGCAGAACGGTACGAATACTCTTGCCCGCGTGAAGCAGGTCGAAGGCTTCATTGATCTTCTCGAACGGCATGTCGTGGGTGATGAAGTCGTCGATATTGATCTCGCCGTTCATGTAACGCTCTACGTAGCCGGGCAGCTCGGTGCGCCCTTTCACGCCGCCAAACGCCGACCCTTTCCAGACCCGGCCAGTGACCAGTTGGAATGGCCGGGTGGAGATTTCTTCACCGGCGCCGGCGACACCGATGACGATCGATTCACCCCAGCCTTTGTGGCAGCACTCCAGCGCCGAACGCATGACATTGACGTTGCCGATACACTCGAACGAGTAATCCACCCCGCCGTCGGTCATATCGACGATCACTTGCTGAATCGGATCGCTGTAGTCTTTGGGGTTGACGAAATCCGTGGCGCCGAACTGCTTGGCCAGCTCGAATTTATCGGGATTGACGTCAATGGCGATGATTTTCGACGCCTTGGCCATGGCGGCACCCTGGATGACCGCCAGGCCAATCGCGCCCAGACCGAAGACGGCGATCGTCGCGCCGGGTTCCACCTTGGCGGTATTGAGCACCGCGCCAATACCAGTGGTCACCCCGCAGCCCAGCAGACAGATCTTGTCCATCGGCGCTTCCTTGGAAACCACCGCCAGGGATACCTCGGGCAGTACGGTATATTCGCTGAACGTGGAAGTGCCCATGTAATGGTGGAGCATCTTGCCATCCAGCGAGAAGCGCGAGGTACCATCCGGCATGACGCCCTTGCCCTGGGTGGCGCGTACGCTGCCGCACAGGTTGGTCTTGCCCGACAGGCAGAATTTACATTGGCCGCATTCGGCGGTGTAAAGCGGAATCACATGATCGCCGGGCTTGAGGCTGGTAACGCCCTCGCCGACTTCCTGGACGATGCCGGCGCCTTCGTGACCCAGCACGGCGGGAAAGTTGCCTTCGGGGTCAGCGCCAGAAAGCGTATAGGCGTCAGTGTGACAAACGCTGGTCGCGGCCATCTTGACCAATACTTCGCCCGCCTTGGGGCCCTCGACGTCAATCTCGACCAGTTCCAGGGGCTTGCCTGCTTCCAGTGCTACCGCAGCACGTGACTTCATTCTATTGCTCCTTTACTACCTGTCGGCTCCGCGCCTTTCAGCGCGGGCGTATGATTTACTCTTCGTCGGACGTGACCGGTTGATACTCAATGGGAAGCCACTGATAACCGTCGCCGTCCTCGATAATATGCCCGATCCCCGGGAACGGCATATGTGCGCCAGCGACCCAGTGCTTGTCGTTGACCGCCGCTTCGAGCAGGGCTTCGCGGGTTTCAATGGCCTGGGCAGGATCGGAATCAAACTCGATGGCCACCGTGGGATCGTCAAACTGGACGCCGTAACTATGCACCACGTCGCCCCACACCAGCATGGCGTCGTCGTCACCGTGCAGCATGAAGCTGGTATGCCCCGGCGTATGGCCGTGGGTGTCCTGGGCCACAATGCCCATCAGCATCTCATCACCTGGCTCAAAGGGGGTGAAGCGCTCGTCTTCCTGATAGGGCGCAACGGCGTCCCGGGCCATCTCGAAAAACGCCTGCTGGCCTTCTTCAGCCTCTTCCGCACGCGATTCGCTCAGCCAGAAATCAGCGTCCTGCTGGCTTGCGCGCAGTTCGGCATTGGGATACACCGCCTCACCGTCGCGGGTCAACCCGCACACATGGTCCGGGTGGAGGTGAGTCATCAGAATGGTATCCACGTCTTCGGGCTGATAGCCGGAAGCGCGCAGATTATCTTCTACATTCCCAAGCGTGGGGCCGAAGCAGGCGGCCGAACCGGCATCCACCAGGACGAGGTTGTCACCAGTATTGATCAAAAAGGCGTTAACGGCGGTTTGTACGCCGTCTTCGGTGTCGATGAACAGCGCATCGAGGTGCTCACGAATGTCGTCCTGCCCCATGCCCTTGAGCAGTTGGGTGTCAATCGCCGTATGGCCGTCGTATAGGGCCGTGACTTCGTGGTCGTCGACCATCATACGAAACCATCCCGACACCTGCTCGGGCCGTTGATCGGGGGCCGCTACGGCGTTGAGCGATACCCCCATGGTCAGCAGCAGCGCTGCCTTGCCTGCGTTTGGCACCCATAAATGCTGAGACACACATCACCTCTTGGATTGAATAAGACGGACTCGCCCGTTGGATCGAGGTTGTCCACGACACCTAACCACTCGCTCTACAAAGCCAGTACACAACGTTCAACTCATCACAGTGTAGGTCAGGTAGGCGACAGGGATAAAGCGGGATACACTCACAAGATTATTGCTACTGAACAACAATCGATTCAATCAGGATGGTGACATGCAGCGCTGGGACCGTATCGAAGCCTTCATTGAAGTTGTGCGCCTTGAGAGCTTCTCGGCGGCGGCGCGCCACCTCAAGGTTTCGACCTCGCACATTAGCCGACTGGTCAGCCAGCTGGAAAATCAGTTGGGTGTTCAACTGCTATACCGCACCACCCGGCAAATCCGCCTGACCGATGCCGGGGCGCTTTACGTGGACCACTGCCGACACCTGTTTGACGGCCTGCGCGATGCCGAACAGGCGCTCAGTGAGCAGCAGGCCAAACCCCACGGGGTCTTGAAGCTCACCTCGGCCACCACCTTCGGAGAGCGCTACATCGCCCCGCTGGTCAACGATTTTCAATGCCTGCACCCGCAGCTCGAGGTGCACATGCATTTCACCAACCGTCCGGTCGAGCTGATTGACGAGGGCTTTGATATTGCCATTCGCATGGGCGTTCTCAGAGATTCAAGCCTGATCGCGCGACGGCTGTGCGATCGCCGCGAATACATTGTCGGCTCTCAGGCCTACTTTCGTCAGGCGACGCGCCCGCACACTCTGAGCGAGCTGAGCCAGCATCGCTGTCTGGTGGGATCACGACCCAACTGGCTGTTTGAAGTGAACGGGCAACGGCGCGAAGTGAAAATCGCCGGGTGCTGGCAGGCCAACTCCGGGCCTGCGCTGCTTGACGCAACGCTCAAGGGCCTGGGGATCGCCCAGCTGCCCGACTATTATGTGGCGCCCTATCTTGCCAGCGGCGAACTAGTGGCCGTGCTGGAGCCCTTCCAGCACCACGATACCGGCGTCTGGGCCGTTTACCCGCGCCACCGCCACTTATCGCCCAAGATACGCCAGCTGGTGGATCATCTTGTCGCGCATATTGGCCAGGTGCTGCCCGATACCCAATGGCGTTAGCTGGCCATGGGCGTCGCCTCGCTGGCTCCCTCTAAACAATCGTGGCGTGCTAACACAAAACAGTGGCGATATAATGAACCTAGTTTACTAACCGTTTGCTTACGCCCGCCTTACTGACACAAGACGAGATAAGGATGTTGTATGTCTGATGCCCCCCGTGCCTGGCCGCTTGGGTTCCGCACTACCTTGATCAAGGCCATTCTATATGTGCTGGGGATTGGCGCCATTGCCCAGGGTGCTTTCCTTGAAGCGCTCTATCTCCCCGAAGTGCGCTTCAGTGAGCTTGGCTTTACCGAGCTGACCCAAACCCTGACGCTTGCCGTGAGCTGCGTCCTGCTGCTGTACGTACGCCATGTCCTCAAGGTATGGCCCACGGTGACGCTACTGCTGCTGGCGTTTATCGGCTCGTCACTGGTTCGCGAGCAGGATGCCTTTCTGGATCAGTACATCGCTGACGGTACCTGGCAAATCATTGTCTCGATCATCGTGGTGCCCTCATTGATCTGGGTCGTCATGCATCGGCGCCGCTTTCTGGACGAGTTCGTGCATTACAGCAACTCGTTTTCCTTCGGCCTGTTCACCGCTGGCGTATTGACCACCTATATCTTTTCGCGGCTGTACGGTCGTCAGGACTTCTGGAGAGCGGTGTTGCAGGATAGTTTCGTGAGAGAGTTCAAGGATGTCGCCGAGGAAGTGGTCGAGCTGCTGGGCTATTCCCTGATCCTTATCGCCACGATTGAGCTGATGCTGCTCGCCCGCCGCGTGCATAAAGCGCGCCTCGAACGCGCCTAGCTATGCGGCTGCATAAATTTCTACAGCTGCATAAATGAACAAAAAAAAGCCCGCCGTTGGAAACGGCGGGCTTTTTGACGTATGGCGCTGGGCGCTATTCGTCGAGGAAGGAACGTAGCGGCTCGGAGCGGCTTGGATGACGCAGCTTGCGCAGCGCCTTCGCTTCGATCTGACGGATTCGCTCGCGCGTTACGTCAAACTGCTTGCCGACTTCTTCCAACGTGTGGTCGGTATTCATGTCGATACCGAAACGCATGCGCAGCACCTTGGCCTCACGCGCTGTCAAACCGCCCAGCACGTTACGGGTCGCCTCGATCAGGCCTTCTCCGGTGGCCATATCGATCGGCAGCAGCATGGTGCCATCCTCGATAAAGTCGCCGAGATGCGAGTCATCGTCGTCACCAATCGGCGTCTCCATAGAGATCGGCTCTTTGGCGATCTTGAGCACCTTGCGAACTTTATCTTCCGGCATTTCGAGACGTTCACCCAGCTCTTCTGGCGTCGGCTCACGACCCATTTCCTGCAGCATCTGGCGCGATACACGATTGAGCTTATTGATCGTCTCAATCATATGCACCGGGATACGAATGGTGCGCGCCTGGTCAGCGATGGAGCGGGTAATGGCCTGACGAATCCACCAGGTGGCGTAGGTCGAAAACTTGTAGCCACGGCGGTATTCGAACTTATCGACCGCTTTCATCAAGCCGATGTTGCCTTCCTGGATCAAATCGAGGAACTGCAGGCCACGGTTGGTGTACTTCTTGGCAATCGAGATCACCAGACGCAGGTTGGCCTCGACCATTTCCTTCTTGGCGCGGCGGGCTTTTGCCTCACCAATCGACAGCTTGCGGTTGACCTCTTTCAGGTCGGCCACCCTGAGCTGCACCATATCCTCCTCGAACGCGATCTTGCGCTGAGAGCGGGCAATATCGGCGCGCAGCGGCTCCAGACGGTCGGCGTACTTGGGCTGTTCCGACTGAAAAGTGTCCAGCCATTTGGGGTTCGACTCGCTGCCCGGGAACGACTTGATGAAGGTCTTGCGCGGCACTTTGGCTTTTTTCACGCACAGCTGCATGACCGCTTTTTCTTGGGCACGCACCTGCTCAACGCTGATGCGCACTTGACCAACTAGACGCTCAAAATGCTTGGGCACCAGCTTGATGGGCGAAAACAGCACTGCCAAACGCGCTTGCTCGGCTTTCACCTCTGCACTGCCACGACCGTGCTTGGCAAAGGCAGCTTCTACAGACGCATTTTGCTCACGGATCTGCTCAAAGCGCGCACGCGCCTCTTCAGGATCCGGACCACCCTCGCTGGCGGTGGAATCATCGTCCTCGTCGTCGTCGCCTTCAACGTCGTCATCCGCCTCAGATTCAGGCTCTGGTTCGGGCACTTCAGCTTCAGCCACGCCAGGAATACCCTCATCAGGGTCAATAAACCCAGAGAAGAGGTCGGACAGTCGGCCTGGGGCTTCCTCATCCTGGGTCGCGTCGTAGGCGTCCAAAATAGAGGCCACGGCACCTGGCAGATAGGCCAGCGCCGACATGACTTCGCGGGTACCCTCTTCGATCCGCTTGGCGATTTCGATTTCGCCTTCGCGGGTCAAGAGCTCGACCGTGCCCATCTCGCGCATGTACATGCGCACTGGGTCGGTGGTGCGACCGACGTCGCTTTCCACGGCGGCAAGGGCCGCAACGGCCTCTTCCGCAGCGGACTCGTCCGTGGAGTGATCCGACATCATCAAAGTGTCTTCATCTGGCGCTTCCTCAACGACACTGATACCCATGTCGTTGATCATGCCAATGATGTCTTCCACTTGATCCGGGTCGGCGATATCCTCGGGTAGATGGTCGTTGACCTCGGCATAGGTCAGGTAGCCCTGTTCCTTGCCGCGCGCGATCAACTCCTTCAGACGTGACTGCTGCTGCGCATTTCCAGCCATAGAAACCCTATCTCGACGAAGAAGAATGAAGCACCTGAAGCGCTGATGTAAAAAACCTAACAAGCCGAACAGTATAGCGCGATCGGCTCGAGTTTTTCCAGTTTGTGTATTTGCGCTGTCATTTAGGTGTGTTAGGTTGATTGGTTTGCCATTTTTTAACCATGGCTATTACCTTGAGGCGATGCGGCGTTTTTTCAACCCGCGCCCGCCGCGTAACGTCATTGTTGGCGCTGGGACAGCTCCATGACCAGGCTCGCCAGACGCTGTCGCTGGGCCTTGTCTAGTTTCTGCCCGTCGCGCTCCTGCGCGAGCAACGCCTCATATTCCTCACGCGGCGATTGCTGTCGCTGAACATGACTCAAATGCGCCACCAAACCAGCCAGCTCGGTTTCCCGCGCCGCTTTGGGAATCAGCAGCTCTCGCTGGGCAAAGGCCGCCAACTGAGCGCCTTCAGCACTGCCCTGAAAGTGCGCCAGAATGACCTGAGGGCTGCGATAACGCCCGGCCCGCAGAAGCGCCAGCAATTCCTGACACAGACGCACTTCATCACCCTGCGGCCCTTCGCTGTCCGGCAGCCAGGTGTCTTTTTCCGGCAGGCTTGCCACCAGCCCTGGCTCGTGGAGCAACAGCTGGATGATGCGCCCGACCGGCGACAGCGCCTGCCCACGCCCTGCTTTGCGTGGGGAAGCGTGTGACGACGACTGGGAAACCGTCGCGTCAGCCGTTTCGGCCGGCTTGCCTCGGGCCTGCTGCTGGCGCGCCTGCGCCGCGACGCGTTTTTCCAGCAGCCCTCTGAGCTGTTCCTGGGCCAAACCGCTACGCTTGGCCAACGCTTCCAGCATTAACGATTTGAGCATGCCCTCGGGCACTTTGTTCAATGCTTCGAGCACTTGGCTTGCAAACCGCTCTCGGCCTTCCACGGTGTTGAGGTCGCGCCCCTGGGCGGCCTGCTCAAACAGAAACTCGGAGAGCGGCATCGCGCAGGTGACACGGTCCTGGAAGGCCTCGGTACCCTCGCGGCGCACCAGGGTATCCGGATCATCGCCTTCCGGCAGAAACAGAAAGCGGGCCTCACGGCCGTCGATCATCATCGGCAGCGCGGTTTCCAGCGCCCGGCTTGCCGCCTGGCGCCCGGCACGGTCACCGTCGAAACAAAACACCACGCGACTCACCAGCCGAAAAAGACGGCTCAAGTGATCTTCGGTGGTGGCGGTTCCCAGCGTGGCAACGGCGTTGTGAATGCCGTACTGCGCCAACGCCACGACGTCCATGTAGCCCTCCACCATGACCAGCTGCTCGAGCCTGTTGGACGCCTGACGAGCTTCATAGAGGCCGTAAAGCTCGCGCCCCTTGTGAAACACCGGCGTCTCGGGGGAGTTGAGATATTTGGGCTGATCATCGCCCATCACCCGCCCACCAAAGGCGATGGTGCGCCCACGCAGATCGCGAATCGGGAACATCACCCGGTCACGAAAGCGGTCGTAGGTACGCCCGGTATCTTCACGATGAATCAGCAGGCCGTATTCCGTCTGAACCGGCTCGCTGATCCCGCGTTCACTCAAGTGTTGCTTGAGCGCTTCCCACCCTCCTGGCGCGTAGCCAATGCCGTAGGCGTCGATCACTTCGCTGGAGAGACCACGCTCGTGCAGATACTGCTTGGCGCCCTGTCCTTCCTGCATCTTCAGTCGCTCACGATAGAAACTCGCGGCCAGCTCAAGCAGGTTGACGCCTTCCTTACGTTTTTTCTCACGCTGCTGGGCGCGGGGGTCGTCGGCGCCCTCGCGGGGCACTTCAATCCCGAGGCGTCCGGCCAACTGGTCGACGGCCTCGGGAAACGGCAGCTTGTCGTACTCCATCAGGAAACGCAGCGCGTTACCATGCTCCCCGCAGCCAAAGCAGTGGTAAAACTGCTTGTCGGCACTCACCGTAAACGACGGTGTTTTTTCCTGGTGGAAGGGGCACAGGCCCGAATAGTTGCGACCTGCCTTTTTGAGCTGCACACGCTCGCCGACCACTTCCACCACATCAACGCGGCCGAGGAGATCGTCGATAAATCGCTGTGGAATTTGGCCAGCCATGGACGCGGGCATCCTCGCGCGGGGCGCTGATTCGCGAACCTAACGTCATCAGACCATGCGTCCGATCACCTTAGACACGCTCAGGTAAAACGCAAAACAAGCGGCCACCTAAGTGGCGGCCGCTTGGCATCCCTCTTGAAACACGCAAAGCGTTAACAGCGTGTTCCGGTACGGATCAATAGAGCCGTTCGAAACGCTTTTGCTCACGCTGAACTTTCTTGGCGTGACGTTTTACGGCAGCTGCCGCTTTGCGCTTGCGCTCAGCAGTCGGCTTCTCGTAGTGCTCGCGGCGGCGTACTTCAGAGAGCACACCGGCTTTTTCGCAAGAACGCTTGAAGCGACGCAGGGCGACGTCAAACGGCTCGTTATCACGTACTTTTACAGAAGGCATTAAGCACTCACCTACCTTAAGGAGTCTTGAGTTCGGATAGTACGCGCACCGTTAAAGCATGTTTGCGAGTACAGTGCACGACCCAGTTTTACAGCGCACAACAGTCTAATCCTGCTTGCCTGGCTTTGCAAATGCTAACGCCCACCCGGCGCCTGGGATGCTAAACTACGGCGACTATTTTTTTACAGAGTTACTGTCCTATGCGCGTACTGGGCATTGAAACGTCCTGCGATGAAACCGGCGTCGCCATTTACGATACCTCGCTGAGCGGCGGCCAGGGCCTGCTGGCCGATGCGCTCTACAGCCAGATCGCCATGCACACCGACTTCGGCGGTGTGGTCCCCGAACTCGCGTCGCGGGATCATACCCGCAAGCTGTTGCCGCTGATCGAACAGGTACTCAACGACGCCAGACTGAAGCGTCAGGACCTGGACGGCATCGCCTACACCGCCGGCCCTGGGCTTGTCGGCGCGCTCATGGTGGGCGCCAGCACCGCCCATGGCATGGCCCGTGGCCTGGGCATTCCAGTGCTTGGTGTGCATCACATGGAAGGCCATTTATTAGCGCCCATGCTGGAGGACAACGCCCCAGCATTTCCGTTTGTGGCACTGCTGGTATCCGGCGGTCACACCCAACTGGTCGACGTCCAGGGCCTCGGGCACTACCAGCTGCTGGGCGAATCGGTGGACGACGCGGCCGGCGAAGCCTTCGACAAGGCCGCCAAAATGCTCGGCCTCGCCTACCCGGGCGGGCCTCAGGTGGCCGCGCTGGCCGAACAGGGGGACCCCGGGCGTTTTCGTTTCCCCCGCCCGATGACCGATCGGCCGGGACTGGATTTCAGCTTCTCGGGCCTGAAGACCCATACCCTAACGGCCATTCGCCAACTCGATGCGGCGGGCGAGCTCGACGATCAGGCCCGCGCCGACGTGGCCCGTGCGTTTGAAGAAGCAGTGGTCGACACCCTGGTCATCAAGTGCCGCCGCGCGCTGGATCAAACCGGCCTCAAACGGCTGGTGGTCGCAGGGGGAGTGAGCGCCAATCATCGGCTGCGCGAACGGCTTGCCCAGGCCTGCGAAAAGCGCCAGGCAACGGCGTATTATCCACGCGGGCGTTTTTGCACTGACAACGGCGCCATGATTGCTTACGTGGGCGCCCAGCGGCTCGTCGCCGGCGAGCACGACGCAAGCGGCATCATGCAGGCCACACCGCGCTGGCCGCTCGCCGATCTGGCGGCACCGGTCGCGCCCTAGCCGCTCTCAGGAGCCGCCAAAAGGCGGCTCCTCGCCACGCCGAAGCCGGCGGATATTGAGCGCATGACGGGCCAGCACCAGCAGACTGAACCCGCCAACCACGACCACATAAGACGGCGCAAGCCAGGCACATACCAGCGGTGCCGCCAGCGCGCTCATCAGCGAGGCCAGCGCGGCCGTTCTTAGCCGCCAGGCCAGAAGCGCCCAGATCAGCGCACTGATAAGCGCCACCTCGGGCACCAACACCAGCAGCACGCCGAACGCACTGGCAACGGCCTTGCCGCCGCGAAACCCATGCCATAGCGGATAGCTGTGACCCAGCAGTACGGCCAGCCCGACCAGTCCCTGTAGCCATACCGGCAAGCCCGACAGCTTGGCCGCAAGCACGGCCGGCATGCCTTTCAGCGCATCCAGCAGCAGGGTCATCGCGGCCAGGCGCGGGCCATACAGGCGCAGCACGTTGGAAAAGCCGGGATTACGCGACCCGCACTGTCGCGGATCGGGCACGCCTGACCAGCGGCAGACGCTCAGCGCCGCCAGCCAACTACCGCTGACATACCCCACCACTATCCATATCATGCCATTGTGCTCACTTTGCCCCCGCGGCGGCTGTTGCTCAGCGCTTTGCTCACGTACAATCGCTCGCTCGTTGGCTTTTGGGGAAGGCCCATGGACCGCATTTTCATTGAAGCGCTTGAGGTCGACACCATCATCGGTGTCTACGATTGGGAGCGCACCATCCATCAGTCGCTGCGGCTCGACTTGACGCTGGCGACCGACATTCGCCCGGCGGCCGCCACCGATGACCTGCGTCTGACGCTGGATTACGCGGCCATTTGCCAGCGAATTCACCAGTTCGCCGATACCCATGAATTTGCCCTGGTAGAAACCTTTGCCGAACGGCTAACCGACTGCCTGCGCAATGACTTCCCCATCAGTTGGCTGCGCCTGACCGTACGCAAGCCCGGCGCGGTACCCAGCGCCGGCAGCGTCGGCCTTGAGATTACCCGTGGCACGCTACCCGAGACCCATGGAGCGCCGCAACCATGAGCTTAGTGACCGTTAGCCTGGGCAGCAATATCAAACCTGCCCGACATATTCGCTTGTGCCTAGACGCGCTGGCCGAAACCTTCGGCAGTCTGGCCATTTCGCGGGTATTCGAGAGCGAACCCGTCGGCTTCGACGACCAGCGTAACTTCTATAATCTGGTGGTGGCGTTTCACAGCGACTGGACGCCGGGCGAGCTTCAGGCGTGGGCCAAACAGCTGGAAATCGACCACGGCCGAACACCAGCCATGACCAAGTACAGCCCCCGCGCGCTGGACATCGACCTACTGACCGTAGGCAACGCCTGCGGCGTTATCGACGACATCGCCCTGCCCCGCGCCGAAATCGACTATAACGCCTTTGTTCTGCAGCCGCTGGCTGAACTGCTACCGACGACACCGCATCCCCGCTGCCATACCCCCTACGCTACGCTGTGGGCGAATTTTTCGCTGGGCAGCCAGCGCCTGTGGGCAATCGATTTTGTCTGGCAGGATCGCTGGGTGTCCCAAGCCGATCCGCTGCCGCGCCAGGCGATGGCCCGCTAGCGTGCGCGCTACCCCAGCGCCTCGGCGATCGCCAGCCGCCGGCGCTCCTTGAGCGCCGCGCCCAACGCGGCGCCCCGATAGCCTTCCGCTATCAGCGATTGCGGGCTTACGTGACGCGCGGCCTGCCAGGCCGCCTGCAACGTGTCCACCTGCTTGGGCGCCAACTCCCGGACAAGCATCAACTGGGCGTCCACCTGGCGGGGCTTGCGCCAGGCATCCAGACGCTCAAACCAATCAGCAACCGCCGACGGCGCTTGATGCTCCGCTACCATTGCCTGGGTAAGCGCCACATGACGCGCTAGCGCTGCGACGGCATTGGGCAGACGCAACCGCTCAGCGAGGGCATCGCGCTGCGCCTCGCTCAAGGGCGACACCATCAGTGCATAACGCCAGTCGCCGTGGGCCAGGGCGTCGCTTTCAAGCGCCGGCGCCATGGCAGCGATGCCTGTACGCAACGCCTCACCGGAAAGCTCCGGCCACCACGTGGTCGAGGCGCCGCACTCGTCGAGCGCCCTGAAGTAGCTCGCTGGTGCCGCCTCGCCTAGCGCCTTGGCGGTTTCCTGCCAGACCCGCTCAGCGGCCAGATAAGCCAGCTCGCCGCTGGTGCTGACCTCCGCCATCAGCGCCCGTGTTTCCGGGGCAATGGTAAAATCAAGCGGCTGGTAACGGGACAGGAAGCGCGCCGTGCGCAGCACCCGAAGCGGGTCCTCGCTGAACGCCGGCGATACATGCCGCAACCGCCGCGCCTGGATATCCTGCTGCCCGTTAAAGGGGTCAATCAGCGTGCCGTCGGGCGCTTCGGCAATCGCATTGATGGTCAGATCGCGGCGCAGCAGGTCGTCTTCCAGCGTTACCTCGGGGCTGGCAATCACCTGAAAGCCGGCGTAGCCGTGCCCGGCTTTACGCTCGGTGCGCGCCAAGGCGTACTCTTCGGCGCTGTCAGGGTGAAGAAATACCGGAAAGTCACGGCCTACTGGCTTGAAGCCTCGCTGCAACATGATCTCGGGCGTCGCACCCACGACCACCCAATCGTTGTCGTAGACCGGCCAGCCCAGCAGCCGGTCGCGAACGGCGCCGCCCACGCGGTAGACCTCGAGCCCGGCAATCCTGGGGTCCTCATGCGCTGTCGTCATGGCGCCACCTCCGCTGAGGCGCGGCTGGGCACACGGGTCCGCTCGCCGGTTGCCAGATCGAGCGCGGTCAGCGACCCTCCCCAGGCGCAGCCGGTATCCAGGGCGTCGACACGCACCCGGGCATCGAGCGTACGTCCCTCAAGGGCCGCCCAGTGACCGAACAGCAGGTGAGGGTCATCCTTACGCGGGAACTGAAACCAGGGCGCAAACCCTGGAGGCCCACTAGCCGGGCCCTGATTGGCGGTAAAATCCAGGCGTCCTTCGGGGTCGATAAAGCGCATGCGCGTCAGCACGTTGACCACGCAGCGCAGGCGGTCCATGCCGTCAAGCGCATCGTCCCAGCGGTCGGGGTGGTTACCGTACAGCTGGCGCAAAAAGTCACCCGACTGCTCTCCGGCTAACGTGGCCTGCACCTCTTGCGACAGCGCTTCCACCTGATCAAGGCCCCACTGGGGTAGCAGCCCGGCGTGGGTCATCAGCCAGTCGTCCTGGCGAACCGCCAACGGTCGACTCTGCAACCAGTCAAGCAGCCGCTCCCGGTCGGGGGCCTCAAGCACCGTCTTGAGGCTGTCGTTTTTTTTGAGCTTGCCACCGCCCCGCGCGGCCACCAGCAAATGAAAATCGTGGTTACCCAATACGCAATGCACGGCACTGCCCAGACGTTCGGCTTCGCGCAGACAGGCGAGCGAATCAGGCCCGCGATTGACCAGATCGCCAACCAGCCAGAGCGCATCGCGCCCAGGGTCGAAGCTGAGCTGCTCCAGCAGCGTCACAAACTCGGCGTGGCAGCCGTGCAAATCACCGATGGCGTAAGTGCTCATGCAGGGGCCTTGTAAAAGAATGAGGAGTTAAATACTACCATCTCGACGCCCTGCCATGCCCGCCGCCCTATCCTCCCGGCGGCGGGCCAGGTCGCAATATCACTGGTGCAAACGGCCAAGCTGAACCACTATTAAGACAGTCATCAATACGAGCTCGACCTGTCGATCTCGCCCACGCGCCGTCAAGGATAACGTTACCGCTATGCCTATTGATCCCATCCGCCGCGCGCTGTTGCGTGTTTCGAGCCTCGCCGGACTCGGCGCGTTATTGCCGCTGATACCATCCGGCCAGGCCGCTGATCACCGGGTTTCACCGCCCCCTGCCAGCGTCCAGGTGGACGGCTGGCTGCTACGCACCAGCGATCGCTGATGTATCGCGCATTCGAGACCATCAGCGAGGCGGTGGACGTGTGCATTATCGGCGGCGGCGCTGCCGGCATCGCCATGGCGGTCACCCTGGCCGATCAGGGGCACCACATTCTGCTCTGCGAGGGAGGTGACGCCGACTATAGCGAACGCTCCCAGGACAGTTACCGGGGTGACCTCGTCGGCGATCCGTACCACCCATTGGAGACCACGCGCCTGCGCCACCTGGGGGGTTCGACCAATCATTGGGGCGGCATCTGTCGCCCGCTGGATGACTATGACTTCGACGCCAAGCCAGCGGCCAGCGAGACAGCCTGGCCCATTGAACACGCGACGCTCAGCCCCTACTTACCTGCGGCCATGCGCCTGCTCGACCTGACGAGCGTGCCGCCGGACGAGCCCATCGACGATGCACCGTTCAAGCGCACCTATTTTTCACTGGGCCCGGCCATCCGGCTAAAAGATAAATACGCCACCACGCTGAGTGAGTCCACTCGCCTGGAATGCTGCCTGACGGCCAACCTGGTCGCCCTGGACACCGCGAGCGGCCAGGTCAGGCGTGCCACATTCAGAAACTACCGGGGCGATTCTCGTCAGGTGACGGCATGCTACTTTGTGCTGGCCTGCGGGGGCATCGATAACGCTCGCCTGCTGCTGTGGTGCAACCAGCAGGCCCAAGGAAAGCTGATTCCCAAGGACGCCACCCTGGGGCGCTACTGGATGGAGCATCCCCACGCCACAGTGGGCAGGGCGCTGCTCTTCGAACCCGCTGCGCTGGGCCTGGACAAAGACCACACCGTTTTCCTCTCGCCTGAGGCTCCGGCCATCAACTCGCGGCAGATACTCAACTGCGGCCTGCGGCTGCACCGCATGAACACCGAGGTTACCCAGCAGCTGATAGACGAGCTGGCAAACCAGGCGCCGACGCTGGCGGGCCGACTGAGCACCTGGCAGGCCCAGGGGCGCGTCATGCACGGCGCCCTGCTGAGAGCCGCCTGGGAGCAGGAGCCACGCCATGAAAACCGTATTGAACTGAGCGATGAGCGCGACGCGCTGGGCATTCCGCGCACGCGTCTGGTGTGGCGGCAGTCTGAGCTGGACCGTCGCACTATTCGAGAAAGCATGTTGCTGTTTGGAGAATATCTGCGTGATAGCGACGTGGGGCGGCTACAGCTGGCGGACTGGCTTGCCGATACGCCGGTGCAGCTGCCCGCCGAAGGCGAGCTCGCCGGTCGCCATCACATGGGCGGCACGCGGATGAGTACCGATCCAGCGCATGGCATCGTGAATACCGACTGTCGCCTGTTTGCCCAGGATAATGTCTACGTAGCGGGCTCGAGCGTGTTCGCAAGCGGCGGTCACGCCAACCCTACCTTGACGCTAGTGCAGCTTGCCCTGCGACTGTGTGACCACTTGAGCAGCTGGCTGACCAAGAGCGCCTAGTGAAGCTGAAGCGGCACCGCCAGCCTGAAAGGGGAAATGGCAACTTCAAAGACGCGCTGGGTTGAGGTATCCAGAAGGGTATAGACGCCCTCCATGACCCCCACCGGCGTCTGCAACATGGCACGGCTGGTGTAGCGAAACTGCTGACCCGGACCGATCAACGGCTGCTGGCCTACCACGCCTTTGCCGCGCACTTCCTGATACTCGCCCCCGCCCTGGGTAATTTTCCAGTAGCGCGCCATCAACTGAACGCTGTGCGGGCTTTTGTTGTGTACGCTCACGGTATAGCTGAATACGTAGCGCGATTCGGCCTCGCTGGACTCATCGGCGCGGTATTCGGGCGTCACCGTGACGTTAATCGCCAGGTCACTCACGGTGTTGCACCTCCTTCATCGGCCGCCAAGCGGTTGGCGATCGCCACATATTCGCCGACGGTAAGCGTTTGCGGGCGCCGCGTCGGATCAATGCCCAGCGCTTCCAGCACATCGGTGCTGACGCGTCCTTTCAGGTTATTGCGCAGGGTCTTGCGGCGCTGTCCAAACGCCAGCTTGACGAGTTCAAACAGCAACGCCGGGTCATCGGCGGGGTGCGGCAGCGCCGCGTGGGGCGTCAGGCGCACGATGGCCGAATCCACGCTGGGGCGCGGCACAAAGGCCTCGGGCGGCACGATAAACAGCTGTTCAACCTGGCAGTAATATTGCGCCATCACCGACAGGCGCCCCCAGTCAGGGCCACCCGGCTCGGCCGCCAGCCGCTCGACGACTTCCTTTTGCAGCATGAAGTGCATGTCGGCAATGGCGTCGCCCATGGTCAGCAGGTGCACGATCAAGGGGGTAGAGATGTTGTAGGGCAGGTTGCCCACCACGCGTAACCCCGGCCCTTCGCCTTTCAAGGCAGTGAAGTCGAACTTCAGCGCATCGCCTTCGTGGATGACAAAATCCGGGTAGTTGAAAAACTGCACCCGAAGCCCCGGAATCAGATCGCGATCGAGCTCGATGACTTCCAGCGACCCCGCCGCCTCGAGCAACGGCTCGGTCAAGGCGCCCTGGCCGGGGCCGATTTCGATCAGCCGGTCGCCTTCACGTGGCCCAATGGCGCGAACGATGCGCGAAATGATCCCCAGGTCACGGAGAAAGTTCTGACCGAAGCGTTTGCGAGCGCGGTGCTGCTGGGGCGCGTGAGACATCTAGCACGTATCCTTGGGGCTATCGTTGGGCAAAAGAGCTAAGCAAACATTTGGGCACACGCGCCGGCTCAGCGGCGCGCGGCGTTGCGCTGGTCGGCCAGCCGTCTGGCCAGCGAAAGGGCCACCTGCAGGCTGCCGGCATCCGCCACGCCCCTCCCTGCCAGCGTCAGCGCCGTGCCATGATCCACGGACGTGCGCACCAGGGGCAGACCCAGGGTGATATTGGCGGCCTGGCCGAAGCCTGCGTATTTTAACACCGCCAAGCCCTGGTCATGATACATGGCAAGGACCGCATCGACATCGGCCAAATGGCGCGGGGTAAACAGGGTATCGGCAGGGAAAGGCCCGCTGATCGCCATGCCCTCCTGGCGCAGCTTGTCGAGGGCGGGAATAATGATATCCAACTCTTCGCGCCCGAGATGGCCGTCTTCCCCGGCATGGGGATTCAGGCCGCACACCGCAATGCGCGGGGATGCCAGGCCGAACTGATGGCGTAAATCGGCCTCAAGCAGGCGGCTGACACGCATCACACGCTCATGGGTAATGGCCTCGGCCACCTCGCGCAGCGGCAAATGGGTAGTCACCAGGGCAACACGCAGGTCGCCGCTGCCCTGCCAGCCTGGGGCTTGCGCATGCAGGGCATTGTCGGTCGCCAGCATCATGACTACCTCGTCAACGCCGCAGGCATCGCGCAGCCACTCGGTATGTCCGGTAAACCCGGCGACGCCAGCCTCAATGATCACCCCTTTGTGCAGCGGCGCGGTGACCATGGCCGCCGCCTGCCCCGATCGGCAGGCATCCACTGCGAGCGCCAGGGTCTCGAGCACATACTGACTGTTCGCTGGGTTGAGCGTACCGGGCACCGCAGGTTCATTGAGCGCAACCGGCCAGACTGGCAGCGTGGGCGCCTGTGTTTCCGGCAGCACTTGCCCAGGCGCCGCTTCGACGATCGCCACCTCAAGCGACAGGGACTCGGCGCGCTGACGCAGCATACGCGGGTCGCCAATCGCCACGGTGCCACTCGGCAAAGTGCCCCGCGCGGCCAGCATCAGCACAAGCTCGGGCCCGATACCAGCGGGCTCACCGGTGGTAATCACCACCGGTGGTGCATGGGCAGGTTTCATTAAAGGCGGATATCAACAAAGGCCTGCGAGCGGATTTGTTGCTCCCAGGTTTCCAGCTCTTCATTGGCGCGGCGCTGGAAAATGGCTTGACGCGCCTCCTCACGCTGGGCTTCTTGGTTCGCGCCCTGCCCACCCAATTGGCCCACCTGCGGGCCGATCATACGATCAACCTCGCTCTCGCTGACATTGACGCGACTGCCGACCTGGCGCTGCTGAACCTGACGCAGCAGCATTTGGCGGCGCACGTTATCACGAACGCTTTCCAGCGTCATACCGTCGGCTTCTACCGCATCGGCAAACTCCTCAAGGGTCATGTTGTTCGACTCGGCAATCGAGCGAACCTGACGGTTGAGTTCGGTATCGTCGACGCTGAGGTTGGCGTCGCGGGCCATCTGCAGCTGGATTTCTTCCACGACCATGCGCTCCAGTACCTGCGACTCGAACTCATCACGGTTGGGAAGCGACTCACCACGCGACTGGGCCTGGCCTTCGACCTGGGCAATGCGGTCGTCCAGCTCGCTGCGCATGATCACGCCATCGTTCACCACCGCGACCACGCGGTCGAGGGACTGGCGTTCGGTGGGTGCCGAGGTTTGTGCCTGGGCACTCAGCGGGACGGCAGCCGCCATACACAGGGCCAGGACGCCGCCTACCGAGAGCATGGTTGCGCGGGTACGCAGGGTCTTTCTCATCTTCATAACGTCGTCTCTGTCAGTCGCCATTCAAAAGGCTCATTTATAAAGGCGTCGGGCGGAAACCCGGAATAGATTGCTCAATGTATCCATCGGCGTTTTGACCAACGCCGCCTAAACCGCGGAATACAAAGCGCAGGAAAATGCCGCGATCGTTAAAGTCATCGTTGATACGTGCGGTATCGTTGTCGTCGATCCATTCGCGCCACACTACCTGCAGACCATAACAGCAGTCACTCCACTGAACGCCCGCCAGCTGTTCCAGCGCGCGATCGTTGCTTTGATCGTGAATGTAACGGCCAATCAGATCAATCTGCGGGCTAGCTTTCCACGCAAACGACAGGTCCCACTCTTCACGGGCGTAGTTACGGAAACTGTCATCACTCGGCTCCACACCCGGATCAAAGTCTTGGATTTCCCAACGGTAGCCAAGGTTCACTACGTGACCATCGGGATGACGGTAGCGAACGTCTGCGGTGGAGCTTTCGGTGCGCTCGCGGTTGTCGTCGTACAGCCATTCATAGCCGGTGCTCCACCGGTCGTTAACCTGCCAATCAGCCCGTGCTACCAGGGGTGAGCGATCCCGGGTGGCCTGGTAGTAACGCGCGTCGTCACTGCGTGGCGGTAGCGTATCCGCATCGCCCTCGATATCAATCCGTCGCTCGTCGAAGTAGATGCTTTGACCAACGCCAATGGATAGCCGGTCACGACCGGTTTCGTCCTCAAGTAGACGCGACTCAACCCCCAGCGACAGCCGGTTCAGATCACCCACTCGGTCGGCGCCGGAAAAGCGGTTGGCGGACCAGAGCTGATTCCAGGAAAAGGCCTGCTCGCGGCTGTCGAAATCGGGCAGTTCGCTCTGGTCGGTGCGCGGCACATAGGCGTAGTTCAAGCGGGGCTCCAGGGTTTGACGGTAGTCGCGCCCCCCCAGCGCCAGCTCACGCTCGAACACCAGACCGCTGTCTACCGAGGTGATTGCCACGGTACGACTTGGCGACTCGCCGTTATCCGTGGCGCGATCACCGTAATCCAACTGGTAGTCGGTTTGCCAGAGCTCGGTGCGCGGCTCGATATAGCCCCAGGGGCGGTCGAATCGCCAGCCCAACGCCGGCGTAAGATGCACACGGCTACCCGTGGCCAACTCGCGTTCAGCGACATTCCGTTCGCTAAGGCGCTGTTCGTCCACATCGCGCCAGAAATAGGTCGCGTTGGAGCGCCACTGACTATAGAAACCATTGCCCAGTTGCCAGGCGGCATTGGCGGTCAAGCTCGGCAGCCGATAGAACGGCTTGTCGCGGTCGTTGAGCGGGTCGTCCAGACGCTGGAAGCCCTGGGCGCGGGCATCCAACTGCCAGCGTTCACCACGGTAGTCCACCTGCGCAAGACGCTCCATGCTGGCGCGGTCGTTGCTGCCAAACTCGCCGCCGAAGTCATCGAAGTAGCGTCCGTCGCTGGCGGCACCGTAATTTAATCGGTAGCCACTGCGGGGGTTGATTCGTCCGGCGTTCTGGGTCTCAAAATACCAACGATCCTGTCCCGCAAAGCGGCCTTCCGCCCCGCCCGAGCCGCCGTCATCGCTGTTCAGATAGCCCGCTTCCAGCGTGCCGGCGATATTTTCTTCCAGATAGCGGAACTCGCCGTTCAGCAGCAGTCCGTGGTCGGTCATCCAGCGGGGAGTGATGGTCGCATCGCGATTGGGCGCAATGTTCCAGTAAAATGGCTGGGTATAGTCGGCCCCGTCACCCGACACAGAGATTGACGGGGTCAACAGGCCAGTATGGCGACGGTCATCGATCGGGAAGCGGACCCAGGGAACGTACATCACGGGCACGTCCTTGATTTCCAGACGCGCGTTGCGCGCGGTGCCGAAACCTGCCGCCTGGTCCAGGCGAATATCGCTACTCACCAGCTGCCAGGTATTTTCGCCGGGATCGCAGGTGGTGAAACTGGCATCCTGCAGGCGGTACTGGTCCTTTTCCAGCTGTTCCAACTGGACGGCCTGACCGCGCAGATGCTGGTCGTAAAGCACGAACTGGCTGTTATCCAGTTGGGTGCGGTCTTCGTTGAGCATGATGTTGGCCGTATCGCCCCGTACCAGGGCGGTGCCGTCACGCAGCGCGATATTTCCCTCGGCATTTACCCGCTGGCGGTCGGCGGGCATGGTCACCTGCTCCGCTTCGACCTCTTCGTTCGCTCGCCGCAACACCACGTCGCCACGCAGAATCGTTTTGCCGTCGGCTGCGTAGTCAGCCTCGGTGGCCTCGGCCGCAAGCGTTTCCGGGTCCTCCTGTTCTGCCAAGCGGTAACCGGGCATGACGTAACGACCACGACAGAGTTGTGTCGCCGCTTCTTCCTTCCCCCAGGGTTCCCAGTCCAGCGCGTCGGCCGAGAGCGGTTCGCTCTGCGCCACGGCTGAAAACGAGGCCCCAGCCAGCAAACTGCCCATCAATGTTTGCGCCATTGGCACCGCGCGCGAAAATCGCTTGGCCATCTTCGTTATCCTTGGCATCGAGAATCGGTATTATACAGTCCGCATCATGCCCGACCAGCCAGGAGCTTGCATGTCTTCATCGCGGATTAACGCCCTAACGACCTGGGCCGCGCATCAACACGATCTTGGCGCAGACGCCATTTCCATCGCCCCCGCCGGCGGCGACGCCAGCTTTCGGCGCTATTTCCGGCTTACCCTCCCCGACGGCACCACTCAGGTGGTGATGGACGCTCCTCCCCAACAGGAGGATAGCCAGCCGTTTGTGGCCATTGCCCGACGCCTGCACAGCGCGGGTCTGCCGGTGCCCCAGGTGCATGCCGCCGACTACGCCCAGGGCTTTCTGTTGCTCGACGACTTGGGCAGCACACCCTTGCAGCAGCTGTTTACCGATGATGCGGTTGTCCGAGGCTACCATAATCAGGCGCTGACGCTGATCGCCGATTTACAAAATCGTGTTTCGCCAACGTCACTGCCGGCCTACGACGCAGCGCTGCTGGGCCGCGAACTCGATCTGTTCCCCGAGTGGTGCCTGAATGACTGGCTGGGCCTGTCAGCGCCCGACAGCTGGACGGCGCTGCGCGACGAGCTGATCGACCAGGCCCTGGCCCAGCCCGTGGTCTTCGTCCACCGCGATTTTGACGCCATGAATTTAATGGTCCATCACCAGCAACTGTTCATGATCGATTTTCAGGACGCAGTGGCCGGCCCGATCAGCTACGACGTCATTTCACTGCTGCGCGGGCGCTACCGGCGCTTCAGCGATGAGCAGTTTGCTGCCTTCGTGGAGGCCTTTCATCATGCCGCCCAGCGCGATGGTCGACTGTCCCAACGCCACGACGTCGCCACCTTTCTCAAGCAGTGCCAGGCCATGGCCGCCCAGCGAACCCTCAAGGTATTGGGCATTTTCTGCCGTCTGACCCTGCGCGATCACAAAACGGGTTACCTGGCGCGGCTGCCCCACTTTCTCGATCACCTGGACGATAGCCTGGCCGGATTGCCGGCGCACGATGACTTTGCCCGCTGGGCACAGGGTACGCTGCGCCCGGCGATCATGGCGCGCCTGAACGAGGCAGACGTATGAAAGCCATGATTCTGGCCGCCGGGCTCGGCAAACGCATGCGCCCGCTCACCGATCACTGCCCCAAACCCTTGCTGCCGGTCGCCGGCAAACCGCTCATCGTGCACCACCTGGAGCGACTCAAGCGTGCCGGCATTGACCAAATAGTGATCAATGTCAGCTACCGGGCGGAGCAGATTATTCAGGCGCTCGGTGACGGCCGGGCGTATGGCGTCTCCATCCAGTGGAGCCGTGAAGCCACCCCGCTGGAAACCGGCGGCGGCATTTACCAAGCGCTGCCGCTACTCGGTGAGGCGCCCTTCCTGCTGCTCAACGGCGATATCTGGTGCGAGGCTCTGCCCAGCGAGCACGCCTTGGCCGCCCAGGATCTGGCCCACCTGGTATTGGTCGACAACCCCGACCACCACCCCGACGGGGACTTCGCGCTGCGCGCTGGCCGGGTCTATCAGCACCCCGCGCCGCGTCTGACCTATGCGGGTATCAGCCTGATTCGACCGGCGCTACTGGCGAACCAGACGGCGGGCGCCTTTGCCCTGGCGCCGCTGTTGCGAGAGGCAATAGATGCCGGCCGGGTGAGCGGTGAACACATGCCTCACCACTGGGTCGACGTCGGCACGCCCGAGCGGCTGGCCGCGCTTGATGACCACCTGCAACACCTGGGAGCCCGAGAATGAGCGCCGACCACCTCGGCGCCGATATTGCCACCACACCGCTGGTGGCGGTATACGGCACGCTGAAGAAAGGACTCAACAACGCCCACTGGCTGTCTGCGGCGACCTGGCTCGGGTCCGACACCAGCACTGACCTGACCCTCTACGACATCGGACCCTACCCCGGTGCCAAGTGGCAAAGCTCCCGCGGTATCACCCTCGAAGTCTATCGCGTGACGGCAAGCCAGCTCGCCGACCTCGATGTGCTGGAGGATCACCGTCCAGAAACCCCGGCTCGGGGTGAGTACCAGCGTCGGCTGATTACCACGCGTTTCGGCACGGCCTGGGTTTACCTTTACAACCCAAGCGTGGCAGGACGCGAGATGATTGACGAGGGCGGCTGGCCACGACAATGAGACAGCGCGCCGCCGATAAGAAATGTTATGCTGCGCGACTTAGTTGAGTCGCCTGAATCAAGTCGCCAGGATGAGGAGAGCAACGTGAAAGCACGGGTAAAATGGACAGATGGTCGCCAGTTCGTGGCCGAGTCGGGCAGCGGACATAGCGTCGTGATCGACGGCCCGCCGGATCATGGCGGCCGCAATACCGGCCCTCGGCCGATGGAAATGCTGTTGATGGGCATGGGCAGCTGCACCGCCTTCGATATCCTTAATATTCTCGACAAGGCGCGTGCCGACGTGACCGACTGTGTGGCCGAACTGGATGCCGAGCGTGCCGATAGCGTGCCGTCGGTGTTTACCCGTATCCACGTACACTTTGTGGTGACCGGCCGCGCCCTGAAAGAAAAACAGGTCCAGCGCGCCGTCGAGCTGTCGGCCGAGAAGTACTGCAGTGCGTCGATCATGCTGACCAACGGCGGCGTGGATATCACTCATTCGTTCGAGATTGTCGAGGCCTAAGCCGGCTCAGGCCCGGCGGGTCACGAAAAAACTTGCCCGGCTGGATGCATCACAAGCCTGGGACGGGCATAATACGCCCGCTTGTTTGTGGCGCCTGGGATCAACGGGTGCTGGATTGAGTGCTCCTCACCATGAGTGACAGTGCCTTCCCGGCCAGCACTGCCACCCATGACCGGTTCCGGCGTTGGCTCGTCGGGGTGTTTTCATCTGCCATAGGGAGGTTCGGACATGTCAGATAATCTCCGACTCCACGGGTTTAACAACCTGACCAGTTCGCTAAGCTTTAACATTTACGACATCTGTTACGCTAAGACTGAAGAGCAGCGTGCGGCTTATATCGATTATATCGATGAGCTTTACAATGCCGAACGGTTGACGCAGATCCTCAAGGACGTGACCAACATCATTGGCGCGCACGTGCTGAATATTTCGCGCCAGGATTACGAGCCCCACGGCGCCAGCGTGACCATTCTGATTGCCGAACACGAGCTGGATGAAACAGATCCCGAGCAAACGGAACCGGGCCCCGGCCCGCTGCCCGAAACCGTGGTCGCCCACCTCGACAAGAGCCATGTCACCGTCCACAGCTATCCCGAGTCCCACCCGGACAACGGCATCAGCACCTTCCGCCTGGACATCGATGTGTCGACCTGTGGCCATATCAGCCCCCTCAAGGCGCTGAACTACCTGATTCACAGCTTTGACTCCGATATCGTGACCATGGACTACCGGGTGCGTGGCTTTACCCGCGACGTCGACGGCAAAAAGCTGTTCATCGATCACGACATCACCTCGATCCAGGACTACCTGGCCGAAGACACCAAGCACGCCTATCAGATGATCGACGTCAACGTGTATCAGGAAAACATGTTCCACACCAAGATGCTGCTCAAGAACTTCGAGCTGGATAACTATCTGTTCGGCACCACGCAGCGGGACATCACCTTCGAGGAAGCACGCAATATCGAAAGCCGCCTGCGCAAGGAAATGCTAGAAATTTTCTACTCGCGCAATCTCGACTGACCGGATGACACGCAAACGAAAAGCCGACGTTAAATGCGTCGGCTTTTTTGTGGCAGTACGCTTTTGTTGGCGGTAATAGCGTCTTTCAGGCTAATACACGCCCGGCTCGCCTTCCGGCCGCGTCTTGAAGCGTCGATGCAGCCATAAGTACTGCTCGGGATGGCGACGAATAGACTGCTCGATAAAGGCATTGATCCGCGTGGCATCGGCGACCTCATCGCGGCTTGGATAGTTTTCCAGCGCAGGCAGCCACTCATAGGTGTAGGTGCGGTTATCCGGGTTGCGGTAGAAAATCAGCGGCACCACTTGCGCGCCGGTCATCCGTGCGATTTTGGCGGTCAGCCGCACCGTTGCCGCCTGCTGACCGAAAAACGGCGCGAACACGCTGGCATCACGGCCAAAATCCTGGTCGGGGGAATACCATACCGAATACCCCTCTTTCAGTCGGCGCACCACGCCACGCAGGTCGTGGCGGTGGATCATCTGCCCGAATACGCGCGAGCGGGCCCGGGTCATGAAACGGTCGAACAGCGGATTGTTGTGTGGCCGGTAAACCGCGTCCGACGTGAAAAACAGCGAGTGTAGCGAGCCGCCCAGATCCAGCGGCGAAAAATGCACGCCGATAATCAACACGCCTTTGCCCTGCGCCTGGGCCCTGGCGAGGTTTTCTTCACCAACACCGGCGACGCGATGGCGAAAATCCTCGGGGCTTCGACACCACGCCACGGCGGTTTCCAATAAGCCAATGCCATTGGCGATAAACGTCTGCTTGACCAGCCGACGCTGTTCGGCAGGGCTTTTTTCGGGAAAACAGAGCGCTATGTTGACGTCGGTAATGTGTCGACGGCGCTTGGCAAAGCGCCAGGCCAAACGCCCGATCGCCGAGCCGATCGCCATATTCAGCCGCCAGGGAAACCAGGCCACCACATACATGGAGGCAATCCCCAGCCAGGTAAGCCAGAAGCGCGGGTGCGCGAAAGAGCGTGGATAGCTTGATCGTGACATGCGGTTCGCCCTTTAACCAAAAGCGCCATGATAGCGGCGCGGCACACGGGGCAACACCCCTGTCAGCAGGGTATAGCTGATGGTATCGCAGCCGCGGGCCACTTCATCGACCGACAGCACCGCGCCATTGTCGGCGCGCCCCCACAGCACCACCTCACTACCGATGGCCGCCTCAGCCACGTCGCTGACATCTACCGTGAACATATCCATGGACACCTTGCCCGCCAGGGGGCAGCGCTGACCGTTCACCAATACCGGGGTGCCGTCCTGGGCATGGCGATCGTAGCCATCGCCATAGCCTCCCGCGACCACCGCGATTCGCGAGCGACGCGGCGCCCGCCAACGGCCGCCATAACCCACCGGCTCGCCAGCCGCCACATCGCGCAGGGCGATGATCTCGGAGCGCAGCGTCATGACCGGGCGCAGTGCGTCAGTGGCCGTTGTCGTGGTTTCCAGCGGATTGCTGCCATAGAGCATGATGCCCGGCCGGTTCCAGGCGCCGTGAGCGACCGGCCAGGCCAGGGTGGCGGGCGAGTTGGCCAGGCATAGCGGCGCATTCAGGCCCTCGCCAAGCGCCTGCAAGCGTTCCATCTGCCGGTGGAAATAGCGGCTATCCGCGGCGTCGGCGGTGGCAAAGTGGCTCATCAGATGCAGCGCGGTGGCCTGGGGCGCTTCGCTGAGCCGCTGCCAGACGGCGCTGACGTCGTCGGGGGCGAATCCTAGACGATGCATGCCCGAATCCACCTTCACCCAGACGGGAATCGGCGCACTCGGCGAAAAAGCCAGCAGCGCCTCTACCTGCCAGTCGCTGTGCACCGCCATCCACAGCCGATGCTGATCGACCAGCGTCAGCTCATCGGCGCTGAAGATGCCTTCCAGCAGCATAATCGGCGTGGTGATGCCGCCTTCACGCAGCGCCAGCGCTTCCTCCAGGCTGGCGACGGCGAACGCCGGGGCATCGGCCGCCAGGGCACGGGCACAGTCAAGGGCGCCGTGTCCGTAGGCGTCGGCCTTGATGACCGCCACTGAGCGGCTATGTGGCGCGCACTGGCACGCCAGCTGATAGTTATGACGCAATGCGTCCAGATCAATATGGGCCACCAGCGGGCGCATGAGGCTGTCTCGCTTGTTACTGAACGGTCAGGTTGAATGCTATCGCACAATAAAGTCACCGGGCGCTTGGCCCGGTGTCTGCTTGGTACAACAATGCTAAACGAACGGTCGCTAGCTCTCGAAGATCGACGCCAGCGACAGGCCCTGCTTCTCGAGGGATCGGCGCAGCTTCTTTAGCGCTTCCACCTGGATCTGGCGAACGCGCTCGCGGGTCAGGCCGATCTCGGCGCCAACTTCTTCCAGGGTGGCCGCCTCATGGCCGCGCAACCCGAAACGGCGCACCACCACCTCCCGCTGCTTCTCATTGAGCTCGTCGAGCCAGTGGTCAACGTGCTCCTTGACGTCACCATCGACCAGACTCGCCTCCGGCCCGTGGTCGTCATCGTCGCTCAGCGTATCGATGAGCGGTTTGTCGCTTTCGCCGCCCATCGGGTAGTCGACCGACGAGACACGCTCGTTAAGCCCGAGCATCTTTTTGACCGTTTCCACCGGCTTGTCGAGATGCTCGGCGATTTCCTCGGCCGTGGCCTCGTGATCCAGCTTTTGGGTCAGCTCGCGGGCCGCGCGCAAATAGATATTGAGCTCTTTGACCACGTGGATGGGCAGCCGAATGGTACGCGTCTGATTCATCAGCGCCCGTTCGATGGTTTGCCGGATCCACCAGGTGGCGTAAGTCGAGAAGCGAAACCCGCGCTCGGGGTCGAACTTTTCGACGGCGCGAATCAGGCCTAGATTGCCCTCTTCAATCAGATCCAGCAGGGTCAACCCACGGTTCAGGTAGCGGCGGGCAATCTTGACCACCAGGCGCAGGTTAGACTCGATCATCCGCGAACGTCCGAGCGGGTCGCCCTTGCGCGCCAGCCGTCCGTAATACACCTCTTCTTCGGGCGTCAGCAGCGGCGAAAAGCCGATTTCGTTGAGGTAGATCTGCGTGGCATCAAGGCTTTGATGCTGCTGACGGTCCTCGCGTCCTAACGCCTTCTCAAAAGCTTCTTCGGCGGCGGCCACCTCTTCGCCGTCGTCAAGTGCCTCTTCCACGGCGTTGAGGTCTACTTCCTGTAGATCTTTTTCCAGCATACTCATGCGTCTTACCCCCGTTATATCGCCTATCCGCCCTTTAAAAAATCCGGAATGGGCCGCGCGGTGCCCGATTCCCATCGTTATTGTTATCTAAAGCGTTGACGCCGTTACCTGTCGCAATGGTTTGGGTAACGCACGTTTCACATGGCTGATATCGGTTAGCGTGACGGCAGAAACTCCAGGGGATCTTGCGGCTGGCCTTCCTGGCGAACCTCGAAATGCAGTCTCACGTCTTCCGCGTCACTATCGCCCATGGTGGCAATCACTTCACCGGCTTCCACAACGTCGTTCTCGCTGACATTCAGGCTGTCGTTGTGCGCGTACGCGCTGAGAAATTGATCGTTGTGTTTGAGCAGGATGAGGTTACCGTAACCACGTACGCCGCTGCCTGCATATACCACAATGCCAGGACCGGCCGCTCTTACAGATTGCCCCTTTTCACCAGCGATATCAATCCCGGCGGTGATGCTATCGCCCTGACCGAACTCGCTCACCACATCGCCGTCGCTGGGCCACTGCCAGTCAATCGTCTCGGCGGGGGTATAGGTACGCCCGTCACGGTCAGATGAGGCGTCATCATCGCTCGCCGAGGCAGTTTGCTCGTCGGCATCGTCATCCTCGGGCGCCGACTCAGTCTCCGCCTGGGCCTGCTCGGTTTGGCGGGGTTCGCTTTCGGACTCGGGCTCTTGTTCAGGCTCTGATTCGGGCTCAGGCGCGCTTTCGGCGGCCACGACTTCCTCACGCGGCGCCTCGGACGCGGCGTCAGCGACGTCTTGTGCCGCGTCAACGGCCCCACGCTCGGCGCTAATCCGTTGATTACGCTCGATAGCGGAATCATCGGGCAGCAGCCAGTCCATCTCCTGATCGTCGCTTGACGCTGAGGCATCCGGCGCCAGGCCGCGGGCCACGGCGCCACTCGAGCCGGTGTCCGAGGATGCCGAAGCGCTCGCCGAGGACGTTTCAGCCCCCTCGCGCAAAGCAATCGTCTGGCCGGGATTAATCCGGTAAGGCGGCTCGATGTTGTTAATGGCAGCCACTTCGCGGTAATCGAGATTATGCTGCCAGGCGATGCCGTATAGCGTATCGCCTTCTTTAACCCGATACTCGGGGGAACGCTCCACCGCTTTACTGGCCTCGCTCAGATCGCGCACCTGGGGGCCACCCCCCTGCTGATTGGCGCAGCCGGCAACGGCCAACGCCAGTGCGGACATCATTACTATCTTACGCATGCAAAGCCTACTCCTTTTCAACGGCAGAGGCGGTCTGGGGAGATGTTGGCGGCGTGCGTCTCAGCCCTCGCCGATGCAACATGACCACCAGTAACGCGCCAAACGCCATCAACGCGATCACACCCATGAGCTGCGCGGACCCACCCGTCAACTGCGCATAGTCACCGGGCAATAAATAACGGTGTTCCAACGGAATCATTTCACCCTCGCTACCCAGTTGGTAGCGAACTAATTCACGCCACGGCCAAAGCACGGGCAGTGAACCGACAATAAAACCTAACAATAATTGGAGCGTTGAACCACGGTGGTGTGTCAACAGCCACGAAAGCACCCGCGAGAAAAGCGCAAGGCCAATCAGACAGCCGCCGCCGAACAGCGCAATGGTGGCCAAATCAAAGCCGCGGATGGCTTCCATCACGGTACTGTAAAGCCCCATGGTCAACAGTAAAAAACTGCCTGATACCCCCGGCAACAGCATGGCACTGATGGCAATGCTCCCGGCCACTACCAATATCAGGGCTTCATTACCCAATGTTGACACCAGCGGCATCAAGCCAGGCAGCCATTGCGCCAACAACAACCCGGCGCCAAGCGGTAACAGGTAGCGCAGCTTGAAGCGGGTGCCCGAGTCACTCACGACAACCGCCGAGGCGGCGACCAGACCAAAAAAGAAACCATCCAGCAACAGCGGGTGCGCCTCCATCAGCCATAACGCCAGATGCGCCACGCTGAAGAGGCTGATCACGATGCCGGCGAAAAGCGGCACTAGAAACGCCAGATTAAGGTGCTCGACAAGTCCGCGCCATCCGCCCTGGCGCCAGGCACCGAAGGCACTGGGACCAAACTGCTTGATGGTCAGGATCAGCTCTTCGTAGATGCCACTGATAAAGGCAATGGTGCCCCCCGACACCCCTGGCACCGCGTCGGCGGCGCCCATCCCGGCACCGGTTAATAACAATCGTACGGGTTGACGCTTCAATCGACCACTCCTTGCAATAGGGGAACAAACCGCACCGGCTCCAGGCGACGTTTTTCAAACGCATTGCCGATGCGCTTTATCTGGGTGAGCCACTGGCTGCCGTCGGGTGACTCAAGCGGCGCGATCAATACGCCGTCGGGGCTTAACTGTTCCAGCAGCGCTTCGGGCAGCGTTTGCGCGCAGGCGGTGAGTAGAATGACGTCGAAAGGCGCCGCGGCGGGCCAGCCTTCGCCGCCATCGGCAACAGCCAACGAGGCGCGCGCGCCCAGGCGGCTCAGGCGGAAGGCCGCGCGCCGATGCAGCGCCTCGATCCGCTCGAGTGAAAACAGCGTGTCGACCAGCCGCGCCAGGATAAGTGTCTGATACCCGGAACCGGTGCCGAGTTCCAATACCCGGCGAGGCTCGGCACGCAGCACCAGCTCGGTCATGCGTGCCACGATGAGCGGCTGGGACAGGGTCTGGCCAAAACCGATGGGTAGCGCGGTATCTTCGTAGGCGCGATGGGCCAGCGCTTCATCCACAAACAGATGACGCGGTTCGTTGGCCATGACGTCAAGCACCCGTGCATCGCTGATGCCTTGCTGCATCAGGCGTTGGACCATGCGGTCACGGGTACGCTGCGAGGTCATTCCCGTACCGCGCAGCTCTTCCGGCGACAGATCAGGCAAACGCATCCAGCCAGTCTCGAACGTCGTGGAGCGCCTGATGGCGCGTTAAGTCGGTTTGCAGCGGGGTAATCGACACATAGCCGGCTTCCACCGCGGCAAAGTCGGTATCATCGCCATCGTCGGCGTTGGCCGACACCGGGGCAATCCAATAGCGGGTGCGTCCGCGCGGGTCCTTGACGGCCAGCGGCTGCTCCGCCGGGCCGCGATAGCCCAGCCGGGTCACCTTGACGCCCTTGATCTCGTCCCAGGGGAGGTCAGGTACGTTGACGTTGAGCAGCGTGCGCGGCGGCAGCGACAGCTGGTCCACGGCGCCGACGAGGCTCGCGGCCACGTGGCCCGCAGTGGCAAAATGATGCTGGCCGCACAGCGACATGGCAATCGCCGACATGCCCAGGTTACGGCCTTCCATGGCGGCGGCGACGGTCCCCGAATAGAGCACGTCATCGCCCAGGTTGCCGCCATGATTGATGCCGGAAATCACCAGATCAGGCTTTTCATCCCATATGCCGTTGACGCCCAAATAGACGCAGTCGGCAGGCGTGCCGTCCACGCTGTAGAAGCCACTCTCAAGGGCGGTCATCGCCAGCGGACGCGACAGCGTCAGCGAGTTGCTCGCCCCGCTACGATCGCGATCCGGCGCCACCACCCGCAAGTTGGCGTGCTGGGTGAGCGCATCGTAAAGCGCCTTGAGCCCCGGCGCATGAACACCATCGTCGTTGGATAGCAGCAAACGCCGCATGGAAATCTCCTTAATTGATTGCGTCCGCGCCGCCCTGGTCAGCGGTGGTCAGCAGCTCGCTGACCACCGCCGTGGCGAAGCTGCCGCGCGGCAGGCCGAATGAGAGTACCACGCTCTGCGCGTCCCGGGTCAGCGACGGCTCGCTCAGGCACATGCGCAATGCCCGCTGGCTGCGCCTGACGCCGCTGTGCAGCAGACCTTCGCAGAGCGCCGGATAACGGCTGTGCAGCGCAGTCTCGAACTCGCCCGCCGCCTGCTGACTGGTACGGCCTACCCCCCACAGCGGGCCGGTAGGATGCAGATCGAGCGCGTCGGCGCGAGCGCGCAGTGTATCGTCCACCTGGTCGACGCTGAACACGCTGTGGGTGCCCTCGAGCATCAGCGTATCGCCGTCAAGGGGCTGATGCCATTGATTTTTCTTGACCCGGTCGCTGAGCAGTTCATTGAACAGAAAGCTGCGCGCCGTGGACAACAGAATGCCGTGGCGGTCGTCACGCTTGCGCCAGCCGCGCGCCAGCAGCGCTTCGGCACGCTGAAGGTTGCGCCCCGACGGGCCGAAGCGCTGCGGCCCCACGTAGTTGGGCACGCCCGCCTGGCAGAGCGCCTGCCAGCGCGTCTCAAAGTCATCGGCGGCCACCGCCTCGCCGCCGAGCCGCAGCTGAAAACGGTTATAGCGATGCACGCCGCGCTTCAGCTTGCGTGGGTGGCGGGCATGCGCCAGCACCGTCACCCCGCCCTCGGCGAGCCCCTTCATCAGGCCCTCGGGGGCTTCCTTGCCCGGCAGGTGCACGCTCAGCCACTGGCGGGTGACGGCAATGCGATCCTTCATCCCCGAATAGCCCACGTCGCGGGGCGACACGCCGCAGCGCTGGCTGAGCAACTTGACGACCTCAAGCGTCGTCAGGTTACGCTTTTCAATGTTCAGCCAAAGGTGTTCGCCGTGCCCTTCCGGGGCAAAATCCAGCACCTCGTCGACCAGGAAGTCATCGGGCGTGAGGCGAAAATGACCGGGCCTGGGAGGCCCCAGCTCGGCATCCAGGCGGCGCTGCCAGTGAGGTAGTTCAAGCATGGGGCGTCTCGAGCGGGCCAAGCAATACAACGGCCTCGGCGGCGATGCCCTCTCCGCGCCCGGTAAAGCCAAGGCGCTCCGTGGTGGTCGCCTTGACGTTCACCTGGCCTATTGAGAGCGCCAGGTCCGCCGCAATGGCATCGCGCATGGCGCCGACAAAGGGCGCAAGCTTAGGCGCCTGGGCCATGACTGTGGCGTCGATATTGACGACGTTATACCCCTCTTCACGCACCCGCGCCATCACCTGACGCAAGAGGTCACGGCTATCCGCGCCCTTCCAGGCCGGGTCGGTATCGGGAAAGTGGTGCCCGATATCACCCAGCGCGCAGGCCCCCAGCAGCGCATCGCTTATCGCATGGAGCAGTACATCGCCGTCGGAGTGGGCAACAAATCCTTGTTCAAACGCCACCCTGACCCCGCCGAGCATCAGGTGATCGCCGGGGCCGAAACGATGTACGTCAAATCCATGGCCAATTCGCATTACAGGCTCCTTTCCGGGTTATCCCGCTGGGCGGTGAGAATCGCGGCCGCCAGCGCCAGGTCATCGGGGTGCGTCACTTTCAGGTTATCACGCCGGCCAGGTACCAGCTTGGGGGCCTCGCCCAGCGCTTCCACCGCTGAGGCCTCATCGGTCAGCAGCGTGCCGCGGCTGCGAGCTTCATCCAGCGCCCGATAAAGCTGGCGATAGCGAAACCCCTGCGGGGTGAGCGCATGCCACAAGGCTTCCCGAGGCTCGGTATGCAGGCTTGTGCCAGCTCGACTGGCCCGCTTCATGGTATCCGCCACCGGCATCGCCAGCAGCGCTCCCGATGTATGCTGCTGCGTCGCCTGATGGAGTGCCAGCAGGTCGTCGCAGGTGACACAGGGCCTGGCGACGTCGTGGACCAGCACCAGGTCGTCGTCGCCCGCGTCGATGGCACTCAGCGCATTGAATACGCTATCCATGCGCTCAACGCCGCCGGTCACGCGCTGCCAGTTGGCGAACGGCACCCACTCGGGAGAAAACCAGCGGTCATCGTCATCCAGGCAGAGCACCAGCCGCGCATCGGGAAAGGCGCTGTGCAAGCGGGCAAGCGTATGCGCAAGGATCGGTCGGCCCAACAGTGACAGGTACTGCTTGGGCCTGTCCGCCGCCATGCGGCGCCCCTGCCCCGCGGCGGGCACGATCAGCCATAACCGACTACTCATCGGCAGGCTCCGGCGTGGCCACCATGCTGGCATTGATGCCGATCAGCTCGTTCTCGATGGCCACGCCCGGCACCCAGAAGAACTGTTCGTCGGTGCGCACCATGCCCATATCGCTGCGCGCGCGCTCTTCAACCGCATCCAGGCCGTTTTTCAGGTCGGTCACTTCGGCCGCCATCCTGGCGTTGCGCTCGCGCAGGGGCACATTGTCTGCCTCCTGCTCGGCGACGCGCTGCTCGAGTAGCTGAAGGTCGCGCCAGCCGCCGTCGCCGAGCCACAGCTGATATTGCAGCACGCCCAATACCAGCAGCAGCGCGAGTAATAGCCATCTGCGCATGACCGCTCTCCTTTCAGTGGCGATTGGCTGGGGTTTTCAAATTACGGATGTGCATAAATTGGCGCGCATTATGCCATCAAGCCGTCCGCCCAGCGAGTTGCTTTCACTTATAGGGCAAGGCGCTGAAGGCGGCCTCGCGATAGGCCGCCACCTGGCGCCCCTCATCCCGGCAAAAGGTCGCCACTGCATTGGCCAGGCCAGGATGAGAAAGGTAATGCAACGAGCGCACGCGCTGTGGCGCAAACCCGCGCAGCAGCTTGTGCTCGCCCTGGGTGCCGGGATCAAACAGCGTCAGCCCCTGCGCAAGGCAGACCTCTATTCCCTGGTAATAGCAGGCTTCAAAGTGCAGGCAGTCGGCCATGACCTCGCTGCCCCAGTAGCGCCCGTATAGCGTGTGGCTGCCCTGGAAATACAGCGCCGCCGCCACCGGCCGACCGTCGAGGTGCGCCTGCACCAGCAGCAGCGACTCGGGCATGTCGCGGTAGAGCCGCGCAAAGAAGTCCTGGGTCAGATAGGGCGGCCGGCCGCGCTCCTGGTAGGTAATCGCGTAGCAGCGGTAGAAATGCGCAAGCGCGGCCGGGGTGATCTGCTCGCCGGACAATCGCACCATGTCCAGACCCTGTTCGGCGACCAGGCGGCGCTCGCGCTTGATCATCTTGCGGCGCTTGGAGGTCAGCGAGGCAAGAAAGCCGTCGAAATCGCCGAAGCCTGTGTCACGCCACTGAAACTGCACGCCCTCGCGGCTGATCAGTTCTGGGCATTGCGCCTGCCACGCCTCGACCTCGGGCGTGTCGGCAAACAGCAGGTGCCAGCTCGACAACCCCTGCTGCCGGCACTGTGCTTGCCAGCCCTGGGCCAGCGCCGCATAAATCGCCTGCGCGTCGCCCCCAGGCGCTACCAGGGCGCGCGTGCCGGGCACCGGGGTAAACGGGATCGCGCTGAGCGCTTTGGGATAATAGTCACCCCCGGCGCGCTCAAAGGCATCGGCCCAGCCCCAGTCAAACACATACTCGCCGTAGGAATGATGCTTCTCGTAGAGGGGCATGGCGCCGACCAGCTGCGCGCCCTGCCAGACGGTCAGATGGCACGGCTGCCAGCCGGTCGCCGGGCAAACCGACCCGCTCGCCTCCAGCGCATGGAGAAATGCGTGACGCAGGAAAGGCTGGTCCGGATCCACCAGCGCGTCCCACTGGCTGGGCGAAACGGCCTCCATGGCGGATATCACCGCCACCGATAGCGAAGCTGGCATGGCATCTCCCGAACATTGGGTTAAGGTAACTACTCTACACTATGCTGGCCCGTTACCGTTCTACGCTAGGGACCTCCAAGGAGACGCCATGACCCGCCATTTGAACGCCTGCCTCAAGACCCAGCGTCTCGCCTGCCGCCAGTCCCCTGCGCCTTCGCTGAGTGAGCGACGCGCCCTACTCGCCCGCCTGGCGTTGATGACCAAACGCCACCGGCAGGCCATTACAGAGGCCATACAGGCCGATTTTGGAAAGCGTAGCGACGTCGAGATTCAACTGGCCGACATTCAGCCGGTGCTCGAGGCGGTGCGCTACGCCCGCCGACATCTGTGGCACTGGATGCGGCCCTGGCGGGTCGGCGTTCCCTGGCAGCTGCTGCCGGGACGCGCCCGCATCGTCCCCCAACCGCTTGGCGTGGTGGGTATTATTTCTCCCTGGAACTATCCGTGGAGCCTTTCGTTGCTACCGGTTGTTGACGCCTTCGCGGCGGGCAACCGCATCATGCTCAAGCCCAGCGAGTTTACCCTGCACACCAGCGCGTTGCTTGCCCGCCTGGTGACGCAATACTTTAGCCCCCAGACGCTATGCGTGATTGAAGGCGACGCAACCACGGGCCAGGCCTTCAGCGCTCTGCCCTTCGATCATTTGCTGTTTACCGGCTCGACCGCCGTGGGCCGACACGTCGCCCTGGCCGCCGCCCAGAATCTGACGCCCACCACCCTGGAGTTGGGCGGCAAGAGCCCGGCGTTCGTGGCTGGCGACGCCGACTTTGCCCGCGCCGCCGAGGCGATCATTTTCGGCAAGGGCATGAATGGCGGGCAAACCTGCATTGCGCCCGACTATGTGCTGGTGGAAAGCCGCCATATCGATGCCTTCACCAGCGCACTGAGCCGGGCCATTTTGCAACAGCGCCCGTCGGCCAAGGATGCCACCCATCCGCTCAACGAGGCCCAACGCGAACGCAGCGACGCCATGCTCGCCGAAGCGCGTAACCACGGCTGTCGGATCATCGACCACGGCAGCCACGCGCCCGCGCTAGTCATTGATCCCAACCATGGGCTTGCAGTGATGCGCGAGGAAATCTTCGGCCGTTGCCTGCCGGTCATCAGCGTCAAGGACAGCGACCACGCCCTTGCATTTGTCGCCGAACGGCCGCAGCCGCTGGCGATCTATGTGTTCACCTATCAGCGCGAGCAACAGCGCCAATGGCGGCGTAAAAGCCAGTCCGGGGCGCTGGTGTTCAACACCACGCTGTTGCATCACGCCGTCCCGGGGCTGCCCTTCGGCGGTGTCGGCGCCAGCGGTCACGGCGCCTACCATGGCCGGCATGGTTTCAATCGATTCAGTCACTTGCGTGGCGAATTCCATCAGCCAAAGCGTTCGCCCGCCACGCTGCTCTACCCGCCGTACCGACGCTGGCTGCTGAAACTGCTGCGCCTGGGTTAAGCAATCCTGCGTTTGGCCGATATAAGTATATTCAGCTGTTTTATCGCGGAGCGGCCATGCCAGCGCCAATACCCCCCAATAATGAACCGCAGCGACTTGCCGCGGTGCATGCCTTGTATGTCCTGGACACGCCCGCCGAGGAAGCCTTTGACCGGCTGGCGCAGCTCGCCCGGGAGCTGTTTGACATGCCCATTGCGCTGATTACCCTGCTTGATGAACAGCGCCAGTGGTTCAAGTCGAACCTTGGCTTCAACGCCCGCCAAACCCCACGCGACATCGCCTTCTGCGGCCATACGATTGCCGCCGACGGGCCGCTGGTGGTTCCCGATACACGGCTTGACGAGCGCTTCAAGGACAATCCGCTGGTCGATGAAACGCCGCATATCCGCTTTTATGCGGGCTACCCGCTGCGCCCAGATGGCCCGTTGGCCGTGGGCACCCTGTGCCTGCTCGGCCACCAGCCCCGCGCGTTCAGCGAGCGCGACCTGAGGCTTTTGGAAAATCTCGCGGGCCAGGCGGAGGAGCTGCTTCGCCAGCACAGGATGCGCTATACCCTGGCGCAAACCACCCGCCGCTACGAGGCGCTGTTCAACGAAAGCGCCACCGGTATCGTGCGGATCAACCGCGACGGCACGGTGCTCGGCATCAACCCCTTCGCCCTAACCCTGCTGGGCTACACCCGAGACGAGGTGCTCGGCCGTAACGTGGCGATGCTGACACCCCCTGACCTGCACGACCGGCACGATACCTTTATTGCGCGGTTTTTAGCCGGCGGGCGCCCCCAGGTGATCGGTCGCGGTCGCGAAGTCGAGGCGCAACACAAGGCCGGTCACCGCGTGCCCGTCCACCTCGCGGTTAACACCATCGACGATGAGCACCACCAGGTGGCGGAGTTTATCGGCATCCTGACCGACCTGAGCCATGTGCACGCCGCCAACCAGCGGATCCAAAAAGAACAGAGCCTGCTCAAGGTATTGCACCAGGGGATTACCGACTATCCAGCACTGATGTCGGGCAAGCAGCTGTGGATATTTTTGACGGAAGCCCTGAGCGAGCTCACCGACAGCGAATATTCCTTGATTGGCGAGGTGGTTCCCTGCGACGCCAATAATGCGCTGAAGCTTAATGCCGTTAAAAGTACTATGTGGAGTCCCGAATCGCGTTATCACATCGAGCAACTGCTCAGCGGCGAAATAGTGCTCAAGAACCCAAACTCGCTGTTGGGACGGGTCTTTGCCCGCGGCGAAGTGGTGATCGATAACGATGTCAATGAGCATACCCAGCGCAGCGAGTTCCCGCTGGGACAGGTGCAGTTTGATAACTATCTGGGCGTGCCCATTTTCAGTAGCGGTCAACTTATTGGCATGTTCGCCATCGCCAACAGCCGCCAGCCGCTGAATCAGGCGCTGCTGGACTGGCTACAGCCGTTCACCGACACCTGCGTGCTGCTGATCAACCTGTACCGGCAGATGGCCGAGCGCGAGCAGGTCCTCAAGGACCTGTCGGCGGCGCGTGATCAGGCGGAACACGCCAACCAGGCGAAAAGCGACTTCCTGTCGTCGATGAGCCACGAGCTGCGCACCCCGCTGAATGCCATTCTGGGCTTTGCCCAACTGCTTGCCAGCAACACTCGCACGCCGCTCAACGCCAAGCAGCAGCGACAGGTCAGACAGATCGAAAAGGGCGGCCAGCACCTACTCAGCCTGATCAACGACGTGCTGGACCTGGCCAAGATCGAGGCCCGCCAGCTGTCGCTTTCCATTGAATCCATTTCGCTTGCCAGCGTGCTCGACGATGCCTGCAGCACCCTGGAAGCCAGCGCAGATGCCGCGGGCATTACCCTGACCTGCACGCCCCCCGATGCCAGTTGGCAGGTGCATGCCGACTACACGCGGACCAAGCAGGTCCTGCTTAACCTGCTGTCCAACGCCATCAAATATAACGTAGCCCATGGCCGTATCGAGGTCAGCGCCGAGCACCAGCAGGCACATATCTTAATTCGTGTGCGGGATACGGGGCCCGGCGTCGACTCCGCCCGCATCGAGGAGCTGTTCGAGCCGTTTAATCGGCTCGACGCCGAGCACAGCCGCGTGGAGGGGACGGGTATCGGTCTGTCCATCACCCGCGAGCTGGTCACACAGATGCACGGCCAGATCGGCGTCGACAGCCAGCCGGACCAGGGCGCCACTTTCTGGTTCACGCTGCCTTTGGCGACGCCGGCCGCCGCGCCATCGCCACGCGAAGTTCAGCCCGACGCCCCGGCAGCGGCGGCGTCATCGCGCACGCTGCTGTATATCGAGGACAACCCCGCCAATCAGCGCCTGATGGAAGATATCGTCGACGCGATGGAGGGCATAACCCTGCGCATCGCGCCGAGCGCCGAGCTTGGCCTGGACATGCTGCACGCCGAGATACCCGCCGTGGTGCTGATGGACCTGCACCTGCCGGGCATGAGCGGCTTTGAGGCGCTGACCCGTCTGCGCCAGGACCCGCGCTATCAGACACTTAAAGTGATCGCCCTCTCGGCCAATGCCCTGCCCCGCGATATCAGGAAGGGCCTCAACGCCGGCTTCGATGGCTATCTGACCAAACCGATCGACATTGCACAGCTTTCCGACACCCTTCACCATTTGCTGGGAGCGCCCACCAGGCAGGAGCCATGAAATTCCATTACAAACACGTATTGGTTGTTGACGACAATCCGGTCAATGTCGAGCTGATGCTCGACCTGCTCGACGACCAAGGCTTTGAAAACAGCCACGGCCTCAGCGATCCCCGTGACGTGCTGGGCTACTGTCAGCAGCAGTTGCCCGACCTGCTGCTGCTGGACATCCGCATGCCCCATCTGGATGGCTACGCGGTCATCGAGCAGCTCAACCACGCCTTTGGGCGCCAGACACCACCGATTATCGTGCTGACCGCGCAAATCGATAACGATACCAAGCAACGTTCGCTGGCCCTCGGCGTGCGCGATTTCGTTACCAAGCCGTTTCAGCACGCCGAGGTATTACAGCGCATTCACAACGTGCTGAGCGTCGAGCACCGCTTCCGCATTCGCGACCAGCAGGCCGATTCGTTCGAGCGCATGGTGAAAAAGCGCACCCAGGAACTCAATCGTCAATCGCGTACCGACCCGATCACCCAACTGCCCAACCGTCGCGGACTCAGCCAGACCCTCAGCGAGGCGGCCGCATTGCGCAAGCCCACAGGGCTACTGTTTATTGCCCTGGACCGGTTGGACGATGTCATTCGGCTGCATGGCTACCGGGTCGCCGAGCGACTCCTCCACCACATTGCCCAGCGCCTTAACGAATGCCTGAGTGACGCCAATACCCTGGGCCTGTGGGGCGGCAGCGAACTGCTGGTGATCAGCGAGAGCAATGACGACGATGAACTACTGGCGCTGGCCCACCAGCTGATGGCCGTATTCGAGCACGACCAGCAGTTGGATGACCTGCTGCTACCGCTAGCGGCACGGATCGGCATCAGTCGTTCGCAGGGCGCGTTTGATACCGAGCGGCTGGTGCATATGGCCGCTCTGGCGCTGCCGCCCCATCAAAGCTGTGCGGTGCAGTGCTACAACGAAAACCTCGAGGCCCAGCAACGCCATCGGCTGCACGTCCAGCAGGCGCTGCGCGGCGCGACCGAGCGGGGCGAAATGTCGCTCGCCTTCCAGCCCAAGCTATCGCTGATGGATCAGCGCATCGTCGGCGCTGAAGCACTGCTGCGCTGGCATCACCCCGAGCTTGGGCAGATCTCGCCGGGCGTGTTTATTCCGCTGGCCGAAGCCAGCGGGGATATTTTCGCGATTGGCCAGTGGGTGATGGAAGAAGCCATGCGCACCATCGCCTGCTGGCGCGAACAGCAGGTGCTGGGCAATCACTTCCACGTGGCGGTCAACGTGGCGGCTCGCCAGCTGGCACGCCGGGATTTCGCCGACGGCCTGCTGCGCCAGCTGGCAGCGCGGCAGATTCCCACCCACTTTTTCGCTATCGAAGTCACCGAATCCGGCCTGATGGGCGACATGCAGAACGCCCGCCAGCAGCTGGCGCGGCTCAGCCAGGCGAATATCGCCGTCGCCATCGACGATTTCGGCACCGGCCATTCCTCGCTGGCGTATATTAAGACGCTGCCGTTTTCGACGCTGAAGATCGATCGCGCCTTCGTGATGGACCTGGAAGAAAGCGATGTGGACCGACAGTTGGCGCGCACCATTACTCAGCTTGCGCATAGTGTAGGCTGTGATGTGGTGGCGGAGGGCATTGAAACCTGGGCCCAGGCCCAGTACTTACGCCGTATTGGCTGTGAAACCGCCCAGGGCTACTATTACTCACGCCCGCTACCGGCCGACGACTTTATTGATTGGTGCGATCATTGGCAGTCGCACTTGCCACCTAATGCCACGGAGACCACTTAATGGCTCACGATTTGCTAGACCGGATACGCGAACGCCTGGAAGAGCTCAACCGCTCGGAGCGTAAAGTCGCCAATGTGATTATCGACGATCCGGCGGCCGCCACCAGCCTCAGCATCGCAAGCCTGGCTCAAGCGGCAAGCGTCAGCGAGCCGACGGTAAATCGTTTCTGCCGTAATTTCGGCGCCAAGGGCTACCCGGATTTCAAGATCAAGCTGGCCCAGAGCCTGGCCGGCGGCACGCCCTACGTAACCCGCGCGGTCGAGCCCGGCGATACCGCCACCCAGTACACCCACAAGATTTTCGGCGCCACCATTGCAGCCCTCGACGAAGCCCAGCGGGAAGTCGACATGGGCGCCGTCGAACGCATGGTGGACTACCTGACCCAGGCCAAACAGATTCACTTCTTCGGCCTGGGCGCCTCCGGTGCGGTGGCCCAGGACGCCCAGCACAAGTTCTTCCGCTTCAACCTGCCGGTCATGGTGCATATCGATGTGCTGATGCAGCGCATGGTGGCAGCCGCCTGCCACACCGGCGATGTGGTGGTGATCATTTCCTATACCGGGCGTACCCGCGAGCTGGTCGACATTGCCCGCGTGGCGCGTGAAGCCGGCGCGGTGGTGCTGGGCATCACGGCCCCGAAGTCACCGTTGGCCCAGGAATGCACCGCCACCCTTGAGGTCGCCACGCCGGAAGACACCGACCATTACATGCCGATGACGTCGCGGGTGATTCAGCTGACGCTGATCGACGCCCTGGCCACCGGTGTGACGCTCCGGCGCGGCGAGGATTTTCTGCCGCACCTCAAGAAAATCAAGGATAGCCTGCGCGAAACGCGCTTTCCCGTGAACAAGGCGACCTAGCAGTCAGATTGCTCAGCGGCTCACGGCGGCGGAGACGGTAATCTCGACCTTCAGCTCGTCCGCGGGCATGGGGGCGCACACGCAGGTGCGGGCCGGGGCATGACCTTCCGGCACCCAGGCGTCCCATACGGCATTCATGGCCGCAAAGTCGCCGCCGTCCTTGAGGTAGATCGTCGCGGTCAGCAACTGCTCGCGGGATGAACCGATCTCGGCCAGCAGCGCATCGACGCGCGCCAGCATGCTGTGGGTCTGCTGGGTAATGTCGCCCTCCCTGGCGTCGGGTCCGGCCACCTGGCCGCATAGGTGCGCGACTCCCTGGTGGATAACCGCGCGGCTCATGCGGGCTTTGGTATCGTGGCGTTGAATCGTCATGGGTTGCCTCCTTGGCTTGAATCACTGGTGATTGGGTGGCCAAAAATACCATGCCGACCGGGCTGGCACTATTCGGCGCAGTCGATGCACTTGAGCACCAGCGGGTCGCTTTCCAGCCGTTTGACGTTGATCCACTCGCCGCACTCAATGCATTCGCCGAACACCCCTTGCTCGAGACGCTGCAGGGCGCCGGCGATGCGCGTGACGTTCAACTGCCGGCGCTGCTCTTCGGCCTTGGCCATCTCCTGGCCCTGAAGCGCGTCCATCCGCAACAGGCGACCGACCGAGGTTTGGTCGAGGGTCACAGTATCCCGGGCCCCGGCACTGCTGGCGCTTTCGTCGAGGAGCGTTTCGCGCAGGGTCAACAGCCGCGCCTTCATGGCCACCGCATCGATGTCTGGATGGTTCATCACCGTCTCCTTATGATCTGCTGTTACACTTAGCAAGCTGGCGACTTTTTGGGCGTCGTTCCGCCTGCTTGTTTCGCAAAGGATACTGCACCATGGGCTACCGCACACTGCTGCGCGACCACCGCAGCGTGTTGAGTATCGCCTTTTTGGCGATGTTCAGCTCAAGCCTGGGACAAAGCTTTTTTGTGGGGTTGTTTCAGGCACCGCTGGCCGAGCATTGGCAGCTGAGCGCGGGGCAATTTGGCACGGCCTACACAGTGGTAACACTGGCGGCGGGATTTGTCATGCTGCGTGTCGGCCCCTCTATCGACTGGGTTGCCCCCCGCCGGTTTGCGATAACGGTTTTGCTTGCCCTGCTCGTCGGCGTGGCGCTGATGACGCTGTCACCCTTGAAACGATGCTTATGTTTATCGTCACCGCCTGGTGCCTAGCCAAACGCGTGTTGCAGGTGGACAGCCGAACCGCACTAGCGCAGGATCAGCACCGGTAATTGAGCTTTGCGTAACATCGCCGTCGTGGTGCTGCCCACCAGCAGGTGGCGGATACGCGAATGGCCGTAGGCCCCCATCACCAGCATATCGATGGCGTGTTCTTCCTTGTAGGCGCGTAGCGTTTCTTCAACGTCGCCCGCCCGAATCGCGCCTTCGGCGGCGTGTCCGGCATCTTCAAGAGTGCTCAGCGCCCATTCCAACTGCGAGCGATGCTCGGCGGTTTCCGCACCGACAATCACCACATGGCAGGTTACCCCGTTAAACAGCGGGCTCTTGGCCAGCATCTCGATGCCTTTGCGCGCCGTCTTGCTGCCGTCGAAGGCCATCATCACCGTTTCGGGACGGGTAAAGGTCTTGGGCACCATGAGAATCGGACGGTGCATTTCACGCACCACGCGCTCAAGGTTCGAACCCAGATGCCCGCTGGCCTGATGGGCGGTTTCACCGCGCTTGCCGACCACCAGCAGCCGCACGTCATTTTCCTGCTCCACCAGCGTTTCCACCAGCGTGCCGTTGCGCTGCATGGTCTCCGGCGCCTCGATACCCGCGTGCAGGGCGCGCTGCTTGGCGTCGTCAAGCAACAACCGGCCTTGCTCACGGGCCAGCTTGGCATGCTGCTCCTCAATGTCGGATAACTTCTCGAGCAGATGCTCGCGGGTGCCGAGACCCAGGTTGCCGGTCAGGTCAGGCTCCGAGGTCTGCGGGTGGTTATCGATGACATGGATAAACGCCAGCGGGGCGTCAAGGCGCTGGGCGGCCCATACCGCATAGTCGCAGACACCCGTGGAAAACCCTGAGCTATCTACGGCCGCTAATACGTGGTCGGTCATGGCGTGCGTCTCCTTAAACGGCGAGTCGAGGTGATTGTTGTTATTCACCTTCCTTTCTACACGAAGTCATTCAGCCACGACAGCGCCCCAACGCTTCCCCATGATAAGCTTGATGATCATCAGATCGTGCCGGCAAGGGGAAGCATTCGTGGGGATTGGCTTGGCAAGCATTGCGCTGGTAGCCGTGGGCGGTGCCGTCGGCGGCATGGCCCGCGTCGGCGTTTCCCAGCTCGCCGCCCGATGGTTAGGTAACGCCTTTCCCTGGGGCACCCTGGCCGTCAACCTGCTGGGGGCGTTGGCGCTTGGCTGGCTGGCGGCCACGCTTACCACCGACAGCGTCGCACCGACGGGCGGCCCCTGGCTGATGCTCGCTGTGGGGCTGCTCGGTGGTTTTACCACGGTGTCGTCCTTCAGCCTGCAGACGCTGGGCCTGTGGGAAAGCGGCAAGGGCGGCAAGGCGCTGGTTAACATCATCACCACCGTCACGCTGGGCATCACCGCCCTTTCTCTGGGCGCCTGGCTGGGAGGTGGGCTGTGAAAACCCTCACCAGCTACGCCGCGGTCGGTATCGGCAGCGGGCTTGGCAGTGCGCTGCGCTATGTGATTTCGCTATCGATGATCGACGCGTTCGGCAGCGCCTTTCCCTGGGGCACGCTGCTGGTCAACGTGGCGGGTTCCTGGCTGATCGGCTGGCTGGCAGCGCGCATTGCCAGGGCCCCTAAAGCGCGCCTGGCAAGCTGGCAGCCTTTCCTGGTAGCCGGCTTTTGCGGCGGCTTCACCACTTTCTCTCTGTTCAGCCTGGAAGTCGTTCTGCTGGCGCAGAACCACCCGGCGTTGGCGTTGGCGTATACCCTCGGCAGCCTGCCGCTGTGGCTCGCGGCGGTGTGGTTGGGTCAGCGCTGTGCCATTGACCGTTGAGCCTATTGCCTGCGCGCCACGCTCAACGGTTACCGGGTCAGCGGCGGCTTGATCAGCCGCGGCACCCAGGTCAGGTAAGCCACCATCCCCAACAGCTCGATCAGCGACTGCATGACAATGACCACCACCGCCGCGGCCCATACATCCGGCAGCGCCATCGCCAGCGGCAGCACCACAAAGGAGTTGCGGGTGCCCAGGCTGAAGGCCAGTGTCCGACCGGATTTTACGGGTAGCCTGGCCAGCCGGCCAAGCCATCTGGCGACCACGGCGGCGGCAAGCAGGTAAATGACAAAGATCGCCGCCACCTGCCACAGGGTTTCGCGGGTTTCCATGATGACGTGTACCTGCGAGGCGGCAATCAGAAATACCACCGCCGTCAACAGCGGCACGGGCAACCAGCCCATGACGCTGACGCTTTTCTTTAGCGCCGCGTACCGTTCGGCGCCTTTTTCCGTCAGCCAGGCAAGCAGCAGCGGGGTCACAATGAGCCCGGCAAAGGCGGGCAATAATTCGGCGAATAGCTTAACCGCGACCAGCTGCTCACCCATCATCAGCGTGACATACAGCGGCAGCAGCACGATCTGCAGCAACAGCAATACCGGCGTGGCGGCAATCGCCCGGGCGCTATCGCCCTGCCCCAGGTGTGTAAAGCTGATAAACCAGTCGGTGCAGGGCACCAGCAACACCAGCAGGACGCCGAGCATCAGGCTGGTTTCCAACGCAAACAGCGTGACAAGCCCCCACACGATCAGCGGCATGATCACGAAGTTGCCTGCGATCAGGGCGCCCAGAAAGCGCCGGTCGTTGAGCGCCCGGGAAACATGCAGCAGCGGCACCTGGGTGAAGGTGGCATACAGCAAGGCGCCGAGTAACGGCCAGAGCGCTGTCTCCCAGGCGTGCAGCGCCTCCCAGCGCGTTCCCAGGACGATACCGGCCAGGATAGCCGCCAGATAGCAACCAACCTGATACTTTTCCAGCGTGTCTCGCATTCAGCCATCCGCTCGTGCTAGATAAAAGGAAAGCCATAAGCTAACACGGCGGCAGCTTTTAATGACTCAGCTCACGCGTTCATAGCCCCCTACCACGCCTCTCTTGCTCAGCACGAACTGCCAGAGCTGAATCTCCCGGGCGCGGAAGGCGCCGGCACAGCTGAGCAGGTAATACCGCCACATGCGGTAAAAGGCATCATCAAAGCGGTCGCGGAAGTTTGGCCAGTTGGCTTCGAAATTGGCATGCCAGGCCATCAGGGTCTTGTCGTAATTAGCCCCGAAGTTGTGCACATCTTCCACCACGAAGAGCGGCTCGGAGGCTTCGACGACCTGGCCGAGGGTCGGCAATTCGCCGTTGGGGAAGATGTACTTGTCGATCCATGGGTCGGAAGGCGTGGCGGAAAGGTTCTTGCCAATGGTGTGGAGCAGAAACAGCCCGTCGTCTTTCAGGCAGCGGCTTGCCACCTCCATGAACTGGCGATAGTTTTTATGCCCCACGTGTTCAAACATGCCAATGCTTGCGATGCGGTCAAACTGCTCGGTTTCGTCGCGATAGTCCTGCAGGCGAAACTCGACGGGCAGCCCGCTTCTCATCAGCCGCTTGCCGAACTCCGCCTGCTCTCTGGAAATTGTCAGGCCCACGCATTCGACGCCGTAATACTCGGCGGCGTAAGCCATAAAGCTACCCCAGCCGCAGCCGATATCCAGCACCCGCATGCCGGGCTGCAAGCCCAATTTACGACAGATGAGGTCGAGCTTGGCTTCCTGGGCATCATCCAGGCTGGCAGCCTCTTTCCAGTAGCCGCAGGTATAGGTCATGCGCTTGTCGAGCATGGCCGCGTAGAATTCATTGCCCAGATCGTAGTGTTTTTCGCCCACTTCCCAGGCGCGCTTGGCGCTTTGCCGATTGAGCAGTCGGGAGCGTAATGAATGATAGACAAGCTGCGTCGGCCGGATCCGCTGGTGGAGCTGGGCGCGCATCAGACGATAAAAGAACTGGTCCAGCGCCTTGGCGTCCCAGTCGCCATTCATATAACTTTCGCCAAGCCCCAGATTGCCTCGCGAAAGGGCGCTATCGATAACGCCTGGCGCCTTAAGTTGAATATCCCACGGCCGGTGGCCGTTGATCGCAATATCCGCCTGTTTCAGTAAATCCGCGACGAAGCGATGGGACGATAAGCGTTCGTCAAAGGCGGCACGTTGCGTGTCGAGCGTTGATAAATTCAAGGTAACACCCCGCCTATGCCCGTGAGTAAATTGGTAACACCTTTCCACTTAAGCATAGAACCAACTTCGCCGTTTGGTGAAATCGATGACCTTCTTTATAGCCGGACAAAAAAAGCCGGCCCGTCGAGAAACGGGCCGGCCTGAGGGGCGCTTAGCGCAATATGAGCATCGGTATGGTGCTCTTGCGCAGCATGTCGGTGGTCGTGCTGCCTACCAGCAGATGGCGAATGCGCGAGTGACCGTAGGCGCCCATCACCATCATGTCGATATGATGGTCTTTGGCATAGCCGTGCAGCGTGGCTTCCACTTCACCGGCGCGAATCGCTCCTTCGGCCGCGTGGCCGGCCTCGCGCAGCGTGGAAAGTGCCCACTCGAGCTGCGAGCTGTTCTCGCCGGTATCGGCGCCGACGATCACCACATGGCAGGCAATGCCGCTGAACAGCGGGCTCTTGGCGAGCATTTCAATGCCCTTCCGCGCCGTCTTGCTGCCGTCGAACGCCATCATGACCTTTTGCGGGGCTCTAAAGCCGCCGCGCGGCACCATCAGAATCGGCCGGTGCATTTCGCGCACCACGCGCTCAAGGTTTGAACCCAGATGGCCGCTGGCCTGGTCGGCGGTTTCGCCGCGTTTGCCTACGACCAGCAGACGCACATCGTTTTCAAGCTCTACCAGGGTTTCCACCAGGGTACCGTTGCGCTGGCGGGTGGCGGGATCGGCAATGCCGTCTTCAATGGCACGCGCCTTGGCCGCCTCAAGCATCAGCTTGCCCTGTTCGCGGTTGATCCTGGCCCGCTGCTCGTCAAGGGCGGAAAGCTCTTCCATGAGCTTTTCCCGCGCGCCGAGGCGCAGGCTCCCTGACAGGTTGGCGTCTTCGCTGGTTTGCGGATGGTTATCCACCACGTGGACGAACACCAGCGGCGCATTCAACGCCTGGCTGGCCCAGGCGGCGTAATCGCAGACGCTTTCGGAAAACGACGAGCCGTCGATCGCAGCTAACACTTGACCGGACAGCGTGAATTGATCAGACATTGTGCACTCCTTGCTGGTTAGTGGCCGCCCATGAGTTTTTCCACCGCGACGGGGTCGTCGTGCACGGCGTAACGATCGACCACGGTGGCACTCGCTTCGTTGAGGCCGATCAGCTCAACCTCGGTGCCTTCGCGGCGGAATTTGATCACCACCCGGTCCAACGCCTGCACGGCGGTGATATCCCAGAAGTGAGCCCGGGAGAGATTGATGGTGACCTTGTCGATGCTTTCCCTGAAATCAAACGCTTCGATAAAGCGCTCGGAGGACGCAAAGAACACCTGACCCACGACCTGATATTCGCGCTCGCTGCCCGGGGTGACTTCCTTCGAGCCGATGTACATGATGTTGCCGACCTTATTGGCGAAGAACATCGCCGCCAGCAGCACGCCCACGAAAACCCCAATCGCCAGGTTGTGGGTGCCCACGGTCACCGCCACGGTCGCCACCATCACGATATTGGTGCTCATCGGGTGTTTCTTGAGATCACGGATGGACTCCCAACTGAAGGTGCCCACCGACACCATGATCATCACCGCGACCAGCGCTGCCATGGGGATCTGCGAGACCCAGTCGGCGAGAAACACCACCATCAACAGCAGCGCAACACCGGCAATCAGGGTCGAAGTACGCCGACGGCCGCCGGATTTAACGTTGATCACCGACTGGCCGATCATCGCACAGCCCGCCATGCCGCCGATCATGCCCGAGCCGATATTGGCAATACCCTGGCCTTTACACTCACGATTTTTATCGCTTTTGGTATCGGTCAGATCGTCGATGATCGTCGCGGTCATCATGGATTCCAGCAGGCCCACCACGGTCAGCATCAGCGAGTACGGCAGGATGATCATCAGGGTTTCAAGATTCAGCGGCACGTCCGGCCACAGGAAGATGGGCAGGCTATCGGGCAGTTCGCCCATATCGCCCACGCTGCGAATCTCCATGCCGGTGATCATGTAAACCGCGGTCAGCACGACGATGCACACCAGCGGGGAAGGAATCGTTTTACCCAGCACCGGCACATAGGGGAAGCCGTAGATAATCGCCAGACCCGCCGCCGTCATGGCGTAAACGTGCCAGGTCACATCGGTCAGTTCCGGCAATTGGGCCATGAAGATGAGAATCGCCAGGGCGTTCACAAACCCCGTCACCACCGAGCGCGAAACAAAGCGCATCAGGTCGGCAAGCCTCAGGTAGCCGGCGATGATCTGGAACACGCCGGTCAACAGCGTCGCGGCCAGCAGATACTCGAGCCCGTGCTCCTTGACCAGGGTGATCATCAATAGCGCCATGGCCCCCGTGGCGGCCGAGATCATGCCCGAGCGGCCGCCGGTGAAGGCGATAATCACACAAATCGCAAAGGAGGCGTAAAGGCCGACCTTGGGGTCGACCCCCGCAATGATGGAGAAGGCGATCGCCTCGGGAATCAGGGCGAGCGCCACCACGATACCCGCCAGGGTGTCGCCCTTGAGGTTCGAGAGCCAAGACTGTTTAAATTTTTCGTACATGCGGGGGTCCATAGTTGAAGGTTAACGACAGGCCGCACGCGTTGGGCGTAAAACGCCCGACAGCGGCACGTAAAGCGCTTGGGTCATACAAGATGCTGCTTGAGAGATCGACGTACGCTGACGCCAGGACATAGCAAAGGCGGTATGCACGGATACCGTCAGGCGATGACGACCGGGTGAAGGCGTCATGCACAGTAATAGGAAGGGAAACCTAGGGTGGAGTCATCAGCCCTGAGGTGGCAAATGCCGGTAACGTCATAAAAAAGGTCACTGTGTAATCAACACGGTTTCATCGATGCGCCTGCCCTGAACGAGAAAGGCAACGGCAGAAGGCGCAAAATTCTAACAGTAATTTTACCACGCTGCACCCGGCCATTGCCGTTGGCGGTCCTTGACAACGGTCAGTCAGGCGCCATGTTCGACGACCGCAGGGTGCCCAAGCCCACCACTTTGGCGTACCATTGCAATGCAATATATCGACTGATCGAGTCCCAACTTTCCACGTTGAAGCGGCACCCCCCGCCGAGAGAAGAGGAGCAGTAGATGAGCCATTCCATAGCAGTGATCAAAGGCGACGGTATCGGCCCCGAAATCATGGACGCCACGCTACGCGTGCTGGATGCCCTGGATTGCGGTTTGGAGTACGAATTTATCGATGCAGGCCTGGGCGCGCTGGAAAAACACGGCACGCTGATCCCCCAGGCATCGCTGGACGCCATCGAAAAGCACGGTCTCGCGCTCAAAGGCCCGCTCACTACGCCGATCGGCAAAGGCTTCTCTTCCATCAACGTGCAGCTTCGCCGTCACTTTGACCTCTACGCCAACGTGCGTCCCGCCATCAGCTTCCCCGGTACGCGTTCGCGCTACGACGACATCGACATGATCACCGTGCGCGAAAACACCGAAGGCGCCTACCTGGCCGACGGCCAGGAATATACCGACGATGGCAATACCGCACTGTCGGTCATCAAGGTGACGCGCAAGGGCTCCGAGCGCATCGTACGCTACGCCTTTGAACTGGCGCGCAGCCAGGGCCGCAAGAAGGTCACGGCGGTGCACAAGGCCAACATCATCAAGACCAGCTCGGGCCTGTTTTTGGAAATCGCCCGGGAAATCGCCGAGGAATATCCGGAAATCGAATTCCAGGAAATGATCGTCGATAACGCCTGCATGCAGCTGGTGATGAACCCGCACCAGTTCGACGTGGTGGTCACCACCAACCTGTTCGGCGATATTCTCTCTGACCTGTGTGCGGGCCTTGTCGGCGGCCTAGGCCTGGCGCCGGGCGCCAACATCGGCGAGAAAGCGGCGATTTTTGAAGCGGTACACGGCTCGGCGCCGGACATTGCCGGCAAGAAAATTGCCAATCCCTGCGCCCTGCTGCTTGCCGCGGCGCAAATGCTCGACCACCTTGGCATGCCCGAGAAAGGCACCGCCATCCGTCAGGGGATTCGTACCGTGCTGGAAACCCGCAACGACATGGTCACCCCGGACATGGGCGGCACCGGCAACACCGATTCCTTTGCTGAGGCGCTGGTCGAATACGTCGGCCGGTAACACTTAACGACCTTGCTACTTGGCCGCCCGCGGGCGGCCATTGCTTTACGTCATGCTCCGCTAGATTAACGGAACCGGTAGCCGAGCAGACGCATCGCATTGAGGGTCACCAGCACGGTGGCACCGGTATCCGCCATCACCGCCACCCACATCCCGGTCACGCCTAGAAGCGTCGACACCAGAAATATCGCCTTGAAACCCAGCGCCAGCACCACGTTGGTCTTGACGTTGCGCAGCGTGGCTCGCGATAGCCCAATAAGCTCGGCAACGCCCATCATGCGATTCTTGAGCAGCGCCGCATCGGCGGTTTCAAGCGCCACATCGGTACCGCCGCCCATGGCAATTCCCACCTCGGCGGCCGCCAGCGCCGGGGCATCGTTGATACCGTCACCCACTTTCCCCACGGGTCCCAGACCCTGCGCCTGCCAGTCGCGTACCCGCTGGGCCTTGTCCTCGGGCATCAGCTCGCCTTCGGCCTCAATACCCAACTGCTCGCCCATGGCGGCCACGGTGCGCGCGTTATCGCCGCTGAGCATCACCACGCTAACCCCCAGACGGTTGAGCGCTTCAATCGCGGCGGGCGTATCCTCGCGGGGTTCGTCGCGCAGCGCCAACACGCCAAGCGCGGTACCTTCAGCCAGCAACAGGACCACCGTTTTACCCTCTGCTTCCAGCGCGGCAATTCGCGCTAACTGGATCTCGGTCCCCTGCCAATCCCGCGGGCTTGTCAGGGTCAGCTCCCGGCCCTCGAACCGACCGCTGACCCCCTGCCCGGCCTGAGCCTGACCCTCGGATGCCCTGCCAAGCGACAGACCCAACTGCTTTGCATGCTGCACAATGGCCTGCGCCACCGGGTGGCTTGAGTCCTGCTCCAGTGCGGCGGCCAGGCGGACAACCTCTTGCTCATTGGGCTCGTCCCAACCCTCCACGTCGGTCACGCTGGGCGCCCCTGCCGTCAGGGTACCGGTTTTATCCACGGCCACGCGCTTCAGCTTACCCAGCTGCTCGAGCACCGCGCCCCCCTTGATCAGCAGCCCGCGACGCGCCGCCGTGGAAAGCCCCGCCGCAATGGCGGCGGGTGTCGAGATGACCAGCGCACACGGGCAGGCGATCAGCAGCAGCGCCAGCGCCCGGTAGATCGACTCGGACCAGGCCAGGTCTGATACCCAGGGCGGTACCACCGCGACCAATAGCGCAACACCCACCACCAGCGGCATGTACCAGCGGGCAAAGCGATCGATAAAGCGCGCCACGGGGGCTTTGGCGGCCTGGGCCTCTTCTACCAGATGGATAATCCGCGCGATGGTGTTATCGGCGGCGCCACGGGTCACCTCGAGTTCCAGCGCTGCGTCGAGATTGACCGTGCCCGCCCAGACGTTGTCATTGGCGGCGCGCTGCCGGGGCACGGACTCACCGTTGATCGGCGACTCATCGAGATGCGAGGTCCCCGAGACGATCCGTCCGTCGCAGGGCACGCGATCGCCCGGTCGCACCAGGACCCGCTGGCCGGGCGTCAACGCGTCCGCCGGCACGTCACGGACCGTATCGCCCTCAAGCAGCCGCGCCGTGGCCGGGGCCAGATTGGCCAGCGCGGCAATGCGCCGACGCGCCTGCCCCGCGGCCACGCCCTCGAGCAACTCGCCCACGGCAAACAGAAATACGACCACGGCCGCCTCGGCGGCAGCGCCGATGATCACAGCCCCGAGCGCCGCAATCGTCATCAGCATCTCAATGGTCAGCGGGTTACCCATACGCAGCGCGCGCCAAGCGGCCTGCCCGATCGGCACCCAGCCCACCAGCGTCGCCACCACAAACGGCCAGCTACCCACCGCTGGGAAGCTCATCGTCAGCAGCCCCGCGATCGCCAGCAGCGCCCCGCTAAACACCACCAGCTGCCCTTTGGGCGTTCGCCACCAAGGTGGCGTCGAGGAAGCCTTGGGCGAGGCGTCCACCACGGGGTAGCCCAGCTTTGCCAGCGTTTGCGACAGGGTGTCGTGGTCCAGCGCATGACCGGTAACGCTCACCGTTCCGTTCATGCTTGAAGCGCTGACCTGCTCCACCTGGGGCAGGCGGTTAAGCGCCGTTTCGACGTTGCGTTCGCAGCCACCGCAGTCCATACCCTGAACGTTCAGGCGCAGCGTGTCGCGGGGGGTATCCTGGCGGGTCGTCATGGCATCGTCCTTCCCAGTCGGCTATCTTGGGATCAGCGTAATACCTGTAGTCACTAGAGGTTCAAGCCATGACCAGCACGCCAAGCCATGCCGCTATCGGCATCGGCGAACTTGCCAGCCGGACCCACTGCAAACCGGAAACCGTGCGCTATTACGAGAAGATCGGCCTGCTGCCCGCCGCCCCGCGTAATGAGGGCAACCAGCGGCGTTACAGCGAGGCAACGGTGCAGCGGCTGATGTTTGTTCGTCATGCGCGGGATTTCGGCTTCTCGGTGGAGGCCGTGCGGGAGCTACTCGATATGGCCGACCACCCAAGCCAGCCGTGCGACCAGGTCGATCAACTGGCACGCCGGCACCTGGCGGAGGTGGAGTCGCGCATTCAGCGGCTAATGGTTCTGCGCGACGAACTGAAGCGCACGGTTGCCCAGTGCGACGGCGACAGTGTCGCCCAGTGCCGGATTATCGAGGTGTTGAGCGACCACCGGCTGTGCGGCCACGATGCCGCCCATGGCGGCGCGGAGGCGCTACGTTAAGGCGGCGGCGCGTTACGCCCCCAGCCACACGTCGAGGAACAGCATGATCACAAGGCCAATAGCCAGGCCAAACGTCGCCTTCTTCTGGTGCCCACAGCGATGGGTCTCGGGAATGATTTCATGGCTGATCACGTAGAGCATGGCGCCTGCCGCAAAGGCCATGCCCCAGGGCAGCAATATCTGCGATACGCTGATGATGCTGGCGCCGAACAGGCCACCGATAGGCTCGATCAAACCGGTGAGCGCGGCAATCGACCACGACCGCCATCGGGAATAGCCCTCGCCCATTAGCGCAATCGCCACGGCCAGCCCTTCCGGCATGTTTTGCAGCCCAATCCCCATGGCCAGCGGCATGCCGCCCTCCAGACCGTTGGCGCCGAACCCCACGCCCACCGCCATGCCTTCGGGCAGATTATGAATGGCAATGGCAAACACGAACAGCCATACCCGACGCAGCGAAGCGGCTTCGGGGCCTTCGCGGCCCTGCTGGAAATGCTCGTGGGGCAGGCGTTCATTGAGCAGCGCAATCGCCCCCATGCCCAGCAAAATCGCCGCGCAGACAATCGCGGCAGGCACCGGCCCACCCGCGTAATAGATTTCGGCGGCGTCCAGCGCTGGGATGATCAGCGAGAAGAACGATGCCGCCAGCATGACGCCGGCGGCAAAACCCAGCGCGAGGTCTCGAAACCCGCGGTCGGGGGTTTTGCCCAGCAATACCGGTAGCGCACCGACGGCCGTTAACGAGCCGGCGGCAAGGCTACCCAAGAACCCGAGTAAAAAGGTATTTTCCATGCGCCAAAAGGGCCTTGTATCAAGAGGGTCAGCGCGACGGGGATGATGGTTAGCCCAGCCCGCGCAGAATAAAGTCTACGGTTTGCTGCGCCTGATGCTTCGAGGCGCCGTTCTTCATCAACAGCCGCAAGCCAGACATGGATAGCGTCAAAAACTGCGCGGCGCTTTCGGGGTCGCGCGTATCGGCGATGCTGCCTTCCTGCTGAGCGCGTTTGATGACCTCGGAGAAAAACGCATTGATGCTTGCCACGCTGTCCCGAGCGGTCTGTGCCGGCAGCGAATCCTCACCGCCCAGTTCCGTGGCGGAATTGAACAACAGGCAGCCAAGCGACGCCCGTTGGCTGTCGGTATCGGCGGCAGAATACAAAAGCTGCTCGATAAACGACCAGGCGCTATTGGCGGCGTCCAACTGTTCGGCCAGCGACGCCAGCAGCTCATCACGATAATTCTGCAGGGATAACAGGAATAGCGCCTCTTTGTTACCGAACGCCTGGTACAGACTGCTACGCGACAGCGCCATGGCGTCCAGCAGGTCACGCATGGACGTATGGTAGTAGCCAGAGCGCCAGAAGGTGTTAATCGCCGCCTTTAGCGCTTCTTCTGGCTGGTGCTGTAAGGGTCTGCCGATGGACATCGTCACCACTCTTGGAATCAGTCGCCCACTATTCAATGGGGCAGTCACTCTCTAGCGCATTAATTTAACATGCCGCAGGGGCATTAGGGGAGCCAGCCGCCCTTCGCGAATGCAGGGCAAAGAAAAAGCTGCACGTGGCAGCCGATGGTGACACAGCAACGCTCATCCCCGGCGCGGCCTGGCCGAACCGGGGATGGGATGCGTCTAGAGATCGTTGAAGGCTTAGTTCAGCAGCTCTTTCACCTGCTTGATGCCGTCGCGGGCGAGCTGCACCGGGCGGGAATCACTGATGGTCCAGGCGGCCATCGAGCCATCGTACATGGCGATGTTGTCGAACTCAGCGACTTCGCTGAGCACAAACCAGTCGGTCGCGGCCCAGTGGCCGGTGTTGCAGAAGGCGATCGTGCGCTCGCTGCTATCCAGCTCCACGGCATTGATGCGCGACTGCAGACCCTCAACGTCCAGATAGTAAGCGCCGTTCTGGTCGTTCAGGTGCGACTGATGGGGCAGGCTCCGCGCGCCTGGAATCGTGCCGGCAACCCGCGCCGCAGGGGATTGGTTGTCACCGGCGAAATAGTCGGCGGGCCGGGCGTCGACTAGCTGCGACTGGCTTTCACGGGCGGCTTCCACGTCCTCGGTTGACGCAATCAGTTCCTCGCGGAGCGTGGCATCAAACTCGGCGGCATCGTAAGACTCGGGCTCGCCGCTTGCCACGTCAAAGCCTTGCTGCTCCCAGCCCGCAAAGCCGCCGTTGAGGATGGCAACATCGTCGTGGCCGAGGACTTTAAGCGTCCAATACACCCGCGCCGCGCTGCCGAAATCGGTGGCGCCGGTACCCGCGGGCACAATCACCACCGCGCTGTCGTTATCGATCCCCAGGTCGCCAACCAGCGCTTCAAGATCGCTCACCTCGGGCATCAAGCCCGCTACGCTGTCGCGGGTTTCGCGCCAGCCGTCATCGGTGTAGCTTGAATAGCGGCTGCCCGGAATGCGGGCCTCGGCAAAGCTTTCGGCATCGCCGCCATCGTCGATGGACGAGCGCACGTCCAACACCACCAATTCCTCTTCATCGAGATGCTCGTTCAGCCACTCGGCATCCACCAGCGGCGTCATTTCAAGCGCATAGGCCTGGGCGGAAAACCCCAGGGCGCCGACCAAGCCCAATAGTAAGCGGGACATAAAACCTCCATTGCGGTCGCGAGCAGCACTCATCGACCTGAGCCAAACAGGAAAAAGAACGATTGGTACATTAATATGATAATGGGTGATATAAAACCATTATTAAAATGCTTTTTTGGCATAAACGTATAGATAAACGCCCCAATGGTCGTGGCATCGGTGCAAGGCTTGCTTTTGGCAATCGCTGAAAATGTTGTGTAAGTAATCGCCCTGATCGACCACTCACTGGTGACGACCCGACAAGGAGCCCAGGATGAGCGCGCAAGCTACTCCCCCACCACGCTTTTGGCTAAGCGGCAAACGCCATGCCGAACAGGACCTTTTTTTCCGCCAGACCCTGGAAGCCAAGGGCTGGCAGCAAGGCGATGAAACGCAGTGGCAGGCGGCCTGGGTCACCGGCATGCCACCGAAGGCAGCGTTCAAGGCGACCTCCCCCAGCCAGGTGATGAACCACATTCCCGGCAACGCTGCGCTCACGGTCAAAAGCCGCCTGCATGCGGGCTTGAAGGCGCTTCGTGACCGCACCCGGCACCACTTTGGGGAGGCGCACTCCATCACGAAGCGGCTGAATTTCTTCCCGCGCGCCTATGAAATGCCCCACGACTACCCGGCGCTGATCGAAGACACCGCCGCGCATCCCGATAAGCGCTGGATCCTGAAGCCCACCAATGCCTCCAAGGGCCAAGGGGTTCAGGTGCTGCGCGACCCGACCAGCGCGCCGCTGGCGCCCAACTGGCTGGTGCAGGAGTACGTAGCCAACCCGCATACTATCCGCGGCCACAAGTACGTGCTGCGCCTGTATATGCTGATCGCCAGCATCGACCCGCTACGCGTGTATCTCTATGACCAGGGCTTTGCCAAGCTGGCCTCGGCGCCGTGGAGCCCGGATGATATCGACAACCCCTTCAGCCAGTTGACCAACCCCGACATCAACGCGCTCAACCTGGACGCCGAGGTTCCGGTGGAGTTTATCGACCTTGACCGCTACCGCCACTGGCTGCGGGAACAGGGTCACGACGATCAGGCGCTGTTTGACCAGCTTCAGGATCTGGCCACGCTGACCGCGCTCTCCGGGGTCGGAGCGATGCGCGCCCGCTCCCAGGAAGACGGCGCCGACCCGCGGGGTTGCTACGAGCTGATCGGCCTGGACTGTCTGGTCGACGATCAGCTCAAGCCCTGGATTCTGGAGTGCAACCTGAGCCCCTCGCTGGGCACCTGCGCCAAGCCCGAGCACGGCGGCGTGGTCGAAGAGGCCGTCAAAACCGGGCTAGTGGAAGACATGATCGCCCTGACCGGGCTGACTCAGCCGCCCCGCGACACGGCCACCTTCGATGCCGCTGCGCTGGCGGCCGAGCGTGAACGCGCGGGAGGCTTCGTGCCGCTCTACCCGACCCAGGACGCCCATCGCTATCTGCCCTTTGTCGGGCTACCCAGCCTTGCCGATTACCGGCTGGCGACCGAGCTCGCTCCGCTGAGCCTGTCTTTCCAAGGCCAGGACGTCAGTGAGCTGATCGACGACGATCGTCTAGCGCTTTACCACCACCCAAGCGGGCACTATTTTCAGCTTAACGACAGCGCGGCGCTGATCTGGCTGCTGGTCAGCGAAGGCGCGCCGATCGAAAGCGTAATTGAACAGCTCCAAGAGGCAAGCGGCGGGCAGGTCGATGCCGATACCCTGGCCAGCGACCTCTGGGCGACCCTTGCGCAATGGTGGCAGCACGGCCTGCTGGCGCCCGGGGATGGCGACATCGCCGCGTCTGACACGACGCCCCCCGCTCGCGAGCGTCCCGCCACCTGGCGCAGTACGCTGCTCTTTGATCAGCGCCGCTGGTCGATCAGCGCGCCCGAGGGCCCCGTGTCAGCCACGATTGCCGAGACACTGACGCCGCTGCTGAACGCCGACGGCAATGCCGCCGACACGTCGCTGCATGTCCTCGAAAGCGCCAACGGTTACTGCCTGACCAGCGACAGCCGGGTGATTCGCTCGCGCCTGCATCTGGACGACATCGTCCCTGCCCTCACTCAGCACTGGCTGTCCCACGCCGTGAGTGACGGGCAACTGGTACTTGATGTCGTCCTGCTAAGTCGGCCAGAGGGGCATGTTGTCTGCGTTGTGCCTAACCAGGCGCTTGCCCAGGCGATGGGTACGCTGAAAACCGTGGCGGCGCAGAATGACCTTGCCCTGACACGCGGGGCACGCCTCTCGCTGGGCGCACCGGACACCCTGAAGCCGCTTAATCTACCGCTTGAGGATGCAGGGTTCCTGTTCCATGAGCGCGGCCCTTGCGTCGGGCTGTTATGGCTTGATGCCGCCCCAAACGACAGCTCCGAAGCACCGTCGTCGCTCGAGTTGCTCGGCGCCCTGCTGCCCAGGGCCCAGGAAACAGCAGATCAACCGCAAGGGTTAAGCCCTGACGCCTTGGCCGCGCTGCAGCACATGGCCCAATGCGTGCACGGCGCGCGGCTGGCCAGCACCCAGGTCGAGGCCGTTGCCCAATGGCTTGATCGGACACCGTTTTTACCCTCTTCCCACGCCGCGTTATAGCGGCAGGAAGTCGCGCCATCTGGCGCATTTGCTTGTAACACCAAAAGGAGAAGCCGCATGTCTCAACACGAAGCGAAACGGCGTTTACTGAGCCGCCTTAGCCGCCAGTTCGGCTATACCGCCCCGGCGCTTGCGCTGGTCGCGGGTGGTCTGGCCTTTCAGGCCCAGGCCGACGAACCCACCGAAGGGTTCACCTCGATGCAGGAAGCCCCCATGATGCTGGCGGAAGGCGGAGCTGAAGGCAACGACGAAGAAGAAATGGAAGGTGAAGGAGAAGCGGAAGGCGAAGGCGGTGCCGAAGCCGGTTAACACCGGCCTTGCCCGCTAAGATAACTGCTTCTGTGCCGGTGTACGCACCGGCACACTTCACCGGGAGGCTAATGACCATGTCGACATCATCACTGTCGCCACTGATAGACGAAAACGTGCAAACGCTCGCGCAGCTCGCCCAACTGCTGGGCCGCGTCTCGACACACGACTACCAGCGCCCGCTTGGCGCCAAGGGTACCCAGTCCCTAGGCAAGCACGTCCGCCATATTCTCGAGCACTACCAGACGCTGCTGGATGCCTGCGCGATGGCTCCTACTCAAGCGATCTTCGACTATGAAAATCGCCCGCGGGAAGCGGCGCTGGAAACCCAGCCAGGCTATGCGGGTGAGCGTACTGAAGCGCTGCAGGCGGGGCTCAAGGCATTAGCAACCATGCCCCACGATGCTGCCCTGACGCTGAGCTATCCGGTTGAGGTGGATGACGCCGACGGTTCGGTAGCCCTGCCCACCAGCCTGGGGCGGGAACTGGCGTTTTTAACCAGCCACAGCATTCACCATATGGCGCTGCTGGGCACGCTCTGCGAACAGCTGGGCATTGCGCTGCCCGAGCACTTCGGCGTTCATCCATCGACGCTGCGCTACTGGGCACGACAGACTAATCATCACGACCGCGCGGCGGCGTCTGCCTGAGGGGCTGCAAAAGCATACGATCCAGACGCAGCTCCCTGGCATCACGAAAGTCCTCGATGCCGATCGTCATCCCCAGATGGCCCTTTTCCGGCTGGTCACGATAGGTGCCGAACAGCTTGTCCCACCAGGGCAGGTTGAAGCCGAAGTTGCTGTCGGTTTCGCGGCGTATGATGGAGTGATGAACGCGGTGCATATCCGGCGTCACCACCAGCCAGCGCAGTCGACGATCCAGTTTGCGCGGCAGGCGGACGTTGCCATGATTGAACATCGACGTGGCGTTCAAGAGCACTTCAAACAGTAGCACCGCAACAGCGGGTGCGCCCAGCAGCACCACCACCGCCATCTTGATCGCCATCGACAGCACGATTTCCAGCGGGTGAAAGCGCAGCCCGGTGGTGACATCGAACTCCAGGTCGGCATGGTGCATACGGTGCAACCGCCACAGCCACGGCACCGCATGAAACAGGCGATGCTGAAAGTAGATGGCCACATCCAGCACCAGCACGGATACCACCACTGCCAGCCAGGCCGGCAGCGCGAAAACGTTAAACAGCCCCCACCCCTGCTCAGCGGCCAGCAGGGCCGTACCCACCGCCGCCAGCGGAAACGCCACGCGCACCGCCAGCGTATCTATCATTACAATCAGCAAGTTGCTCGGCCAGCGTTGCCCACGGCCGATACGCTGAGGTCGCCGCTGCGCCATCACCTCCCACCCGGCCATGGTCAGCAGCACCGCCACAAAGGCCGTCCCGCGAATCAGCGGCTCGAAGTCTAAAAGCAGTTCGTGCATGGCAACGCCTCCTCTTACCCCAGCGGTAATCCCGCCGCTTTCCACTCGGGGAAACCTTCGGCAAACCGCCTGACCTGAAAGCCGCGTTCACGCAGCCACATCACGGCTTCATGGGAAAGCGCGCAGTAAGGGCCCCGGCAATACGCCACGATCTCGCGATCACGAGGCAGTTGATCCAGCATGCTTTCCAGCGATGCCAGCGGGATATTCAGCGCCTCGGGCAGGTGGCCCGCGGCGTACTCCTCTTCAGGCCGCACATCCAGCAACACCACCTCGCCGCGCTCGAGCCCGGCCAGCAGTTCCTGCCGTGAAACGGCTTTCATCGCCCCGCCTGCGTCGTCGTCGGCGAACAGCTGACTGACCAGACGCTCCATTTCCGCCAGATTGGTTTCGGCTACCTGGCGCAGCAGGCTCATCAGGGTGACGATGCGCTCATCGGTGAGGCGATAAATCATCTGCGTGCCCGAACGGCTGGCGGTCACCAACCCCGCCCGACGCAGATGTTGGAGGTGTTGGGAGGCGTTGCCCACGGTGAGGTTGGTTTTGCTGGCCAGGCTTTCCACTGGCGCGTCCATCTGTGCCAGGCGTTCCAACAGGGCCAGCCGGTGGCCATTACCCACGGCCCGGGCCACCTGGGCCAGGGTATCGAGTACGTCCTGTTGCGATGTCATCGTGTCTGCTCCCTGGATTTTCGTCGCGTTCAAGCTTGACAGCTAATAAGTTTATTACTCAGTATAAAAATCATTCTATTGATTAATAGAATGATGCTCAAGGAGAACCGCTATGCAAACATTAATCATCATTAACGACCCACCCTATGGCACCGAGCGACTCTATAACGGCCTACGCTTAGCCCATGCACTACTCAAACGCGAAGCAGGCGTATGCGTGTTTCTCATGGGCGATGCGGTCTCGGGCGCCAAAGGAGGCCAGAAGACGCCGGACGGCTTCTACAACGCCGAGCGCATGGTCAAACGCGTGATCAATAAGGGTCGCGTGCTGCTATGTGGCACCTGCATGGATGCCCGGGGAATCACCGAGGAGGTGGTGGTCAAGGGTGCCGAGCGCAGCACCATGGATGAACTCGCCGAGCTTACCGAGCAGGCCGATAAAGTACTGGTCTTTTAGCTTTTTCTGTAACAATCACTTGTCTACTCAAGACATGAAAACGCTGGTTGCCAAAAAATGTAGGTTGGGTCTGTAAGGCGTTTGCGATAGCGGTCACTTACCTACGGTAACGCCACTACATAGCCGAGGTTTTCATGTCTTACCTACCTATTCATGCGCATCGATTTATCGTCGCGAGCCTCTGGGTGCTTGCCACCCTCGCGCTAGTGATAAGCCACTCTGCCAATGCCGAGGAGCCGATCCAATGGCCGCAGGAAGGCTGGAACGTAGTGATTACCGATAAAGCCTATGCCGATTTGGTTGAAGACCTGCGCAGCGCTGTCGCCGAGAACGACATGATCGTGGTGACCGAAGCCAGTCCAACCGACGCCGCCGCCCAGCGCGGCGAGACAATTCCCGGCAATCGGGTCATCGGCGTGTTCCGTAACGATTTTGCCATACGCATTATCCGCGAAAGCGTCCCCGCCATGATTGAAGCACCACTGCGCTTTTACGTAACCGAAGATGACGCAGAAAGCGCCACGCTGTCCTGGAAGACGCCCAGCGCTGTCTTCGCTCCCTACGGGCAGAATGACGATGATGAATTGGCGGCTATTGCCAGTGAACTGGACGAGCTGTTCACGCGCATCGCTAACCACGCAACCGATCAATAAGAGCCATCAGTCGATCATCCCATTGCGCCTAGGCGCAATGGGATGACCGGCGTCTGACGCGGCTAGCAGCTTGCCGCTGCTGGCTCATCCATCAAGCGATAAACCGTCATGACCTCAGTCTCGACAGGCGGTTCGATGACTGCCTGATAAAAGGACGATAACGAACGGATCTGGTCGTCGGGTTCAGCAAAATGCGGCAGTAGCCGAACCTTGTCCAGTAGGCCTCCCCCCTGCTCTTCAATGACACCTCTTGTGACCAGCATGTCCTCTAGCTGTTCGATGCCCGGCTCGACACCCTCGACGCTCTTGAAGACCTGAAAGTAGCTGTTCCCTTGTTCGTCTTCCCCCACCTTGATGGGGTGGTCGATGATATTGACCTGGGTATTGGTGGGCACTTCATCAAAGACGGATTCGATATCCTCAGGGTACATGCGGATACAGCCACGGCTGGCCCGCATGCCGATACCGTCGGGCTGGTTCGTGCCGTGAATCAGATAGCCGGGGATATCCAGCAGGATGGCGTACTCGCCGAGCGGGTTATCGGGACCGGGGGGCACGACCTCAGGCGGGGGATCACCCCGCTCGGCCGCTTCCTCGCGCATCGAACTGGGTGGATACCAGGCTGGCTGTTCCAACCGCATGGTAGTTTGGGTAATGCCCAACGGCGTATCGTAGCCCTCTCGCCCAATGCCGATGGGGTAGGTCGCCACGCGCGACGGCTGCCCTTCGTCCGTCTCGGGATAATAATAGAGCCTCAACTCGGCAATATTAATCACCACACCCTTGCGCTCGACGTCTGGCAGAATATGCCGTCGTGGAATGGTCACCGACGTTCCTTCGCCGGGCACCCAAATACTGACTTCCGGGTTGGCGGAGCGGATCTCCTCGTAGCCAACCTTATGTTCCCGGGCGATATCCAGCAGCGTGTCGTCTTTATTTGCAATAACTTCATAGTCCTGGCCAATGAAATCACCCCTCGTTGGCACTGGATAATATCCCTCCGCCGCCGGATCCTGTTGTGCCTTGACCAATCCGGGAAGCATTAACGCTCCCATCATCAAGGCGGCATGCGTTCGCTTGGGTGTTAACACTCGACTCATGGGGCTTCTTTTCTCGTCATTGGTGTAAGGCACTCGGACCGCAGCATCATCAATCGCGTAGCGCCCCGAATTAGGGTCAAAACCACTCGCCATGCGTTGGTGAGATGTTCGGTCAAAACTTTACAATTTTTTTCACCGAGTTCCGCTATCTGGATGTTTGAAATTGATCATTGTCATTTTTGGACCGACTGTTCCATAATCAAGGAGCACAATGCAGCCAGGCTGCATCGACTGATTTTTTATCGATCCAAGGAGAGCGAAATGGCCGATTTTCCATTACATACCGCCGAGAGCGCCCCCGAAGCAGCGCAAGCGAACCTGAAAGCCGCCGAAAATAAAATGGGCTTCCTGCCCAATATCTTTGCCAAGATGGCCGAAGCGCCGACACTTCTCGAAGCGTACATGACGCTTGACGGCATCTATGCCAAGACCAGCCTGAGCCCGGTGGAACAGCAGGCGGCTCTGCTCGCTATCAGCGCCGATAACCACTGTGCGTTCTGCGTCGCGGCGCATACCGGCGGCATTAAAAAAGCTGGCGCGGACGACGAGATCGTCAAGGATCTGCGCGACCGCAAGACGCCCAACGATGCCAAACTGGCCGCCGTGACGCGCTTTGCACGCCACTTGAATGCTCAGCGTGGCTGGGCTGAGCAAACCGAGCTGGATGCCTTTATTGAAGCGGGCTTCACCCATCAGCAGGTGCTAGAGCTGGTCATTGCCTGTGCGCTGAAAACGCTCTCGAACTACACCAACCACATTGCCGGCACACCGCTCAACGAAGAGCTCAAGCCGCTTGCGTGGGAAGCACCCGCGTCATAAACCGCGTTGACTTGTGGTCGCGAATGCGGCCACAGGCTTATTTTCAGCTGGAGAAATTGATGATTGACGTCATGGTTGCCTACCCGAACACCGACACGCTGTCTTTTGACGATGACTACTATTTGGACAAACACGCGCCCCTGGTAAATTCACTGCTTGGCGAGCGTGGCCTGCGCTATCTTCGTGTGCACCGCCAGATCGATCCTCAAGCGCCCTATCACTTGGTGGCGCACTTGGGGTTTGAATCGGTTCAACGCTTTGAAGCGGCGTTTGCAGAGGTCGGCGATGAGTTGCTGGCCGATATCGCTAACTTCACCAATGTAGAGCCTGTGCTACAAGCAAACGACGTTATCGACACGCCAGTCTAGACTGGCGTGTAGGCCTGGATAATTATGTCATTAGATTTTGTCGTTGAGGATTAACGTGATAACCGCCACGCGCTCACCCGATGAACATATAGCGGCGCTACGACCAAAGCTTGTCGCCTTTGCTCGCTTACAGCTTCGCGATAACACCGCTGCCGAAGATACCGTGCAGGACACGCTGGTCACCGCACTGGAAAAGCAAGATACCTTTGCCGGGCGTTCCGCGTTTGAAACCTGGGTATTCGGCATCCTCAAAAACAAGATACTCGAAAGACTCCGCCAGCAAGGTCGTTACGTGGCGTGGCAGAGTGATGATCAGAGCGACGAAGACGCGCTGGACAGCCTGTTTCAGGACAACGGTCGATGGCAGGCGACGACGCGACCCAAGCCCTGGGGCGACCCCGATCAAGTGCTCGAAAACAAGGCTTTCTGGAAAGTGCTGGACACCTGCCTGATCGCATTACCTGACAATACCGCCCGCGTGTTCACGATGCGTGAACTGATGGGGCTTTCAACGCCCGAGATATGTGACGTTCTTGAGATCACCGAGGCCAACTGCTGGGTCATCCTGCACCGTGCGCGGCTGAAGCTTCGACACTGTATCGAGAAAGGCTGGTTAGCCTGACGTTTCCCCTCCCCCTCGAAAATATTCTATCCACTGTAAAGTTTTACCTCTCTCGACCACTAAGACCTGTAAAGCACTGGTTGATAGCTTTTAAAGGCAAGAGCCAACAATAGTTAAGAAGCCAGTGAAAACTGGCATTGGGGGAGGAGACAATCAAATGCAAAACGATATGACAATACACTCCATGGAGGCTTCTGGAATAGAACGCCATGCGCACTGGTTATTGCGCCTGGGCCTGGCCAGTGTCTTTATTTTCATGGGAATCGACAAATTCATGGGCTCGGGTGTGGCTGCGTTTTCGGCCATGATGAACCTACCGGTCGCTCTTGGCGCTCTCGTCGCCCTGGGTGAGATCGGTACCGGTTTGCTTGTCGTCCTGGGTGGGCTGATGAAGGGTCGCTTGGGCGATGTCGTGACTCGCCTGGGAGCGCTAGGCATGGTGCCCATCCTGCTCGGCGCCATCTTCATGGTGCACTGGGGGCAATGGCACTTCATGGCCACATCTTCTCATCCTTTAGGAGGCATGATGTTTCAGGTGACGCTGGCGATGGTGGCTATTTATTTGCTCGCCAAAGGTAATAGCGCTTAACAACTTAACCTACTAAATCTATGCCTTTGTAAAGGAGGCTTTATGCCAAACGATAAACGACAAACGTTATTGGATAGCCTGACCAAAGGGTTCGCCTACGCCGTTCCCGTTCTGGCCCTGGTCGCCGGTGGCTCAGCAGTGCATGCCGTCTACTCCGACGTCACGACGGAATCCGGTTATTACATGATGGCCGAAGCTGAGGGTGGGGCCGAAGCTGAGGGTGGGGCCGAAGCTGAGGGTGGGGCCGAAGCTGAGGGTGGAGCTGAAGCCGAGGGTGGAGCTGAAGCCGAGGATGGAGCTGAAGCCGAAGGTGAGGCCGAGGGTGAAGCTGAAGCCGCCTCATAACCAGTAACCTACACCGCCCCTGTACACTTATATCTTGCTAGTTTTGCTAGCTGAGGAGTTGGCTATGCTGATGTGCCGTGAAGCGACGCGCCTGATGTCGTTAAAACAGGATAGATCGCTGACACTACGCGAGAGAGCGGCGCTACGTTTCCACCTGTCCATGTGCGGCGCCTGCAGAGCGTGCGCACGTCAGTTTGACCTTCTACACACCATTGGTGAACACCATCCGGCGGCGTTGCAAACATCGCACACGTCTGATGATGATCAAAGGCATTAGGAGCAACGCTATGCGCCCATTACACACTGCGGTGGTGATCGCAGGTCTGGTACTCCTTAGCGACTCGGCCCTGGCCGATATCCGCCTGACGCCCAACCAGATCATGTCCTGGCCCACCCGCAGCTTTGACGGTGAGACCCGCTACGCCATTGTCGAAAAAGATGGGGCGCAGGTACTCCAAGCTCGTTCGCAGGGGCAGGCGTCGGCACGCTATCTGGAGCGCGAGATCAACCTCGACGAAACACCCTACCTGCATTGGTGCTGGCAGGTAGATACCACCTACCAAGGGCTCAATGAGACCACCAAGGCGGGCGACGACTACCCTGCTCGCGTCTATGTGGCACGCAAGACAGGCCTGCTGCCCTGGCAAGTTCAATCCGTCAACTATGTCTGGTCATCGACGCAGGACGCAGGCAGCACCTGGACCAATGCATTTACCGACCGCGCCGAACTGATGGCCCTGCAAGGCGGCGCCTCGAAGGTGGGCGAATGGGTTGCCGAGGTACGCGACGTGCGCGCCGACTTTGCCACCTTGTTTGGTGACACAGTAACCACCATCGACGGGGTTGCCTTGATGAGCGACGGCGACAATTCAGGTAACGATGCCACCGCCTGGTTTTCCCAGCTCGGTTTCTCCGCAAGTGACGAACCACCGAACTGTCCTTGACCCAACCGTACTACCGACTCTTCGTATAGTTTCTGTACAAATATTTGCAATATATGTACAGCACGCTATTATTAATTCAAATGAGAATTATAGGGTTGGAGCCTCACGCCATGTTTTTAAACGACCGAACTTCACCGATTCGCCAAGCGCTGATGCAGCATACGGCCTGTATTGAGTTCACCTCAACGGGCATTATCAAAACGGCGAGCCAGCGCTTCCTGGACGCCATGGGCTATCAGCTCAGCGATATCGAAGGTCAGCACCATCGATTGTTCTGTGAGTACGAAGAATCCAACAAACCCGAATATGCAGCTTTCTGGCAAACGCTTGCCCGTGGCGAAAGTATACAAGGCACGTTTAAACGCATTACCGCTGACGGCTCGGACGTATGGCTCGAGGCCAGCTACTTCCCCATCCGTAACCGTCGCGGCAAGGTGACAAGCGTGTTTAAAGTGGCCAACGAAATCACCCAGGCCCATCAGGAAGCTGAGCGTAAGAATGCCGTCTTGCACGCGCTTGAAAGCTCGATGGCCGTCATTGAGTTCACGCCGACAGGCGAGATCCTCAATGCCAATGCCAATTTCGAGCAGGCCATGGGGTATCGTAACGAGCAGTTGGTCGGCACCCATCACCGCCGATTCTGCACGGATGCTTTCGATCAGCAGCACCCACGCTTTTGGGAAGAGCTCGCTGGCGGAGAATTCAAGCAGGGCAAGTTTGAACGGCTGGATGCAAGGGGCAATAGCATCTGGCTAGAGGCCACCTATAACCCCATTGCCGATGCCGAGGGCAATGTCTATAAGGTGGTTAAGTTTGCCACCGACATTACCTCCGCCGTGGAGGAGGCCAATGCGGCAAAGGAAGCCGTCCTGGCCACGCAGCAGACCTCATCGCAAACCGAACAAATCGCTCAAAGTGGGCTATCGCATTTACAGCACGTGCTGGACGACGCCCAACAATCAGCTAAGGCGCTGAAAGAAGCCCAGCAATTGATTGAATCACTTAACGAACAGGCGAAAAGCATTAACATGATTACCGGTGCCATCGCCAAGATAGCCAATCAAACCAATCTGCTGTCGCTGAATGCCGCCGTTGAGGCAGCACGCGCCGGCGAGCAGGGGCGCGGCTTTGCCGTGGTCGCCAATGAAGTCCGGCAACTGGCCAAAGGTTCAAACGATGCCGTGGCCGAGATTACCCGGGTACTGAAGGATAATAGTGACTTGGTAGACCGCACCACTGAGACCATGAAGCAGGTGATTGACCGCAGCCAGTCCAGCCAGACAAGCATCAGCGAAATTGAAACGATCGTGAATGAAATACTGACGGGCTCGCGCAATGTATCGACGTCCATCGATCGGTTAGCGCTTGGAGCTACAGGCTAAGCCCGTTGAACCTGGTGGGTCTATCGAACAACGCCGTCTTGCGTTTAGACGAAAACGCCATCGCATAATGCGCTGGCGTTGACGTGCTACACCGTTTTTAAAGACTGCTTCTGGGCAATTAACGCAGCGGCGTCTTACGCAGATACGGCAGGATCGCCTCAAAGTCACCGAATTTCTGCTTGGCGTCTTCATCCGACACGCTGGGCGGAATAATTACATCCTGCCCTACGGTCCAGTCTGCCGGTGTCGCCACACCGTGCTTGGCCGTGGCTTGCAAGGCATCCAAGGCGCGCAGGATTTCAGCGAAGTTGCGGCCTACGGTCATCGGGTAGGTCATGGACAGCTTGAGCTGCTTGTCTGGACCGATGATAAACACCGAGCGAACCGTGGCGCTGTCGGCAGGCGTGCGACCATCCGGCAGGTAGGCGTCTTCGGGCAACATATCGTAGAGCTTGGACACCTTGAGCCCGTCGTCGGCGATAATCGGAAAGTCAACGTCGCTGCCGCTGACGGTCTTGATATCGTCGCCCCAGCGCTTGTGGTCTTCGACGCCGTCTACCGAAACGCCGATCACCTTGGTGCCGCGCTTCTTCCATTCCTCGCTGAGCGTGGCGACGGCGCCAAACTCGGTCGTGCAGACCGGAGTAAAGTCTTTCGGGTGAGAAAACAGGATCGCCCAGCTATCGCCGATCCAGTCATGGAAGCGGATCGTGCCGTGGCTGGTTTCAGCCTCGAAATCGGGAACCACTGCATTGATACGTAGTGACATGCTTTCCTCCTGTGGGTCAAAACACCCTAATGCCTTATGCGTCTTTCAGACCCTTCACTATAGAACATAAAGTGCTAAGCAAGCCAATCCCAAACCGGCTAATTACCCCATAAAAATGCCCACCGCCAAACAGGGCGTGGGCAATGGTTCGCTGGACCGGTGTACCAATTAGGTGCCGTCAGGCCCTGCCGGCTTTGGATCCCCTTTATTTTCACGCTTGACCCGCTTGAGCCACACTTGCTTGGCGTAGCTGCGCAGGTTATCGACATTGTCGGTCTCGTCGACAATGTCCTGCCCCAGAATCGTTTCGATGATATCTTCCAGGGTGATCAGGCCAACAAAGGTCCCGTGCTCATCGTAGATGACCCGCATGTGCAGCCGGTCATGCAACATCGACGCAAACACTTGCTCGACATTGTGCGAAACATCCACGCTTGCGATTGGGTGCATCAGTTCCTTCATGGTTTTGGTTTCGTCGGCGTGGTACATGTCGGCTTTGTGCACATAGCCAAATGCCTGCTCGCCGTTATCCATTACCGGAAAACGGGTGAATGGCGCATCGCCGTATTGCTCGTCGAATTCCGCCACCGTCAAATGTGGCAGCACTGTCTGGGTGACAGTACGCGGCGTCATCGCCTCGTTAACCGAGATGTCATGCAGGTTGAGCATGTTGACGATGGTGCGTGTTTCATCGGCATCCAGCACTTTCTCTTCGAGCCCTACCCGCGCCAGCACCTTGATCTCATCACGCAGGTCGACATCATGCTCGGACTTGCCCAGGCGACGGGTGATTTGTTCGGACATCCAGATGAACGGCAGCAGAATAATGATCATTGGCTTGAGAAAGCGCGGCAGCAGCGGCGATAGCCCGCGCCAGTAGGTGGCACCGATGGTTTTCGGGATGATTTCGGAAAGCACCAGGATCAACATGGTCATCACCGCTGACACGATACCGATCGACGACTCCCCGAACACCACGGCAGCCTGCGCCCCGACCGCGGTCGCCCCGACGGTGTGCGCAATGGTATTAAGGGTAAGAATGGCCGCAAGCGGGCGGTCAATATTGTCTTTTAACTTTGTCAGCGACGCGTGAAGTTTTGGCTTATCTTCTTTCTGCTTGGCGATATAGCTGGGAGTGATCGAAAGCAGCGCGGCTTCAAGAACAGAGCACATAAACGAAAGTGCAATTGAAACCGTAGCGATAATAATGAGTAGGACCATGGGAACCTAGGGTAATGGATGATCAAGCGTTTATAGGGGCACGATAGGGCAATGTCAATGAAGCGTTCGGCATATTATTGGAGGATGAGTTGATAGCCCGTTGGTTCAACCCTTGATCGCCACCATGACGCGTATTTTGCCGTCCTGATCCAGGACCTATAGTATCACGTACGGTAAACCTCCTACGGGCCATCCAACGATAGGACAACATGCGATCGACTTCGCCGCGCCTTTACCTGCGTCTGTTATTGGCCGTGACACTGCCGTTATGCCTGGTGACTTCTACGTTACTGCCTGTGCTCTACATGGACATGGAGACGCGCCTGGATGGCGTGCGGGCTGAAGCCAAGGCCATTTTGAGGGTTGGCGAAGACACCCTGACGCGTGACATCAATGAAACGCTCAACTACGCGCTCGCCATCGCCGAAATGCCGGCGCTTCAGCAGCGGCTGGAAGACCGTTCTCCGGTTGATGAGGCTGGCCTGTCGTCCCGAGCCCCGACGCAACTCGACGATTTTTTAAATACGTTCATTCATCATACGCCGCGCTACAGCAAGCTGGTTCTCATCGATAATGAAGGTAATGAAATGCTTCGCGCTCCGCAAGACACCGGGGCCGAACCACACCAGGGCAGACGTAATCACGCCCACACGGATTACTTCAAAAGCGCCTCCAAGCTATTCCCGCGAGATATCTATCTATCGCCGCCGGGGCGCAACCTGCAATATGAGCAGTTAAGCGGCGACGCCATTCCCGTCGTCAATATCGCCACCCCTTTTTTCAATAGCCAGCGCGAGCGCAAGGGTGTCGTGCTGCTCAGCCTCAATTGGCAGTATTTGACACAGTCGCTTTACCAGTCCATGCAGGTAAACCCCCAGGCCGGAGTCTTGCTCGTCGATGCACTGGGTGGCTGGCTATTAACCCAAGGCCTCCCTCAGCTTCCTTACTTATCGTTCGGCGATAATTACGCCTCTGCCGCTCCGACCCCATGGAGCGAGCTGTCGGGCACGCTTGAAGGCGACATCAACCTTGAAGGCAGCCTGCTCCACTTTCAGACGGAAGACATCCGTACCAAGTTCTACAACAGCCTGGCAGGGCGGATCTTCAGCACCGATGATACGCTTCCCTGGGTCATGGGAGTGAGCTTGCCGACGCCCAGCTGGCAGTCGTTGTTGGAGGAAGAAACGTCGGTACTATGGTTCTTGGGACTCATTTATGTCATAGCCGTCGCGTTTGGTGTGTACTGGGCGTTCAGCAGCCACCAGCAGCGCAAGCTACGCCAACATGCCCAGCAGCAGGCCGCTGAGGTGCGCGGTCTGTATGAAAATGCTCCCTGTGGTTATCATTCGCTGAATGCAGACGGCATCGTCATCAAAATGAACCAGACCGAGCTTCACTGGCTGGGGCTTAAGGCCGATGAGGTCATAGGCCAGCTTCGCTACCGCGATGTCATCTCACCCGACACCCAGGACGCCTTCGATGCTGCCTTTGCACAGGTCATCGTCGGCCAGCAGGGCGAGGCGGAGTGCACGTTGCTGACGCGCCACGGCGACCAGCGCCATGTGGTCATACAGGCCTGCGGTTATCACCAACGGGGCGGTTTCGTCTATTCGCGCGCCACCGTGTTCGACCTGACCGAGCGCAAGCAACTTGAGGAAAAGTTGCTTGCCCAGGCGATGACCGATCCGCTCACCGGGGTGTTCAACCGGCGCTACCTGCAGTCCCAGGCCGCCATCGAGATCTCGCGCGGGCTCCGGCACAGCACGCCGCTTTCATTGATTGCCATTGATATCGATCATTTCAAGCGGATCAACGACGAATACGGACATGATGCGGGCGATGAAGTACTGAAACGCTTTACCTCGGTCGTCAGTGGACTGCTGCGCCAGGAAGATCTGCTGTGCCGGGTAGGCGGCGAAGAGTTTGCGATTCTTTTGCCCAACACGGACATTTCCAAGGCAGAGCAGATCGCGGAGCGCATTCGAGCTACCATCGACACCCACGAGATGACGATTGAACTCGAGGGCATTCACCAGACGCTACATATTACCGCGTCTTTCGGCGTCACCCATGTGGCGTTGAACGAAACCAGCTTGAAAGCCGCTCTCAAGCGTGCCGACAAAAGCCTGTATGAAGCCAAGGAGAACGGGCGGAATCGTATTGTGGTGAAAGATAGTTAACGGTTCCGCTGTGGCTGGCTTGTGTATGTTAACAAACGCAAACGGCCAGCCCCTCAGAACAAGAAAAATACAGCATCGAGACCCTATCAAATCACCCGCTTGCGAATCTGTGACGACAGCTGCTCAAAGCCGATGACCGCGACCAGAATCACCAGAATAATGGTCAACGCTTCATCATAGTTGAACAACCGCATGGCAGCAGCCAGTTCCACGCCAATGCCACCAGCTCCCACCAACCCCAATGTCACGGCAGAACGGAGAGCTTTTTCGACGCTGTAGAGGCTGGTCGCCGTCATGGATGCAAAGGTTTCGGGCAGGATAGCACCACCAATAACAGAAAGACGCCCGGCCCCCGTGGCGGTTAGCGCATCCGAAGGGCCTGGGTGAACTTCCTCGATTCGCTCAGAGAAAAAGCGAGCGGCAAATCCGATGGTATCGATCATGATCGCCAGTACACCAGCCATTGGTCCCAACCCCACGGCGACAACAAAAATCAGCGCCCAGATAAGGTCTGGAATTGTCCGCATGGTGGCAATCATCAGCTTGACGACATTACGTACCCATGGCGATGGCGTGGTATTGCGTGCCGCCAACAGAGCAAAGGGCAGGCTTAGAATGACGCCAACGACCACCCCCACGATGGCAATATTGAGCGTTTCAAACATGGCCCAGGCAATGGTGTCGAAGTCTTTAAGATTGGGGGGAAATGCGCGGCCAATAAAGTGAGTAAGATTCACCGCCCCCTTCAATAGCCTTTCCAGGGTGATCTCTGTCGCCATTACTCCCTGAACGAATAACGCGATGAAAATAATCGCCAATCCCCACGCAAAGGGGGAAGGCGCTCGAAAACGTGGCGGCATATTGGCCATAAAACGCTTAGATTGCATGGAAAAATTCCCCTCAGGCCGCTGTGACCGCTTGCTCAACGGACGACTGACGTGGCTGGCTGTCGACTCTTACGTCGCCTTGGTAAAGTTGCCGCATGGTTTCGATGTCGATGGAGGTGCGCGGCCCGTCAAGCTCAATGCGGCCCGCTTTCATGCCTAAGATTCTGTCCCCGTAGGCACTTGCCAGCTCTAGCTGATGAAGAGAGCATAGAACGGTAAGCTTTCGTTCCTGAACGACTTCTATTAAAAGATCCATGATTTCGCCGCCGGCTTTTGGGTCCAGGCTGGCAACCGGTTCGTCTGCGATAACAATGTCGGCGTTTTGCATGAGGGTACGGGCAATGGCGACTCGCTGTTGTTGCCCACCCGACAGCTGTCGACAGTTAAAGCTCGCCTTATCTTCAAGCCCAACACGGGCTAAACAGCTCATCGCACGCGTGCGCATCTCATCACTGGCCAGGGGTGATAAGGTTTGCAGCAATCCAAACCGCTTTTCGCCCATCGCGCCGTTTAATACATTTTGAAAAACGCTCACGTTTTGAACCAGATTAAACTGCTGAAAAACAACCCCCACACGGCGACGCACGTTTCTCAACTCTTTTCTAGACGAACCCTCAAGTGACGTTCCGTTAACTTTAATCTGACCACTATCGGGTTTAGTCAAGCCGTTCAAGCAGCGTATCAGTGTCGACTTTCCGCAACCGTTAGCACCTAATAAAATAACGCACTCACCTTCCTCGATTGAAAAATCAATACCCCTTAATACGTGGGTAGTGCCATAGTGTTTATGCAACCCACTCACATTAATGACGCTCATTGCGGTACCTCTTTGCCTACTACAATACTATTAAATAATCAGTTTCTACCGCCTCAAAATAAAAATGGCACTTCCATGTGCCATAAAGAAACAGTAAGTGAGAAACTACTTTTACAGATACACATCAAGGCCGCTTAGAGGTCAATACCCGCCGCTTCATAAGCTTCACGAATCACTTCATAGTCTTCGGAAGTGCGTCCAAAGCCCATTGAAGAGTCACGATTAAGGAACTTATCTTCATTCCGCTCGGTTGAAATCAGCGCTTCCCAGAGCTCGTCGGCGTTAGCTTCGAGTGTGTCACGAAGCGCCGTTTTGCATTCCTCTGCAAGGGAGCCCCGCATGATGACCGGATCACCGGGCAACACATCACTTTCGGCAATAACGCGGTAATCGCCTTCCGGGTCCATGGCTTCGATTTCTTCAATATCACGATTGCCGCCACCCATGGCATCAACATCGCCATTCACCAACGCCGCAATGCGGGCATCGCCTGCCATTATGATTTCCATATCCCGGTCCAGGTCCAGGCCAGCATCCACCAGCATCTTGCTGGGGAAGATGTGCCCGCTGGTAGAACCCGTGTCTTTGAGCGCAACGCGCTTGCCTTCCAGATCTTCAAGCGACTCGATATCGCTGTCGGCAGGCACAAAGAAACTGCTGCCGTAATGAGGGCGCTCAATGGCAAAAAGAATCTCGATGTCGCCTTCACGTTCGAACAGCACGAACTCGGACGGGCCGCCAAAAACGAGATCTACGTCGTCATACTGCAAGGCGTTGCCCGCTGCCGTGCGATTACTGAGGCTGAACATTTCCAACTCAAGCCCAGTGGTTTCTTCAAATGTTTCTGCAAAGGGACCAAACGCATCTTCCAAAGGACCCATACCTTCAATCCCGGTATCCGCCATGCGAATAGGGTTGGGGCATACGTTGCTTAGATCATCATTGGCTTGAACCGACGTGGTTGCCAGCATCGAGGCTGCAGCAGTGGTTGCCAGGGCAATTAGCGTTTTACGCATGGAAAAATCTCCTGATTAATGGGCGATTAAAATTCGTAGATCGCACCGACTTCAAACTGTGTGTCGATATCGCCAACAGCGGTGTCAGCAGGGTCATAATTGCCGTACTCGCTGTAGACGACCAGGTTCTCAACCACGTCGTAATTGACACCGGCGGCAAACTCGGTGCGGTCTTCACCCTGGTCCGGATCTACCTGCTGCATGGCACCGTAGACACTACCGCGACCGTAGTTGTAGTTAAGCGAAGCGCCGTAGAACGTGGTGTCGTCACCCTCAGAAGAGCCATCCAGGTTTTCTTGAATGCTCATGCGCGCAGCAGCGTCCAGAGTTTCGGTTAGCGCAACCGCAACCCCCAAACCATATACCGGATCTTCGGTGACCCACTCACCGTTAACTTCCTGTTCCTCGGCACCACGGTCATCAACACCGGCATGCACCGCCCAATTATCAGCACTGTATTTGACGACACCTGCCAACCCCGTCTCATCTTCGCCTGAGTCACTTTCACGGTCGCCGCGTACACGTGCCTGCAACTCAAACGTGAAGCCGTTAAAATCGGGACTGAAGTAGGCGATCAGGTTGTCCTCCTCCATGACCGACTCTTCACTCAGGCTGGCCGTTTCAAAGGGGTCGACCAAATCGTAGAAGGCGTTAGTGTAAATACTGTCGAAGCGCCCGGCGCGTACTTCACCGAAGTCGCCAATTAGCCCAGCAAAGGCTTTATCGGTTAATACATCGCCACCGGATTCATTGGCATCATGTTCGAATTCAATTTCTGCGTAACCCGACATTCCATTGTCAAAACGATGCACGGCACCAAAACCGATACTAGAGCCATTATCCTCATAGCCCGATGAGCTTTCTGTAGAGCCATCGGTATCGGATATTTCGTCGGCAGTATTATACTTTAACTCGATAGCACCAAAGAGTGAGAGTGTGGTCTTATCACTCACTTCAAAGTTTTCGGCTTGGGCAGTGGTAGTGACAGCCGCAACAGCAGCCACAAGTGCGAGCTTGGAAAAAGAATGTTTCATAAGTTCCCCAGAATATCGAGCGCAGAAGTCAAAACTTCTTCATTTAAATGATATTGAACCCAGCGAGTTCAGGGAACATATTGAAGGTTAAAAATGAATGGCGCGTTTCCCTAAAATTACATTTATATAAAAATTAAAAAACTAAAAAGTTCACTAACATAATAATCTTACATATCAATTAATCAAAAATTACAGTCAAATAAAAAGACGCCGAGCCTATTAACAAGGCTCGGCGTCTTTTTAATGCGTTATTACAAGAGTTATCAGGCAAACACCTGCGTCCACTCATTGCGCTTGTCCAGCAGGGCTTTGGCGAGTTCCTGGGCGCCTTCCAGGCTGTGGCTTGCCGCCCAGCCGCACTGCATTTCGTTGCAGGCGGGCACTTCGGTGGCGTCGAGGACATCCTTGAGAGTTTTCTCGAGTATCTCGAGCACGCCGTCATAATCGTCGTGGTTGATCATCGCGATGTAAAAGCCGGTCTGGCAGCCCATGGGGCTGATATCGACCACCTTATCGGTATGATTGCGCGACATTTCAGCCATCAAGTGCTCCAGCGAATGAAGCGCCGGCATGTCCATGTGGCCTTTGTTCGGCTGGCAAATCCGCAAGTCGTATTTATGAATTCGGTCGCCGTTCTGGCCTTCTTTGATATCGGCCAAACGGACGTAGGGTGCTTTTACCTTGGTGTGATCCAGGTTAAAGCTCTCGACGTTCATCTTTTGCTCGGTCATCTTGGCTCCTTTCCGCTGTACGTACCTGACTTGGCCCTATTGTACACCTTTGAATTACACCTTGGGCGCGTCGAAATTCCAGGGCTCATCGGTGTAGACACAGACGTTGGCGTCTTCGATATCGCCATCGGGCGCTTCAACGTGCTGGGCAAAGAAATCCTGGATTTCCTTGCGCTGACAATGGGCTTCGAACTCTTCGCGGCTGGCCCAGATCTCATGGAAAACAATCGGGTAGCTGGTGCCCTGGGCGAAGGGGTTATCGATCTGACGCGTCACGGTATAGTGGATACAGGCATCTTCACGATGGGCGTTGGGTTCCAGCCCCTGAAGCGCCTTGAAAACGGCTTCTTCTTTTCCAGGCTTGGGTTTGAAACTGGCAACACAATAGATTTTTTCTGACATGGTGGCATCCTAAGTCGTTGAACGTTCACTATTATGCGCTTACCTGACGCGTCTGGACAGCGCGGTCTGGTGAACGTTCAGCGCGTTCACTTAGCAGCACGCTCGGCAACATCGTTGAGAACGCCCGCAATGTTGTCGAGCGGAAGATCACACGACTCCAATCCGTGGCGCTCGGCCAGGTAGTGAGGGTCGTTCCACTCCAGGCGTACGCCTTCATCGGTTTCACGCACCACCATTTTCTGCGGCAGGTCCAGCGCGACGCTGCCCTGACACTGCATCATTGGAGTGCCAGCCTTCGGATTGCCGAAGATGAAGGTCATGGTGGGGGCAAGTTCGAGGTCGTTATTCGCTGCATTTTGCCCATGGTTTACGGTGGCCATCAGGTTCAGGCCGTTGTCATCCAGGGCTTCATTGAGCTGCCTGACGACCGTTGTAAAATCGGTATCGCTGGTCAGGTGCTCAATGCCGTTATCGCGCTCGGCCAGTGCCGGCTGACTGAGCAGCCCACCCACCGTCGCCACCGCCAATAAATGTAGAAAGCGCATCATGTTTCCTTGTCTATGAGTTGAGTAAGCGGCCGGCCAGTGACTCGAGATCCGTGACCGTCATATCGGGCTCTACCCCCCAGGGGTCGAAGGGCGCATCCGAGTGTCGGCGGACCCAGGCACTGCGCAAGCCGGCGTGGGTGGCACCAATCACATCGAAGGGGTTGCTGGAAATCAGCCACGTTTGCTCGGGGCGGGTTTCCAGTCGCGTGCGTAAAAATGCATAAACCGCCGGATCGGGTTTGAAGCGTTTGATATCGTCAACGCTGACCACGTCGTCCATGTGCTGATCGACCCCCGCGCGCTTCAGCAAGGCGGAAACAGCGTCTGTAGTGCCGTTGGAAAATGCCACGCAGCGCATCCCCGCGTCGCGCAGTTGATCAAGCGCAGGCACTACATCGGGAAAGGCGTGAAGCTCGGCATACACCGCCATCAGGTGATCCCGGTCGTTATCCGAAAGCCCTGTCTGCAATGCGCGGTCGGTGAATACCAGCGCTTCCCGGGTGCACTGCGAGAACGGTACATAGGCGCCCATCAGGCCGTGGCGAAAGCTATATTCCAGCTGTTTATCGCGCCAGCGGCGGGCAAATTCAGCGGCTTTATCCGGCTCGGTCAAGCTTCGCTCCAGCTCGACCTTGACCCCCTGGGTATCAATCAGCGTGCCATACACATCAAATGCCAGTACGGGCTGCATGGAAACTCCTCGGATTTATGGAACGTGGGGTCTATTAAGCATAGTCGAGGCGTTGAAAAACAAAAACGCCGCTGCACAGGCAGCGGCGTTCATTCGGCGAAGGCTCACTTTACACGGTAAACGCGGCTTCTTTCTCGCCGGTTTTCAGGTCGCCCGACCGCACCAGTTCGTCGGTGATCCGATCAATGGCACGCTTGGCGCGACCAATCATGTCGTCGATTTCGCCACGGTTGATGGTCAGCGGCGGCGCAAAACCGAGGATGTCGCCCTGCGGCATGGCGCGGGCAATCAGGTTCTCTTCCATGGCCGCAGCGGCTACACGGGGGCCGACCTTGAGCGCCGGGTCGAAGTGCAGGCGCTGCTTGGCGTCTGGCGAGAACTCTAGCGCCGCCATCAGGCCGACGCCGCGCACGTCGCCCAGCAGCGGGTGGCCGTCAAACGTAGCCTTGAGCTGCTGCTGGAAGTAGCCGCCAGTTTCCGCCGCGTTGCCCACCAGGTTTTCACGCTCGATGATCGCCAGGTTGGCAAGCCCGGCGGCACAGCCAAGCGCGTGGCCGGAGTAGGTCCAACCGTGGCCGATGGGGCCGTATTCGCCGGTGCCCTGCTCGAGCACCTGCCAGACCTTCTCACCAACGATCACGCCGGACAGCGGCTGATAGGCGCTGGTGAGGCCCTTGGCGATGGTGACCAGATCAGGCTTCATATTGTAGTGGTGGCTGCCGAAATCCGAGCCGGTACGCCCAAAGCCGCACACCACTTCATCGGCAATCAACAGCACGTCGTACTTGGCCAGCACGGCTTGGATCGCATCCCAATAACCTTCCGGCGGCGGTACGATACCACCGGTGCCGAGTACCGGCTCACCGATAAAGGCCGCCACGGTATCCGGGCCTTCTTCCAGAATCATCGCTTCCAGCTTGTCCGCACAGTAGGCAGAGAACTCGAGCTCGGTCATGCCGTGCTGCTCGGCGGCGCGCAGGTAGTAGTGCGGTGCTTCGGTATGCCGAATGGTGTCAATCGGCAGATCGAAGTGGTCGTGGAACGCTTTCAGCCCGGTCAGCGAGCCAGAGGCGATGCCGGAACCGTGGTAGCCGCGCATGCGCGAGATGACTTTTTTCTTCTGCGGGCGGCCCAGCACGTTGTTGTAGTAACGCACGATCTTGAGCTGGGTTTCGTTGGCATCCGACCCTGACATGCCGTAGTACACCTTGGACATGTTCATGCCGGCGATTTTCAGGATACGCTCGGAAAGCTCGATCTGCGGCTCGTTCGAGTGGCCCACATAGGTATGGTAGTAAGAGAGTTCCAGGGCCTGCTTGTAGATCGCTTCGGCCACTTCGGTACGGCCATAGCCGATGTTGACGCAGTAGAGCCCGGCAAAGCCATCGATAAACTCGCGGCCATCCTTGTCCACGATATTGATACCCTGGCCGCCGGTAATCACTCGACCCGGCGCATCACCGTGGGCGAAGTCACGCAGGTGAGTAGAGGCGTGGAAGGTAACGTTACGATCACGTTCGATCAGATCCTGATGCAAGCTCATGGCGTTCTCTCTAAACGGTAAACCTCCCCGCATCGCGGGGAGGATATTTAAATGGTGACGGACGGCGGGGTAGCCAAGCGTTTTTAGCTGCCGGAGACGGAACCCAGCGCGCCCAGGCAGTAATACTTGGTTTCCAGGTACTCATCGATACCCGTGGCGCCGCCTTCACGGCCGAGGCCGGACTGTTTCACGCCGCCAAAGGGCACCGGCGGGCCGGTCATCTTCACCGAATTGACACTGACCATGCCGTATTCCAGGGCGCGCATCAGCTTCCAGATACGCCGAATATCGTGGGTGTAAATGTACGCCGCCAAACCATACTCGGTATCGTTGGCCATTTCGATCACTTCATCGTCGCTGGAATACTTGGTGATCCCGGCAACCGGCGCGAAATTTTCCTCCCGCCATACTTTCATGTTCGCGGTGACGTTGGTGAGTAGCACCGGCATAAAGAAGTTCTCGCCGGGGGCCTGGCTCTGGTCACCTGCAATCATGGTAGCGCCTTTCGACACTGCGTCGTCGACGATCGAGGCGGCTTTATCGACCGCCTGGCGGTGAATCAGCGGCCCCAGATCGATTTCACTCTCCAGCCCGTTACCCACAGTCAGCGCAGACATGCGCTCGGCAAACTGCTCGACGAATTCATCGTGGATAGATTCGTGCACCAGAATACGATTGGCCGCCAGGCAGTCCTGTCCGGCCGTCTGAAACTTGGCCGCCACCGCCGCATAGGCGGCTTCCTTGGGGTCCATATCCGGGCCCACGATAAACGGCGCGTTGCCGCCCAGCTCCAACGCGAGCCGCTTGACGGTGTTGGCGCTCTGCTCGATCAGGATGCGCCCGACACGGGTAGAGCCGGTGAACGACAGCGCACGGATACGCGGCTCTGAACACAGGATCTTGGATACCTCGGGCGGGTCGCCCAGCACGACGTTGAAGATGCCTTCCGGAATCCCGGCCCGCTCGGCGAGTTCCGCCAGCGCCAGCGCCGAGAACGGCGTTTCGTTAGCCGGCTTGATGATCACCGGGCAACCGGCCGCCAGTGCCGCTGCGGCTTTACGGGTAATCATCGCCAGCGGAAAGTTCCACGGCGTGATCATGGCCGAAATACCCACCGGCTCCTTGAGGGTGCCGAGCGAGGCATTGGGGATCGGGCTCGGGATGGTGTCGCCGTAGGTACGCTTACCCTCTTCGGCGAACCAGCGCACGAAACTGGCACCGTATTGCACCTCGCCGCGGGAATCGGGCAGCGGTTTGCCCTGCTCCAGCGTCATGATGGTGGCGAGGTCTTCGCGGTTGGCCTGAATCAGGTCGTACCAGGCCAGCAGGCGCTCGCAGCGCTCGTCGGCGCGCAGCGCCCGCCAATGCCCATAGGCTTCTTCAGCCGCATCCACGGCGGCGGTAATCTGATTGGCTTCCAGCAGCGGAATATGGCCGATGGCTTCGTTGGTCGCGGGGTCGTAGACCGCTTCTTCACGACCGCCCTCGCCATGCGTCCATTTACCGTTCACGTAGGCGTACTGCCGAAACAGACGCGGATCTTCCAGGCGTTTGGCAAGCGTCGTCGATAGCGTGGTCATGAGAACCTCCCCTGGTTGACGCCTAGCGAAGGCGACAGCCGTTGCACATTAAAAATGACGGCCTGAGCCGTCGTGTTTCGATGTGTCTAGCCTAGAGGAGATGGCGCACGAAGTGTTTTTGAAAGGGCCGGATAATCCTGGCCCTTTTTTGGCGAAACGTGGCTTAACGGTGTTTTTTTTTGGCAACGCCGTTTATCAGCCATATACAGGGTTAAGCAGTGCCTCCTCGGTAAACACCACCAAGCCTAACTCTGGCCGGTAACCATGGATTTCCGTTACATCCAACGCCTGGAGAAAGTCCAGAATTTCCTCACTGATGACCTGTCCGGGTACTAATACCGGAAAGCCTGGCGGATAGGGGATCACGAAGCTTGCCGACACTACATCTCGGCCTTCACGCATCTGCGCCTGCAATTTACCGTTATCAAAACGTAGATACTCGGTATTTTCTTCGTCGTAGGCGAGGAAATAGGCGCTGCGCATATCGCCCTGGGGCGTCTCCGCGCTGGGGCGGAAGGCATCATGAAAGCGGCTAAAGTCCGGCAGCGGTGGCAAATCATGATTCAACGAATGCACCTGCTGCTCGATAATCTTGCGCTCGGGGCGGCTGCTGTCTTCCAGGCGATACTCGAACTCTTTCGCCAGTTTGATTAACACATCCAGCAGATAGGCAATCGACCCGCGCGTTGTGCCAATATTGGTCATGAACAGCACGGTATTGCGCGATGTTTTGTTGATCTGAATCCCGTACTTGTTCATCAGATATTCGTTCTTGAAGGTATCGCCATCGACCCCCGTATTGCCAATCGCGATGGTCACGCGGGAAGGGTCGACCACAAACTCATCGCGGGCCCAGGCTTCCTCCATTTTGTTCCAGCCGGTCACCGGGTCGTAATACGACTCGACACCCGACTCGCGATACGCCTCGGGCACCATGTCGCTGTTTTTCAGCACGCGGAAATACTTTTGCAGTAACGGGTGCGTATAGAGCTGCTCGCGGAGTGACAACGCCGTTTCAACCTGGGCGTGCACGAGTTCAAAGCCTTCCATTTCCGCCTGCATGCGCCCAACATCCAGCGACGCCACAATCTGGTAGTTGGGGGAGGTCGAAGTATGGGTCATGTACGCCTCGTGGAAAGAGGCTTCCACTTTCTGACGAAAGTCCTGATCCCACACGTGAATCATTGAGCCCTGCCGCAACGAGGTCAGGGTTTTGTGCGTTGAGTGCGTGGCATAGGTACGAATACGCACCTCATCAGGGTCGGGCATCAACCGCTGGTCGAGCCAGGTCGCATCGTCTTCCGGGTCGAGCTTGTCGAACTCCTCCTTCCAGGCCGCGTATTCTTCCCGGTAGCTTGCGCTGCGATAACGATAGCGCAGGGTGCTTGCCGTGTTCATCGCGGTACGCGGCCGATACGTCGGGTTGAAACCAGCAAAGGCGAACCAGGCTTCATCCCAGAGAAATACCAGGTCCGGCTTGATCGCCAAGCATTCTTCCATGACGCGGCGCACGTTATACACAATGCCGTCGAAGGTGCAGTTGGTCAGCAGCAGCATCTTCACCTTGTGCAGTTGGCCAGCGCGCTTATAGCTAAGCAGGGTTTTCTTGATGTCACGCAGCGGCACAGCCCCGTACATGGAATAGTCATCGAGCGGATAAGAATCCAGATAACTCACATGGGCACCGGCCAGCACCATGCCGTAGTGATGCGATTTATGGCAGTCACGGTCAATGAGCACGATGTCGCGGGGTTTGACCAGGGCTTGCACCACGATCTTGTTGGCGGTGGAGGTGCCGTTGGTAACAAAGAAACTGCGGCGCGCCCCAAATGCCCTGGCGGCATACTCTTGCGCCTTTTTAATCGGCCCGAAGGGTTGTAGCAGCGAATCGAGCCCACCGGACGTTGCCGACGTTTCTGCCAGAAAAATATTGATGCCGTAGAAATCGATCATGTGCCCCGCCCAATGGGAACGCGTCACCGACTTGCCCCTTGAAATGGGCATGGCGTGAAACACCCCCGTGGGTTTTTTACTGTATTCACGCAGGGCATCAAAGAACGGTGTTCGGTATCGGTTATCGATAGCGCGCAGGATGGTGTGATGCTGCTCAATATAATCCGTTTCGCGGTAGAAAATGCGATTGAAATACTGAATGTCCTGGCTCGCCGTGGCCTCCACATCACCGCTGGTGACCAAAAACTGGTCGATCTCCGGACGTAGCTCATGAATCATCGAGCTAAGCAAGATACTGCGCTCGGCTTCGGTCTGATGCTCCAGCTCTTTCTCCGATAGGCCTTCCAAATAGTTACGTAAGGCACTGAGGTTGTACTTTGACTTGTAGGGAAACTCGTAGCGGATCAGGCACGCCTGGATATTGGGATTGACCAAAACGGCAATCAGCGCATCCTCGAAGCTTTTCACGGTCACTACGTCATAGACAAAGCGGTCCTCGGGCCGGCGCATATTGTGAAACGCCTCGCGCACCACCTCTTCTTCCTGGTTAGAGAGGTTGTCGACGATCAACAGCTCAAAATAAGGCTGTGCCGAACTGTTGGACGCGGGGTGTCCGCGGCGAAGCTGATTGAGCGCGTCGAGCGTTTCCATGTCCTCTGCGCCGGCATCCGTCTCGGAAAGATCGACATGGCGACGACGATAGGACTCGCTGATCAACGCTCTTACCAGGCGCTTTACGACTTTATCGAGCAGCGCGTACTCACCGCGATTGAAGAGCGTCCACAGATGGCGAAAATCTTCCTTGGATGGAAATGCATGATAGTCCTCGATGATTTCCAGGCGCGTCAGCTTGACGTCAATGGCCTTGACCAGGTTCTTGACGCGACCTTCATCCTCAAGGCGCGTCAGAATACCCAGGTCACGTTTAAGTGCATTCCAGGTATCGGCACGCAGTTGGGAGATTTTGTGATAAAAACCCAGGGCGGTGTAGGACGTTTCGGTAGGATTACTCTCTGACATGACGACACCCATCCTTTATCGGTATTTATCTAGAAACGCATTGACGTCGGCAACGAGTTATTCAGCTGTATAACCCTCGTAAGCCATAACGCACAACTATTTGTTCTTCAGGAAATTTATCGAAACTCAAGTCCAGCACTCTGCCGGGCCAACGAAACTCCACGCGCCTTTCCTTGGGGTAATACACCGAGGTGTACACCGTACCAAGGCCGCGCTGGTAGTCGTGGCGAAACAGAGGTGGGGCAGAAAAAGCCGCAATCAGACGCTCGTTGGTCGTCTCGTCATCATCCACCAGAATCGAAAGCTGACGCTCGCGAATCAACGTTTCCGAGGCCAGTGCATGAGCATACCACTCGATTTTCTTTTGATGATTGGTGGCCACCGCGACTCGCCGGATATTGGCACGACGGTCTGGCGCAATCATTGCCGTGACATAGCGCCCGCTGGCATCCGTCACCGTAATGTTGTAAGCCATGTGCGTGGGCACACGCGCCAGGACGGCCGCCGCTTCGGGCACCGTATCGCAGAATTCAAGAATGTAACGCAGGATGATCGGCGCGCCAAAACCATCCCCTACCACCTGGCGCCCACCGAATGCCAGGGAAACAGCAAGCCCCGAATCGTTCATCCCATCCAGCACGCCCCACAGGCAGTCTGACATGGCAATGACGCGGCGCTGATTCCAACGGGTGAAGAGGATCGTGCCCTCGCACAGTTCCGGTGGATAATCATAGTTGCGTGCCAGTACGGTAGACTTAGGCCTTGCCAACACCGCCTGGGAACAACCGGTGATATAGGGCGGCGGCCGATACAGACTGAGTAGCCGCGACGCCAGATCGCCTCCACCGGTCAGTGCGCACAGCGTGCGATAGGTATCCAGCAATTCCGGCATGTACTGGCGTAAGGCGTTGTAGCACTCCAGATAGGAGGGCCGTTCACGTTCCCCTTCGGACAGGTACCAAGGTTCGTAAGCGGGCCAGTGGTAATCAAATAACGATTGCCACTTGGGGCCCGCCTGCTCTTCATGAACGGCGCGAAACGTCAATGCCTTATCCAGCTCTACCCCTGGTGCACGGCCAGCAGTCACATTTCCATCCATGCTCACAGAATTTTGAAGTTACCACCGCCAATAGCATGGCTGACGGCAACTCCCTCCACCACGGGGTCTTGCAGCGCTTGGCCCGCATATTCACCGCGAATGGCGTCGATCCAGGCTTTGGCTCGCTCATTAAGACTGAAATCGTCGTTCATTAAGCGACCACGGGTGATCAGGATACCCAGATCGGCGCCTTCGTAGCGGAAATCCCCCGCACCGCTAATGCGCATAAAGAAGGCTTCCTGCTCATTTTCAGCGGCATGCGGATGGTAGCTGTAATGGTCATAATTGATGCTGCCGTCGTCGCTCATACGCCATACCCCCGTCTTGGGAGCCTGGGTCAGCAGGTCGACGCTCTCATCAGTGTGTTTGATCACCAACTGGCTCCAGCTGTCGACACTTTCAGGGTGCGCCCAGCGCTCGTTGATATCATCGATATCAAGATCAAAGTCGAGGTCTGAAAACTCAAGCAAATGAAACAGAAACAGTGGAATATCAGAGTGGGCAAACGCCGCCACGTTGGTTAGTGAACTGGCGCCAGTGACGCGCGGATTGAGCTCACCAAGGTAGACTTCGTCGGTATCCATATCGATCAGGAAGTCGAGCTCAAAATAGCCACGATAGCCCTCATCGCGGAGCGCCTCACCGAATTGGAACGTATACTCACGCGCTTTGTCGCGCACTTCCTGGGTAAAGGCACCGGCAAACATCTCGTTGCCGCACCAGCCCCCCTTGTAAGGCGTCAATGTCTTGAACCCAACAAGCTCTGTCATTAAGGGACCCACTACGGTCCCGCAACGCGTGGCACAAGCTTCTATTGCCGAGCCGCGGCAATTGATACGCTTCATGATTTTGACTTCGGCCTCGGCCTCAATCTCTTCGGCGTGCTTGTAATAGTCCTCTTCACTGGCAATAAAGAAAGTGGTGTGGCCCGAGTCGCCAAACGCGGTCTGCACCACCAGGTCACTGCCGAGCTCCTTGCTTACTTCACAAAGCTCTTGATAACTGCCCACTTTCGCCAATACGTTGGGCACACTTGGCACACCTGCTTTGTTGCCAATGCGTACCGTCTCGATCTTGTTATCCATACGTTGGCGTAACGTCGCCGGGGGAAAGGCAATTTTGAGCCCCAATTGCTTGCAGATATCTTCGGTGTGCTCATCAAACATCAAAAAAGCGGCGGTACCGGCGTTATCGCCTTCGGAACGCGACTGAAGAAAGTCGATTACTTCCTTGTGCTCAAGCAGGTAGTTATTGATGTCTTCAATGCCTTCAAAATCACGGGGGAATTTTTCTTTAGGCACAAAGACGTTACGCTGCTGGCCTTCGAAGCAGTCTATGTAGTTGATATGGCGAAAATTGCTCACCCAATCGCCAATCCCCAATAGGTTAAAGTTAGTCGCTGAAATAAAGTAAATCGGTTCCTTGTTATTGCGAAAGTGACGGCGAACATCGGCAATGGATGTGATCTTGCTCATGGTTGATGCTCCCTGATTGGCGGAAGGAGTGCGCGTGTTATCAGACGTCGTCTGTGACGACGGGGCGCTGGCTTCATTGTTCTGCGCAGGGCTCAATAGCCGGCGCATCAGATCCAACAGAAATTTCATCGATGGTCTCCTTTTGTGACCATTGCCGGGGTTAATGTTCCGGGGGCGTCTCAATATCAGCGCGTATGGGCTTGGCCAGCGGCCCTAGGGTGTCCAGAAAAGGTGAAGAACCGCCTTCATTTGCATACAGAGAAAAATTTACCTGCCGGTCGCGGAAGCTCTTGAGCGGCTGACCAAGGCCATGCAGGCCTCTCTCGCGTTCGCGCCTCACCCGGTTCAGATCGATCTCGATCGGCATCACCTGTTCGCCAGTGCCTGCCTGATGAATGACATCACCAGAGGGCCCCACCACAATCGAGCGGCCATTGCCCAAGGCACCCGCACCATTGATATCAAAGAAGTAACATTGGTTAACCGCCGCGTTGGTGCGGGCGATAGACAGTTCGATATCTCGATCAACCGTATCGGTCATGGTGGGATGCAAAATGACCTCGGCCCCCATGGAAGCCAACGTACGCGTCGTTTCGGGGAACCACATATCGTAGCAAATCGATATCCCAAAACGGCCGACATTGGGTACGTCAAACACGACAAATTCGCTGCCGCTTTCTACACCAGCTTCAAAGGGGCGGAACGGGAACATTTTGCGGTAACGCGCAACCACCTGCCCTAAAGGGTTAATAACCACAGATGTGTTATAAATTTTCTCGCCGACTCGTTCAAACATGGAACCGGGGATCAGCCAGATGCGGTGTTGTAGCGCGAGTTGGCAAAACATCGCCTCGGTATCACTGGGTAAGGGTTGCGCATAGTGAGGTGAAGCCCCCATGGGCATTAATTCACTGAACAGCACCATTTGAACCTGAGGGAAACGGGTCATAAGTGCATCAACGCGATGGCGCATGGCTTCGGTGTTATCGCCGTGGTGCAGGGCATGCATTTGTACACCAGCAATGGTGAAATAAGACATTGGTTTCTCTCTGCGTTAGGCGAACGGGTTGTTTGAGCTTAGCTTTATGATATCGCTTGATGATTCAGGTGCGTCTACCCCATTAGGCGATTGAGCAAATGACGTTTATTTACCTACACAGTAAGCCAACGAAACGCTGAATTGGCGTTGACCACGCACCTAGCCAAATCAATATTTCAATTTTCATGCATTCACACTGTCAGCGTACTGGATCGAATTAAACGTCGACATCAATGCCAATGGGAATGCTTTTGACCGTTTTAGTCACAATATAAGTGAAATAGCGCTCGATACCTGCATCCGAGACCAGCCACTTGTCCATCAAACGCTGGTAACTGTCGATGGTGCGGGCTTCAAACTTGACCAGGTAATCCACGCCGCCGCCCACCGCCACGCACTCGGTCACCTCCGGCGTCTGCATGACCAGCGCTTCAAAGCGCGCAAAGCTGTCGGCGTTGTGCTGCTTGAGCTCGATCTGCACCCAGACGGGATTGCGCGGCACCAGTACGTCGGTGTCGATGCGGGCACTGTAACCTTGAATGACACCGGCATTTTCCAGGCGCTTTACCCGCTCCCAACAGGGGCTGACCGAGAGGTTGATGGCGTCGGCCAGCTTCGACTTGGTGATCCGCCCGTCGCGGGACAGGATGTCGAGAATTTTCAGGTCGTAACGGTCAAGTTTCATCACGGCAGGGGTTACGCCTCCAGACGCTCAACCACATCGGCAATCACCGCCAGGGTGTCGCCCATGTTGATTAACGACGGCGCGCGACGGGCCATCAGAATGCCGTCGCGTTCGGCGTGATACGCCACCGGCGCGGTGCCGCTTCGGGTCATGTCGTACACGTAGGCGATGGTTTGGCCTTTTTTAACTTCATCCCCAAGCGCGACCAACAGCTCTAGCACGCCCGAGTGCTGGCTCTGCACGTAGCAGCTGGCGTCAGGCATATCGAGGTACATCTGCCCGCCTGCAGGCATTTTCACTTCGCCTTCTATCAGGCCGTAGTGGATCAGGAAATTACGCACGCCGCGCTCGGTAATCGCGATGCTCTCAGGCGTCGAGGTGCCGCCGCCGCCAAGCTCGGTGGCGACGAATACTTTGCCCTGGCGCTCGCAGGCGGTGTCGAAGAGTTTTTCGGCATCCAGCTCGAACATTACCATGGCGTAGGGCGCGCCAAAGGCTTTGGCGCCTTCCAGCGCGGCCTGCTGCTGGGCTTTGTCGTCAAGCACGTGGGAGGCGCCAAACGGCAGGATATCCAGCGTACGGCCACCAGAATGCAGGTCGAGCACGACGTCGCTCATCGGCACCAGCACGCGGGTGAAGTAGTCGGCAATCTGGGAGGTGACGCTGCCGTTAGGGTCGCCGGGAAAGCTGCGGTTGAGGTTGCCCTTGTCCATCGGCGAGGTGCGCTTGCCGGCCATCACCGCCGGGGTATTCATGCACGGCACGATAATCACCCGCCCCGTCACATCCTCTGCCTTGAGGGTTGAAGACAGCTTGAGCAGTGAGGTGATGCCTTCGTATTCATCGCCGTGGTTGCCGCCGGTCAAAAGCGCCGTGGGGCCGTCGCCGTTCTTGACTACGGTGACGGGAATCATCACCGCGCCCCAAGCGGACTCGTCGGTGGAAATCGGCAGCTTCAAGAAGCCGTGCTGAACGCCGTCGGCATCAAAGTCCACGGTGGCCGAAATCGGGCTGGGCCGCGGTTGGCTGGAGGGTATCGTCATGGTGTCGTCCTTTTACTTAACAAACAGCTGGCGCGGAAAATTGGCCAGCGTTTCGCAGCCGTCTTCGGTGATCAGAATACTTTCGGTAATTTCCAGGCCCCAGTCTTCAACCCACAGGCCGGGCATAAAGTGAAACGTCATGCCGGGCTGCAGGATGGTGTCGTCCGAGGGGCGCAGGCTCATGGTGCGCTCGCCCCAGTCCGGCGGGTAGGAAAGACCGATCGAATAGCCACAGCGGGCACCGCCGCGGTCAAAGCCGTATTTATCCATGGCCGCGCCCAGCGCCATGGCGATATCGGCAGTACAGTTGCCGGGCTTGGCCACCGCCAGGCCGTTGTCGATGCCTTCGAGTAGCGCTGACTCCGCCCGGATAAAATCCGCCGGCGGCCTGCCCAGAAACACCGTCCGCGACATCGGCGCGTGGTAGCGCTTGAACACCCCGGCAATCTCGAAAAACGTGCCCTCGCCTTCGCGAAACGGCGTATCGTCCCAGGTCAGATGGGGAGCTGCGGCGTCTTTGCCGGTGGGCAGCATGGGCACGATCGCCGGATAGTCACCGCCAAACACCTTGCCATTTTCATCCACAAAGCCTTCGATGCCGACGCGGTAGATCTCCGATACCAGCTTGCTCTTGGGCAGGCCTGGCTCGATGACCTCCAGAATACGCGTGTGCATGCCTTCCACGATCTTGGCGGCCGTGCGCATATAGCTGATTTCCTGCGGCGACTTGATCGCCCGGCACCAGTTTACCAGGGCATTGGCATCCATGAAGCGCGCATGGGGCAGCTCGCGCAGCAGACTCTGGTAGGCCTTGGCGGAAAAGTAGTAGTTATCCATTTCCATGCCCACCACGCCCAGGTGCCAGCCGCGGTCGGGCATGATCGACTGGGCCAGGTATTCCATCGGGTGCATATCCGGATTCTGAACGTAATAATCCGGGTAATAGGTGATGTTTTCCGGATCGATCCAGCAGGTGCGCAGCGCGCCGTTGGCGTCCATGCGCCGGCCAAACCAGACAGGCTCGCCCTCAAGGCCCACCAGCACGCACTGATGAACGTAAAACGACCAGCCGTCGTAACCGGTCAGCCACGCCATGTTAGAGGGGTCACTGACGATCAATACGTCAATGCCGCGACCGGCCATTTCAGCACGCACCTTCCAGAGGCGGTTTGCATACTCTTCACGAGTGAAAGGCAGGGACACCTGAGTCATCGGGCAACTCGCCATTAAGGATCACTAAGAACCAGCGCCATTATAGGCCGCTGGGCCGCAGGATCGACCTGGCCACCGCCACAGTAGGCCCGCCAACGTCGTCTTGAGCCGATACTAGCACCCACCCTTGGTTGCCGGTCAAAGCCTTTATGACAAAATGTGCATAGGGCATCATGATTTACGCTAAGCAAGTCTGCCGCGGCGTTTATCGCCTACCATGATAGCCTTGCGTGATGACCCGCTTGCGACAGGAGCCGCCATGAAAATTATTGTGCATATCGACGAGGCCGATCAGTGGCAGGAAGCGCTGGCCGAGGCCTTTCCCGACGCCCAAGTGCTGACCAGTAGCGCGCCAGCCGAGGAACGACAGAACGCCGATTACCTCGCCGTCTGGAAAGCCCCTGCGCATTTGCTCGAGGAGCAAACCCGGCTCAAGGGCATCATCAATCTCGGCGCAGGGGTCGATCACCTGCTCAGGACCCCCGGCCTGCCCCGGCAGGTGCCCATCGTCAAACTGCGCGATGCGGGCATGGGCGAGCTGATGGCGGATTACGTGCTTTACGGCGTGCTGCATTTCTACCGCAGCATGGACTGCTATGCCGCTCAACAGCAGCGCGCCACCTGGCAGCCGCAGGATGTCGTGGCGAAGTCTCAATGGCCAGTCGGCGTGCTCGGCTTGGGGGCAATCGGCCGCTATGTGGCAAACGTGCTGCACCAGGCGGGCTTCCCGGTGCTTGGCTGGAGCCGTTCACCCAAACAGATCACCGGCGTGCGCTGCTACCATGGCGATGACGGGCTTGGCGAGCTCCTTGGCCAGGTGCAAACGGTGGTCACCATACTGCCCGATACCGCAGCCACCCAGCATATTCTTGACGCCAGACGGCTTGCCAAGCTGCCCGAAGGCGCCAGCGTGATCAACCCTGGACGGGGCAGCCTGATTGATGAGCAGGCACTGCTGGAAGCGCTGGGCAGCGACAGCCAACCTGGCCATATCCGCGGCGCCCTGCTGGACGTCTTCGAAGAAGAGCCGCTACCCGACAATCATCCTCTGTGGCAGCATCCCAGGGTACTCATCACACCGCACATGGCCGCCCCCACGCCCCTCAGTGACGCCATCGACCAGGTGATTGCTTACATAAAGGCCTTTGAAGCAGGGGACTCCGTCACCACTATTGACCCTGAGGCAGGTTACTGAACGCCGAAACAGACGGCCTGCTATCCTGCTCCTATGGGCCTGCTCTTATGGGATGGCCAGTAAATCCTTGTAAACGAAGGAGAAACGCACCATGACGTCGTCCCTCCATGATTATCAACCCCACGATGCGCTGCTGGTCGTCGATATGCAAAACGACTTCTGCGAGGGCGGAGCCCTAGCGATTGACGGCGGCAGCGCCTTGGTGCCGGGCATCAATGCCGAAATCGAAGCGGCGCTCGCCGCCGGGGCGACCGTCGTAGCCTCGCGCGACTGGCATCCGGTGGATCATGTCAGCTTCAGCCACCAGGGCGGCCCCTGGCCGGTTCACTGCGTGCAGGATACGCCGGGCGCCGCCTTTCACCCGGATCTCTTACTCCCCGATGAGGTCATCCGCGTGAGCAAAGCCACAGCCTTTGATGCCGATGCCTATTCGGCTTTCGATGGCACGGGTCTCGGTGGCTACCTGCGCGAACGCGATATCCAACGCGTCGTGGTGTGCGGCCTGGCGCTCGACGTATGCGTCCACGCCACGGTACTTGAAGCCTGCCGGGAAGGCTTTACCACACTGTTTTTGGAAACCTTATCCGCCGCGGCCGACCCTGACGCCATCGCGCGCTGCCGTCGTGAGATGCAACATGCCGGGGCCGAGGTACGTAAATGAATGACCCGTTAACGCTGAGCGTGGCAGACGACGAGCTGGCACTGTTGACCGACCTCTACCAGCTGACCATGATCCAGGCCTACTGGAAGGAGGGAATGCACCAGACGCCCGCGACGTTTAGTCTGTTTTTCCGCCAGCTACCCCCGACGCGCCGGTTCATCCTTGCCTGCGGCCAGCAGCACGCGGCGGCCACGCTCAGTCGGTTGCATTTCAACGCCGATGCGATTGAAAAACTCGCCTCGACCGGGCGCTTTGACGACGATTTTCTGGCCTGGCTCGCGAACTGGCAATTTTCCGGGGATATCTGGGCGGTGCCCGAAGGCACTGTGCTCTTTCCCCATCAGCCGCTGCTTGAAGTGGACGCCCCGATCGCCGAGGCCCAACTGCTCGAAAGCCTGATCATGAACCTTGTCCAGCTGGAAACGGTGCTGGCGTCCAAGGCGGCACGCATCGTGTGGGCGGCGGGCGACCGCCCGGTGGTGGATTTTGGCATGCGCCGCGTGCACGGCATTGATGCGGCAGTGCGAGGGGTGCGCGCTTACAAGACGGCGGGCATCAGCGGCACCAGCAATGTGCTTGGCGGGCTACGTCATGATCTGCCGCTCAGCGGCACCATGGCGCACAGCTATATTCTTGCTCACGATGACGAACCCTCGGCCTTCCGCGCGTTTGCCCGTCACTACCCCGACACCACCTTACTGGTCGATACCTACGACACCCTGCAAGGCGTTCAGCACGTAATTGACGTGCTGCGTGACATGCCCAGCCTGACAGTCGGTGCCATTCGCCTCGACTCGGGCGACCTGGGCGCGCTCGCCAAAGGCGCGCGCAGGTTACTGGACGACGCCGGCCACCAGTCGATCAGGATCATTGCCAGTAGCGGCCTGGATGAGCACAGCATCGCCAAGCTGATCGCCCAGGCAGCACCGATCGACGCCTTTGGCGTTGGCACCCAGATGGGCGTTTCGGCGGATGCCCCGGTGATTGACCTGTCCTACAAGCTCGTTGAATACGCCGGCACGCCGCGGGCCAAGCACGCCCCCGGTAAAACCAGCCTGCCGACTCGCAAGCAAATCTTCCGGCGGCAGGATACCCAAGGACGCTACCTTGGCGATATCATTGCCCGTCGCGATGAAACGGGTATCGAAGGCGAGGCGTTACTCGTGCCGGTGGTGACCGGCGGCGTCATCAACACCGCGGCGATGGCCGACACCCAGCACGCCAGCGCCCGGGTCGCCGATGCCCTGCCCCGCTTTCCAGCCTCCGTGACGGCGCTGGCCGACGGAGAAAGCGATTACCCGGTGGAACTGAGTGACGCCCTGGCGCATCTATCATCCACGGTATAAGCATGCCACGCCGCCCAAATGATTGGGCGACCGCTCGTCAGGGAGACTCATTATGCGCTGTGCGCTATCAAACTGTTTGCACCACCCGCGCCGTTTAGCGGCGACGGCTGCCCTTGCCCTTAGCGGCCTGCTGGTGGTCGACGCCAGCGCCGCCACCAAGGCGCCACAGGCGTTTGAAGCCAGCTACCGTCTCAAGGTCAGCGGCTGGCCCAGCGCGACCATTACCCATCACCTGAGCCAGGAAGACAATCACTGGCGCAGCGACATGCGCTTCTCCATCGCGGTGGTCAGCGGCGAGGAAAGAAGCCGCTTCAGCGTGGCAGACGACACCACCCGCGCGCTACTCTATAACAGCAGCTATTCACTGTTTGGCATCGGCAACGACTACCAGCTCAAGGAGGGCGAACTGACCACGCTCGACCGGCAAACCGCCCTGTTCGAGCTGTCGCGCCGCGCCGGTAACGAGCAGTGCACCGAGGCGGCACCCTGCGATGTGCGCTTTCTCGACCACGAAGGCGAAGAAGAGCACTACCGGTATTATCTGGATAGCCAACAGCCCATCAGCGTACCTGCCGGGGAGTTCGAGGCGCTCAATGTGGTACTACTGAACGCCGAAAAACGCGATCGCGAACTTCACCTGAGCTTCCACCCCGACTGGCCCGGGCTCGTGCTGTCCGCCGAGTACATCAAGAACGGCGAGCGCGAAACGCGGATCGCCTTGACCGAGTTCAACCCAGACGGGGGCGCAACGCCCTAGATGCTTTCCGGATTACTGATCGTCCTGCTCCCACTGCTGCTGGGCTACCTGGTTCGCGTTCCTTCGTTGCGCTGGCAGCAAGCAATCAACCACGCCGTCAACAGCGCCGTCTACATCATTTTACTGCTGATGGGCATCAGCCTCGCCGGGCTTGAAAACCTCTCGAGCCAGCTTTCCAGGCTCGGCGGCAACGCCCTGCTGCTGTTCAGCATTACCACGCTGTTTAATCTGGCCGCGCTGTGGTGGCTATCGCGCAGAGTGGCCCTGAAGGCCGGCCAGTCTCCAGTGGTCAAGGATGCGCCGACCAGCAAGCTGGCGGCGATGCAGGGCTCGCTGTTGTTAGTGGCGGTGGTGGCGGGCGGTGTCACTGCCGGCCTGCTGGCCGACCCCCATCTTGGGGAAGGGCTGTTTACCACGGCAGATGTACTCGCCGAGTGGGTGCTCTACCTGCTGCTGGCCCTCATCGGCTGCCAGCTGCGCAACTCGGGCATGCCGCTCAAGCAGATACTGCTCAACCGGCTGGGGCTGGCGATAGCCGTCACTCTGGCGCTCAGCTCCCTGCTGGCCGGCTTGGTGGCCGCCCCGCTGTTGGCGCTAAGCTGGAACGAAGGCCTCGCCATGGCCGCAGGCTTTGGCTGGTACTCGCTCTCGGCGATCCTGATCGGCGACCAGTTGGGCCCGCTGATGGGCGGCGTGGCGTTTTTCAACGACCTGACCCGCGAGCTGCTGGCGTTCATCCTGATTCCGCTGGTCATTCACCGCCACACCGCGCTGGCCATCGGCTACGGCGGCGCGACGTCCATGGATTTCACGCTACCGGTCATTCAGCAACACGGCGGCGTGGCCTGCGTGCCCATCGCCGTGGTCAGCGGGTTTATTCTCTCGCTGCTTTCGCCCCCGCTGATTCTGTTCTTTCTGTCGTTGTCGGGTTAGTCATATCCGACAATCATTGATCAGTATGACGGCACTCACCCCTTACCGCACTTTTCAGACAGTGTCGCAGTGCAAGACCCGATAGCCCGCGGCCAAGTAGAACGTTGAGCTTTGCCAGGGCGGCTTCCAGCGTAATATCGCCACCCGCGATAACACCGGCCTGATTGAGCGCGGCACCGGTGGCGTAGGCGCCCTGCACCACCTCACCCTGGGCACACTGCGTCACGTTTAGCAGCGCGACGCCACGCTCGTTGGCCGCTTTCAGGGCGTCAAGCAGCTCGCCTGCAAAGCTGGGCGGGTTGCCAACGCCGTAGCTGTAAAGCACCAGGCCTTTAAGACTCTCATCGGCCAGCAACGCCTTTGCCCGGCGCAGCGACATCCCCGGATACAGCGGCAGTACCGCGACCGCCTCGTCGTCTACCGTGATAGGGGCGAAGTTCGGTATACCGCTCAGCAACGCTGAGGGCTGGGGAAACCTTAAGCTGATGCCTAGCTCCGCTAGCCAAGGGAAGTTGGGTGAGTCGAAGGCATCCAAGCCCTGGGTGCGCACCTTGCGCGCTCGGTTACCGCGCAGCAGCCGGTCGTGAAAGGCCAGGCTTACTTCGCAAGGTGTCGCGGGGTGAACCGCAAGCTGCAGCGCGCTGACCACATTATTCAGCGCGTCACTGCGGGGCTCACCCAGTGGAATTTGGGAGCCGGTGAAGATCACCGGCTTGTTCAGCGCACCGAGCATAAACGACAGCGCCGCGGCGCTGTACGCCATGGTATCGGTGCCGTGGAGCACTACAAACGCATCATAGTGCGCCCAGTGGCTTTCCAGCAGCGCCACCAGGCGGTTCCAGGCCGCTGGCATTAGCTCAGCGCTATCCATCAGCGGCTGCATTTCAATCACATCGAACGTCGGCAGCCGATAAGAATCGTCCAGGGCCAAGTGCGCGGCCAGGCGTTCGGCCAGCCCCGCGCTGGGCACGTAGCCTTGTGGCGATGGCTGCATACCCACCGTCCCGCCGGTATACAGCATCAGTACGCGGGGCATGGACTCTCCTTTCTTTATCGTGACAACCTGTATGATCGCTTACTTCGCAGGCGCGCCTTCCAGGCGCTGCTTTAATGCGTCAGCCTCTTCAGGGTCCAACTCCCAGGCTTTGGGATCCAGGTCGAGATCCGGGTGCTGGTTGGCATCAAAAATCGGCTGCTTGATCCCCTGCCGGCGCTGACCGTCGAAGTCTTTCAAAATGCGCAGGCCGTGCATGAACAGCATGATCAGCGCAATCAGGTTAACCACGGCCAGAAGCCCCATGGTGACATCGGCAAAGCCGAACACGGTGCCCAAATCGGTGGTTGCACCCCAGCACACCAACAGCACGATGGCCACGCGGAAGGCGTTAAACAGGTTCTGGTTATCGCGACTGAAGAAGTTGAGGCTGTTCTCGCCCAGATAGTAGTTGTACAGGATGGTGCTGAAGGCAAACAGCAGCAGCGCCAGGCTGACAAAGGTGCGGCCCCATTCGCCCACATGGTCAGCCAATGCGGCTTGAGTTAGCGCAATGCCCTCAACACCAGCGCCCGCTGCGGGATCGAAAGCGCCGCTGAGCAGAATCAAAAACGCCGTAGCGGAACAGATAATCACGGTATCGATAAAGACCGAAAACGCCTGCACGATGCCCTGGTTGGCCGGGTGCGGCACGTAAGCAACCGCCGCCACATTGGGCGCACTACCCAGGCCCGCTTCGTTAGAGAACAGGCCGCGCTTCAGACCCATCATGATCGCCGCGCCAATACCGCCGCCAATCAGTGGTTCAAGGCCGAAGGCACTTTTCACAATCAGCACAATCACGCCAGGTATTTCGGTAATATTCATGGCGATGACCAGCAGTGCGACAGCAATATAACCGATGGCCATAAAGGGCACTAAAATCTCGGAAATACGCGCAATACGCTTGATACCACCGAAGATAATCAGCCCGACCAGCATCGCCAGGGCAATACCGCTATACAGCACCGGCACGCCGAAGGCGTCACCGAAAGAGGTTGCCACCGCGTAGGATTGCAGCGCGGTAAAGGCAAACCCGAAGGTCAACAGCAGCAGTACCGAATAGAACGCTGCCAGCCAGCGCCACTGCTTACCCAGCCCTTTAACGATGTAGTACGCAGGGCCGCCGCGATAGGTGCCGTCACCGACGGCCTCTTTATAGGTCTGCGCCAGGGTGCACTCCAAAAAGCTGGTGGCCATACCCATCAAACCCACCAGCCACATCCAGAAAATCGCCCCTGGGCCGCCCAGCGTAATCGCTACCGCCACGCCTGCGATGTTGCCGCCGCCTACGCGACCGGCAACCGACAGCACCAGCGCCTGAAACGAGCTTAGATGGCCGTGTTTGTTGCGCTTAAAGGCCTGACCGGAACCAAGGATGCGAAACATCTCACCGAAATAGCGAAACTGCACAAAGCGGGACGCAACGGTAAAACCGATGCCAACCCCCACCAGCAGCACTAGCAGAACCTTCCCCCACAGGAGGTCATTGAGCATATCGAGCATGTGATTCTCTCCGCGTTTTTGTATTAGCGTTATGTTGGAATTGGCGTCGTTTGCTATCGCGCGTTATGAATTCGCGCCGCGGGGAGTGTTTTAACAAGCCTGGGGCAGGATTGAATTTGGCGCAGCGGTGCAGTTGTGTGCACCCCTGCACCAACGGGTGCATCAAAGTGCATCACCCATAAAAAAACGGCGCGCCTCCGTTAAAGAGGCGCGCCGTTTGATTCGCGATCTGTTAATTGTTGGGTGGTTCACATATTGGCAGTTGCCGCCCGTGCCGCATGGAGCTTCTTATAGCTTTCGATCAAGCGCTGGTGGCGCTCAAGGCCTTCGAGCTGCATGTTGGTGGGCGTCAGGCCGTGGAAGCGCACCTCACCGCTTACCGATCCCACTACCGCCGCCATGGTGGCTTCGCCGAACATGCGCTGGAAGTTGTGCAGGTAGTCGCCCAGCTCTAGTTCGTCATCCAGGGCAATTTCCAGCACCGCGTTCACCGCCTGGTAAAACAGGCCGCGCTCGACGGTGTTGTCGTTGTACTGCAGGAACATCTGCACGCAGTCCAGCGCCTCTTCGTGGCGCTGAAGGGCCAGATAGACCAGCAGCTTCAGTTCCAGAATGGTCAACTGGCCCCACTCGGTGTTCTCGTCAAACTCGATACCGATCAGCGTGATGATATCGGTATGGTCGTCCATCTGGCTCTCTTCCAGCCGCTCGACCAGATCGGTGAGCTGATCGTCATCCAGGCGGTGAAGGTTGAGAATATCTTCGCGGTAATCCAATGCCTTGTTGGTGTTGTCCCAGATCAAATCCTCAATGGGATACACCTCGGAGTAGCCCGGCACCAGAATGCGGCACACCGGTGCGCCCAGGTCTTCGTGGACTGCCATATACACTTCGGCACCTAACTCTTCAAAGATGCCGAAAAGTGTGGCGGCCTCCTCTTCATTGCTGCCAGAGAAGTCCCACTCGCTGAACTCAAAGTCGGGCTTGGCGCTAAAGAAGCGCCAGGAGACCACGCCTACGGAGTCGATAAAGTGCTCAACAAAGTTGTTGGGCTCGGCAACCGTCTGTGAGTTAAACGTCGGCAGCGGCAGATCGTTCAGGCCCTCAAAGCTGCGGCCTTGCAGCAACTCAGTCAGGCTGCGCTCCAGCGCTACTTCAAAGCTTGGGTGGGCGCCAAAGGAAGCAAACACGCCGCCGGTACGCGGGTTCATCAGGGTGACGCACATCACCGGGAACTGACCGCCCATGGAGGCATCTTTGACCAGCACCGGAAACCCCTGGGCTTCCAGGGCGTTAATGCCCTCCACAATGCTGGGATATTTCGCCAACACGTCTTGGGGTACGTCCGGCAGGGTTAACTCCTGCTCGAGAATTTCGCGTTTTACCGCCCGCTCGAAAATTTCAGACAGGCACTGCACCTGGGCTTCCACCAGCGTATTGCCCGCGCTCATTCCGTTACTCAGGAACAGGTTTTCGATCAGGTTGGAGGGGAAGTAGATCGTTTCGCCATCGGACTGACGCACAAACGGCAGCGACACGATACCGCGGTCTTCACGACCGGAGTTGGTATCGATCAGATTGGAGCCACACAGCTCGCCTTCCGGGTTGTAGATGTCAAGGCAGTGCTCATCAAGAATCTCAGCGGGCAGTTCATCATTCGGGCCCGGCTTGAACCACTTCTCATTGGGGTAGTGAACAAAGTCGCTACCCGCGATCTCTTCACCAAAGAACTGGTCGTTATAGAAGAAGTTGCAGCTCAGGCGTTCAATAAACTCGCCCAGCGCCGAGCACAGCGCGCTCTCTTTGGTGGCGCCTTTGCCGTTGGTAAAGCACATCGGCGAGGCTGCGTCGCGGATATGCAGCGACCAAACGTGGGGCACGATATTGCGCCAGGAGGCGATCTCGATTTTCATGCCCAAATCAGCAAGGATCGAGCTCATATTGGCAATGGTCTGCTCCAGCGGCAGGTCCTTGCCTTCGATGTAGGTGTTGCTGCCTTCCGGCGCGCCCATTAGCAGCGCCTGGGCGTCTTCGTCGATATTCTCGACCACTTCGATCTGGAACTCGGGGCCGGTCTGCACGACTTTCTTCACCGTGCAGCGATCAATGGAGCGCAGCATGCCCTCGCGATCCTTGTCAGAAATGTCCTCCGGAAGCTCGACCTGGATTTTAAAAATCTGCTTGTAGCGGTTTTCCGGGTCGACGATGTTGTTCTGCGACAGGCGGATGTTCTCGGTGGGAATATTGCGCGCGTTGCAGTACACCTTGACGAAGTAGGCCGCGCACATGGCCGATGAGGCCAGGAAGTAGTCAAACGGCCCGGGCGCCGAGCCATCGCCCTTATAGCGAATCGGCTGGTCGGAGGTGACCGTAAAATCGTCGAACTTGGCCTCCAGGCGGAGGTTGTCGAGATAGTTGACTTTGATTTCCATGAGCGGGCGTCCGGATAGATAAATGTGCTAAGGGCCTTGGGGCCATAGGCTGATGGCGGCCATTATCCAGTTTTTCACCCGCTTCGTCTTGGGCCATCGCCCAAATCATCTACCACTCGTCGTGCAAAAACGGCATTGCTTGCTACAGCAGCAACTTGGCGATCTGTTCAGCAGAGGAAGAAATTACTGTGCTTGCATCATACGCTCTGCCTCGGCTTCGCTGACCCCAAGCATGAGTAAAATCTGGCGTTGTGTGGCTAACAATACCTGCTTGCGCTCCGCCTCTCCCGGCAGGCTTTTGGCAATGGCGACGGCTCCAACCAGGGAGGCCAATATAACCCGGGATTTATCAGCAATCGCTTTGCGGTCAGTGGCAAAGGGGAGTTGTTTCAGCTTACTCAGCGCTATCAGCCGGGTTTCCAGCATCTTTTTCATGCTCATATATGAGGCTTCAAACAACGTGCGGATTTCTGCTTTTTCACTGCCTATTTCGTTGAACAGTATCGTCTCAGGTCCTGGCTTGTGCTTGGCTTCCAGCTCCTGAAGATTACAGTAGTTAGCGACCAATTCGGTTAGGTGCTGCAATGAAAGCGGCCCTTTTACCAGCCTAGCCGCCCGGCTGTTATCAATGGTCAGGCGAACAGACTCATGGTAAAGCGCCTCTTTTGAAGCGAAATGGGCATAAAAGGCGCCGTGGGTCATCTTTGCTAGCTTCATGATCTGGCCAATCGATACTTTTTGAAACCCATTGCGGCTAAATAGCTCCGTCGCCGACGCCAAAATGCGCTCTTTGGTTTTCGATTTATGGCTTTTTGGGTAAGGCATATTCACCTCGTCGTGCGTCAGCTAAATATTATCTTGATCATATACTGCCCATTGCTAGGGTGACCCTATCAATCATTCAGGAGTCACTATGCGCTCACCTATTGTGATTACCGGCATGGGTATGGTCAGCCCGCTAGGCAACAGCGTCAACACAAGTTGGCAGCGACTGGTGAATGGCCAGTCTGGCATCAGCACCATTGACCGCTTCGACACAACCAATATCCCGATCAAAATTGCCGGGGTGGTGCCGAGCATTCACCGCGACCCCAGCGGCGGTATTGACCTGGATGCGATAGCCGACCCCAAAGAGCAGCGTAAAATGGATCTGTTCAGCCTTTATGCGCTAGCAGCAGCCCAAGATGCACTGTCACAGGCCAACTGGTTCCCCGTTGAGCAGGCGCAAAAACGCCGAACGGCCACCATTATTGGCTCTGGCATTGGCGGTTTCCCGACCATTACGCAAGCCCAAAAAACCCTTGCAGAGCGCGGCTATCGCAAACTCTCCCCTTTTACGGTGCCCGCCTTTCTAGCCAACTTAGCGGCTGGCAATCTCTCTATTCGTTATGGCTTTCAAGGCCCACTGGGGTGCCCGGTCACAGCTTGCGCAGCGGGGCTACAGGCGATTGGCGACGGTATGCGCATCATCCGCAACGGAGAGGCCGATGTTGCCGTCGTAGGTGGCGCTGAGGCGTGTATTGACCCTCTATCACTGGCCAGCTTTAACGCTTTAAAGGCCGTTTCCACAGAAGCAGACGCCCCTGAACGCGCGTCCAGGCCGTTTGATAAAGCCCGCAACGGTTTTGTGATGGGAGAAGGCGCGGGCGTGATGGTGATCGAAACCCTTGACCATGCACTCGCGCGGGGCGCAACGCCGTTGGCGGTTATCAGCGGCTACGGTACCAGCGCGGATGCCTACCACCTGACGGCAGGCCCAAAAGATGGGGCTGGCGCCGCAGCAGCGATTCAAGCAGCGCTGGGTATGGCGAACCTTACCATTGGTGCTATTGATCATATCAATGCCCACGCCACCTCGACGCCCGTTGGCGACCGGGCCGAAATTGCCTCGCTGCGTAATGTATTTGGTGAGCGTTTGCCCGCCATCCCAATTTCGGCAACGAAAGCCGCCACAGGCCATCTACTAGGCGCTGCGGGGGGCATAGAGAGTATTTTCTCTGTATTGGCCGTCAATACGCAGCTGCTTCCGCCCACCATCAACCTTGAGCAGTGCGATGAGGACATGCAGGATTTAACCTTCGTCACAACGACCGGTCAGAAGCACAACACCCAGCATGTCTTGTGCAATGGATTCGGTTTTGGTGGCGTCAATGCAGCGCTGATCATTAGCAGTATGGAAGGTTAGAACCGGCAGCGGCTGCCTGCGCGCATATTACGCAGCCAAGCTCTTTTTAATAAACCAACATCCGGGCATGATGGCGCTACTTAAATCCACGGGAGCAACCGTTATGAAAGCGATCGCCTTTACCAAAAGTCTGCCCATCGATCACCCCGATGCGCTGCAAACTATCGAATTACCTACTCCAACCCCGGAAGCCCACGATATTCGCGTTGCAGTGAGCGCCATTTCCGTAAACCCGGTGGATGCCAAAGTGCGCAACAGCGCCCTGCCGGAAACCGGCGAGCCGCGCGTGCTGGGTTACGACGCGGTGGGCATCGTGGATGCCGTTGGCAGCGCCGTTACGCGCTTTCAGCCGGGCGACCGGGTGTGGTACGCGGGCAACGTGGCGCGCCAAGGCTCTAACGCCGAGTTTCAACTGGTCGATGAGCGCATCGCCAGCCTGGCACCAAAAAGCCTCACTGACGCTGAGGCCGCCGCCCTGCCGCTCACCGCCATTACCGCTTGGGAACTGCTGTTCGACCGACTGGAGCTGGGTCTGCGCGACACCCAAGGCAAAAGCCTGTTGGTGATTGGCGCAGCGGGGGGCGTAGGCTCAATTCTGGTGCAGCTTGCCAAACAGCTCACCGATATTACCGTCATTGGCACGGCATCCCGGGCCGAAAGCCAAGCCTGGGTGACGTCGTTAGGCGCGGACGCCGTGATTGACCACCACCAGCCGCTTGATCAGGCGCTTAAAGCCGCAGGCTTTGACGGGGTGGATATGGTGATCAGCCTTAACCAGACCGATCACCACTTTGACGCCATTATTGAAGCCCTTAAGCCTCAGGGAAAACTGGCGCTTATTGATGATCCGGCGCTGATCGATGTGCGTAAGCTCAAAATGAAAAGCCTGTCGCTGCATTGGGAGCTGATGTTTACCCGCCCGTTGTTCACCACCGACGATCTTGCCAAGCAGCACGACTTATTGACGGAAGTCGCCGGCATGGTGGACAGCGGCCGATTGAAAACCACCCTGGGGGACGCATTAGGCCCCATTACCGCTGAGAACCTAAAACGCGCGCACGCCCTTATTGAGAGCAACAGCACGATCGGCAAACTGGTCTTGGAAGGTTTTTAAACAAGCTAACGCTTAATTGACGCAACGGCCCTGGCACAGGGCCGTTGCACTCTGGTGCATGAACCCTCACATTAGGCAGCCACGACACCAAGAGAATCGAGTCACCCCATGCATGACGATTTCGTGGCCAACCTGCGCCTGCTGTGCAGCTATTACCCGTCTATTGCTGAAGTCTGTCGGCGTTTAACGATCAACCGCGCTCAGTTTAACCGCTACCTGAGTGGTCGCTACCGTCCCAGCCACGCCGCTCTGCAGCGCATTTGCCACTTTTTCGGCGTCACTACTGAAGATATTGCGCTTCCCCACCACGATTTTCGTGCCCTGGTGCAAACCGGCCAGCTAAACACAGAAACAACTCCTGCAACGCTGCCCTGGCCTAACGCGTTGGTTCAGCGCGGCAGCGAAGGGATGGAGCGCTATATAGGCCGCTACTTTGAGCTGTATCACTCGATGTCCCGACCGGGGCAGTTAATGCGTACCTTGGTTTGCCTGGAAAAGCGGGAGGGTGGCGTCGTTTATCAGCGCACCGAACGGATGCAGACCTCTCCCGACGCCCGCCCGTGCCACAATCGCTATGTGGGCACCGCGGTTAAGCTTGCGGATCGGCTGTTTTTGGTCGACCACGAAACCCTTAACGGCCACGAAATCACCCAGACGATTCTGTTTCCGAGCTTTCAGAGCCAGGTGACGCGTCTGACCGGCTTAAAAATAGGCGTGGCGGATAATAGCGAGCGCATGCCCTGCTGTGTGCGGGTGGTATATCAGCGCCTGGATAAACAGGTCAGCCTGCGCGAAGCGCTAGCACAGTGCGGTTTAATCACACTGGATGATCCTTCACTGGATGATGCCCTGAGAGCCGCGATCCAAAACGATGTAGGTGCTGATGAGCATCATTTCCGCGCTCGCCACTAGGTCATTGGGGATTAGCAGACTCGCGCTAAGCGGGAGGCACCAACACCTGCTGGAACAGGATTTTTTCAAACTGCTCCATGGGCTCGACGGATTTCAACGTCTTGGCGCGCAGGATCGCGCCTTCCCACCCCGAGAGAATAAAGCTGGCGAGGGTATCGGCGGGTAGCGCGGCGCTTAGCTCGCCGGCTTCCTGAGCGCCCTTGAGACAGCCTACCAGACGCTGCTCCCAGCGCTGGAAAACCCGGTCCAGCGCATCGCGGAAGGTATCGCTCTGCCCGGAAAGCTCCTGGCCCAGATTGCCGATCAAACAGCCCGTGGCATGGTTGCAGCTGTGCATATGCTCGCGCCCGGCGGCAAAGTAACGGCGCAGCCGCTCGAGCGGCGGGGTCGTCGTGTCTTCCAGCAGTTCGGCCAGTTGCGCATCGTAGGCAGCCGCGAACTGATCGATCACCGCCAGACCAAACTCCTCCTTGCTCGAGAAGTAGTGGTAAAACGAGCCCTTGGGAACGCCGCAGGTTTTCAATACGGCATTGATCCCCGTGGCATTATAGCCGTGCTGACCGATCAGTTCGGCACCGGTCTCGATGAGCTTTTCGCGCGTAGCGGTGTTTTTCATATCGTTAAAAATAGACCAGTCAGTCTAGTATGAGCAAGTGAAGCGTCAGCCAAGACGATCATCATGCCACGTGGCAGCGCTGTCGGCACTGTGCGGGGGCAGTTCCACGTAATTTACACATTGCTTACCTAATCGCTGCGTGGCGTTGGGTGATGCTAGCATGATACGCCCTTACAGCTCTAAGTTTTGCCTTCAGCCAACGGATGCCCCGCGACCATGACATTTCACAGCGCTTTCCCCCCTTTGCAGCAGGGCCGCATTCGGCTGAGCGCCGTGGTCGCGTTGCTGGTGCTTGTCGGCGGCGCAGCGCTGGCGTGGTGGCTTTTGACCCAGCCGCCGCGCATCGAACGCCAGCCGCCGCCCGAACCCACCCCGCCGCTGGTCGATGTCGTCAGGGTATCCGCCGCTGAACAGTCGCCCGACCTGCAGGGTTTTGGGCGCGTAGAAGCCGAGCAGGAAACCATGCTCGCCAGTCGTGTTGCCGGGCAATTGGAGCGGTTTGCGGAAGGCGTGCGGCCCGGCCAGGTCGTCGAGCAAAACGCAGCGATCGCCTATATCGACCAGGCGGATCTGCAGTTGGCGCTTGAAGACGCCGAGGCTCAGCTCGCGGACGCCCAGGCGCAACTCGCCCTGGAGCAGGCGGAGCAGCAGCGCGCCCGCAGCGAGTATGAATCCTTCGGTCGCCAACTCTCCGCCGAGCGCCGGGCTCTGGTGCTGCGCGAACCCCAACTGCGCCAGGCCCAGGCCGGGGTCACCCAAGCGCGGGTGGCACGCGACCAGGCCGCACTCAATCTGGAGCGGGCCACGCTGCGCGCACCCTGGCGGGCCATGGTGCAGGAGCGTCTGGTGGGCGCTGGCAGCCTGTTGAGCCTGGGCACCGAGGTGCTGCACCTGGTGGGCGTCGAACAGTTCTGGGTGCGCGCGTCGCTACCCGGTGAATGGCTGCACTGGCTGAGCGAAGGCAGCCCTGTAACCCTGTCCAGCAGCGGCTGGCCCGATGACGGACAGCGCCAAGGCAGGCTGGTGTCCATACTGCCTGCGCTCGAGGAAAACGGTCTTCAGGCGCAGCTGCTGATTGCCGTCGATGATCCGCTCGCGCTGGACCACGACGGCCCTGCGCTGCGCCTGGGTGACGTGCTGCGGGCATCGTTTGAGGCCAGTGCCAAGCCTAATCTCATCGCCCTGCCCTCCGCCGCGCTACGGCCTGGCGAGCAGGTGTGGTGGGTCGACGACGATAACCGTCTGCAGCGCAGCCAGGTCACGCTAGCCTATCGAGGCCAGGAACATGCGCTGGTCAGCAGCGGCCTGGCCGATGGCCGACGCGTCGTGACGGCGGGGTTGGCACAGCCAAGCGAAGGCCAGCAAGTACGCATACGGCAACGCGGCGACACACCCTCAAGCGACAGCGAAGGTGACACCTGATGCTGCGTAAAGGTCCCCTGGCGTGGATGGTCGATCACGGCGTTGCCCCGAACCTGCTGATGATCCTGTTTATTGTCGGCGGCCTCATGGCTTCGCTTGCCATCAAAAAAGAGATATTCCCGGAATTTGAAACCGAAGTTGTCCAGGTCACCATTAACTACCCGGGCGCCACACCGGAAGATATTGAGCAAAGCCTGCTGCTACCCGTTGAAGCGGCTATTTCCGACGTCGAGGGCATTGATGAACTGACAGCCAGCGCCAGCGAAGGCAGCGCCAACCTGAGCGCCACGCTGGTCGATGGCATCGACGTAATGCGCGCTTATCAGGATATCCAACAGTCGGTTAACGCGATCACCACCTTGCCCAGCGCTGCTGACCCACCCCGCTTCACTCTGGCTGGGCGTACACGCAGCGTGTTGAGCCTGCAGGTTTACGGCCAGACCGACCTGGGAACGCTGCACGATGTCGCAGAAAATGTCCGGGCGGAGCTACAGGCCACCGATGGCCTTTCCCGTGCGGAGCTTTCCGGTAACCGCGACCGGGAAATCCAAGTGCTACTGGATGATGAGGCCATTGAACGTTACGGCCTGGATCATCAGGCACTTGCCAGCATCATTGGCGAGGAAGCCTTAGACTTAGCCAGCGGCCAGTTGACCACCGACGAAGGCGAATGGCTGATCCGCTATCAGGGGCGCCGCAACAGTGCCGATGCCTTCGCCGAATTGCCTGTTCTTACCAGCACCCAGGGCGCCCCGATCAAACTGGGCGATATCGCCAACGTGCGCGAGGGCTTTGCCGAAACCGACCGTGAGGAATTCTATAATGGTCAGCCTGGCCTATCGGTGGACGTTTACCAGATTGGCGATCAAACACCGACCAGTATTTCAGAGGCGGTTAACGGCGAGCTTGAACGCCTGCGCGCTGGCTTGCCGGAAGGCGTTAGTCTGGATATTTCCCGCGACAGCTCAGAAGTTTACGAAGACCGGCTGAGCCTGCTGCTGAAAAACGCCTGGATGGGACTGGCTCTAGTGCTGGTGCTGATGGCGCTGTTTCTGGAAGCCCGACTGGCCTTCTGGGTCACATTGGGCATTCCCACGGCATTTTTAGGCGCGATGCTGTTTCTGCCCTGGATCGGCGTGTCGCTGAACATGATGTCGATGTTCGCGTTTATTATCGCACTGGGCATTGTCGTCGACGATGCGATTATCGTTGGTGAAAATATCTACAGCTATCGCGAAGAAGGCTACTCACTGCGCGATGCGGCCGTCAAAGGGGCCCGAGAAATCGCCACGCCGCTGACGTTTGCGATACTTTCCAACATCGTCGCCTTTTTACCGCTGTTGTTTTTACCCGGTTTTCTAGGACTGATTTTTGCCACCGTGCCCGTTGTCGTGATTACGGTATTTTTAATTTCCTGGGTCGAAGCGCTATTTATTCTGCCCGCGCACCTGGCCCACAGCCGTAAACCCCGCCAAACACCCGCTTGGCAACGCCCGCTAGAAGCCCTGCGCCAACGCATGCAGGGGGGGCTGCATCATTTTACCTACCACCAGTTCGAGCCCTTTTTGCAGCGGGCGCTCAACGTACGCTGGCTGACCGTCGCGCTGGGTATCGTCATATTGCTGGTGACGCTTGCCTGGAGCATGAGCGGACGTCTTGGCTTCTCGCTGATGCCACGGGTCGAGTCCGACCAAGTCCAGGCCACGGTCACGCTGCCGATTGGCACCCATATCAGCGTCAGCCGCGAACTGAGCGATCAGTTGCTTGAAGCGGCCGAGGCTTTAAGCGAGCGGGAACCGTCGCTTGAATTTTCCAGCTCACGCAGCCGCCTTGACGGCGAGAGCCTTGAGGTTCGACTGGATATCGCCCGCGACAGCTTGGCTGAGTGGCCGCCGTCGCGTATCGCTCGAGAGTGGCGCACGCTCTCCGGTGACCTGCTGGGCGCGCAGTCGGTTCGCTTTGAATCAGATGTGGGCGGTCCAGGCAGTGGAGCGGCACTGAGCCTGCGCCTCTCACACCCCGACACCCAAGTCCTTGAAGGGGCGGCCAGTGAGCTGGCTGACTCGCTAGGCAACTACGGATTAACCGACATCGACAGTGGGCTTGGCGATGGCAAACCCCAGTTGGAAATGCGCCTTTCATCTGAAGGGCGCTCATTGGGCCTCACCGGCAGCGACCTAGCCCAAGCCTTACGTGGGCCTCTTCAAGGCGCCACCGCGCTGGAGCAGTTTGTCGGCCGCAGCGAAGTCAGCGTCGAAGTAAAACTGCCCAGCGATAGCCGCAATAGCTTGAACGAGCTCTACCGGCTGCCGGTGCGCACGCCCGACGGGCTCAGCGTGCCGCTTTCCAGAGTCGCGGACATATCACTTAGCCAGGCTTCCAGCGGCATTGAGCGGATTAACGGCCGGCGGGTGATCACCGTCACTGCCGATGCTGAAGATGACCTGCCGATCAACCAGGTGCTTGCCACCTTACAAACTGACGTTTTTCCCGACCTGGAAAGCAACTGGTCAGGGCTAGAGGTCACCATGGGCGGGCGTCAGCAGGATACCGCCGACAATCTCGCCACGCTGCGCACGGCCATGTGGCTAATGATCGCCGCACTTTATGCCCTGCTGGCGATTCCGTTTAGAAGCTACTTGCAACCCTTGCTGGTGATGGCGGCCATCCCCTTTGGTATCGTCGGGGCAATTGGCGGGCATATGCTGATGGGCTTTGGCCTGTCGATCATCAGCCTGCTGGGCATGCTGGCGCTCTCGGGGGTGGTGATCAACGATGCGCTGGTACTGATCGATTACGCCAACCGCAAGCGCCGCGAGGGCATGGCCGCCCGCGAAGCGATTGTGGCGGCGGCCACCCGGCGTCTGCGGCCGATCATGATGACCACCTTGACCACCTTTCTGGGGCTCGCACCGATGATTCTGGAGACCTCCCGTCAGGCGCGCTTCATGATCCCCATGGCCATCTCGCTGGGCTTTGGCATGCTCTTCGCAACGCTGATCCTGCTGATTCTGGTACCTTGCCTCTACCTGAGCCTCGAGCATCTGCGCGAGCGGTTTCGCACCCCGCCCCAGCCCCATTCACCAGGAGTTCGCTAATGCCGCCTCCCCTGTCACGCTCGACACTGGGCCGTTTCAACTGGCGCTTCTCGCGGCTGGGGCTGAAGCTGTTCATGATCATTCTGAGCGTCAACGTGGCCATTTCCGCTGGGGTCTTTCTGGCGGTCTCGTTCAGTATCGACCGGGGGTTCCTTGAATACCTCAACCAGGCCCAGGAACGCCGCGCGACGCTGCTGGCCGACAGCCTGATCAACCGCTGGGAGCCGCAGGAAAGCTGGGCATGGCTCGAGCGTTCGCCGGAACGCTGGCCGATGGTGGTCCGTCATGCCCTGGGGCAGGAACACCGCGACCGCCCAAGCCCGCTGGGCGAGGCACAGGACTTCGTGCTGCGCGATCCCCAGCAGCAGTTCATCGTGCCGCCCCATAACGGCCGGGAAAGCAACTGGCACTGGCTGCCTCTGCGCAGCGATGGCGAGCTCATCGGCGAGCTGGGGTTTCGTCCGCCCATGCAGGTAATGGAACGCATGGAAAACCGCTTTCTCGAACGCCAGCAGCGTAACCTCATGATTATCGTGGTCTCGCTGGGCGTGGCGTCGCTGCTGCTGGCCGGCGGGCTGTCGTGGTGGCTGGGCCGGCGAACCCGTGCACTGGCCATGGCCACCCGACGCTTGACCGAGGGCAATTATCACAGCCGCCTGCCTGAGCGCGGGCGCGATGAGCTGTCGCGGCTGGCGAAGGACTTCAACGTGCTGGCCGCCACCCTGGAAGCCAGCCGCAACGCCCGGGCGCGCTGGGTCTCGGACACCGCCCACGAGCTGCGCACGCCGCTTGCCGTGCTGCGCGGTGAAATCGAAGCCATGCAGGACGGCATTCGCCCGCTGAACCACGAAAGCCTGGCGTCACTCGCCCAGGAAGTCGATCAGTTGGAACGCCTGGTCACCGACCTGCGCCTGCTCTCACAAAGCGATGCCGGCGCGCTGGATATTCAGCTGGCGCCGCTCAACCTGAGCGACTCCCTCGCCGGTCGCCTGGAAGACGCCGACCGCTGGCTTAACGACAGCGACCTGAGCCTGACCCGGCAGATCGCGCCGGACGTGATGATCCGCGGCGACGCCCAACGCCTGCGCCAGCTATGGGATAACCTGCTGGACAATAGCTGCGCCTACACCGACGCCCCGGGAAGGCTTGCGGTCACCCTGACCTGCGAGGGCGAAGAGGCCGTGGTCACCTGGCAGGACAGCGCCCCCGGGGTCCCCGACAGCGAGCTTGTGCGCCTCACCGAACGGCTGTACCGGGTGGAAGGCTCGCGCAACCGCGCCAGCGGCGGGAGCGGGCTTGGGCTCTCCATCGCCAGCGCCCTGGCGAATGCCCACGACGGCAGCCTATCGGCCTCTCATTCTACGCTGGGTGGGTTATGCTGGACGCTACGGTTTCCGCTGTTAATCGATCAATAACGCCGGTCCTTTTCTTCAAGCGAGCTTGCCCTATGAATAACGCCTCTTTACTGGTCGTGGAAGATGAACCCAAAATCGCCCGCCTGATGGCCGACTACCTGACCACCCACGGGTTCGAGGTCACCACCCTCGACCACGGCGACCATGTGTTGCCGTGGCTAGTGAAGCAGACGCCTAACCTCATCCTGCTAGACCTGATGCTGCCCGGCAAAGACGGCCTGACGCTATGCCGTGAAATCCGCCAGCAATGGCCGCATGTCGCCATCATCATGGTGACCGCCAAGGTCGAAGAGGTGGATCGGCTGCTGGGGCTGGAACTAGGGGCCGACGATTACATCTGCAAACCCTTCAGCCCTCGGGAGGTCGTGGCGCGGGTCAAGGCGGTTCTGCGGCGCAGTCAGGCAGCGGTCGAAGCCGCGCCTCAGGCGACCAACAACGCGCCGGTGACGCTCAACGAAGACGGCTGGCAAGCCCTCGCCAAGGGCCATGATCTGGGCCTCACGGCGGTGGAGTTCCAACTGCTGCGGGTGATGATGCAGGCGCCGGGACGGATTTTCAGCCGCGAGCAGCTGATGGACCACATGTACCGCGACAACCGCATCGTCTCGGAGCGCACCGTGGACAGCCATATCAAAAAGCTGCGCAAGAAGATCCACGAAGCGCTCCCCGAGCAGGAAATCATCCGCTCGGTGTATGGCGTCGGCTACAAATACCAGCCCGAAGGCTAGACCCGATGGCGCCACGTCATGGGGCGACCTGCTGATTGAGAAACGCAATCCCCGCATCGATCGCGCTGCCGCGCAGCAGAAAGCTGGCGAAGTGGCCGCGGCCGTGCTGCAGATACAGCTCGCTCTCGACGCCGTTGTCGATCAGCGTCTGGTAGAAATCCCGCGCATGATCAACGGGCACCAGCTGGTCCCAGGTACCGTGGAAGATAAAAAACGGCGGTGCGTCAGTGGTTACCTGGCGCTCAGGCGAGGCCAGGCGATACGCCTGGTTCTTTTCGGCGCGGGTCCCGCCGATAAAATCCACCACCAGGCGCCCATCGTCGAACTTGAGCAGGTCACTGGGTATCCCGCCCGCCAACACCGCTGCAAAACGGCTCTCCTCGCCGCCGTAGGGGTCAGCCAGCGGGCCTTCTACGCCGGCCACCGCCAGCAGGCTGACCAGATGAGCGCCGGATGAAAACCCAACGCCCACGATACGCTGGGTATCCACCCGCCAGGCGTCGGCATTGTCGTGCAGCCAGGCCATGGCCTGCTGCAAGTCGTGAAGCTGTGCCGGGAAGCGGTAGGTCGGCACAAAGCGGTGCTCGATGTTGACCGCCACATAGCCTTGTTCGGCGAGCTGCTCGGCAATGCCCTGCATGTCCTCGGGGCTGCGATTGCGCCAGCCGCCGCCGTGAACGATCAGTGCCGCCGGGCGGCGCGCCTGGGGCGGCGTATCGGGCAGATAGACCTCCGCATTGAGCGTTTCGGGCCACTCATCGGGGGTGTACGCCATCGGTGGAAGCCGCCTGTAGGTCAACGTCTCTTGCCGGTCGCGATCGTCCACCGCGTTGGCGGGTGCTCCCTGGCTTGCCAGATGCGTAACGCCACAGCCGCTGAGCAGTAACGTCAAGACACTGATACAGCCGACGCCCTGCAGGCGCTTCCAGCGAGGTCTCTTCCACATAGCCATTCGCCTCATGGGCTTTCTCCTCTCACGATCCCCCGCCCCCCTGCAAGCATACTAAGATCACGATTGTTGCACACTCTCTGCATGTGTTTTGCACCCGGACGGGCGATAGTGACATCGTTAATTTACCAGGAGAAACGTCATGACCTTGTCACTTCGTCAACTCGCTGCACCGGCGCTGCTTGCCGCCGCCATGCTGCCATTCGCGTTAACCGCTCAGGCCGGCAATCACGGCGATAGCCATAAGGGTCCAGACCGCGAGCGCATGGAAGAGCGCATGCAGGAGCACCGCCAGGATGTCTATGAGCGCGCCGGGCTGAGCGACGAAAAGCAGCAGGCCCTGAATGAGGCCCACGATACGTTTCGCGAAGAAATGACCGACGTTCGTGAAGCCCATCAGGCCCGGATGGCCGACATCCTCGACGAAGACGAGCAGAAAGCGTTGCGTGACGCCATGCACGAAGCCCGTGAGGCCTACCATGAAAGTCACGGTAAGCGTCATCACGGCGACGCCATGGACGACGAATAAGCCCAGCGTTTATTTAGCGTCCATCACCTACTCAATGCCCGGCTCTGCCGGGCATTTTTCGTTTCTACACTGGGAATATCGTGGGTGCCTCGCCGTCAACAACGCCTATCCACCCGATGGGCGAATCGACACTTAGTGCTGATCGCAGACTTGAAGCCACACGCTAAAGCGCGTATTTTATTTGAACGTTCATTCAAAATAAACCGAGCCAAGCGTGTTGCTTCATTTCTTTCTCTAACAATAGGAGTCAGCCTCCATGGCGAAAGACAATCCCGTCCTTCCCGCCCGCGACCGCCTGAATCCCGTGGTGTTCCACGGCAGCGTAGCCGGTATCGTGGTCTTCCTGGTGCTTACCATGCTCTTCACCGAGCAGGCAGGCGCTTTTTTTGATGCCGGTCTTGCTTGGGTCAGCACCACCTTTGGCTGGTATTACATGCTGGCCATCGTGGCGTACCTGGTGTTCGTGGCGATGATTGGCATGTCGCGCTACGGCAGTATTCGGCTGGGGCCTGACCATTCACGACCCGAGTTTTCGCTGCTGTCCTGGTCGGCGATGCTGTTTGCCGCCGGTATCGGTATCGACCTGCTGTTCTTCAGCGTCGCCGAGCCTGTGGCCCATTACCTGGCACCCCCCGACCTGGAACCGGAAAGCCAGGCGGCGATGCGGAATGCCGTCGTTCAAACCTATCTGCACTGGGGTCTCTCTGGCTGGGGGCTGTACGTGTTGATGGGTATGGCGCTGGCCTACTTCAGCTACCGCCACCGGCTGCCGCTGGCCATTCGCAGCGCGCTTTATCCGCTGCTTGGCAAGCGTATTCATGGCCCGATCGGCAATGCGGTGGATATTACCGCAGTGATCTCGACGGTATTCGGCATCGCGACCAGCCTCGGCATCGGCGTCATGCAGCTCAACTACGGCCTGAACTATATGTTCGACGTGCCGGAGTCGCTCACCGTTCAGGTGATCTTGATCGTGCTGGTCGTGGTACTGGCGACCATTTCCGTGGTGACCGGCGTCGAGAAAGGCATCCGTCGGCTCTCGGAGTTCAACATGTTACTGGCGTTGGCACTGATGCTGTTTGTGCTGTTCGCTGGCGACACTCTGGTGCTACTCGATAAAGTGGTCAACAACGCCGGTGACTACCTCTCAGGCTTTGTAGCCACCAGCTTTAACACCTACGCCTTTGACGGCGAGGACGCCCAGGAATGGAAAATGTGGTGGACGATATTCTTCTGGGGCTGGTGGATCGCCTGGACACCTTTCGTCGGTCTGTTCCTGGCGCGCATTTCCCGTGGCCGCACCATCCGTGAATTCGTCGCAGGCGCCCTGTTTATACCGCTAGCGTTCATGATGGTGTGGATGTCGATCTTCGGTAACAGCGGTATCGAGCTGGTCGCCAACCAGGGCGTGTCCGAACTCGGTGAGCAGGCGCTCAATACTCCGCAGACCACGCTTTATACGCTGCTTGAGTATTACCCCTACGTGGGCATTACCGCGGCCGTCGTCACCGTGCTGGGTATCGTGTTCTTCATTACCTCGGCGGACTCGGGGGCGCTGGTACTGGCCAACTTCACCTCTATCCTGAGCGACGTTAATCACGATGCGCCGGTGAAGCTGCGTATTTTCTGGTCGGCGATTATCGGCTTGATCACCATCGCGCTGCTGATGGCGGGCGGCTTGGAAGCCCTGCAAAGTGCCGTGGTGATTACCGCCCTGCCGTTCTCGCTGGTGATCTTTGCCATCATGGTGGGCATGGTCAAAGCGCTCAAACTTGAAGGCCGCAAGGCCGATGCGCGGCGTCTTGTCACCGGCACCGCCCACGGGGGCGACTGGAAAGAGCGCCTCGACCGCGCGCTGGACACCTCGAACCGTGCCGGCGCCGGCGCGACCATCGAGCATGCCATTCGCCCGGCGATGACCCAGTTTGCCCAGGAGCTTGAAAGCCGGGGGCAAACCGCCAACGTCAGCGAAGAGCATATCGACGGCGAATCGCTGCCCAACCTGATGTTGCAGGTCGACTTTGGCGACGCAACAAGCTTTGTCTATCAGGTATGCCCGCACCGCATGCGCACGCCGAGCTTCATCCCCGCGGACGATGACTTCTACGTACGTCTGGATGTCTTCCTGGCGGAAGGGGGTCAGGAAAAAGACCTCAACGGCTACACGCGCGGTCAGGTCATTGGCGACCTGGTGAGTGAATACGAGCGCCACCTGCACTTCCTGGCGCTGGCCGGCCATCAACAGGCGATGCCGGGCACCATCGGCGAACCGCCGGAGGACGCTACTCAACCTTCCTGATAGGGCGTGAGCTCAGTAACAAAATGTCCCGGCCAAATGGCCGGGACATTTTTTATGGGCAGCCCACCCAACAGCACACGCCCAGTTGTGCGAACGAAACGGTCGGAGTAGCGTAAAGGTCTGATTTCTCTATCGCTCAGGAGGCTGACCTCATGTCCCGCACACATCACGCTAAGGGGTACACCTTTCCCATGCCAGGCAGCGCACTCGTCAGTGCCTGGCGCGAAGGATATACGTTTGGCAAATTAAAGCGCGATGTCATGGCGGGGCTGACGATTGGCGTGGTGGCGGTCCCCCTATCGATGGCGCTGGCAATCGCCACGGGCGTGCCGCCCCAGCATGGGCTTTACACCGCCATCGTCGCGGGGGCAGTGATTGCCTTAACCGGTGGCTCGCGGTTTAACATCTCGGGGCCCACCGCCGCCTTTGTGGTCATTCTATTTCCCATTGTGGCCAACCACGGTCTGGGCGGGCTGCTGATTGCTACCTTGATGGCAGGCGCCATTTTGGTGGCGCTGGGGCTGTCGCGGCTGGGCAGTCTGATTCAGTACGTCCCCTACCCGGTGATTCTTGGCTTTACCACCGGTATCGGCTTGGTCATTGCGCTGCTGCAATTACCTGACTTTCTGGGCCTGGCTGGCGTGGAGCTAGGCGATAGCACCCTGAGTAACCTAATGCTGATTGGCCGAGCACTGCCCAGCCTTTCACTGGCGGAGGTCAGCGTGGGGGTTGTGACCTTGGCAGCGCTGCTGATTTGGCCTCGCTTGAATACGCCAATTCCTGCCCCGCTGGTAGGCTTGGCGGTGGGCACCCTGGCCGCCGCTTTATTAATGATGAGTGGTATTGAGGTCGATACGATCGCCTCACGCTTTAGCTGGGAGTTTGAGGGTGCCAGCGGCAGCGGTATTCCCCCTTTCGCGCCTGGCTTTGCCGCCCCTTGGCATTTTCCTGGCGCTGATGGAAATCCGCTTGAGATCAACTTTGCACTGATACAGGCACTACTTGGCCCGGCGCTGGCCATTGCGCTACTGGCGGCCATTGAGTCGCTGCTATGCGCCGTGGTGGCAGATGGCTTAACCCGCACCCGTCATGATCCTAACGCCGAGCTGATTGGCCAGGGGCTGGGCAATATGGTGGTGCCCTTCTTCGGCGGTATTACCGCCACAGCAGCGCTTGCGCGCACCGCAACCAATATCAAAAGCGGGGCTTTTTCGCCTGTTTCCGCCGTGGTGCATTCGGTCGTGGTGCTGCTTGCCGTGGTGGCGCTGGCAGGCGTGCTGGGGGTTGTCCCCATGGCGGCGCTGGCGGCCCTCCTGTTCATCATTGCCTGGAACATGAGCGAGGCGCGCCACTTTGTGCATACGCTGAAAAGCGCCCCCGCCAGCGATGTATGGGTGATGGTCATCTGTTTCCTGCTTACCGTGATTTTCGACATGGTCATTGCGGTGGCGGTGGGTATTGGCCTGGCGGCCGCGCTGTTTATTCGTCGTATGGCCCAGCTAACCCATACCCAGCGCCTGGAGGCATTGGATAGCGATATCCACTTTCCGCCGGAAGTGTCACTGTATAAGGTCAGCGGACCGCTGTTTTTTGGCGCGGCCGAAAAGGCCATTGCCACGCTGCGGGTAATTGATCACGGCGTTCGGGTTGTCATTTTGGATATGCGCGATGTGCCAAGCCTGGATACCACCGCCATGGTGGCACTGGATACACTGCGCCGAGAGCTTAGCGAGCAAAACGTAGGGGTAGTGTTTGTTGGGTTGGCGCCGCGCATGGCACTGAAAATAAAACGCGCAGGCATTAAACGTGAAGCCGGTAAGTTAGCGGTCGTCAGCAATCTAGCCCACGCCGAGCGCATGACTCGTCGCTGGCTGGGTGATAGAGCTACTGTGAGTGCTGAGTAGCAGATAGGAAATGGCAAGCTTACAAATAAAAAGGGGAAGTGTCCTTCCCCTTGTATAGCACCAACTAAACAGCGATCAACTCGCCATATCGAGCACAATACGGCCCTCTATTTTGCCGTCGATCATGCGCTGGAAGATATCGTTGATATTGTCTAGCGTATCGGTTGCCACCGTCGCTTTGACCTTGCCTTCGGCGGCGAAATCCAGGGCTTCCTGCAGGTCGCTGCGCGTGCCGACGATCGAGCCGCGAATGGTAATACCGTTGAGCACCGTACTGAAAATCGGCAGCGGGAAGTCGCCGGGTGGCAGGCCATTAAGCACCAGTGTACCGCCACGGCGTAACATATTCTGCGCTTGATCAAACGCCTTCGGCGACACCGCTGTTACCAATGCCCCGTGAGCGCCACCGATGGTTTTTTTCAGGTAGGCCGCTGGGTCAGTTTTCATGGCGTTGACGGTTACCGTGGCGCCCAACCGCTCGGCCAGGGCTAGCTTGCCGTCATCGATATCCACCGCAGCGACATTCAACCCCATGGCTTTGGCGTACTGCACCGCCATATGGCCCAGGCCACCAATGCCCGAAATCACCACCCACTGTCCGGGGCGGGTATCGGTCATCTTCAAGCCTTTATAAACTGTCACTCCCGCACACAGTACCGGAGCTATTTCGATAAAATCGACGGCATCGGGTAGTCGCCCTACATAGCCCGCATCGGCCAAGGTGTAGTCGGCAAAACCGCCGTTGACACTGTAGCCGGTATTCTGCTGGGACTCGCAAAGGGTTTCCCAACCGCCCAGACAGTGCTCGCAGTAGCCGCAGGCCGAATAGAGCCAGGGTACGCCGATACGATCGCCCTCTTTGACATGGGTAACGCCTTCACCCACTGCCACAATATGCCCAACGCCTTCGTGCCCTGGAATAAAGGGCGGCGAGGGTTTTACCGGCCAATCGCCGTGGGCGGCGTGTAAATCGGTGTGGCAAACCCCGGAGGCCGCCACTTTCATCAACACCTCACCCCGCTTGGGGCGCGGTACATTTACTTCATCAAGTCTTAACGGCTGGCCGAATTCATGAACGACCGCCGCACGCATTGTGCTATCCATCATGCAGCTCCTGATAATATCCCGTCATTCCGTTTTATTACCCAGCGCCAATAGGTAGCGTCAGGCAATACCGCCCGGCTTGGTGCCGGGCGGGTGCGACTACCGGGGAGGCCTAGAAGAAGCCCAGCGGGTTGACGTCGTAGCTGACCAGCAGGTTCTTGGTTTGCTGGTAGTGCTCGAGGGCCACTTTATGGGTTTCACGACCCACGCCGGATTTCTTGTAGCCACCGAAGGCGGCGTGAGCGGGGTACTGGTGATAGCAGTTGGTCCATACGCGACCGGCCTGGATACCACGGCCCATGCGGAAGGCAACGTTGATATCACGGCTCCACACGCCTGCGCCCAGACCAAACTCTGTGTCGTTGGCGATGGCCAGAGCTTCTTCTTCGTCCTTGAAGGTGGTGACCGCGACCACCGGGCCAAAGATCTCTTCCTGGAAGATACGCATCTTGTTGTTGCCCTTGAGCAGCGTCGGCTGAATGTAATAGCCGCTGTTGATGCTGTCGTCCAGAGTCTCCTTGTTGCCGCCGGTGAGGAATTCCGCGCCTTCGTCGCGGGCGATATCCATGTACGACATGATCTTGTCGAACTGCTCCTGCGAGGCCTGGGCACCCACTTGGACGTCGGTATCCAGCGGGTTGCCACGCTTGATGGTTTGCGTGCGCTCGATGACCTTGGCCATGAACTCGTCGTACATGCTCTCCTGGATCAGCGCACGGGAGGGGCAGGTACACACTTCGCCCTGGTTGAAGAACGCAAGCACCAGGCCTTCCACGGCCTTGTCGATAAACGTCGGCTCGGCGTTCATGATATCGGCGAAGTAGATATTGGGGGACTTGCCACCCAGCTCCACGGTGGAGGGAATGATATTTTCCGCCGCGCATTTCAAAATATGCGAGCCCACCGGCGTGGAGCCGGTAAAGGCGATCTTGGCGATTCGCTTGCTGCTGGCCAGCGCCTGACCCGCCTCGGCGCCAAAGCCGTTGACGATGTTCAGCACGCCGGGGGGCAGCAGATCGCCGACCAGCTCAGCCACCTTCAGGATAGACGCCGGTGTCTGCTCGGCAGGCTTGAGCACCACGCAGTTGCCCGCCGCCAAGGCCGGCGCCAGCTTCCAGGTAGCCATCAGAATCGGGAAGTTCCAGGGAATGATCTGCCCTACCACGCCCAGCGGCTCGTGGAAGTGATACGACACGGTATTGGCGTCGATATCGGCCGCGGTGCCCTCCTGCGAGCGCAGGCAGCCGGCAAAATAACGGAAGTGGTCAACGGCCAGCGGAAGGTCGGCGTTGAGCGTTTCGCGTACCGCCTTGCCGTTGTCCCAGGTTTCAGCGACGGCCAGCATCTCCAGGTTCTGTTCGATGCGGTCGGCGATTTTCAGCAGGATATTGCTGCGCTCCTGGACCGAGGTTTTGCCCCAGGCCGGCGCGGCTTGATGGGCGGCGTCCAGCGCCTTGTCGATGTCTTCTGCCGTTGAACGGGGAATTTCACAAAACACCTGGCCGTTCACCGGGCTGACGTTGTCAAAGTATTGGCCTTTTACCGGGGCAACAAACTCGCCGCCGATGTAATTGCCGTAGCGTTTTTCAAATGACACGACTGAACCAGTGTCACCGGGATTGGCGTATATCATTATTGAGCTCCTGCGTATTATGATTATTAAAAGAGTGCACATGCAGTGTTGGTCAGTCGGGCGCGGCGCGGTATCGCCCGATGGCAGGATGCGCCCTCATCCCTTGGTAGGAGACGCCATGTATTCGTTATTGGTGGCAGACGATCATCCGCTGTTTCGCGACGCGCTGCAGGTCGTGATCAGCAGCGGCCTGCCGCAGAGCCAACTGCTGGAAGCCGACAGCCTGGCCGCCGCGATACCGCTGATCGCCCAGCACGACGGTCTGGATTTGCTGCTGCTTGATTTGAGCCTGCCGGACGCAGAAGGCCTTGACGGCCTGACCCGGCTGCGCGACGCCTACCCCTGGCTGCCGGTGGCGATTGTCTCAGCGCATCAAGAGCGCCAACTAGTGCTCGATGCGATCAGCCTAGGTGCGGTCGGCTATATTCCCAAGTCGACGCCCCGGGAAGCCCTGCTCAATGCGTTGACCCAGATACTCGAAGGCCAGCTGTACCTGCCCCCGGATGTGATGCGCCGCCCGCCGACAGCGCCCTCCCCCCAGGCCAACGCCCCCGCTGCCGAGCCATTGGCCGATGAGCGGCTTGCCCAGTTGACCGGCAAGCAGCTCAGCGTCCTGCACTGCATGACCCAAGGCATGTCGAACAAGCAGATCGCCCGCGAGCTGAACATTGCCGAGACCACGGTCAAGACCCATGTCTCGGCCATCCTGCGCAAGCTGGGCGCCACCAGCCGGGTGCATGCCATCGTGCTGGCAGGCGACGCCAACCTGCCGCTCGTGATGGCCAGCCGCTCGGCGCGTTAATCCTGCGGGGTCAGCAAGCTCACCAGCAGCATGCGCAAGCGCATGGGCTTTAACGGCTTCAGCAGGCAATGCATGCCGGCCTCACGTGCGGCGCGGCTCAGCGCGGCATCGTGGTTGGCGGTAATGACCACCGCCGCCAGGCCGGGGTAGCGCCCTCGCAAACGCGCGGCCAGCGCCAGACCTGTTTCGCGGTGGTCGCCCAAATGGTAGTCCACCAGCAGGACGTTAGGCGGTTCGCCGTCGCTTACGGCCTCAAGGGCACTTGCCGTGGCGGCCGCCCGCACCCGGCAGCCCCAGCTGCCAAGCAGCGCCTGCATGCCGTCAATGATCGCCTCATCGTCGTCGATGACCCACACCACGCTGTCGGCAAGCGGTGAATCGGGGTTGTCGTGGGACAGCTCAGCCACTCGAGAGGACGCCCCCTGCCCCGGTGCGGTAGATGCCGGCGCATAGGGCACGGTGATCGAAAACAGCGCTCCGCGCCCTGGCTGCGAGGCCAGCGTCACCGGTTGCTCGAGCATCGCGCTAATGCGGTCGACGATCGCCAGCCCAAGCCCCAAGCCACGGCTATGGTGATGCTTGGCCTCGGGGGCGCGCTGAAACTCAAGGAAAATCGCCTCGCGTTGCTGCTCAGCAATCCCCGGGCCGGTGTCACCCACCATGATCTCAAGACCTTCGGGCCGGCGGCGACAGCCGAGCAGCAGGTGGCCGTGCTCGGTATAGCGCACTGCGTTACTCAAGAAGTTACGAATCACCCGCGCGAGCAGCGCCAGATCAGACTCCACCACCACGCTCGACGGCACATAATGCAGGCTCAAACCACGTACGGCGGCTACCTGGCGGTACTCTTCCGCCAGCGCATCCAGCAGGGTGCTGACGGCAAACGGCGCTTTATCGGCGTGCAGCACCCCGGCATCCAGGCGCGAAATATCCACCAGGGTGCCGAGCAGCCCCTCGACATCCTTGAGCGAGCGCCCCGCGTGGGCGACCAGTGCCTGCGAGGCCTCGGGCAACGGATGCGTTTCCAGGGCGCTGACGAACAGCCGCGCTGCGTTGAGCGGCTGCAACAGATCGTGGCTGACGGCGGCGAGAAACTTGGTCTTGGACAGGTTGGCCGCCTCGGCTTCGGCCTTTGCAGCCTGCAAACGCGCATTGGCCTGCCCTAGCTCGTCCAGGACACGGTGCAATGCATCGGTCCGCTCTCGGACCTGCTCGGCCAGCAGCACCGAGCGCTCGAAGGCGGCATAGGGCGCGCCGTCGGCGCCACTCCCCGATTCCACACGGCTCATCAGCGCCTGACACACTTTGCGCAGACGGCGGTTTTCTTCGCGTAAGGCCGCGGGGCTGAGCGAGGTATCGTCACTCGCCGAGAGCTGGAAGAGCGCCAAGCGCCACTCCTGTAAAGGTCTGGTTGACATGCATGCCGTGGTGCTGCTCGCCATAGGTGTTGAAACCAACCACCCGGGATCGCCGCAGCAGCGCTGAGGCCTGGTCAAGGTGTCGGACGGCCTCCAGCTCCATACGCCGCAGGAAGCAGTCGCAGCCAATCATCAGCGACGGCCCCCCCACCCGCGCGGTCACCCCCTCCAGCATACGGTTGAGGTCATCCAGCAGCGGGGCGGGCTGCATGGCCGTCAGCACGATACCGGTCTCCACCGCACAGTAGAAGTTTAGGCTACCGTCGTCGTTGACGCGCTGAATCGAGCGCACATAGTGCTGCCCGCCAAGCTGAACCGCGAGGGGATGACGCGCAAAGACAACGGGATCGAGGGCGTCAGGCGCAACGCCGACCAGGTCGGCATAGACGCTGGCAGCCGGCAGGCCGTTGAGCTCCACCACCCGGCGGCGCTCGCGGTCAGCCTCGGTCACCACCAGCTTATGGCGGAGCGGTGTTAAATGGTGGGTGGAAAACACTTCAAACGGCAGACGGGTATTGATCATCACCACCACGGCGGCACGGCTGTGAAAGCGGCCATGGGCATACACATGGGTGCGCGCCAGATGGTTATCGTCACCGGCGGAGCCGCCGAAGCTGGGGATGCGGCCCAGCGCGGCGTCCAGCGTGGCCAGCACCTGCTCTTCGCGGCTGGAAAGCCCATCCAGCAGCGTCAGCGCAAAGCTGTGCTCGTTGACCGGTGCCAGCGCCTGGCGACGGCAGCGTTCAATCAGGTCATCGACCAGTGGCTGGGCGTCGCTCAGCGCGAAACGGTCCAGATCGTCGACCAGCGCCGACTCGATGGCGAACACCCGTCGGTCAAAGCCGATGGCCACGATGCTGCCACGGTCGTAGCCCTCGGGGGTGATTTCGCCCGCCGTAGTGCAGCCGCTGACCGTCACCGCCGGGAAGGCGCTCAGCAGCGCCGCTGCCAGCCGATCCAGGTCATACTCGGCGCTGCAGAAAAAAATAATTCCACCCAGGTGAGCGTGGTTCAGCCCCTGGGCCAGCGTCTGCACGGCTGCCTCGGCATCCAGCGAGCGGCTGGCCACCACGACGGTGCCCTGATCAGTTGGCAATGTGGTCACGTTGCCATCGCTCCAGGGCGGAAGTGGTAAGCGCTGCGGCCTGACGCAGCGCGTCCAGCGCATCGCGCAGGTCGCTGGGGGATGGATCATCCTGGCTGGCCAGCGATTCAAGGGAGCGGGCATGCTGCGCCACCCGCTGGGCGCCAATGCTCAGGGCTTCACCGCGCAGCTGATGAGCCAGACGGGAAATCTGCCGGGCGCTCTCGGCCGAGGGCGTGTCCGGGCCAAGGCAGGTCGCCAACTGTGCCAGATTATCTTCGACCTGCTGATGATAGAGCGCCATGAGCTGGCGCAGGTGGGCTTCGCCCAGGGTATGGTAAAGGCTGCTCAAGGTTTCCTCGTTAAGCAGCGAGGCATCGCTCGATTGCGCATTGGCAACGACCGTTTCCGCCGATGGATCGCCCAGCTGCAAGGCCAGCATATTGTTCAACGCAACGATAGATAGCGGCTTGGTGATGTAATCGTCCATGCCCGCCTGCAGGCAGCGCTGCCGATCGTCCTCAACACCGCCTGCGGTCATCGCCACGATCGGCACGTCAGCCAGCCAACCGCCCTGCGCGCGAAGTTGACGCGTGACCTCAAGCCCGTCCATGTCGGGTAACTGAATGTCCATGAAGATCAGGTGAACATGCTGGACCGCCACCATGGCCAGGGCATCATGGCCGTTCTCGGCGCACACCACGTCGCAGCCCAGGCGTCCCAGCAGCTCGATGGCGACCTTGCGGTTGATGGCGTTGTCTTCGACCAGCAGTAAAGTGGTGCCGGCAAAGTGCTGCTGGATGGGCAAGGAGGGAAGCGGCGCGCGATGGTAAGGCGCGGCCTCCACCAGCGGCAATTCACAGCGAAAGGTGCTGCCCTTTCCAGGCTGGCTGTCAACGCTCAGTTGTCCTTGCATGGCCTCGCTTAGCCGCTTGCAAATGGCCAGCCCCAGGCCGGTTCCTCCATACCGGCGGGCAACCGACGCATCCGCCTGCTGGAAAGGTTCGAACAGGTGCTGCTGTTGAACGTCGCTCAAGCCACAGCCGGTATCGATGACCTCGAAACGTAGCTGGTCCACCGTGGCCGAGACACGTACCTCCACCGCGCCCTCATCGGTGAATTTGATCGCGTTGGCGATCAGGTTGAGCAAAATTTGTCGCAGCCGTCCGGCGTCGACCATTATCCAGTCGGGTACCCCTTCATCCACGTGGTGGGTCAACGCCAGGCCTTTTGCCTCAGCCCGTGGCTTGAACAGGGCCACCACGCTTTCCACCAGCGGCTCGACCGCCGTCGGGGCGGTTTCCAAGCTGAGGTGACCGGCTTCGATCTTGGAAAAATCCAGAATCTCATTGATCATTGCCAGCAGCTGGTTGGCGCTGTCGTAAATCGTGTTGGCGTAATCTTCCACCTGTACTCGGTTGGCAGGCTCGCGCAGCAGCTCACTCATCCCGATAACGCCGTTCAATGGCGTGCGTATCTCATGGCTGACCATGGCGAGAAAGTCGGACTTGGCATGGTTGGCCGCCTGGGCCTGCTCGGCAGTATCTTCCAACTGGCGGCTGAGCTGTTCCTGCTCGCGGCGCGCCGCAGCACTCTCGCGCATCTCCCGCACCAGAAAGATCACGACCAACAGAGCCGCTACGCTCATGGCCACAATCAGGCTCATCAACAGCTTGTACAGCAGGCTCAGTTGAGCACGTTCTTCGGTAGCGGATTCGGCCAGATAGCCATTGATCGTGATGACCAGCCGCTCGGTCAGGCGGGTCAATGTTTGCAACTCGGTTTCCAGCGCGGTGAGCGGCATCTGCTCCATATTGTCGTGGGGTTCAAACATCGGATCGAGGATATCGAGTTGCTGCTGGATTTCCTCGAGCAGCTCGCGGGCAGGCTCGATGCGGTTCAGCAAGTCGCTGACCTCGCCTTCATTGAGCAGCGTAATACGGCTATACAGCAGTTCGAACCGCAGGTCGAGCTCGTCCTGGGCATCGGGCGCGATCGGCCCGCGCGTCGCGTTCAGCAACTGATTAAGGAGTTGAACCGCGTCACGGTCCAGCTTGTAGACCACCCAGGAGGTATCTTCGCGCAGGGTCTGCGTGAGATTGTCCTGCCGCCATGCCGAAATGGTGGCAACGACAAGCGCCGCGGCGAACAGCACCACGGCGGTCATGGCGACCAGCTTGAAACGCCAGGGATAGCGCAGCAAGCGTGGATAGTGCGACACCGAATCGCTAGAGGACATCAATCTGCATCACCTGCCAGACGGCACGAAAGCGCATCTTTTCGCTCAGCAGGGCTTCGTCCTGATCAAACGGATACAGCACCCAGAGCGGGCCATATTCGCGGATGGGGATCGCCTCGCCGTCGCGTTTGAGCGCCAGGATGACATCGTAGTCATAAAAGTCACTGACCGGTATCTCCGCCTCATAGCCATTCAGCGCCAGCACATTGACGCTGCCTTCCTCTATGCCCAGATGCGCCAGCAAATCTCGCATCAAGGGCCCTTCGTAGTGATTCTGGCTGTCCGTCCATGGCGTGGTGGTCTCAAAATCGTGCTGCGGCAGACGCTGCAGCATTTGGCGATCAAAATGGGCTTCGCCAGCGACGTTTTCCTTGTCGATATCGCCCACTATCTTGAGTATCACCGGCCCTGTCGGCGCTTCATGGCCATCCGAATCAGCCGCGAGCCCCGCCAGGGGAATGCTGAACGCCAGCATGATGCACCCCAATAACAACGCTTTCACTGCGATATCCTCTTGCCACGTTACCCGGGGGTAACCGTTTGTCGATCTTCAAGGTTACGTCATCTCATGGGCAAGGTCAGTTCAAACACGATTTTTTTGCTGGCCTCATGATGTGCTGACACACCCCGCCAAGCCATTGACCATAATAAAAAAGCTCCAGGACAGGCCTGGAGCTTTCGCTTTTCCGTTCAGGGATCAGCGCACGATCATGACCGACATCTTGGCATGGTGTACCACATGCTCGGCGTTGGGACCTAACACATAGTCGACGAACTTGTGCTTGGTATGCGAGGCCATGACGATCAGGTCAATATCCAGTTGCTTACCTACCTTGATGATCGCCTCCCACGGCGAGCCGTCAACTATCACACTCTGGGTATTGATGGTCTCGGGTACATGCGTTTGGATAAACTCATGCTGCGCCTCCTTCACCGCCGCGTGGGCTTTTTGGGAGAAGTCCTTGGGAAAATAAGCGCCCACCATGGGCATCTTAAAATCCGGCACCACCGTCACCACATGCAGCGAGGCGTCAAACGTCTGGCATAGCGTGATGGCCGTGGGTAATGCCTTGGCCCATGAACTCTCTTCATTGAGGTCAACGGGCAGTAGGATCTTGTGGTACATGACAGCCCCTCCTTACGCGGGATTAGCCTTGCTAGCGCGCCCTTCAGCGGAACGACGACGGTGCTGCAGCATCACGATAAGCGCAAACACCCCTAAGGCCGGTATCCAGATCCACTCCTTCGTCCAGCGATCCACCGGTGCCAGCACTTCAACGATTTCCTGATCGAAATCAAAGCCCAGATCCGCCGCATCACTGCCGTAGGTCACCGTATCAACAATCGTTTCATCGTCTTCGGTCATCAGCATTAGGCCAAGATTATCCAACCGCTCCTGCCCACTATCACCTTCGGGTACTGGCACTAGAATATAGGTCGTCATGGGGTCACCATAATCATCCAAACCGCTGATTTGCACCCGAAGTGATGAGTCTTCTTCCATCTCGCCAAGTGTGTCCACGAACTCAGCAGGCTGCGTAGAACGGTAGGGATCGTGAATCATGTCCATGAAGAAACCGGGGCGGAACAGCGCAAACGCTACCACCAGCATTAGGATTGACTCATACCAGCGGTTACGGGTGAGCATATACCCCTGGGTGGCCGCAGCAAAAATCAACATCGCCACGGTGGCCACAATAAAGATCAGCACCCCTTGCAGCGGTGTCACGTCGATTAATAATAGATCGGTATTGAAAATAAACAGAAATGGCAGCGCTGCAGTACGCAGGCTGTAATAAAACGCCTGGAAACCGGTACGGATCGGATCTCCGCCAGAGATTGCCGCCGCCGCAAATGAAGCAAGCCCCACCGGCGGCGTCACATCAGCCATAATGCCGAAATAAAACACAAACAGGTGCACGGCAATCAGTGGCACCAGCAGGCCATTTTGCTCGCCAAGCTGAATGATCACCGGCGCCAAAAGTGCTGATACCACGATATAGTTCGCGGTGGTCGGAAGCCCCATACCCAGAATCAGGCTAAGGATTGCGGTAAAGACCAAAATCAGCATCAGGTTGCCCATCGCCAGCGTTTCGACCACCTCAGCCAATACCAGACCAACGCCAGTCTGGGAGACCGCCCCCACAATGATACCGGCGGTAGCGGTCGCAATGCCGATGCCAATCATGTTACGCGCACCGGTGACCAGCCCGTCCCACAGATCCAATGCACCTTCGCGTAGGTCTGCGGCGATATTGCTGCGGCCACGGAAGAACGCAGTGATGGGACGCTGGGTCAGCATGATAAAGATCATGAACACCGTCGCCCAAAACGCCGACAGCCCTGGCGATAGACGCTCAACCATCAGGCACCACACCAGTACTACGACGGGCAGAATGTACTGCAACCCAACGAGCACAGTGGGCCGCGTCTGTGGCAACCTGACGACCGGCTCACTGGGATCATCAATTTCGAGTTCAGGGTAGCCCGACGCCAGCTTCAACAGGGCAACATAAACTGCCGCTAGTGCCAGACCAATCACCCAGGGAGCCGCAGGGCCCAGCACGGGTTGCAGCCAGCCCAGGCCGTAATACACCGCCAACGCGGTGACCATCATCAGCAAGAGACCCGTTAAAAAGCCAATGACCTTGCGCACCAGTGGCTTGGGGGGATTGCTGCTTTCAAGCCCCTGCATATTGGCTTTCATGGCCTCAAGGTGAACGATATAAATCAGTGCGATGTACGAAATCACCGCAGGTAAAAACGCATGCTTGATAACCTCAACATACGAAATACCGACGTATTCGACCATCAGAAAAGCAGCAGCGCCCATTACAGGCGGCATGATTTGCCCGTTGACCGAAGCAGCCACCTCTACTGCGCCGGCTTTTTCCGAGGGGAACCCCACACGCTTCATCATCGGGATGGTAAAAGTGCCGGTGGTCACGGTGTTGGCAATCGAGGAGCCTGAAATCAAACCGGTCATGCCCGAGGCCACCACCGCGGCTTTGGCAGGGCCGCCTTTGTAGTGACCCAGCATTGAAAACGCAACTTTGATGAAATAGTTACCCGCGCCGGCTTTATCCAGCAGCGCACCAAATAATACGAACAAGAATACGAAGCTGGTGGATACCCCCAACGCAATACCGAATACGCCCTGAGTGGTTAACCACTGGTGATTGACCAGCCCATAAAAGCTGACCCCGCCATGGGCCAATATACCTGGCATCCAGGGACCCGCCAGCGAGTAAAACAGAAAGACGCCGGCCACAATCATCAGCGGCGGCCCAAGCGCGCGCCGGGTGGCTTCCAGCAGCAATACAATCCCCGCGATACCGACAACAACGTCAATCAACAGCGGTGAACCGGGGCGATCCGACAAGCCCTCGTAAAAGATGAACATATAGGCGCCGCAAAACGCGGCCACCGCCGCCAGTGTCCAATCCAATACCGGGATACGGTCACGGGGCGAATTCTTTAGCGCAGGGTATGCCATGTACGCTAGAAACAGCGCAAAGGCTAAATGGATCGAACGGGCCTGGGTTGCATTAAATACCCCAAACCCCACTACATACGGCAGGGGCGAAGCAATCCACAACTGAAAGAGTGACCAAACCGCCGCGATACTGACCAACAGCTTACCTGGAACGCCCGCTGGCTTGCGCGCTCCGGAGTCGGTAGAGGCGACAAGATCATCAAGATCAACATTCGACCCACTGGCCTTGGTGTTGTCCATTGTCATAAGCATGCCCTGCAGAAATATGGATGACATTGTGGAATGCCAACTCGATGCCTAGCGGCATCCCAAACACAGCGCGCGGCCACTTGAGAGGCCGCGCGCAATCTTTTTATCGGAGGGTATCTCTCACCCTAGCCGATGGCCTTACTCTTCGATCCAACCCTGCTCTACGTAGTACTTCTTGGCACCATCATGCAGCGGAGCAGACAAGCCCTCAGAAACCATTTCTTCAGCATCCAGGTTTTCGAAGGCGGGGTGCAGGCGCTTGAAGCGATCAAAGTCATCGAAGACCGCTTTAACCGTTTCGTAGACGACGTCTTCATCCACATCTGCAGAGGATACGAACGTCGCCGATACGCCAAATGTTTCTACGTCATCGGGATTGTTCTTGTACAGGCCGCCCGGAATAGTCGAGCTTGTGTAATATGGATATTCGTCAACAATGCCCTGAACATCTTCATCGTCAAGCGGAATTAAGCGCGAATCCACCGTCGTGGTGGCTTCCTGGATGGAGCCGTTCGGGTGACCGACCACGTAGACCATGGCGTCGATATTATTATCGGCCAAGGCAGCAGCCTGCTCGGAAGCATCAAGTTCAGACACCATTGAGAAGCTATCTTCGTCCCAGCCTTTGGCGTCCATCACCACTTCCATGGTGTTGCGCTGACCAGAGCCCGGGTTACCAATATTAACTCGCTTGCCTTCCAGATCGTCCAGCGTCTCGATGCCGGAATCTTCGCGGGCCAGCAGCGTCAGCGGCTCGCCATGAATACGGAAAACGGCACGCAGATCGTCAAAGGCCTCGTCTTCGAAGTTACCTTCGCCATTATACGCCTGGTACTGAACGTCAGACTGGGCGACGCCCATGTCCAGCTCGCCGGATTTAATGCCGTTGATATTGGCAACGGAGCCGCCGGTAGATGGCGCGTTACAGCGGATGTTGTGGTCATCGCTACCGCGGTTGACCAGTCGGCATACCGACTGACCGACGACGTAGTAAACGCCGGTTTGGCCACCGGTGCCGATCGTGATGTAGTTTTCACCTTCTTCTTCTTCTGCCATTGCCGGGGCGGCAAAAGCGGCGGCGGCGAGTAGCGCACCGGAGAAAGCTACGGTAGAAAATGCGTGGCGTTTCATGAACACACCTCTTTATCTTGATGTTATGGGCATTTCGCGTTTTGTCCCACCCATACCATATTCCCTCAGGTGGGATGATCCAAAACGTTTACAAGACAATCTGTTATCAGCGCCGACAACGTCTGTCGGCTTTGACTACTTTAGCGAAAAAAAACGTTATTGGCGAAACGCAATACGTTAAACAGCAAACATCGCTTCTTGGCGCCATGTATTGAGTGTAGTGATGTTAACCGTTTAGAGAGCGTTAACCAGCATACCGCTTTTGCATAGGCCAAGCGGCATCAGTCCACGTTGTAACCCAGAACGCGCGGCAACCACAGTGCAATGCCAGGGAAAACCGCCACCAGCACCAGCGCGCCGCCCATGGCGATGACAAACAGCAATGCCCAACCCAGCGTCTGCTCCAGACGGATCTTGGCCACTTCCGTGGTGACCATCAAATTCACCGCCACCGGCGGGGTGAACTGGCCGATGGCAATGTTCATGGCCAGCAAAATACCGAACCATACCGGGTTCCATTCAAAATGCTGCATGACCGGTATCAAAATCGGCATCATGATCAGATAGATCGAAATGGCATCCAGCAGCATTCCCGCTACCAGCACCGCCAGCATGACCAGAATCAGCAGCAGCACGCCGTTGTCGGTGAGCCCGATAATCCACTCCGCCAGATGGCGGAACGTGCCCAGCATGGTGCCCGCCCAGGCAAAAATACCCGCCAGTGCGATAATCAGCATCACCACGCCGGAGATAATCGCCGCTTCGCCGAACAGCTCCCACAGGTCACGCCACGTCAACTCGCGGGTCAGAAAAAGCCCGACGATGGCGCCGTAGGCAACCGCTACCACCGCCGCCTCGGTGGGCGTAAATAGCCCCGAGCGCAGCCCGCCGAGGATCAGCACCGGGGCAAACAGCGCAGGCAAGGCCTGCTTGAACGTGGTTTTTACGCTCAGCCGCTCGGCGCCTTCCACCGGTGTACCGCCTTCCCAACCGTAGCGCTTGGACACCAGCAGTGCTGGTACTAACAGCGCCAGCCCGGCCAGTATCCCGGGAAACAAGCCCGCGGCAAACAGGGCACGCAGATCCACCCCCGGCACCACGATCGAGTAGAGAATCAGCGCAACGGAAGGGGGAATGAGAATCGCCGTGGAGGCCGACGCCGCGATCAGCGTGGCGGAAAATGGCTTGGGGTAGCCGGCCTTGGTCATGCTCGGCAGCATCACCATGGCCACCGCCGCGGCATCGGCGGGGCCGGAGCCGCTCATGCCGCCCATGATCATGCACACCAGCACCGCTACCAACGCCAGGCCGCCATGACGTGGGCCGATCAACGCCTGGGCGAAGCGCACCAGGCGCAGCGCGACGCCGGCACGCTCGAAAATCAGCCCGGTCAAAATGAATAGCGGAATCGCGATCAGCGGGTACTTGGCAATACTGTTGTAGGTATTGGTGCCCAGGGTCGCCAGCATGTCCGGCGACAGCCCGATCACAATGCCCACTGCGCCCGACAAGGCCAGCGAAAACGCCACCGGTACGCCTGCGATCAGCAGCCCAGCAAAGGCCAGAATCATCCATACATCAGGCGTCATCGGCGTGCCTCCCGGCCAGGCGATCACGGGTCTGCTGCAGCAAACGCCACAGCATGGCAGCAGACAGCACCGGCAACCAGACGATGTACCACCACTGGGGCAGGCCAAGCCCGGGCGACAGCGACTGCCACTGATATTCCTGCCAGGCCAGCGTAGCGCCGAACCAGGTGATCAACCCCAGCACCACGGCGCCACACAGCGCCTGGAAGCCAATCAATAGCCGGCGCGGGCCAGGGGGCAGCGCCCGTTCCAGAAAGCTGATGCGGATATGGCGTTGGCGACGCAGCGCCACGGACGCCCCGGCGAAGGTCAGCACCACCAGCAGGAACACGGAAATTTCTTCGGTGAAGGAAAACGAGCCGCCGGTCAGATAGCGCGTGATCACGTTGCCCAGGCTGATCAGCGAAATAATGATCAGCGCCAGCGCGCCCAGCCAGCGCTCGGGGCGCGCATCCGGTAAGCCTTTCATGGCAGCCTCATTACGAAAGCTACCGGCCCGAAGGCCGGTATATCAACATTGTCAAAACATCCGACGGGCCTAGCGCGCGTCGATGTCGGCCTGCGCCGCCTCGACCAGCTCCTCGCCAATCCGCGGTGTCCACTTTTCGTACACAGACTGAGTCGCTTCGACAAACGCCTGGTACTGCGCATCGGTCAGTTCGGTGACCGTTACGCTGCGCTCCTGAATGGCGGCAAGCCGGTCGCTTTCTTCTTCACGGGTCATGGCGATTTCCCATTCACCCGCTTCGACGGCGGTTTCGCGCAATAGCGTCTGCTGATCCTCGCTGAGCGATTGCCAGACCTGCTGGTTGACGGCGAAGATAAGCGGATCATTCATGTAATTCCAAAGCGTCAGGTGCTCCTGACCGACCTGGTCGATGCGCGCCACGTCAAACACGGACAGCGGGTTTTCCTGGCCGTCCACCGCGCCGGTGGTAAGCGCCGGCTGGGCATCGGTCCAGCTCATTTGCGTAGGGTCGGCATCCAGCGCCGAGAAGGTATCCTGGAACAACGGCGATCCCACGACACGAATCTTCAGCCCCTCCAGGTCTTCGGGCTCGCTGATGGGGCCCTGGGAGTTGGAGACCTGACGGAAGCCATTTTCGCCCCAGGCAAGCGGTATCACGCCGCGCGACTCGATCGCCTCGAACACCATGTCGCCAGCTTCCCCACCGGTGACCGCGTCGACGGCAGCTTCATCCGGGATAAAGAACGGCAGCGAGAAGAGATTGAGCTCGGGCACCTGCGGCGACCAGTTGATGGTCGAGCCTACGGCCGCATCGATGAGTCCCGAGCGCATGGCGGAGAACTCGCGGGTCTGGTCACCAGACACCAGTTGGGAATTGGGATACACCCTGAGGGTCAGCTCACCGCCGCTGCGCTCCTCGACGAGATCCGCCCATTTTTCAGCCGCCTGGCCCCAGGGAAAGGCATCGGGCAGCACCGTTGAAACAGACAGTTCGCGCGCCTGGGCGGAAAGCGAGGCAGAAAGCAGGGCGGCACCGGCCAAGCCGGCGGTTAAACGAGCCATTGAGCGTGTCAGCGTCATGGTAGATCCTTTTTTTATCGGTTGTTGTGATGACTTTGTTATTGAGCCAGTCCTTACCACCGTCGTCGACTTATCTGGCAATAAGCATTCTATTGTAGGTATTCTTTGGTTGAAGGGAAGCCATACAATCGGCTACTAAAGACCCATCAAAACCTCAGCGGCGGCATACCTTCATACTGGGGCTTATAGACACTGTTGGCACCTGATATCCTAGTTTTGCCCCTTCTGTATACCAACGGACATCAACGTGCCACTACGCGACCTGCTGCTCGGCCTGCTTGTTATCGCCATTTGGGCGTTGAATATCATTGTCATCAAGGTCGGCGTCACAGAACTCCCGCCGCTGTTGATGACCACGCTACGCTTTACGCTGGTCGCCGTGCTGCTGGTACCCTTCTATCCGGTGGCGCGAGCCCAGCTGCCATTTTTGCTATTACTTTCCTTCACCTTCGGCAGCCTGCACTTCGGCCTGCTGTTTATCGGCTTACAGCAGGCCGAAGCGGGTACGGGTGCGCTGCTGGTGCAGATGGGCACGCCTTTTGCCACGCTGCTGGCGGTGATCTTTCTGAAAGAAAAGCTGGGCCCCAAACGTATTGTTGGGCTGCTGCTCTCGTTTGCGGGCATTATCGTACTGGCGGGTGGGCCCACCTTACCGACGCCTCTCCCCCTGGCGATTCTATTGTGTAGTGCAATGGGCTGGGCGGTATCGCAGCTGTTGATCAAGCGGGGCCCGCCGATTGCGCCGATGGCCTTGGCTGGCTGGGTCGCGTTGTTTGCCGTCCCCCAGGTGGCGCTGGGCTCCTGGCTGTTCGAGAGCGGCCAGTGGCAGGCCATACAGCAAGCGAGCTGGCTGGGCTGGGGGGCGATGATTTACACCGCCGTGATGTCGTCGATTGTCGCTTATGGGATCTGGTACGCGCTGCTGCGCCGCCATCCCGTCAACCGTGTCGTCCCCATGACGCTGCTTGTACCGGTATTGGCGGTCGGCCTGGGCGCGCTGCTGATGGGCGACAGCCTAGGCGTGCACAAGCTGGTAGGCGGCGGCTTGGTGGTCGCAGGTATTGCCCTGATTGTGATCAGGTTTCGCCGTCGCCCGGCTGGCAGAAACCGGCCTCATCCGGCACGGAAACGCAGTCGCCCACTTTGATACCGCGCTCGGCAAAGTAGCCGGCGTTGACTTCCAGCGCCGCATGGTAAGCCGCCCCGGGCGCATAGGAAGGACAGTCGCTCGGCGACGAGGACTCACAGGGCTGCATGGACTCAATGGCGACGATACGGCCGTCGTCATCGATAAAAGCGATGTCCAGAGGAATCAGGGTGCGGTACATCCAGAAGCCTTTACCAGGAGCCTGTTCGCGCCCGAAGACAAACAGCATGCCGCGTTTTTCGCCGAGCGTCTCCCGCCCCATCAGCCCTTGCTGACGCTGTGCCAGCGACTTGGCCACTTCCACCGTCAAACGATGCGGGCCCTGCTCGGTATGAATCGACAGCGCCAGGGTATCGGCGTCGCCTGTCGCTTCCTTGGCCCACAGGGAGCCGCCGGGCAGCATCAGCGACAGCGGCAGCATGAGTGACGCCTTGAGCAGCGTCCGCCGGTTCATGGTCATGGTGGTGTCCTTTTCTCGTTGGGCGCCATGTCGACGCCCTGTCCTGGCATTAAATGGATGCCCCCCGCCAACAGTGATACATGGACGGCGGCGCCGGGCATCAGGTCATTACGACGCGCTGCGTGGGTAGCGATATCGAAACGTAGCACATCGCCATGTTGAACGCGCAACGCAATCGAGGTCATGCCGCCGAGCACCAGCATATCATCGACGCTCGCCGCCACCGGGTTTTCACGCTCGCCATGGGAAGGCCGCCCGCGACGATGGAGCACAATGTCAGAAGGCGGCAGATACCACGCCACCCGCGTGCCGATGGTCAGCCCTTCAAGCCCGGTCGCGACATCCAGCTCCACGTTTCCCCAGCGCAGGCGGCGCCTGCCCGCCGACTCGACCACCTGGCCGTGATAGACATTGTGGCGGTCCAGCAAGCGCGCCACGCTGGGCGAGGCTGGGGTTCGAAACAGTGTCTCGGGAGACGCCTGCTGAAGACTGTTTCCGTTGTGCAGCACGCAAATCTGATCCGCCAGCGCGGCGGCTTCTTCAAGGTCGTGGGTGACCAGCACGATGGGGATCGAAATGTGCTGGCGAAGCCTAGCCAGCTCACGCTGAAGGCGGCGCCTGGTGACCTGGTCCACCGCCGAAAACGGCTCATCGAGCAACAGCACCTGAGGGTCGCGGGCCAGTGCCCGGGCAAGGGCCACGCGCTGGCGCTGGCCGCCGGAAAGCTCGCTCGGGTAGCGGTTTTCCAACCCCTTCAGGCGCACGGTTTCAAGCCACGCTTCGGCGTTAAGGCGGCGCAGCGGTAGCGGCAAATGGCGCAGCGGAAGCGCAACATTGGCAAGCGCGGTCAGATGAGGAAACAGCGCATAATCCTGAAACACCATGCCCACCCGGCGTCGCTGGGGCGACAGCGAATGCTGACGCCGGGTATCCAGCCAGGTGTCACCGGCACATTCGATGTGCCCGTGCTGAGGGCGGTAAAGCCCGGCAATCGCGCGCAGCAAGGTGGTTTTACCACTGCCCGAGGGCCCCACCAACGCCAGCAGCTCGCCCGGCAAGCAGCTGAATTCTGCGTTCAACGGAATCGGGCCGGTCTGCTGCACGTTGACGTTGAGTTTAACCACGCACCCACCTCCGGCGGCCTGCCAGGCCATAAACCACGCCCAGGGTGGTAAAGGACACAAACAGAAGTAACGCCGCCATCTGAGCCGCGCCCTGTTCGTCAAAGGCCTGCACCCGGTCGTAGATGGCAATCGCCAGGGTGCGCGTTTCGCCGTCAATCGCCCCGCCGACCATCAGGATGACGCCGAACTCCCCCAGGGTGTGGGCGAAGGTTAGCGCCGACGCGGACAGGATACCCGGCCATACCAGCGGCAGCTCGATGCGCAGCAGGGTTTGCCAGGGGCCAAGCCCGCTGCACCATGCCGCCTCGCGCAGGTTATGGGGCACGTGCTCGAAGGCACGCTGGATCGGCTGGACGGCAAACGGTAGGTTGGCCACCAGCGAAGCCAGCAGGATACCGCTGAAGGTAAAGTTGAGCCCGCCGCCGGTCAGCGTCATCCACAGCTGGCCGACCGGCGCTTCGCGACCAAAGCTTTGCAGCAGATAAAAGCCCAGCACCGTCGGTGGCAGCACCAGCGGCAGCGCCACCAGCGCTTCGCACAGCCCCTTGCCACGGAACCGGGCCACCGCCAGCCAACGGCCAAGAAAGATGCCCAGCGGCAACAGAAACAAACACGTCAGCGCCGCCAGGCGCAGTGACACAGAGAGCGCCGACCAATCCATCAGTCTGTACTGAATCCGTAATGTTGAAAGATAGCGCGAGCCTCGTCCTGCTGCAGCCAGGCATAAAACGCCTGGGCGGTGTCGCCCGCCTGACGGGTGAGCACCATGCGCTGGTGCAGCGCCTGGTGCCAACCCTCGGGGATAAGTACGTACTCACTTCGCTCGGCCAATGCAGGCGCCAGGGCCAGCGAATAGGCCACAAGCCCTCCCTGGGCATCGTCGGTGAGCGCAAACTGTGCGGCCTGGGAGACATTTTCGCCCAGCACGTGCAGCGCGCGACTTTCCTCCCACAGGCCCGCATGAGTAAGTACTTGCTGCGCGGCAACGCCATAGGGTGCATGGTCGGGGTTGGCCAGCGCAATGCGCGGCCGCCGGCCTTCTGCCGATTCCGCGATGGCTTGCTCGACGTTCGCCAAGGGTGCCTCCTGATCGGGCAGATTCCCTCGGCTTGCGGACTGCAGCCACACCAGCCGCCCAATGGCATACACTACGCCGTCGTCAACCGTATGCCCCGCCTCGTTCAGGTCGAAGACATAGCGCTCATCGGCGGAGAGAAAAAGCTCAAAGGGCGCCCCCTGGGCGATCTGGCGGCGAAAGTTGCCCGAGGAGCCAAAATTCAGCCGCAGCGTGTGGCCGGTTTCCTGCTCAAAGCGCTCGGCGGCCTCGGTAAGCGCAAACTGCAGATCGGAAGCCGCCGCCACCGTTGCCGTGCCCGCCGAGGCGGGCATCGCCATCAGCATCAGCCCTACCACCAGCCATAACCTGCGCATCGCTCAGCCTGCCTGCGGGTCGAGGTGCTGTTCGGTGATGGTCATGACCTTCATGGTATTGGTGCCGCCGTGGGCGTTCATGTGATCGCCACGGGTCAGAATCACGTAATCGCCGACCTTCGCCACGCCCTGCTTCACCAGCAACTGCAGGGCGCGGTCATTGAGCTCGGTGGCGGTCATCGCAGAGGTATCGAACGGCAGCGAGACCACGCCGCGATAAAGCGCCATGCGACGCTGGGCGATGGGGTTATGCGCCAGGCCGACGATCGGCAGCCCCGAGCGAATGCGTGAGGCAATCAGCGGGGTGTAGCCCGACGAGGTCATGCAGGCAATCGCCGTGACGCCTTCCATGTGGTTCGCCGCGTACATCGCGGACAGCGCAATGGTCTCGTCAGGCTGTGTGAAGCCTTCGTGAATGCGGTGGCCTGATTCCTGGGCAGACTTTTCACGCTCGGCGCCGAGGCAGACCCGCGCCATGGCATCGACGGTTTCTACCGGATAGTCCCCCGCCGCGGTCTCGGCCGAGAGCATGACCGCGTCGCTGCCATCCAACACCGCATTGGCCACATCGAACACTTCCGCGCGGGTGGGCAGCGGCGCCGAAATCATGCTTTCCATCATTTGCGTGGCGGTGATCACCGCGCGGTTGAGCGTGCGCGCGCGCTTGATCATGCGCTTTTGCACGCCGACCAGCTGGGCATCGCCGATTTCGACGCCCAGGTCGCCGCGGGCGACCATTACCGCCTCGGAGGCTTCGATAATGCCGTCCAGGGTGGCGTCATCGGCCACCGCTTCGGCACGCTCCACCTTGGCGACCAGGCCAATCTCAGCCCCCGCCTCGCCCAGCAGGCGGCGTGCTTCGAGCATGTCTTCGGCATGCCGGGGGAAGGAGATCGCCAGATAATCAACGCCAATCTCGACGGCGGTTTTCAGGTCGGCCTTGTCTTTCTCGGTCAGCGCGGGGGCCGAGAGCCCTCCACCCTGCTTGTTGATGCCCTTGTTGTTGGAGAGCTTACCGCCCACCACCACTTTGGTATGAACCTGGGTGCCTTTCACCTCGGTGACATCCAGCACGACGCGGCCGTCGTCGAGCAGCAAACGGTCGCCCGACGTCACGTCGTCGGCAAGGGTCTTGTAATCGCAGCCGACCTGAGTGGCATCGCCTGCGTCGCCGTCCATCGCCATATCGAGAATAAACGGCTGCCCCTCTTCCAGCATCACCGCGCCTTGTTTAAAGCGCGCCACGCGAATCTTGGGGCCTTGCAGATCGCCCAATACCGCCACGCTGCGCCCCAGCTTGGCGGCGGCTTCGCGCACCTGCTGCAGGCGACGACGGTGATCATCGGCGGTGCCGTGGGAGAAATTCAGCCGCACCACGTCCACCCCCGCCGCGAGCATGGCATCCAGCACGCCCTCGCGATCACTGGCAGGCCCTAGCGTGGCGACAATTTTGGTACGGCGAATCGAGGAATGATGCAGTGCGTTCATAAAGCTCCCGGGCTTAGCGTTGGTAATCACTAGCCTAACAGTATAACGCGCGAAACATGACCGCTATGCAACACCCGGCACTATTCGTCTAGATGAACCCGCAACGTCAAGGGGTGCTCGTCACAGTTATTGCCGTCGCCCCCTCGATCCACGACCAAAAACTCACCTTCGCGATCCAGCACCGACTGGATGGCGTGCCAGGTACCCGCATGATAATTCACGCCCTGGCGACCATCGGTCACGAACGCGTGCACATCCTCAGCGTTGATCGTTTCACCGGGCGGGGCCACCACGACGATAAATCGCTCCTGATGCAGCGGCATAAACGCCTGGCTGCCCAGCGGGTGGCGCTCAAGAAACGTCAGGTCCAGCGGCAGCGTCACCGGCTGGCTAACGAAGATATTGATCAAGGTCCGGGCGTTATCGCCCAGTGTTTCGACCGTCGCCAGATCGTGATGGCGCTGGGTGCGCCCGGCGTTGATGGGAAATGAATCTGACGTTCGCGCATCAATCACATCACCAAAGGGCGCAAAGGCGTCTGCGGTCAGCGGCACGGCGGTTAGTTCTAGCATAGCGTTGTCCTTGAACGTTATCGCAGACGAAGAGCAGGATGACGGTTAACATCCTTATACAACAAATACCGGAACGGCCCAGGGCCACCGGCGTAACACGCCTGAGGGCAGAAAGCGCGCAGCCACATGAAGTCCCCCGCCTCAACCTCTACCCAGCTCTGGTTGAGGTGATAGACCGCCTTGCCCTCCAGCACGTAAAGGCCGTGTTCCATGACATGGGTTTCATCGAAAGGAATCACGCCGCCCGGCTGGAAGGTGACGATGTTGACGTGCATATCGTGACGCACATCGTCGGGCTCAACAAAGCGCGTAGTGGCCCAGCGGCCCTCGGTACCCGGCATCTCGATCGGGGCGATATCCTGCTCGTTGGTCACGAACGCCTGGGGTACGTCCAATCCCTCGACAAACTCGTACGCCTTGCGCACCCAGTGAAAGCGCACGGGTGCGGCGGATTCGTTGCGCACCTGCCAGTGGCTCCCCGGCGGAATAAACGCATAGCCGCCCGGCGTCATCGTATGACGCTCGCCGGAGAGGGTAAGCGTCATCTCACCTTCGACGATAAACAGCACGCCCTCCGCCTGGGGGTCCAGCTCGGGCTTGTCGCTGCCGCCGTCCGGCTGCACTTCCATGATGTATTGCGAGAAGGTTTCGGCGAAGCCCGACAGCGGCCGCGCCAATATCCAAAGCCGCGTGCCTTCCCAGAATGGCAGCTGGCTGGTGACGATATCGCGCATCACGCCCTTGGGGATCAGCGCGTAGGCTTCGGTGAATACCGCGCGGTCGGCGGTTATCTGGGTTTGCGGCGGATGTCCGCCGGTCGGCGCGTAGTAGTTGGGCGTAGGCGTTACAGGCATGATCTATCCTAATCAGCTAGCGTGATGTCGTAGACTGCGCCATCCGGCGCAGCATTGTTATGTATGCGTCCTTGTATACGATATTACGCTAGAGGACCGCTGAGATGAACTGCTTCAACTCGGCCGTTTGAGGCGAGGTAAACAGCTCGCCAGGTGCTCCCTCTTCGTGGATGCGCCCCTCGTGCATGAACACCACGCGGTCGGCGACGTCCCGGGCAAAGCTCATTTCGTGGGTAACCAGAATCAGCGTCATGCCTTCGGCCGCCAGCGTTTCCAGCACGCGCAGCACCTCCCCCACCAGCTCCGGGTCAAGCGCCGAGGTCACCTCGTCGCAGAGCATCACCTTGGGGCGCATGGCCAGCGCCCGGGCAATGGCAACGCGCTGCTGCTGACCACCGGAAAGCTGCGCCGGGTAAGCATCGTATTTATCCGAGAGCCCCACTTTCTCAAGTACCTCATGAGCGATTTTTTCAACGGCAGCCTTTCCCTCGCCGCGCACCACGATGGGCGCCAGGCAGACGTTTTCACCTACAGTTTTGTGGGGAAACAGGTTGAAGCTCTGGAACACCATGCCGACATTTTCACTCAGTTCCTTGGCCGACATCGACGCTGCATCGAGCTGTTTATCGGCGATGGTGATCTGGCCGCTGTCGTGTTTTTCAAGCTGATTCAAGCAGCGCAGCAGGGTGCTTTTACCCGAGCCGCTGCGGCCAATAATGGCGACGACTTCCCCTTGCGCGACCGAAAGGTTAATACCTTTCAGTACTTCCAGATCGCCAAAGGCTTTATGAACGTTATCAACGCAGACCAGCGTCATAGAGCTTTTTCTCCAGATGGCGCGCATAGCACGAGAGTGGGTAGCACAGCGCGAAGTAAAGAAGCGCCACAAGGGCAAAAATGGTGAAGGGTTCAAAGGTGGCGTTATTGAGCATGGTGCCGGCCTTGGTCAGCTCGACAAAACCGATGATGGACGCCAGTGCCGTGCCTTTGATGACCTGCACAGAGAACCCCACCGTGGGCGGAACCGACAGGCGCAACGCCTGGGGCAGAATCACATGCCGCATGGTTTGGAAATAGTTCATCCCCAGCACCTGCGATGCATGCCACTGCCCTTTGGCAACCGCCTCAAGACACCCCCGCCAGATATCGCATAGAAAGGCACTGGTAAATAGCGTGAGCGCAATGGAGGCCGCAAGCCAGGCTGAAATCTGATGCCCCATGGCGGCGGCGCCAAAGAAGATCAAAAACAGCTGCATCAGCAGCGGCGTGCCCTGGAAAAGGTCAACATAGAGTGACGTTAAACGCCGCAGCCAGCGGTTGCTGGAAAGACGCATAAAGGTCAACAGCAACCCCACCGTGGCGCCACCGACAAACGCGATCAGCGATAGCAAGATGGTCCAGCGAGTCGCCAGCAGCAGGTTGCGCAAAATATCCCAGAAGGTGAACTCGATCATCGTTGCTCTCCTTGCTGATAGGCGAACACGCGCTTGCCCACCAGCATGAAGCTGCGCCGCATGCCAAAGGCGAGCAGCAGGTAGATCAGCGTGATCAGCAGGTAGACTTCAAAGCTGCGAAAGTTGCGCGACTGGATAAAGTTTGCCGCATAGGTCAGGTCAAATACCGATATCTGCGATACCACCGCTGACCCGAGCATGACGATAATCGACTGGCTGATCAGTGCGGGGTAAACCCGCGCAAAGGCGGGCACCAGTACCACATGGCGATAGCATTGCAGCGTGGTCATGCCCAGCGCACGGCCGGCTTCCAGTTGCCCTTTGGCTGTGGCACTGATACCGGCACGGAGAATCTCGGCGCTGTAAGCGGCCAGATTAAGCGTCATGGCGATAAACGCCGCGGTAATGGCATCAATTTTGATGCCGAGCCCCGGCAGGCCGAAGAAGATAAAGAACAGCTGCACGATAAAGGGCGTGTTGCGGGTCAGCTCAACGTAGCCACCCAGGCCCCAACGCACCCATGGCTGCGCATGCGCACGCAGGTAAGCCACGGCCACCGCTAGCAAAAGCCCTGTCAAGGTGGTCACCACGGTCAAGGTGACCGTGGTGGCAAGCCCTTTGAACAGCTGGCCAACGTAGGGCAAGAGGGTCAGAAAATCGAGTGTTGGCCCCATGATACGCCTCAGCTACCGAAGTTTTCAGGTAGGTCGGCACTAAACCAGCGCTGGGACATTTCATTCAGTGTGCCATCTTCCAGCGCCTGGGCGATCAGACGATTCACCTCTTCCATCAACGCCGGTTCATTTTTGTTCATGCCCACATAGCAAGGTGAGTCTTTGAGCTGATACATCAGCGACGGCGCACGGTCACTATTACGCTCGGCAATTTCAGCGGCGACGACATTACCGGTCGCCACGTAGTCGACCTGGCCGGAAAGAAACGCGGAGATGGTGGTGGCGTTATCTTCAAAGCGCTGGACGGTGGTGGAGTCCGGGGCAACCTCAGACAGCTCCATATCTTCCACGGACCCACGCGTAACGCCAATGGTTTTATCGGCCAAACCTTCCGGCCCTTCCACGCTTTCATCCTCATCGGCACTAAACACACCCAGGAAGAACGGTGCGTAGGCATCGGAAAAATCAATCGCCGCTTCACGCTCCGGGTTCTTACCCAGGCTTGAGATCACCAGATCCGCCTGACCGGTTTCCAGGTAAGGAATACGGTTAGCACTTGTTACGGTCACCAATTCAAGCTCAACCCCCATCTCGTCGGCGAGGTAGTTGGCCATATCAATGTCGTAGCCGCGTGGTTCCATATCGGTCCCCACCGAACCAAAAGGGGGAAAATCCTGAGGCACGGCGATACGGACCGTACCTCGGGACTCGATATCTTCAAGGGCATCCGCCTGGACGTCAGGGCTTGTCGCGATAGCCCCTAAAGCAACTGCGGCACTGAGGCCGGTTGCTAAAATACCGGACTGCAAACGCTTAAAGCAGCCATTAAAGGCGTGGTTGAGGTGCTGAGATAGCAATGTCATGGGACTCTCCTGGCAGGGGCACGTTTTATCAAGGATGCTTTGCATGGGCTAAGCCGAAGCGGCCGTAGCAATTCACGGAAGGCTAATGAAAGCTTTGTTTCATAAAACCCTTACAAGAAACTTTCGTTTCACCAGCTCACATAAAAGCAAACACGATGCCAGAAGCGGCTAAGGTTATTTATAACAGCGCTTTAGTGAAGGTGCTGAGCAAAGATGCAGCGGCCGCCGCATCAGGAAGGGAGGGCGATGCATGGTAATGGTGCAGTTTTATTCCCTCGATAGGACGAGATGCACCATGCCACGATACACACCTACTGAGTATTCCAATCCACACTCATGATGGACGATTCCAGCTCGCTGAGGTCGGCGTAAATATCGCTGATCGCACTGATGCGCTCTCGCCCGTCCGCCAAGCGTCGATGCAGTACGCCGTTGGCGAGCAGGCAAATCAGGCTATTGGCCGTTGCGTAGCTATCAAATGCCGAAAGACTTTCCAGCGGGGTTTCAAAAAACCACGCCACCTGGGAAGCAAAATTTACCGCGGTGGGGTCAGCAATCAGCGCCACCTTGGCAGGCGAGCGCCCAAGCGCATTCACCAGTTCGGCAAACGCCGACGGGCGGCGTCGGAAACCAAACAACACCACCACGTCTTGCTCGCTGAGATCAACAATCTCTTCGGCTAACGACTGGTTGGGCTGCGGCACCACGCTTACCTGGCAACGCGCCTGAATCAGTTGCTGGCGGAAATGCAACGCCAAGGGGTAGCTGTTACGAAACCCGATAACGACCAAATGACGCGCCTTATCCAAACTCTCCACCAAGGCTGAAAAGTCCTGGTGTGAAATACTATTCAGACAGCGCTGCAGGTTATCCTGCTCGCGCTGCAGGTGACGCTGAAATGGTACCCCAGCCTCGTCCTGCATGGCGTTTGCATCGATCACGAGCGGCACGCCCAGATTGCGCAGTTGGCGGGCGTGGTCTTTAACGCTGCGGTAGCTCTCAAACCCAAGCCGCTTGAACAGCCTGCTGACTGTCGATTTAGAGACCCCGGTCAAGCGCGCCAAGTCGGCGGCGCTGTATACCGCCAGATCGTCGAAGTGGTCGAGGATAAAGCTCGCCACCCGCTGCTCCTGGGCACTGAGTGCATCAAACTGGCGGGTAATACGCTGTCCGATATGCGGCGTCATAGCATCCTATTCAGCTGTTGGATTAGGCCGGATGATACTCGGCCCAATGGCGGGCGATGTCCACCCTGCGAGCCACCCATACGCGGTCATGGGATTCGATATGGTCGAGAAAGCGCTGCAGCGCGCGAAAACGTCCGGGACGCCCCAGCAGGCGGCAATGCATGCCCACCGAGAGCATTTTGGGGGCCTCTTCCCCTTCTGCGTAGAGGACATCAAAGGCATCCCGCAGGTAGGTAAAGAAGTGCTCCGCGGTATTAAACCCCTGGGGCGCGGCGAAGCGCATGTCGTTGCTGTCCAGCGTGTAGGGCACGATCAGGTGTTGGTGGTCGTGGCCCTGGCTATCGGTTACCTGGGCCCAGAACGGCAAGTCGTCGCCGTAATAGTCGCTATCGTAAAGGAAACCGCCCTCATCCAACACCAGCCGACGGGTATTGGGGCTGTCGCGGCCGGTGTACCAGCCCAGCGGTTTCTCGCCGTACAGCCGCTGAAAAATCTCCATGGCTTTGTGCAGATGCTCACGCTCAACGTGCTCGGGTACTTCCTGGTAGTGAATCCAGCGATAGCCGTGGCAGGCAATTTCATGGCCCAGTTCCTTGAAGGCCATGGCGGCCTCGGGGTTGCGCTCCAGCGCCATCGCCACGCCAAACACCGTGAGTGGCAAATCGCGCTTCTCGAACTCGCGCAGAATGCGCCATACCCCGGCGCGGGAGCCGTACTCGTAGATCGACTCCATGCTCAGATGCCGGTCGGGGAAGGCCGGCGCACCGATAATTTCCGATAAAAACTGTTCCGAGCCGGCATCGCCGTGCAGAACGCAGTTCTCAGCGCCTTCTTCATAATTCAATACAAACTGCACGGCAATTTTGGCGTTACCCGGCCAGTTGGCGTGGGGCGGTGTACGCCCGTAACCGATCAAGTCACGGGGGTAATCGCGGGGCGTCATGGGCGGCTCCTTAAGCAGATTCGGTCGTGCATAGATGCTGGTGTGGCCGCGGGCAACGCAACCACTTACTTGTATACAAAATAGCCCGATCAAACGCCGACAGCAACGCCAGGCGCCGCTAGCCGCTTGAGAAAGCGGCATTTTCCTGGCCATGAGACCGCGCGGAGGCCCAAAAGCTGATCAATCGGTCAACTAACGACTTGAAATACGACGTAATTTCAGACTTGCGGTTGAGAAAAAACCGCCCTATTTTGTATACAAGAACGAAAAAATTGTTTACTTAACGCCGGTGCCTTACCACCGAAAGGAGAACTGGGTGGCCCACATTCGTATCATCAATCCCAACACCACGGCCTCGATGACCGCCGCCATGTATCGTGCCGCCAAGGACTATGCCGCCATGGGTACCGAGGTCAGCGCCTGTCAGCCGGCGTCCGGCCCGGTGTCGATCGAAAGTCATTTCGATGAGGCGGTCAGCGCCGTCGGCGTTGCCCAGGAAGTCCTCAAAGGCGAACGCGAAGGTAACATCGACGCCTACGTGGTGGCCTGCTTTGGCGATCCGGGCTTGCTGGCCGCGCGCGAGCTAACCCGGGCCCCGGTGATCGGCATTGCCGAAGCCGCCTTTCATATGGCGACGCTGGTCAGCACGCGCTTTTCGATCGTCACCACCCTCGGCCGCACCGGCATCATCGCCGAACACTTACTAGAGCAGTACGGCTTTCGCCAACACTGCCGGCGCATTCGGGCGGCGGAAATTCCGGTACTCGACCTTGAGCATCACCCGGAGGTGGCCTACCGGCGCATTGTCGAGGAATGCTGCCGCGCCCGGGACGAGGACGGCATCGGGGCGATTGTGCTGGGCTGTGGGGGCATGGCCAACCTCACCCAGGAAATCAGCCGCGAGGTAGGTCTACCGGTGATCGAGGGTGTTACAGCGGGGCTCAAGCTTGCCGAATCACTGGTGGGGCTTGGCCTCTATACCAGCAAGCACGGCGATCTGGACTACCCCCGCGCCAAGCCGTTTACCGGTCAGTTCGCTGACTTATCGAACCTGACGCTGCCGCTGGACGGCTAGCCCAGAGAACATCACGACGCTGCCGCCCAATAATAACCACGGCATCGATACTCCACGCCAGCCGCAAGCATCCCCAACCCGATTGGGATCAATAACATCGACAATCTTGCGAGGACGACACCATGCGTGCATCTCCATCAGCGCTTACGTCAGACGACGCTGCCGCTGCGCCTGCCACCGACGGCCGAAAAAGTCTCGGCAACGAAACGCTGGCGCCACAGAAAACCCGGATAATGGGGCTCCCCTCCTACTTTCTTGCCTGGTTTGGCGGCTGTGTGTCCATCGGCACCTTCGCCATGGGCTCGAGTGTGGTGGGCACACTCAACCTGATCCAGGCCACCCTGGCGATTGCCATTGGCTGCTTTGTGATCGGCATCGCCTTGGCCCTGAACGGCGCCGCTGGCTATAAATACGGCATTCCCTTCATGGTCCAGGCGCGCAGCGCCTTTGGCTTTGCGGGCACGCGGCTGCCGGGGCTGGTACGCGCGGTACCGGCGATCGTGTGGTACGGCTTTCAAAGCTGGATCGGCGCCGGTGCGCTGAACATGGTATCGGCCACGCTGTTCGGCTTTGATAACGTCGTGTTCTTCTTCATCGCCTTCCAACTGCTGCAGATCGCCCTCTCGGTGACCGGCTTTCAGGGCATCAAGTGGCTGGAGAACCTGGGTAGCGGGTTCATTCTGCTCTCGCTGGTCTACATGTTTGTGGCCACGATCCAGCGTTACGGCGATGAGCTTTCCGCGAACCTGCTGACCATGGAGGGCTCCTGGGGCATGCCGTTCTGGGGCGCCACCATGCTGTTTCTGGGCATCTACAGCACCATGATGCTCAACGTCAGCGACTACTCGCGGGAGCATAAACCCGGCTCGGGCCCCGGCTTGCTGACCACGCTGTATGCCATGTCGATTCTGCCCTGCACGCTGTTCATGGGGCTGATTGGCTTTATGGTCTCGGAAGCCACCGGCACCGCCGACCCCATCCAGGTGTTTGCCAATGCCGTGGATAACACCCCGCTGCTGATGACCACGCTGCTGTTCATCGCCTTTGCCCAGGTCACCACCAACGTCCTCAACAATGTCGTCCCGCCCACCTACGTCCTGATGGACGTGTTCAAGCTCAAGTTTCCGATCGCCACCGTGATCGTCGGCCTGCTGGCCTTCGCGACCTTTCCCTGGAAGCTGGTTCAGCCAGGATCCGCCGCGGGCTTGCAGCTCTTCGTGCAGACCTATTCCGCTTTCCTTGGGCCGATCTTTGCCATTCTGGTGGTCGATTATTACCTGATTCGCCGCCGCACGCTGGACCTCGACAAGCTTTACGACCCCAGCGGCCCCTATCAGGGCGTCAACGCCGCGGCCCTGATCGCCACCGCCGTGGGCATTGTGGCAGCCCTGCTGTTCTCAGCGATTTCCTGGTACGCCAGCCTGATCCCCGCTGGGCTGACCTACTTCCTGTTGATGAAGCACTGGCCCGCCTGCCAGCGCTTTACCCAGTAACCGTTGCGCGCCGCCAGCCGCTGGCGGCCTTGCACCCCCAACAGAGTAAACGCCATGAACGAGACACCTAGCCAGGACGCGTTGACCATCGATCACATCGACCCGACGCTCTACAACGCCGACCTCGCCCCGCTGAAACCCGAAGACCGCACCTGGGGGGCGTTTGAAATCTTTAACGTGTGGTCCAACGACATCCAGAGCCTGTTTGGCTACACCCTCGCTGCCTCGCTGTTTCTGACCTATGGCCTGAACGGCTGGGCGGTCATGGCAGCGATTATCCTGGCGGGGGTGATCGTCATGTTTCTGGTCAACCTCACCGGTAAGCCAAGCGTCAAATACGGCATTCCCTTTCCGGTGATGGTGCGCGCCAGCATGGGCATTCGCGGCGCCAACCTCCCCGCCATGCTGCGCGCGATCGTGGGGATTTTCTGGTACGGCGTGCAGACCTATTTTGCATCGACCGCCGTGACGCTTCTACTCACCGCGCTGTTTGGCGACGGCAACGGGGCCACCTTGCTGGGGCTTTCCGCCATGGCCTGGGTCGCCTTCGTGGTCGTCTGGCTGTTCCAGATCGCCATCTTCTGGGCCGGCATCGAGCGCATCAAGCATTTTCTCAACTGGGCGGGGCCGCTGGTCTACCTGGTGATGATCGCCCTGATGGCGATTGTCTGGTACCAGGCGGGCAGCGAGCTGCTGCCGGCCATCGGCACGATTTTCAGCGGTGCCGAAGCCGAGGCAAACACTAATCCGGTGAACGCCTTCCTGGCCATTGTCGGCACCATGGTGGCCTACTTCGCGGCGGTGGTGATCAACTTTGGCGACTTTACCCGCTTTGTGAAAACCGAGCGCCAGATGAAACTGGGCAACCTGCTGGGGCTGCCGCTCAACGTGGCGTTTTTCTCGTTTATCGCGCTGATTATCACCGCCGGCACCCTGGTACTGTTTGGCGAAGCGTTGACCAACCCCTCCGATATCGTCGAGCGCGTGGACGCCTTACCGCTGACCATCGTGGCCGCTTTGACCTTCTTCGCCGCCACCGTGGGCATCAACCTGGTGGCGAACTTCATACCGCCCGCCTACGACCTCGCCAACCTGTTTCCCAGCAAAATCAGCTTCAAGATGGGCGGCCTGATCACCGCCATCATCGCCTTCTTTGTCGGCGCGCTGTGGGTGTCGGTGATCAGCCAGATCGGCGTGCCGGGCTTTGTGAATGCGCTTGGCGCCATCGTCGCGCCGTTCTATGGCATCATCGTGGTCGACTACTACATGATCAAGCGCCAGCACCTGAACATGCAGGCGCTTTTCTCCGCCGAGCCCGACGCCGCTTACTACTACACCCAGGGCTGGAACACCCGAGCGCTGATGGCCTTCGCAGGCGCAGCGATATTTTCGCTATCCACCGTCCTGGTGCCTGCGCTGGCCAGCCTTAACGGCTACGGCTGGCTGCTTGGCGCTGGCCTGGGTGGGCTCTTCTACTACGGTTTAATGCGTCAGTTTAAGGCTGCGCCTACGTTGGCTGAGCAGTAGACAAGCGGGTCGACACTAGCTGATTAAAAGCGCATACAAGCGCCATCGGTTTTGCCGATGGCGCTTGTTTTGGCGCGGGTGCCAATTTTACTTTAGAAACTTTTAGCAACCTCCCATAGCTATTTCAGGTAGCCCTCTTTTAGATATTAATGCTCAGCAAATTAAAAATTTTCTGTTTTCAGTACACTTTTCTTATTCAATCAGATATAAGGCTTGACACGCAAAGACATCGAAAACTCTTCAGCGTCGGTGCCTGGGGCGTTATGCTGAAGAAGGCCCAATACATTAAAGTGTCTTCAAAGTGATTCATCGGTAGCAGTAGCTTCTAGCATAGGGTTCGGTGTTTCACTTGGTAGCTCTTCTGCACGTTTTTGTGTGTTCCAAACTATATTAGTGATCTCTTTTACTCGATCAACCAATGGTTTAACGTCGGTCCCAAATTTACCAAGCACAACACCAGCATCACCAACAAGCCCCCAAAATCTGTCTAGATCAGCTGTTCTTTTGTGCAGTTCGCTTTGTAAACGTTCGAGTCGTTTCAAAAGACGATGTTTGTGGCCTTCATCTATTAAGTCACTTTTGGAAATGTAATCACGAAGTTCATTTACCAAGATTTGTATTCTATCGTAGTCACCTTGACTGAATTCGTAAGCGAAGCCAGATTTGAGCTTTTGCGTATACTTACGTTTGATATCTTCGATATTCAAGTGTGTCACTTGTATTTCTACTGCTTTAGAAACCGATTCCAAGTAACGTTGCAAGCTGTTGCAAGTGATATTTATACTAGAATTTGGCTCAGGAAGTTCTTCGACATTTAAGTCTAGGTGATAGGCTTGCATCACGTTATCAATCAATAGACAAGTATGCCAAAGAACTTCATGTGTAGTTTCTGTATCTGTGCAATTACTGAGATGCTTGGTAGCGGCATCAATTATCTCTTTTAGCCCTTTGATAGGGCTTTCCTCAATTAACTCAAAGATACGTTCTTCAAAAAGTTCCACGTGTTAAACCCCTTAAGATATCTTTTAATTCTATATGGGAGCATATTGGCCATGCATCAAGGAAAAAGAAAAACAACCTAACAAACTGCGTAAAACAGATTCGCAACGCGTGGCATTTTTACTATTCGTTGATTTTAATGGTTAAAGTTATGTGTGGTTGCTCATCCCTTAACAGAGCGTTAGCACTTCAGGTTCGACGGTTGTCGTTCACATCATCCGCAAGCCAAGCCTTGATCAGTGACTGGTAGGGCATATCTCGCTTGTTAGCTTCGATTTTGATCCGATCAAGCAGGGTTTCCGGCAAGCGGAGTGAAATAGTCTTGGTTGAGGGCTTCAGCTTCGAGAAAGAAACAGATTTTGCTTGGCTCCAGTCCAAATAGTCGGAGGAATCATGGGTTTCCCAGAATTCTCGTTCTTCGGCCTCATTCTTGAACTCAGGCATCTTTTTTAGCTTGCTCATAAACAGCCCTCTCTTTTCGGTGCATATCGCGAGCGGAGATCACCCGAACCAGCGTACCGCCCTGCCTCAGTGTAAAGGTGATGTGGAGCAATCTCTCATCATCTGTTTCACCAAGGGCATGAAAACGGGCCTCAGTCTGGCTGTGCTTGGGGTCTTCCAGCACCAGAAGCGGCTCATTAAAGAAAATTTCTTCCGCTTCGGATTGGTTGACGCCGTGCTTCTCTGCGTTCTTGCGAGAGTTACCAGCATCCCAATCAAATCCAGTGACATGCGCCCAATTGATCATAATTGTATATTATCAGCATATACACATGCGTCAATAGGAGCTAACCAGTGGAAAAGCACAAAACAGGTGCCAAGGTAGACGAGCTGCCCCACCCACTAGTGATTCTTCTCCAGCGCCAGATGATTATCTATTTCCTTTATCTTGTCTTCGGTGTGGTGATTGACGTAGAGCACGGTGGTCTCTTTGCCTTCACAAATTTTCTCGATAAGCGCTAGCACCAGTTGGCGGTTCATATCGTCCAGGCCGAGGCAGGGCTCGTCTAGAATCAACAGCGGCGGGTGTTTCACCATGGCGCGGGCGATGAGTAGTAGACGCTGGTCGCCGTAAGAGAGTTTGTTAAAGGGCTGATCGGCGCGCTCTTGCATGCCCAGTAGCTCGAGCCATTGGTCGGCGATTTTTTTCTGATGATCGGTGGCTTTTGTGTACACGCCGATGCTGTCGTAAAAGCCTGAAATAATCACATTTTTGCAGCTGGTGCTGACGCGATACTCCCATTGCAGGGCGGTGGAGACATAGCCGATAAACTGCTTGATCTGCCAGATGCTTTCGCCGTTACCGCGCTGGAAGCCAAACACAAAAATATCGTTGGTATAGCACTGGGGATGATCCCCCGTGATCAGAGACAAAACGCAGGTTTTGCCACTACCGTTAGGGCCACTCAATTGCCAGTGCTGGCCCTGCTCTATCGTCCAATCGAGTTTATCGACAATGACGGTATCGCCGTATTGGATCGTCGCTTGTTTGAGCTTCACTAACGGCTGGCTGGGGTCGAGGGCGGGTAATTTAGTGGCTGGATCGGCCTCAGGCAGGCTTAGGTCGGCGGTTTTCAGATGCAGCAATTGGTACAGCTCATTGAAGGCGGCTTCATCCTGACGGTCTACCGTGAATGCTAATCGCCCACTGTCTCCCCGCTTCTTATCCCCTCTCTTTTTCTCCAAGCGCTCTTTATCTAGATAAGCCACATGGGTGATAAAGTCCGGCATCTCATCAAAGCGATTTAGCACCATCACCATGGGAACGGTGTCGATGATGGAGGCGAGATGGGCTTGCAGCATGGCGAGGGTGTCGACGTCCAAGCCATCAAACGGCTCGTCTAAAATCAGCAAATCCGGCTTGCTCGACAATGCGCGAATCAACATGACTTTGCGGGTTTCGCCGGTGGAGAGCTTACGAAAAGCGCGGTCGAGTAGCTTGGTCAGCCCGAACTTTTCGACCAGCTCGCTTGCAAGCTCAAGGTCTCGGCACTGCTCGAAAATCATTTCACTAACGGGGGTGCCGAGTGAAATGACATCCATGATATCGGCATCGTCTTTTTTCAGCTCTTTGGCGATAAGCTCGGCTTGCGCTTCGAAAGAGACCAAACCGACATGTTTGGGCAGCCCTTGAACACTGCCCGCTTCAATTTTGCCAACGCCCGCCAGCGCCGCCGCCAGCGCCGATTTGCCTGAGCCATTGGTGCCAGTGATGACCCAATGCTGGTGGGGCTCGATGGTCCAATCAATCTCGCTTAGGGTGAAGCGATCATCAAAACTGATCGTCGCTTTGTTTAGCTGAATACGCGCTAAGCGGTTTGAAGACTCCATCGATATATTCCTTACGGTGTTAAATAAATCAGAGACAAAAAAGCCGAGAATATCGTGGCGATATCTCGGCTTTTTAGATGACTTAGCGGCCTATCATTTAATCAGCCGATTAGACGATTCTCTTCATGTCAGCCATGTGGCCGCGAAGCACTGCGCCAACGGCTTCTACCGGGTGGGCGCGCAAGGCATCGTTAACTTCGATCAAACGCGCGTTATCAACGCCGTTGTCGTCTAGATCCAGGCCTTTACCGATAACGTCGGATTTGATGCCCTTCATGAAGTCAGCCAATAGCGGCACGCACGCGTGGTTGTAGAGGTAGCAACCGTACTCCGCAGTGTCAGAGATAGTCGCGTTCATTTCGTACAGCTTCTTACGCGCGATGGTGTTGGCGATGAGCGGCGTTTCGTGGAGCGACTCGTAGTAGGCAGACTCGGCGATAATGCCCGCCGCCGTCATGGTTTCGAAAGCCAGCTCAACGCCCGCTTTAACCATCGCCACCATCAAGATGCCGTTATCGAAGTATTCCTGCTCGGTAATTTCTACGTCACCCGCAGGGGTTTTCTCGAAGTTGGTTTCAGCGGTTTCGGCGCGCCATTTGTGAAGGTTCGCGTCATCGTTCGCCCAGTCTTCCATCATCGTGTGCGAGAAGTGGCCGCTCATGATGTCGTCTTGGTGCTTGTTGTAGAGCGGGCGCATGATGTCTTTCAGCTCTTCAGCAAGATCAAAGGCTTTGATCTTCGCTGGGTTAGAAAGACGATCCAGCATGTTGGTCACGCCGCCATATTTCAGTGCTTCCGTGATGTTTTCCCAGCCGTACTGAATCAGCTTAGCGGCGTAGCCAGGTTCGATGCCCTCTTCGATCATTTTGTCGAAGCAGAGGAGAGAACCGGTTTGCAACATCCCGCAGAGGATCGTTTGCTCACCCATCAGATCGGACTTAACTTCCGCGATGAAAGAGGACATCAACACGCCGGCCTTGTGACCGCCAGTACCCACCGCGTAGGCTTTTGCCAGGGCAAGGCCTTCGCCTTTAGGATCGTTGGCTTCGTGAACAGCGATCAAGGTGGGAACGCCGAAACCACGCACGTATTCGGCGCGAACTTCAGAACCCGGGCACTTGGGCGCGACCATGATGACGGTTAAGTCATCACGGATCTTCATGCCCTCTTCCACGATGTTGAAACCGTGGGAGTAAGAGAGGCAAGCGCCCTCTTTCATCAGCGGCATTACCGCCGTTACAACAGACGAGTGCTGTTTATCGGGCGTCAGGTTCAATACAACGTCGGCCGTGGGGATCAACTCTTCGTAGGTACCGACAGTAAAACCGTTCTCGGTGGCGTTTTTCCAAGACTGCCGTTTTTGCTCAATGGCCTCAGGGCGCAGTGCGTAAGAGACATCTAAGCCGCTGTCGCGCAGGTTTAAGCCTTGGTTAAGGCCTTGGGCGCCACAACCGATAACGACCATTTTTTTGCCTTTCAGCGCGTCGACCCCATCGGCGAATTCCGAGCTGTACATGAAACGACATTTCGCCAGCTGTTCCAGCTGTTCGCGCAGAGATAAGGTATTGAAATAGTTAGCCATCGTTAACGTCCTGATTGGTGATCGTACGGTCGATGTCGCTACACCGACACGAGAAGTGTGACACGGCCGCTCGATACAGGCTTCAGCGCCATGTTAGTAAAGCCAATCTAACCAAAAACGGCCATTTCTTAAATTGATATATTTGCAACAGCATGTCCCTTTTTTTGCAAAACTCAATTATCATGGCGTTTATGAATTTTAAAATTTTAAAACAGTTCCTGGCCTTGGCAGAAACCCTGCATTTTGGTCGCGCCAGCGATGAGTGCTACGTCAGCATTTCTGCCCTGTCTCGCAACATCCGGCATTTGGAAGACGAGCTGGGCGTGTCGCTGTTTAATCGCGACAACCGTACCGTGGCATTGACCCAGGAGGGGCAAAAGTTTCTCAAGTACGCCCGGGATGCCAGCAGCCAATGGAATCTGATTCGTCATGAATTGACGGACAATCCTGATCAATTAAGCGGTGAAATCAGCCTGTATGGCTCCGTCACCGCCAGCTACAGCTTTTTGCACGAGCTACTACGCCGCTTTCGTATTGCCTACCCGATCATTGAAATCAAGCTGCGTACGGGGGATCCAGAGCACGCTATTGCCCACGTTCTGGATGGTAAAGAGGATCTTAGCATCGCGGCCCAGCCTGCCAACTTGCCGCGTGGCCTGGCGTTTAAATCCATTGCAACGTCGCCTTTGCTGTTTATTGCCCCGCTTGAGCAGCAGGTGCCGAATGTGCCAACGAGCACGCCAACCACACCGCAAGAGTGGGCGAGCATCCCGATGATTCTATCGGAGAGTGGTGTCTCCAGAGCCCGTGTGGATGAGTGGTTTCGCCAGTTGGATGTCTCCCCGCGCATTTATGCACAGGTCACCGGTAATGAAGCCATTGTGAGTATGGTGAGTTTAGGCTTTGGCATTGGCGTGGTGCCCAAAATCGTCCTCGACAACAGCCCCTTGGTAGATCGCATTCGCGTGCTCGATGTAACGCCGGAATTGAAGCCCTACGATATCGGTTTGTTTACCCTAAAGAAAAACCTAAAGAACCCATTGGTCGACGCCTTTTGGCGCTTGATGTAAGTACTATTTAATATAAATCCTAGGCGCTGTTTTTAAGCAACCCGCCACCCCCACGTTTACCCGCCAAATATCTGCTGCAAATCCGGCGCGCTGTCTTCTTCCTCGACCATGGAGAGCGAGGCTTCGATGGCTTTCAGGTGGCGGTTCATAAAGGCTTTGGCGCGCTCGCCGTTGCCGGCTTCAAGGTAGCCGATCAGATCGTCGTGGTCGTGGGATTCGCAGCCCAGGTGGCCGCGATGACCGTAGACGGCGAGTATCAATGAGGAGCGTGAACACAGGGTTTCCACAAAGGCCGCAAGCGTCGCGTTGCCGGACAGCTGGGCCAGGCGTACGTGAAAGTCCGCGGACAGGCGAATGGCGACGCTTTGCTGTCCGCTGCGCAGGGCCTGGCGTTCGCGCTGGGCCATGTCGCGCAGCTCTGCGGCTTCCTTTTCGCTCATGCGCCGTGCCACGTCGGGCATCAGCCCGCATTCGATCAGCTGGCGGGCGTCGAACACGTCCTTGGCTTCGTCGGCGGTGGGCCGGGTGACGCTGGCCCCGCGGCGCGGGGTCAGGGTGACCAGCTGCTCCAGCGCCAGCCGCTGCAATATCTTGCGAATGCCGGTGCGGCTGATGCTGAATACTTCGGCCAGGGCATCTTCGCGCAGCCGCGCGCCGGGCTTGAGGCGCTGCTCCACAATCGCGTCGCTGACCGCGCGATAAATCGCCTCGTGGCGCTCATCACCCTCCGCTTTTGATGCGGATCGTTTCCCCGCCGCCTGCGCATCGCTCATTGACTCTCCTCGTTGATCATTCTTCCCAGGCCGCTATGGTAGCGCGTTCTTCGTCGGTCATCTTGGTCACGTTGCCTAACGGCATGTACCTGCTTTCAACGACCTGCTGAATGACGGCTTTGTGGGCCAGGATGTCGTCCCAGTCGTCGAACGCATAGTCTGCCGGCGGCGCAGAAAAACCGGCATGTTCCGGGTCGCTTGCGTGACATTGCACGCAGTGTTCCTCTATCAGGCCGCTTATCTGATTTTCGGGGGCGTCGCTCGTCTGATCTGAGCTGGCCGAGTCGGCGTTACGCGCATCCGGTGCTGCCACCCAAAATGCCAGCACAATGAGCGCCACCCCGGCAGCCGGATAGCCCCACTGCCACTTCCCGGCATGCATGAGCACGAAAAACTGACGGATCAATGCGCCCGCGAAGATAAACAGCGCCATCACCACCCAGGCCAATTCATGGGAATACAGGAACGAGTAGTGGTTGCTGATCATCAGCAGCACGACGGGCAGCGTGAAGTAGGTGTTGTGCACCGAGCGCTGCTTGCCGCGCTTGCCATCCAGCGGGTTGGGCGCCTCGCCGGCTTTCATGGCGTTGACCATGCGCCGCTGGCCGGGAATGATCCAGAAGAACACGTTCGCCGACATGGCGGTGGCCATCACCGCACCGGTCAGCAGGAAGGCAGCCCGTCCGCCGAACAGCTGGGTGCTCAGGTAAGCCACGACGACCATCATTACCGCCACGGCCACGCTGAGCAGGCCGTCGCGCTGCATGGTGGGGCTGATGCGCTTGCACAGCTGGTTATAGACCACCCAGCCGCCGAACAGGAATAGCAACGCCAGCAGGTTCGCCTGCCAACCCGACAGATTGGCGGCCCACTGCCAGGGGCTATCCGGGTTTACCAGGTAAAAGTCAGGGTTGACCATGTACAGAATGACGAACAGGGCAAAGCCGGAAAGCCAGGTGGTATAGGCTTTCCAGAACGACCAGTGCAGGTCATTGGGTAGCTTGGCGGGCGCCGTGGTGTATTTCTGGTTGTGGTAGAAGCCACCGCCGTGGACGGCCCACATCTCGCCAAAGATGCCCTGCTGGCGGTCTGATTCCGCCTTGGGCGTACGCAGGCTGTTATCCAGCATGACGAAATAGATCGATTCGCCGATCCAGGCGATGGCGGCAATCACGTGCAGCCAGCGCAGCAGCAGATTAACGACCTCTATCATATACGCTTGCATTGCCGGCCTCCGCCATCAGCTACCACGGTAGGTGGAGTAGCCATAGGGCGAGAGCAGCAGCGGCACATGGTAATGCTGGTCGGCATCCGCCACACCGAAACGGATGGGGATGACGTCAAGAAAGCGCGGCTCGGCCGCCTTGACTCCACTTGCGCGCAGGTAATCGCCAGCATGAAAGCACAGCTCATACTCGCCCGGCGTCAACGCCTCACCTTCGAGCAGCGGCGCATCGCAGCGGCCGTCCTGGTTGGTCGTCACCGTGCGCAGGTGCTGGCGTTCGCCGCCGTCAAGCCGCACAACGTCGATGGCGATGCCCTGGCCGGGGCGGCCGAGCGCGGTATCCAGCACGTGAGTAGTCAGGCGTCCCATGATGGCTCCTTGTTGCTGTTGTTAGGTACAGACGCGCCGCGAACTGTGTCGCGTGTCACTGGCTTTAGAGTACCGTCAGCCTGTTATATTGTATACATTGTGCCCATTTACCATGCAGCTTAGCCCGGAGCCACCATGTCGCCACATGACGCTACGTTATGCCTAGCCCCTCGTCCAAGCACGTTATCGCTGGACGCCTTTATCGCGCACTACGGGGATATTTACGAGCATTCGCCCTGGGTGGCCAGGGCCGCCTGGGAAAGCGGGCTAACGCCCGACCATGACCACCCCGACGCCCTGGCAGGGCTGATGGGCCTTCAGCTTCAAAAGGCAAGCAGCGATCAGCAAATTCGCGTGATCCAGGCCCACCCGGACCTTGCCGGTAAAGCCGCGCTGGCAGGCGAGCTGACCCAGGACTCCACTCGCGAGCAGGCCGGCGCCGGGCTTGACCAGTGCTCACCGGAGGAGTTTGCACGCTTCGAGGCATTGAACGCCGCCTACAAGGACGCCTTCGGCTTTCCCTTTGTAATCGCCGTCAAGGGCCTGGACCGCCACGCCATTTTACAGGCGTTTGCCGAGCGCCTCGAGAACGACGCAACCACGGAGCGGGAAACCGCCATTCAGCAAATCATCCGCATTGCGCGACTGCGCCTGCGCGCCCGGGCAGAGGACAGTGCGCCGTCGCGATAGCCGCCCTTTCTGACGAATAGATACGCAAAAAAAACTGCGCTCTATAAAGAGCGCAGCGATCTATCCAGCGGACTAACGTGAAACGTTAGCTGCCCAACTTATTGCTTGGCTGATTCAACCACTTTTTTGGTGGTGTCTTCGGCTGCTTTCTGACTTTCTTGCATGAAGCTTTGGCTAATGGCGGTAACTTTTTCACCATCACCTTTCATGCGCTCCATCAAGTCACCGGCTGTTTTTTGCTGGCTATCGATTGCCTTCTTGAAGCTGTCGGCATCTTTAACGTCGAGCCAGGTACGTGCCTGGGCAATGCTCAGGTCCGAGTAGGCACGGACAGCATCAAGCTGCGCGCTAACGATCTGGTCGTAGTAGTCCAGCGCCGTGAGCGTGTAAGAACGCATCGGCGATACAAAAATGGACTCGACTTGCTGGCTGGTTTTTTCGGCGGCTTTGTTCATTGCGCTATCTCCTTAGGAGTATGTAATGACATAGGCGCGCCTTGAAAAGGGAACATTCGTAAGGTCGGCGCCTCTGCTACACCACACGTTAGCAGTCACTTTTGTGCAGTGCAACATGTATTTCGTCACTCGGCTAGATCGCGCACCGTGATGGCCTTGGCGGCGACGCCGCCGTGTACCTCCAGCATGCGTTTAAACCACTGATCCACCTCATCATCCGGTGAGACCAGCGGCTCCAGCGATACGGTATAGGCCCACATCATGCTGCCAAATAACAGGTAGTCGGCACCGCTTGGCGCATCACCATCGATAAACAGGCTGTCTTTCAACTGCGTATAGACCGGCGCTAATGCCTGCTTGAGCAGCGCGCGACCTTGTTCGGGCTGATGAAGCGCTTCGAGCGTGCAGCCAAAGCGGGCCTCGCGGGTTTCACGAAAATAGTCGCGGTCGTCTGGGTGAATCGCCGCCAGCAAGTCCAGCGCGACAATCTTGAATAGCGCGGGCGTCACGCTGCGTTCAACGTAATGCTTGAAGAACAGCGCCCGCTGGTGGCTCGCGCCCTCGCCCAGCAGCGGCGCCTGGGGATAGCGTTCGTCCAGGTAGCGCATGATGTCAAAACTGTCGGTCACTACCTGATCGCCATCCACCAGCACTGGCACTTTATCGTGATTAGCAAAGGCCAGGGCTTCCTTGTCCAGAAACTGCCAGGGCCGCGTGGTAAATTCGAGGCCTTTGTGGGCCAGCGCCATCCGCACGCGCCAGCAGAAAGGCGAGAAACGTAGCCGCTCGTCGCGGCCGCATAAATCATAGAGCTCTCGTGACATGATCAACCTCTCTTATTCCTGAACTCAAAGAATCAGCGTCATTTCCTCCAGGCTAACCTCTCCGTCCGCCAGGATGAAACCGTTTTACTATGCTATGCCATTAATGTTCGTTCGTGAGCGATGGCGGGAACTGTCTATTAGTCTAATGGTTTTTGCTTGTCTAACGCTCTACGAAATCCAATAAAATCAAATAAAAACAGACATTTAATCTTTATCTCCAGAGTAAAGATGCGCCATTTTATGCGCCTGTTTCTGGTCTTACCAATTTTCCAATAGTGGTCATCTTATCGGCGGCACCGTATCTTTCACCGTGACGCCAAAGTCGCCATGCGGCTTGTCATCTTTGTGGAGCATACGATCAATAACAAGGGGTAGTTCCTCCCATGAATGAATCAATCCTTGCACTTCTGGCTTTTATGCCGCTGCTATTGGCGGGGGTACTGCTAGTTGGCTTTAAAATTCCGGCCAAAATTGCAATGCCTATCGTTTTTCTGACGGCGGCCATCATTGGTCTTGCCGTTTGGGAGATGTCCTTCTCGCGGATCGTGGCATCAACGATTCAGGGACTCATCCAAACAGCAGGTCTCTTGTGGATCATATTTGGTGCGATCTTGCTGCTTAATACGCTTAAGCACTCGGGTGGCATCACCGCTATTCGCAATGGCTTTTCGGGCATCAGTCCGGACCGTCGCGTCCAGGCACTCATTGTGGCGTGGCTGTTTGGCTGCTTTATCGAAGGGGCGTCCGGGTTCGGCACACCGGCTGCTGTTGCCGCACCATTAATGGTGGCGCTGGGTTTCCCAGCCTTGGCGGCAGTAGTAGTGGGCATGATGATCCAGTCCACGCCGGTATCGTTTGGTGCCGTGGGCACGCCCATCGTGGTGGGTGTGGGCAGCGGCTTAGACCGCGAAGGTATCACCTCTGCTCTGGAAGCTAACGGCTCTACCTGGGATGCGTTCTTCCAGTTAGTGTCCAGTGAAGTGGCCATCACCCACGGTATTGTGGGTATTTTGATGCCGCTGATTCTGGTCGTTGTGATGGTACGCTTCTTCGGTGCTAACCGCTCCTGGACAGAGGGGTTGTCGATTACTCCCTTCGCCATCTTTACCGGCATCTGCTTTGTCGTACCGTACATGATGGTGGGCGTTTTCCTCGGCCCGGAATTCCCGTCGATGATTGGCGCAATGGTTGGCCTGGCGATTGTGGTTCCTGCCGCGCGGAGAGGCTTCCTGCTGCCCAAGGATACTTGGGACTTCCCCGAGTCGACTTCCTGGCCTGACGAATGGATCGGCAACCTGCAGATCAAGCTTGAGGACGTCGTCGGGCAAGCGCCGATGTCGACCCTGAAGGGCTGGATTCCCTATGTGCTGCTAGCGGTTTTCCTGGTCGCTTCACGTACCATTGAGCCGCTGAAAGCTGCGTTAAACTCTATAAGCTTTGGCTGGTCGAATATTCTCGGCGAAGAAGGTATCAGTGGCAGCATCGAGCCGCTCTACCTGCCCGGCGGTATCATCATTGCCGTGGTCGCCGTCACCTACTTCCTGCATCGGATGAGCGCACGCAATATGAGCGCCGCGGTATCGGAGTCGACCAAGACCATCTTTGGCGCAGGCTTCGTGTTGATCTTCACCGTGCCAATGGTACGCATACTGATCAACTCGGGCGTTAACGGCGCAGACCTCGCCTCAATGCCGGTAATGATGGCCCAAGCGGTTGCCAGCGGCGTGGGCGATATCTATCCCTTCTTCGCGCCGGCCGTAGGCGCTATGGGGGCCTTTATTGCGGGCTCTAACACCGTCTCGAACCTGATGCTTGCGGAGTTCCAGTTCAGCGTTGCCGAAAACCTCGGTCTGTCCACCGCCATGATGGTGGCCCTACAGGCAGTTGGCGCGGCAGCCGGTAACATGATTGCGATCCACAACGTCGTCGCCGCTTCCGCGACGGTTGGCCTGCTGGGTCGCGAAGGGGCAACGATCCGTAAAACGATCCTGCCGACCATTTACTACTTGTTGGCAACGGGTCTGATTGGCCTGATTGCGTTTTACGTGATAGGCGTGACCGACGGGCTGATGTAGCGCTGACGGTTCACTTGCCAAAAAAACCCCAGGTCATGGCCTGGGGTTTTTTAATGGTTCCATATTTTAGCTCAATGTTTTAGCTCGACGTTTTAGCGCTACCTTATGGCGGTTTCATGCCTTAGCCGATGCGTTTTAGCCCTTGGCTGTGCAGCTTGCCGCGCTCTACGTAGCTTTGAGCATTCTTCTTTAACCCCGCCACCACGTCCTCGGAAAGCTCTCTCACGACTCGCGCAGGCGAACCAACGATTAACGAATTGGCCGGAAACACCGCCCCTTCCTTGATAAAAGCGCCCGCCCCTACCAAGCTATTTTCGCCGATAACCGCTCCGTTCAGTACTACCGCTTGGATACCGATCAGACAGCCATCGCCAACGGTGCAGCCATGCAGCATGGCTTGGTGCCCAACCGTGACGCCTTTACCGACCTTAAGCGGAAAACCGGGGTCGGCATGAAGCACCGCGCCATCCTGGATATTGCTCTCTTCCCCAATTTCCAAATGATCGGTATCCCCGCGCAGAACGGCCTGATACCACACGCTTGAGCGTGCTTTTAAGGTTACCTGCCCGATAACATCCGCCGTTTCTGCCACATACACATCGTCATGGATGTCGGGCTGATACTCGCCGTATTGGTATATCGCCACGTGAATCTCCTTATTATGGGTTCGTCTCTCAGCTCAAGCTAGCGCTTGTTCCAGCAATCGAGCAACGTGCATCGCTTCCCGACCGCTGCCATCATGAATCTGGTGGCGACAGCTGGTGCCGTCGGCAATCAGTACCGCATTGCTATCCGCCTGACGAATCGCAGGCAGGAGCGAGAGTTCCGCCATCTTCAGCGACGCCTCATAGTGCTCGGCTTCGTAGCCGAAGCTGCCGGCCATTCCACAGCATGAAGACTCAATGGTTTCGACCTTCAGTTCCGGTATCCAGCCCAGCACTTGCTCGACGGGGCGGAGCGCATCAAAGGCTTTTTGATGACAGTGCCCATGCAGCATCGCCCGTTCATAGTTCAACGGCTTCAGTTCCAGCGGAAGTTGATCTTCGGCGCGCGCTTTAACCAGAAACTCCTCGAACAAATAGGCGGAGTCCGACAGCGCCTTCGCCTCGTTGCCAAAGCCATACTGCAGAAATTCGTCGCGCATGCTGAGCAGACAAGAAGGCTCAAGCCCGACAATCGCCACGCCCCGCTCTACAAACGGCATCAGGTGCTCAAGCGTGCGTTTGGCTTCCGCCTTGGCTTTATCAAACTGGCCCGACGAGAGGTAGGTTCGCCCGCAGCAGAGCGGCCGCTGACCCTTGGTCACATTGAGATGCACACGGTAGCCCGCCGCTTCCAGCACCCGCTTGGCCGCTTTGGCGTTATCGCCTTCCATATAGTTATTGAAGGTATCCACAAACAGCAGCACTTCACGCTCTGAGGTAACGGTGTGGTTAGACGCCTCGGCACTGGCGAGGAAATTACCGTTAAACACCGGCAGCGAGCGCTGGGGAGCGAGTTTTAGCGCCTGCTTGATCTGTTTAGCCAGGAAGGGCACGCGCTCAACGCCGTTGACCACCGATGAAAACTTGCTAGCCCATGGCGCGTAGCGCGGCATTTCCCCAACCATCCGGTCACGTAGCGATAAGCCTTTGACGCGGGCGCGAGCGGTGCGGGCTTCAATCTTGAACTTCGCCATATCCACGCCCGTGGGACATTCCCGCTTGCAGCCCTTACACGACACGCACAGATCCAGCGCTTCTTTGACATCGTCGCTGGCGAGCCCCGCCTCGCTCAACTGACCCGAGAGCACCAGGCGCAGCGTATTAGCCCTGCCACGTGTCAGGTGCTGCTCATCTTTCGTCACGCGGAAACTGGGGCACATGGTGCCCGCATCAAACTTGCGGCAGTGGCCGTTGTTGTTGCACATCTCCACTGCCATGGCCAAGCCGTGGGTGGCATCGCCGCCTGAGCCAGGCGGTGTTTGCTCACCGGTGAGCGGGTCGCGCTTCACGTTCCAGGCAGACCAATCAAATACCGGGGTTAGTGGAATTGTGGTGTAGCTTTTAGGAAAACGAAAATAGCGCTCGTCATCCATTTTGGGGGTATCGACGATTTTGCCTGGGTTGAACAGGTTTTCAGGGTCAAACAGCTGCTTGATTTCACGAAAGGCGTCGTTGACCGTTTCGCCAAACTGCCATGCCACCCACTCGCCACGGCAGATGCCGTCGCCATGTTCGCCGGAGTAGGCGCCTTTGTATTCACGCACTAACGCGGAGGCCAACTCGGCGATTTCACGCATTTTCGTTGCGCCATCCCGGCGCATATCAAGAATCGGCCGCACGTGCAGCGTGCCAACACCTGCGTGGGCGTACCAGGTGCCCTCCGTGCCGTAGCGGTTGAACACCTCGGTGAGCTTGTCGGTGTACTCGGCCAGGTGCTCTAGCGGCACTGCGCAGTCTTCAATAAAGGAGACCGGCTTACCGTCGCCCTTCATGCTCATCATGATATTGAGCCCGGCTTTGCGCACGTTCCACAGCGCTTTCTGCTCAGCGGCTTCGGGCATATCCACGACGCTGCCCGGTAGGCCCAGATCACCCATCAATTCATTAAGCCCGCGTAGCGCCTCAAGCTGCGTTGCATGATCCTGACCGGCAAACTCCACGAGAAGAATGGCTTCCGGCTTGCCGATTAGCGCTTTTTCAATGACCGGGCGGAATGCGGGATTCTCCAGCGACAGCTCAATCATGGTGCGGTCAACCAGCTCCACCGCCGTGGGGCCGAGCTTGACGATATGCTGGGTGAAATCCATCGCCTGATAGAAGGTCGGGAAGTTCACCACACCCAGCACCTTCTGCTCGGGCAGCGGTGACAGCCGGAGTTTGATGCGCTGGCTTACCCCTAGCGTCCCTTCCGAACCCACCAACAGGTGGGCTAAATTAGCGCGGTTGTCAGGGTCGTAAGGCATCGGGTTCTGGCAGTCGAACAAATCCAGGTTGTAGCCACCTACCCGACGCAGCACTTTAGGAAAATGATCACGAATTTCCGGGCCCACACGCTCGGCAATCGCCCTCACCTTTTGAGCGAGGCGCTGCTCTTGAGAGCCTTCCGCGAGGCTATCGACAAAACCAAAACTCGCCGCGCTGCCGTCAGCCAATAGCGCCTCCACGCCCAGCACGTTGTGCACCATGTTGCCGTAGAAGATCGAACGCGAGCCGCAGGAGTTATTGCCCGCCATACCGCCGATGGTGCACTGCGCGCTGGTGGAAACATCCACCGGATACCAGAGCCCGTGGGGTTTTAGCCAAGCGTTGAGATGATCCAGCACCATGCCGGGCTCGACCACCACGGTGCGCGCCTCGGCGTCGAACTCAACGATGTCATTGAGCCAGCGAGTGGTGTCGATCACCAGCGCCTCACCGACGGTTTGGCCACACTGGCTGGTGCCTGCGCCGCGAGCCAATATCGGCACCTTGGCATCGCGGGCAATATCCAGGGCAATTTTCAGGTCCTGCTGGTGGCGGGGAATCACCACGCCCACCGGCGTCACCTGATAAATAGAAGCATCGGTGGAATAGCGCCCCCGGGTGGCTTGATCAAACAGCACCTCACCCGACATTTCTCGGGATAACCGCTCGGCGAATTCGCCGAGCGGCTTAATCTTGGCATCACGGGACGGGTGTTGGTTCGTCAGAGACGTCATATGGCTCTCCCCGTCGTTTAGCGCTTGCCTGCGTTAAGCGGGTTGGCGGCAAAATAGTCCAGCGCTGCCGTCACGCCGCTGCCTTTGAGGTTAACGCCCGCGAGCTTCATGCCCGCCTCACAGCCGCCCAGGGTGGCAATCAGCGTAAGGTCATTACAGTCGCCCAAATGGCCGATCCGGAACATTTTGCCCTTGGCCTTACCCAGGCCCATGCCCAGCGATAGATCAAAGCGCTCGTAGATAATCTTGCGCACAGCGTCTGCATCGACACTTTCCGGCATTACCACGCCGGTCAGTACTGGCGAGTAAACGGAGGGATCCAGGCACTGAATCTCAAGCCCCCAGGCTTCTACCGCCGCGCGCACGCCAGCGGCCCAGCGCTGATGGCGAGCCAGCACTTGCTCCATGCCTTCATCCAACAGCATATCCAAGGCTTCGTTAAGGCCATAAAGCAGGTTAGTGCTCGGTGTGTAGGGCCAGTAGCCGTTTTTGTTGGCTTCTAAAATTTCGTCCCAGGCCCAGAAGCTTTTCGGCAATTTCGCCTGCTTGCTGACTTCAATCGCTTTGGGCGAGAGCGCGTTAAAGCTAATGCCCGGGGGCAGCATTAGGCCTTTCTGCGAGCCGGAGACGGTGACATCAACGCCCCACTCATCATGGCGGTAGTCGGCACTGGCTAAACCGGAAATGGTATCGACAATCAGCAGCGCGGGGTGGCCGGCGGCGTCGATGGCTTTACGCACGGCGGCGATATCGCTGGTCACGCCGGTTGAGGTTTCGTTGTGGACCACGCAGACGGCTTTCAGCTCGTGGCCGGTATCCTCTTTAAGCCGCGCTTCGATCATGTCGGCCTGTACACCATTGCGCCAGCCTTCATAGCCGGGCAAACCTAAAAACTCGGGCTGCACGTCCAAACGTAGCGCCATTTTGTGCCATAGCGTGGCGAAATGGCCGGTCTCAAACATCAGCACTTTGTCACCGGGCGACATGGTATTGGCCAGTGCCGCTTCCCAGGCACCGGTACCGGACGCAGGGTAGATAATCACCGGGTTCTCGGTTTTGAAGATTTTTTGAATCTTGCTCAGCAACTCAAGCCCCAGGGCACCGAACTCTGGGCCGCGGTGGTCGATCGTGGGCAGGCTCATCGCCCGTAAAATACGGTCTGGCACCGGGGACGGGCCAGGAATTTGCAGAAAATGACGGCCGGAGGGGTGAAAGTCGAGATTTAACATACGGTCGCTTCCTATTGTTGTTGCGGAGCAGATGCCTCCGCAAACTGGATAATGAATTCAATCATGTTTTTTAAAAAATCACTTGATACAGCCTTCGGACCGCAGCTTTTCCAGTTGATCGGGCGAGACGCCCAGGGTATCGAGCACTTCATCGGTATGCTGACCGAGCAGCGGGGCCGGGCTGCGAATCTGCGAGGGCGTCAGCGAGAACTTGCTTGGAAAGCCGATGGTCTTCATCTTGCCGATCAACGGGTGATCCATTTCCTGCACCATGCCCCGCGCCAGGTAATGCTCGTCCTGCATGGCCTGGGCGAAATTGTTGATCGGACCGGCCGGCACACCCGCCTTGTCGCAAAGCGCAAGCCAATGATTCATGTCCCGATCAACCATGATCGTTTCCAACACCGCCTCGAGTTCCTCGACGTGCTGGCCACGGTCGGAGTTGGTCAGGAACCGAGAGTCCGCCATCAGGTCCTCACGCGCGAGCACGTCCTGGCAGAAACGCTCCCAGGTACGCTGGTTCGCACAGCCCAGCATGATATAGCCATCTTTGGATTTGACTGCCTGATAGGGCGCCGACACGCGATGTCGCCAGCCAGTGGGTTCGGGTAGCGTGCCTTCACCGAAGTAGGCCGCCGCCTCCCAGGCGAACCAGGGCAGGCCACACTCGGTAATGGCGATATCAATATGCTGGCCTTCACCGCTGTTGGCCTTGTGGATATAGGCCGCGAGAATCGAGTACACCGCCGTGATGCCGGCACCGATATCGTAGACGGCAATACCGGTCTTGAGCGGTCGCCGCCCCTTCTCACCGGTCATCGACATCAACCCGGTCATGCCTTGGGCGACCAGGTCGAAGCCACCGCGATGGCTATAGGGGCCGGTCTGGCCATAGCCAGAGATCGAGCAGTAGATGATCCCCGGATTGATCGCCTTGATGGTGTCGTAGTCGATCTTCAGCGACTTGGTAACGCCCGTGCGGTAGTTCTCGACGATGACATCAGCGTCTTTGGCCAGGCGATAGAATATCTCTCTGGCCCGCTCATCCTTCAGGTTGAGCGATATGCTCTTTTTGTTGCGGTTAATCTGCGAAAAGCAGGTCGACTCATCGTTGATATAAGGGCCCATCTGGCGGCTATCATCGCCGCCCTGGACCTTCTCAACCTTGGTAACATCCGCGCCCATGTCGGCCAGCACCATCGTGCAGTAAGGCCCAGCCATGATCTGCGAGATGTCCAGCACTTTCACATTCTGTAGTGGCAGCATTGGCTGAATTCCTCTCTGGATGACTTAACGCCCCGTCCATTCGAAAGACGTCTTGTTGACGAACTTGTCGACGGCTGCCTTAAAGTCATCGCTCATGTAGCAGGTGGTCACCCAATCGTTACCCGCCTCGAGTGACGCCCGGCGCTGGGCCTGGACGCGCCCTACCAGCGCCTTGCTGGCCTGGAGCGTCAGCGGTGCACGCCGTGAGAATTCATTGGCGATCTCCGTCACGGCGGCGGCAATGGTGTCGGGCGCAAAGACCTGATTGATCAACCCCACTTGGTAGGCTTCGTCGGCAGACAACAGCTTCGCCTGCATCAGCACTTCCTTGGTGCGCGCGACCCCCACCATATCGATCAACCGCGACACGTTGGTGATCGACAGCGTGTTACCCAGGGTCTTGGCGATCGGCACACCAAATTTCAGCGACGGCGTGCAGTAGCGGAAATCGCAGGCCATGGCGAGCGCCGCGCCACCGCCAACGCAGAACCCCTCGATCATCGCGATGGTCGGTTTGTTGAGGGTTTCAAGGCCACTTACCACCCGCTCGATGCGGCGCTCGTAATCAAGAGCATCCTCAGGCTTAGTAAAGTTGGCGAACTGGGTGATGTCGGTCCCCGCCACGAAGGCTTCGCCACCGACACCGTGCAGCACCACGGCATGTACGCTGTCGTCATCGGCCAGCTGCACGCAGCTGGCCTCCAGAGCGTTGTACATGTCCCACGTCATGGCATTACGGCTCGCGGGCCGGTTGAAACCGAGCCAGGCGAGGTTGCCCTCCCGCCGAAAAATCAGCGTCTCGTCGGACATAAGCGTGTCCTCCTAAGCATCAATCGGGCTTACCGGTAAAATAGTTCCACCAGGCCCATGGGGAAGATCGGCACGTAGGTCACCAGCATCAGCAGCACGAACAGCAGCGCGACAAACGGCAAGTTGGCCTTGGATACATCCCAGATATCGGCCTTGGCCACCGAACAGGCGGTCATCAGCACGCTGGCCACCGGGGGCGTCTGTTGGCCGATCGCCAGGTTCAGCGTCACGATCATGCCGAAGTGGACGGGATCGATACCGACCATCATCACCAATGGCATGACGATAGGCACCGTAAGAATGATCGCCGCCGCCGAGTGCAGAATCATGCCGATCAACAGCAGGAAGATGTTGAGCAATGCAAGCACCGCGTACTTGTTGCTGGTGAAGTCGCCGATCATCGCCGCCAGCATCTGCGGCAGTTGGGCGCGGGTCAGGAAATCCCCGAGCAGCGCCGAGCTTGCCACCAACAGCATGACCACAGCAGTCTGAACACCGCCCTCTACCATGGCTGCACGTAGCTTCTTCCAGCGCAGCTCGCCGTAGCGGAAACTGATCAACAGCGCAGCCAATACCGCCAGCGCAGCGCCTTCGGTCGCGGTCATGAAGCCACCAAAGATGCCACCCAGAATGATCATGGGGAGCAAGAAGGCAAGGCCCGCCGCTTTAAAGGTGGACCATACGCGGCTCAGCTTGAAGGTCTGCTCCACGGGAAAGTTGTAGCGAACCGCGAAGTACCAGGCGAGTGCCATCATCAACAGCCCGCCAACAATGCCGGGTACGATACCGGCAACGAAGAGCTGCACAACTGAGGTGTCGGCCATAGCGGCATACAGGATCATCGGGATCGACGGTGGAATGATGATGGCAAGCGATGCCGAAGACGACGTGATGGCCGCAGCAAACGGAGCGGGATACCCTTTGCGCTTCATCTCCGGAATCAGAATGGAGCCAAGCGCCGCCACATCGGCCACCGCAGACCCGGAGATTTCGGCGAAGAATAGCGAGGTGCCGACGTTGACCATGGCCAGGCCGCCACGAATGAAGCCGAGCAGTGCAGAGGCGAAGTCGATCAGCCGCCGGGAGATGCCGCCGGTATTCATAATGGCACCAGCCAGAACGAACAACGGAATGGCGATCAGTGGGAACTTGGTCGCCCCCTCGAACAGCACTAGCGGGAAGCCGAGCAGACTGTTCGTGCCTTGCAGCACCAGCATGGCGACAATGGATATCGCCCCCAGGGCGACCGCGATAGGTATATTGATGAAGATCATGGCCAGGCCGGCCAGCAGAATCAAAGCCGTCGTCATTGCAATTCCTCCACAATATCCTGCTCCGAGGGCGGACTGCGCCCATCCCAGGCTTCGCGCAGGATGTCCGGCAGATTAAGCAGCTCGGCGATGACATAAAGCGCCGCACCAATAGGAATGGTGGACTGAGTAACAGCGGTGGGAATCGGCACGCTGACCATGGTAGAGCCACCGAGAACGCCGATAATGTAGACGCCATAAACAGCCAGCAGCACAAAGAAAGTAATGGTGATGACTTCACCGATCACGACCAGCGCCACGCGAACGGCCCGCGGGCGCGAATAGACGAAACCGGGAACGCTAATATGCGCACGTTTGAGGGCGGCAAGGGCGGCACCGTAGTAGGTCACCCACGCCAGCATCACGGCGGCGACCTCGTCATACCAGCCCAGGGAATTGCCGGTATAGCGGAAGCTGACACCGAGCAACACCACGACCGTCAAGGCAACCACCAGAAACATGGTGATGACCTCGAGCAGCCACTCGAATCCGGATCGAAGTTTCAAAAGGGACATTAAAGCCACTCCGTCGATCAGAGGAAGGACCGCCCGTCATGGGCGGTCCTTGGGTGGGTTCAGAAGGGTTCAGACTGCAGTGAGGCTCAGTCTTCCTCACCCAGCTCCAACACGCGGTCGACCAGGTCGCCGCCACCTTCCACTTCCTCGTCGAAGCGCTCATAGACCGGACCACTGGCATCGATAAAGGACTGCAGGTCAGGCTCGTTGACTTCCATGCCGGCCTCTTCCATCTCGCCCAGCAGTTCCTCGTCCTGCTTGGCAGCCGTCTCGTAGACAAAGTCCTGAACCTCTTGAGCGGTTTCTTCCAGAACCTCACGCACGTCTTCTGGCAAGTCCTCCCAATGGCTCTTTGAGACCACTACATAGGCTGGGGTGTAAACGTGATTGGTCATGGAGAGGTAGTCCTGCACCTCTTGGAACTTCTGGGAATGGATCTGTACTAGAGGGTTTTCCTGGCCATCCATAGTACCGGTCTGCAGCGCCGTGAAGACTTCCGAGAGCGCCATGGGTGAGGGGTTAGCGCCGTATTCCTCGAACATACGCACCCTCCACTTGCCTTCTGGGGTGCGTAGTTTCAAACCGTCCAGGTCTTCGGGCGTCTCAATGGGCCGCTCGTTGTTGGTGATCTGGCGGAAGCCATTCTCCCAGACGGCCAGAACCTTGTACCCCTCTTCCTCCACCAGTGGGTAGAGATCGGGTTCGATGACCTCATCGATGACCCGCTTCATGTGGTCGCGGTCCTGGATCAGATAGGGCATCTCGAACAGACCAAACTCGTCCACCACCGAGGACATCACCGTAGAGGGCAGCGTAAAGGTGAGCTGGCCGAGCTTGAGCTTCTGCATCATCGAGCTGTCACCACCCAGTTGGCTCGATCCATATGGCTCTACCTTGTAGTCGTCACCCAGTCGCTCGTTGGCCAGCTTGGCGAATTCCTTCACGGACGTATCGAACAACGAACCGGGATTGCCTACGTGCCCGAACTGCAGCTCGGTCTGAGCCATACCGAGCCCTGGCGTAAGGCTCAACGCCAGTGAGGCGGTGACGAATGCTGTCTTGATGTTTTTCATTGGGTACTCCAGTGCTGGCTTGTTGTTGTTGTGCGCGTGTTGCCCAGGTCAGCGCTCCTTTGAGGTTGTTTGGGTATCGTGGCTGTCGCCTGGGAAGCGCGACGACGAACCGACTCGTCTCTCCCCTTCTGGCGAAGCGGCGAATCAAATCGTCATACACTCAACTTGAATTCAAAATGCAAAATTAGGTATTAAACTTTAGTCGACAAGCCATGAGGCGAAACAAATAATGTTTCTCCCTCAATGGATTGGCGAAATAAGCGAAATAAAATTAGCAATAAAGCAGAAAGGGATTATTCGGGCTCAAGCCCCCACTTGAGCCCGGCAGCCTCGATACCTGCAATAACGACCTGCTGGTCTTCGTCTGACGACGCGCCGCTAGCGCCCATCGCCCCGATAACAAAGCTTTGCGCATCAAGCACAGGCACGCCGCCTGCAACCGCCACAAAATGGCCTTGGGAAGCCGCCGAAACGCTGGACACAAAGGCGGGGCGCTGCGCATTGCGAGCCCCAACCACACCACTGGCAACACCAATGCCCAATGCGGTATACGCTTTACCTTGGGCCACCGGGTGGCGAAGCGGCGCGCAGCCGTCTTCGCGCTCGGCGGCCACAAGATTGCCACCCCCGTCCAGCACCACCAGCGTTAACGGCGGTATATTTAACGCTCGCGCCTTCATAATGGCGGCATCGATCATCTGACGCGCCTGCTCCCGCGTGAGCTGCACGCTACATTTAAATACTTGACCAGCCATATTGTGCTCCGTTTGTGTTAAGTGAATACTTGCTAAACTTCCGAAATAACAGAAATAGCAACTGTGTCACTTGACCACAACCAAAGAATATTGAATTCATAATATTTTTTATAGATCATACTCGTTAACGTACTGGCGCAACCCGAACCTCCATAGCCGCATACGGTTTCGGTAATATTGGGTAGCCAAGGGATTGGTAATGCACAATATGCGCCTTCAGGTGAAGAGAAACGAATATGACCAAGATATTGCAACGCAATCTATATCGTGAAGTGGCCGACCGTATCGGCGATCTTATTGAACACGGGGAACTCGCGCCTGGGGAGCGTATTTCAGAAAAGCAGCTGTGCGAGAAATTCGGGGTATCGCGCACGCCCTTGCGAGAAGCGCTCAAAGTGCTCGCCACCGAAGGGCTAATTGAATTACTGCCTAACCGTGGTGCGCGAGTGGTTCGCTTAACGTTCAAAAAAGTCAAAGATACTTACGACCTGATGGCCGCCTTGGAAGGTCTTTCCGGGGAGCTGGCCTGCCAATACATCAGCGATGCAGAAATCGCTGACATTCGCAGGCTGCATGAGGAGATGCTGACGCATTACCGTAATCGAGAGCTAATGACCTATTTCGAGGTCAACCGGCAAATACACGAAAGCATTCTGGCGGCATCGCGTAACGACTTGCTTCAGGAGATGTACAGCAACTTAAGCCAGCGAGTGAAACGGGTTCGCTATTCCAAAAAAATGACCCAAACGTTCTGGAGTCAAGCGGTGCAAGACCACGAGAACATGATGGCCGCACTTGAGAAACGCGACGGTCGGCTACTGGGGCAAATTTTACGCGACCACCTGTGCAATAAACTGGAGGTCGCGACCCTGGCCGGCGTGATCGAAGACGACCGTTTGAGCGTGGCGAATTCTTAAGGCGTTAAACGCTACTGCCACTGTTCCAAGCGCATAGCTGAGCGCTCCAGGCGATGATGCTCGGCTTCCAGCTCGCGCAGCAACTCGCTAATACTGGTTAAATGCTCCAGGGCGATTCGTTTTGCCTGCTCGGCGTCTCCACTGACCACGGCATCGTGAAGCTGCACATGTTGTTGATTGATCATTTCGCGCGGGCCGGGGCGGTGATACAAGTGCTTCATTGAGGCAAACACCGAACTTAGCAGTAAGTCGGTCAAGCTCTGCAGCGTATGAACCAATACCGGATTGTGCGAAGCCTGTGATATCGCCAGGTGAAACGCATGGTCCAGCCGCGCCAATCGCTCAACATCCAACGCCTCAGGCTGTGCGGCATAGTCGGCCATTTCCTGGTAGCGGCGAGTAATCAGCACGCGGTCCATGGAGGTGCCGCGTTTGGCAGCCAAATACGCGGACTCACCTTCCAGTAACGAGCGGACTTCCAACAAGTCAAACAAAGTACGTGGGTGGTCGCGAAACAGGTGCATCAGCGGGCTTTGCGGGTCTACCGGCAACAGCGAGGCCACAGTAGAACCATGCCCTTGCCGGGTATCGATGATGGCTTTGCTGCGTAGGATTCTTAATCCCTCGCGCAGCGATGCACGGGAAACGCCCAAACGATCACACAAACGTCGCTCCGAGGGCAGCAACTGCCCTGGCCGAAAAACGCCTTCTAAAATCAACTCTTCCAACCTGGCGGCCACATGCTCGGGGGTGCGTCGGCCCATTGGTATTTCATCATTGCTAAATGCCATGCAGCCTCCTATGGGTAGTGTTGGCTTTGCTAGCGCTTGACTGGCTATCGACTAATTACTGGTCTGACCATTGCACCACAGCCTAGACAGACGCACAAAAAAAGCTCAGATTGGGCAAAATGCCTAAGCACCGTGGCTATCACTTTTTAAGTGAAAAAGGCTAAAAACTAAACCGTTAGGGGTGTCCTTATGAATATCCTCTTTGATGAGCGCCTCGACGGCGAACTGGTTCGCCGCGATAAAACCGAGGTGTTGACCGACCTGCAGCAAGCCGTGCCGTCGCTTACCTTACTTCACCGCGAAGAAGACCTGCATCCGTTTGAATGCGACGGCCTGGCGGCCTACCGCATCCTGCCCATGCTGGTGGCGCTACCCGAGACCCTTGACGAAGTGGAAGGGTTGCTCAAACGCTGTCACGCCCTCGGCGTGCCGGTTGTGACGCGCGGCGCGGGCACCGGGCTTTCCGGGGGCGCGCTGCCGCTGGAACGCGGTGTGTTGCTGGTCATGTCGCGCTTCAATCAAATTCTCAAGGTCGACCCCGAGGCGCGCCTGGCGCGGGTGCAACCCGGCGTGCGCAATCTGGCCATTTCCGAGGCCGCCGCGCCTTTCGGGCTTTACTACGCGCCGGACCCTTCGTCGCAGATCGCCTGTTCGATCGGCGGCAATGTGGCCGAGAATGCCGGCGGCGTACACTGTCTGAAATACGGCCTGACGGTCCACAACGTCATGCGCGTGGACATCATGACCATCGAGGGAGAGCGCATGACGCTCGGTTCCGAGGCGCTTGATGCGCCAGGCTTCGACCTGCTTGCCCTGATGAACGGCTCCGAAGGAATGCTCGGCGTGGTCACCGAGATCACCGTCAAGCTGCTACCCAAGCCCGAAACCGCCAAAGTCCTGATGGCAAGCTTCGACGACGTCGAAAAAGCTGGCCGCGCGGTGGGCGATATCATCGCCGCGGGTATCATCCCGGGCGGCCTGGAAATGATGGACAAGCTGGCTATCAAAGCCGCCGAAGATTTCGTCAAAGCCGGCTACCCGCTGGATGCCGAAGCCATTCTGCTGTGCGAGCTCGACGGGGTGGAAGCCGACGTGGACGACGACTGTGCCACCGTTCGCCGCGTGCTCACCGACGCAGGCGCCACCGACATTCAGCAGGCCCGCGACGACGCAGAACGTGCCAAATTCTGGGCCGGCCGTAAAAACGCCTTCCCGGCAGTTGGGCGGATGTCGCCGGATTATTACTGCATGGATGGCACGATCCCGCGCCGTGAGCTGCCCCGCGTGCTCAAGGGCATCGCCGCGCTTTCCGAAGAAAGCGGCTTGCTGGTGGCCAACGTGTTCCACGCCGGCGACGGCAATATGCACCCGCTGATCCTGTTCGATGCCAACAAGGAAGGCGAGCTGGCGCTGGCGGAAGACGTCGGCGGCAAGATCCTCGAGCTGTGCGTCGCCGCCGGCGGGTCGATTACCGGCGAACACGGTGTGGGGCGGGAAAAGATCAACCAGATGTGCAGCCAGTTCCAGCCCGACGAACTGACCGTTTTCCATGCCCTGAAAGCGGCGTTTGACCCGCAGCGGCTGCTCAATCCGGGCAAGAACATTCCGACGCTGGCGCGCTGCGCCGAGTTCGGTGCGATGCACGTCCATAACAACGAACTACCGCACCCTGAACTGCCGCGTTTCTAGCGTGCCCAAGAAAGACGATCATTAGGAAAGACCATGACTAACACCGTGACTCATTCGGCGGATAACGACATGGCCGAGGCGCTGTGCGAGCAGGTCCGCCAGGCCCACGCGTCCCGCACTCCGCTGCGGATTGTCGGCGGCGATACCCGCGCCTTTTACGGTCGTCCCGTCGACGGCCAGACGCTGAGCGTTGCCGACCACGCCGGCATCGTGGATTACGACCCGGTCGAACTGGTGGTCACCGTGCGTGCCGGCACCCGGCTGAGCGACCTGGAGGCGGTGCTTGCCGACCACCATCAGATGCTCGCCTTTGAGCCGCCCGCCTTCGGTAAGGCCAGCACCATCGGCGGCGCCGTTGCCACCGGCCTTTCCGGGCCGCGCCGCCCCTGGGCGGGCGCGGCGCGTGACTTCGTGCTCGGCACGCGCATCATCACCCAGGAAGGCAAGCTGTTGCGCTTCGGCGGCGAAGTGATGAAAAACGTCGCCGGCTATGATCTGTCGCGCATGCTGACCGGCGCCCAGGGCACGCTTGGCGTGCTGGCTGATATCTCCTTCAAGGTACTGCCGTTGCCCAGCGCCAGCCACAGCCTGCGCCTTTCCATGGGTATCGACGACGCGCTCAAGAAAGTCGCTGAACTGGGCCGCCAGCCGCTGCCCATCACCGCGGCCGCCTGGCATCAGAATACGCTTTTTATTCGCCTGGAAGGTGGCGTGAGCTCGGTGAAGGCGACGCGCGAGCGACTGGGCGGCGACGACCTCGACGCCCAGTTCTGGACGTCCCTGCGCGACCACCAGCATGACTTTTTCACGCTTGGTGACGGGCAGTCGCTATGGCGCCTGTCACTGCCGCCCAACACGCCGCCACTGGCGCTGGATATCCCTGAAGCGGATATCTTCTACGACTGGGGCGGCAGCCAGCGCTGGGTCAAGACCTCGCTGGATGCCGACACGCTGCGCGACGCGTGCCGGGCCGCCGGTGGCCACGCCACCTGCTATACGCCCCATTCGCAAGGGGGCGCCGAGAGCCCCTTTACGCCGCTGCCAAGCGTGGTGGAAAAATACCACCGCAATTTGAAGGCAGAGCTGGATGTCCACGGCATTTTTAACCCCGGACGTCTCTATGCGGCGTTTTAATCAGGAGAGCTGACATGCAGACGCACTTTACCGATGCCGACCGTCAAAAGCCGCATATCCAGGAAGCCGACCGCGTCCTGCGCACCTGCGTGCACTGTGGTTTCTGCAACGCCACCTGCCCGACCTATCAGCTACTCGGCGATGAGCGTGATGGCCCCCGGGGGCGCATCTACCTGATGAAAGAGCTGCTTGAGAGCCCTGATGACGACGATCAGGTGACCGAAGAAACGCGCCTGCACCTGGACCGCTGCCTCACCTGCCTGAACTGTGAGACCACCTGTCCGTCGGGCGTGGAGTATCACAAGCTGCTCAACATCGGTCGGGCGGAAATCGAACGCCGTGTGCCCCGCCCCGCCGCAGAACGCGCCCAGCGCTATGCGCTGCGCAAGATGGTGGTCGAGCCGCAGCGTTTCAAGGCGCTGCTGACGCTGGGCCAAACCTTCAAGCCCCTGGTGCCCGGCAAACTGCGCAACAAAATGCCCCCCGCACCGGTTGATGCAGGCCAGCGGCCCAGCACACAGCACAGTCGCCGGGTATTGATGCTGGAAGGCTGCGTGCAGCCCGGGCTGTCACCCAACACTAACGCCGCCACCGCGCGGGTGCTGGACCGACTGGGCATCAGCGTCACGCCGGTGAGCGAGGCGGGCTGCTGCGGTGCGGTTGACTTCCACCTCAACGCCCAGAAAGACGGGCTAGACCGCGCGCGGGCCAATATCGACGCCTGGTGGCCCCACGTTGAGCAGGGCGCGGAAGCCATCGTGCAAACCGCCAGCGGCTGCGGCGCCTTCGTCAAAGAATATGGCGAAATGCTCAGGGACGACCCCGACTATGCCGACAAGGCCGCGAAAATCAGCGCCCTGGCCAAGGACATCGTCGAAGTGCTGCGCGACGAGCCGCTGGACACCCTGGACGTTCAGGCCAGCCAGCGACTGGCGTTTCACTGCCCCTGCACGCTGCAGCACGCGCAGAAGCTCAACGGCGCAGTGGAAGGCGTGCTCACCAAGCTCGGCTTTGCGCTGACCCCGGTACAGGACGCCCACCTGTGCTGCGGCTCTGCGGGCACCTATTCGATCACCCAGCCGGAGCTTGCCACCCAGCTGCGCGACAATAAACTCAACGCGCTGGAAGCCGGCAACCCGGAAATGATCGTCACCGCAAACATTGGCTGCCAGACCCACCTAGCCGGTGCCAACCGCACACCGGTTCGCCACTGGGTGGAAATCGTCGACGCTGCGCTACACTAAGCACCGTAATCCCGGCCCATGTCGCCCAGGGCGGCATGGGCTTTCTTACCCTAAAACCGCAAAAAGGACCCCTTGATGCAAACCAAAGCGATCTTGTCCCAGGCAGACGTAATTAACGTACTCGATGCCGCCCAAAAAGAAGCCGACAGCAACGGCTGGGCGGTGACCATCGCCGTGGCCGATGATGGCGGCCATCTACTGGCGCTGCGTCGCCTCGACGGTGCCGCCCCCTTCAGCGCCGACGTCGCCACCCAGAAAGCACGTAGCGCCGCTATCGGCCGCAAAGAGACCCAGGTCTTTGAAGAGATGATCAACGGTGGCCGTACCGCGTTCGTTTCCGCGCCGCTTCAGGGGCTGCTCTCCGGCGGCGTACCGATCATCGTCGATGGCCATGTGGTTGGCTCGGTGGGTATTTCCGGCGTCAAACCGGACCAGGACGTTCAGGTCGCCAAAGCTGGCGTCAGCGCGATCGGCTAAGCGGGCAGATAAACGCCGCGCATACGAAAAACCCCGGATCATTGATCCGGGGTTTTGAATTCGTTCGGTATAAACCGATAACTCGCAATGATGCTGATCAAGACCTAATGCGGGATAAATCATGCTAAATGGCGGACCGGACGAGACTCGAACTCGCGACCTCCGGCGTGACAGGCCGGCATTCTAACCAACTGAACTACCGGTCCACGGTATAGCACTACATCGATCAAGGGCTTGCATCGTTTCCATTTAATCGCGGCGGTTGCGCTTTCAAATGGTGGGTGGTACTGGGTTCGAACCAGTGACCCCCAGCTTGTAAGGCTGGTGCTCTCCCAACTGAGCTAACCACCCATACGGTTGGCGAACCAACACTGCTACACAGCGTGTTTATCGTGGCGGACCGGACGAGACTCGAACTCGCGACCTCCGGCGTGACAGGCCGGCATTCTAACCAACTGAACTACCGGTCCACAGGCGATAAAAGCGTGAAAACGGACACATGAAGCGACGATGGCGGACCGGACGAGACTCGAACTCGCGACCTCCGGCGTGACAGGCCGGCATTCTAACCAACTGAACTACCGGTCCGCTGTATCGTGTTGCTAACGCTGTGCGTCTTCTTTACTGCGACGTTTCCAGATCATCATGCAATGGTGGGTGGTACTGGGTTCGAACCAGTGACCCCCAGCTTGTAAGGCTGGTGCTCTCCCAACTGAGCTAACCACCCGCTGGTCACGTGGCGCTGCATTCTACAGTAGATGCGAAGGAAGTCAACACGCTACGTTCAAATACTGTGGCCAAATACGCCTTCGTGTACCGGGCTCATTTCATGATTTAAACGCACGCTTGGCTGATGCTTCACTGCAGCTTTGAGCGCGCACGAAGGATGCCCCAAGAGCGGCGGCCTCGTCAATCAAAATCGTCTGATTGAGCCCCGATGCGCGACGCGGCTTGAAGTCGTGGTCGCCGTCGGTCAGCCACGCTATCTCGAGGCAGGCGGGCAGCGGAAACGCCGCCACCTCTTGTCGCGTGCCGAACGGGTCTCGCTCCCCCTGGAGGATCAGCGACGGCGCCTTGACGTCGGGCCAGTGCGCCAAGCGCAGCCTGTCGGGTGCTTTGGGCGGGTGAAACGGGTAGCCGGCAATCATCAGCCCGGGGCAAGGCTGCTCGCTTGCCAGCATGCTCGCCGCGCGGCCACCCATCGACTTGCCGCCGAGCCACAGCGGCTTCACCGTCAGCGGGGCCAGGCAGGCATACCAGCCCGCAAGCTCTTCCACGGTGCGGGCAATGGCCGGCGGCGGGCGGCGCTTGCCCGTTGCCTGCATCTGCTGCATATAGCCAAAATCAAAGGTGATGACCTGAAGCCCCTGGTCCGCAATTGCGGCGGCAAACTGCTGCATGAACGCCGAGCGATGCCCAGCGCCAGCGCCGTGAGCCAACAACAAGCTGCCATGCGTGGCCTTGCCGTACAGCCTGAGCGGCCCCAGCCCCTCTACCCGGAAGCAGCCATTCACCTGCTGTGCGACCCGCTCAGCCAGCGTGTGCCTATCGATGCTTACTTCCTCTGGCCAATGGTTGTCCACGAGACAGTTCTCCGCTGAAGGTGAGTGAAAGTACCAGCGCCGGCCCGGCGCGGCTTTTCTTGACGTAGCTCAACACGGCATTGCATGCCAACCGCTACCCTGGCGGCAGGCCTTTAACCTGGAGCGAGCCCCATGCCAACGACCCTCAATGATGCAGTGGCTGACAGCGACCTGAGCGCGGCAGCGTGGAGCGATGCCTTGCTCCAGCGTTACGCCACCAGTGGGCCCCGCTACACCTCTTATCCTACCGCCCTGTCGTTTGATGAGGCGTTTACGGCCGATGCCTTTACCGCCGCCCTTGCCCGCAGCAACGACGCTCAACGGGCGCTGTCGCTATACGTGCATATCCCGTTCTGCCGCAAGATCTGCTTCTACTGTGCCTGCAACAAGATCGCCACCAAGAACACCGCCCTTGCCGTGCCTTACCTGGCCCGCCTCGACCGCGAAATGGCGCTGACCGCACGGCACATCGATACCCGGCGTCCGGTCAAGCAGCTGCACTGGGGCGGCGGCACGCCGACTTTCCTGACGCTTGACCAGATGAGCGAGTTGATCGACTGCCTCGACGCCCGCTTCGGTCTATCAAGCGACCCCGAGCGCGACTACGCCATTGAAATCGATCCCCGCGAAGCGGATGTGTTAACCCTGCGCCACTTGCAGTCGCTGGGCTTTAACCGACTGAGCCTCGGCGTTCAGGACCTTGATCCCCAGGTGCAGCGCGCGATCAACCGCCACCAGCCACGAGTGCTCACCGAAACGCTGATGGACGAAGCCCAGCGACTGGGCTTTCGCTCGCTCAACCTGGACCTTATCTACGGCCTGCCGCTGCAAACGGCGGACAGTTTTGCACAGACACTTCGCCAGGTCATCGACCTGAACCCGGCGCGCCTGTCGGTGTTCAACTATGCCCACCTTCCAGAGCGTTTTCCGCCCCAGCGGCGCATTCGCCAGCAGGACCTGCCCGACGCCGACGAGAAACTGGCCATGCTGCGCGTCACCATCGACATGCTCACCGATGCCGGCTATGTGCATATCGGCATGGATCATTTTGCCCGGCCGGACGACAGCCTGACCCTTGCCCAGCAAAACGGCACCCTGCAGCGCAACTTCCAGGGTTATTCCAGCCACGCCCAGTGCGACCTGATCGGTCTGGGCGTATCGGCCATTTCGCGTCTGGAAGACAGCTACGCGCAAAACACCAGCACCCTCGCCGACTATGAAGCGGCCCTCGATCAGGGCCGGCTCGCAATCCAGCGGGGCTTGCGTCTCACTCTGGACGACCGTATCCGGCGCGATGCCATCGAGCGGCTGATGTGCGATATGCGCCTGGACCTGACCGCCCTCGGCGAGCGCTGGCAGATCGACCCTCAGGACTATTTTAAGGAAGCCCTGGCCACGCTTGTCCAGGCGCAGCAGGACGGGCTGGTCAATCTCCACCAGGATGTCATCACCGTCACCTCCGTCGGGCGCCTGCTGGTGCGCCATCTGGCCATGGCGTTTGACGCACACTTACCGTTGCAGACGCCTCAGCGATACTCAAAGATTATTTAGCGGTTGTTAAGCATGCACGCCCGATTACATAATGGCAGGACGCGTTCCCTGATGGAGACTTGTATGCCGGAACCTTCGCGTCATCGGCGTGCCGTATTGCACGAAGCGCGCTGCCAGACCTGCAGCCTGAGCTCCCTGTGCCTGCCGCTGGCGCTGGAGCTTGAGGACATGGATCAGTTCGATGCGATCATAAGGCGGCGAACGCCGCTCAAGAAAGGTGAGCACCTGTTCCGCCAGGGAGATGCATTCACCAGCGTCTATGCGGTGCGCTCGGGCAGCCTCAAACAGGTCACCACCGAAGGCGGCGGTAACGATCAGCTGACCAATTTCTACCTGCCAAGCGAATTGGTGGGGCTGGATGCGATTGACGAACCGCACTATCCGGGTAGCGTAATTGCACTGGAAACCACGACGGTGTGCGAAATTCCTTTCGACCGGCTGGACCACCTATCGGAAAAGCTTCCGGAGTTACGCGGCCAGCTGTATCGCAGCATGAGCAAGGAGCTGCGCAACGACCGGCGCATGATGCGGCTGCTGTCGCGCAAAACCGCCGACCAGCGCCTGGCAAGCTTTCTGATCACGCTCTCCGACCGCTTCCGGCGACGGGGATACTCGCCTTACAGCTTTCGGCTGTCGATGCCCCGAGCCGACATCGGCAACTACCTGGGGCTCGCCGTGGAGACCGTCAGCCGGATTGTCAGCCGTTTTCAGTCGCAAGAGGTTGTCGCGGTTTCAGGCCGCGAGGTACAGATTCTCGATATGGCGAGGCTCAAGCAGCTCGCCGAGGAAGAAAGCCCGGACACCTAGCCGACGTTGAGCGCCTGAATACGCCCCTCCATCAGCGCTGCCTGCTTGGCCTCCAGCCCGGCAAAGTCGAACAGGTCGCGGTCGGCAAGCTGCGAGGGGGCGACGTTGGTTACGGCCTTGAACATGCTTTCCAGGCGGCCCGGGTGATGTTTGTCCCAATCGGCCAGCATGTCCTTGACCACCTGCCGCTGCAGATTGGGCTGCGAGCCGCACAGGTTGCAGGGAATAATCGGAAACGCCATCGCCTGGGCGTACTCGGCAATATCCGCCTCCTTGCAGTAGGCAAGCGGGCGGATGACGATATTCTTGCCGTCGTCGGAGAGCAGCTTGGGCGGCATCGACTTGAGCGTGCCACCGAAAAACATGTTCAAAAACAGCGTCTCAAGAATATCTTCCCGATGGTGGCCCAGGGCAATCTTGGTGGCGCCAATCTCTTCAGCAAACCCGTACAGCGACCCGCGGCGCAAACGCGAACACAGCGCGCAGGTGGTTTTGCCTTCCGGTGTCTTCTCTTTCACCACCGAGTAGGTATCGCGCTCCAGGATATGGTATTCCACCCCGCGTTCCTTAAGGTAGGCGGGCAACACATGTTCGGGAAAGCCCGGCTGCTTCTGATCCATGTTGACGGCGACCAGTGAAAAGTTCACCGGCGCGTTGCGCTGCAGGCTGAGCAGCATCTCAAGCATCGTATAGCTGTCCTTGCCGCCGCTTAAGCACACCATGACGCGGTCGCCCTCGTCGATCATGCGATAATCAATGATCGCGTTGCCCACTTCGCGGCGCAGCCGCTTTTGCAGCTTGTTGAACTCACACTTGTGTTTGGCCGCGTGATGCTCAGCCGACTCGGATAAGCGGGCCGCTGCGTCGCTGGTCGCCGACGCGGGGTCGAAATGATCAAGGTGATGTTGCATGGTATAAGCACTGCCGATAGTCAGAGAAGCAATCGGTATTCTAGCAACTCTCTGCGCCCTGGCCCAACCGCTTGCCGCTATGAGGCGGCGTCGACCTCCGTGCGCTTCAGGCGCAGATACAAAAGCGCGCTTGATGTGGCATCTTCCAGCGCTCGCTGAGGCGCATGGCTGGGCACCTGCCAGCAATCCAGCGCCTGGGCCAGCTCGGCCTCCTGCTCCACCTGCGGATGCAGACGGCGCAGGTGGCGCTGGTGCAGCTTGGTTACATCCACGCGGGCATTGGGCAGGCCAAACCCCAGGTGGCGTCGCAGCTGCTCCTCGAGCGGCGCAAGTCGCTGCTCCAACTGCCAGCCGATAATCGGGCGGTTGCCGATAAACTCCACCAGTGAACGCAGGCTTTCGACATTGAGGGGCATCGTCGTCTCGACGTTGTAGAGCAGCTGATGGCGGCGCTCGGCGGCGGCGCTGTCGCGAACGCCTTCACTTAACGCCGCCACCCAGGCACGACTGGTCAGGACCTGGTGCTGGCGTAGCGTCACCGCCGCCACGCTCATGACACCGTGGTGGGCAAAGCAGGTAAGCGCTACCAGTTCATTGCCCAGATAAGGCTGGAAGAGCCACGCGTAGGGGGATGCTTGATAACGGCGGCGCTCGCTTTCCCGGCGCAGCAGACCGCCAAGCCACCCGAAGGGGGCGTCCAGATAATGTCGACTGATCACGAATACTCCAAGTGGTAGCGATGCGAAAGGCGCTGCTTGAAATCCTTGACGATATGCAGCGCCTCGCGCAGTAAATCGCGCTCTAACGAAGATAAATCCTGCACGACGACCCGGTTGGAACGCTCCTGCTGCTCGGCGGACGCATCGTCGGAGAATGCCTGAAGCTGCTGCTTGAGCCGCAGCTCGGTAAACAGCGCCAGGGCTTCGCCGAGGTCGTCAGCAAAGCGCCGGTTGAGCCGGCCATCCTCGGCGAGGGCATCCAGCCGGTCCAGCGTTGAGGTCGCATGGATACGCCGCTCAAGCGCCATGGTGCGGACACCGTGCACGATGGGAAAAATACCGCCTTTCTTGATATCGATGCCGTGCTGGGGTTTCTTCAGCGAACCAAACAGCGTCAACGGGGTGGAAAAGCGCAGCGCAGTGCGGGCGAAATACGACAGCAGCAACTCGTCCCGGGAGCAGCGCTCGAATAGCTCCTCACGGACGCTTTCCAAAAGGCTCGGATTGCCCGCGACACCGTGGGCGTCGAGCATGATGGCCAGTTTCATCAGGCTATCGCCGTCGCGCGCACTGGCCCAGCGGGCAATGTGGCCTTTCCACTGGCTGACCGTGGCGACCCACTCCGGGTTCGATACCATGATGTTGCCCGGACAGGGCGGGTACCCCAGCTCGATGAGGGTCTCTGTCAGGCGCTGCATGTCCTTGCCCACGTCGGGCCATTCGGCATCGTCAGCGAGAATCAGCCCATTATCCTGATCGGTCTTTAAGATCTGCTCGCCGCGACCCTCGCTGCCCATGACCATCATGCAGCTGTGCTGATGATGCGCTGGGTCGATGGTAAACGCCCAGGCCTTACTCATAATGCGGCCATTGAGCGCCGCCAACAGGTCCATCGCAAAACGCAGCTTGACGCCCTGGGCCATCAAGGCATTGACCAGTTCCGGGGTACGGCGGCTGGCGGCGGCCAGCGCCGGTAAATCGCCGGCCTGCTCCACCTGAAGGCTGACCACATAGCTGCGACTCGAGAAATAACTCAGCACGTCGGTCAGCTCGACCACACCGACGACCTTGGCCTCGTCCATCACCACGACCCGCGTTACCTTGTGGCGGGTCATGCTGACCAGCGCCTCAAACAGGTATTGACTGGAGGTAACGGTCACCAGGGTATATTGGGCGATATCGGCAAGCGGCGTCGTGACTGGATGTTCCGTCAGTACGATCGCGTTGAGCAGATCGGTCTTGGTCACCACCCCTGGCTGGCTTGAGGCTTCCACCAGCAGGCTGTCGGCATGGGTGTCATTCAGCGTGCGCACGGCGGTGACGATGTCGGCATCAGCGGGCAGCAACAACGGTGGGCGCATGCACTCGCTGACGCGGGCCAGCATGAAGCCTGCCATGGTCACGCCACCCTCGGCACGCTTTTCAGTCAGCAGGCGGGCCTTGTGAGCGAGCGACTGGCGGAAGAATTGATTGAACTCGGGATACTCGTTGCACAGCGTCTTGAACAGCGCCTTGGGCATCAGATAACACAGGCATTCCTGCTCCGCCTGAAAGCGGTAGCGGCTCTTGCCGTTGAGAATACTGATCGCGCCAAACAGATCGCCCGCCGTGTAATGGCCGATGCGTGAAGCCGACGAAGGCAAGGTAGGGTCGAGCTCAGCGACCTCCCCTTTGTGAATCAGATAAACGTACTCGCCGGCTTGGCCTGTTTCGACGATAATCGCGTGACGTTCAAAGTAGGCGAGATCCATGCCGCGCCGCACATGTTCTTTCCCCTTGGCATCCAGCAACGAAAACGGGGGCTGGGAAAGGTCTACATCTACCATGGGCATGACCTCGACATGATGATTAAGCGGAGTAAGCAAACCTCATTACTAACGCCACGACTCGACTACCACTTTGGTTTATTGCGCTAATGTCTAACTTACTTTATTAACTTTAGCGACCTGAAATAAGCAAAATAGGTAATCACTCTTGGGCTGATAAAAAATAATGGCAGGCCAGTTTCTGAACATAGCAAACAACGCTGCATCCCCCCCACCTAGACCATCGTCCCATGACGCTAAGAAAACCTTACCCCAGCATGCTAAAAGTCCATAAAAAGGCCCGTTTTCAACCGATTGGCTACTTTTTGCTCACCACCAAAGTTTATTGATACCAAAGTCTGGGATTTATTTTTTGCATTTATTGCCCAGTATTGTCACTGAGTCATGCAGGGTAATCGCACGTCATTGCGCCACTCCCCATCCACCTTTTGCCGGGTGACGTGTTAACTGACAGCTGATTCATGACAAACGTAACTGAGTGGTTCCAAAAACGTGCGATTGGTCTGATGGGTCAACCGCTATTCCGAGTGAACTTTCCAACCTAAAAACACAAGTGGAGAGCAACACAATGGCAGACGACAAATCCAATGCTGCTGAATACTGGAAAGCCAACGTCCGTACCATTATCGGATGCTTGGCGGTCTGGGCATTCGTTTCTTACGGCTGCGCTATTCTATTCCGCCCGATACTTGCCTCTATCCCAGTCGGTGGTACCGACCTGGGCTTTTGGTTTGCTCAGCAAGGGTCAATTCTCACCTTCATCGTCTTGATCTTTTTCTACGCGTGGAAAATGAACAAGCTCGATGAAAAATTTGGCCTTGGGGAGTAAGCCGGTATGAGCCAATTTGCAATCAACCTACTCTTCGTGGGTGCCTCCTTTGCCTTGTATATAGGCATCGCGATCTGGGCACGCGCGGGATCGACGAAAGACTTCTACGTCGCCGGTGGCGGTGTTCACCCGATCACCAACGGCATGGCCACTGCGGCCGACTGGATGTCAGCGGCATCGTTCATCTCGATGGCCGGCCTGCTGGCGTCGGGCGGTTACGCCAACTCCACCTTCCTGATGGGCTGGACCGGCGGCTACGTAATTCTGGCCATGTTGCTTGCGCCTTACCTGCGCAAGTTCGGCAAGTTTACCGTGCCCGACTTCATCGGCGACCGGTTCTACAGCAACACGGCCCGTCTTGTGGCGGTTATCTGTCTGATCGTGGCCTCGGTGACCTACGTTATCGGTCAAATGACCGGTGCGGGCGTGGCGTTCTCGCGCTTCCTGGAAGTGCCTAACACCGCCGGCATCTGGATCGCGGCCTTTATCGTCTTCCTGTACGCCGTTTTCGGCGGCATGAAGGGCATCACCTATACCCAGGTGGCGCAGTACATCGTACTGATCATTGCCTACACCATCCCGGCGGTGTTTATCGCCATGCAGCTCACCGGCAACCCCATTCCCATGTTCGGCATGTTCAGTACGCATACCGAATCGGGCGTACCGTTGCTCACCAAGCTCGATGACGTAGTCAGTGCCCTGGGCTTCCAGGACTATACCGCCGACGTCGACAACAAGCTCAACATGGTGCTGTTCACCCTGTCGCTGATGGTCGGTACTGCGGGTCTGCCCCACGTTATCATTCGCTTCTTCACCGTGCCGAAAGTGGCGGATGCTCGCTGGTCAGCTGGCTGGGCGCTAGTGTTCATTGCTCTGCTGTACCTCACCGCACCGGCGGTTGGGTCCATGGCGCGCTTGAACCTCGTGACCACGGTCTATCCGGAAATGGCCGGTCAAACGGAGAACTACGCTGACGCTGCCGAAGAAGCCCTGCGCTACGAGGATCGTCCCGAGTGGTTCCGCACCTGGGAAGATACTGGCCTGTTGACGTTTGAAGACAAGAACGACGATGGCCGCATCCAGTTCTACAACGACGGTTCAGACTTTGAAGATCGTGGTTGGGAAGGCAACGAACTGGACGTCAACAACGACATCATGGTGTTGGCGAACCCAGAAATTGCCAACTTACCCGGCTGGGTCATTGGCTTGATTGCAGCAGGCGGTATCGCCGCGGCGCTATCCACGGCGGCGGGTCTGTTGCTTGCGATTTCGTCCGCGATCAGTCACGACTTGATCAAGACCATGATCAATCCCAAGATATCCGAGAAAGGCGAGATGTTGGCGGCGCGAATCTCCATGGCCGGGGCGATATTACTTGCCACGTATCTGGGGCTTAACCCACCCGGGTTTGCGGCGCAAACCGTTGCGCTGGCCTTCGGTATTGCCGGTGCATCGTTGTTCCCCGCACTGATGATGGGTATCTTCTCCAAGAAGATGAACAACTCAGGCGCTGTCGCAGGCATGCTCAGCGGTTTGATCTGTACCCTGCTGTACATCTTCACCTACTTGGGCTGGTTCTTCGTCCCCGGCACGAATATGCTGGCCAACGAACCTGCACAATGGATATTCGGTATTTCACCGCTGTCCTTCGGTGCGGTAGGCGCGATGATCAACTTCGCCGTGGCCTTCGCGGTCTGCAGCGTGACCAAAGCACCGCCGCAGGAGATCCAGGAACTGGTCGAAAGCGTTCGCTATCCGAAAGGTGCTGGCGTTGCCGTCGACCACTAAGTCATAATCTTTCCCTAACCTGCTGACCCAAGTGTCACAGGCTTTGGAACCGACCCGCCATCGGGCTTCCTCCGGGAGGCCCGATGGTTTTTTTAGAAGGACGTATTATGATTTGGCATTTGATTGCCGCGGTGTTTGCAGGTCTGGCGGCGGCAGGGATTGGCTTACTGCTGCGCACGCTAAGTGGCAAGCGACTCCCCAAGTGGATCGTCCCCGTGTGCGGGGGGATAGGGATGATCAGCTACCAGATTCATATGGAGTACTCCTGGTTTGAACATAAGCAGGAGCAGCTTCCCGAGACCGCTGAGGTTATTTCCAGCGAAACCAGCGAACAGGTATGGCGCCCCTGGACGTTCATATTCCCGGTCACCACCAAGTTCAGTGTCGTCGACAGCGACAACGTTCAGTTGGGCACTAGCGGCGATGACCGCCTGGCGCAGTTCATTCTTTATCAGTTCGAGCGCCACTACACCGATGTCATCACCCATCAGCCCTATCTACTCAACTGCGACAGCCGTGAACTGGTGCCGCTTGAGCCGGAAACCCGTGAGCCGCAAGTCGATCAGATGCGCACGCTGCGTGACACCTCGCCACTGCTCAACAATGTCTGCGACGACGCATAACTGCCTCCATTTCACGCCTGACGCCCCATCATATTTCGCCTAGAATGGTGCGCTGGATGAGCGGCCTGATAGATAGGCATAAGGCGGGAGAAGGCTATGTTTCATGGCGGGCTATTAGTCGCGGTATCACTGTTGTATATCGCGGTGCTATTCGCGATCGCCTGGTACGGTGACCGCCGTGCTCGGACGGTCGGCGCCACCCGTCGTCGCCCGCTTATCTACAGCCTCACCCTGGCTATTTATTGCACGTCGTGGACGTTTTACGGCGCCGTAGGCCAAGCGGCAACGGCCGGCTGGTCGTTTGCCAGTATTTTCGTCGGACCGGTGCTGACCTTTTTACTGTTCTGGCCGGTATTGGCGAAAATGATTCGCGTGGCCAAACACCAGAACGTCACCTCCATCGCCGACTTTATCGCTTCGCGCTATGGCAAGACCCAGTCGCTTGCCGCCTTCGCCAGCCTGGTGGCGCTGGTCGGCACCCTGCCCTACATCGCCCTGCAGCTAAAAGCCGTTTCCACCACCTTCAGCGTTTTGACCGATGAAGGCGACATGACCCATGCGCCGCTGTTTGGCGATACCGCCTTTTATGTCGCTGTGGTCATGGCCATTTTTGCCATCCTGTTTGGTACGCGACATACCGATGCCACCGAGCACCATGAAGGCTTGATTCACGCCGTTGCCTTCGAGTCGCTGGTCAAGCTGGTCGCGTTCGTGGTGCTCGGCGCCTTCGTTACCTGGGGAATGTTCGACGGCCTGGGTGAGCTGATGGGCTACGCCGAAACGCACCTGGAACTCCAGCGTCAGCTGGCCAGCCAGGACTTCGGCCAGAGCTTCTGGGCGCAAACCCTGCTGGCCATGCTGGCGATTCTCTGCCTGCCCCGCCAATTCCATGTGGCGGTGGTCGAGAACACCCACCACGACGACGCGACGAAAGCCCGCTGGCTGTTTCCGCTCTACCTGATCGTGATCGCGTTTTTCGTCGTGCCGCTGGCGGCCGCCGGCCTAATGCTGTTTTCCGACACCTCGGTCGAGCCGGACACCTATGTGCTGGCGCTTTCCATGGCCTCCGGCCACGAGTGGCTGACCCTGCTGACATTCATTGGCGGGTTTTCCGCCGCGACCGGCATGGTGATCGTGGCGGCAGTCGCCGTATCGATCATGATCTCCAACGAAATCGTCATTCCCGCGCTGTTCCGCCTGCGCTGGTTCGACACCAAGGCGCGCGATTACGGCCGACTTGTATTGCGCGCCCGCCGGCTGACCATCGTGGCCGTGCTGGCCATGGCCTACGGCTTCTACCAGATGATCGCCGAGTTTACCTCGCTGGCCTCGATTGGCATGTTGTCGTTTGCGGCGGCGGCGCAGTTTGCCCCGGCCCTGATCGGCGGCCTGTACTGGAAGCGCGGCAACCGGCTGGGGGTTATCGTCGGCATGAACGCAGGCTTTGCTATTTGGGCCTACAGCCTGCTCATGCCCGCCATGATCAACGCCGGCGTGCTGCCTGCCGGATGGCTCGAAGGCGGGCCGCTGGGGCTTGCCTGGCTGTCTCCCACGGCGCTATTTGGTCTGAACCTGGGTGACAGCTTCACCCACGGCGTGATGCTCTCACTGGGCGTCAACCTGTTCAGCTATATCTTTGTTTCCCAGGTGACGTCCCAGCGCGTGGTCGAGCGCATTCAGGCATCGCTGTTCGTGGATAGCGTAGAAACCCGCCAGACCTCGGTCAACCGTCCGTGGACCGGCGCTACCACGGTGGGCGACCTGAAGGTGCTGTGCGAACGTTTTCTGGGCGCCGAGCAGGTGAATCGCGCCTTTGAGGACTATGCGCGACGTTCGGGCAAACCATTGGATGACGGCACCCGTGCCTCCATCGACGTGATTCAGTTTACCGAGCGCTTTCTGGCCTCCGTACTGGGCGCTTCCTCGGCGCGTATCGTGGTCAACTCGGCCCTGCAGGGGCGCGGCATCGGGATTTCTGATGTCATCTCGATCGTCGACGAAGCCTCACAGGTGCTCGAGTTCAACCGCGCGCTGCTCCAGGCCACCATCGAGAACATCAATCAGGGCATCAGCGTCGTCGATCAGAACCTGCGCCTGGTGGTCTGGAACCAGCGATATCTGGAGCTGTTCCGTTTCCCTGATCACCTGATTCGAGTCGGCGCACCGATGGACCGTATCTTCCGCTACAACGCCCACAACGGCGAGTACGGCCCAGGCGACCCCGAAGAGCATGTCCAACTGCTGCTCGACAACATCCGCGACGGCCAGCCGCACCGCTACGTTCGCTACCGCCAGGACGGCAGCGTGCTCGAGGTACAGGGTAACCCGATGCCGGGCGGCGGCTTTGTGTACACCTATCAGGACATTACCCAGCAAAAACGCATCGAAGAGGCGCTGATCCGCTCCGAAAACAATATCCGTATCTACACCGATAATGTGCCTGCGCTGATCGCCTACTTCGATAAAGAAGGCCGCTACTTGTTTACCAACCGCGCTTATGAACAGGCCTTTGGTATTGATCGCAACGCGGTGATCGGCAAGCGCTATGAAGACGTGCTGCCCGAGCGCCAGGCCCAGGAGCGGGCACCCTGGGTGGCACTGACGCTTAACGGCGAGCGGGTCAGCTTTGAGGTGGCCATGCCGCTGAACGGCGCCATGCGCCACATGCTGGTGACCTATACCCCGCACTTCGGTGACAGCCAGTCGATACTCGGCTTTTTTGCCCTTTACCAGGATATTACCGAACGCCGCCAGGCGGAGATCGCCCTCAAGGAAACCAATGAAACCCTGGAAGAGCGCGTGCGCGAACGTACCCAGGCGCTCTCCGAGGCCAATGCGGCGCTGCGTCAGGAAAACCGCGTCCGCGCCGAAGCCGAGCAGGCGCTGCGCCAGGCGAAGCAGCTGGCGGAGGATGCCAACGCCTCGAAAACACGCTTCCTGGCCGCCGCAAGTCACGATTTGCTCCAGCCGCTGAATGCCGCCCGGCTGTTCACCTCGGCGCTGATGCAAAACGTCAGCGTGCCGGATACCCAGCGCACCATTGGGCATATCGACAACTCGCTGCAGGCCGCAGAAGAGCTGCTCAGCACGCTACTGGACATCTCCAAGCTCGATGCAGGCGCCCTGACACCGCGACGCAGCCACTTTGCGCTGTCCGATATCTTCCGGCCGCTGCGCGCCGAGTTCGAGGTCATGGCCGATGATCGCGGTCTCGATCTGGTGGTGGTCCCCACCCAGCAATGGGTCGACTCGGACCCGCAAATGCTGCGCCGGATCGTGCAGAATTTTCTTTCCAACGCCATTCGCTATACCCAGGAAGGACGGGTGCTGCTGGGCTGCCGACGCCAGGGCGAGCGGCTGGTGATCGAAGTCTGGGACAGCGGCCCGGGGATCCCAGACTCGAAGCTCAGCGAGATTTTCCAGGAGTTCCGGCGCCTTGATCAGGTATCGCGGCACAAGGAAAGCGAAAAGGGGCTGGGGCTTGGGCTATCGATTGCTGACCGGATGAGCCGGGTACTCGACCACCCGATCAAGGTCCGCTCCTGGGAAGGCACCGGCACCGTGTTCTCGGTCAGCGTGCCCTGCGTTGCCGCACGCGAAACCAGCCCTGAGGATCAGGAACAGGGGCCACGGCGCAGCGGCAACAAGCTGGCGGGCACCCGCATCGTTTGCATCGACAACGAGACGCTGATTCTCGAAGGCATGACCGCCATGCTCAGCGGCTGGGGATGCGAGGTGTTCACCGCCACCAGTATCGGCGGCGCCAAATCGATATTGCGCAACATGGACGGTGACCCGGACGCCATCCTGGCCGACTACCACCTGGATAACGAGGTCACCGGCCTGATGGCCCTGGAAGCCCTTAGCGAGCGTTTGACCAGCGCCGTTCCCGGTATCGTGATTACCGCCGATCGCACCGAAGCGGTGGCCGAAGAGGTCAAGCGCGCCGGGTATCAGCTGCTGCTCAAGCCGGTGCGCCCGGCGGCACTGCGCGCGCTGCTGACGCGCACGCTGCAGGCCAGTCGGGCAGCTAGGGCCTAGCTGGAAGGCCGCTTGAACGAAACTGCCTCCGTGGCAAGACCACGGAGGCAGTTTTTCCTTCTCGCTTCAAGGCGCGAAGCGCCGTGCTTCCCGCTACCAGCGCCGGGCGACGGCCGTCACGACTCAACCTTCGGCGGCTCGACTTCCAGTTTTTGCGCCGCAATGACTGCCTGCGTCCGCGAGTGGACGCCAAGCTTGCGCAAAATCGCCGTGACGTGCGCCTTGATGGTCGCCTCTGACACGTTCAGCTCATAGGCGATCTGCTTGTTCAGCAACCCTTCGGTGAGCATGTTGAGCACCCGGAACTGCTGGGGCGTCAGCGAGGCAATCGCTTCGGCAAAGCGCGACTCTTCCTCGCTGGTTTCTTCCAGCACGCCCGCCAGCGCTTCGGGCAGCCACACCTCGCCCTGCAATATCTCGCCTACCGCTTCGGCGATCAGCTGCAACGAGGAGGACTTGGGAATAAAGCCCGACGCGCCATAGTCGATGGCACGACGCACGACATAGGGCTCGTCGCTGCCGGATACCACCGCCACCGGGATATCGGGCATTTGGCCGCGCAGCTGAATTAGACCTGAAAAACCATGCGCACCCGGCATGTGCAAATCCAGCAGGATGAGGTCGGCATCCGGATGTCGATTGACCACCTCGGTGGTCGCCTCCATGGTGTCGGCTTCGACGATTTCTGCCTGCGGCGCCAGCTGGCGCAACGCCTGGGTGAGCGCTGCGCGAAACAGCGGGTGGTCGTCTGCGACGATAAACTTGTGGGCTACTGCCATGGATATTCCTCCGGTTCCTCAAGCAGCGGGGTTTGCTGCTGCCGCGACGCTAGGCTCATACGGTTGAAGCATGGTACCCCATGGGCTTCGTCATGCCCAAGCATCACATGCACAATTTGTAATGGATTCTTCATCACACACAACATAGCAGTGCCGGCGCGTTGGCCGGCACTGCTGTTTCGTTGCCCTGCTAACGCCAGCTGATCGGTTCAGTCTGGCCGTTACCCGCCTTGATCAGGCGGGCAAACAGTGGGCTACTGGTTGGCGCGATGCTCGATGAGCTCATCCACTACCGAAGGATCGGCAAGCGTGCTGGTGTCCCCCAGGCCGTCGCATTCGTTAGCGGCGATCTTGCGCAGAATGCGGCGCATGATCTTGCCCGAACGGGTCTTGGGAAGTCCAGGCGCCCACTGGATGACATCCGGCGACGCAATGGGGCCGATATCCTTGCGCACCCACTTGGTCAGCTCTTTCTTCAGCTCGTCAGAAGGCTCAACCTCATCGTTCAAGGTAACGTAAATATAGATACCCTGCCCCTTGATGTCATGGGGGAAGCCCACCACGGCGGCTTCCGCCACGGCAGAATGCGACACCAGCGACGATTCGATTTCGGCGGTGCCCATCCGGTGACCGGAAACGTTCAGGACATCATCGACCCGCCCGGTGATCCAGTAGTAGCCATCTTCGTCGCGACGACAGCCATCACCGGTAAAGTACATGTTGTCGTAGGTAGAGAAATACGTCTGGACGAAGCGCTCATGGTCGCCCCAGATCGACCGCGCCTGACCCGGCCATGCATCCAGAATCACCAAGTTACCTTCCGTGGCGCCTTCCAGCAGGTTGCCTTCGTTATCCACCAGGGCGGGCTGAACGCCAAAGAACGGCTTGGTCGCCGAACCGGGCTTGAGCGGCGTAGCCCCCGGCAGCGGCGAGATCATGATGCCGCCGGTTTCGGTCTGCCACCAGGTATCCACGATCGGGCACTTTTCTTTACCGATGACGCGGTAGAACCATTCCCAGGCTTCAGGGTTGATCGGCTCACCCACCGAACCCAACAGGCGCAGCGAATCGCGCTTGCTCGAGTCCATGACGTTGTCACCATGGGCCATCAGCGCGCGCACAGCGGTGGGTGCGGTGTACAGGATGTTGACGTTGTGCTTGTCGACGATCTCGCCCATGCGCCCATGGCTCGGGTAGCTGGGCACGCCCTCGAACATCAGCGTGGTGGCACCGTTGGCCAGCGGGCCGTAAACGATATAGCTGTGGCCGGTCACCCAGCCCACGTCGGCGGTACACCAGTAGACTTCGCCGTCCTGATAATCGAACACGTACTGGTGAGTCATCGCCGCATAGGTCAGGTACCCGCCGGTAGTGTGCTTGAGGCCTTTGGGCGCGCCGGTGGAACCCGAGGTGTAAAGAATGAACAGCGGATCTTCCGCGCCCATGGCCTCCGGCTTGCATTCGGTGGACTGCTTGTCGACCAGGTCGTCAAACCACAGGTCGCGGCCTTCTTTCCATTCAATCTCGCCGCCGGTGCGCTTGACCACCAGCACATTCTGACAGACATCGGTGCCTTCCCGGGTCAGGGCGGCATCGACGTTGTCTTTCAGCGGCACCTGCTTGCCGCCACGCACCGACTCGTCGGCGGTGATGACCAGCTTGGAGTCGGCGCCGATCACGCGCTGGGCAACGGCATCGGGGGAGAAACCGCCGAACACGACCGAATGCACCGCGCCGATACGGGCGCAGGCCAGCATGGCCATGGCCGCTTCAGGAATCATCGGCATGTAGAGGGTGACCGTATCGCCCTTGCCGATGCCCAGCTCTTTCAGACCGTTGGCCAACTGATTGGTGCGCTCGTAAAGCTCACGGTAGCTGATGTGTTTGGCATCGTTGGGATCGTCGCCTTCCCAGATAATAGCGGTCTGGTCGCCGCGCTTCTCGAGGTGACGGTCCAGGCAGTTGGCGGCAACATTCAACTGGCCGTCTTCAAACCAGCGAATATCGACATTGTCACGCGCGAAGGAAGTACTCTTGATGCGAGTAGGCGCCTTGATCCAGTCAAGCCGCTTGGCCTGCTCGGCCCAGAAGCCTTCCGGATCGTCTACCGATTGCTGATACATAGCCTGATAGGTGGCTTCGTCAGCCCAGGCGCTGGCGGCGATATCTTCGCGCACCGGATAGACGTTCTGCTGTTCGCTCATGAAATTGCCTCTGTCCGTGGAAATGCACTCTCTAAAGGAATGTAGCCGATATGACGCATAACGTTACCGGCACCACATAATGTCACCCTAGCATAAACCTCTCAGAGCAGCCTTCCCTTTAGACATTGGTAGTAACATTTTTAATATAAATTACAATAACTTATACTAAAAAGCGGGGCATTATCCAGCACAATAGACCAAGGTCTGAGCACAGTGACGGCAGCGGTAGCGCCGCCCTTTTACCACCAAAGCATGACGCCGCGCCGTCAACTGATGCTGCTGGCAGCCGCATTGGTATCGATAAGGGGCCGGCTGGGCACGGGCAATATCAAAGCGATGGGTGACCCGGGGCGCCAGACCAAACAGGTCGCGCATGACGGTTTTCCACTCGCGCCCGTGGGGCTTCAGACGCGGCCCGTTTTGTAGATGGAACACCAGCCAGTGGGCCATTTCATGAGGGATGACCTCGTCGAAAAACGCGCTGCGGTTTTCATTCAGCAATACCGGGTTGAACCGCAGCCCGCCGCGGCCGAGGTGCGCCTGACCGGCGGAAGCTCCCTTGAGGTCAAACCAGATGCCTGGTCGCGGTAGCCCCGGGTGGACCTCACAGCAGCGCTGCCAGGCCAGATCGGCACGCTCGCGGGCCGCCTGATGCAGCGCTTGCGTCGACAGGGCCGCAAGCGACGCCTCGGGCCAGGGGGGGAGTGGCATGGTATTCATTAATGATAAACTGGTGGTCATCAGGTCATTTTGACTGTTTGTTTCCGCTGCTCATTGACGAGGCTTCTTATGCCAGCGCCCCCCAACACGCCCGAAGAGGCTATTCCGCCGCAGCCGCTGCTTGACGATGATCAACTCGACAGGCTGGACGATTTTCTCGACTCCGATCAGGTCGGTGAAGACGCCCTTGATCTGATCTCAGCGCATGGTTTCCTGGTGGCGCTGGCGGTCGGTCCCAGCGAGGTGCCGCCGAGTCAGTGGCTCGCCGAGCTGTTTCATGGCGAGCCCCAGTACGCCGACGACGCCCAGCGCGACGAGATCATCCAACTGCTCACCCTGCTGCGCGATAACGCCATGGCCGTGCTGGAGCAAGGCGGCCTGCCCGAGCTTCCCTTCGAGCTGACCCTTGACGGCATGGCCGCGGAAGAAACGCCCATTGGCGACTGGTGTGCCGGCTTCATGGAAGGCGTGTTCTGCGATGAAAGCGCCTGGTTCCAGGACGACGAAGAAGCCGCCGCGACGCTGCTGCTGCCGTTCATGCTGCTCTCGGGACTGTTTGACGACGAGCCCGACATGGCCGATATGGCAGACGACCCGGCGCGTCAGGAAAGCCTGGTGGCACAGCTACCCGAGCTGGTGCTGGATCTGTATCTACACTACCGCGTACCACCGGAAACCCCCAAGCCCAAACCGCGTAAGAAATCGCCCGCCAAAGGCAAGGCACGTCGGTAACTACTTGAGGCGCATCACCGCCGCGTCCAGCAGCCCGTAAACCCATTCCCTGGCGCGCTGCGTCCAGGGCCGCGCCGCCCAGCGCGCGGCATCCACTTCATCGCTCGCGGCAAAGTGGCGTTCAAACAGCTGACGTACCTCTTCGGCCAACCCGGGGTCATCGACTTCCTGGTTGGCTTCGAGGTTCCAGTGCAGATTCCAGTGGTCGAAGTTGCACGACCCAATACTCACCCAATCGTCGGCCAGCACAAATTTCGCGTGGATGAACGTCGGCTGAAACTCGTAGATGCGCACGCCCGCTTTGAGCATTGCCTGGTAGAACCGCTGCCCGGCATAGCGCACCCCAGGGTGGTCGTGTTTGGCGCCAGGCAGCAGCAGCCGCACGTCGACACCCCGCCTGGCCGCTCGCGTAAGCCGTCGGCGTAGCGCGAAGGTGGGCACAAAGTAAGGGGTACACAGCCAGATTCGCGTCTGCGCCGTCTCGACCCGACGATGCAGCGAATAGCGAATTGCCTGATAGCGGTAGCCGCGTGCCGACATGGTGCGCCCGCGGACGCCATCGGGGTAGCGCATGGGCTCGCGGGGCGCCGGCAGCGGCTGGCGGGATGCCTGTGCACTGTCCGCCCGGGTCAGCCGCGAACGCCACAGCCGCCTGAACAGCGTCTCCCAGTCGGCCACCACCGGACCCTCAATCCGCACGGCAATTTCATACCAGGCGTCGAGAAACTCGTCGACCGCGCCAAAGCCGCCGGTAAAGGCCACATCGCCGTCCACCACGACGATTTTACGGTGGTCGCGGCTCAGGTTACGGGCCAGGGAATGAAACCCCAGGGGATTGAACAACCGCAGCTGAATCCCGGCCTGGCGCAGGCGATGGCGGTCGTTGCTGGAAAGCCCCATCGAGCCGAAACCGTCCAGCAGCAGGTATACGCTCACTCCGCGGCGGGCAGCCTGCATCAGCGCCTCGCTTACCCGGTCCGCCAGCGTGCCGGACGCCATCAGATAGAGCTCGACCAGCACGTAGTGCCTGGCATGATGAATCGCATCGAGCATGGCCGGTAAAAAGCGCGACGCTTCGGGTAGCAGGGTTACGCGATTACCTTCACGCCAGATCGGCGACATAAGCTCTCCGGGAGGTCATTGACCGTTAGCGGGCCAGGGCGCGATGCACGTACATATCGTAGCGGCTGGTCTTGCCCGTCAGAGTATGCTGAGGGGCGGGACCGGCAATCGGCGGCGCCTTGCGCGGCCGCTTGACCACCACGCGGTGCGTGGCCACGTCCAGAGCCGCTTCCAGCAGGCGCGGCGCATCGTCGTCGTCCCCGGCCAGCTCACGAAACAGGCGCATTTCCTTTTTGACCAGCGCCGACTTCTCGCGGTGGGGAAACATGGGGTCCAGGTGGATGACCTGAGGCTCAAAGCCCGCCTGGGCGACCAGCAGCGCCAACTGCGACGCCGCATCGCCCTCACAGAGCGTCATCCTGGCCGCGATCGCTGCGGTCTCGGGGGCCTTGGCGGCGCGCGCCAGGCCATCGCCGAGCAGCGCCGCAATGGCCGGTACACGCTCGATCAGCAGCACCGGCGCGCCCAAACTAGCCAGGACGAAGGCATCACGCCCCAGCCCCGCCGTAGCATCCACAATCTGGGGGCTTATGCCCTTGCTCAACCCGCAGGCCTTGGCAATCAGCTGTCCACGACCGCCACCGAACTGTCGTCGGTGGGCCGCTCGCCCGGCCACAAAGTCGACGCCGAGCGGCTTGCCGAACTGGCGCTCGTCGCCTTTCAGCACCAGTTGACCGTCGCAGTAGGCAAGCGCCAACCCGGCGGGCAGCGCGCCAACGTCGGGTAGCGTCATGCAGGCTTTTTCCAGGCCACCTGGTTGCGCAGGTACACCGGCTGCACCGCATGGGCCGCCTGCCCCAGCCCGGCATCGAAGTCGCGCGCGGTCAGCCAGGCCATTTCCTCGGCACGCGGTTCAAGGTCGGTGAGGTGCTGGGTCATGCCCGCCTGCAGCTCGGTGCTGAACTGATCCCAGAGCGTAAAACCGGAGCCCACGCCGACCCAATCAGTTTCATCGTCGGGTAACGTCACCGCCCCAGGGGCCAGGACCGCCTCATCGCCCTGCCGGCGCAACGTGTCGTTCAGGCAGTGCCAGGTCGCCGCATAGACCTCGCCCATGCGGGCATCCAGCGCGGTGATCACATGGCGCAGGTGATAGCGCCGATGCGCCTGGAGCGCCAGCGCTTCCAGCGTGGAAATCCCCAGCAGCGGGCAATCGAGCCCGAACGCCAGGCCCTGGGCGGCGCCCGCCGCAATACGCAGTCCGGTGAAAGCGCCGGGGCCCCGGCCGTAGGCGATCGCGTCCAACTGGCCAGGCGTCAGTTGGGCGTCAGCCAGCACCTCGTCGACCATCGGCAACAGCCGCCGGGTGTGCCCACGCGGCGTCAGCTCATAGCGCGCCATGCATTCGCTGTGATCGCCGTCCCGACGCAGCAGGGCGGCCGAGCAGGCACTGGAAGACGCGTCGAGAGCAAGAAAATAGTGCGACATAGCGGTTCGCCACTCGTGATAGATAAACTGGCATTATACCTTTGCCTTGCCCTGACGACGATGGCCCGCACTTGGCGGGCCATCGCATGCAGGCGCAGCACTCTCAGCGGGTACTTAGCTGAGCGCGTTTTTCACCTGGCGGGTAATCTCGTCTACGCTGCCCACCCCTTCAACGCGATGATATTGCGGCGCGGCGTCGGGGTCTTCCTTGGCCCACTGCCGGTAGTAATCCACCAGCGGGGCGGTTTGATCGTGATAAACCGCCAGGCGGTTGCGTACGGTCGATTCCTGATCGTCTTCCCGCTGGATCAGGGCTTCGCCCGTCACGTCATCCTTACCGGGCTCCTTGGGCGGATTGTACTCGATGTGATAAACACGACCCGAGGCTGGGTGCACGCGACGCCCGGCCAGGCGATTGACGATCTCTTCATCGGGCACGGCAATTTCCAGCACGTGATCGAGCTTCACGCCGCCCTCTTTCATGGCGTCCGCCTGAGGGATTGTGCGCGGAAAACCGTCGAACAGAAAACCATTTGCGCAGTCGGGTTGGCTGATGCGCTCCTTGACCAGATCAATGATGATGTCGTCCGATACAAGACCACCGCTGTTCATGATCTCTTTGACCTTGAGTCCCAGCTCAGTGCCATCCTTGATTGCCGCGCGCAGCATATCCCCGGTGGAAATCTGGGGGATGTTGTAACGCTCACAGATAAACTGAGCCTGAGTCCCCTTCCCCGCACCGGGGGCACCCAACAGGATTAAACGCATGGCACTGCTCCTTGAATAATAGAAATGCAAAAAATCGATTAGCCGACAATAACCGTGCCGTTCAGGCGACACAACTCCCCAAAAGCCTGAGAGCACCGCTTGGAAGGCATTTTTTTTAAATAAAAACAGCTGAGTGACGCACAATTTGTACTTTGGTCGCCCTCGCGAACAACATCGCCCTCCCCAAACACAAGCGGCGCCCCTTCGGGCGCCGCTTGCAGGACCTTGCTAAAGCCCTTACAGCAATAACCGACGGATATCGGTCAGCACGTCCGCCAGGAACGCGGTGAAGCGTGCAGCATCCGCGCCGTTAATGGCCCGGTGGTCGTAGGAAAGCGACAGCGGCATCATCAGGCGCGGCTGGAAGCTGCTGCCATCCCACACGGGTTTCATTTGTGATTTTGAAACCCCGAGAATCGCCACTTCCGGCGCATTGACGATCGGCGTGAAGGCGGTGCCGCCAATCGAGCCGAGGCTCGAAATGGTGAAACAGCCACCGGTCATCTCGTCGCGCTTGAGCTTCTTGGTCTGCGCCTTCTTGCCAAGCTCGGCCATTTCCTTGGCAATCTCGATCAGGGATTTTTTATCCGCATCACGCACCACCGGCACCATCAAGCCATCCGGCGTATCGACGGCAATACCGATATGGACGTAGTGCTTCCATACCAGGGTTTCACCGTCACCCTTCAGGCTGACGTTGAACTGCGGGAATTTACGCAGCGCAAACGCGCAGGCTTTGACCATGAACGGCAGCGGCGTCAGCTTGGCGCCCTGAGCCTCGGCTTCGGCCTTCATCGATTTGCGGAAATCCTCGAGCTCGGTGATATCGGCTTCGTCGAACTGGGTCACGTGGGGCACGTTGACCCAGCTGCGATGCAGATTGGTCGCGCCCATCTTGAGCAGGCGACCCATCGGCTTCTCTTCGACCTCGCCAAACTGGCTGAAGTCGACTTCCGGAATCGGCGGAATGCCGGCGCCACCCGTGGCGGCAGGCGCGGCGCCTGGCTGTGCGGAGCCCTGGCTTGCAATCGCCTGCTTCACGTAGGACTGAACGTCTTCTTTAAGCACGCGGTCCTTCGGTCCGCTGGGCTTTACGAGCCCCAGGTCAACGCCTAATTCCCGCGCCAGCATACGTACCGCCGGCCCGGCATGCACCAGCTTGCCGTCACGCGGCTTGTGCGACGCCATCTGCGCTTCGGGGCTCGGTGTGCCGGCAGGCGAGGCCGTCGGCTTGTCGCTTGCCTGGCTGGCACTGCTCTGCGACGCTTTTTCCGACGCGGCCTTTTGGGGCGCGGCTTTTTTGCCACCACCCGCGGAGGCCACCTCGATATAGCCGATGACATCGCCTTCAGAAACCGTGTCGCCCTCTTTGACGGTCAGCTCCAGGAGCTTGCCCTTGTAGGGGCTGGGCACGTCCATGGAGGCCTTGTCGGATTCCAGGGTGATCAGCGGGTCTTCTTCGTTGACTTCGTCCCCGGCGGCGACGCCAATCTCGATAATCGGCACGTCAGACGAGCCGGAAAGATCCGGTACGCGAATCTCTTTGCGCTCCGGTTCGCCGCTAGCGGCGTCTTCCTGATCGTCCGCTTCGGCTTCTTGCGGCTCGCTGCTGGCGTCGCTGGCGGCTTGCGCCTGCGGGGCGTCTTCGGCATCGTCGCCGCCTTCACCCGCGATTTCCATCTGGCCGATCACGTCGCCTTCGGAAACGCTGTCGCCTTCTTTGGCGGTAAAGCTGACAATTTTGCCGCTGTAGGGGCTGGGCACGTCCATGGAGGCCTTGTCAGACTCCAGCGTGATCAGCGTGTCTTCAGCCTCGACCTCATCGCCTTCGCTGACCGCGACCTCGATGATTTCGACGCCGTCGTCGCCACCCAGGTCGGGCACCGTGATATCCACGGTCCGCTTGCCGCCAGACGCTTTCTTGGCGGCGGGCTTGGAGGGTTCCGGCGGCGCCTCTTTGGCAGGTGCCTCTTTGCTTTCGCTGTCGGACGACTCGGCCTTGGCGTCACCGCCGCTATCGCCGCCGCCTTCGACTTCCAGCTCGACGATATCGTCGCCTTCCGAGACGCTATCGCCCTCTTTGACCAGCACTTTGAGAACCTTACCGCCTTTCGGGGCAGGGACGTCCATGCTGGCTTTATCGGATTCGAGCGTGATCAGGGTGTCTTCCGCTTCGATGACATCGCCTTCCGACACCGCAATCTCGATGATTTCGACATCGGTATCGCCGCCGATATCGGGAACTTTGATGATTTCGCTACTCAAGGTCGCGCTCCTTTAAAATCGGATCGAGCCGGCGGGCAATGCCCGCCGGGCAGCGGATCAGCTGGTAAGCGGGTTCGGCTTGTTGGCATCGATGCCGTATTTCTTCAATGCTTCACCAACGTGCTTACGGTCAATGTCACCTCGGTCGGCCAGCGCACGCAGCGCCGCGACGGTCACGAAGTAACGATCCACTTCGAAGAAGTAACGCAGCTTCTCGCGGGTGTCGGAACGGCCAAAGCCGTCGGTGCCCAGCACGGTATAGTCGTTCGGCACCCAGGCGCGCACCTGATCCGCATACAGCTTCATGTAGTCGGTCGACGCGATCACCGGCCCGTCACGGCCTTCAAGGCACTTGGTGACGTGAGGCTTGTTGGCCTCGGCGTCCGGGCTCAGGAAGGCTTCACGGTCCAGCAGCAGCGCTTCACGACGCAGCTCGTTGAAGCTGGTGACGCTCCAGATATCGGCACCGATGCCCCAGTCGCTTTCCAACAACTCGGCGGCGGCTTCGACTTCGCGCAGGATCGTGCCCGACCCCAGCAGCTGCACGCGGCCTTTTTTGCCCTTGGTCTCGCGCAGCAGGTACATGCCTTTGACGATATCGTCGACCGGCACGGTTTCCAGCTCCGGGTGCTCGTAGTTCTCGTTCATGACCGTCAGATAATAGAAGCAGTTCTCCTTGTCGGTGAACATGCGCTTCAGGCCATCCTGCAGAATCACGGCCACTTCGTGGGCATACGTCGGGTCGTAGCTTCTGCAGTTGGGGATGGTCGAGGCCTGGATCAGGCTGTGGCCATCCTGGTGCTGCAAACCTTCGCCGTTGAGCGTCGTGCGCCCGGCGGTGCCGCCGACCATAAAGCCGCGCGCCTGCAGATCGCCTGCGGCCCAGGCCAGATCGCCGATACGCTGGAAGCCGAACATCGAGTAATAGACATAGAACGGCAGCAGCGTGACGTTGTTGTTGCTGTAGGAGGTCGCCGCGGCAATCCACGCCGACATGGCGCCCGCTTCGGAAATACCCTCCTCGAGAATCTGGCCCTTCTGATCTTCACGGTAGAACATGATCTGGCCTTTATCGACCGGCTCATATTTCTGACCTTCAGAAGTGTAGATCCCCAACTGACGGAACATGCCTTCCATACCGAAGGTACGCGCCTCGTCAGGAATGATCGGCACCACTTTCTTGCCGATTTTCTTGTCCTTGACCAGCCCGTTGAGCACGCGCACAAAGGCCATGGTGGTAGACACTTCGCGGCCCTTGGAGCCGCCCATCTGGGAGGCAAAGGCCTTGTCTTCCAGGGTGGGGATTTCCAGCGACTCAAAGTCGCTGCGACGCGCCGGCAGATAACCACCCAGGCGCTCACGCTGCAGGTGCATGTACTTCAGCTCGGGAGAATCTTCTTCCGGCATGTAGTACGGCACGTCTTTGAGCTGTTCGTCGGTGAGCGGAATGCCGAAGCGGTCGCGGAAGGTCTTTAGCGCTTCGTACTCCATGCTCTTGACCTGGTGCGCTTCGTTGGCCGCTTCGCCATCGCCGCTACCCATACCGTAGCCTTTGACGGTATGCGCCAGGATCACCGTCGGCTTGCCGTTGGAGGTGTTGACCGCTTCGTTGTAGGCCGCGTACACCTTGAACGGGTCGTGGCCACCGCGGTTGAGCTTCCAGATATCCTCATCGGAGAGGTGCTTGACCATCTCCTCGGTTTCCGGGTACTTGCCGAAGAAGTGCTCACGGGTGTAAGCGCCACCGTTGGCCTTGTAGTTCTGGTACTCGCCGTCGACCGCTTCGTCCATGCGCTTTTGCAGGACGCCTTTCTTGTCCTTCTCGAACAGCGGATCCCAATGGCGACCCCAGACAACCTTGATGACGTTCCAGCCCGCACCGCGGAACACGCCTTCGAACTCGTCCATCACGCGGGAGTTGCCGCGAACCGGACCGTCAAGACGCTGCAGGTTGCAGTTGATAACAAAGATCAAGTTGTCGAGGTTTTCGCGCCCGGCCAGCGAAATGGCGCCCAGGGACTCCGGCTCGTCGCACTCGCCGTCGCCCATGAAGCACCAGATCTTACGGTCATACATGTCTTTAAGCTCACGGTGATGCAGGTACTTCATCACGTGCGCCTGATAAATCGCCTGGATCGGGCCCAGCCCCATCGAGACGGTGGGGAACTGCCAGTAGTCCGGCATCAGCCATGGGTGCGGATAAGACGACAGGCCATCGCCGTCGACTTCCTGACGGAAGCGATCCATCTGCTCTTCGGTCAAACGACCTTCCAGATAGGAACGCGCGTAAATGCCCGGCGCCACGTGCCCCTGAATGTAGATCAGGTCACCTTCGAAGTCGCCCTGCGGCGCGCGGAAGAAGTGGTTGAAGCCCACATCGTAAAGCGTTGCCGATGACATGAAGCTGGCGATGTGACCGCCCAACCCTGGCTTGGCGCGATTGTTCCGGATCACCTGCGCAATGGCGTTGTAGCGGATCAGGGAGCGGATACGACGCTCCATGAACAGGTCGCCGGGCATCGGCGCTTCGCGGTGAACCGGAATCGTATTGCGGTGCGGGGTTGTCACCGAGAAGGGCACCTTCATCCCGTCGCGGCGCAGGCGATCCGCCAGGCGGGTCATCAGGTAGCGGGCACGATCTTCGCCCTCACGATCCAGTACCGATTCCAGGGAATCTATCCATTCCGTGGTTTCGACCGGATCGAGATCTTCTCTTGTCTCCAGACTCATAGAGGTCTCTCCGAATGACGATAAATGACGATGAGCCCCGCTAACCCTTCGGGCCTGGGGCGGCTGCGGTGATTCGCCACCACAGGCATACAAGTAGCCGACGCCGACGCGCCGTGCTGGTGGTTTTCGTTCTACATTCAACAAGCTACGTGCCTGACGATGTAGTAAAGCTACATATGGGTAGTAAATGTTAGCCTTTTGTAGAGGTGAAGATACCGCAAAGTCGCCACGCTGCCAATTCCGGCGGAAGGGAAAAAACTATCGAAAACAAACTATTGCACCGCAACATAAGCAGTTGTTAAGACGTTGAAAGACACATAAAAGTGCACGCCCATGTAGTCAAACTACCGTTTCATTGCTTGCTTTCACCGTGACTTAAATCACTTTTCACCTCGCCAATTGCTGGTGCAAATAGGCCCAGTCAAAGGCCGGCCCGGGGTCGGTTTTGCGCAGCGGCGCCACACGGGCGTGGCTGGTAATTCGCCCAGGCGTGATTGCCGGATAGCGCGCCCTGAGCCATTTAATCGCCTCTGCCAGGTGGGCATATTGCGCTTTGGTAAAGGAGGTGGCGTCATCCCCTTCAAGCTCGATGCCCACCGTGAAGTCATTGAGCGCCTTGCGCCAGCGCAGCTGGTTCGGGTCCCACCAGCAGGAGCGCCCCGCGTGCCAGGCACGCCGATCGGTATCGACGAACTGAATACACTCACCATCGCGGCGAATCAGCATATGGGCCGACACGCGCAGGTGGGCAATGGCGGCAAAATAAGGATGCGCCTGGGGGTCCAGCCGGTTGGTAAATAGCGCTTCGATGGCAGCCCCGTGAAACTGGCCGGGCGGCAGGCTGATGGCATGAATCAGCAGCAACGACACCTCATCGTGGGGGCGTTGGTCGGCATTTGGCGAGACCACCCGGCGGGCGGATGGCCACCAGCCCGGTGAAGAATCTGGATCAGTCACGCAAGGACTCCTCTACGTTGGCGCACTCTTTCACTATAATGCCGGGCATAGACGCTAACGCCCAGAGAATTGACTGCTATGCATTACCAGACCGCACTTGCCGAAGAAATCCGTTCCAGCGCTGCTCGCCTGCTGGCCGAAGACGTGGGACCGGGCGATATCACTGCCGAACTGATTCCCGATCAGCAGTGGGCGACCGCCGAAGTGATTACCCGGGTCCCCGCCGTACTCTGCGGCGTGGCCTGGGTCGACGATATTTTCCGCCGCCTGGATAGCCGTGTAGCACTCCGCTGGCAGGCCGCCGACGGTGACCGGCTGGACGCCGGGCAGTGCTTTCTGACCCTGGAGGGGCCAGCCCGCAGCCTGCTGACCGGGGAACGCGCAGCGCTCAACGTGCTGCAGACCCTGTCCGCGACCGCAACCGCGACGCGAGCCTACGTGGATCTCATTGCCGACACGGGTGTGCGCCTGCTGGACACCCGCAAAACACTGCCGGGCATGCGGTTGGCGCAAAAATACGCCGTGATGTGTGGCGGCGGCCACAACCATCGCATTGGGCTGTGGGATGCGTTTTTGATCAAGGAAAACCACATCGCCGCCTGCGGCGGCATCCAGGCGGCCGTCGCCCAGGCGCGCAAGCTGGCCGCCGAACTCCCCGTCGAGGTGGAAGTCGAAAACTTTGCCGAGCTCGAGCAGGCGCTGGCGGCCAAGGCGGATGTCATCATGCTGGATAACTTCAGCCTGGATGAGCTGCGCACGGCGGTGGAGCTGACGGCGGGCAACGCCACCCTTGAAGCCTCGGGTAACGTCGACGCCACGACGCTTTTGGCAATTGCCGAGACGGGGGTGGACTGTATTTCCTGCGGCACCCTGACCAAGGACATCAAGGCCATTGACCTGTCCATGCGGGTCACCCCTCAAGCGACTCCCTGAACGCGGGTCATCAGGTCTCGACGGCGTTGAGTCGCTTCTGCAGCCGAAAACGCTGAAGCGACTCGCCGCCGCGCTCGACCCATTGCTCGCCCAGGTTCTCCCAGCCACGCCGCAGCAGCCGTTCGTAGAGCGTCAAACTCGCTTCGATCTGAATACGGTCGACACCCTGCTCCAACAGGCAGCGTTCAGCGTGGATGAGCAGCGTAGTGCCGATCCCCCTACCGTTGAGCGATGGCCATACGTAGAGCGTTTCGACCCGACCGGCGGGCACATCGAGCTCGATGAAGCCGACACAGCGTCCATCGCAGACGGCCACCAGGGTCGTGTAGAGCGCTTGGCGGGCGGACCAGGCGCTGGCCTCGCGGGGCAAAACGTTGGCCCATGCGCGCCGCTGCGCCAGGCTGTAGCGCGTCGCGGCCCCTTGCATGACCGCGTGGTAAAACACCTCCGCCTGGTCGGCGGCGTCTCGCGCACGCGCCAAACGGTAGGTCACGCGCCGCGTCGAGGACTTGGCAGTCTGATCGTCTGTCATGTTTCACCTTGTGGGCGTTAACGCTTTCTTTTTCAAGGCATGCCCTGCGCCACTGCGCTAAGAACACGGCTGTTTTATACTCGGCAACCTGGTTTTCCCTTTGATGAGGCAGTGTGATGCTCCATGCCCCTCCCGGCGAGTCTTTTGCGCTGACACCGATCGGCTATGTGATAAGCGACTACGCCGACAAATTTGGCGTCCCCCGCCAACCTGGGCTGGCACCGGCCGCCAACGCCCGGCTGGTCCTCAGCCCGCCCTATGACGACCCTCTCGCCGTGCGCGGCCTGGAGGCGTTCAGCCATGTGTGGATCAGTTTTGTGTTTCATCAAAGCCCTGAGCGCTGGTCGCCGCTGGTCAGGCCGCCACGGCTGGGCGGAAACCGCAAGGTCGGCGTTTTTGCCAGCCGCAGTACCCATCGCCCCAACCGGCTGGGGCTGTCGCTAGCGACCCTGGACGGCATCGATACCCGCCAAGGCGTCCACCTGAGGCTGTCAGGCTGCGATCTGGTCGATGGCACCCCGGTGGTGGATATTAAACCCTATCTTCCCTGGGCTGAAGCACGCCCGGATGCGCGGGCAGGCTTTGCACCCGACGCCCCCGCTCGGCTGGCGGTGCATTTCAGCGCCGCCGCGCTCGCCCAGCTGGCAACGCGCGACGATCACACCTCGCTCAGGGCGTTGATCGAGCAGGTGCTGAGCCAGGACCCTCGCCCCGCCTACCAGCAACACCGGCCCTCTGAACGGGTATACGGGGTGCGGCTGCGCGATGTGGACGTCAAATTTCGTCCACGCCAAAACGGCGAAGCCACCACGCTGGACGTGGTGGCTATCGATACGTTGGCGCCCGAGCGCTAGCGCGGAAAGGTGATGCCCAGACGGCGACCGACTTCTTCATAGGCTTCGATCACGCCGCCGAGGCCCTGACGGAAACGGTCTTTATCGAGCTTCTCGCGGGTATTGGCGTCCCACAGCCGGCAGCCGTCGGGGGAAAACTCATCGCCCAGCACCACGCTGCCGTTGAACACTCCAAACTCAAGCTTGTAGTCCACCAGCAGCATGTCGCCTTCAGCAAACAGCTGCTTGAGCACATGGTTGACCTTGAAAGTCAGCGTTTTCATCTTGGCAAGCTGCTCAGGGGTCGCCCAGCCGAAGGTTTCCGCCAGCGACTCGTTGATCATCGGGTCGCCTTTGTCGTCGTTCTTCAGGAACAGCTCGAAGGTGGGCGGGTTAAGCGCGATGCCCTCTTCGACGCCCAGGCGTTTCACCAGCCCCCCCGCCGCAATGTTACGCACCACGCACTCCACCGGAATCATGTGCATTTTCTTGACAAGGCTTTCCGTGTCAGAAAGCTGTTTCTCGAAATGCGTCGGGATACCGGCGTCTTCCAACCGCTCCATGATGAAGGCATTGAAGACGTTGTTGACCATTCCTTTCCGCGCCAGCGACTCTTTTTTCTTGCCGTCAAAGGCACTGGTGTCGTCACGAAAGTGCAGCACCAGCAGATCCGGATCATCGGTGGTATAGACAGATTTTGCCTTACCGGCGTAGAGTTCTTGGCGCTTTTCCATGGTAGCTCCGAAAACAGACAAGGGTCGTTAAGTTAACGTAAGTAGCTGGCGATCCGCTCAAGCAGTTCACGCTGATCATCCGGCGTAAACTCTCGCTCGCTGGCATTGACGGCTTTCAGAACCGACTGGTCACCCTGAGACGTTATGTCGAGCTGAATCTCTTGGGACATTCTTCTTACATCGGGACTGAACATGATTTGCAGCGGATTACGATTCCGCTCTCTTTCGGTCATGTACTCGACCAGGAAGGCGTGACTATCCGGGTCGGCAGACAGCAGGTCGCGCTCGCCTTCGCGATCGAAATCCTGCGTCAAATAGTGATGAATTTCGGCCCACACGCGATCGGCATCGTAGGGGATCTCGATTTCCCATGCGTCTCCCTCTTGGCGAATGGCAATGGATTCATCGTTATCCAGCCGCTGCGCGTTCCAGGACGATGCACTGGATGACTCCGTCTGAGAAGACGATGCGCTGTTGGCAAAGTAGTCCTCCATCGCGTCAAGGCAGCTCGTCATGCTTTGCCCACCGCGCTCACAGCGCACCTCGGTGCTGCCTTCGCGCAGCGCGCTCTGCAGGCGGAACTCGGCCTGAGAGGTGACCAGCACCCCTTCGCTGGCACGGCTTTCCTGAACGTTCATACCCCGCTGGCGGACGAAGCTTTCCAACTGCGTCCAGACGCTACCCGGATCGGCGTCCACCACCAGCCAACGCTGATCGCCGATTTCACGGGTTTCGACGTAATCCGCTTGAACGCCACCAATGGTCAGCGGCTGGGGAGGACGCACCTCGGCCACGTCGTCCTGCGCGCGCTGGCTTGAGGCCTCCGGCACCGGCAAGGCATCGCGGTAGCGCTCGGTATTGCGGGTGTCGGGCAATACCAGGGGCGACGCCGGTTCGGCGTTGACGTAGTCCAGATTGCGATCATGGTAAAAACCTTCATCGCGGGCGCAACCGGCAAGTGTCGCGGCCGCCACTACGGCTAGCGGAATCCATTTAAGCGCACGTTGTTCAAACACAGAGCTCATCAAGCCACCTTAACAGTCAACAGGTCGGTTACCTGACGCCTTGGAACCGTGTATCGCCAGGTCGTAAAGAATTTCTCGCGGGCTAGTCTTCCACTACGCCCGCCAGCTGCAGCGCTTCGCTGACCGTGGCGTGATACTTTTCCGACAGCCAGGTCAACGGAAGGCGAATACCCGCGTCCGCGTAACCCATACGATTCAACGCCCATTTTACCGGAATAGGGTTGGACTCGATGCCCAGATTGGTATGTAACGGCATCAGTCGCGTGTTGATCTGGTGCGCCTTATCGGAATCTCCCGCGACGGCGGCAGCGCACAGCTCATGCATGGCGTTAGGCGCGACGTTGGCGGTCACGGAGATGTCACCGTGACCGCCCATCAGCATGAAGTCACAGGCGGTGGCATCGTCACCGGAATAGAGCATGAAGTCGCTGCCCTTGAGGCGAGCGATAAGGTCCTCGGCACGCTCCAGGTTACCCGTGGCATCTTTCAAGCCGATGATATTCCTGACCTCGGCCAGCCTTACGACGGTCTCGTTGTAGAGGTCTGAACAGGTGCGGCCGGGGACGTTGTAGAGAATCACCGGCAGCTTGCTGCCTTCGGCCACGGCCTTGAAGTGCTGGTACAGGCCTTCCTGGGTAGGCTTGTTGTAGTACGGGCAAACGGACAGGCAGTAGTCTGCGCCGACTTCACCGGCATAACGTGCCAGCTCCACGGCTTCTGACGTCGCGTTAGCACCCGTACCGGCAATCACCGGAATGCGACCATCCACTTCCTCGACCACACTGCGTATCACGTCGAAGTGCTCGGCAAACGACATGGTCGTGGGCTCACCGGTAGTGCCCGCCGCGACAATCGCATCGGTGCCATTTTCGAGATGGAAATTCACCAGACGACGAAGCGCCTCCCAGTCGATGTCGCCATTGACTTTCATCGGCGTCGCCAGGGCGACGATGCTGCCTGTGATCATCCGTATTTCCTCACCTGCCAGGGGTTGAATCAAGCGTCCATGTCACACGAGATATGGCGCCGAATCGTTGCGTTACGCCGCCTGCCATCATCTCAACAGGGATCCACAAAGAGCAAATGGTACTCAGGCGGCTCCACCCTGTACAGCGGAAAGCTCGGTGAGTTTTTGCGCTGGAAGATTTTCGCCTTTGACATGCGCCGCAAGCTTGCGTGTAATCGCCGGTGAACGCCACTATCCATAGGAACCTGATATGACACTTGACGTAGGCCAGACAGTCCCCGACTTTTCCGCACCGGCCACGGGGGACACCACCTTTACGCTATCCGACCTTCGCGGCCAACAAGTCGTGGTGTATTTCTACCCCAAGGCAAGCACGCCAGGGTGTACCACGGAAGGCGGTGATTTCCGTGACCGCAAGGTCGATTTCGACGCGGCCAACACCGTGATCGTCGGGGTCTCGCGCGACGGCTTGCGGGCCCAGGAAAACTTCAAAGCCAAACAGGATTTCAACTTTACGCTGGTCTCGGACAAGGACGAAACCGTGTGTCGACTGTTCGACGTGATCAAGCTCAAAAAGCTCTACGGCAAGGAACACCTGGGCATCGAGCGCAGCACCTTTCTGATCGATAGCGAAGGCAAACTGGCCCAGGCGTGGCGTGGCGTCAAAGTGCCGGGTCACGTTGATGAAGTGCTCGCAGCGGCCCAGGCGCTTAACGCGGGTTAACCCAAGGCCGCCACCCGCTTCTGGGTGGCGGCCTGCCTGGCGCTAGGAGCCTGTATGGCTTGGCCGATCGTCGAGAGAAGCACGCTGCTCGTCGCGCCCCTGCATTCCCCGGGGCCAGGCATGTACCAGCGCTTTCAGCAGCGTGGCCAGCGGGATGGCAAAGAACACCCCCCAGAACCCCCATATCCCGCCGAAAAACAGCACCGCCACAATGACCGATACCGGGTGGATATTGTTGGTCTCGGAAAACAGCACCGGCGCGAGGACATTGCCATCCAGCGCCTGGATGATGCCGTAGGCCACCAGCACATAGGCAAATGACTCGCTCAACCCAAAATGGAAGCCGGCCACCGCAGCGACGGGCAGGGTCGCCACGGCCGCACCGATATACGGCACCAGCACCGAGAAGCCGACCAGCACCGCCAGTAGCGCCGTATACGGCAGCCCGAAGAACGAGAAGGTGATAAAGGTGACGGTACCGACAATGATAATCTCGATGAACTTGCCGCGAATGTAGTTGGCGATCTGATCGTCCATTTCCCGCCAGATACGCGACATCAGGGTGCGCTTCTGCGGCAGCAGCGACAGTGTGAAGCCAACCAGCGCCTCCCGGTCCTTGAGCATGAAAAAGACCAGGATCGGCACCAGGACCAGGTAAATAATCAGCGAGAGAATATTGCCAAGCGATGCCAGCGACAGGGTCAGCGCCCGCTGCCCGAGCTGGCTGATTTCACGGCTGGCCACGCCGATCCAGTTCTGCATCTGGTCCGGCGTGATCAGGTTGGGATAGCGCGACTGCAGCTCATCCAGCCAGTCCTGGCCGCTTGCGAACATGCGCGGCGTTTCCTGCACCAGCCCTATCAACTGGTCCCAGATCAACGGCATCAGAATGAACGCCAGCGCCAGCAGTACCCCCACGAAGGCCAGGAATACCACGATCACCGAAAGCAGATGAGGAATGCCGCGCCGGGTGAGCGCCCCCACCACCCCCTGAAGCAGAAACGCAATGACCAGCGCGGTGAAGAACGGAGCAAGCATGCGTCCGAACCAGATCACCGCCGCAAACCCGGCAACAAGCACCACCAGCAGGATGAGGGCTTCTTCATCCGAAAAATAACGATCCACCCAGCTTTTCAGGATCGAGCGCACCGTCATGAGCGCTCACCTTCGGCCTTGCGAAGCCAGTAGTGATAGATATCGCCACGCTGCTCGCGCGCTTCCAGACGATGGGCGCTTTGCTCGGCAAACGCTTCGATATCGCGCCACGAACCGGCATCGGTGGCGCGCACCTCGAGCAGTTGGCCCGCCGCAAGCCCTGCCAATGCCTGCTTGGCTTTCAGCAATGGCAGAGGACAGTGAAGCCCGCAGGCATCGAGCACGGTGTCGGGCTGCAAGCGCGTTGTTTGCTCAATCATTTTACTCCCCTCAAAAAAGACCCTGCACGTATCGGCCATTGTTGCATAGACTGTGCGATATTCACTGCGCATTGATTTAACGGCACTTCATTCCATGAATCAATGTCATCAGTAATGCCTTAGCGCTTTCCATCACCGATGAGGATGCCATGCCGCGCTTTAGTAAAGCTCCAGCAGGCTGGACGCGCGCCTTAGCGCTCGCCTGCACCACCCTGCTGATTCCCTTACCGGGTCTCAGCAACGAGCAGACGCTACCCAGCCTTGGGGGCGGCTATTCGTCGGCAAACGACGAAGAATACCGCCTGGGACGAGCCTGGCTTCGCCAGTTCCGCGCTCATGCGCCCCAGTGGCAGGACCCCATAGCTCACGACTACCTGACCGGGCTGATTGAGCGACTGTCGCCCCATAGCCAGCTGGGCGACCTGGATGTCACGTCCGTGATGGTCGACAACCGCACGCTCAATGCCTTTGCGGTGCCCGGGGGCGTGGTGGGAATCAATGCCGGCCTGTTTGCCTTTGCTGAAGACGAAGGCGCCTTTGTGTCGGTCATTGCCCACGAGCTTGGTCACCTCGCTCAGCGCCACTACGCACGCAGCAGCGAGCGCGCCGAGCAGACACAGCTACCCGCCATGGCCGGAATGCTTGCCGGGATGCTGATCGCCGCGGGTGGCGGCGGTAATGCGGGCATTGCCGCCGCCATGGGCTCCCAGGCGGCGCTCATCCAGGACCAGCTCACCTACTCGCGCCGCTACGAACAGGAAGCCGACCGCGTCGGCCTTCAGGCCATGGCCGATGCCGGCTACAACCCAGAGGCCATGGCCAGCATGTTCCGTAGCCTGCAGCGCATGGCCAGCCTGCAGGGCGGCACGCCCCCCGAATTCCTGTTGACCCACCCGGTCTCGGAATCGCGCCTGAGCGACACCCAGTCACGCGCCGCCCAAATGGACGTTGCCACCGGCTACGGCAGCGATACGCTTTACGACATGATTCGCGGCCGGGCATTGCTGCAGATTCATGAACAGTCGCCCGAGCAGGCCGTTTCGCGCATGGCGCGGGAAAATGCCGACGACACCGCACAGCGCTATGTCAGCGCCTTGGTCGACGCCAAGAACGGCCAGGTGGATACCGCGCTCCAGACCCTTGATCAACTGGCAGACGAACAGCCCGACCTGGCCATGCTGCCGGGCTCGGCAGCAGAGGTGGCGCTTCAGGCACGGCGTTACGACGAGGCGATCCGCCGCAGCCAGCAGCTGTTGCGCCTGATGCCCAACTATCTGCCCGTTCAACTGGTACTCGCCGAAGCGCAGCTTCAGCGCGACCCTGACGCGGCCTACGATGTCCTGCGCGATGTCACCGCACAGCATCCAGAAAACCCACAGGGCTTCAACCTTCTGGCGGAGGCCGCCGGCCGCAGCGGACGTAACGGCTGGGGGCATCTGGCCCGGGCGGAATACCTGCAGTTGACCGGCAGGATAGACAGCGGCATCCGCCAGTTGGATATTGCCGAAGACGCTGCCGAGCGCGAGAACGATCAGCGGGCGCTGGCGCGTATCGAGCGCCGGCGCGAGGATTTCATGGACTACCGGGAGGCGTTGGAAGCGTTTTAGGAACGCCACCACCAACGGCGACGGTTTCAGCCATCAGGCATATCGCTGGCCGGGGCCGCCCGACCAGCGACAACGCTACGCTCAGGCGTTGAAGCCAAGCATCCGCTCGAGCGGCTTGAGCGCCTTGAGGCGTAGCTGACTGTCGACATGGACTTCGCCGCTACCGTCGCGCAGCGCCCCTGCCAGATTATCCAGTGCATTCATCGCCATCCACGGACAGTGCGCGCAGCTGCGACAGGTCGCGCCGTTGCCTGCCGTGGGGGCCTCGAACAGCGTCTTGTCGGGGACCGCCTGCTGCATCTTGAAGAAAATGCCGCGATCGGTGGCCACAATCAGCTGTTCGTTGGGCAGCGATTTGGCCGCGCTGATCAGTTGCGATGTGGAGCCTGTCACATCGGCCAGTTGCACCACCGGCGCCGGCGACTCGGGATGGACCAGCACCGCGGCGTCCGGGTACAGGCGCTTGAGATCTTCGACGCCTTTCGCCTTGAACTCCTCATGGACAATACAAGCACCGTCCCACATCAGCATGTCGGCGCCAGTTTTTTTCTGGATGTAGCCACCCAGGTGCTTATCAGGCGCCCAGAGAATTTTCTCGCCCTTTGCCTGCAGGTGCTCGATCACCTCGACGGCGATCGAGGAGGTGACCACCCAGTCGGCGCGCGCTTTCACAGCCGCCGACGTGTTGGCGTAGACCACGACGGTGCGGTCCGGGTGCGCATCGCAAAAGGCGCTGAACTCATCCGCGGGGCAGCCGATATCCAGCGAGCAAGTGGCCTCAAGCGTGGGCATCAGGACGCGCTTGTCGGGCGACAGAATTTTCGCCGTCTCGCCCATGAAGCGAACCCCGGCCACCACCAGCGTGGTGGCATCGTGGCGGGCACCAAAGCGGGCCATTTCCAGCGAATCGGCGACACAGCCGCCGGTTTCCTCAGCGAGCTGCTGGATGGCGTCATCGGTATAGTAATGGGCAACCAGCACGGCGTTTTGCTGTTTGAGCAGGCGCTTGATTTCAGCCACCCGCGCCTGATCCTCAGCGGGAATGCGGGTCGGGCAGTAGGGGCTCGGAAGCGGAACATCAAGCTTGGCTTGGGAAGTCATAATAGTCATCGTGTCTACCACTGTGACGAACAGGGAATCCCCCTGTTAAACACCAGTCACGGCGTATGCACTCCGCACGCGCCGCTCTCGTTGGCAGTGACCGCTGCGTCTTTCGCGGTGGGCCGCTGCCGTTATCTACCACTGTAGGACTATTTTGGCGGGAAAAGGTTGCCGGCGGCAAGCCTAATTGGTGAACAGCCAACCAGCGCCCATCGCAAAACGCCCCAGGCAGCAGGCTGCCAGGGGCGTGAAATTGGTGGGTCGTGCAGGATTCGAACCTGCGACCAATTGATTAAAAGTCAACTGCTCTACCAACTGAGCTAACGACCCGGTGTGCACAGTGGCGACACAGGAGATTGCGGTTCGGCTGGTGGGTCGTGCAGGATTCGAACCTGCGACCAATTGATTAAAAGTCAACTGCTCTACCAACTGAGCTAACGACCCGCCCGAACGGATGCATATACTACGGACGAGGCGCGCTATCCGCAAGTCTTTTTTGAACTTTTGCCTAAACAGCCGGCCGATAAACGCCGGCGTCAGGGCGCCGTTAACGCCGCTTTGGCTTGCGCATCGCCTGCACCGGGCGGCGCTTGTTCTTGTCCCGGCTCCAGCGGTTTTTCTCGTCCGGCGTCAGCTCGGGCACCTTGCGCGTTTCGAGCTGGGCAAGCGCCGCCAGATCGTCCACTTCATCCTGGGAAAGCTCGACCCATTCGCCCGCCTTGGCGCGCTTATCCAGGAAGATGTTGCCATAACGGACCCTTTTCAGGCGACTTACCGTCAGCCCCTGAGATTCCCATAGGCGACGCACCTCCCGGTTGCGGCCTTCGAGGATGACCACGTGGAACCAGGTGTTGATGCCTTCGCCGCCAAATTCCTGGACGTCGGTAAAGCGGGCTGGGCCATCCTCGAGCATGACCCCGTCGACCATCGCCATGATGTGCTCACGCTTGACCTCGCCCATGACGCGCACCGCATATTCGCGCTCGACCTGGGTGGACGGGTGCATCAGGCGATTGGCCAGCTCACCATCGGTGGTGAACAGCAATAGGCCGCTGGTATTGATATCCAGGCGACCGATCGCGATCCAGCGCTCGCCCTTCAGACGCGGCAGACGGTCGAACACGGTACGCCGTCCTTCCGGGTCCTTGCGGGTACACAGCTCGCCTTCGGGCTTGTTGTACATGATGACCCGGCGCGGCGTCTCGTCTTCCGGACGCAGACTCACCGGACGGTCGTCGACGCTGACCTTGTCGCGGGCTTCGACACGATCGCCAAGCTTCGCGACCTGGCTGTTGACCTTGACGCGGCCGTCGGCGATGACGGTCTCCATCTCGCGCCGCGAACCAAGTCCGGCCCGGGCAAGTACTTTCTGCAGCTTTTCGCTGGTGGGAGGAGTATTACTCTGACTCATGGTCGTCTGACCTCTCATCATGGGTCTGCGTGCGCGCGGCTTGCTCGCTTTCGCGCTGCGCACGTGCCGCCAGGCGTGCCTCTAGATCGGCAAAGCTCAGCGGCTGGGTTAACGCCGTCTCGGCGTGCGTATCGGCACTTTCGGCCGTTTCGGGTGGCGCATCCTGCACGGTTTCGGGCGTTGCGTCCAGCCCTTCTTGCTCGTCAGCCGCCGGCGACTCGAGCCGCTGGGGCACCGGGGCCTGGTCGTCGAATGTTTCGTCGCCTTCAAAGCCTCCAGCCTGCTGGCTGACCAGCTCGTGCATGGGCGGCAAAGCATCAAGGGTTTTCAACCCGAAATCGTCCAGAAAGCTGCGCGACGTGGCATATACGGCCGGCCGGCCCGGCACATCGCGATGGCCGACCACGCGTATCCAGCCCCGCTCCATCAGGGTGCGCATGATCGAGCTGCTCACACTCACTCCGCGCACGTCTTCGATATCGCTGCGGGTCACCGGCTGGCGGTAGGCAATCAGCGCCAGGGTCTCGAGCAGCGCCCGGGAATAGCGCTGCGGCCGCTCGTCCCACAGCCGAGAAACCCACCGCGACAGCCGCGGCCGAATGCGCAGCTGAAAGCCCGAGGCGGTTTCCACCAGCTCCAGGGCGCCGTCGCGGTGGCGTTCATCCAGGCGTGAAAGCACCTCGCGCAGTTCCGTCGGCGACGGGCATTCCCCATCCACAAACAGGGTTTCCAGGCGCTCCACGGGCAGCGGCTCTCCCGCTGCCAATAACGCCGCCTCCACAATTTCATCCAATGCCGTGCTGACGTTGCTCATGGTATATCCCTATCGACACTGTCGGGCGCATCTTCCTGATATTGCTCACCGGCGTGCTGCTCAAAGGCGCTTTCTTCCAAGGCATTGGCATCGGCGTTATCCCGCTCAAATGCATCATCATGGCCCTCGGCGTCGCTGATCGTCGCCGCTCTCGCCCGAACGTGGATCGGCGACAGCGGCGCGTTCTGTACGATATCGATCATGGCTTCCTTGGCCAGTTCCAGAATCGCCATAAAGGTCACCACCACGCCCGCGCGCCCCTCCTCCAGGGTAAACAGCGCGGCGAAGGGGACATAATGCGGTGTATCGCTCTCGCCGCTGAGCTGCGCCATGATCTTGAGCATCCGTTCACGGGTGGACAGCACCTCACGGCTGATATGGTGGGCCTGGGCAAGCTCGGCGCGCTTGAGCACATCGGCCAGCGCGCCCAACAGCTCGTCCAGCTCGACCGGCGGATGGATGACCCGCGATTCCAGCGGCGGCAGACCCGCCTGCGCGCTGAACCAGTCGCGCCCTACCCGGGGCAGCGTATCCAGCGATTCGGCCGCCTCCTTGAGACGCTCGTATTCCTGCAGGCGGCGGATCAGCTCGGCGCGCGGGTCCTCCTCTTCCTCACCTTCGGCCTTGGGCGGCCGGGGCAGCAGGGTCCGCGACTTGATTTCGGCCAGCATGGCCGCCATCAGCAGATACTCGCCGGCCAGCTCGATTTCCATCGCTTTCATCAGCTCCACGTATTCGATGTACTGATGGGTGATGGTGGCCACGTTGATGGTCAGAATATCCAGATTCTGTCGGCGAATCAGGTAGAGCAGCAGATCAAGCGGCCCCTCGAACGCTTCCAGAAAGACGCGCAGCGCCTCCGGGGGAATATATAAATCCTCCGGTAACTGGGTAATCGGTTCGTCAAATAGCCGCCCCAGCGCCTCGGCCATCGGCTCGGCGGCCGAGACGTCGGTGTTCGCGGGGCTGGCGTCGGCGCTTGGCGTCTCGCTCACGCGGGTCGGTTTCCTCGGTTAATGATGCAGATGCAGCGGGTAGCTGTCTGCTGATCCCTAGATGGGCGCAGTGTAACAAAGTCGCAGAAGACCGTGACCAGGCGCTACGTTACCCCGCTTCTGCCGCTTTGCGGTAGCGTCCCTGATAATCAAACAGCTTATCGCGAAGCTGCCAGTGACGCCCTACTTTACGCCCCACCACGAAGTCGGGATGGCGCAGGCGGCGCTGCTCGCGGATAACCTCCTCGGGCGTGGTGGGCTGCCAGTTGCCGCCCGGTGCACGCAGATGATCGCGCAAAAAGGCGACGTAGAAAGCGCGGCGCTGGGCCGGCGTTTCCAGGGCAAACCATTCCGCCAGGCTCGCGCCATCCTCATCATAGTAGGTGACCTTGAGGCGGGGAAGGCCGCGTCCGTTGGTGGTGGCTTCCAGCGCCATGCCGCTGACCCTCAACACCTTGGCGTCCTTGAGTTTGAGGGCATCCTTGAGCTTGTTATCGGCGTCGACCAGCAGCGTCTCGCAGCCGTGGCAGCGGCGGGCGGCAATATCGTTCTCGGCGCCGCACTCATCGCAAACCTTGAAGCGAAAACGAAAGTCGCACTGGCGGCGCTTGCCCGCCTCTTCCTCGATCAACCCTTGGCAGCGGCGGCCAAAATGTTCGATCACCAGATCGCCGTCGCGCTTGCCCCAAAACAGATTGGCATGGCCACAGGCCGGGCACGCCACCTGGACGGGTTCGCTATCGCTATCCGGTTTTGGCTCACCGACTTCCGGCGCGTACAGGTCCCAGGGATTGCCCACGTAGTCGAGCACCAGGCAGTCCTGCTTGCCCGGCGCCAGACGCAGCCCCCGGCCCACCATCTGCTGATACAGGCTGACCGACTCGGTAGGCCGCAAGATGGCGATCAGGTCCACGTGCGGGGCATCGAAGCCGGTGGTGAGTACCGCCACGTTGACCAGGTACTTGAGCGTCCGGGCCTTGAACGCCGCGATGATCGCCGTGCGCTGGTCAGATACCGTCCCGCCGGTAATCAGCGCCGCCTGGTCGGTGGGCAGATAGCCCATGATTTCTTCGGCGTGAGCCACGGTGGCGGCAAAGATCATCACGCCCTGTCGCCCTTCAGCGTATTCGACCACCTGCGCGATGATGCCCGGCGTGGCGCGGTTACCCGCCACCACCTGATTAAGGGCGGCCTCGCTGTAGGCGCCGCTGGCCGCCGGCGCCAGGCGCGAGAAATCGTAGCCCTCGACGGCCATATCCCGGCGTTTGGGCTCAGCCAGAAAGCCTTGCTTGACCATCAGTCGCAGCGGCTGCTCGAACACGCAGTCACGAAAGAAGCAGGCCTCACTGCCCTTCACCATGCCGTGATAATGGCGGTGATAGATAAACCCCTGCCCCAGCCGATAGGGCGTGGCCGTCAGGCCGAGTATCTTGAGCCTGGGATTCTGCTGCTGCAGGTGGTCGATCACCTGCCGGTAGCTGGCGCCTTCGTCCAGCGAGACCCGGTGGCATTCATCAATCACCAGCAGCGTAAACCGCCCGTCGGCAAATTGATCCAGGTTGCGCACCACCGACTGCACCGAGCCGAACACCACCTGGCGCTGGGCGTCCTTGCGCCTGAGCCCGGCGCTGAAAATATCGGCCTTCAGGCCGTACGCCTGGTACTTGGCGTGATTCTGCTCGACCAGCTCGCGGACGTGCGCCAGCACCAGCACCCGGCCGCGGGCCAGGCGGGCAAGCTCGGCGATCACCAGTGACTTGCCGCTGCCCGTTGGCAGCACCACCACCGCTGGGTCGTGCGACGCACGAAAATGCTCGACCACACGGCTGACCGCCTGAGTTTGATAGGGTCGCAGTGCAGGCGTGGCAGCCTCAGCGTCGAAAGGCGGCCGGGAGGCCGCCTTTTCAGGGTGTGTCATCACTCACCTGGCGTATTGACGAATGGCGACGGAACGCACGCAATGACTAGCTAGCCCAGCCAGACGCGCGCGTTGCGGAACAGACGCAGCCAGGCGCCGTCCTCGGTCCACTCGCTGGGCCGCCAGGAGTTGGTCACCGCCCGGGCCACGCGCTCGGGGTGCGGCATCATGATCGTGACGCGCCCGTCGGTCGTGGTCAGCCCGGTAATACCGGAAGGCGAGCCGTTGGGATTGGCCGGGTAACGCGTGGTGACCTGGGCGTAATTGTCGATGTAGCGCATCGCCACCTGACTGCTCGACTGCATGCGCCGCAGGTGGGCACTGTCGCGGAAGGCCGCCCGCCCTTCACCATGGGCCACCGCAATCGGCAGCTGCGACCCTTCCATGCCCGCCAGCAGAATGGAGGGGCTCTTTTCCACTCGCACCATGGAAAGACGCGCTTCGAACTGCTCGGACTCGTTGCGCACGAAAGCCGGCCAGTCGTCGGCACCGGGGATCAACGACTTAAGCTGCGAAAGCATCTGACAGCCGTTGCACACCCCCAGCGAGAAACTATCGTCACGCTTAAAGAAGGCGGCAAACTGCTCGCGGGCACGCGCGTTGAACAGCACCGATTTCGCCCAGCCGCCGCCGGCACCCAAAACGTCGCCGTAGGAGAAGCCGCCGCAGGCCACCAAGCCTTTGAAGTCGTCGAGGGACACTCGCCCTTCGAGAACGTCACTCATGTGCACGTCCACGGCGTCAAAGCCGGCCTTGTCGAACGCCCAGGCCATCTCGACCTGGCCGTTGACCCCCTGCTCGCGCAGCACGGCGACGGCCGGTTTCGTGGTGTTGATGAACGGCGCGCTGATGTCCTCGTTGACATCAAAGGTCGGCGACGCCGACAGTCCCGGGTCGCGCACGTCGAGCAGATTATCGAATTCGTTTTTCGCGCACTCGGGATTATCGCGCAGCGCCTGCATGCGGTAGCTGGTTTCTGACCAGGTGCGCTGGGTAAGCTGACGGGTGGTTTCCAGCAGCGGCTCTTCAAACAGCGTGACGCGCACCTGATCGTCGTAGCGTGGGCGGGCGATGACCCCGCAGGTTTCAATCCCGGCCACGGCAAACTGGGTCAGCACCTCTTCGGTGTGTTCGCGGTTCACCTGAATCACCGCGCCCAGCTCTTCCGAAAACAGCGCGCTGAACGCTTCTACGGGTTCGTCGACCAGCCAGTCGAGCTTAATCTCGAGCCCGGCGTGAGCGGCAAAGGCCATTTCCAGCAGGGTGACCAGCAGGCCACCGTCGCTGCGGTCATGGTAGGCCAGCAGCTTGCCGTCGCGGTTGAGCCCCTGGATGACTTCAAAGAACGCCTTGATATCCTCGGGGTCGTCCACGTCCGGGCATTCGTTGCCGACCTGGCCGTACACCTGCGCCAGGGCCGAGCCGCCTATCCGGTTCTGGCCGTTGCCCAGGTCGATCAGGATCAGGTCAGACTCATCCTGCTCCAGATTGATTTGGGGCGTCAGCGTCGCCAGGGCATCGGTCACCGGGGCGAACCCCGTTACCACCAGCGATAACGGCGAGGTAATGCTCTTGTCTTCCGTCTCGCCCTGGGCGTTTTCGTCTTGCCAGGCCGTGCGCATCGACATCGAATCCTTGCCCACTGGAATGGCGATGCCTAGCGCCGGGCAGAGCTCCATGCCCACGGCGTGGACGGCGTCGAACAGCGCCTGGTTTTCGCCGGGGTGGTCTGCCGCACTCATCCAGTTGGCCGACAGTTTGATGTCACCAAGCTTGGCGATCGGCGCCGCCGCCAGGTTGGTGATGGCTTCCGCCACGGCGAGACGGGCGCTGGCCGCCGGGTCGATCAGCGCTACCGGGGGACGCTCGCCCATGGCCATGGCCTCGCCCGCGTGGGTATCGAAGCTCGCAGTGGTAACCGCCACGTCAGCGACCGGCACCTGCCACGGCCCCACCATCTGATCGCGGGCCACCTGCCCGGTGATCGAACGGTCGCCAATGGTAATCAGGAAACTTTTCGAGGCCACCGTGGGCAGCCGCAGGATGCGATCCAGCGCTTCGCGCAGATCCAGGTTATCGAGCATCACGCCCGACAGTGCCGGCGACTGGCGATGAAACTCACGCTGCATCTTGGGCGGCTTACCGAACAGCACGCTCATCGGCAGGTCAACCGGCTTGGTATCAAAATGGCCGTCGCGCACTTCCAGATGATGCTGCTCGAGGGCCTCGCCGACGATCGCATAAGGGCAACGTTCCCGGGCACACAGCGCTTCAAAGGTGGCGAGATCTTCCTCCGCCACCGCCAGCACGTAGCGCTCCTGGGCTTCGTTGCACCAGATTTCCAGCGGACTCATGCCCGGCTCGGCGTTGGGCACCGCGCGCAGGTCAAACAGCCCGCCTCGCCCGCCGTCCTTGACCAGTTCCGGCAGGGCATTGGAAAGCCCGCCGGCGCCCACGTCGTGGATAAAGCGGATGGGGTTGTGGTCGCCCAGCGCCCAGCAGCGGTCGATCACTTCCTGAGCCCGACGCTCGATTTCCGGGTTCTCCCGTTGCACCGAGGCAAAGTCCAGATCGGCGCTCGACACGCCGGACGCCATGCTCGAGGCCGCCCCGCCCCCCAGACCAATCAGCATGGCCGGGCCGCCCATGACGATCAGCTTGCCACCGACCGGAATATCACCCTTCTGCACGTGTTGCGCGCGAATGTTGCCGTAGCCCCCGGCGATCATGATCGGTTTGTGGTAACCGCGCCGTTCGATACCGTCATCGCTGAGCACGTCCTGCTCGTAGGTCCGGAAGTAGCCGGTCAGATTGGGACGGCCAAACTCGTTATTGAAGGCGGCACCGCCGATTGGCCCGTCGAGCATAATATTAAGTGCCGACTGCATGCGCTCGGGCTTGCCGTAATCGAAGGCTTCCCAGGGCTGCACGAACTCGGGGATGCGCAGATTGGAAACGGTGAACCCGGCCAGCCCCGCCTTGGGTTTGCCGCCGATACCGGTGGCGCCTTCATCGCGAATTTCACCCCCGGAACCTGTCGCCGCCCCGGGGAATGGCGCAATTGCCGTCGGGTGGTTATGGGTTTCCACCTTCATCAGGATGTGGATAGGCTCCTGATGGGTGCCATACAGCGCGCGCTCGTCGTCCGCGCCGGTAAGCGGCGTGGCAAAAAAGCGCCCGGCCTGGTTGCCTTTGATCACGGCGGCGTTGTCGCTGTATGCCGACAGCACGTTATCCGGCGAGGTGGCAAAGGTGTTTTTGATCATCTTGAACAACGAGTGACTTTGCGGCTCGCCGTCGATCAGCCAGTCGGCATTGAATATCTTATGGCGGCAGTGCTCGGAGTTCGCCTGGGCGAACATCATCAGCTCCACGTCGCTGGGATTGCGGTCCAGCTCGTTGAAGGCCTCGACGAGGTAGTCGATTTCATCGTCCGCAAGCGCCAGTCCCAGTTCGCGATTGGCGATTGCCAGGGCCTCGCGCCCGCCGCTGATGATATCCACACTGCCCAGCGGCGCCGGGTCGTGACGGGCAAACAGCTTGGCGGCATCCGAGGCGTCTGCCAGCACGGTTTCGGTCATCCGGTCATGCAGGCAGGCGACCACCACTGCCATTGCCTCCTCGCCGGGTGCGGCGCTGAAGGCGATGCGATAATCGATGCCGCGCTCGATGCGTGACACCCCGGCCACGCCGCAATTTAGGGCAATCTCGGTGGCCTTGGACGACCAGGGTGACTGGGTACCGATGCGCGGCACCACCAAAAAACGCTGCGCGCCCTTGGGTGGTTCGACCGCTTCCTCGTGGCCGTAATCCAGCAGTTGCGCCAACCGCTCGCGGTCGGCCGCATCCAACGCATCCTGATGGTGGTCGATAAAGTGGACGTAGTCGGCGGATAGCGCCTCGACCTCGGGAACACGTTCACGCAGCACCGCTAATAATCGAGCATGACGGAAGGCAGAAAGGGCGGGCGCGCCTCGCAGTTCGAGCATATCCAGAAGCCTCTAGAGCAGGGAGAATTCGAGCAGGGAAATCACCAGGCCGCATTGCGACCGTCTTTTTCATGAAACTGATTGGGGGCTATGATACTGGAAAGCGTCGGCCACACGAAATCAACAAGGTGACAGTCTGCCCATGGCTGGGTATCGTGGCAGATTATCCTGTGCCGACAAGACGCCATGCTGACGTTGATTTGCCGACATTTTATCGCCCGCTCGAGCCAGTACTTTGCGCTAACCGCCATTGCGCTGCTGGTCATGATGCCGACATTTTCATTCGTCCCTGAAGGCGAGCATCTGGCACAGATACGCGAGCGCGACTTCATTACCGTGCACACACGCAATACGCCCATCACCTATTACGAAGGTCGGCACGGTCCCACCGGGTTCGAATACGAGCTGATGCGCCGATTCGCCGACAGCCTGGGGGTCAGCCTCAATCTCGACGCCGGCCACCACCCGGAAAGCGTCCTCCCCGCCGTGCGTGAGAAAGGCGACCTGGGCGCCGCGGCGCTGCCGCTGCTCACCGATACGCCCGGCGTTCACTACACGCGCCCCATTATCAACATGCAGCCCCTAGTAGTGTACCGTCGCGGCCTGAACGGGATTGCGTCGCCAAGCGATCTGGTGGGGCTGTCCGTGGGGACGCTGAGCGGCGCCGGCACCAGCAGGCCCCTGCGCGTGCTACAGCGCGAGCATCCCGATTTAAGCTGGCGTGAATCCCGTGAGATTGAGGTCGCCGAGCTGCTGGCCCAGGTGGAGAATGGCCGCCTTGACGCCGCGGTGATTTTCGACCATCAGTTTCGTATCAACCGGCTGTTTTTCCCCAACGTCGAGCGCGGTTTTACGCTGGGCGACCCCGTCTCGATGGCCTGGGCCGTGCCCAGTGGGCGCGGGCTCGGCCTGCTCGAGGCGGCTAACCGCTTCCTCGAAGACCTTCAGCAGACCGGTATTCTGGATCAGCTGGTCGCGCGCTATTTCGGTCACGACGACTACCTGGAATATGTCGGCACCCGCACCTTTCTTGCCCACCTGGACGCCCGGCTACACCGCTTTACTGACAACTTCAAACAGGCCGCAGAAACCACCGGCTTCGACTGGAAACTCCTGGCGGCCGTTGGCTACCAGGAATCCCACTGGGACCCCGATGCGGTTTCTCCCACCGGCGTTCGCGGCCTGATGATGCTGACCCGACCCACCGCCGAAGAGATGGATATCGATAATCGCCGTGATTCTGCGCAAAGCATCGACGGCGGGTCGCGCTACCTGCGCAGCATCATGGACCGGTTGCCGGAGGAGATTACCGGCGACGACCGGCTCTACATGGCGCTTGCCGCCTACAACGTAGGACTGGGCCACCTCTACGACGCCCGCGATATCGCCGACATACGCGGCACTAACCCCAACCGCTGGGCAGATGTGCGCGAAGCCCTGCCGCTGCTTCAGCAGCGCGAATGGCACAGCAAAACCCGCCATGGCTACGCCCGAGGCGGCGAACCGGTGATCTACGTCCGCAACATTCGCCGCTATTACGAGATGATCGAGTACGTTGAGCGCAGCCGCCAGCAGTTTTTTCAGCTAGAGCAAACGCCTGTCAACGCAGACCCGCTGGTAATGTTTGATCTTGTGCCACCGCTTGATTAAGTCGAGACCTCAATGCCCCTGACGCTGTTTGCTCGCACCGCGCTAAGCCTGACCGTCGCCGCTGTGCTTGGGGCGACGGCGCTGTTGGTGACTTCGCCGGATATCACCACGCTTGCATTGTGGTGCCTGGGGCTCGCTCAACTGGCCGGGATGCGGGGCGCCTGGCGGCTTGCCTGCCTGCTGGCGGCAGGCACGTTTGGATTGCTCGCCCCCGGGATGGCCAGCTACCTGCTGCCCGAAGCCTGGTTACCCACCGCCACCTGGCAGCTGCTTGCCGAACGTATGTTGCCAGGCGCGACGCTTGAAACGTTCAGAGCGCCGCTACTCGCGGCAGTTTCCCTGCAGCTGACCGCGCTTGTGCTGCTACTGCGTTGCCGGGCGTGGCTGGGTGCGCCGCTGCTGGTCATGTCGGCCAGCCTGCTGCTCGTTCTGCAAGCAATCGAGCCCGTCCTGTCGACCGGCTTCACTCCGCTACTTCACTACGCCGCACAAGGCCCCGTGCTGGTCATCCATGCCCTGCTTCTGTTGGCCCAGATAGTCTTTTCCAGCGCCCACTGGCATGGCAAACGCTATATGTCGCTGTCGCTGTGGGCAACGTCCGGCCTGGCCGGCCTCGCACTGCTGCTCTGGCAACAGCTGCACCTGCAGGCCGAGCGCACGCTCTTTCAACACGCTGAAGCCCGGGTACAAACCGCCACGACGCAACTGAACCGTGAGATCAGCGACCACCTGGATGCCATGCGCCGGTTTGCCCGCACCTGGGAACTGCAGTCAACGCCGCCCACCTATCGCCAATGGGAGCACCAGGCAAAAGGCTATAAACGCGACTTTGACTACCTGATCAATATTGCCTTCATCACGCCCGATAGCGGCATTCGCCAGGTATACCCGGCGACACCGCTGAACCTGAGCACCCTGGGGCTTCGCCTGTTCGATGTTCAGCCTGCGGGGCGGCGCGCACTGGAACCGGCCCTGCGCGGCGAGCAGGAAGGCAGCACCGATATCATCGAACTGCTGCAAGGCGGCGCGGGGATGATTCACTACCTGCCGGTGAGGAACGACGCCGGCGCCGTGCTCGGCGCGACGGCCATGGCGATCAGTTTTCCAAGGCTTGCCGAAACGCTGTTCGAACGGCTACCCAGCCCCGAGGGCTTGATACAATGGCGCGACGACGATCAGGTGCTCGCCGAGCACGGCGATGCGACCCGCCCGGGCCCCTGGGTTTACCGCCACCAGGTGGCGCTGGGCAATCAAACATTGACGCTCTCTGACCGACCGCGGCGCGATCACCTGCTCAGCCAGCTGCCCAGGCTGCCGACGCTCACCCTGGTATTGGGCCTGACCTTCGCCTATCTGGTCTATCTGGTGATCTATACCTTCATGCGACTGGGCGACCAGCACCGTGCCATGCAGCAAAGCAACGCCTCGCTGCAGCAGGAAATGAAGACCCGCAGCCAGCTACAGCGCGAGGTCGAATGGCTGGCGCGCCACGACGAGCTGACCGGCATTGCCAATCGCCGCCACTTTCTCGACCACGCCAGCGCGCATCAGAACGTGCGACCGCTCAGTCTGGCGCTGTTCGATATCGACCATTTCAAACGCGTCAACGATCAGTTAGGGCATCTGGTGGGCGATGACTACCTGGCGCGCATGGCCGAGCTGGGCGAGGCCCTGGTGGCGCATCGAGGCGGGTTATTTGCCCGCTACGGGGGCGAAGAATTCATCGCCTGGCTGCCCGGCCTGGATCTCGAGGCCGCGCGGTCGGTGGCGGAGTCGTTGCGCCTTAAGCTGGTTGACGCTCACCTGGCCCACGCCGACGGCGAGCCCATCACGTTGAGTGCCGGCGTGGTCAGCGTGGATGACGCCCAGACACTCGACATGACGCGCCTGATGCAAACCGCCGACGAAGCCCTGTATCGCGCCAAACGTGCCGGCCGCAACCGGGTCGCCACCGGGCACTTCAGCGACTGACTAGCCGTCCGCCGCGTCTCGCCTGGCGGCAAAAAACGTCTTCAGGCATTTGCTCGAGGCCGCCGCCAGCACCCCGCCCTGGACCTCGATGGCATGATTGAACCACGGCTGAGCGAGCAGGTTAGCCTTTGATTCCACCATGCCGGTACGCGGCTCAGCGGCGCCATAAACCAGGCGGCTCAAGCGGGCGTGAACCATTGCCCCGGCGCACATCATGCAGGGTTCCAGCGTGACGAACAGCGTACAGTCCGCCAGCCGGTAGTTGCCCTGATTGAGCGCCGCTGCACGCAGCGCACGGATTTCCGCGTGACCGCTGGGGTCGCAGCTGGACACCGGCGCATTGCCGGCCTCGCCGATAATCCGGCCCTCGGCGTCAACCACCACGGCGCCTACCGGCACTTCCCCCATGGCCGCGGCCTGGTGCGCTTGATCCAGCGCCCGGTGCATATAAAATTCATCGCTGCGTATCACGGCAAACTCCGTTAAGGTAACAAAACGATCGTATGAACGGTGCCTGTTGCGCCGCTTAATAAGAGACCATAGGATACCGAGAATGGCAGACGCGCTGAATACGCTGGTCAATTTGCTTGAGCTGGAAACCCTGGAAGACACCCTGTTTCGCGGACAAAGCCAGGACCTCGGTTTTCCCCAACTCTACGGCGGCCAGGTATTGGGCCAAGCGCTGGCGGCCGCCAGCCGCACCGTGCCCGACGAGCGCCGCCCGCATTCCCAGCACGGCTACTTTCTGCGCCCGGGTGACCCGCACCGCCCGGTGGTCTACCAGGTGGATACTATCCGCGACGGCGGCAGTTTCACCACCCGACGGGTCACGGCGATTCAAAAGGGCAGGCCGATCTTTTTCTGCAGCGCCTCCTTTCAAAGCAGCGAAACCAGCATTGCCCACCAGCGTGAGATGCCCGCGGTGCCGTCGCCCGAGGCGCTGATAGAAAGCGGTGACGTCAAGCACGCCCGCTTTCCCGGCCACCCGATCGAATTCCTGCACCTCAAGGGGAATCCGGATCAGGCGCTGCCCATCGGGCAGTGCCTGTGGTTTCGCCTGGCTGGCAACCTGCCCGACGACGCAGCCCTCCACCGTCACCTGCTTTCCTATGCCTCCGACTTCAACCTCCTCACCACCGGCCTGGTGCCCCACGGCATCCGCTATACCGACCCCACGTTGCGCATCGCCAGCCTCGACCATGCTTTATGGCTACATGAAGACACCCGCCTGGACGATTGGCTGCTGTATGTCATCGACTCGCCCTGGGCCGGCGGTGCGCGCGGCCTTGCCCGAGGCCACATCTACCGGCGCGACGGCCGCCTGGTGGCGTCTACCGCCCAGGAAGGCCTTATCCGCTACCCAACCGAGTAAACGACGAACGCCCGCTTAAAAGCGGGCGTTCAGGTTGAATATTGCGCTGTCAGACCGGCTTATTCGCCGTAAACGTCATTGATGCTGCCCAGCGGGTAGTGGGCCGGATAAGGCTTGCGTGCCACGCCCGAGTCCACCGCCGCCTGCGCCACCGCCGAGGAAACCCGCGCCAGCAGGCGCACATCCACAGGCGTGGGAATGATGTAGTCGCGGCCGAACTGCATGTCGGTGCGTTCGTAGGCATCCAGCACTGCCTGGGGCACCGGCTCGCGGGCCAGATCCTTGAGAGCATGAACCGCGGCCAGCTTCATGGTTTCGTTAATGCGCGTGGCTCGTACGTCCAGCGCCCCGCGAAAGATGAACGGGAAGCCCAGGACGTTATTGACCTGATTGGGGAAATCCGAGCGCCCGGTGGCCATGATCACGTCGGGGCGCGCCTCGCGGGCAACCGCCGGATGAATCTCGGGATCCGGGTTGGTGCAGGCAAAAATCACCGGATCCGCCGCCATTTTCTTGACCTGATCCGCCGACAGCAGCCCGGGACCCGAGAGACCGATAAACACATCGGCCCCGTCGATGGCGTCATCCAGGGTGCGCATGTCCGTGTCCCTGGCAAATTCGGCTTTATATTCGTTAATGCCCTCACGTTCGCTGTGAATAACCCCGCGGCGGTCAAGCATGACCAGGTTATCCTTGCTTGCCCCGCAGGACACCAGCAGGCGCATGCAGGCAATAGCGGCTGCCCCAGCGCCCATGCAAACGATCTTGACGTCGCCGATGGCTTTGCCCGCAATATCCAGCGCGTTGAGCATACCCGCCGCGGTGACGATCGCCGTACCGTGCTGGTCGTCATGGAAGACCGGGATATGGCAGCGCTCAATCAGCGCCTTTTCAATTTCAAAGCACTCGGGCGCCTTGATGTCTTCGAGATTGATCCCACCCCAGGTATCGGCAATGCGCGCTACGGTGTCGATAAACGCCTGCGGGCTTTCTGCATCGACTTCGATATCCACCGAGTTGATGCCGGCAAAGCACTTGAACAGCACGCCCTTGCCTTCCATGACGGGCTTGCTGGCCAAAGGCCCCAGGTTACCCAGCCCAAGGATCGCGCTGCCGTCGGAAATCACCGCGACCAGATTGCCTTTACCGGTATAGCGATAGGCATTTTCGGCTTCACGGGCAATCTCCCTGACCGGCTCCGCAACGCCCGGACTATACGCCAGCGCCAGGTCCCGGGCGGTCGCGGTGGGTTTGGTCAACTCCACCGACAGTTTTCCGGGAATCGGCTTCGCGTGATAATCCAAAGCGGCCTGCTTGTTTGCATCGGTCATGGTCTAGGATCCAGTTGCATAGAAGGGAGATAAGTACGATCAGAATATAGAAAAACACGAGGCTGCTCAAGCAAGTGGTAAACCCGGCATAAAAACGATCGTTTTAACGACTTTAGCTTCAACTTCGTAACATTTCGAATATATTTAATGAATCTTATACCTAACCGGTCCAGCCATAACGATTGCCTTATTGATGCATGGCAGCATTTAGTGGAAATATTTTCCAATAAATATCTTTCTGCATTACCGGGTGGTGGCGCCCACCGGGAATAAAAAAAACCCACGCCGAGGCGTGGGTTTCTCACCGGCACCGAGGGCCGGCGATGTGGCAAATCCGTGTGGATCAGCCGCGCTTGACGGCAGCGCCGAAACGCTTGTTGAAGCGCTCTACGCGGCCACCGGTGGTCGCCTGCTTCTGCTTACCCGTGTAGAAAGGGTGGCAGTTGGAGCAAACGTCCAGAGAGAAGTCCTGACCCGACGTGGACCCTACCTGGAAGCTAGCACCGCAGGAACAACTGGCGGTGACCGTGTTGTAATTCGGATGGATACCTTGTTTCATCTTGAGCCTCATCAGCGGTATGCCGCCACCTGATCTCGTGCCAGGCACCGCATACGGTTTAAAAAAACGACTAACCGGTTAATCGCTCCATCGTTTAGAGTCAGAGCGGCCGCGTATTCTAGCAAAACTAATGCCGGAGGCCAATTGTCCGACGCTGTTTCCGCCCAGGTGCTCAAAATTGCCCTGCCGTCGCCCCTGCGGCGCCTGTTTGACTATCTCCCCCATCGACAGACGCCGCCCGGCGGCTGGCAGCCTGGCCTGCGCGTGCGCGTGCCGTTCGGTCGTCGCGAGGTCGTCGGGGTGATTATCGAACTCACCGACAAAAGCGAGCTGCCGCGAGCGCAGCTACGCCAAGTCAGCGACACCCTCGACGATGCGCCGCTACCGGCGGATTGGCGCTGGCTGTGCCAGTTTGCCGCCCGCTATTACCAGCACAGTCTGGGCGATACGCTGCACATGGCGATGCCCGCGCGGCTGCGCCAGGGCCACCCCATGGCGGGCCGGACGCAAACGCTCTGGCGGGCGGCGGGGACCGCCGACGACGAACGCCTGGCCCGGGCGCCGAAGCAGGCCGAGCTACACGCGCTGCTACAACAGCACCCCCACGGATTGCCGGGTCGCGCGGTCAGCGCCCATGGGTTCAGCCGCGACCAGCTGCTGGCCCTTGAAAAAAAGGGCCTCGCCCACGCCCAGGACATCACGCTCACTGCCCCTCTGCCACCCAGCGGCAGCTTGCTAGGCAGTCCGGCGCTGCCGCTTAATCGCGAACAGGCAACGGCCCTGGCCGCGCTCCACGAAAAGCTTGATGATTATCACCCCTGCCTGCTGGAAGGCGTCACCGGCAGCGGCAAGACCGAAGTCTACCTGCAACTGATCGAAGCCGTCGCCGCCAAGGGCAAGCAGTCCCTCGTCCTGGTGCCGGAAATCGGCCTCACGCCGCAGACGCTTGCCCGCTTCAAGAATCGCTTCCGGGTGCCTGTCGTTGCGCTGCACTCAGGCCTCACCGACCCCGAACGCCTGGACGTCTGGGAGGCCGCTGCCAGCGGCCGGGCGCTGATCATCATCGGTACCCGCTCGGCGATCTTCACGCCACTGGCCAACCCAGGGGCAATTATCGTCGACGAGGAACACGACGGCTCGTACAAGCAGCAGGACGGCCTGCGGTACCACGCCCGCGACCTGGCCGTCGCCCGCGCCCACCGCCACAAGATTCCGCTGCTGCTGGGCAGCGCCACACCGTCCCTGGAAAGCCTGCAGCAGGCCCTGTCGGGAGCGTATCGGCACTTACGTCTGACCCAGCGCCCTAGCCGCCATCCGCCCGCCAAGCTCGAGCTGGTGGATATGCGCCACCAGCGACGCCAGGGCGGCCTGCTGCCGGCGTCGCTCACCGCCATCAAGAACACCCTGGCCGGCGGCAAGCAGGTGCTGATTTTCATCAACCGACGGGGGTTTGCGCCCACCCTTGCCTGTCACGCCTGCGGCTGGATTGCCGAATGCGGCCAGTGCGATGCCCGCATGACCCTGCATCGCCAACCGCCGCTGCTCGCCTGCCATCATTGCGATAGCCGCCGCGGCCTGCCGGATGCCTGCCCGGACTGCGGCAGCGGCGACCTGCGCGCGTTAGGGAGCGGCACCGAACGCACCGAGGAAACCCTGCAGAGCCTGTTCCCCAAGACCACGGTGCAGCGCATCGACCGCGACAGCACGCGAAAAAAGGACAGCTTCGAACAGATGTTAAAGGAGATCCAGCGCGGCGAACCCTGCCTGCTGGTGGGCACCCAGATGCTGGCCAAGGGCCACCACCTGCCCCACGTCACCCTGGTCGTGGTGGTCAATGCCGACGGCGGCCTTTACGCCGCTGACTTCCGCGCCCTGGAGCATAGCGCGCAGCTTCTCGAGCAGGTAGCGGGGCGCGCCGGGCGGGCCGTTCACCCGGGCCGCGTCCTGGTGCAGACCCTGCACCCTGACGACCCACACCTTGGCCAGCTGGCCGAACACGGCTACGGCGCCCTGGCGCGCCACCTGCTGGAGGAGCGACGCCTGGCGAAGCTACCGCCGTTTTGCTTTATGGCGCTGCTGCGCATTGAAAGCCCCAAGGAAGACGCCGCCCTTGCCCTGGGGCAGCAGGCCGCCCAAGCGCTGCGCGAGTGGCTAACCCAGTCGGCCACGCCGGCACGCTGCCTGGGGCCGGTGCCCGCGCCGATGGAGCGCCGTCAGAACCGCTACCACCTGCAGGTCATGCTCGCCGCCGACAAGCGCAGCCAGCTGCATGCCGCCGCCAGCTGGCTGGTGCAGTGGCTCGAGGTCAACCGCGACGCACGCCGGGTTCGCTGGTCGATCGATATCGACCCCCAAAGCCTGTCCTAGCGCTTTTCAACAAACATTAAAACAGCGACTTGCATAACGCGGGTGCCAGGGCAGGTTGTAGCGAGGTTCTTTCGCCCATGGATGGCGAAAGTAGCGCCCAGGGAGGGGTTCACAGCGCCCTCGCGGAAACCTGCCCTGGCGCCAATACGTTGAGAGATCCGCTTGTTTGACGACACGCCTTTGAAACTGCGGCGCAATTGCCGATAATGGTCGCCCTACTGGCACACCTCGTACAGATGCGCACACGCTGCCTTAACCGGATACCTAGATGAAAGACACGATTACTTCACTGCTCGACGGCGCGGTTGCTGCGCTCAAGCACCAAGGCGTGCTGCCTGCTGATCTCCAGCCCACCATCAAGGTGGACCCCACCAAGGACAAAGCCCACGGTGATTACGCCACCAACCTGGCGCTGATGCTGGCCAAGCCCGCCGGCATGAAGCCCCGCGAACTGGCTGACGCCCTGGTGGCAGCCCTGCCCGACAGCGATGCGATCCAGAAAACCGAGATTGCCGGCCCAGGCTTCATCAACTTTTTCGCCGCTTCCGACGCCGCCGCGCAAATCGTCGCCCAGGTGCTCGACAGCGGCGACGCCTTCGGGCGCAGCCTGATCGGCAAGGGCGAAAAAGTGCAGGTGGAATTCGTCTCCGCCAATCCGACCGGCCCCCTGCACGTCGGCCACGGCCGGGGCGCAGCGATTGGCGACTGCCTGTGTCGTCTGCTTGCCGCCAGCGGTTACGACGTGACCCGTGAGTTCTACTACAACGACGCCGGAGCGCAAATCGACAATCTGGCGCGCTCGGTACAGGCGCGCGCCAAAGGACTTGGCCCCGAGGATGACAGCTGGCCGGAAGACGGCTATCGCGGCGACTACATCATTGATGTGGCCAAAGACTTCATGGCGGGCGAAACAGTCACCGCCGACGACCGCGAAGTCACAGCCAGCGCCAACCCCAACGACCTGGACGCCATTCAGGCGTTTGCGGTGGCCTGGCTTCGCCGCGAGCAGGACCTGGACCTGAAGGCCTTCGGCGTCGAATTCGACGTCTACTTTCTCGAATCGTCGCTGTACGCCGACGGCAAGGTGGACGCCACGGTCGAAAAGCTCATTGCCGCGGGCCATACCTATGAAGAAGACGGCGCCATGTGGCTGCGTACGACCGATTTCGGCGATGACAAAGACCGCGTGATGCGCAAGCGCGAAGGCGGCTATACCTACTTCCTGCCCGACGTGGCCTACCACCTGGACAAATGGCAGCGCGGTTTCAAGACGGTGATCAACGAACAGGGCGCCGACCATCACTCGACGGTGACCCGCGTACGCGCCGGCCTGCAGGCGCTGGAAGTCGGCATTCCCAAGGGCTGGCCCGACTATGTGCTGCATCAGATGGTCATGGTGACCCGCTCGGGCGTTGAGGTAAAACTCTCCAAGCGCGCCGGCAGCTATGTCACCGTGCGTGACCTGATCGACGAAGTCGGCCGCGACGCCACGCGCTTTTTCCTCGCCGCCCGCCGCGCCGACTCACAGCTGACCTTCGATATCGATCTGGCCCGTTCGCAGTCCAACGACAACCCGGTGTATTACATCCAGTACGCCCACGCGCGGGTGTGCAGCATGCTGCGCAAGGCCGAAGCGGCTGGCCAGCCCTTCGACCACGACCTGGCGCTGGCCAACCTGGCCTTGCTCGACAGCGACCAGGAACGCGCCGTACTCAACCGTCTGGCCCGCTACCCCGAAGTGGTCGAGAACGCCACCCGCAACCGCGAGCCCCAGCAGATTGCCCAGTACCTGCTGGACCTGGCGGGCGATTTCCACACCTGCTACAACGCCGTCAAGGTCATGGTCGACGATGCGACCTTGCGCAACACCCGGCTGGCGCTGGGCCTTGCGACCCGCCAGGTGTTGCGCAATGGACTGGACCTGATGGGCGTCAGCGCCCCCGAGGAGATGTAAGTAATGGCCACTCCGCGTAAAAAGCCCACCCGGCGCGGCGCCACAAGCCAGCGTAAACCCGCCCGCCGATCAGGCGGCGGGTTTCGCTTGCCCGGCTGGCTGTGGGGGTTGGCAGGCGTTGCCGCGGGGTTCTTCCTCGCCCAGCACCAGCATGGCACCGCTCCCTGGCAGGAGCCGCCGGAAGAAGCCGCTCAAACGGCCTCGGAGCCGGACGCTGCCGAGCGAGAAGCCCGCGAAGCCGCGCGGGAAACCGAGGCGTCAGCGGAATCCTCGATGCCCACCTTCGAGTTCTATACCCTGCTGCCTGAAACCGAGGTTATCGCCCCGGGCGTCGCACCGGCATCGACCGTTGATAAGCCGGCGGCCGCCGCGACGGATGACACGACCGACGACGAGAAGGTCGACGACCCGATCGCCCAGGTCATTGCCGCCAACATGCGCCCGGAGGAGCAGGTAACCACCGCGCAGCAAGCGGCCAATGATGATGAGGATGCCCGCTACGTGTTGCAGGCGGCGTCGTTTCGCGAGCTCGGCGACGCCGAACAGCTCCGCGAACGCCTGCGCAACCTGAGCCTGCTGGCGCAGATCAGCGAGATTCAGGCCAACGGCAGCACCTGGCATCGCGTCCAGGTCGGCCCCTACGATGACACCCGCGAGCTCAATCGGGCGCAGGATTTAATGACCACCCAGGGCATCGAGCCACTGCTGATTCAGTTGCAAAACTAAGAAAGCCTTTCTGAATACCCGGCGGGCGGTTGATTTTTTATCGGCCGCCCGCATTTTGTTGGGAACCGCTTTTACAATGGTCGCACCGCGACCCGACCGTCATCGGGAGCACGTCTCCCCCAAGGAGTTATCTCCATGACCACCATCGTATCCGTTCGTCGCGGCAACCAAGTCGCCCTGGCAGGTGACGGCCAGGTATCGCTGGGCAACACCGTGATGAAAGGCAACGCCAGCAAGGTTCGCCGCCTCTATCGTGGCAAGGTGCTGGCCGGCTTTGCAGGCGGAACCGCCGACGCCTTCACCCTGTTTGAGCGTTTCGAAGCCCAGCTTGAAAAATACCAGGGTCACCTGACCAAGGCCGCCGTTGAGCTTGCCAAGGACTGGCGCACCGACCGCGCACTACGCCGCCTGGAAGCGCTGCTCGCCGTGGCTGACCATAGCGCCTCGTTGATCATTACCGGCAACGGCGACGTGGTGGAGCCGGAGCGCGGCATCATCGCCATCGGTTCCGGCGGCAACTATGCTCAGGCAAGCGCCCGCGCGCTGCTCGAAAACACCGAGCTGGGCGCCCGCGACATTACCGAGAAATCCCTCGCCATCGCCGGTGACATCTGCGTGTTCACCAATCATCACATCACGCTTGAAGAGCTGAACATCAACGAACGTTGAGGCCACCTTTTATGACCCAGATGACACCCCGCGAAATCGTCCACGCCCTGGACCAGTACATCATTGGCCAGCAAGACGCCAAACGCGCCGTCGCCATTGCATTGCGCAACCGCTGGCGCCGCATGCAGCTGGACGACGAGCTGCGCCCGGAGGTCACGCCCAAGAACATCCTGATGATCGGCCCCACCGGCGTGGGCAAGACCGAAATCGCCCGCCGCCTCGCCAAGCTGGCGCGGGCACCGTTCATCAAAGTGGAAGCCACCAAGTTTACCGAAGTGGGCTATGTGGGCCGCGACGTCGAATCGATCATCCGCGACCTGATCGAAGCGGCGATCAAGATGGTGCGCGAACACGCCAAGGAAGAAGTCGGTCACCGTGCCGAGGACGCGGCGGAAGACCGTATCCTCGACGCGCTGCTGCCACCGCCCCGCGGCCAGGAAGACAAGCCCCGCGACGACAGCGGCACACGCCAGACTTTCCGCAAGAAGCTGCGCGAAGGCCAGCTGGACGATAAGGAAATCGACATCGAGATTTCCGCCCAGGGTCAGGGCATCGACATCATGACCCCGCCGGGTATGGAAGAAATGACCAGCCAGCTGCAGAGCCTGTTTTCCAACATGGGTCAGCAGAAGCGCGAAAACCGCCGCGTGAAGGTCAAAGAAGCCTTCGGCCTGCTGCGCGACGAAGAAGCCAGCAAGCTGGTCAACGAAGAGGAAATCAAGGCCCGCGCCGTGGAAGCGGTCGAGCAGCACGGCATCGTCTTTCTCGACGAGATCGACAAGGTCGCCAAGGGCAGTGGCCAGTCAAGCGGCGGCGAAGTCTCCCGCGAGGGCGTGCAGCGTGACCTGCTGCCGTTGATCGAAGGCTCGACCGTGTCGACCAAGTACGGCATGGTCAAAACCGACCACATCCTGTTCATCGCGTCGGGGGCTTTCCACCTATCCCGGCCGTCGGACCTGATTCCCGAACTGCAGGGCCGCCTGCCCATCCGCGTCGAGCTGGATGCGCTGACGCCGGGTGATTTCAAGCGTATCCTGACCGAGCCGTCGGCATCACTGACACGGCAGTACACGGCATTGCTGGCCACCGAAGGACTCGACGTTGAGTTTACTGAGGATGGCATCGAGCGGATTGCCCAGATCTCCTGGCAGGTCAACGAGGGCACCGAAAATATCGGCGCGCGCCGCCTGCATACCGTCATGGAGCGGCTGCTCGAAGAGGCCTCCTTCAAGGGCGGCGACATGGAAAGCCCGCTGGTGATCGACGCCGACTACGTCAATGCCCAACTGGGCGAGTTAGCCGTCGACGAAGATCTGTCGCGCTATATCCTCTAACGCGCTGGCTCGGCAGGGATGCCGAGCCTGGGTGTGCCCTGAGGGCTACCCGACGCCAAGCCTAATTGAGGTACGATATGACTGCTCCCACCCCGACCCGCGTTCACTATCATAAGCCGACCCGCGAGCTGGAACTTGGCTACGCCAACGGCGAAAGCTATCGCCTGCCGGTGGAGCTGCTGCGCGTCTACTCGCCCTCCGCCGAGGTGCGCGGCCACGGTGGCGACACGGCCGTGCTACAGGTCGGAAAGAAAGATGTGGGGCTACAGAACATCACCCCCGCCGGCAACTACGCCCTCAAGCTGCACTTTGACGACGGCCACGACAGCGGGTTGTTCAGTTGGAACTACCTTTACGAGCTGGCCCAGCATCAAAGCGAGTACTGGGAAAATTACCTGCAGCGGCTTGACGAGGCCAGCGCTTCCCGCGAGCCTGCCAGCATCCAGTTCAAGCAGCTGTGACGTCGCGCCCCAGCGGCAAACGCAGACAAGCCAGGGCGGACAAGGCTACAATGGCGCCAACCTTTTAATGCGACGACCGCCTGGTCGACGCTCTTCGCCTCGAACTCGGGAGCTAGAGCCCCATGAGCCCCATGAGCCCCACGGATAAGCGCACCACCCATTTTGGTTACCAGGAAGTCCCGCTCGACGAAAAAGCCTCCAGGGTTGCCGACGTGTTTCATTCGGTCGCCGCACGCTATGACGTTATGAACGACCTGATGTCGATGGGCATTCACCGCGTCTGGAAGCGCCTGACCATCGAGCGCGCAGGGGTGCGGCCCGGTCACCACGTCCTTGACATCGCCGGCGGCACCGGCGACTTAACGCTTAAATTTTCGCGTTTGGTCGGCCCGCGCGGCAAAGTCGTGTTGGCTGACATCAACGCCTCCATGCTCAACGTGGGGCGCGACAAGCTGATGGACAACGGCGTGGGCAGCAACGTCGAGTACGTCCAGGCCAACGCCGAGTGCCTGCCGTTCCCCGACAACAGCTTCGACTGCATCACCATTGCCTTCGGCCTGCGCAACGTCACCGACAAGGATGCCGCGCTGCGCTCCATGGCGCGGGTACTCAAGCCGGGCGGTCGCCTGCTGGTACTGGAGTTTTCCAAACCCAACAACCCGCTGCTGTCGAAAGCCTACGACGAATACTCCTTCCGCCTGCTGCCCAAGATGGGCGAGCTGGTGGCGGGCGACGGCGAAAGCTACCGCTACCTGGCCGAATCGATCCGCATGCACCCCGATCAGGACACCCTGAAGAGCATGATGGAAAACGCCGGGCTGGAGCGGGTCGAATACACCAACCTGACCGGCGGCATCGTCGCGCTTCACCGCGGCATCAAGTTATGACACCAACCACCGAGAGGTCAGCATGCTGGTAACCCCGACCCTGTTGCTGGCCGGATGTGAACGCACGTTGAACGCCCTTCTCGCCCGCGACCCGGCGTCACCTGCAAGGCTGGCGGCGCTGGCGGGCAGCCGCTTGCTGGTGCGCTTTGAGCAGCCGCATCTGGCGCTGGTCATGCACTATCATGCGAAAGGGATTGACCTGCTGCGCGGCGACGATCTGGACGACAGGCATGCCGATGCAGTGGTCGAACTGACCCCGGAAACCCTGTCGGCCTGGCTGGGCGGTGCTTCGGTCGAGCAGTTGATGTTCGAGGGCATACTGGCTATCCGCGGCCAGGTGCACCTGCTGGAAGCAACGCGCACGCTGCTGCTGGACCTGGATCTCGACTGGGAAAACGAACTGGCCCGCTGGCTGGGTGACGCCCCTGCCCACTCGCTGGCCGAGGGGATGCGGCGAGCCGCCGGGTGGGGCCTGCGCACCCGCGACGAACTGTTGCAGGACGTCTCCGAATACGTCTTCGAAGAGGCCCGCCTACTCCCCGGCCGTCAGCAGCGCGATGTATTGCGCGATCAACTGACCTCGCTGGAGGTGGCCACCGACCGCCTCGAAGCACGCTTCAGGCGCCTCGACCGACGGCTACGCGCGGGGGCCCGCCAATGAGCCTGCGGCTTTTTCGCATCAGCTGGGTGATTGCCCGCCACCGACTGGATACGCTGCTGCCGCTGGATCGGCTGCCCTGGTGGCTACGCTTTCTGCTGTGGTTTTCGCCGCTGCGCCTGATGCCCATCGGCCAGCGCTCACGCGGCGAGCGCCTGCGGCTGGCGCTCGAGACGCTGGGGCCGATCTTTATCAAGTTTGGTCAGATGCTTTCCACCCGCCGCGACCTGCTGCCCGAAGATATCGCTGACGAACTCAAACGCCTGCAGGATCAGGTGCCGCCCTTCCCCGGCGAGCACGCGGTCACCCGGGTCGAGAAATCGCTTGAAATGTCGCTCAGCGATGCCTTTGCCTTTTTCGACCCGGCACCGCTGGCGTCGGCCTCGATCGCCCAGGTCCACGTCGCCCGGCTGCACAGCGGGGAGGACGTGGTGGTCAAGATCATCCGCCCCGGCATCGATCGCATCATGCGTCAGGACATGGCGCTGATGTACCAGGTGGCCAAGCTGCTAGCCAGGGTGCCCGAAGCGCGTCGACTGCGCCCGGTGGAAGTCATCAGGGACTACGAGGCGACGCTGTTCGACGAGCTCGACCTGTACAAGGAAGCCGCCAACACCTCGCAGCTTAAGCGTAATTTCAAGGACTCGCCGCTGCTGTTCGTGCCGACCATCTACTGGCCGTTCACCCGCCGCCACGTGATGGTCCAGGAGCGCATTCGCGGCGTGCCCGTGGCCGACCTCGAGACCCTCAAGGCCAACGGCACCAACCTCAAAAAGCTCGCCGAGCGCGGGGTGGAAATCTTCTTCACCCAGGTCTTCCGTGACAATTTCTTCCATGCCGACATGCACCCCGGCAATATTTTCGTCAACTGTGACAATCCGGAAGACCCCCAATACATCGCCATCGACTGCGGCATTGTGGGCAGCCTCACCCGGGAAGATCAGGATTATCTGGCGCGCAATCTGCTGGCGTTCTTCCACCAGGATTATTACGAAGTCGCGGCGCTGCACATCGAGTCAGGCTGGGTGGGTGAAAACACCCGCGCCAACGAGTTTGCGGCGGCCATTCGCACGGTGTGCGAGCCTATACTCGAAAAACCGTTGAAAGATATCTCCTTCGGCCAGGTATTGTTGGGGCTGTTCCAGACCGCGCGGCGTTTTAATATGGAAGTGCAGCCACAGCTGGTGCTGCTGCAGAAAACCCTGCTCAATATTGAGGGGCTGGGTCGCCAGCTTTACCCTGACCTGGATCTGTGGAGCACGGCCAAGCCTTACTTGGAACAATGGATGAAGGAGCGAGCTGGCTTCGGGGGGCTATGGCGCTCGCTGAAACGCCAGGCGCCGGAGCTTTCGCACCAGTTACCGGAGCTGCCAGTGCTCGCCCACCAGGCACTCAGCCGCATGGAACAGGAACACCGCCAGCGCCATCAGCAGGTAACGGCCATCAGCACCATGCGACAGCAGCTGGCGCGCCAGGGAAAACGCCACCATCGCCTGCGTATCGGCTTGATTCTGCTGGGCCTGGCACTTGCCTGGCAGCCGCTCTATCAGTGGGCCAGCGGCCAGCCATGGCCCGTTCTTGTCGCTGCCGGCATCGGCCTGCTGCTGTTGGCATGGCAATAGTTTAAGAACCTGAGGAACCCCATGGACACGACGCCTTCAACGCCCAATAATGCGCCTGTGCTGGATACGCTTGCTGAGGTACTGCAGCAACGTCGCCACGCCTCGCCGGACGATTCGTACGTTGCTTCCTTGCATTACAAGGGATTGAACAAGATACTCGAAAAGCTCGGTGAGGAAGCCACTGAAACGCTGCTCGCTGCCAAAGACGCCGAGCAGGGTGGCCAGGCGGAGCGGCAGGCGCTGGTCGCTGAAACCGCCGACCTATGGTTTCATAGCCTGGTGATGCTGTCGCATCTGGGTCTCGATCATCAGGACGTACTTGACGAATTAGCACGCCGTTTCGGCATTTCCGGCCACGACGAAAAAGCGGCCCGCACACAATAACCTAAAGGCTTTGCAACGTAGCCCCCATCACGAGGACACGCATATGTTAGGTGGTATCAGTATTTGGCAGTTGCTGATTGTGCTAGGCATCATCATCCTGGTTTTCGGCACTAAAAAGCTTCGCAACGTCGGCTCCGACCTGGGCGGTGCGGTCAAGGGCTTCAAGAAAGCCGTCCATGAAGAGGACAAAGACGCCGACAAGAAGGACGACGAGCAGCCCCAGGCGAAAGTGCGTCACGACGAGCCTGGCAATACCTACGATGTCCAGGCAGAAGAAAAAGCGAAGCAGGCAGCTGAAAACAACGACGAGCGCAAATAAGCCATGTTCGACTTTGGCTTTTTTGAAATTCTGGTCATTGGCGTTGTCGGGCTGCTGGTACTCGGCCCCGAACGCCTGCCGCGCGCCGCGCGCGCGGTGGGCCTCTGGGTAGGCAAGATCAAGCGCACCGTGTCAGGCATGCAGCGCGAAATCAGCGCCCAGCTGGAAGCCGAAGACCTGCGCCAGGCGCTCAACGATCAGCAAAAAAAGCTCGATGACAGCCTGCGCAAGGCCAAGCATGACGTGGAACGCATCGCCGAGACCGACAAGCAGGCAACGCCCTCCAGCACCTCGTCAACGGAATCAGAACAGCGCGCCGCCAGTGCTGCCTCGCACCTGGATGACGCCCTGGAAACGGTCCGCGAGAAAGCGCCAGCGTCGCCCGACGCTGAGTCACCTACCAAGGACAGCAAGCACCCATGAGTACGTCTGGTGATTCGCAGGAGCCCCATAATGATCAGAAGCAAGCACCGCTCATCGAGCACCTGATTGAGCTGCGATCGCGGCTGATGCGCGCGGTTATCGCGATTCTGGTGGTTTTTCTCGGGCTGTATTCGTTTTCGAACGATATCTATCTTTTCGTGGCAGAGCCGTTAATGGCGCTGCTACCCCCCGGGTCGCAGATGATCGCGACGGAAGTGGCATCGCCGTTTCTGGCCCCTTTCAAGCTGACGCTGGTAACGGCGTTGTTTATCGCCATTCCCTTTGTGCTGCACCAAGCATGGTCGTTCATCGCCCCGGGGCTTTACGATAACGAAAAAGCCCTGGCGATCCCGATTCTCGTGTCCAGCATTCTGCTGTTCTACGGCGGGGCGGCGTTCGCCTATTACGTGGTGTTCCCTTTACTGTTTGCGTTTTTCACCCAGACCGGGCCGGAAAACGTCACGGTCATGACCGACATCAATCAGTACCTTAACTTCGTCCTCAAGCTGTTCTTTGCGTTTGGCGTGGCGTTCGAAATTCCGGTGGCCACCTTCCTGCTGATTCTGTCAGGCGCCACCACGGTGGAGAGCCTTTCCCAGAAGCGCCCGTATATCATCCTAGGCTGCTTTGTGGTGGGTATGGTGCTTACCCCGCCCGATGTGATTTCACAAAGCCTGCTGGCCGTACCGATGTATCTGCTTTACGAAGTCGGCCTGCTGTTTGGACGCCTGGTACGCAAACGCCGCGAGGAAAAAGCCGCTGAAGAGCAAACGGAAGAATAAGAACATCGCTTTATTTACGTTGCAAAAAAGCCGCTGTCCAAGACAGCGGCTTTTTGATACCAGAAGAGCCCACCTGGCTGGCTAGCCCATCATTTCATCGATACGGTCGACCAGCTTGAAGATACCGGTTGCCGCTTCGCTGATCCGGGTCGCCAGCATGTAGGCAGGCGTCGTCACCACGCGGTGCTCCAGATCCACCACGATATCCTCGACGCTGCAGCTGCGGTGCAATCCCCCCATGGCGCTAATGGCGCCCGAGATGCCGGGATCATTGCCCACCGTGACGGCAATGCCATCGCCCAGCAAACGCGTCGCCAATACCGGCGCAATGCAAATCAGACCAATCGGCTTGGCATCTTCGCGAAAGCCTGACAGCACCTCCTTGAACGATTCCAATACCTCCATGCTGTCGCCGGCACTGGCAAAGTCAGACAGATTCTTGGCCACCCCGAAGCCGCCAGGCACGATCACGGCGTCAAACTCATCGGCGGCCAGCTCGGTTAGCGGACTCACGTCACCACGCGCCAGCCGGGCGGACTCTACCAGCACGTTGCGGTGTTCGTCGGGGCTGTCCTCCTGGGTGAGGTGATTAACCACATGGTGCTGCTCGATATCCGGCGCAAAACAACGATATCCTATCCCTAGCTGGTCCAGGCGCAGCAGCGTCAGGGTTGTTTCGTAAATTTCTGACCCATCGAATACACCGCAGCCAGCTAGAATCACTGCCACCTGTTTGGTCATGCTTTTTCTCCTTATGCAGGGCCTGCTCGTTCAGCAGCGTTTGCGCCACTTTAGTCAGTCTTTGGGCGCGCCACAAGGCGGCTTTCGCCGAAGGGCAAGGCTGATATACTCGGTCAAGGCCGACAGGCACCTCATTTGCGAGTTTCAGTGGAGAATATCGTTGAGCACATCGACCCCTCGTCACTTCCCCGCGACCCGTCTGCGACGCATGCGCCGCGACGACTTCTCCCGCCGCTTAATGCGCGAGTCGACGCTAACCCCCGGCGACCTGATTTTACCGGTCTTCGTACTCGAAGGCAGTCAGCAGCGTGAAGCCGTTGCCTCCATGCCGGGCGTGGAGCGTCTGTCGATCGATCTGCTTATCGAGCAGGCGCGCGAGGCTTATGCGCTGGGCATCCCCGCGATCGCGCTGTTCCCGGTCGTCGGTAGCGAACAGAAAACCGAGTTCGCCGAGGAAGCCTACAACGCCAACGGCCTCGTCCAGCGTAGCGTGCGCGCCTTGAAAGAAGCGCTGCCCGAACTGGGTATCATCACCGACGTGGCCCTGGACCCTTACACCATCCACGGCCAGGACGGGATCATCGACGCAGACGGCTACGTACTCAACGACCGCACCGTCGACACCCTGCTCAAGCAGGCGCTGTCTCACGCCGAAGCCGGTGCCGATGTGGTGGCGCCTTCCGACATGATGGACGGACGCATCGGCGCTATCCGCCAGATACTTGAGCAAGAGCACCTGCCGAACGTGCGCATCATGGCGTACAGCGCCAAGTACGCGTCCCACTATTACGGTCCTTTCCGCGACGCCGTCGGCTCTGCCGCCAACCTGGGCAAGGCCGACAAGCGAACCTACCAGATGGACCCGGCCAATAGCGATGAGGCGCTGCACGAGGTCGCCATGGACATTGCCGAGGGCGCTGACATGGTCATGGTCAAACCGGGAATGCCCTACCTGGATGTCGTTCAACGGGTCAAACGCGAATTGCGCGTTCCTACCTACGCCTATCAGGTAAGCGGCGAATACGCCATGCACCGTGCCGCTTTTGATAACGGCTGGCTGGACGCCGATACGGTCATCCTGGAATCGTTGATGTGTTTCAAGCGCGCCGGAGCGGACGGCATCTTGAGCTATTTCGCCCTCGACGCGGCACGCCTGCTGTCGCGCACGCGCTGACCCCGGACCGCCTAGATGACAACGACGTGACACGTCTTTGTCATCTTCTACCGGCATACTGCATTAACAGACGCGTATCAGCCAATGGTATGCTCAGAGATGACTAACGCCGGAGGCAGTCACGATGGACGACCAGGCCACTGATCATTCGCCCTACCCGCTTCATGAGCCTGGCAGCGGCGAAAGCGAAACCTCCCCGCTGCGCGTTAATCGCACGCCCACGGGCGTGCAGGCGCGCGACGCACTGCCGGAAACCGACCTGGACGATCCGCAGCTCTATTTCAACCGCGAGCTGTCGCACCTGCAGTTTAATATCCGCGTGCTGGAGCAGGCCCTGGACGACGCCCACCCGCTGCTCAACCGGTTGATGTTCCTGCTGATTTTCTCATCCAACATGGATGAGTTCTTCGAGATCCGCGTGGCCGGGCTCAAGCACCAGATCGCCCTGGGCGATGACTCGACGGGGGCCGACGGCCGGCTCCCCAAGGCGGTGCTTGCCGAAATTTCCGACATCGCCCACGCGCAAATCGTCCGGCAGTATGAAATCCTCAACGATACCTTACTGCCCGCCCTGGAAGCCCAGGGACTGCGGTTTCGCCGCCGCGATCAGTGGACCAAGGCGCAAAAAGACTGGGTCCAGGAACTGTTCAACAACGACATCATGCCGGTGATCAGCCCCATCGGGCTGGACCCTTCGCATCCCTTCCCGCGCCTGGTCAACAAAAGCCTCAACTTCATCGTCGAGCTTGAAGGCAAGGACGCCTTCGGCCGCGCCGGAGGCATGGCGATTCTGCCCGCCCCCCGTTCGCTACCGCGCCTGATGGCCCTGCCCAAGCATCTGTGCAGCGAAGGCTTCACCGAGTACGTATTCCTCTCCTCGATGATTCACGCCCATGCCGAGGAGCTGTTCCCGGGCATGAAGGTGCGCGGCTGCTACCAGTTCCGCCTGACGCGCAATGCCGACATGAGCGTCGATCCGGAAGAGGTCTCTGACCTTGCCTCGGCGCTGCGTGGCGAGCTGTTAGCGCGGCGCTACGGCAGCGGCGTGCGGCTGGAGGTCGCCGACAACTGCCCGGACGACCTGACCAATTTCCTGCTGCGCCAGTTTAGCCTCGAGAACGACGATCTGTACCGCGTGCAAGGCCCGGTCAACTTGACCCGTATGATGTCGGTACTGGGCGATGTCGACCGCCCCGAGCTGCTCTACAGGCCCTACTCGCCCGGCGTGCCCAAGGCGCTGAAAGGCGGCAGTCTGTTTGACGCCATCGCCAAACAGGACTTGCTGCTGCATCATCCTTTTCAGTCATTTTCGCCCATCGAGGACCTGCTCAGCGAGGCCGCGCGGGACCCGGACGTGCTGGCGATCAAACAGACGCTCTACCGTACCGGCGCCGACTCACCCATCGTCAGTGCGCTGGTCGATGCCGCCAGCCAGGGCAAGGAAGTGACCGTGGTCATCGAGCTGCGCGCACGCTTTGACGAAGCCGACAACCTGCAGTTGGCTTCGCGCCTGCAGGAAGCCGGCGCCATCGTGATTTACGGCATCATGGCCTACAAGATCCACGCCAAGATGCTGCATATCGTGCGCCGCGAGCGGGGCGAACTTCGCCACTACGCGCACCTGGGTACCGGCAACTACCATTCCAAGACCGCCAAACTGTACACCGACTACAGCCTGCTGACCGCCAACAAGGCGCTGTGCGCCGACGTTCATCGGGTGTTTCAGCAGCTGTCGGGAATGGGACGCGCGCGCAAGATCGATACGCTGCTTCACGCGCCGTTTACGCTCCACGACCGGTTAATGGAAATGATCGACCGTGAAGCCCAGGTGGCACGCAAGGGAAAACGCGCCCATATCATTATCAAGTGCAACTCGCTGACCGAGCCTCAACTCATCAAGGCGCTATATCGTGCCTCCCAGGCAGGCGTGGAGTGCGACCTGATCATTCGCGGCATGTGCTGCCTGAAACCCGGCGTACCGGGGGTGTCGGACAACATTCGCGTTCGCTCGATTATCGGGCGCTTTCTGGAACACACTCGGGTTTTCCATTTCCACAACGACGGCAAGCCGGAAATCTGGTGCTCGAGCGCTGACCTCATGTCACGCAACATGTTTCACCGCGTGGAAACCTGCTTTCCCCTGCTCGATAAGAAGCTCGCCACCCGGGTGCGCAAGGACCTGGAAACCTACCTGGTGGATAACTGCCAAAGCTGGCTGCTCCAGAGCGACGGCAGCTACCATCTTCAGGACCCGGGCGGCGGCGATGCCATCAGCGCTCAGGAGACGCTGCTTTACGCCTACGCCACCAAGAGCTGACACGTCCCATACATGAGAACCCCGGCGGCGAGCCGGGGTTCAACATAACTGGGGCGCGAAGCCTATGCTCAGGCGTAACGCGCGCGCAGTTGCCTGGCCGCCTCGACCATATTGGCCAGCGCCGGCTCCACTTCCGCCCAGCCACGGGTTTTCAAGCCGCAGTCCGGGTTGACCCACAGCCGCTCGGCGGGAAGCTTGTCCAGCGCTTTTTCCATCAGCGCCACCATCCAGGCCACGTCGGGGATATTCGGCGTGTGGATGTCGTATACACCGGGGCCAATGTCGTTGGGGTAGGCAAAGTCCTGGAAGGCGTCCAGCAGCTCCATATCCGAGCGCGACGTTTCGATCGTGATCACGTCGGCATCCAGTGCCGCGATCGCGCCGATAATATCGTTGAACGCCGAATAGCACATATGGGTGTGGATTTGGGTGGCATCGTCAACGCCGGCGGCGCTTAACCGGAAGCATTCCACCGCCCAGTCCAGATAGCCCTGCCATGCGCTTTGGCGCAGCGGCAGCCCCTCGCGCAGTGCGGGCTCGTCGATCTGAATGATCCGGATACCCGCACGTTCCAGGTCCAGGACTTCGTCGCGCAGCGCTAGAGCGATCTGCCGGCAGGTGGTCTCACGCGGCTGATCGTCGCGTACAAAGGACCACTGCAGGATGGTCACCGGCCCGGTTAGCATGCCCTTCATGGGTTTATCGGAGAGCGTTTGCGCGTACGCACTCCAGCGCACGGTCATGGCCGCCGGGCGCGTCACGTCGCCAAAGATGATCGGTGGCTTGACGCACCGGGAGCCGTAGCTTTGCACCCAGCCAAAGCGGGTAAAGGCAAAGCCATCCAGCTGTTCGCCGAAGTATTCCACCATGTCGTTACGCTCGGCCTCGCCATGTACCAGCACGTCGAGGCCCAGGGCTTCCTGGCGCTCGACGGCATAGGCAATGTCTGCGCGCATCTGCGCTTCGTAGTCGGCCTGGCTCAAAGTGCCGGCTTTGAACGCCCGCCGCGCCGCACGAATCTCGTGGGTCTGCGGGAACGAGCCGATCGTGGTGGTCGGAAACAGCGGCAGCGCCAGCGCCCGGCGCTGCGCTACCGATCGCTCGCTATAAACAGCGCGACGCTGGCTGTCGCTGGGCGTCACCGCCGCCACTCGCCGACTTACTGCTGGCTGGTGGATGCGCGCCGAATCACGCCGGGCATCCAGCGCCTGGGTGGCCGCCGCTAAACGCTGCTCATCCAGGTCGGTCGTGCGGCTATCGATCAGACGGGCCAGGGTGACCACCTCATCAAGTTTTTGGCGGGCAAAGGCCAGCCAGCTGACCAGCGATTCATCGAGTTCGGTTTCCTGGGCCAGGTCCACGGGCACGTGCAGCAGCGAACAGCTGGGCGCCAACCAAAGCCGCTTCCCCAGGCGCACCTTGAGGGGACGCAAGCGTTCACGCAGTGCCGCAAGGTCGGCGCGCCAGATATTGCGGCCGTCGATAACGCCAACCGACAGCACCTGATGAGGCCCCAGACGGTCAATCACCTGGTCGACCTGTTGCGGCGCACGCACCGCATCAATGTGCAGCCCTTCCACCGGCAGCCGGGTTGCCAGCGACAGGTTATCGCCCAGGCCGCCAAAGTAGCTGGCCACCATCAGCTTCAAGGGTGCGGACTGCAATCGATGGTAGGCGCGCTCGAAGGCCTGTTGCCAGGCCGGGGGCAGGTCCTGCACCAACGCAGGCTCATCCAGCTGCACCCACTCAACGCCCTGGGTGGCAAGCCGTGCAAGCACCTCACTGTAAACATCCAGGACGCTGTCGAGCAGCGTTAGGCGATCAAACTCATTGCCTTTGGCTTTGCCCAACCACAGCCAGGTCAGCGGTCCGGTAAGGGTGACCTTGGGGGTAAACCCTGCGCGCAGAGCTTCATCGACTTCGTCGAAGAGCCGACTGGAGGAAAGCGCAAAGCGCTGCCCTTCGTGTAGCTCGGGGACCAGGTAGTGATAGTTGGTATCGAAGTACTTGGTCATTTCGCAGGCGGGAGCAGGCTCGCCGCTGGGTGCGCGCCCCCGTGCCATGCGAAAGGCGGTATCCAGGTCAACGTCGCCTGCCGCCACTTCGCGGCTCGCATTGAAGCGCTCGGGCACCGCGCCCAGCAGCACGGAGACATTGAGTACCTGATCATAAAACGCGAAATCGCCGACGCTGACCAGGTCGAGCCCGGCGGCCTGCTGGTCGCGCCAGTGACGAAGCCGCAGCTCACGGCCGGTTGCTTCGAGGGCCTGACGAGTGCAGTGGCCTTGCCAGTAGGCCTCGGTGGCTTTTTTAAGCTCACGCTGGGCACCAATACGGGGATAGCCGAGAATATGAGAAACTGTCATGATGAAACCTTGCAACGTGAATGATTTCGTACAGTCTGGGCACCGCCGACAGGTGAATCAAACTAAAGTTTCTAATACCAACCATGAAAAACTTTCACCATGATTGAATTGCGCCATTTACGTACCCTCCTCGCGCTGCGCGAGACCGGCTCACTGGTTGAGGCCGCTGAGCGGGTCCATCTCACCCAGTCGGCACTCTCGCACCAGCTGAAAGACCTCGAGAACCGTGCGGATAGCCCGCTGTTTGTACGCAAGACCCGTCCGGTTGAATTTACCCGCGCCGGGCTACGGCTGCTGGCACTCGCCGACCAGATTCTGCCCGAAGTGCGCAAAGCCGAGCGTGACCTGGCACGCATGGCGGGGACGGAACTTGGCCGGCTGCATATGGCTATCGAATGCCACAGCTGTTTTCAGTGGCTGATGCCCACGGTGGATTACTTTCGCGACCATTGGCCCGAGGTGGAAATCGACATCCCCAGCGGCCATCATTTCGACCCGCTACCCGCCCTGGCACGCGAGCAGTTGGACCTGGTCATCACCGCCGACCCACAGCCGCTGGACGGCGTTCACTACGCGCCTCTGTTCCGCTACGAGGGGTTACTGGCGGTTGCCCGTCAGCATCCATTTGCCGCGTATAGCTTCGTTACGCCCGAGGCATTGGCCGAGGAAACCCTGATCACCTACCCGGTCGAGCAATCGCGGCTGGACGTTTTCACCCAGTTTTTGACACCCGCCGAGGTACGCCCGCGGGAAATCCGCACGGCCGAGCTTACGATTATGATGATGCAGCTTGTCGCCAGCGGGCGGGGTGTCTGCGCGCTGCCCAACTGGGCGCTCACCGAATACCTGGAGCGCGACTACGTCAGCGCGGTCAAACTCGGCGAACAGGGGGTGTGGAGTACGCTCTATGCGGCCGTGCGGGAGGAGACGCTGGAGGCGCCGTGGATGCAGGATTTTCTGCGCACGGCGAAAGAAACCTCGTTTGCCGTGTTGAGTGGTATCAAACCGGCGACTCGCGACGCGGAATCAGCAGCGTAAACCGCGCGCCGCCCAGGGAGGGGCTGGTATCCACCGTCACGCTGCCGCCGTGGCCGGCCATGATCTTCTGCACAATGGACAGCCCAAGCCCATAGCCACCGGAACTGCGTGCCCGGCTGTCGTCCAGGCGGGCAAAGGGTTTGAACACATCGGCCCGGGCATCGGCGGGAATCCCCGGCCCGTCGTCTTCCACGTCAATACGCACCAGATGGGGTTCATCCCACAGACCGATGACCACCTTGGACTGGCCGTAACGGCAGGCATTGCTGACCAGATTTTGCAGTGCGCGCTGCAGATAGCGCGGTTCGGCTAGCAGTTCGATGTCAGGCCCCGGCGCCAGGGTGATTGCCAAGCCTTCGTGGAGCGGCGAAAGCGCCTCCACCACCCGCTCGGCCATCGCCCGACATTCGACCAGCGACATTTCGAGCTCCGCCCCGTTGACCGTCTCGCCCCCCAGGCGGGCATAGGTGAGAATTTCATCGACCAGCTCATCAAGCTCGGCGATGTCGGCATCGATCCCCTGCAGTTGGCGCCTGATGGCGGGCTGGTCGGTCATGTCATCGACCATTTGTACCGCAAAGCGAATGCGCGCCACTGGCGTGCGCAGTTCGTGGGACACGGCCCGGATCATTTCCTGCTGGCCGCGTAGCAGCGACTGCACCTGATTGGCCATGCCGTTGAAGGCCATGCCCAGGCGCCCCAGGAAATCGCCACTTTCGACCTTGACGCGTGTTTCCAGACGTCCGCTGGCGATACGCGTGGCGGCGAGTTCGAGTCGCGCCATGCGCGACTCGATACTGCGCATTACCAGATAGATAATCAGCGCCAGTACGACCATCAAGGCCATCAGCAACGGTAGCTGAAGATTAAAGGGCTGGTGGGCACCACGGTTGGCAGGGCCCGCTTCCAGCCACTGGGAACCGTCTGATAGCTGATAGACAAAGCTGATATTGAGCTGCTCACCGTGCAACCGCGTCACCACCTCGCCGCGAGCGAGCTGTTCCTGCTGGGCATCGCTGAGTTCGCTCGGTGGGCGGTTTAACAGCGCAAGCGGCCAGCTACCCTGCTCCACCTCGCCGAGCCGCTCGCGGCGTTCGGTCGCGTCAAACGGCGCCAGCCAGGCACCCAGCATGGTCATGGTGGCGTGCCACTGCTGCTCGCGCCAGGTGGAAAACTCGGCCTGCAGCAGCCACGGCTGTTCGGGAAGGCGACGCTTCAATCGCCAGGGAGACGTCGCGACCAGCACCTTCCCCCGCTCCAGGCGTGCGCGCTCGAAGTAGCTGAGCGACGCATCCTCTATTTGCATCAGGCTGAGCTGCATGTCGAGCTGCTCGGACCAGGCAGACAGCTGCGCCTGGCGTTCGCCCGCGGGGAGGTCAGCGAGCTGTCGGGCCATCAGCGACATCGGCAATGTCGCAAGTGCCTCGCGACGATCTTCGCGGGTTACCTGCTCGATGAAGGCGCGGCCTGCCAGGGCGATGAGAAACACCGTCAGCAGCGCGACACCCAGCAGCAGATAAAAGCGTAAAAACGAGCCGTGGCTGAGCACCCGCCGCATGAGGCTATCCTTCTGTGTGATCAGCTGTCTTTTACAAACAGATAGCCCTTGCTGCGTACCGTTTTGATACGGTGGGGCTGGTTGGGATCGTCACCGATCTTGGGACGAATCCGCGACACTCGCACGTCGATCGAGCGATCCTGACCGTCGTATTTGATGCCCCGAAGGTCGTTGAAAATTTCTTCGCGGGTAAGCACGCGCCCGGCATTGCGTGCCAGCAGCCAGAGCAAATCAAACTCGGCACTGGTCAGGTCGATACGCTCACCGGACAACCACGCCTCGCGGGTGGCATTGTCGATCTCGAGGTTCTCGAAGCGCAGGCGTATCTCGCCGTCGGGGGCCGGTCCTTCGGCACGCCGCAAGAGCGCGCGCATTCGCGCCAGCAGCACCCTTGGCTGGACGGGTTTAGGCACGTAATCATCGGCCCCCATTTCCAGTCCCAGCACTTGATCCAGGTCGTCCGTACGCGCCGTCAGCATCATGATCGGACCTGCAAAATTGGGCCGCACGCGACGGCAGATCGCCAGTCCGTCTTCTCCGGGCAACATTAAATCAAGAATCACCAGGTCCGGCTGCAGGGTCAGAATACGGTCCACCCCTTTAGCGCCGTCGGCTTCCAGCGTTACCTGGAAACCGTTGGCTTCCAGATAATCACGGGTCAGCTCTGCCAGGCGTTGATCGTCCTCAATGATGAGCACATGATCCTGATCTGGGTAGTCAGGCTTGTGAGCTTCTTGATTGCCAAGCGCCTGAAACTTTTCTTCTAAGTGATCCACCATCCTAGTTGTCAACTCCACTTGATCTATGTGTCTTTCGCCCGCCTCCCCCAAACAAAAGCAGGCTGTTTATGGTTGTTTCCAGGATACCTCAAAAGTGCCCAACCGCCTGCCGGGCGATGTCATTTCCACGTTTCTTGTTCATTTACCGCTTCATGCCTGGCTTGATTCTTGTCACGACGACAGCTAATGTAGAGGTGCGGACTGTCGACAATCTGACAGGAGGAAAAGGCCATGGGAAGTGGCAAACCCAAAAGTGTTATCAAACGTGTTTACGTTCCCACCCAGGTGCGCGACCTGCCAAACGGGGAGAAGCTTAAAATCCCTGGGCATTACAAGGCGCCTCCCGGCGAAGAACAGAGCTAGTTGCAAAAGCTGTCAAGTCATTTAATAAGGCAGGCCTCGGGCCTGCCTTATTCATGTTCAGCCTATTGATAACGCCGCGCTAGCCTTTGGGGCCCATTAAAAACCAGATGATCAGCCCGACCAGCGGAAAGAACAGCAGCGCCAGAATCCACAGCAACTTGGCCAGGCCACCCGCTGAACTCTTTGCCACCTTGACGATGGCCCAGATAATAATGATCAGCCAGATAAGTCCTAATAGTCCACCGACTTCAATACCCATATCCACTCCTTGTGTGGGAATCTGTGTTAATGCAGCTAAGCATATTGCCACTAACGACACAAGCCGCTAGCGAGACGCCTGCCAGTCAATCGCGGCTTGGCGACCGCGTGCCTCGTTTACCTGGGCACAGATCAGCATCGCCACGCCGAATAATACTGCACACAGCAAGATGGACGCCTGAAGGCCTACCATGGCCTGCAGGCCACCCAGTAGCACGATGCCCATGACGCCGGCCAGCTTGTTGGCCAGCCCCCAGAAGCCAAAGAACTCCGCAGATTTCGTGGCGGGCGAGAACAATCCCACCAGCGCCCGGCTAGCCGACTGGCTCGAGCCAAGGCTCAACCCCGCCAGACAGCCCACCAGCAAGAAGACATACTGGGCTTGCCACTGCCAATCGGTGGCCTGGTTCACCCAGTCGGTCACTTGCGGGGTCAGCCAGATCGCCAGGATGGCGCAAATCCATAGCGTCAACGTCATTTGGTAGGTCCGCTTGGCGCCCAGCCGATCCTGTAGCCAACCAAATCCCAACGCCCCGGCAGCGGCGGTGATTTGCACGATAATGAACATGATATTGCGCACTCCGGCCTCCCAACCAATGACCTGGGCGCCATAGATGAACGCAAAGGCAATGATGATGTACACGCCGGCCATGGAAAACAGCAGCGAGACCAGGAAGACCATCAGGTCTTTGAAGTGCCTGAGTTCATGCAGGGTCATGGTCACCCGGCGACATGCCGTCTGCCAGTAAGCGCCACTTTCGGGCTGGGGGGTTCCGCGCTCTTTGAGCCATAGAAAGGTGGGAATGGCCGCGATCAGAAAAAAGCCGGCCGCAAAGGGTCCCACCCAGCGGATGCGTTCGAAATTCTCGGCACTTGCTTCACCCAGCATTACCAGCGTGAAGCCAGCGGCAAAAAGCCCCCCGATATAGCCCAGAGCCCAGCCGAACCCGGAAATCTTGCCCAGCGCCTCGGGGGGCCCCAACGCGGGCAGAAAAGCGGCAATGAACGACTCGCCCATGGAATAGGCATAGTTGGAGACAATAATCAGGATGAATCCAAGCATGACGTAGCCCGGCGCCACGAAATACAGCATTGCGGTGGACGCCACGGTGGCAAGATAACTGACGAACAGAAAGCGTTTCTTTTCCGCCCGCTGATCCATGATCGCTCCGCATAGCGGTGCGGTTATCACCACCAACAGATAGCTGGTAGCCAGCGCAAGGCTCCAGAGCAGGTTGGCAAGACGGAAATTATCGTCGCGGTCACCCACAACCACAGTGGTGAACAACTCGCCGAACACCACCGTGATGATCAGCAGCGTATAGGCCTGATTGGCGAAATCGAACATCGCCCAGCCAAAAATTTCACGACGCGAAGCAAAGTTTACAGGAGCAGTAGTCGATTGAGCGTGCACGAGGGGTTCTCTCACCAGTCAGCAAGGCCCTCAGCCTAGCAGGTTGGCGAGTAAAAGCGACACGCCACCGTTGGAAGAATTGAGATGACAGTCGCCGCTGCTTGCTCTAAGTTGGATTGATTAGAAAATAACAGGGACGTTAACCGATGAAGGGAGCATGGGGGCTGGGCGGTCTTCTGCGAAAATCGGCAACAAGACGGTGGCCGGTGGCGCTGCTGGTGCTGGCGCCACTGGCTCACGGCGCGTCAACCTCGCTTGCGTCGCTCTCGTTTGTCACCGAAGAATACCCGCCCTACAACTATCTGGACCCCCAGACAGGCCAGCTAAGAGGCAAGGCAGTGGCGTTGCTGGAGGCGATGCTTGAACAGACCGACACTCCGTTTACCCGCCAGGCTATCCTTTATTATCCCTGGGTACGCAGCTACGAGCTTGCCCAAAACAAACCCAATACGGTGTTATTTTCAACCACCCGAACCGCTGCCCGCGAGGCCCGCTTCAAATGGGTCGGGCCTATCGCTCGTGACCGCGTGGCGCTTCTGGCCTGGCAAGATGAGACCGCAGCCCCCTTGTCGCTGGACGAGGCAATTCGTCAACGCTTGAGCATTGCCGTCATCCGCGAAGACATCGGGGCACATGCATTGCAAGAAGCCGACTACCCGGCCAATTTATTGCGCCCGGCTATCGATAACCGCAGCGCCTTGCACATGCTGCGCCGCGGGCGGGTCGATTTATGGGCCTACAGCGATGAAGTGGCGCGCTGGATCGCCGACCAGGAAGACGTTGATAGCGAGCAATTGAAGGCGGTGCACACATTGAGTGAGTCCCGACTCTACTTTGCCATTCACCCTGCGACGGACCCAGGATTGGTTGATCGACTGCAGCAGGCACTGGATGACGTGCGCGCCGAGCAGTCCGTACCCGAGGTTATCCGCCATGATGACTAACCTGCGCCCTTCACTGGGCACCGCGACCCGATGGTTATCTTGCCTGGGAGCAATGCTGCTGGCGGTTAGCCTGCCGGTCAGCGCAGCGCCTCTGGTCATCAATACCGAAGACTATCCACCCTTTAACTACGCCGACAGCCAGGGCAATATCCTCGGCACCGCCACCAAGATATTGCGAACGGCGCTGCGCTCGGCGGATATCGACGCGGAGTTTCGCTTGCTGCCCTGGGCCCGGGCCTACACCGCCGCACGGCTCCGCGAGCAGCACTGCGTCTATTCGACCACCCGTACGGCCGAGCGCGAGACGCTATTCCGCTGGGCAGGCCCTCTGGTCGTCAACGAGTGGGCCGCGTTCAGCCTTGCCGAGCGCAATATCCAGGCGCGATCGATGGACCAGTTAGCCGCTTTGCGCGTCGGCAGCTTCCGTGAAGACGCCGTCGGCAACTACGTTGAGGCTCAGGGTATCAAGGTATTACGCGCCCGCAACGAGCGTGAAAATCTGGCGCGCCTCGACGCCGGGCTGGTCGACGTGGTCGTCACCGGCAAAGCCACCGGCGAGTATCTGGCCGGCGCGCAAAACCTGGCGCTACAGCATCTGTTTACGTTTTATCGCGCACCGCTCTATCTGGCCTGCCATCCCAGTGTTTCCAAGCAGCGCATGGCACGGCTACAAGACCACCTCCCCTCCCTTGGCGAGTCATACGAGGTACCTTCGCCATGACCAAGCGCCCCCTTCCCCTGCGTTCAGGTAGCCTGACCTCCAAGCAAGCCCTGCTCACCTTACTGCTGGCCGTATTAATCAGCGTGATCGCCGGCAGTCTGGAGCTGTTCAATCATGCCGTGTCAATGCGTCAGGACGTGGCTCAGCGTATTGAACAACAGCTCGCGATTGTCAATGGCGCCGCTGCCGAAGCCGCTTTTCAACTGAATCCTGATCTGGCCCACCAGATCGCCAATGGGCTATTCAGCGATAACGAAATCGCCCAGGTGACCATCCGCGACGATTTCGGCACTGCGCTTGCCGAGTTTGCGCCCGCCGACGCGGTGGAAACGAGCTGGTTAAGCCAGCGGCTGTTTGGCGATATGCTGCACTATCGGGAACCGTTGAGCTATTTCGTGGCGACCGACCTGCCCGACGCCGAGGTGGGCGTAGTGGAACTGCGACTTGATGAGCAAAGCCTGACGCAGCAGTTTCTGGCACGCAGCGTTTCGGTGGTAGGTTCAAGCGTCGCGGAGGCCTTTATCCTCAGCCTGCTGATCATTGCGTTTTTCCATTATTTCATTACCCGGCCGCTGCTCAAGGTGCATAACGCCATCGTACATACCGACCCTGAACGCCCCGGCCAATGGGCCAAACCGCAGCTACGCGGCCACCGCCAGGATGAACTGGGGCATCTGGTCGACAGCCTCGACCACTTGCTGCAGGCCTTTCAAAAGGGCCTGGACCAGCGCGACCAGCTCCATCATCTATCGCATATCGATGGGTTGACCGGGGTTGCCAACCGCCGCCATTTCGACCTCTTCTACCAGCAGCAGTGGCAGCGCGCTCAAAAGCACGCGCAGCCACTCGCGGTGATCTTTATCGATATCGATAACTTCAAGGAATTCAACGACCATTACGGCCATGCCATGGGGGATGACACCCTGCAGGCGGTGGCCCAGGTACTGAATCACTGTATCGATCCTGATCAGGACCTGCTGGCACGTTATGGCGGCGAAGAATTTGTCTGCATCTTGCCCAATAGGGATGAAGCCGCCGCCCTGGAGGTCGCCCAGTGCCTGCGCAAGGCGGTGCTCTCGCTGGCGATTCCGCACGCCTATTCGAGCACTCACACCTACCTGACGGCCAGCATGGGCGTGGCCAGCACGGCGACACATGCCGCGCTCAGCGCAACGGCGCTGCTGGCCCTCGCTGACCAGCATCTCTACCACGCCAAACAGCGCGGCCGGAATCGCATCGAAGCCCGTACCAGCAACGCGTGACGGCTGCCGTAGGCCGCATGATTAAAACCACCAGTGAGCGATAACGGCGGCAACACCTACCACCAGCGCCGTGATCACCGCCACGCACACGGCACGGTCCAGCCAGCGGTCGAACGCAGCCCCCTTGGACTGCCGCCGCGTGGCCCCATGCCGTGCTTGCCTCGCCATCAATCGTTACCCTTCATGGGAAACCCCTCAGTGATTAATGCGCCGATTCACAACGTTGGGCGCACGACGTAAACGCTCCTCTTCCCCGAGCTCCTCGGCTTCAAAGGCGTCGGCCCCGACAGGCGTTTCGCCATGACGACGGTAGAGTTGGGTCAGCATCGCCTTGCGGTCGGCGCGTAGTTCGCGCACCAGCACGATCACCATCATGTAGAGAATAAAGGTGAACGGCAGCGCCGAAAGCACCGCTGCCGACTGCAGCCCGTTCAGCCCCCCCGCCACAACCAGCGTAAAGCAGATCGCCGCGATCAGTACGCCCCATATCACACGCTTGTAGAGCGGTGGGTTGATGGAGCCATTATCGGTCATTTGCGCCACGATGTAAGACGCCGAGTCGGCGGAGGTGACCAGAAAAATAAAAATCAGCACGATGGCAATCAGCGACAGCACGCCGGAAAATGGCATCAGGTCGAACATCTCAAACAGCGCCACGGTGATGTTGTCCTGGGTCGCCGCCGCCAGGCCGATGTCATCGCCGACGATTTCCATGTTGAGCGCGGCACCGCCAAACACCCCGATCCACAGGCAGGCGAGCAACGGTGGCACCAGCAGTACGCCAAACACATATTCTTTGATGGTGCGACCACGGGATACCCGCGCCACAAAGGTGCCGACAAACGGCGACCAGGCGATCACCCAGGCCCAGTAGAAGATAGTCCAGCTGCTGGCCCAGTTTTCATCGCTGTACGGTGCGGTACGCAAACTCATGCCGATAAAGTTCTGCAGGTAGTCGCCAATGCCGACGGTGATGGTCTCAAGAATGGCGACGGTGGGGCCGGTAATCAGTACGTAGAGCATCAGGCCGATACACAGAATCATGTTCAGGTTCGACAGCCGCTTGATGCCTTTATCCAGCCCCGACCAGGTGGAGAGCATGTAAGCGCAAAACATCACGAACAGGATGACAAACTGCCAAAACCCGTTTTCCGGAAGACCGAAGACGGCGTTCAAACCGCCGTTCATTTGCAATACGCCAAGGCCGAGTGAGGTCGCCACCCCCATCACTGTTGCCACCACGGCGAACACATCGAGCCATGAGGCATAAGGGCGGGCTTTGGGGTACTTCGCGGTTACCGAGGAAAGCACCGACGACACCAGCCCCGCCTGGCCTTTACGAAACTGGAAGTAGGCAATGATCAGCCCCACCACGGAAAAAGCCGCCCACTGGTGGATTCCCCAGTTAAAATAGCTGTATTGAATGGCGTAACGAGCTGACGCTTCGGTTTCGGCCTCCCTATCGCCATAGGGCGGCTCGATATAGTGCAGCATCGGCTCGGCCATGCCATAGAACACCAGCCCCACGCCGAAACCGGCAGCCAGCAGCATGCTGATCCAGGAGAAAAAGCTGTAGTTGGGGCGACTGTCTTGTGGTCCCAGCCGCACCTTGCCGTACTTGCTGAGCGCCAGGCCAAACAAAAACACGACAAAGCCAAACACAGAAAATAGATAAAACCAGCCAAAGAGCTCGGTAATGGTGGTTAATGCGGCTTCGGCAGCGCTGCCGAAGCTTTCGGGAAAGGACGCACCGATAACAACCAGGCCGAAGATAATCACCGTCGAGGCGATGAATACCGACTTTCCTCCATGATTCGCCATAAAACATCCTGTCAGATATGCATGGTACGCAAACCACTTGCGCCAGCTGGAAATCGTAACACCTGCCTGGCCGCACTGCATGCAACGCCGAATTAACGCCTGGCCTGAACTCTCCTGAACCGACGCGTTCCAAAGGCTGTACCGATTGAGGAGGCATCAATGCCACAGATGAATCGAGATCAACGTAACGCCGCCTGGCAGGCCGCTCATCAGTGGCGCGCCCGGGCGACTCAAACCCAGCCCAACGGCATCGCGGGCAGCTTGAAACTGCTATTTACCTGGTTGGCGTTTGGCCTGCTGATGATCGTCGGCGTGGTACTTGGCCTGTTTTTCCTGCTGGTCGGCTGGGCCATGATGCCGTTCGTCCGCCACAAGATGAAGAAACGCATGGAGCAGATGCGCGCGCAGCAGGCGCAGGATATTGGCGGCAACCGATCCGCCTCATCACCCGAGAGCGGCCGTCGTGACGTACTCGAGGGCCAGTACGAAATTAAGCACGAAACAGCCGACAGAACGCCGGATGACAGGCCGTGATGCCCGCGTCCACTACAGCGGCGCGTGAAGCCAGATAAAGGCAGCCGCCAATGTCAACGGCATCACCACCAGGCTACCCAGGTTGCCGATCAGCACGATGGACGCCACCTTTTGTGGCGCCAGCCGATACTGTTCGGCGACCAGATAATTGAGCACGGCGGGTGGCAGCGCGCCGAATACCAGTAACACGGCGGCCTGCAGGCTATTCAGCGGCAGCAGGACGATCAGCGGTAGCGCAATCAACAGCCCCGACAGCGGACACAGCACCGCGCCGAGTAGGCCGGTACGCCAGTCGCTGAAATCGATGTCGAGCAGCCGCACGCCAAGCGCAAACAGCATCAGCGGAATACATACCCCGCCCAGCATGTTCATGGCCTCGAGCAGCCACACCGGCAGCGGCAGCCCGCTGACGTTGATAGCCAAGCCTGCAAGGCTTGCGGCCACAATGGGCATACGCAGCAAACGCCACAGCGACGTGCGCGGGTCGAGCATGTAGAGTCCGACCGAAAAATGCAGCAGCATCTCGACGATAAACACCACCACCGCTGCCGGAAGCGCTGCCTCGCCGAACGCCAGCACCAGCAGGGGCACCCCCATATTGCCGGAGTTGTTGAACATCATCGGAGGAAGAAAGGTTTTGATGTCCAGACCCAGCCAGCGGGCGACTGGCCATAACACGACGCCAGACCCCAGCACCACCGCCACGGCAGCGCTGGCCAGCCAGGCATAATCGGCCAGCGGCGCCTGCCGATCGGCCAGCACGGCAAAGACCAGCAGCGGGACGAATAGCTCCATGTTCAGGGTATTCAGGCTGCGAATGTCCGGCGTGCGAAACCGTCCGTACGCCGCCCCCGCCCCGGCAATCAGAAAAACGGGCAGCAGCGTGCTGATGATGTTGCCGATCATTGCATTTTCTTTCCCTGCCAAGAGTTGTCCATGAGATATCCCTGCGCGCCATCAAGGCTCAAGAAAACGCTGCCATAGTGCCATCACGGCGTTGCGATGCGCCTCATAGTCAGCGGCCTGCCCCTCCGCTTTATCGCCGGTCAGCGCCGCTCGATGCGTGCTGGTGCGGTACGCCAGATACGCCTCGCGCAGCCGCTCCGCTTCTTCTTGAGGTAAGTGCCCACTCTCGGCCAAGGTCTCTAGAATGCGGATATTGTCGCGGTAGGTCAGCAGTGCCGGAGTCTGGTTAGCAAGTGCTAACACCGCGTACTGACAGAGAAATTCGATATCCACCATGCCACCGGCATCGTGCTTGAGGTTGAAACGTTCGCCCGCCTGCTTGGAGGCCAGGTGGTCGCGCATCTTGTGACGCATCTTGACCACGTCATCGCGCAGCGCCGCCGTGTCCCGTTCGCCCCCGAGAATCTCTCCCCGCAGTTGATCAAACTTGTCCGCTAACGTCTCGCTGCCCGCGACCACGCGCGCCCGGACCAGCGCCTGATGCTCCCAGGTCCAGGCATGCTGACGCTGATAGTCGGCAAAGGCGGCCAGCGAGGTCACCAACAGGCCGGAATTACCCGAAGGCCTCAGACGCATATCCACTTCGTAGAGGCTGCCCGTGGGGGTGACCGCCGTTAACAAATGAATAATGCGCTGGCCCAGGCGGGTAAAAAATACCGGTGTATCAATGGGACGCGGCCCGTCGGTGGCCCCCTGCCCGTCGCTATCATGGAGAAACACCAGATCCAGGTCGGACCCGTAGCCGAGTTCGATGCCACCCAGCTTGCCGTAGCCGACGATCAGGAACGCAGGTTCCCGCGCGTTGCAGCCACTCGGCACACCATGCTTGGCGGTAATATGCTTCCACGCCATCGCCAGTACGGCATCCAGGATCACTTCGGCGATATAGGTTAAGTAATCGCTTACTTTCATCAGATGCCGTGTCCCGGCGATATCCGAGGCCGCCACGTGCAGCATTTGGGCGTGTTTGAATACCCGCAACGCCTCCAGCTGAGCTTCCTCGTCGTCTTCGGGCAGGCGATTCAGCGTCTGGCGCAGCTCGTCCGCCAGACGCTCCTTGTCGGCCGGCGTGTAGAGCGTGTCCGGGGTCAACAGCTCATCCAGCAGAATCGGGTAGCGGGCCAGCTGCTCGGCAATCCAGGGGCTGGACGCGCAAAGACGCATGAGGTGCTCGAGGGCATGCGGATTTTCGCGCAGCAGGGCCAGATACGCCGTGCGCCGCAACACGGCTTCGATCAGCGGCTGGACGCGCGCCAGCGCGGTGTCCGGGGTGTCGTTGTCGGCCACGGCATCCAGCAGCATGGGCATCAACGCATCGAGACGCTCGAAGCCGATGCGCTGCATGCTCTGTACCTGACGCGAGTGGTACAGGCGAGAGAGCCGGGTGAGGACCTTGTCGGGGGCCTCAAAGCCGGCCTGCTCCAGACGGGCGAGCGCGTCGTCCTGCTCCAGCTCACCGCGCCATAACAGCCGCCACTGCTCGAGCCCCGGCGTCTGGTCGTCGCTTGTGTTTGCCACTTCGTCTTCGGGCTCGGCAATCACCGCGTCAAAATGCCGGCGCACGCGATCCCGCACCTCGTCCAGCTGATGCACCAGGCTCGGCCAGTCATCGTGGCCCATGGCAAACGCCACCCTTTCGCGGTCGGGGTCGTCGCTGGGCAGGGTTTGCGTCTGGCGATCTTCCAGGGCCTGGAGCACGTGTTCGATATCGCGCAGAAAGGCATAGTCGGGCAGCAGGTCGTCGACCACGTCCTGGGGTAACAGCCCAAGCGCCGGCAGTCGATTCAGCGCCGTCTGCAACGAGGCCACCTGAAGTTCGGTGTCGCGCCCGCCCCGAATCAGTTGAAACGCCTGCACCACAAACTCGACCTCGCGAATCCCGCCAGGTCCCAGCTTGATGTTGTGCTGCATGCCCTTGCGCTTGACCTCACGGTTGATCATTGCCTTGAGCTCGCGCAACGACTCGATCGCCCCGAAATCGAGATAACGGCGATAGACAAAGGGCCGCAGACTGGCCAGCAGCTCCGCCCCCGCCGACACGTCTCCGGCGACGGGCCGCGCCTTGAGCATGGCATAGCGCTCCCACTCGCGCCCCTGGTCCTGGTAGTAGCTGGAGAGCATGGCAAAGCTGCCCACCAGGGGCCCGCCATCGCCCAAGGGGCGCAGGCGCATGTCCACGCGAAAAACAAACCCATCGGCGGTCATGGCATCCAACGCGGCGATCAGTTTCTGGCCAAGCTTAGTGAAATATTCCTGGTGCTCGAGCGACTTGCGGCCGCCCTGGGTGTCGCCTTTTTCGGCAAACGCAAAGATAAGATCGATATCCGACGATAAATTGAGTTCACCGGCCCCCAGCTTGCCCATGCCCAGCACCACCAAACGCTGAGGGTCACCGTCGCGCGTTGGCGCCGGCAGCCCCCAGCGCGGCGCATAAAACTGCTCGAGCCAGCCAAGCGCCGCCTCAAGGCAAATTTCGGCCAGCTGCGACACCGCATGGGCGGTATCCCACATCGAGTAACCCGGCGGCCGGTTGAGGTCCCGCCATACAATGCCCAGCATGCGGGCCTGACGAAAGCGGCGAAGGGCACGCTGCATGGCGTCTTCATCGCAAGCGCTGTCCAGCGCATCGGCCAGCAGCTGCGTCTGGTCGTCGCGGCCGGGCGTGACGTCCAGCTCGCCGCCACTATCGAGCATCGCCAGCCAGTCGGGGTGGCGAATCAGCGTATCGACGGCAAAACTGGAGATCGCCAGCACACGTGTCAGTGCAACACGCCGCTCTGACGAGAGGCTGGACCAATCAGCGGAGGGCAGCGGCTGGCGGGTCATGTCGGCCACATTGTCGGCCTGGCTCAGGGACTCGCGCAGACGCTGCCACGCCTGCTCAGCCACGGGCTGAAGCGCTTGGGGTAAGGTATCAAACGGTAGGAACGCTTCATTGAGTTGCATAATGCCCTCGCTGCCCTGGATCTAGCCTTGACGGCTAGCCGATGAGTTTTTGCCAGCCTAACAGCCCCCAGGTGAGCCCCGCGAGTATCAGCGACAGCATCACCGCTGCTGAGCCAATGTCCTTGGCTCGCCCAGAGAGTTCGTGGTGCTCGGTACCGATGCGATCCACCACGTTTTCAATCGCGCTGTTGAGGAGCTCAACGATCAGCACCATAAAGCAGCTACCCACCAATAGCAGCCAGCTTATCGGTCCATCACCAATCCACCACGCCAACGGCAGCAGGATGGCGGTAATGGTGACCTCTTGACGAAATGCTGTCTCGTTGAGAAACGCCGCTTTCAATCCCTTCAGAGAATAGCGCGTGGAATGCGCCAAATGCGTCAAGCCGGTATGCCCAGGTTTCATGGCGATTGCCTCAAAGTCACGTCGTTAATTGGCGAGTATCAGGGTATCGAGATCCTGCGTCAGCGGATCCAGCACCTGCGACCAGTTTAAATAGGGCGTACTGGCATTGCCGTTGACCAGTACACTGAAGACGCCCCAACGGCCCTGGGCCGTACGAAAATAGCCGGCAGTCGCGCGCACGGCAAACGGCTGGTTCAAGGTTCCGGTTTTTAACATGACATTGTGTTGAAAGGTATCCGAGCCGCGTCGAATAAAGCGCATCACGCCGTTGGCGGGAGACTGAAAGGCAGCGACGAAACTCGGAAACAACGCGCTTTCATGGAACATGTCGGCCAGCATCACATTGATGCCGCGCGCCGACGTACGATTTTCGGTGGTAAGACCACTACCGCTGTAAAGCGTCAAAGGTCCGTGCCCCGGCAGGTTCTGGGCATATTGCTCGATCGCCAGGCCCGCTTGGCGAAGCTGCGCCTGGGGTGACTCCACCAGATTGAGCGCCAATACATCGGCCATGTAGTTATTCGAGTAGTTCATGATACGCAGCAGCAGTTCCTGGAGCGGTTTGCTATCCACGGCAGCCAGTCGCTGCGCATCGCCAGGCGGACGTATTGAGCTCAGCCGCCAGCCGTCGCGCACCTGAACTCCTGACTGGCGCAGCATGCCCAGCAACACCTCGGCGGTCAGTTCGGCCGCGTCTCCCGCGCCGCGATAGACGTCCTGGGGTTGGGCGTTGGTCGATATCTGCCCGGTCAGCCGCAGCACATCACCGTCGGCGGTGGTGATTCGCTCGGCGTTCAACTGGGTGCCGCTATTATCAGGCTTGGTCATCACCTGATTATCTACTCTGACCTGTAATGCCTGACCGTCGCACAGCGATATGCGGGCAGGCGCATTGGGTGCCGAAGCCGGCGCCACGTTGGCACACCAGCTGCCGAAATTGACGCCGGCCGAGGATAGCGGCGCACTGTAGGCATTCGCCACCCGCGTCTGGGCATCGCAGCGGTCTGTCGTGATGCACTCGACGGGGCCAAAACGCCACTGATTGATGACCAGCGCACCGTCCACCTGGCGCACGCCGGCTTGCTGGAGGCGCTGCACCAGGCGCCAGATATCCTCGGTGGTCAGCCCCGGGTCGCCACCGCCCTCGAAAATCAAATCGCCGCTTAAAACGCCGTTGGTAACCTTCCCCTGACTAATCAACTGGCTGGTAAATTGGTGCTGAGGCCCGAAACGCTGTAACGCAGCGGCGGCAAGGTAAGCCTTGGTGACTGACGCCGGCGAGAGCTGGCGGGTCGGCTCGATGCTCGCCAGCGGCGCGGCGCTTGCGTCTCCGTCGAGCAGGCGCGCTTCGGCGCTGATGGCAAAGCCCTTGTCTTGCAACTGAGCCAGGCGGCTAAAGTCTGCCCAGAGCGGGCAGCTTACCAACAAGCTGACGACACCGATTGCCGACCGCCATCCCCAGGGCCTTTTGCCACAACGCTGCCAGCTAACGCGGAACATCCGCTTCTCCTTAATGCACGCTCATTTTCGAAAACATCTGCAGCAGCACCACGCCGGCGACGATCAGGCCAATGCCCGCCAGCGCCGGCGCATCCGGCTTTTCGCCAAACACCACCATGCCCACCAGCGTCACCAGCACGATGCCCAACCCGGCCCAGATGGCGTAGGTGATGCCCACGGGCAGGTTGCGCAGCACCAGGCTCAACAGGTAGAAGGCCACGCCGTAACCGCCAACGACCAGCAGGCTGGGCAGCGGTCGGGTAAATCCTTCGGAGGCTTTCAATGCGCTGGTGGCGACCACTTCGGCAATGATGGCCAGTACCAAATATACAAATGTCATGCGGACTCCAACGCCACGCGCAACCGCCATAAGGCCTGGCCGCTCTGGTGATATTTGGCCTCGAACGGCGTCAGATAATCACCGTCGGGCACCCACTCGCTTACCTCGGCCTGCCGGCCGGTCACCTGAGCGACGGCCAACGCGAACTCGTCGATATAAAGCCGCCAGTTTGACCGCACTTCAACCAGGCCACCAAGCGCCAACAGTGTGGGGAATACCGGATGCCCATGCCAGCGCATTTTCAAATGCGATGCCTTGGGGTAAGGATTCGGATATAGCAAATAGTGGCGTTCCGGTGTCCAACCGGCCCCGTGGGCCAGACGCCAGAAATCCACCAGATCAGCGCGCACCAGCCGGGCATTCGCGGGAAGCTCACCGTGGGACCGCTTGAGTCGATCGTCGCTGCGGTCGACCCCGATCACCGCATGGTCCGGAAACTGTTCTGCCAGCCGCCGGGTGGAAAGCCCCACCCCGCAGCCGGCATCCAGTATCAAGCGACCCGGCTGGGCCGCAAGCCACTCGGCCGCCGCGTCGAACGCTTGCTGGGTATGCGCCGCAATCGGTTTACGCAGCGGATGCGCCAAGCCACGGCTTACCCGGCGGGCCAGATCGTGATGAGGGCCCGCCTGATTGGAGGTAACGGGGCGCGACGTTTGCTGCATAGAGTCTCTCGAGAGCGGTTTGGATGCCTGCGCAGGAAAACAGCGCAAAAAATGTGATTCTATCAGTCCCGCGCGGTTGCGGCATGACGCCGCTGCACGCCCGGTGATATGATCATTGGCAGTCATACGTATAGTGTCATATTTATTAAGTGCAAAGCGGCGGGTGTAACCTTTATCTATTGATTTAGCGTTTGCAGCCACGGCCCGTTACACCTAGCGTTACGCGATGCCAATAATTGTTATTTAAACCACCGCACCACGAGGAACCCGGCTTGTCTCACTTACCGGTGATTGTCGGCATGGGCGGCATCAACTCCGCCGGCAGGACCTCGGGCCATCAGGCCTTCCGCCGCACCGTGCTTGATGCGCTCTCCGCCGACCAGCAACGCCAGACATTGGAAAGCCTCGCGACCTTGATGCGCCTGGCTTCGCCATCTTCGAAGGGATGGCACGACAGCGCGGGGCAGCCTCTGGCCGCACCGGCGGCGTCGTTACGCGAGCAAATCCTCAACCATACGTTGATTCGTCGCAACGAAGACCCGCGCTTCAGCGCGCCGGGGCTCCCGGCCAACCGCCACGTGAGTATGCAGCTCGACGAACCGCTGCGTTTCAAACTGCGGCGCCGGCAATTGCCCGACCACCTGCCCAGCCACTGGGAAGTGCGGGAAATCGACGCGCGAATGGTCGAAGTCATGGTCCCCGCCGGGACGATGGAAACGCTGCTGCCCGATGCGCAAACGCCCAAGGTATGCGCAGCTGCGCAACTGCCGACCGGTTTTGACCCCACCGCGCTATATCGCAGCGTGCATCACCCCCGCGGGCTTGCCATGACGGTATTCGGCGCCAGCGATTGTCTGGGCGCCAGCGGCCTGTCGTGGGAACACCTGCGCCAACAGCTCAACCCGGATCACATTGCCGTGTACGCGGGCAACTCCATCGGCCAGCTGGACGACCAGGGCTGGGGCGGCCTGCTGAAAAGCCTGGTCAGCGGGCAGCGCGCCACCTCCAAGCAGATGCCGCTGGGCTACGGCCAGATGCCCGCTGACTTCCTGAACGCCTACGTGCTGGGCAGTGTCGGTGGAACCGGCGCCGCGCTCGGGGCCTGTGCGAGCTTTCTCTACAACCTGCGGCTGGGCATCGACGACATACGCGCCGGTCGCCGCCGCGTGGTGATGGTCGGCACGGCGGATGCCCCCATCACCCCCGAGATTATCGAGGGCTTCCGGGCCATGGGAGCGCTCGCCGATGATGCCAGCCTGAAGGCGCTCGACGCCCTGGAACTGCTTACGGACGCTGATTACCAGCGTGCCTGCCGTCCCTTTGCCCGCAACTGCGGTTTTACCATGGCGGAAGCCAGCCAATTCGTGCTGCTGATGGATGACGCCCTCGCGCTTGAAGTCGGCGCCGATATTCTAGGCGCCGTGCCGGAGGTGTTCGTCAACGCCGACGGTTTCAAGCGCTCGATATCGGCGCCCGGCATCGGCAATTACATTACGTTGGGCAAGGCGGCATCGCTGGTCCGCAACATGCTGGGCGAAAAGGCGCTGAGATCGCGCAGCTTCCTGCACGCCCACGGCACCAGCACGCCCAAGAACCGTATTACCGAGTCCCATGTGTTCGACGAAATTGCCCGCGCCAATGGCATCAACGACTGGCCGGTGGTGGCCATCAAAGCGTTTATCGGCCATTCCCAGGGAAGCGCTGCCGGCGACCAACTGGTGAGTGCGCTGGGCAGCTTTGCCCATCAGCTGCTACCTGGCATACCGACACTGGATGCGGTGGCCGATGACGTTTACGCCGACCGCCTGCGGTTTTCGTCGACAGCGCAGCCGTTCAACGCCGATGCCGCTTTCATCAACGCCAAGGGCTTCGGCGGCAACAACGCCACCGGCGTGGTGCTATCCCCCGCCGTGACCGAGCGCCTACTGACCCAGCGCCACGGGGCTGCTGCCATTCGGGCCTGGAAAACCCGGCGTGAAGGCGTGCGCGAGAACGCCGCGGCGTACCTCGAGCAGTCCGATCAAGGCCATTACGCCCCCCGCTATCAGTTTGGCGAGGCGGTGCTTGAGGGCCCTGAGCTGGACATTCAGGCAGACCGGATTCACATTCCCGGCTACGCGCATGCAGTCTCGCTTCAGAGCGATAATCCGTTTGGCCGCCTAGACGATGAGGAGTCGACGCCATGATGGGTCAACGCGAGAATATCGCCGTCTATCCCGGCACCTTCGACCCCATCACCAACGGCCATTTCGACCTGATAGAACGCGGCGCCCGTATGTTCGACAAGGTCGTCATTGCCGTCGCGGCAAGCCCCGGCAAACGCCCGAACCTGGACTTATCGACCCGTATCGAGCTGGTCCAGGCGGTCTGCGCCTCGCTACCCAACGTCAAGGTGATCGGCTTTTCCACCCTGCTGACCACCATGATGCACGAACAGGGCGCCACCATTATTCTGCGGGGCTTGCGGGCGGTGTCCGACTTTGAATACGAGCTGCAGCTGGCCAACATGAACCGTGCCCAGAACCCGGAGCTCGAAAGCGTTTTTCTCACCCCGGCGGTGGAAAACTCGTATATTTCCTCCACCATCGTGCGCGAAATTGCCAAGCTGGGCGGCGATGTCTCGCCCCTGGTTCACCCTCAGGTCGCAGAGACACTGCGTAAGCACTACACTACGCCAACTGGCAACTAGACCCTGAAACGGTGGCGCCCAATGGGCTGTCGCATGATCTGCGACCCATCGCTCACCGTCATTCGCGAGGTATACCCATGGCCTTAATGATTACCGACGAATGCATCAACTGCGACGTCTGCGAACCGGAATGTCCCAATGATGCAATCTCGCCGGGCGATGAGATCTATGTCATCGACCCCAATCTGTGCACCGAGTGCGTCGGCCACTTCGACGAACCCCAGTGCCAGCAGGTTTGTCCGGTCGACTGCATCCCCCTTGACCCGGAACGGCCAGAAACGCACGACGAGCTGCTCAAGAAGTATCGCATCATCACGGCTGCTTAGGCCTAATGCGGATCTGGGCCCTCGCCTGGCCAATCATCATCTCCAACATTACCGTCCCGCTGCTGGGGCTGGTGGATACCGCGGTGGTCGGCCACCTGCCCGATTCACGCTATCTGGCCGCCGTCACCCTCGGCGCCACGCTGTTCAGCTTTCTGTATTGGGGATTTGGCTTTCTGCGCATGGGCACCACTGGCCTGGTGGCCCAGGCGGTCGGCCGCGAAAGCGACAGCGACGTGCGCAACCTGCTGGGCCAGTCGTTGATCATGGCGGTGGTGATCGGCAGCCTGTTGATCATCTTCGCCTCGCCGATCGTCTCCCTGGGACTTTGGCTGCTGGATGGCAGCGAGACCGCGACAGCGCTGGCTGAGCGCTACGCCGAAATACGTCTCTGGTCCGCCCCCGCCGTATTGGCCAACTACACCATTTTGGGCTGGTTCCTCGGCCAGCAAAATGCCCGGGTCACGCTGATGATTCTGGTGCTGACCAATAGCGTCAATATCGTGCTGGATGTCTGGTTTGTGATGGGCCTGGGCCTAACCAGCGACGGGGTGGCCTGGGCCAGCGTGATTGCCGACTATAGCGCCCTGGCGTTTGGCGGTTTTCTGGTGCTGCGTCAGCTTGGCACCCTCGACGGTCACTTTTTGCGCAGCCGCCTGTGGGTGCTATCCGCGTACGCGGCGCTGTTCAACGTCAACGCCAACCTGTTTATCCGTACCCTTGGGTTGCTGTTTGCCATGGCCTTCTTCACCGCCCAGGGAGCGCGCCAAGGGGACACCACCCTCGCCGCCAATGCCGTACTGCTACAGTTCATCATGCTGACCAGCTATGCGCTGGACGGCTTTGCCCACGCGGCAGAATCGCTCGTCGGGCGTGCCTACGGGCGGCGCGACTGGCAGGCATTCGCCGCCACCGTTGGCGCGGCGGCCCGCTTTTCATGGTGGACGGCCGCCGGGGCGGCCTTGGTGTTTGCCCTTGGCGGCAATGGCTTGATCGCCCTGCTCACCGGCCTTGAAGAGGTTCGCGACACCGCCGCGATATATCTGCCGTGGATGGTCGCGATGCCGCTGATCGCGGTGTGGAGCTATTTACTGGATGGGGTGTTCATTGGCACCACCGCCATTGCCGCCATGCGCAACAGCATCTTTATTGGCCTGGCGGTTTACCTGCCGACCTGGTGGCTGACCGAAGAGATGGGAAACCATGGGCTATGGCTTGCCTTTACGCTGTTTACCTGCGTTCGTTCGGCTGTCTTGATAGGCTATTATCGGCATTATCGCCGCACCTATTGGCGTGAATAATGCGTACGTCAAATCTTTATCCGGTAATGAAAAAGCCGCTTCAGCCCCGTATATTAGTGGAGCACTTCCTAATAATGAATAAAGCGAGCCTGCCATGTTGAAAATGATATCCAAACCGGCAGTGAAGATGGTCGAACGCTATCTTCCTGACCCGTATATCTTTGTACTACTGCTGACCCTGATTGCCGCCATTGCGGCCATCGCGATCGAACGCCAAACGCCGCTGGCCGTCCTGCGCTTCTGGGGCGACGGTTTTTGGGGACTGTTGACCTTCTCCATGCAGATGCTGCTGGTGCTGGTCACCGGCTTCATGCTGGCAAGCTCCCCGCCGGTAAAGCGCTTGCTGCAACGCCTCGCCAGCACCGCCAAAACGCCCGGCGGCGCCATCATTCTGGTGACCCTGGTATCGTTAACGGCCAGCTGGATCAACTGGGGCTTTGGGTTGGTTGTTGGGGCGCTGTTTGCCAAAGAGCTGGCGCGCCTGGTCCGCGTCGACTACCGCCTGCTGGTGGCCAGCGCCTATTCGGGCTTTGTGGTCTGGCACGGTGGGCTCGCCGGGTCGATTCCGCTCACTATTGCCACCGAAGGCCACTTTGCCGCCGACGACATCGGTGTCATCAGCACCGGTTCAACGGTGTTTGCCTTCTTCAACCTGGCCATCGTGGCATGCCTGTTTATTTCTATTCCGCTGGTCAACCGACTGATGCTGCCGGACGAGAAAGACAGCGTCTATATCGACACCAAATTGCTGGACGATGAACCCGAGGCCAAGAGCCGCATCACCCGTCCCGCTGAAAAACTGGAAAACAGCACGACGCTGGCATGGCTGGTCGGTATCCCGGGTCTGCTGTTTCTGATCGACCATTTCCTGTTACGCGGCGGCAGCCTCAACCTGAACATCGTCAACTTCCTGTTCCTGTTCCTTGCCATTGTGCTTCACCGCACCCCGCGCAACCTGCTCACTAGCCTGCAGGAAGCCATCAAAGGCGGCGCTGGCATCGTTATCCAGTTCCCTTTCTATGCCGGCATCATGGCCATCATGGTGGAGTCGGGCCTGGCTCAGAGCATGTCGGAGTGGCTAGTATCGTTTGCCACCGAAACCTCGCTGCCGTTCTGGTCGTTCATCAGCGCCGGGATCGTCAACCTGTTTGTGCCTTCCGGTGGCGGCCAGTGGGCCGTTCAGGCGCCGGTCATGCTGCCCGCGGCGGAAGCACTGGGAGCGGATATTTCACGCGTTGCCATGGCCGTTGCCTGGGGTGATGCCTGGACCAACCTGCTGCAGCCGTTCTGGGCACTGCCGGTGCTCGCCATTGCGGGCCTGAAAGCCAAGGATATTATGGGTTTTTGCCTGATACAGCTGTTTATCACCGGCGCCATCATCTCGGTGGGCCTGGTGTGGTTCTAAGCCACCGCAACACGCCAGCACCTGCCTTCCTGGCAGGTGCTGTCCCCGCTAATAATGATTGGAGCCTGAGGTTCAGCCCATGTCGGATACCTCATTGACTGCGCTGCCAGGACAGCACGAACTGTCCATGACCGTCCTGATGACGCCCGACATGGCGAACTTCAGCGGCAAGGTCCACGGCGGTGCCATTCTCAAGAAACTCGATGAAGTGGCCTATGCCTGCGCCAGTCGCTATTCGGGCCACTACGTGGTCACGCTGTCGGTCGACCAGGTGCTTTTCAAGCAGCCCATTCACGTGGGTGAACTGGTGACCTTTCTGGCCAGCGTCAATCATGTCGGCCGCTCGTCAATGGAAATCGGCATCAAGGTGGTCGCCGAAGATATCCGCGACAAGCTGATTCGCCATACCAATAGCTGCTACCTCACCATGGTCGCCGTGGACCCCGACGGAAAACCTGCCCGGGTGCCGCCGCTTTCCTTGGCAACGCCTTTGCAGCAGCTACGCTTTGAGAAAGCCGCCCTGCGCAAGAAAATGCGCAAACAGGCCGAACACGAAGAACAGCTCACCCACCAGCAGCACCACTCACAAACACCGCCATGACCCCTATCTGGCGAGACACTGCCACCCCAAGCTGAAGGAGTTTCCATGCCTGCCAGGGAGCGCTACCCCCACCTACCCAAAGGCGTTGAGTACGCGCACATCGGCTGGGACTTTTTTATCCTGGCGGCCGTTATCATCAACCTTGGCTTGCTGTTATTCGACTCGCTGTTTCTGCTGGACCCGATCAACCAGGGCATTGAGGCGCTCTCACCAGGCTTTCATCGCGCCTACGACACCACCATTCACAGCCACTTTATTACCATCGACCTGTATTTCGTGGGTATTTTTATCGCCGACGTGCTGCTGGGCTGGGCCGTGGCGATTGCCGAGCGCCGCTACCACCGCTGGTTTTTCTATCCCTTTGTGCACTGGTACGACGTGCTGGGCTGCATCCCGCTGAGCGGCTTCCGCTGGCTGCGCATTTTGCGCGTTATCGCGCTGCTGCATCGACTGCATCGCCTGCGGCTTATTCGCATTGAAAACTGGGCGATTTATCAGTTTTATGCCAAATATTACGACATACTTCTGGAAGAACTGTCCGACCGTATCGCCTTGCGCCTGCTGGGCAACGTTCAGCAACAGATTCGCGCCAGCGATTCATTGACCGAGCGGGTGATCGACCGTGTCGTCATGCCTCGCAAACAACAGCTCATCCAGGAGATTGCCCAACGGCTGGAAACCTCGGTGGGCACCGCGTATCAGCACAATCGTCAGGCGATCATGGCCGCCATCAGCGACCTGGTAAGCCGCACGCTTCGCGAAAGTCCCGAAATCCAGCGGTTGCGCCGCCTTCCCATGGGCGAGCCTGCCACCAGCGCCATGGAAGCCTCGTTAAGCGGCGTCGCTCAGCGGATGGTCGACGAGGTGGCGCTGGGGATTCATTCCCCAGAATTTCGCAAGCTCGTTGAGGGCGCCGCGGAAAACGGCTTCGATAGCTGGCTGACCGTTGATGAAGGCAGCAATAGAGTCACCGAACAGGTGCTCTTTGACGTACTGGAAATGCTCAAAGAGCAGGTGAATCGCCAGCGCTGGAAGGACCGTTACGACTAATCCACAGGGAAGCAAGACCAATGAACAGCGAGTGGTTAATTCTCGGCCCGGCCGCGCTCTATATGATGTCGATGACGCTTACACCGGGCCCGAACAACGTGATGCTCACAGCATCAGGGGCTAATTTTGGCTTCAGACGTACCATGCCCCATATGCTGGGGATCCTGGGCGGGTGTTTTCTGCTGTTTGCGGGGATTGCCCTGGGGCTCGGGGTATTGTTTGAACGCTTTCCGGTGGTCCAGACCACACTTCGCTGGGTGGGCAGCGCCTACCTACTTTATCTTGCCTGGAAAATCGCCAGTGCCCCACCACCCAACCTCAACGGCACGTCGCAAGGTAACCCGTTGACCTTCTGGCAGGCGGCCATGTTCCAGTTTGCCAACCCGAAAGCCTGGGTCATGGGGTTGGCGCTGATGGCCGGTTTCCTGCCTGAAAGTGGCCAGCCGGTCTTCAATGCGCTGGTGCTGGCAGGATTTGCCGAGGTGGTGGCGCTGCCCTGCATTGCCCTATGGGCCGCGTTTGGCACCGCCATCGGCCAATGGATAAAGAGTGACAGCGCATGGCGCGTTTTCAACGTCACCATGGGTCTTCTCACCGCTGCCTGTGTGGTGCTTATCCTCGGCTAGCCACAGCTCAGCTCTTCGATCACGTCATTGTCGTTAAGATGAATGTTCAGCCGTTCTGGCCGGTGATCCAGCGTGGCGGCGTCACCCGGACGCAGTACGCGCGTTTGTTCGGCGCCACTTTGCTTCGCCAACGCCTCCTCGGAGGTGTCGGCGAGTGGTGTCCCGACGGCTGAGGAGATCGCGTCCAAACGGCAAGGCATTTGCGCATCATCTGAGGATTGCGCGTCATCAACGCGCGGAGGCGGCGGTGCACTGGGGGCTTCGCCGCCATTGCCAGGCATTTGCGCGCAGGCGGCAACGAACAACGGCAGGACCGCCACCAGGGCGAGCCGATAGGGTCGTCGAGATATCATTCCTGAGGCTCTCTCATCGTCAAACCAGCATTAAAGGGTTAAAACGCAGCGGGCCGGCACAGGTGTGTGCCGGCCCGCAGTTGCGCTGAGCGTTTAGCTGGCAGCGTCTTGAACAGCCTGACCACCTTCCTCGACGTCCTGGCCTGCACCGCCAATGGTGTTACAGCCCGCGAGTGCGCCCGCTGACATTAAAAGAATAAAGCTCATGGCGAGTAGTTTTTTCATCGTGTTCTCCTTAACAATTCATTCAATATCCTGGATGCTCCAACTCAGAACCTATGAGTGAAGTACTTTTAGGGTAACAGTGTTTTGTCAATTCCGCCTACTTTGCGGGTAGGCACCAACCAAGGAGCCATGTGATGCCCACGTTTGAGCTTGATGCCCGCCTGGCCGGCGACACGCTGCCGATTTGCGACTTGCCGCTGTGCCGGGCATTGCTGATGCTCGACGCACGCTATCCCTGGGTGGTGCTGGTACCACGACGTGCCGCACTGAGTGAGGTATTTGAGCTGCCGGATAGTGAGCAGCTGCAACTATGGCGGGAAGCAAACCAGCTAGGCCAGGCAATGAAAACGGCTTTCGGTGGCGACAAGCTCAATCTGGCCACCCTTGGCAACGTAGTGAGTCAGTTGCATATGCACGTAGTGGTCCGCCGCCACGACGACGCTGCCTGGCCGGGGCCCGTTTGGGGCCATGGCACGCCCGATGCTTACTCACCCGGCGAGCTGCAAGCCATGCAGGCACGCCTAGCGGAACTCATGGCAACGCTCGAGATTACCCCTTAGCGGTTCCCGGTAAGTGGGTTGCTTGTTGAAGTTGGCGGCTCCCCCAGCACGGGATCCCCGGCCGGCTGAGAAACCCCTGCGGCCCAGAGCGAGACGCCCAATACGACGATCACCACGCCGCCCGCAAGCGCTATCCAGCCGGCCGCTCGCTGGGCGCGTTGCGGGGTAGCGCCTTGTTTCGCCAGTCGCCGTCGCGCCCAGTCCCGCGCAACTACGCTTGCCAGGGCAAGCACCGACACCGTAAGCCCGGTCCCCAGCGACATCGCGGCCACCGCCGCTACGCCCATTGTAAACTGCCCCAGCAGGCCTGCGGCACCGAGCATCAGAACGGCTCCGCTACACGGTCGCATGCCGATAGCGCCAACGGTCATTAGCGCCGTGCGCCAATCAAGCGACTGGTGAGGAGTAATATGATGCCCGCCGCAGCATGCGTGGTCGTGGTCGTGGTCGTGGTCGTGGTCGTGCACAGCATAGGCGCGACGCAGCTGAGCGATGGCCCGCCAGCAAAGCCATGCGCCCAGGGCGGCCACGAGTAAAAAGCTGGCGTATTCCACCCAGATCACGCTACCCATCGCCTGGCGCGTCACCCAACCAAGGCCGAAAACTAGCACGGCTACCAAGACGATAGCCGTCAGCCCCTGCAGCAGCGCCGCGGCAAACGAGAGGCCAAGGGCCCGGCCGATGGCACCACCATGGGACATCAGAAACGTCGCCAGCACCGCTTTACCATGGCCAGGACCTGCCGCATGAAACACCCCGTAACCAAAGCTCACGCCCAGTAGCGCCGCCCACGTCGCCGTCGCAGACTCTTGGGACAGCGCGGTGAGCGCCAGGGTCAGCTCGCGATGCAGCTCTCTTTGCCAGCCAAGCAGGGTATAGCTCAAGGACGTCAGACCGCCTTGCCAAAGCGCATAATAGACGAACACGCAGAGCGTCACCGCCAGCAGGCAAAGCCACCCCCAGGGAAGACGCTGCGCCCTCATGGACACACGACCTGACCGGTTTCGGCGAAGTAGCGCCCAAGGCCTGGCTCACCGCTTTCGTCCACATCCAGGCGGGATGCCGCCAGGACCCGCTCAGGGTCGGGGTCCGCCGGCAGTACGGCCAACTCGCACTCGGGCATACCGCGCAGCACCAGCGCATCGTCAAGGGGCTTTTCGTCCTCGGCGGCGTGTACCACTTCAAGGTAATAGGTCGGGTCATAGACCTGATACTCAAGAGTGCGACCGCCAAGCGACGGGGTATCCGCCAGCGGCAAGATAAAGATGAAGGTCAGCCGTCCGTCGCGCTGCATCGCGGTATATTCGCTTACTTCACCCAGTGGCTGTGGCACGCCATCAACACGCACATGCGTAAAATAGCCTTGGCTGGCGAGGTTGTTGCGTATTTCGCCGCCCAGTTGATCCAGCCCCTCGTCCAGCGTCGCCCCTTCCACCCGATTCAGCTCATCGAACACCACCAGACTGTAGAACGGGTCCATTTGCCAGGTTTGATGCAGGCCGGTTGCGCGGCCCTCATCGTCGGTGATGATGCGTACATTGATATCGATCCACCCGTGAGGATGAGCCATCGCGGCGACGCTGGTGAACAACGCCAGGACGCCGACAAAAACCATTCGGCTGTGTGCCAACCAGCGATTATCGCGCCTCATGGGGCCAGCCCCAGGCGTTCCTGAAGCGCCACCAGCCAGGGGTCAAGCCGGATAGGCGGCATTGGCTGACCGCCGCGCCATGCGGAGACACGCACCTGACTGGCGTTGCCCATCTCGTCTACCTCGAGCAATAACCGATAACCCGGCCAACGCGCTAGCATGCCCTCGGCACGGCCCAGCGATAAGTCAGCATGACGGACCACATAGCCTTGCTCCACCATCAGGCTAACCCCGGCACGAAAGGTCTCTTCGGCAGGTGCCTGATAGGTCAGTTCACGCGGCTCCGATGGTGGTGTTGCCGCACAGCCGCTGAGCATGACCAGCAAGCCGACGGCAACCCAGCGAATTCCTATCATGGTGTACGGTCTCCTGTCGCCGTTTGTGCGCTCAGCGCGCGCTGTAACTGCTGGCAAAATGCGTCGGTACTCGCGCTACGCCCTTCGCGCCAGCTGCCGTATTGATCAAACCGGCGGATATCCCGTGATACCCGCATATGCTGACGGTCCCAGAGCAGCGATACGCGCTCTACCTCAACCGGCGGCTGGCTGAAGCCACCCCCCAAGCCAACACCAACGCCCAGCCGGGAACCGCCCCCGACGCCCAGTCCGCCGGACAAATGCACCCCTGAGCGCGAACGCAAATGCGGCTCAGCATAAAGCTCTGAATAGCCATGCAGCGTTTTCTCGCGGCTGACACTCAGCAAACCTAATTGACTATCGCTGGCGTCCAGACTGAAGCCCCACTCCGTGAGTAAATCGACACTGGTGGTCAGGGTGTCCGGATCATCGCTTGGGAAGTAGCACGATTCGGCCGGCGGTGGCTCTGCGCTGGGCAGCGATGACGGCATGACCTGACACCCGCCGAGGGCGAGCAGGCATAGGCAACTGAAAGGCGTCCACTTCATAACCGCTCCTTGGGTTGTCGGATGATGCTGGTTTGCCACTGCGCTGCGCGCTAAGCTCGCCCTATAGACCATGATCAACGACGAGGGTGCCCATGCATATCCTGTTTTGCCCCGATAGTTTTAAAGATGCGCTGAGTGCCGAGGACGCCGCCCACGCCATGGCACGGGGCGCGGAACGGGCCGATCCAGATTGTCACTCACTCATTTGTCCTTTGGCCGATGGCGGCGAGGGCAGCCTTGACGCCCTGATCGCGGCAACGGGCGCGGAGCGCCGTCAGCAAACCGTACAGGATGCCCTGGGCCGCCCATGCGATGCCGCGTGGGGCTGGCTTGTCGACCAGCGTACCGCGTTTATCGAACTGGCAGAAGCCAGCGGGCTGCAGGCCCTTGCCGACGACGAGCGCGACGCCCGTTATACCTCGACTTACGGCGTGGGCCAACTCTTCCTTGCTGCCCTCGATCACGGCGCTGAAAAGGCGCTGCTGTTGCTCGGCGGCAGCGCCACCAACGATGCGGGCGCAGGGATGCTCAGCGCCCTGGGTGCGGAGCTGCTGGACGCTCAGGGCCAGCCCCTACCGCCCGGCGGGGCAGCGCTTGCCGACCTGGCAACGCTTCGCCTGGAGGGGCTCGACCCACGGCTGGCGGGGCTGAACGTAGAAGCGGCGGTCGATGTCGATAATCCGCTACTCGGCGAGCGTGGCGCCAGCGCCGTCTTCGGACCGCAAAAAGGCGCGTCTCCCAGTGACGTGACCCAGCTCGACGACGCCCTGGCTCACTTTGCCGACCTGGCGGCGCAGGTATTAGGTCATGATTATCGCGACCGCCCCGGCGCCGGGGCCGCAGGCGGCATGGGCTTTGCCGCGCAGGCGTTTCTGGGCGCCACTCTGAAGCCGGGCATTGAGATGCTGATGCAGCAGGCGGGCGTTGCCAGCCTGCTCGAGCAGGCCGACCTGGTGATTACAGGCGAGGGGCGGCTGGACGGTCAAAGCCTTGCCGGAAAGACTCCCATCGGCGTGGCACGGGCGGCGTCGCAGCAGCATACCCCGGTGATTGTTCTCGCGGGCAGCCTGGGCGATGGCTGGCAGGCCTGCTTGCAGGAAGGGGTAACCGCCGCCTTTGCGCTTGCCGATGGCCCGATGACATTGAGTGACGCCTTGCCGCGCACGGCCGAGCTTCTGGAAGCACGCTGTGAAAGCCTGGTTCGGCTATGGCAGGCCTCCCGCCCTTGAAAAGCAGCACTCTCGCCAGCATGTAAGGGGTATTGATCAAGGGGTAATGTTCTGGCGCTATAGCAGCCATGCACAAAACTTGCTTTGCAACGCCTACGCCGCCTCTTACCCTATTTATCAGTATCCATTATCGCCTGACGATGATCACCAAGGAGGCAGGACATGTCCGATACCAACAGCATCGGCCTACACGAAGGCAGTGCCACCCAGCTGGCTGAAAAGCTCAACCACCTGCTGGCCAACTATCAGATTTTTTACATGAACGTCCGTGGCTATCACTGGAATGTCAGGGGTAACGATTTTTTCGAACTGCACGCCAAGTTCGAAGAGTTTTATACCGATCTGCTCACCAAGGTCGACGAAGTCGCCGAACGTATCCTGACCCTGGGCCATAAACCGGTTCACGCCTACAGCGATTACGTCAAGCTTTCGCGCATTCAGGAAGACAAGGATGTTCACGACGGTACGACCTGCGTCAACGGCGTATTGCGCGGCTATCAAACGCTGATCGAACTGCAGCGCGAACTGTTATCCATCGCGTCGGATGCCGATGATGAAGGCACCGCCGCACAGGCAGGCGATTACATCCGCGAGCAGGAAAAAACCGTCTGGATGCTTAACGCCTATTTAAGCAAATAAGCGTTCAAACGCCTCAGGCTGAAAGCAAAACGGCACCCTTGGGTGCCGTTTTTTGCGTTTAGCGACTGGCCAAGGCTTCGACCAGAGCACGCAGCAAGTGCCAGAATTCCTCAACGGTCGCCAACTCAACGCGTTCGTCCGGCGAGTGCGCGCCACGGATGGTCGGACCGAAGGAAATCATATCGAGATGCGGGTATTTACTGCCCAGAATACCGCACTCAAGACCTGCATGGATGACTTTTACCGCGGGTTCATGCCCCAGGAGCGACTGATGACAGGCCTTAAAGCGCTTGAGCAGCGCCCCGTCGGGGTTGGGCACCCAGCCGGGGTAGGTATTTTCCACGCTGACCCGCGCGCCGATCAGTCCGAACAAGGCTTTGAAACGGTCGGCCATGGCCGCCACGGCGCTGTCGTGTAGCGAGCGCACCAGCGCACAGACATGAAACCGCCCCTGCTCCAGACTGACGACGCCCAGGTTATTGGACGTTTCCACCACCCCTGGCACGTCGGCGCTCATCCGCTCGACGCCGCAGGGAGCGGCATGCAGTGCCGCCACCAGCATGGTACTGGCGTCCAACGTTAACGGCTCGGCGCCTTCCGGGCTAACCGGCTCGGCGACAATGCTCAGCCCTGCATCGCCGCTGCCCAGTTCACGCTGCAGAGTTTGCGTCAGCTCATTGATGAGGATAAGTGCGTTTTGCTGCTCGTCAGCGGGCAGCGCGATGTCGGCAAAGGCTTCGCGGGGTATGGCGTTGCGCAGCGTGCCGCCCTGATAATTGATCAGCCTGGCATCGACGTGTTCCAGCGCCCGAAGTACGCGCACCAACAACCGGTTGGCGTTACCCAACGGCTGATGGATATCCATCCCCGAGTGACCGCCTTTCAGCCCCGTCAACGATAGCCTGAGCACGCATTCGTCTGCCCTCAGCGCAGCGCTTGGAAGCTTGGCATCAACGACCACATCGGCCCCACCGGCGCAGCCGATAAAGACGTCACCGTGATCCTCGCTATCGAGATTCAGCAGTTGCTTGCCCTCCAGCCAGTTTTCGGCAAGACCCAGCGCGCCCCCCATGGACGTTTCTTCTTCAAGCGTGAACAGCGCCTCCAGGGGACCGTGGGTAAGCTCGGGGTCCTCAAGCAGCGCCAGTATCGCCGCCACTCCCAGGCCGTTATCCGCGCCCAGCGTGGTGCCTTCAGCGTGCAACCAGCCGTCGGCTACATAGGTGCGAATAGGGTCGCGCTGAAAATCGTGCGCGTGACCGGCATTGGCCTGGGCCACCATGTCCAGATGGCCCTGCAGGATAAGCCCGGGGATATGCTCATGGCCGGGGCTCGCCGACTTGCGCAGGCGTAAATTGCCAAACGCGTCGCGGTCGTGGCCGATGCCCTGGGCCTCGGCCCATTGTTCCAGCACGGCGACCAGTTGCGCCTCATGCCCGGAGGGGCGAGGCGTATTACACAGCGTTCGAAAGTGCCGCCACACAAGCGCTGGGCTCAGCGAGTCTAGATGTTCGTTCATGGAAGCTCTTTATCTTGGATAACCGGCTTACTTTAACGGTCCCCGGCCTCGGGGGAAAGCGGTTGCTCGTTCCACAGGACTTGCGCTACCTGACGCAGTGCCTGCACGGACGTGCCGGGGGCGTCGGCAAGCGGCTGGTTCTGGAAAGCCCAGGCGGCGAGCTGCTGGTGGGCGGCTTGGCCAGCGGCCGACAACGACCAGCGACTCGCTTCCCGCGCCAGGGCTTGCAAGGAGGCCCGCGCCAGCGCCGGCGACCGATGGGCGGTTGCCACATCGACGATATCCTGACGCTCGGCCTGGTCCAAGGCGCGCTCAGGCAGTTCGTGGACCAGCAGGCTGACCACCGCCGCCGGCAGATGCGCCAATTCAAACGCCAGCAACCCCGGTAGCGAGGCGGCAAACCGCTCTTGCAACTCGCGCAACACAGGCTCCCCCGACGGGGTTAACGCCTTTGCCACCATCACGGCAAATTCGCCACTCGACGGCTCACGCGTCACGCCCAGACGCACGACCACAAACCCCTGGGCGCGCCAGAAACGCAGCAGCCCCGCATCGGCACCAAAGGTCGCGCCATACAGGGTGATGCCTTCCGCCGCCGCCTTGCGTTGGTCGTCGTCGAGCAGCCGGCTCCCCAGCCCCTGACGACGTCTGGCAGGATGGCTAGCAATGCGTACCACCCGCCGCCAGCGCGCCACCAGGGCCTCGCGGCAGCCACTATGTGCGGCGAGCGACTGGGCCATCAAATGCCCCTGAGGTCGGCGCGCGCCGCGCGCCACCTGGTGGGAAAGGTCCATCGAAAAGCCACCTTCGTCACGGGTCACCAGAACAGCCTGCGGCTGCTGAGCCGGCCCGACAACGCGCAGCCGCATGCCAGGGCCGTCCAGCAGCTGACGCAGGTCACCCGGCGTCGTGCGATAGTGGGACTGCACCAACAGACCGAACAGCTGGCCAAGCGCCGCCTCGTTTCCGGCAAGCGTCTCTCGGTCCACCTCATGGGAAGCATGGCTGGCCGTCAACTCGTCTTGCGCCGAAGGTAGGGGGGCGTTTAACAACAGCAGTTGGTTAAGCGTCGCTTCAAGGGGGTCGCCCGCCTGCCAGCGCACCGGATCTGTCAGCGTGAGCGCCTTCCACCCCGGCGTCTGCGCATCCAGCACGTCACGAAAGCGCAGTGCAAAGCCTCGCCCGGACCCCTCGTAGCCGTGCACGGTGGTGGCAAAGGCAATGCGCGGAAACGCCTTCAGCCATTGCGCCAACAGCGGCGCGGGCAGCGCGGCGGCCTCATCCACCATCAGATAACTGCCGTCGCCGCCCAGCGTGCCCGCCGCGACGTGCTCACTCAGCGCATCGGGCGTGACGAACAAGAGTTCGCGCCCCTCGCCCAGCACGAAGCGATCCGCCGCGCTACGATGCCCCTCCGGGCATAAGGACGCTGCGCGCTCAAACAGACTCTCGACAGCCGCAAGGCGCGGCGCCGTGACGATGACGCGTGATGCCTTATCGCGCAACAAGCGTACACAGCCAATGCCCATCGCGGCACTTTTGCCACGACCACGGTCGGCGGTAATCACCAGGGGACGGCGGCGTTTGAGCCCCTCAAGAGCTCTAACGGCCACGGCCTGATCCAGGGTCATGCATGCATCATCATGGGGTTTTTCAGGTGCCACTGGCGTGGCCGGCAGCCACCCCAGGCGGGGCGGCGCATCCGGTGTCCAATGGATAATCTGCGTCGATGCCCTGAGTTGCCTGGCCAGCCGCACCAGGTAGTGCGCGCTAAGCGCTGTCCATTCGCTGGGATAATCGGCGATACGAGCGTAGTCAGGGTCAGGCTGAGTCCCCCATTGCTCGGGGGTGATCAGAACGAGCAGTCCGCCCGCTGCCAAGGTGCCGCCAACCGCTCCCAGGGCGTCTGGATTGAAGCCACCGGCGCTCTCATGGGCGTCTACCACCACAAGCTGGTGCTCAGTGCCGAGCCTTGTCGTCGCCCGCCCTGCTTTTAAAGAGGGCGCAACGGGGGCGTAATCACCTACCCATAGTGGAGACGCCCAGAGCTGTGCCTGCCATAGCCCCACGGCCAGCGCCCGACAACGCTCGGCGTCACCCTGCAGCCATACAAGCTGTCGCCAGCGTCGCCGGGCTAATCGCCTTGCCTGCTGGAGCAGTAGCGCGGTGGATCGCGACGCTAGCGCGTCGTCGATAGATAACGGCGGCATAAAGTCTCCTATCGGGATAAATAGCTTACAACTTTGGTTGCATTAACCCCTCCCCTTTCAACGCTTTTCACACTCATTCGCCATGGCATCCGCCGGTGTAAAAGGTACTAACCTTATGATTTTGTGAAAAATTATAAGGTTCTAAGGTACACCCGCCAGTCGCCAATCTGGCAAATGGCTGATATTGCATTGCAACGCTCTGAGTGTGCTAATTTAATCAGGCAGGGTAAAGCCACCTTTACGTAAACGTAATGCATACCGACTGCACTAACTGCATCCACAGTTCCTAATAAATCAAACGGCGACGAACAGGATCAACAACATGAAAAAAACTGCCAAGTTTGCCATTACAAGCCTAGCCGCTGGTGTTGCGCTGGCGGCGCTTTCCTCGACTGCACACGCCCAGCAAGAATGGACCATGACCAGTACCTGGCCCGACAACCTTGACCTGATCAAAATTGATCAGCACTGGGTCGAGCTTGTTAATCGACTGGTTGGCGATGAACTTGAAATCAACTTCCGCTCGGGCGGCACATTGATGCCCGGCACCGAAGTGTTTGATGCCACAGAAACCGGCAGCATCGAAGCCGCTGGCGACTGGCCTGGTTACTGGGCAGGCCGCAGCCCCGCTTTCTCTCCGTTGGCCACCACTACCAGCTTGTTCAACGGCGTGGATTACATGAACTGGATCCTGCAGTGGGGCGGCTGGGATCTGTACCAGGAAGTATATGGCGAATACAACATGGTGTATCTGCCCTACGGGATTACCAATAACGAATCAGGCTTTATGGGCGGCACACCCATTGAAAGCATTGCCGACCTGGATGGCAAACGGCTGCGCTTGTCGGGCCGCGACCAGGGTCGAGTACTGGAAGAACTCGGCGGTTCGCAGGTTACCCTGGCGGGCGGTGAAGTCTACCAGGCGCTGGAGCGCGGCGTAATTGACGCCGGTGAGTTCTCAACCCCCGGGGTCGATTATAACGCTGGGTTTGGCGAAGTCGCTGAGCACTGGTCGGTTCCGGGTTGGCACCAGTCTGCCAGCGTTTTCGGCGTGATGATCAACAAAGATGCGTGGGATGAGCTGTCTGAAGAAACTCAGGAAGCGCTAAAAATCGCCGCTGAAGCCACCATGGCGTGGTCGCTTGCGTGGTCTGAGCGTGAATCCACCGAAGCCACTGAGAAGTTCATCGAAGATGGCATGGAAATCCACCCGCTGCCCGCCGAGGACCTTGAAGAGATCCAGAACATCACCAACAGCGTGATTGTTGAAGGCGCTTGCGAAGACCCCATGCACGCCAAGATCTACCATTCGATGGTGAGCTACATGGAGCACTACGCCACCTGGCGTGATCTCACGGTGCCCTTCAACATGAGCCGCTCCATCACCAACCTTCCCGACCTCGAAGAAATCGAAGCCTGCCTCTAAACCCCGGTTAAAGGATCACCTCAGCGTAGTGCGCTGAGGTGATCTTGAGTGCGGAACCTGGAGAATCTCCATGTATGCGATTGCTAAAGCCATCGATGCGTTCAACGAGCTGTTTGGACGTATCGTGGCACCGTTAATTGCGCTGATAACGTTGATCGTGCTGTACGACGTGGCAATGCGTTTTTTTCTCGGTCGCCCTAGCGACTGGGCTTTCGATGTCACCAAAATGCTGTTTGGTGCGCATTTCATGCTGATGGCCGCTTACGGACTGCGTCATCACGTGCATGTTGAAGTCGATGTGCTTAAAAGACTGTTATCCAACCGCAAACAGGCGGCCCTGACACTTTTGGGTTACGCGCTGTTTTTCGTGCCGTTCATCTGGATGTTTATCAACCAGGGCTGGAGCTTCTTTATACGTTCTTTCAGCCGCGGAGAAACCACTTACGGCATGGTGTCAATTCCGGTGTATCCCGTTAAAGGAGTCATCTTGGTCGCGGCAGTACTGATTTTACTTCAGGCGATTGCGATTGTATTACGCGCCATTATCCAACTACGCGAGGAGGCCACGCCATGAACATCAGCCCCGAAATGCTGACGTTAGTGATGTTTGGTGGCTTGATGATTGGCCTTTTCATGGGCCACCCATTGGCATTTGTACTGGGTGGTGTCGCAGTTGTTGGCGCATTTTTAGGCCCCGGCACGCAGGTCATGGGGACGTTGATCAATAACGTTTATGGTAACGCCATGGATAATTACGTCCTTGTCGCCATCCCACTCTTCATCCTCATGGCGCGCTTTTTGAACGACTCAGGCGTTACCGAGAAAATGTTTGACGCCATGCGCCTGTTGCTCGCCAACCTACGCGGTGGGTTAGCGCTGACAGTCGTAGTGGTTTCGGTGCTGCTTGCTGCGACGACAGGCATCGTTGGCGCTTCCATTGCGGTGATGGGCATGATCGCGCTGGTTCCGATGCTCAAGTATGGCTATCACAAAGGATTGAGTACCGGCGTTATCATGGCCAGCGGCTGTCTGGGCATTTTGATCCCACCCAGCATTATGCTGATTTTGATGGCAAGCTATTCGCCGGTTTCCGTAGGTGCGTTGTTTGCTGGTGCCCTGGTGCCCGGGTTAATGCTGGGGGCCATGTACGCGCTCTACGTGTTGATTATTTGCCATGTTAAGCCAGCCTATGGCCCTCTCGTTCCTGCTGAGGAACGGGCAGGCACGAGCACCCGCGAGCTGCTTATCATGCTGGCGAAATATGTACTGCCACCCATGTCGCTGATTCTGGGGGTACTCGGTGCACTCTTCACCGGCATTGCCACAGCCACCGAAGCCTCGGCAATTGGTGTTTTTATCGCCTTTATGCTGTTTATGATTTTTGGTGATCGCAAGCTTAAAACGTGTTTCAACACACTTATTGAGGCAAGCAAAACCACTACCATGGTAATGCTGGTACTGGTGGGTGCTACCGCCTTCACCGGCGTCTTCTCACGCGGCGGCGGCATGGATGTCATCAGCGAGCTGGTGCTATCAATGCCTGGAGGCACCATTGGTGCGTTAATTCTGATGCTTTTCCTGGTATTTATTTTGGGCATGTTCCTGGACTGGACCGGCATCGTGCTGCTGAGCTTCCCAATCATGTTACCTATCATCGAGACCATGGGCATCGATACGCTGTGGTTCGTGGTGATGGTGGCCGTGGTATTGCAAACCTCGTTTTTAACGCCGCCGTTCGGTTATGCACTGTTCTATTTAAAAGGTGTGGCTCCACCTGGCGTTGAGACGCTCGACCTTTACAAAGCAGTGATACCGTTTGTCGCCCTGATCATACTGGCCTGTGTGTTAATGGCCATATTCCCCTGGTTGATTACCGGACTACCCAGCTTGATGGTGGGTTATTAACCTACGCCTTACCCGTTCTACCAGCCCGGCGATAAGCCGGGCTTTTTTGGTTTAGCCCGACCGTGATTCAAGCGGCTGCAGCTGGCGGCCGCCAATGATACTATTCCTCGCCGTGTGCGCCTCATGCCGCCGCGATATCCGTTTGCTTCTGCAAGGAGTCTTTACGTGCCCCGCTCCATCTCTGGTGAGTCAGCCGCGCAGCGGCACAGCCCAACGCAACGCTGGAACCCCTGGTCGATGGTGCTGATCTGTGTCGCGCTAGTGGTGGCGCTGCCTGTCGTTGTGGTCTTCACCCATATCGCACTGCCGACCGATGGCGTATGGCAGCATCTGGCCAGCACGGTATTACCGCGTTATTTGAACAATACCTTTTGGCTCGTGCTGTCCGTAGGGGTTGGGACCCTGATCATCGGCACCGGTACGGCGTGGCTGGTGGTCATGTGTCGCTTTCCCGGCAAGCGCTTATTTGAATGGGCGCTGCTGCTGCCATTGGCCGTACCCACCTATGTGATTGCCTACGCCTACACTGACTTCTTGCAGTTTGCTGGCCCGCTGCAGAGCCTCTTGCGCGATCTGTTCGGCTGGCAGCACGGTGATTACTATTTCCCTAACGTTCGCTCACTTGGTGGCGCCGCGACGCTGATTACCGTGGTGCTCTACCCGTATGTTTACCTGCTCGCCCGCGCATCTTTTCTCGAGCAGTCGGTTTGCGTGCTCGACGTCGGTCGCACCCTGGGCCGTGGCCCATGGCGCCTGTTTTTCAGCATCGCGGTGCCATTAGCCCGTCCTGCCCTGGTGGGTGGCGTATCGCTGGTGCTGATGGAAACGCTCAATGAGTTTGGCGCGGTGCAGTTCTTCGGGGTTGATACCTTCACGACCGGCATCTATCGCACCTGGTTTGGTATGGGCGAGCCCGTCGCCGCTGCCCAGTTGGCTGCCTGCCTGCTCAGCTTTGTGATTGTACTGGTATTGCTTGAACGCTGGTCTCGCGGCAAGCGGCGCTACTTCCACACCACCAATCGCTATCAGCAATTACCCGAATACGCACTACATGGCTGGCGGGCAGCTACTGCGACCGTGGCGTGTATGATTCCGATCACCATTGGCTTTCTGCTCCCCAGCGGCATACTGCTCCAACTGGCGCTGACGGAGGGGGATTCGCTATGGGGAACGCGCTTTATTGGCTTTGCATGGAATAGCCTCAGCTTATCGGCACTGGCAGCGATCATAGCGGTCGGCACAGCGGTACTGCTCAGCTATGGCGTTCGGGTACACGATACACGGCTTGCACGCTTTACCACGCGTATCTCGGCCATGGGCTATGCAATCCCCGGCTCGGTGGTGGCGGTGGGGATTTTAATCCCCTTTGCCTGGCTGGATAACGTGATCAATACAGGATTGCAGGCTTACAACGGCCAGATTGTTGGCCTGATATTTAGCGGATCGGCGTTTATTCTGCTCTACGCCTACGTGGTGCGCTTCCTGGCCGTTTCCTTCAACGCCGTTGAAGCCAGTCTGGGCAAGGTAACCCCCAGTATGGATGCCGCCTCGCGCACCCTTGGGCAGACCGCCAGCGGCACACTACGCTATGTACATACGCCGATGATGCGCAGCAGCTTACTGGCGGCAGGGATTTTGGTATTTGTCGACGTCATGAAGGAGCTTCCGGCCACCGTCATTCTTCGCCCGTTCAACTTCGATACGCTGGCGGTGAGAGCGCACAACCTGGCGTCCGATGAGCGCCTGGCCGAAGCGTCTACCTCTTCGCTGGCGATCGTGGTGGTCGGCATTCTGCCGGTAATACTGCTGAGCATGGCCATGCGCCGCTCACGCCCGGGCGCCGGGTCGTAGTGGCAAACGTTCATTTATGACGAGGCAGTTTCCGTCGAGTGCACGGGAAACACGAAGATCTGCGATAAATCGAGATGTATATCGATCGGCTGGCCCTCGGCGGGCAGGAAGACACCCGGCACCCTGGCGTGCAGGTGGGCTTCCAGACCATTATCCGCGTGAGCACACAGGTGCAACAGACTGCTTCGACCAAGTAGCTTGGCCATCACGATGTGGCTGTGCGCATGGGCACCGGCAGGCAAGTCACGCTCTATGACCCGCAGGGCCTCAGGGCGAATCATCACCTGAACCCGCGTGCCATCGGCGAGGCCATCTGCCGGCACCCAGCCGACCGGCGTTGCGACATGGCCCTCTTCGACCACCCCATTAACCTCGTTGACTTCACCAAAAAAAGTCACCACAAAGGGATCCTTGGGCGAGCAGTAGAGCTCCCTTGGCGTCCCTGTCTGCACAATGCGCCCTTCACGCATCAGCGCAATACGATCCGCCATGAACATCGCTTCTTCAGGGTCGTGCGTGACCAGCAGCGTCGCAGCACCCACCTTTTTCAACACGTGCAGGGTGTCGTCGCGTATCCGGTCGCGCAGCCGCGCATCCAGGCTTGAAAACGGCTCATCCAGCAGCATCAGCCTTGGCTCGGGCGCCAAGGCGCGCGCAAGCGCCACTCGCTGCTGTTGCCCCCCTGACAGCATGTGCGGGTAGCTAGACGCATACTCCGCCATGCCTAGCTGCGACAACAGCTCCTCGGCGCGCTCACGCCTATCGTTTGTGGACAGGTGCTTGAGACCAAAGGTGACGTTTTCCAGTACAGATAGGTGAGGGAATAACGCTGAGTCCTGAAACGCCAGGCCAACATTACGTTTTTCAGGCGGAACGTGGCGAAGCCCCGGCGCCGCAATCTGTTCATCCTCGAGGCTGACACTCCCTTCCTGCAGCGTTTCCAGACCCGCCGCGATACGCAGCAAGGTCGTCTTGCCACAGCCGGAAGGACCCAGCAGGCAGACCACCTCTCCCGGGGCTACCGTCAAATCCACGCCTTTGACAACGGTATGCTGGTCAAAAGCGTGCTGCACCTGATGCATAGCAAGCGCTGTTTCATTAAGCGCCTTCTGCGTAGCCTTCATCGTTGCCGTCATTGCCCCACCGTTCTCGTTGCAGATCGCTTGTGCGAATGGGAACTGCATAATACGTTTGAAAGTAATTAACATTCTATTTTCTATTTGCTCTATATGCACGCTTCAACGCTAGATAGGCTTGACCTTAACGCTACAAACCGTTTCAATAATCATGTTAATAATACAACTTGTTATCATTCAATAATCAGGAATATTGACGATGAAAACTGTACGCCTTGCCGCTCCACTGGCAGTTGCTATCGCCAGCACCGCTTTTGCCAGCCATGCGCTGGCTGATGAGCTTAATGTCTATTCGGCTCGTCACTACGATTCCGATGAGCGCCTATATGACGCGTTCACCGAAGAAACCGGTATTGAAGTCAACATTCTGGAAGGCGATTCCGATCAGTTGATCGAGCGCATTCAGCGTGAAGGGGCTGCGAGCCCCGCCGACATTATGCTCACAGTCGATGCCGGCCGGCTCTGGCGCGCAGAGCAGGATGGTATTTTCCAAGGCATCGAGTCAGACGTCCTTGACGAACGCCTGCCTGATTCCATGCGCCATCCGGAAGGACGCTGGTTCGGCTTTAGCCAGCGTGCCCGGGCAATCTATTACAATCGAGAGAATGTCGACCCCAGCGAAATCAGCAGCTACGAAGACCTGGCCAGCGACGACCTTGATTACAGCGTCTGCATCCGTTCCTCCAACAACATCTACAACCAGTCACTGCTCGCTTCAATGATCGAGCATCACGGTGAAGAAGGCGCCGAAGAGTGGGCTCAGGGCGTTGTCGACAACATGGCGCGTGACCCAGAAGGCGGCGACACCGACCAGATTCTGGGCGTTGCCAGTGGTGCATGCGATCTTGCAGTAGCCAACCATTACTACTATGTTCGCCTGCTGAAATCCGATGATGAGGCAGATCGCGAAGCTGCCCGTAACGTCGGCATCATCTTCCCCAACCAAGATGAGCGCGGCACTCATGTCAACGTCGGCGGTGCCGGTGTCGTTGATGGCGCGCCTAATCGCGAGAACGCCGTTCGATTCCTTGAGTTCCTGGCCTCTGACACGGCACAGGAAATCTTCGCCTCGGGTAACAACGAGTTTCCTGTCGTCGATAGCGTGAAGCGAGACCCTGTCCTTGAATCATGGGGTAACTTCAAGAAAGACGACGTCAATATCAACGTTCTTGGCGAAAACAATCCCGACGCCATTCGCATCTTTGACCGTGTAGACTGGCGTTAATCTTTAGCGTCCGTCAACGCAAAAGCCCCGCTGCCAATGCAGCGGGGCTTTTTTGAGATATAGCGACCAGTTAGTCTTCGGCAGCTTCTTCCATTTCGTCACCGGCCTCTTCCATTTCTTCCCCGGTGTCCTCCATAGTCTCATCAATATTCTCGCCCGCTTCTTCTGCCGGCCCTTGATCATCCTCGCAGGCTGCCAAGCCAACGGCAAGAAACGCCAGTAAGATGGCCACACCAATGACTTTGAGTCCTTTATACATCACCATGCTCCTTTTATCACGGTAGTAAACACTTTCAATGCCGCTTCATATTAGATGCTACACATAAAGCACGCCAGTGATTAACCCATCTAAAAACAAAAACCCAGCCGATTGACTGGGTTTTCTGCGGTATAAGTGTGGCCTTCCGCTACTCTACTTGGGAGACCCCTAAAAACAAAAAACCCAGCCGGGTGGCTGGGTTTTCTGCGGTATAGGTGCCTGACGATGACCTACTCTCGCATGGGGAGACCCCACACTACCATCGGCGCGAAGCGGTTTCACTGCTGAGTT
>NZ_LJZS01000018.1 GCF_001314875.1 Halomonas sp. HL-48
CGCGTCTGGTGATCCTGGCGAAAGTGGACGGCACCACGGCCACCGCAGCGGCCGTCGGCTTTAGCGACAAGCTCAATGAGGTACCGCGCTCCCTGCGCCTGTCCATGACCTATGACCAGGGCAAAGAGATGGTGAAGCATGCCGAGATCACTCAGAAGACGGGGACAGCGATCTACTTTGCCGACGCATAGCTCATGGCGGCGGGCTTCCAATGAGAACACCGACGGGCTGTTGAGACAGTACCTGCCGAGGGGTACAGATCTTTAGTCTACAGCCAGAAAGAACTCGACGAAATCGCCGACTCACTCAATACACGGCCACGCAAGAAACTGGACTGGCGCACGCCGCTGGAAGTCTACGCCGAAGTGCTTAAGAAATCCGTCGCCGGCCCGAGCACGCTTCAATAGTGTTGCACTTGGAACTTGAGGCCGCCACCCAAAGCTTGACCCACCACTGACCGCTGGGTATCAACGGCAGTATGCTCACCATGACCATAGCAATCAGAAGCAGCCGTATCGCCCAGATAAGTAGTTTTAACAACATGATACCTCTCAAGCCGACAACAGCGACCGGAAGCACCACGCCGTAATTGTCTTGTTTGCCGTAAATATTTTCTCAGTTTAAGCGGTTTCCTCTCTGGATGACTCAGTTTTCACCGCGCAACTTACCGGTTCACTATCATACTAAAAAATAATAGAGTATAGAAATATCTAAATAAAAGACATGCAAGAATAAAAAACTTTACATCTTTTCTAGTAAATATTTAGACTCAGCGATAATTTTCTTTATATCTTGCTCGGCAAGATTAATATGAAAATACAAAGTTACAACTGACTGGGAGCCAATAAACTCAAGATCAATATCTGCAACGCCTTTCATTTTGACAACTTTGTCTGCATATAACTTTGCCTTGTTACCATCCTCGAAAATCAAAGAGTATTTGTTACTTGAATATCTTTCAAGTGGAGCATGCATTTTTTGAAGCATGTTTTTATTAAACATATCCTGCTGAATAAAATAACTTTTTATCTCTTCAATTTGACGAGCTAGAAATTCCTGAGCAGATACTTCAGTTTCATCTATTTTAGCAACTTTAAAGCTTCCAAAGTGCTTTAAGAATGGTGAATAATCAGCATCTTGCCTTGACTTCTCGTATGTCGCTTTAATTTTCTCAGCCAGCTGTTTTTTGAAATCAATAATTTGAGAGAAACGAAGAGTTCTTGGATATTCAAGATGCTCAATTGATGCAGTGTCGAATGAATAATTTGTTACATCATCTTTAATGATAATAGTGGGCTTGTCAAATGCCAATCTCATGCCAAGTTCAAACATAACATTAGGGTTTTTACCGCTAACATCACAAACAACAACAGGGTTCTCATATAAGTTCTGGACAATTCTGCGATGAATAACTCCCACATCCGCAGCTAAGCTCACTAATTCACCCTCAAAACCTGAAACTAATATCGAGTCCTTAATTATGGCTAAAACTTCTTGCCAGTGACCTTCATCACAGCCATCTAGCTCAGAAATTGGCATAACAATCCCACACTTCATAACTCCTGCAGAATCTTTAAGTTTTTCTACAGGAAAAGTTTCATCAGTTTTCATAAAACTCAATCTCCTTATAACATTGTCGGAATAATAATAATGGAGAAAACTAAAATTTGCCATTTTCCTTTATTCTACGTTCTGGGTGGCGGCACAACCGTGGTTAGGCTCGTGCTGGCAAAACCAAAGTAAGATGTATAGACGTGAACCTAGGTGCTACCCCAGATTTTCGGCGACTCACGGGCACTCCTTACACCATGCTGGATAGGCCCAGCCGTGACCAGTACACCGCATTTCATGCGCATGAGCCACCAAGCGACTGAGAGGAAGGAAGCCACCCCAGCCGATACCCAAAATGCAGCAGGCAATCAGAGACTTGCAAGGCGTGCTATCTGCTCATCTGTGAGCTTATCCAGGGGCTTGGCTTGGGCGGATACCCAACGGCGGTGTTTTTCAAAACCTTCATCCACCTCAGTGGCAGACTTACGGACAAGCCGCAACGCTTCCTGATAGTCGGAAGTATTTAGCGAGAGGGTCTCTTCAGCCTTGGGATAGGTGGACTGTATGTCCTGAGGAATTGCCGCCCGATTATAGTAGCGAGCGCCACGACGATATAGACGAGGATGTCCGGTAACTTTCACTGTGCTCATGGCCTCCCAATGTAACACCTCACTGGGGCAGCCAGAAACAAAAAAGCCCCGAGGTCAGTATGTTACTGATTCCTCAGGGCCGCATGTCTGTATGGCGGAGGGACAGGGATTCGAACCCTGGAAAGGCTATTCACCTTTGCCGGTTTTCAAGACCGGTGCATTCAACCGCTCTGCCATCCCTCCGGCTTACGGGTGCATAGACTACCAGCTTTTCCTTGGAAGTCAACGTCTTTAGTACAATCTTAGTCCTACCCGGGTGATTTTTCCGCCCTGCATATCGCTGACGACCCAATGGATGCCGTGCCAATCTACATCGTCACCTATAACAGGGTGTCCGCCAACCCGCAGCGATACGAACTCCGCCAGGGTCATTTCCTTTTCGCCGGGGCTCAAGGTCAACCCGTAGGCCTGGGCGATGTCCTGCATCTGCGCACTGCCATCCAGCGTAAAGGTGCCAAAGAAGGCCCGCTCCTGCTTGAGCTTGGAATCGCCATTGAACAACCGGTTGAGCGCATTGAGGTCTTCCGAGCGACCAATGACGCAAATCACGTCGCCGAGTTTGAGACGCGTGCTGCCCTTGGGATGCAGCATGGCGTGTTCGCGGAACAATGCGGAAATCAGCGCCCCGGAGGGAAACCGCAGCAGACGGATAGGCACGTCATCAAGGTCCTTATTTTCAACCGAGTAGACGAACATCTCGTAGTCGTTTTCGGGGAGTATGCCAAGCGGCCCGCGTCGGTCGGGCGTGGTGCCCAGCGGCACCTCCACCTTGAGCCATCGTGCCGCCAGCGTGAGCGAGCCCCCCTGAATAAGCAGCGACATCAGCACGACCGCAAACGCCACGTTGAAGTAGAGCGATGCATCCTCTACCCCACCGATTAACGGGAAAATAGCCAGCACGATCGGCACCGCCCCGCGTAGCCCCACCCAGGCAATGAACCAGGTTTCCCGCCAGCGAAACTTAAAAAACGGTTTGATGGTTATCAAAACGGCCAGCGGTCGGGCGATGAAGATCAGCGCAAGTGCCACCAGCCCGGCCGGCAGCGCCACTTCCCAGAGTTCGCTGGGGGTAACCAGAAGGCCCAGCACCAGGAAGAGCCCGATCTGGCTGAGCCATGCCAGGCCATCGTGTACAGGCAGGATAAAGTTGAGGTGGCGCCCGGGTTGGTTGCCGATCATCAGGCCCGCCAGATAGATAGCCAGGAAGCCGCTGCCACCCAGTACGCTGGTAAGGCCAAACACGCTGAACCCCAACGCAAGAGCCAGCATGGCGTAGAGCCCCGGCGCCAGGTCAAGCCAGCGCAGCAGCTTGGCGCTCAGCCAGCCGCCGCCAATGCCGACCACCAGGCCAATGCCGAACTGGGCAGTGAAAAACATCAGCGTCTCGAGCGGACCACCAATATCGCCGACTAATACGTCGACCAGCATCAAGGTAAGGAAAATGGCCATCGGGTCGTTGGTGCCCGACTCGATTTCCAGCGTGGCCCCGACCCGCTCGTTGAGGTTGACGCCCCGCCCGCTGAGCATTGAAAACACGGCTGCCGCGTCGGTCGAGCCTACAATGGCACCGACCAGCAAGCCTTCTACCAAGGTTAAATCGAACACCAGCATCGCGATGCCGCCGACAATGGCGCTGGTGATAAACACCCCAAAGGTGGCAAGCGAGAGCGCCGGCCTGAAGCCGACGCGGAAGGTTTTGAGGCGAGTGCGAAGACCGCCATCGAGCAGGATCATCGCCAGGGCGAGATGGCCGATCGTGAAGGCCATGAAGTAGTCATCGAATTCGAGACCCAGCAGCCCTTCTTCGCCGGCCACCATGCCCAATCCCAGGAAGATAAGAAGAAGCGGCACGCCCATCATGGCGGACAAACGGCTCCCCAGAATACTGAGCGCCATTAATGAACCGCCGATCAAAAAAAACGTATAGATTGCGTCCATGTCTCTCCGTCTCTTCTCAAAGCGCCTCCATTATCGCACGCCACCGTTGAATTTACTGCGTTATGTCCGCTGGCAAGACACAATTGAAGGCTGGTCAGATGCTTTGCACGCCAGATACACTTCGACTTCTGTGATTGGGAGTTATTGACGATGCTGACTAGTTTGTGTCGCGCTTGGTATTTTTCATTGCTGGTAAATATTGCATTATTATTCGCAACATCAATGGCCTACGCAAATGAGTCGGCCGCACAGGACGACGCTGGCGACGACCCGCTAGAACTGAAAAGCCGTGTCATGGTGCCACCTGCCTGGTGGACGTCGGCTGACGACGCGGAAGCGGTCGCTGAGGAAGCATCCGACCAGGAAGCGCCGACCAATGCGGTTACCCCACCGCCGCCCCTTGAGCCACCGCCGCTTCAAAAGATCAGCATCATGTTGGATTGGTTTTTGAGCCCGCAGCATGCGGGGTTGATCATTGCGCAACAGCGCGGCCTGTTTACCGCGCAGGAAATGCAGGTCGAATTCCAGACGCCGGCAGAACCCAGTGTGGCGCTGAAATTGCTCGCGGCAGATGAAATCGATTTCGCCCTGAGTCGCCAGCCGACCCTGCACCTCTATGCCCACGATGGCGCCCCCATCGTGCGCATTGCGACGCTGATCGAAACACCATTGACGGCGCTGGTGATCGAGGGAGCGCTCGAAGAGCCCGTCAAAGATAAGTTGGCGAGGCTGCGCTATGGTTACTCCACCCGAGAGGGCCGCGAGCTGTTTATTCCTCACCTGATTCCTGAGGCACTGACGCAAGCGGGCAATGTGCCCCCTCCGGTCAACCTCAACTTCGACACCCGACGTGGTTTCGTTGAGGACCAGGTCAATGCAGTAGTCGATGCGCCCTTCCACTCATTGCCTGAACAGCTGGCTAGCGAAGGTATCAATACTCAGGTGATTCGCCATGAGGCGCTGGGGATTCCCCGTTACGACGGCCTGGTGCTGCTTGCCAACCGAGATGGCGCGGCACGCTGTGCAAGCACTTGGGTACACGTGGTCGCAGCCCTGGAAGAGGCGCATCACTGGATGGTGGAAAACCCCGATGCAGCATGGGAGCTGCTGATCAGTGCCGAACCGGTACTCGATAACCCCAGTAACAAGGCCAGTTGGCCGGACCTGCTCAGGCGAATTGCACTATCGCCGGGGGCGGTGGACAACCGTCGTTATCAGGCATTTGAGCAATTCCTGCTCAAGCAGGGAGTCAGCGAAACAGCACTGCCGGTATCGCGTCTGGCGATCGACCCCCATGCGCTCTAGCAAGGTCGCTGCATGTATGTAGTCATCGATGTTGAAACCACGGGAACGCGGGCCACACGCGATCGGGTTACTGAAGTCGCCGCGCTGAAGGTCGTCGATGGTCGGTGCATTGATCGCTGGTCGAGCCTGGTTCACCCAGAGTGCCGTATTCCAGCCCCCATCACTCAGCTAACCGGCATCAATGACGAGATGGTGCGCGATGCACCGCGTTTCGCGGAGATTGCCGAGCCACTTCATGCGTGGCTTGGCGATGCGGTGCTTGTCGCCCATAACGCGCGCTTCGACGAACGTTTCCTGCACCATGAATTTAAGCGCTGCAGCATCGATTACCGCCCTTCCCAGATATGTACGCTGCGTTTATCGCGACGCATTGAACCCGGCGCGCAGCACCATCATCTAGGCGCGCTGCTCGACCGCCACAAGATCGAAACGCCGGGCTTACACCGTGCCGAGCACGACGTAGACGCGCTCTGGCAAGTCTGGCAGACCTGGCAACGGAAGCTCACCGGCACCGAGTGGCAAACCCTGCTGGATGACGAGCGCAAGCGAGGCCAGCTTCCCACCCACCTGAATAGCGACATACTCAGCCAGCTGCCAACGGGCCCCGGAGTTTATCTTTTTTATGGCCATAACCGGCTGCCACTTTACGTGGGCAAAAGCGTCCGGCTGCGCGACCGCGTGCGTGACCATTTCCAGCGCGCCCGCCAGGATGATAGGGAAATGCGCCTGGCCGAGCAGATACAGCACATTGAATGGGAAGAAACCGCGGGTGACCTGGGCGCCCAGCTTCGCGAAGCACAGCTGGTCAAGACGTTGCTACCCATCATGAATCGCCAGTTACGCAAGCAGCGCAAGTTGACCACCTGGCACTGGCCAGATAACGCGACACAGCCTGAACTGCTGAGCGGCGCCGCCCTCGATAAGCCGCCGTCAGGCGCTTTCTATGGGCTGTTTCGCAATGCCCGCGATGCCAAGCAGGCGCTGCGCACCCTGGCCCAGACACACCAGCTTTGCCCTCGGGTGCTGGGCCTGGAAAAAGGCAAGGGGCGCTGTTTCAGCAGTCAGGTGGGCAAGTGTCGTGGCGCTTGCTGGGGAAATGAAACGCTGTCGGAGCATACCCGGCGGGCGCAGGAGGTACTGCAGCCGCTTCAGGTCAATACCTGGCCATGGCCGGGGCGCATCGCCATCAGAGAGGCGCCGAAATCCGGCAAAAAAGAGGCCTGGCATGTGGTGCATCAATGGTGCTATCAGGGCAGTGCCAAGACACTTTGCGAGGCGAAGCAGCTAGACGCCACGCATACCAGCTTCGATATCGACAGCTATCGCATCCTGCAGCGCTTTTTGCGCGACCCGGATGCGCATGGCTTGTCGGTAACGCCCCTTGCGTAAGTGATCAGCTGCCTTGCGCGCTGAGAAACACATCCACCGACTGCTGAAAAGCAGCGGGCTGGTCGGCATGCAGCCAGTGACCGGCCTGCTTTAACGTCACCACGCGCGCGCTGGGCAGTATCTCGCGCAGCGCCGGCAACATGGCGTCGCGGACGTAGGGCGATTCATCACCGCGCAGTACCAGCGTAGGTCCTTGGTAAGCGGCGTCACCCGATGGCGGGCCGATGATCGCTTCATAGTCGTTGCGGATCTGGTCCAGCCCAACGCGTAGCGTTAGTCCGCCCTGCTCGCTGCGCACCAGGTTGGTGGCGAGAAACAGCCGGGTCGGCCGCGAGTCGACGTGTTCCGCCAGCAGGTCATCGGCTTCTCGGCGGTTGGCCGGCTTGCCTTCTTTCACCCGCTCAAGGGCCTCAAACACGTCATCGTGGCCGTGTTCGTAGGCCACCGGCGCAATGTCAGCAACTACCAGGGATACCACCCGCTCGGGGTGTTGACGGGCCAGGCTGATCGCCACCTTGCCGCCCATGGAGTGTCCCAGCAGCTGGACATGGGAAAGCGAGAGCTTGTCCATCAGCGCGAGTACGTCAGCACTCATTTGCGCATAGCTCATTCCTTCAACGTGCGGTGAACGGCCATGGTTGCGCAAATCGATGGCGATCACCCGGCGCGAGCGTTGCCAAACTTTCAGATGCGAGCGCCAATTGTCGGCGCTACCCAGAAGGCCGTGTATCACCACCAGAGGAATAGCGTCGGGGTGCTCATCCGATGGCTGATCCAGGTAATGCAAATCTACCGGCGTGGCGTCTGTCATCTGGGCTCCTCGACAATTAAAGGGTATTAGGCGGTACGCGGTGCCACGTCGGGCTGGTCGGTCCAGACCACCAGTCGACGCGTCAACCAGGATAACAGCAGGCCATAAAGCGGCAGAAAAAACATCAGGCTGATGGCCAGCTTGATCGCGTAATCGACGGCGGCAATTTCCACCCAGTGAGTGGCCATGAAAGGATCCGGGCTCTGATAGAAGGCTACCGAGAAAAATGCAAAGGTGTCGGCCAGATTGCCAAGCACCGTAGAAAAGACCGGCGCGACCCACCAGACCCACTGGCGTAAACGGTCGAACACCTGGACATCGAGTAGCTGACCAATGACATAGGCCAGAAAGCTGGCCAGCGCAATCCGCGCGACAAACAGGTTGCCCTCGCCGAGCGCTTCAAGGCCGGCATAGCGCCCCTGGGGAAAAACCACCGACACGACGTAGGAAACGACCAGCGCGGGCAGCATCACCCGAAGCACAATGGCACGCGCGGGCTCCTTGCCAAACAGCCGGACGGTCAGATCGGTGGCCAAAAAGATGAACGGAAAGCTGAAGGCGCCCCAGGTGGTATGGAAACCAAACAGGGTAAACGGGAGCTGAACGAGGTAGTTGCTGGTAGCAATGATGCCGATGTGAAACGCCACCATGACGGCCAGGCAACGGCGGTGCTGAGCATCGCTTAAAACAAACATGCGGCTGGCCTTTTTGTGTTGACGAGGGGTTAGGGAACCCTCAACGCATTGCGCACCCAGGTGCGGTGAGAGGCGCATTATACGCCTTCTCGACCGCATTGAAAGTGGTGCGCCAACGCCTAGATCACCGGCGGCGCCTTGTTTGCACTGCCGACCTGGTGCTCGCACATGGCCCGGTGCACATCATCCACGCTGGTCGGGTCATCGATGGTGGAGGGAATGCCCACTTCCTTACCGTCGGCCAGATTTCGCAGCAGTTTGCGTAAAATTTTCCCCGAGCGTGTCTTGGGTAAACGATCTACCACAATCACCTGCTTGAAGCAGGCAATCGGGCCGATTTTCTCCCGCACCCGCGCGATCAATTCGGCTTCCAGGGTGTCGTGCTCGTCGCGATAGCCATCCTTGGGAATCACCAGGCCAACGGGTAGCTGCCCCTTCAGGTCGTCATGAATGCCAATCACCGCACACTCGGCAACCGCCGGATGCCCGCCGACCACCTCTTCCATTTCCCCCGTTGAAAGCCGGTGACCCGCTACGTTGATGACGTCATCCGTGCGCCCCATGATGAACAGATAACCTTGCTCGTCAAAATAGCCGCCATCGCCGGTCAGGTAGTAGCCAGGGAACGCCGCCATGTAGGCCGAGTGAAACCGCTGGGGATCGCCCCAGACCCCGGTCAGGCAGCCGGGCGGCATCGGCTGCTTGATGACCACGCTGCCCTGCTCCAGCGGGCTTGCCTGTTCGCCGTCCCGGCCAAGCACCTGCACATTGAAACCGGGTACGGGCACGGTGGCAGAGCCGGCCTTGGTGGGCATGGGCTCGATGCCCGGCAGGTTAGCCGCGATGGGCCAGCCGGTTTCGGTTTGCCACCAGTGGTCGATCACCGGCACGTCGAGCAAATCGTCCAGCCAATGGTAGGTTGGCGGGTCGAGCCGCTCACCGGCCACGTAAAGGTGCTTGAGACTGCTGATGTCGTACTTTTCAAGCTGCGTTGCTTCCGGGTCTTCCTTCTTGATGGCCCGAAAAGCCGTGGGCGCCGTGAAGAAGCTGGTCACGCGGTACTGCTCAATGATTCGCCAGAAGCTCCCCGCATCGGGGGTCTTAACCGGTTTGCCTTCATAAAGCACGGTGCTGCACCCATGCAGTAGCGGGCCGTAGACGATGTAGGAGTGCCCTACTACCCAGCCGACATCTGACGCGGTAAAGAACACATCGCCGGGCGCCAGGGCATAAATGGCTTCCATCGAGTACGCCAACGCCACGGCATAGCCGGCGGTATCGCGCACGATGCCTTTGGGTTTCCCCGTGGTGCCAGAGGTATAAAGGATGTACAGCGGGTCGGTACCTTTGACGGCGACGCACTCCGCAGGTGTCGCCTGGCTGACCAGCGCCTCCCAATCGTACTGCCGCTCGTTGAATTCAACCGCGCATTCGGGGCGCACCTTGATCACGCAGGCATCGGGCTGATGCGGGCTTTGCGCAAGCGCCTGCTCGATAATCGGTTGGTAGGCCACTACCTTGCCCGACTCGATGCCACAGGACGCGGCCACGACTACCTTGGGCGCTGCGTCTTCAATCCGAGCGGCAAGCTCATGGGGGGCAAAGCCACCGAATACAACCGAATGTATCGCCCCCAGGCGCGCGCAGGCGTACATGGCGACCACCGCTTCCGGGATCATCGGCATGTAAATAACCACGCGGTCGCCCTTTTCGACGCCTAGCTGCTTGAGCGCGCCGGCAAAGGTGGCAACTCGCTCCAATAGCTGGCGATAGGTGATGGTCTGCTGCGTCTGGGTAACCGGTGAGTCCCAGTAAATCGCAGCCTGCTCGCCACGGCCCTGTTCCACGTGGTAATCCAGCGCGGCGTAGCACAGGTTCATCTCGCCGTCAGAAAACCATCGCGCATGCTGCTGGTCATCGTAGCTCAGAATGGTTTGGGGCGGCGTCAGCCAGGGAATGCGCTTGGCCTGTTCGGCCCAGAACGCTTCGGGTTGGTCAATGGATTGGTGGTATGTCTGCTGGTAAGAGCGCATAGGATACCTGTTCATTATTGTGATTGGGTGAGGCTTGGATAATTGTTGACACTGTATGCATAAAATCAGCGCTTTTCCTTAATACCATGGGCTAAAACCGTTAAATAGCCAATTGACACAGGCTCCATTGTCAACAAAATGCGTTGATTACCATTGATTAACCGTTAAACATCAACTTGGACAAACCCCGCTAAATTATTGATCATTAAATAACCAGACCCTACAACGCCGTGATGCCTTCAACAACCTATAACAATGCTACCTTTTCAGGGTAGGCCAGGAGACTTCCATGTCCGCTTCTACAAGTGCTGCACGCTTGCTTGACCATAACGGTCGCGCCATCGAGGCGGGAACCAACCTGTTAAAAGCCTTGGCCAATGAAAAGCGATTACAGATTTTGTGCCTGCTGGCGGGGAAGGAACTGTCGGTCACTCAGATCAACCAGCAATTGGCGCTAAGTCAGTCAGCGCTGTCACAGCACCTGGCGATTTTAAGGCGCGACCAGTTGGTCGAAACTCGGCGGGAATCACAAACGATTTATTATTCGCTGAGCAGTGCCAGCGCCAAGGCGATTATCACCACCCTGGCGGACCACTTTGCCGCATGAAGACGTACGTTTCATGCGGCTAACATGCAAAGCGGAGCACCAGCGCAGGCTGGGCTCCGGGCGCTGCGCACCTAGCGTCGGTGCCAGCCGGAGGCTTCCAGCATGCTTAACCCTTTGAGCAGCGCGTTTTCCACGCCGCTGGCAACGGCAAGGCCGAATTTGCGGCCCATCGTTTTCGGCGGCTCCAACTTAACGTGATAGACGCGAGTCTGGGCGATCCGCTCCATCAGATAGGCTTCGCTGGTGCCGACGCTATCGACCAGCTTGCGATCCACTGCCTCACTGCCGTACCAGATCTCACCGGTGGCCAGGGCATTAATGTCCATGTCCGGCCGGCGCTCACCTACATACTGCTTGAATAGCCGATGGGTGTTTTCGAGGTCTTCGCGGAATTTTTCACGCCCCTCCTCGGTATTTTCCCCTAATACGGTCAGCGTGCGCTTGTACTTGCCTGCAGTCAGCATCTCGACGTCTACGTCGTGGCGCTTGAGCAGGCGGTGAATATTCGGCACCTGCGCGACAACGCCGATGGAGCCAATGACCGCAAAAGGCGCCGCCTTGATGTGATGCGCCGTGCAGGCCATCAGATAGCCGCCACTCGCGGCGACCTTGTCCACGCACACGGTGGTCGTTAGGCCGGCGTCTCTCAGGCGATCAAGCTGTGCGGCGGCAAGCCCATAGGCGTGCACCAGACCGCCGGGTGATTCAAGACAGATCACCACCTCATCGTCGGGCTTGGCCACTTCGATAAGCGCTGAAATTTCCTGGGCAAAATGCTCGGTCGCCGAAGCTTTCATGTCGCCCTTGAACGTCAGCACCCACACATTGGGCGTGTCGTCTGCCGAGGTTTGTTTGCTGCGATGCTTATCCTCCTTGCGGAAGGTCTTGAGCAGTTTCTTGCGGATACCGGCAGGGGTAGCCGCCAGTTTCAAGCGTCTCGCCCGTCGACGGCGGCGTTCGTGAAGTGGTTCCACCTGCAGGGTCAAGTCGCGATCACCGTCTGACTTGGCACGCGCGATCAGCAAAACACCGATGCCAATTACCGCCACGACGATGAAGACCTGTACAATAAATGTCCCTATATCGACTACCCATTCGTTCACGTGTATCTCCTCGAATCGATTGGCATTAGGCTTCTACCGTTGATGGATGCATTAAAAACGGCGCTTGATGTGAAACATATGTTTGAAATATTCTCTCATCACAGCCGCAAAATTGTACGATGACGCGACGCGTAACGCCTCCCTTTCATTCCACACCGCATTTAACGGACCGCTATTATGTCAACGACCACCCTCGAAAAATTACAGGCCCGCTTCGACCCGCAGGCCGCCCAAGGAATGAGCGAAGTTTTCCAGTTTCATTTCTCCGATGCCGGCAGTCACTACCTGGATATTCAGGATGGCACGCTGGGAGTTCATGAAGGTGAGCATGATGACCCGTCCGTTAGCCTGAGCATGAGCACCGACACCCTTAAAGGCATTATGAGCGGCGATATCAACGGCATGACGGCCTTCATGACGGGCAAGTTGAAAGCCACCGGCAACGTCATGCTGGCCACCAAGCTCACCAGCCTCTTCCCCGGCGGGTAGACCGCTGTGCTGCCCGTCGGGTCACCGCCAGCACGCGAGATGGGTTTCGATCAATTCGCGAGAAATCGAATACACAGGTGGCAGGGCTGGCAGCTGGCGTGGTGAAAACCACGCCGCATCGCTGATTTCCACGCCATCAATGCGAATCCGACGCGTAGTGGCTTCGGCAAAAAAGCCCAGCATCAACGAGTGAGGGAACGGCCACGCCTGGCTCTGGTAATACTTGAGCTGGCTGACATGAACCCCCACCTCTTCGAAGACCTCGCGGTGCACCGCCTCCTCCGCCGTTTCTCCCGGTTCGATGAAACCGGCAAGCGTTGAATAGCGCCCAGGTGGAAAGCGCGGACTGCGCCCCAACAGCATGGCTTCGCCGCTTGTCACCAGGGTGATAATGCACGGTGAAATGCGTGGGTAGTTACGGTGACCACACGCGTGACAATGCATGGCAAATTCGTGGGAAAGCTTGGTTGCTTCAGCGCCACAGCGACCGCAAAAGCGGTGATTCTCAAGCCAAGCGCCCACCTGCAGGGCCGTAGATAGCAGCGAGTACCAGTGGGTCGGCAGTTCTCCCATCCACTGGCGGCCGTCTATCCACTCATCACCCGGACTGCTGGCCAGCTGCAATGCGACCGGCTCATCGTGCCAATAACATAGCGGCTGCATGTCGCTGGTCCACGGCTGCCAGGGGTGAAGCGGGGTCAGCGCCTGCTCATCCGTCAGCGGTGCAGGCGCCAATCGGCTGCGTGAAATGTAGAGAACACGCCCTTCGCGCGCCTGGTGAGGGATCTCGCGTCTAAGCATCGTGCGCGGCTTCCTCGAACCAGCGTAGCTGATGCTTGGCGCATTTTGCCTGGTGCGCCTGGCGCTCTTGCTCAGTGGGCGCAATGACTCTTAGCTGGCCTGACGTGAGCGTCAAGCGCTGGATGGATAGGCCGGATTCTTGCGGCGTATCGCTGCGCTGGGGCTGGTTCGCTTCGGCATCGAGGGTCAGCGCGGTTTGCCCGCCGGTCATGGCCAGATAGACGTCGGCCAGGATTTCGGCGTCCAACAAGGCGCCGTGGAGAACCCGGTGGCCGTTATCGATATCGTAGCGCTTGCACAGCGCATCTAGGCTGTTGCGCTGTCCTGGGTGCATTTTCCTGGCCATGACCAGCGTATCGAGAATGCGACAGTGATCGGCGACAGGACCCAACTGCTGTGCCCGCCCCTTGAGCATTTTCAGCTCGTGATCAATGAAGCCCACATCAAAAGGCGCGTTGTGAATGACCAGTTCGGCGCCTTCGATGAACGCCCAGAAGTCGTCGGCCACCTGGGCAAACACCGGCTCATTGGCCACTTTGGCATCATCGATCCCGTGAACCGCGACCACCTCTGCATCAATGTGTCGTTCTGGATTGATATATTGATGATAGGTGCGGCCGGTAAAACGCCGATTGACCATTTCCACGGCACCGATCTCCACCAGCCGGTGGCCGTCTTTGGGGTCGATGCCCGTCGTTTCCGTATCCAATATGACCTGGCGCATCGTGGTCTCCTATGCGTTTTGCACTGCTTCGTCTATGGCCTGGTTGGCAAGCGCGTCGGCGCGCTCGTTGCCGGGGTGTCCGCTATGGCCTTTCACCCAGTGCCACTCGACCTGGTGCCGCTGGGCTTCGGCATCCAGCTGCTGCCACAGTTCGGCGTTTTTGACGGGCTGCTTGGCCGCCGTTTTCCATTGGCGTTTCCGCCAGTTATGAATCCACTGGGTGATACCCTGCCGGACGTATTGCGAATCGGTCCAGATAGCCACCTGGCAGGGGGTATTCAAGGTACGCAGGGCCATAATGGCGGCCATCAGCTCCATGCGGTTATTGGTCGTCTGGGCTTCATACCCGTACAGCGTTTTCTCATGCTGCCCGCTTGCTAGCACAACGCCCCACCCGCCTGGGCCGGGATTGCCCCGGCAGGCGCCATCGGTATACACGGTTACGTGTGGTAACCGGTCAGTGTCTGTCACGTTGTGAATCCTTAAATCAATGATGTCCCGTCATTAGCGACCAGCGCCGTTGAATGGCACCTGTCGGTTAATGACTTTTGGTGCGCGTGGCGCCGAAAGAATTCGCCGCGACGGGCGTCTTCAGACCAAATTTGATGCGCTGCATGGGGGCACGCCGCTGACGGCGCTTGGCCACGACCATGTAGCTTTCACCCAGCGGGCAGTTATAGCGACGACCCAGGGACTCCCAGTTCTCGACGCAGCGCCCTCCCGGCCAGCTTCTGAAACAGCAGTAGTCTACTCGTTCGACCTCAAAGTCGACAAATGCAAGCCAGTCGTCCATTCGGTTGGCCGTGCGCCACTGACCATTCCAGGGGTACTGGCCCTGGCGTTTGCGCCATTGCTTCATCAGCCCGCTAATACCCAGGGGGTTAAAGCCGAACAGCACCAAAATACCGCTGTCGGACACTACCCGGGTGGCTTCCTGAAGCACATGGTGGGCATCGGGCATCTGTTCGAGCCAGTGATGAAGCACGACGACATCCAGACAGCGATCAGGAAGCGCCAGTCGATCTGCCGGGCATACCAGCGTCTGCTCGTGAGGGGCGCTGGTTCGGGTTGGCGACCACTGAATGGTGTGGGCAATGCCCGACATCGACATCATGGCGGGGCCCATGCCGATCTCGAGGCTGTGCCCTCCCGAACGTGAGTCGACCAGAGGCCCCAGACAGGCCCGCTGGGACTCCCATAGCGATTTACCCACCTCTGATGCCCAGTAGGCGCGACTCGCATACAGCTTTTCAGCGAGTGTCTCTGCCGCTGTTGAATTTGACATGTACCGCTCAACCCTCCAAAGTAACGGCTTTTTGACGTCTTGCATGCACTCTGAAAGCGCCGTTAATGATGGGCGCCACTTCATCGTTAAAGGATCTCGCCTATGCTGAGCGTGACACCGATTCCCGCCTTAAGCGACAACTATATTTGGCTGCTCCGCCAGGACACCAGCCAGGAAGTATGCGTGGTGGACCCTGGTGAAGCGCTACCGGTTATCGAGTTCCTGGAGCGCGAGTCGCTGTCGCTGGGTACCATTTTGATCACTCATCATCACCCTGACCATACTGACGGGTTGGATGAATTGATCAAGCGCTATGCGCCCCGGGTGATTGGCCCTGATAACCCTTCCATCACGGGCCTGGACGAGCGCGTCAGCGATGGTGACGAAATTCGTGTAATGGGGCGTCTGTTTGAAGTCATTGAGACTCCCGGCCATACGTTAGACCATATCAGTTACTTTACACCAGGGATTCCCCCCCTGTTGTTCTGCGGGGATACGCTGTTTTGTGCCGGCTGCGGCCGCCTTTTCGAAGGAACGCCCGCGCAGATGCACACGGCCTTACAACGCCTGGCAGCACTGCCCGAAGAAACCTTCGTATTTGCCGCTCATGAATACACACAGGCCAATCTCCGCTTTGCCAGTGAGGCCGACCCTGATAACGAAGACGTCAAACACGCCTTGACGGAGTGCGAAAAGGCGCGCGCGCTAGATCGCCCCACCTTACCCAGCACGATAGGACGCGAGCTGAAAATCAACCCCTACCTGCGCGTGGATACCGACAGTGTCCGCACCGCCGCAAGCCAGCAGGGATCCGTTGATGATGACCTCGCAACGTTCGCCACTCTTCGCGAGTGGAAGAACCGTTACTAAACGCTATCGCAACGACGAAAACCACTATGACCTATCGCACGATTCGCCAACGCCTTCTATTGAGCGCCGGCAGTACGGTGATCATTAGTCTGTTTCTTGCCGCCGCCGCCAATTCACAGGCGTCGACCGACGACTATGATTCATCGCCGCGTGCGGCGTCCAGCAATCACGCCGAGCCTGCGCACCCCCATAATGCGTCCTACCGGATGCATTTCTGGGAAGAGCTGATGATCGAACCCCAGAATGCCTGGAGCAAACTGCGCGAAAGCTTCCAATGGCGCGATCAGCCCCTGTCCGCCGAGGCTCAGGCCCGCGTGGACAAATGGATTGATCACTACACGGAAAGGCCTGAAAACATCGCCACCATTACCGAGCAGGCGACGCCCTGGCTGGCCTGGATCACCCAGCAGGTAAGCGAACGTCAACTGCCCGGCGAAATGGCGCTGATCCCGTTTGTAGAAAGTTCTTTCGACCCGGGTGCGCGCAGTCATCGCGGGGCAGCCGGCCTGTGGCAATTCATGCCGCAAACGGGCGACGCACTTGGCCTGGAGCGTAACGGCCAGTATGACGGCAGGCTCGACGTTGTCACATCCACCGAGGCCGCGCTCGACTACCTCGAAATGCAGGCTGACCAATGGTACGAGGGCGATCTGCAGCTGTCTGTCGCCGCCTACAACGCTGGGGCCGGGGTCGTGAACAAAGCCAAACAGCGCGCCGAAAGCCAGGGATCAAAGGGTGATTATTGGGACCTGGGCCTGCCTCAGGAAACCATGCAGTACCTGCCCAAGCTGCTCGCCATCGCCACCATCATCGATGATCCCGAACGCTACGACATCAGCTTGCCGAATATTCGCACAGAGCCCGCCTTTGCCAAGGTAAAGCTTGAGCATTCGGTCACCCTCACCGAGGCATCAAAGCTGCTGGAGGTCGAAAAGTCCACCCTGGCCGAACTCAACCCTGGCCTGCTCAATGGCGCGCTTAATCCGTCAAGCGCCCAGACACTGCTGGTGCCTGAAGACGCCGATCAACAGGTGTTGGCGGAACTTTCAAACGATGGAAATGACCGTCCTGTTGCTGACAGCAATGCACCGGATACCTACCGGGTCGAAAGTGGCGACAGCCTGTCGGCCATTGCCAGCCGTTATAATCTCAGCTCACAGGAACTGATGCGGTTGAATGCAATCGAGAGCCCTGAGGCTTTACAAGCGGGTCAACTCCTGACACTTTCAGAACGTTAAGATTCACTGCCTTGTCGATAGGGAAACTGCCCCATGCACTGTGGCGTTGTTCTGCGTCCCGTATCATGCATTGCCCGTAACGCCTTGCTTGTGCTCTGCTCACTGGCAAGCTTTTTCGCCTATAGCGACACGGATATTGCCCCCACGGCCACGGACGGCACTGCGCCTATCAAAACGCGCCACGCGCTTTCGCTTTACGGCTCACCGGCGCTGGATGAGGATTTCGAACACTTTTCTCACGTCAATCCAGACGCCCCTAAAGGCGGCAGTATCACCCACACGGCCGTGGGCGGCAGTTTCGACTCGACAAACCCATTCATTACTCGCGGCACCCCGGCAACCGGCGTATCGCGGATTTATGACACCTTGATGGCGAGCAACCCCAACGAGCCCTTCAGCCTTTACGGCCTGCTCGCCGAAGGCGTGCGCCTGGACCCTGATCGCGAATGGATCGAGTTTGATATTCGTCCAGAGGCGCGTTTTCAGGACGGTGAGCCGGTAACCGCCTACGACGTGGTGTTTTCGCTGAACCTGTTGCGTGAGGAAGGCAATCCGTTCTACAGCAGCTACTATGCAGGCGTCGAGCAGGCCGTCGCGCTCAATGAGCACCAGGTACGCTTCACCCTGACCGACACCGAATCCCGGGAGTTGCCGCTCATCGTGGCCCAGTTGCCCATTCTGCCGCGCCACTACTGGGAGCAGCATGATTTTAGCGCGCCCTCCCTGGCCGCTCACCCCGGCTCAGGCCCCTACAAGATCAGTGAAGTGGACCCGGGCCGGCAGATCGTCTACGAGCGCGACGAAGACTATTGGGCAAAAGACCTGCCGGTGAACGTGGGCCGCAACAATATCGACCGGGTGATCTACGATTACTACCGAGACCGGGAGATTGCCTGGGAAGCCTTCAAGGCCGGACTGACAGATTTTCGCACCGATGCCCGCGCCGCCACCTGGGCCATTGGCTACGACTTTCCTGCCTATGAAGAGGGCCTGGTCAAGCGCATCACGGTACCCGACGCGAATCCGTCCATGATGCAGGGGTTCGTGTTCAATCTGCGCAAGGAAAAATTCCAGGACCCGCGGGTTCGCGAAGCGCTCAGTCTGGCGTTTGATTTCCCCTGGCTGAATACCAATATTTTCTACGATACCTATCAACGTACCGAGAGCTTCTTCCAGAACTCCGAGATGGAAGCCGAAGGGCCACCCAGCGACGCTGCCCTCGAACTGCTTGAGCCACACCGTGAAGCGTTGCTGGACTCCCATCAATCCGACCGACTGTTCACCGAGGCTCTGCCGATCGACCACCCCAAGGACCTTCGTGAACGCCTGCGGCTTGCCCTGGACCTGCTCCGTGAGGCGGGATACCAAGTGGAGGACGGCGTTCTCGTCCACCAGGACACCGGGCAGCCGCTGAGCCTGGAAGTCCTGCTCTACGATTCAGGTATGGAGCGTGTGGTTCAGCCTACGCTACGTAACATGGCCCGCCTGGGCGTGCAGACGTCATTACGTATTGTCGATATTAACCAGTATCTCAACCGTCAGCGTAATTTCGACTTTGACATGGTGGTCAGCCATTTTCCGCAGTCCAATAACCCGGGGAATGAACAGCGTGACTTCTGGACCAGCCAAGCGGCCGACTCACCCCAGAGTCGCAACCGCATGGGCCTTGCGCATCCGGCGGTCGATGATCTGGTCGAGCAGCTTATCCGTGCAGACGACCGCGAAGAACTCAATACCATTACCCAGACGTTGGATCGGGTGTTGCGCTGGGGATTTTATGTTATTCCTCATTACCATTCAGGCGAGACGCGGATCGCCATTTGGGATAAATTCGGTTATCCCGACCCCTTCCCTGAATATGCCATGGATCTAGACGCGTGGTGGGTAGACCCCGAACGTGAAGCCGCTTTACAGCGTCAATCCCGACGCTGAGCCGGTGTGAGGAGAACGCTGTGGCACGCTACACGCTACGTCGACTGCTGCTGATGATACCTACTCTGATAGGCATCATGCTGCTCAATTTCATTATCGTGCAGGCTGCGCCCGGCGGCCCGATCGATCAGATGCTGGCACGCTTCGAAGGCGCCGATGCCATGGCCAGTACACGCCTGGACATGGGTGGCGCGGATGTCCAGGTGAACGACGAGTCACGCGGAGCTCGCGGAATTGACCCGCGCTTCATCGAGCAGCTCGAACAGCAGTTCGGCTTTGACAAGCCCGCCCATGAGCGTTTTCTGGGCATGATGGGCGACTATCTGACGTTCGACTTTGGCACCAGTTTCTTCCGCGACCGCCCCGTCACGGAACTGATGATCGAGCGCCTGCCGGTGTCGATCTCACTAGGGCTCTGGACGACGCTGCTGGTCTACCTGATCTCGATTCCGCTCGGCGTTCGTAAAGCGCTACGACACGGCTCGCGCTTTGACGTCTGGACCTCTGGCCTGGTGATCGTCGGCTATGCCATTCCCGGGTTTTTATTCGCCATTTTGCTGATTGTGGTGTTTGCAGGCGGCACCTACCTGGACTGGTTTCCGCTCAGGGGGCTGACATCACCGGACTTCGACCAGCTCTCCATCGGGGGCAAAATCAAGGACTATTTCTGGCATATCACCCTCCCCGTGATTGCCGCCGCGATCGGCAGTTTTGCCACGCTCACCATGCTCACCAAAAACAGCTTCCTGGATGAAATCCATAAGCAATACGTGCTCACCGCCCGTGCCAAAGGCGCCGATGAGCGACGTATTCTCTACGGTCATGTGTTTCGCAATGCCATGCTGATTATTATCGCCGGCCTGCCCTCCGCCCTGATCGGCATTTTCTTCACCGGCTCGCTGCTGATCGAGGTGATTTTCTCCCTCGACGGCCTCGGCCTGCTGGGATTTGAAGCGGTCATGCAGCGCGACTATCCGGTCATTTTTGGCACCCTGTTTCTCTATACGTTGATTGGCTTGCTGCTCAAGCTGGTGTCGGACCTGACATATGTGTGGGTGGACCCACGCATCGACTTTGCAACACGGGAATCGTGATCATGGCTGCCTTTTCGTCTCGATTTTCACCTATCACCAAGCGTCGTCTGGCGGCATTCAGATCGAACCGACGGGCCTGGGTATCGCTATGGGTGTTTAGCGTTGTGTTTGTGCTTAGCCTGTTTGCTGAGCTGATTGCCAACGACAAGCCAATCGTCATGCAGTATGACGGCGAGTGGTATGTGCCGCTGCTGGTCGACTACCCGGAAACCGAATTTGACGGTTTTTTGCCGACGCGTACCGACTACCTCGACCCCTTTATCCAGCAGCAGATAGCGGAAAATGGCTGGGCGCTATGGCCGCTGATCCCGTTTTCCTACCAAACCCTCGACATGCAGATGACCCAGCCTTCTCCTGCGCCACCCGACGGTCGCCATTGGCTGGGCACTGATGATCAAGGACGCGATGTGCTCGCCCGGGTTATCTATGGCTTTCGCCTCTCGGTGGCCTTTGCCCTGGTGTTAACCGCCGGTTCACTGGTCCTTGGGGTGATCGTGGGCGGCGTTCAAGGCTACTTCGGTGGCAAGGTCGATCTGGTGGGGCAGCGCATTACCGAAATCTGGTCGGGGCTTCCGGTGCTGTTTTTATTGATTATTTTAGCCAGCTTTGTGCAGCCAGGCTTCTGGTGGCTGCTGGGCATCATGCTGCTGTTTTCATGGCTGGGCCTGGTCGATATTGTCCGCGCGGAGTTTCTGCGGGCGCGAAATCTGGAATATGTACGCGCAGCCAAGGCCATGGGCCTGCCGTCGCGGCTGATTATGTGGCGGCACGTATTGCCCAATGCCATGGTCGCTACCCTGACCTTTATTCCTTTTCTGTTCACCGGGGCAATTGGCACCTTGACCGCGCTGGACTTTCTCGGCTTCGGCCTGCCACCGGGTGCGCCTTCGCTGGGCGAGCTGGCGGCACAGGGCAAAAATAATCTGCATGCGCCCTGGCTGGGAATCACCGCCTTTATGACGCTGGCCATCATGCTGTCGCTGCTTGTGTTCATCGGTGAAGGGCTGCGTGACGCCTTTGACCCCCGGCACGTTCAGCAGCATCCGTCTCCTGCCAAGGAAATTACCCATGCCTGAGCCGCTACTTCGCGTCGACAATCTGAGCGTCGCCTTTGACGGCAATCCGGTGGTCGAGTCGCTTTCCCTATCGCTTCACGCCGGTGAAACCCTGGCGATCGTCGGCGAATCGGGTTCAGGAAAGTCCGTCTCGGCACTGGGGTTGGTAAATCTGCTGCCTGCCAATGCTCAGGTCAGCGGCGAGCGTCGCTTGAACGGCACGCTGCTGAACACGCTCAGCAAGGCCGAGTGGAATGGTTTACGCGGCAACACCGTGGGGGTTGTCTTTCAGGAACCCATGACGTCGCTCAACCCGCTCCACCGCATTGGCAAGCAGATTGGCGAGTCGCTGCGCCTGCATCAGGGGCTTCGCGGCAAAGCCGCACGGGCGCGCGCCAAAACCCTGCTCGAGCAAGTCAAGCTGCCCCGTGCAGAAGAGCTGCTCGATGTATGGCCGCATCAGCTGTCGGGCGGGCAACGTCAGCGGGTCATGATTGCCATGGCCATCGCCAACAATCCATCGCTGTTGATTGCCGACGAGCCCACTACGGCCCTCGATGTCACCGTCCAACAGGACATCCTGGCCTTGCTCAAGGAACTGCGCGACGAACACGGCATGGGCCTGTTGCTGATCAGCCACGACCTGAATCTGGTGCGTCGTCACGCCGACCGGGTGTGCGTCATGTATCAGGGCAAGATTCAGGAAACCGGCCCTGTCGATCGCGTCTTCGAGCAGCCCCAGAGTGACTATACTCAACGGCTATTGGCGGCTGAACCTGAGGGACGGCCGGCACCGGTCACCGCAAGCGCGCCGCTATTGATGGTCAAGCAGCTGAAAGTCAGCTTCAAACGCCCGAAAGCGGGTTTATTCAAACGCCAGCCGCCAGCGTTCGAAGCGGTCAAGGCCACCGATTTAAGCGTCGCACCGGGTGAAACATTGGGCATCGTGGGCGAATCGGGCTCCGGGAAAACCACCCTCGCCTCCGCGATCATGCGGCTGGTCACAAGCCAGGGAGAAATTCGCCTGGGTGATGCACCGTTGAGCCAGCTGACCGGTAACGATCTGCGCCGCCAGCGCCATCGGCTGCAGATGGTATTCCAGGATCCTTACGGCGCGTTATCACCGCGTATGCCGGTGTTCGATATCGTCAGCGAAGGCTTACGCTTCCACTATCCTCATTTATCCGACGACGAGGTTACCCAGCGCGTTCACCAAACGCTGAGAGAAGTCGGCCTGCCGGAAAGCTGCGCGGCGCGCTATCCGCACGAATTTTCCGGTGGTCAGCGCCAGCGGATCGCGGTTGCGCGGGCGATCATCCTGGAACCCGAATTGCTGGTGCTCGATGAGCCCACTTCAGCGCTGGATCGCACGGTTCAAAAACAGTTGGTGACGTTATTGCGTGAGCTTCAGGCGCGACGCCAGCTGAGCTACTTGTTCATCAGCCATGATCTTGCCGTGGTGCGCGCGATGGCCCATCGCATCATGGTGTTGAAGGAAGGTGACGTCGTCGAGCAAGGCCCGTGTCTGGAAGTGCTTGCAGCCCCTCAACACCCCTACACCAAGGCACTGATTGCCGCTGCGTATCTGAAGGAATTCACCGGTTAGCTACTTTGTAGACGTTGATCCATGAGCCGGATTTGACGTGGCAAAAAATGCAAGATAACGGTATAAATTTTTGCTGAAAACTATGTTAAACCCCGAGGCAGCTGGAGACATGCCACCTCGAGACGTTGTTATCATCTATTAGAAACTGGCGATTTCGTCAGAGGTAAGTTCTCGCCATTCGCCGGGCGCCAGCGCATCGGTCAGCACCACATCGCCAATGGAACGCCGGTGCAGCGCAACGACATGGTTGCCGAGTGCCACGAACATGCGCTTGACCTGATGGTAACGGCCTTCGGTGATGGTCAGCTCGGCCTGCTGGGGCGACAGGAAGCGCAGCGTGGCCGGCTGGGTCGGCGTTTCTTCGCCGTCGAGCATGATGCCGTCGGCGACTTGGTTGATCGCCCATTGAGCCGCCTCGCCTTCCATGGGCTCGGCGAGTTCGGCGATATACACCTTTGCGCATCGATGGCGTGGCGATGTGACGCGATGCGACCACTGACCGTCGTCGGTCAGCAGCAACAGTCCGGTGGTATCCACATCCAACCGCCCGACGGGCTGCAAGCGCTCCGCTTTGGGCAGGTCGATCAGGTCGATCACCCGGGGGTAGAGCCCACGTCGGGCGGTACACTCTACATCGGCAGGCTTGTGCAGCATGATATAGCGAAGCCCTACCAGCGCCAGCTGCGCGCCGTTGAGCAACACCACATCGCTTTCGGTATCGATGTGCGTGGCGGCTTGCTTGATCGGCTCGCCGTTCAAGGTGACCTCGCCATTTTTCAACGCGCGTTTCGCCAGGCTGCGCGTCAAAGGAGTCGTTTCACTTAAAAAGCGGTCAAGACGCATTATTGGCCGACTCCTGGCAGCAGCGAAAAACGATCGGCATCTTGCCAAGCTGGGAATTTTTCTCGAAAAGCATCTAGGTCCGTTTTATTGAGGCATCCCGTTTCAACAAACGGGGTATGCGCTGGATGATCGATCAGTGGCTCGCCCTTGAAGTCCACCAGCATGGAGTCGCCGCTGTAGGCCAGCCCTTTGGCATCTTCGCCGACACGATTGACGCCGATCACATAGCTGAGGTTCTCAATCGCGCGGGCCTGCAGGAGCGTCCGCCAGGGTTGCCGGCGAGGTGCCGGCCAGTTGGCCACGCACAGCAGCGCATCATACTCGAAATGTTCATCCTGTGTCGGCTGCTGACGAAGCCAGACCGGAAAACGCAGGTCATAGCAGACTGTTAGCAGAATGTTAAACCCGTTGAGCTTGACGATCTCGCGGCGCTCGCCCATGCCATAGCGTTCGTGTTCGCCGGCCATGCGGAACAGATGGCGCTTATCGTAATAGGTCAGCTCGCCTTGAGGGGTCACCCAGATGAGTCGGTTGTAGAACTCACCGTTTTGCTTGATCGCAACGCTGCCAGTTATCACACAGTCTCGCGACCGCGCCTGTTCCATCAGCCACGCCACACTTTGGCTTTCCTCCATGGGCTGGGCCATTTCGCGCGAGTTCATCGTGAAGCCGGTGGCAAACATCTCGGGCAGTACAATCAGGTCGGTGTCCCGGCTATCAAGTTCACCGAGAAAGCGGGCCAGATGCTCATGATTTGCCTGGGGATTCTCCCAGCGCAGGTCACATTGCACCAGGCTTGTTCTGAGTTGGCTCATCGAATCACTCCTTTACGCCGCTCGCGTTGCCGCGATTGTGTTAGATTAGCCTTTTTAAATAATGAGGCTGCTATGCTTCCCACTCCACCACGCGATCCTGACGCCGTCAAAGGGGTTGGCTTTGGTCTGACGGCCTACGTCATGTGGGGTTGCTTCCCACTTTTTTTTGCACTGTTTGATGGGGTTCCCGCCTTCGAGGTGCTTATTCACCGCATCCTCTGGTCGTGTCTGTTTCTGGTGGGGCTGATCAGCCTGTTGCGGCGTTGGCCGCCGGTCGTCGCTGCCCTGATGGAACCCAAGCGCCTGGGGCGCGTGCTCGCCTGCGCCATCCTGATTGGTTTCAATTGGGGGCTGTACATATACGCGGTGGAAACCAAGCATGTATTGCAGGCCAGTTTAGGCTATTTTTTGACGCCGCTGGTGAACGTAGCACTGGGCATGCTGGTGTTGCGTGAAGTGATGGCACGCCTGCAGCTGGTGGCACTGGGGTTGGCAAGCCTTGCCATTGCCATCCAGTTCTTCATGTTGGGGGAGCTGCCATGGATCAGCCTGGCCCTGGCATTGAGTTTCGGTAGCTATGGGCTGTTCCGGAAACAGGTGCCGCTGGACGGTCTCTCTGGGCTGTTTGTTGAAACCCTGCTGCTATTTCCGCTTGCGCTAATCGCGCTGGCAGGCTTCAGCTGGTATGGCATTTCGCACTTTCTGGGTGATACACAGACGACGGCCCTGTTGGTAGCCAGCGGCGTTATTACCGCCCTGCCCCTTATGGCCTTTGCGGGTGCCGCCCGACGTCTGCGTCTCGCCACGCTGGGGTTCTTGATGTACATCAACCCCAGCATTCAGTTCCTGATTGCCTTGACGGTTTTCAATGAACCCCTAAGCCCTATCCAATTGACAACGTTTGTCATGATTTGGACAGGGCTTGCGCTCTACTCCTGGTCCGCCTGGCAATCACGCCCTCGCCAGTTGGCGGCCGGGTAGCGGCAGCGCCGCTTGGTCGTCCGGCAGCGGTTCAGGCGACGTTTCGCGCTCGGGCTGATAGCCGATACGGAAGCCGCCCCAGTGACGGCCATTGATGTAGATGGGCACGGACAGGTCGTGCATGATCTCGCCGGTATCGCGCTTGTAGGTTTGCAGCAGCAAGGGGTTTTCGTGGGCACCGCAGCGACGCCCAGTGGGATCATCGAAAATGCGTTTGCTGCGGCAGAATTTCAGGTCGTGATCGTAATCGCCGGTGGGCGGGCGACTGACGGCCTGATTATGCGTCGGCACGTAGCCTTTCCGATCACAGGTGATTGCATAGCTAAGATCGAACTGCGTTAGCAGCGGCTCCTGTAGGTCGGGCAGGTATTTGTCGGTGAAACCGTCAAAGGACGTCCGATAAAGCGGCGGCCGGGTATCGGGGATCTGCTGATAGTCAGGCTGAAAGAGCGCCGCCTCACTCAGCTCGCCCTTCTTGAGAGCATTTTCAAACAGCTTGCTGATCCGGTCCGCCGTTTGCCGCGCCGCATGAAACACCTGCTGATGACGACCGTTGAGTCGCTGCTGTGCCAGTTCTCCATCGACACCTTCCGCCGCTTCCATCAGGGCACGCGCCTGGTTGGCCAGGTCATGCATGTTGCGATTGCCCTCATCCACGTCGGTTTCCAGCTGATGTAGCGTGTCAGCAACCGTCTGGCTATGCTCGCGGGTGTTGTCGATGGCCTGGGCGACGCTGCTGATTTCGCTTTGTACCTGATCAAACTCCTGGGTGATGGTGCCAAGACTGGCTCCCACCTGCTGCATGTCCGCTGAGCGATGGCTGATGCGACTCATCAGGCTGCCCATCGAAGACACCACATTCTGACCGCTTTGGTGCATGTCCTTGACCAGCTCATCGACGCTTTGGGTAGCCGTCGAGGTCTTGTGCGCCAGATTGCGAACCTCGCCCGCCACCACCGCAAACCCGCGCCCGTGTTCACCCGCGCGAGCCGCCTCGATGGACGCATTGAGCGACAGCAGATGCGTCTGCTCGGCGATGTCCTCGATCATCGAGGTGACGTTGCGTACGCGCTCGATCTTGTCGTTGAGCGAGGTCAGCATCTCGAGCGCCTGCTGGGATTGCTCGGAGACCTCGCTCATCTCATTGATGATGTCGGTCAGGGCTTCCTGGTTATGATGACTGGATTCCCGGGCGCTTTCCGCAAGTGCTGCCACCTGGGAAGCACTGGCGCTGACTTGCATGATGGCGGTGTTGATCGCCCCCATGCTGGCTGACGATTCACGGGCCATTTTCTCCTGCTTGCTCAGGCGCTGGTCCATCAGGTCGGCGTAGTGAGAGACTTCGGCCGAGGCGATGGCGGTACTGCTGGCGCGACGCATCAGGCGGAATGCCATGGCGCGCAGTGAGGCATAATCCGCCATCAGACGATGGCCGGTGCGCTTGCTTTCAAGCTGTTGCTGGTCCGCCTGGTAGAGCGACCACCACGCGTTCAACACACACAGCGCGCCCGCCACTGCCGCCAAGCCAACCGCAATATATCCCCCTAAAGTGCTGTAAGATACCAGCCACCCCGCCAGTGCCAGTAGCACTAAGGGGACGATCCAGCGAATGAGACGCATAGTAAATACTCTTGTTATTAACGTGATAAAGAGGTCCCAAGCCATTGATCAGGCTTATCCTTAGCTTACCCATTTACCAGGATTAAATAAGTAACACTTTGGGGGAAGGCCTGAAGGTGAAGACGAAATCAGTGAAGGGGTGCCGTAATTTTGCTTATAACGCGTTAATATAATGATCTATGTTCGCGTCAGGCCATGCCCTGGCCTATTGACCTGATGATTGACGGCGAATCGCCCTTGGAGCCCATGCTAAAGAGCTACTTGCCTATCCTGTCCTGGCTGCCTTACTACCATAGACGCTTATTCGGCGCGGATTTACTTGCAGGCCTGATAGTCACCGTCATGGTCATTCCGCAGTCCCTTGCCTATGCGCTGCTCGCCGGGCTGCCCGCAGTGGTGGGCTTATACGCCAGCATTCTGCCTCAGTTGGTGTACACCCTGTTCGGCACCAGCCGCACCCTGGCCATAGGCCCGGTGGCCATTATTGCGCTGATGACCGGGGCCGCCCTATCCTCCGTGGCTGCGCCGGGCACCGAGTCCTATCTACAGGCCGCTTTGGTATTGTCGTTGCTTTCCGGGCTCATGCTGGTGGCCATGGGACTGCTGAAAATGGGCTTTTTCAGCAATTTCCTGAGCCACCCGGTGATATCCGGCTTTCTAACCGCCTCGGGGATCCTGATTGCTGTCAGCCAGCTTGGCAGCCTGCTGGGCATCGAGAGCAGCGGTTTTACGCTCGTTGAGCGGCTGGTCACGCTGGTCCCCAACCTGCCAGGCGTCAACGTGCCCACCTGTTTGCTGGGCATCAGCACGCTGGTGTTTCTTGTCTGGCTTCGCCGGCATGGTAAATCGACATTGCATCGGCTGGGGCTGCCTAACAGCGCCGCCGACCTGGTCGCCAAGGCGGGGCCGGTGATCGCGGTGGTCGCCACGACCCTGGCCACCTGGCATTGGGGCCTCGCCGACCAGGGGGTCAACGTCGTGGGCGATGTACCCGCCGGGCTGCCTGCTTTCAGCCTGCCCTGGGCGGACGCTTCGTTATGGCGGGCGCTTTTCATCCCTGCCTTGCTCATCAGCCTGGTCGGTTTTGTCGAGTCGGTATCCATGGGCCAGATGCTGGCCGCGAAACGCCGCCAGCGTATTTCACCCAATCAGGAACTGATCGGCCTGGGGGCCACCAACCTGGCCGCTGCCGTGACCCATGGCATGCCGGTCACCGGCGGTCTTTCGCGCACCGTGATCAATTACGATGCGGGGGCACAAACGCCAGCGGCAGGCGCCTTTGCCGCGCTGGGCATTGCGCTGGTCACCATGGCCTTTACCGGCTGGCTTTACTACCTGCCGATTGCCACCCTGGCGGCCACCATCACGGTATCCATTCTCACGCTGGTGGATATTCCCATGCTGCGCCAGACGTGGCGCTATTCGCGCAGCGATTTCTCGGCCATGGCGTTAACCATCGTGCTGACGCTCGTCGAAGGCATAGAAGCGGGCATCCTGGGGGGCGTCACGCTGTCGATTGCGCTGTATCTTTACCGCACCAGCCGTCCGCATAGCGCGCTGGTCGGCCGGGTACCGGAGACCGAGCATTTCCGCAACGTCGAACGCCACGATGTCGAAACCGTCAGCCGCGTGGCACTGCTGCGGATCGATGAAAGCCTATACTTTGCCAATGCCCGCTACCTGGAAGACACGCTGTACAATCTGGTGGCCAGCCGCCCCGAACTCGAGCACGTGGTGCTGATCTGCTCCGCGGTTAACCTGATCGACGCCTCAGCGCTGGAAAGCCTGGATGCCATCAATGCCCGCCTCAAGGATTCCAACGTCAAGCTGCACCTTGCAGAGGTCAAGGGGCCTGTCATGGACCAGCTCAAGAAAAGTGACTTTCTTGATGCCCTCACCGGGCGGGTGTTCCTCAGCACCTACGCCGCCTGGCGCGAGTTTTCCCAGTGACCTCACACAACATTGCCGCTATTGGCGTGATTGCCTGATATGTTCCCGCGGGTCGCGGGGATAGTAGCGCTCGGGCTGACGTTCAAGATGAGTAAAGTAGCGCGTGTCCTTGTAGGGCATTTTCATGAACCCCGACACCCCCAGCCCTTCGATCTCGCACACCGAAGCCAGCATTTGCGCCAGCAGACGGCGAAACTCTGTCTCCCGGGAAGGGTCGAGCAAACGATAGTAGCTATGGATCTTGAGATGCTTGGGGAGCGCCTCAAAAATGATCATGCCGGTGTGATGAATCTCGTTAAGCTGCTGCAGCACCTGCATGATCGAATCCGGTAGCGCCAGTAATTCCTCGGGGTCGGGGCCATCTTCAAAGTAACTGTGTTGCCGGGTGCGATCCTCGAGCTCCGGAACGGCGCTCATTTCATAGCTGATAGCCACGCCAGGGTCGCAATAAAATGGCGCCTCGGCTGAACGACGCTCGAGATGCAGCGTTTGGCGGGCGTTGAACAGACAGCTTTTGAAGACGCCCTGGCGATGGATCGCCCGCGCCAGGTGCACCATGTTGTTGACCGCTTCGATAAAGGCGGGCTTGAGTGCAGGATCGTGAAGGTTCAGCGAGGAGTCGATGTACACCCCTTCCCGCTCCCAGCGCACGGCCAGGCCGCCTACCACCGGATACTTGCCGAGCCGACTCACCGACGCCAGAAAGGCCTTTTCCGTCTCGCCCATGCCCTGCATAAACTGCTTGTAGTAACGGTCGAGCTGCACATCGTTGACGTCGTTCAGGGTCTCGGGGGCATTGGCTTCACGCAGGAAGGCCTTGCGCGAACTGTACACCACCGTATCGATGTCCTGCTCCGCCGGGCGAACCCACACCGGCACCAGCGGCGATTGAGCGTCGCCGGGTAGATCAATCATCACGACCTTGGCCATGCGCGGCATCGCCTGGAGGAAGTAGTCGCCGGCCCGGCGGCGCAGGCGAGGGTCGGCGTCCAGCATGCCGTCGAGGGTGCGGGCAAACTCCATGGGCAAGCCAAGCGAACTCGCCGGGATCGCACGGTGGCCAAAGCGGCAGGACTGCGCCGAGGCCAGCGCGTAGAGCGTGCCCGCCACGCCCTGCTCGTCGAACCGCGGTGAGGAAAGCGCGCCATTCAGCTGTTCGTCGCCGATAAAGTACACATCGCCCAGGCGGGCGTTGGTTTGTTGAAGATTATCCGACATCAGCTCCATTACGTTAGCGCCGACGAACTGCAGTTGGGCATCGAGCTGGGCAAACACCGCCGAGCCCCAGTCGATCAGCGCGATGGATTCATGGTCCGGATCGAACACCAGGTTGGAGGGCTTGATATCGCCGTGCACCACGGGCCGCGCCTGGGGACCCGACTCGCAGCGCAGGGCGGCGAGAATATCCGCCAGCTGAGCGGCAATGCGCATGATCAGGCGGGGCGACAATCGCCCTTCCCTGAGGGATATCTGCTCCAGATTCCAGCCGGGCGCGCGTTCCATGACCAGAATGGACTGACCGCGCGAGCGCTGGTAGGTGATCAGCTTGGGAATACGCGGATGCGCGACCTGGTCAAGCATGAACGCCTCTTCTTCAAGACGCTCCTGCAGATGGGTCGGCAAGGTAATGCGGGAAAATTTAAACACATAATGCACGTTCGGCCCCGGGCCGCGGGTGTCGCCACCCACCGCCGGCGCGCTGCCGGCAAACACGAATCCGTAGGCCCCCTTGCCGATCAATTCGATGTCCTGATAGCCAAGCTGGGCGAGCTGCGCCTGGCACAGCGCCACCCAGTCCTTGAGTTTTCGGGCATCGTGATGGCTCAGCAGATAGACCGACTGTTCTTCGGGGATGTAGAACTGCTGAAGCGGTGCCTGGGCCATAAGTTCGCCTGCGTTAGCCTAGATGAAGGAGCATGGTCTCCGGGTCTTCGAGGAACGCTTTCCAGGCGTTGCAGAAACGCGCAATGGTGCCGCCATCGATAAACCGGTGATCCCCGGCCCAGGTGATGGTCATGATTGCGCGCCGCTGCACGGCACCCTGTTCATCAAAGCGCGGCAGCCATTGGGTTTTGCCGATGGCGACGATTGCCGCTTCCGGCGCATTGATGATGGGCGCAGCGTAGGTGCCGCCCAGCGCGCCGATATTGGAAATACTGATTGTGCCGCCCTTGAGATCGGCCTGATCGACCCGGCCCTCGCGAGCGGCGTTAGTCAACCGGCTGACTTCTCTGGCAATCTCCAACAGCGTGAGGTGCTCGACGCCTTTAACGTTGGGCACCATCAACCCCGCCTTGCTATCCACCGCCATGCCAATATTGCACTGCGGGTAGTAATGCAGCTCGTCGCCGGCCGCATTCAGCTGCGCGTTGATAATCGGCTGTTCCGCCACGGCCAGCGCCAAAGCCTTCATGAAAAACGGCATCAAGGTTAAACGCTCTCCTTGAGCCTCAGCCAAGGGCTTCAGGCGCTCGCGCAATGCCAGCAGTGCCGTGACGTCGATTTCGTCGCCGTAGTGAAAATGCGGAATGGTGGTCGCCGCTTCCACCATGCGCTTGGCCATGACCGCCCGCATGCCGCGTAGCGGCTCAACCCTGGGGACATTTTCAGATACCTTGCCCCCCTCAGTCCTCGGCGCCTGATGGCCCTCCTCAGCAGGCCGGTCGAGATGGGCCATGACGTCTTCCTTGAGTACCCGGCCGTCTTTACCGCTGCCGTCAATATCCATCAAGTTGAGGTGATGCTCGCGCACCAACCTTCGCACGGCAGGGCTGGCGGGGACTTTACCGTGCCCTTTTGTGGGTGCTGATGCTGTCGACGAAGCCCCCGAGGGGACCGCGGTTTTTTCGGTGCCGGGCGCGCGTGCGGCCTGTGACTCACTGCCGCCCTCCTGCGCACCGCTGGTTTCACCTGCTTCGCTGGTCGCTTCGCCTTCGGCCTGATAGGCGTAAAGCGGCGCGTGCACCTTGGCAATATGGCCCTGCTCGACATACAGCTTGGTCACCACGCCCGCTTCAGGAGCGGTAATTTCCACCAGCGCCTTGTCGGTCATCACCTCGACGATGGGCTGATCTTCTTCGATGCGATCGCCTTTTGCGACGCGCCACTCGACCACTTCACATTCGACAATGCCTTCGCCGATATCCGGCAGCATAAAATCGCTCATTGTTCTTCTCCCCTGCGTGCTTGGGCGTTTTAAGCCGCTAGAAATTGACGCTTTCGCGAATCGCTTCAAAGATTTTGAGATGATCGGGCAGATACTCTTTTTCCAGCACCAGCGGGAAAGGCGTATCCAGTCCGGTCACCCGTGCAATGGGCGATTCCAGGTAGAGAAAACAACGTTCCTGTATCGTCGCGGCGATTTCACCGGCAAAGCCGCCGGTCAAGGGGGCTTCATGGCTGACCACCAGGCGGCCGGTTTTGAGCACCGATTCCGCCACCGTATCGGCATCCCAGGGTAGCAGCGAACGCAGATCGATCACCTCACAGTTAATGCCCTGCTCTTCTGCGAGTTCCACAGCCTTGCCGATCACTTCCATCTGCGCGCCCCAGCCGACCAGAGTAACGTCGGTACCTTCCTTGATGATCTCGGCTTCACCAATGGGTAGCTGGTAATCGTCTTCCGGCACCTCACCCACTGCCGCGCGGTAAAGCCGCTTGGGTTCGAGAAACAGCACCGGATCAGGATCGCGAATCGCCGCCAGCAACAAGCCCTTGGCCTGATAGGGATTACGCGGCACGACAACTTTCAGCCCCGGCGTGTGGGTAAAATACGCCTCGGGAGATTGCGAGTGATAAAGCCCGCCGGAAATGCCGCCGCCATACGGGGTGCGGATGGTCAAGCCGCCGACGTTAAACAGATCACCGGAGCGGTAGCGGTACTTGGCGGTTTCGTTAACGATCTGGTCGAAGGCGGGAAAAATATAATCGGCGAACTGAATTTCAGCGACCGGGACCGAGCCTTGGGCGGCCAGACCGTTGGCAAAGCCAATGATGCCCTGCTCCACCAGCGGCGTATTGAAACAGCGGGCTTTGCCGTATTTTTCCTGGAGATGGCTCGTGGCACGAAAAACACCGCCAAAGATCCCCACGTCTTCCCCAAAGCAGATGACTTTCTCGTCTTCCGCCATGGCAATGTCGAGAGCGTTATTGATCGCCTGGAGCATATTCATGGTGGCCATGTTACGCCTCCCCCTGTGAGTCGCTATCCGTGCTTACGCCAAGATCCAGCGACCTGGCGCCGCGGGGATAGGCCTCCGGATAACGACGAATATGCTGCTTGAGCTGATCAAACTGCCGCTGAAGTGCCGGCGTGACGTCGGCATAGACATCGATGATCAAGGTGTCCAGCGGCGGTGGCGAGCGCTTTTCTGCGCGCTTCATGGTATCCAGCACGTCGCGACGCAGGCGTTCCTGCTCGCGGGTTTCCTCTTCCTCGCTCCACCAGCCCTTGGCCAGCAGCCACTTCTGCATGCGCAACAGCGGGTCCTTGATCCGCCAGGCTTCTTCCTCGTTTTTCGAACGATAGCCCGACGGGTCATCCGAAGAAGAGTGCGCAGCCAAACGGTAGGTCATGGCTTCGATGAGTACCGGCTGATTGCGTTCAACGGCAAGCTTGCGTGCCTGACGGGTGGCTTCATAGACCGCCAGCACATCGTTGCCGTCGACCCGGATGACGTGCATGTGGTACCCAAACGCCCGCGGCGCAATCCCATCGGCAGCAAACTGCTCGACCGCCGGAGTCGAAATCGCATAGCCGTTGTTGCGACAGAAGAAAATCACCGGCACCTGATGCACCGAGGCCATATTGAGCGCCGCGTGAAAGTCGCCTTCCGATGCGGCGCCCTCGCCAAAGAAGGTCAGCGTACAGTGCCCGTCTTCGGCCATTTTCTGGCCGTAGGCATAGCCGGTGGCCTGGGGGATCTGGGTGGCGAGCGGCGACGAAATCGTCATGTAGTGAAGCTTGCGCGAGCCGTAATGAATCGGCATCTGCCGACCCTTGCCATAATCCAGCTCGTTGCCGAACAGCTGATTCATGAACTCGTCGAAGGAGAACCCGCGGTACATCAACGCGCCCTGTTCACGGTACTGGGCCATGATCATATCGGCATCGTCGAGTGCCGCCGTCGCGCCCACGACGGCGGCTTCTTCACCGGTGCATTGCATGTAGAAACTCAGCCGCCCCTGACGCTGGGCCGCCAGCATGCGCTCATCGAGAATACGCGTGGCCAACATGGCGTGGTAGATACGCCGGGCATGGTCATGTTCCAGATGCGGCGCATCCGCCTCGCTGTGGAGCTCGCCCTCGGGACTTAACAAACTAAAGGTGGGGATCGAAAATTCGTCACCTGTCAGAAAAACAGGCTGGTGCGATTGCTGTGTCATCATTATTGTCCTTGTCGTACCCCTTTTGAGGGCAGTGTTGTCGGTGATGACCTTTTATGCCAGTGGATTTATCTGACAATGGTCAACGCAACACCTGGGACAGTAACGCAGCCGAGACACATTAGGGATTCGACTTAAGAGGTATAGAGGCGTGAACGTAACCGTTCCTGAAACCGCTCGAAGAGACTATCGACGGTCAGCGCCAGCAGAGCAATTGTCAGTGCTCCCTGGACGATGTACGCCATATTGCCGTTCACAATGCCGGCGATGATGGGGTCGCCCAGATTGCGTGCGCCCACCGTTGCACCGATGGCGGCCGTCGAAATATTGATGGTAACCGAGGTGCGTATGCCGGCCAGAATAACCGGCGCGGCAAGCGGCAGCTCCACCTGACGAAGCACTTGCCAAGGCGTCATGCCCATGGCGATGGCCGCACTTTTGATGTCTTTGTCGACATCCTGCAAGCCTCCCAAGGTGTTACGCACGATGGGGAGCATGCCATACAGCACCAGCGCGACAATAATCGGCAGGGTTCCAAAGCCCAGCGCCGGCACGGCCAGCGCCAGCACGGCCACCGGTGGAAAGGTCTGGCCCAGAGAGGCCACCTGGGCAACCATGGGTAAAAAGTCGCGGCCCCCTTCACGGGTCACCGCAATGGCCGCGAGAACACCCCCAACGATCGTCACAACGGCCGCCACACTGACCACGAAAAGGTGCTGCAGCAATAGCGAGGCCAGGCTCGCCCGTTGGTAAACCACCTGATTGGCGTCGGGTTCAAGGGAGCGCAGCACGCCGTCGGCGTGGGGAAAGCCCCATACGCATAGCATCAAGAGTGCGAACCATACCGCAGGCCATATCGCACGGTTGGCGCCGTGCAACCCAAGGGAACGACGCCCAACGCTAGGATTCACGCACTTTTCCTTGTTCGGGCTGGGCTTCCTTGACGATCTTGCGCAACGTCAGCTCACCCACCGGCACGTCGTGCTGATCCACCACGGTAAGGCGATCGGTGTGATCACGAAGCATCATGGAGAGCCCCTGTCGCAGCGAGAAAGCGGCCGGGATGCGCGATTGGGCGGGCAGTGTCGGCCCCATGGGGGACATGTGGTCCTTGATTCGCGTCAGTGCCGCCTGCTTCAGTCCGCGCTCCAGCCCGCCGAGCAACGATTCGACAAACGGATCGTTAGGTTGCTGCAGAAGCGCCAGGGGCGAGCCCTGCTGAACGATGCGCCCTTCGCGCATCACCACCAGATGGTCCGCCAGTCTCAGCGCCTCGTCCATGTCGTGAGTGACAAACACCACCGTCTTGTGCATCCGGGCCTGTAGCCTGGAAAGCTCGTCCTGCAGTTTTTCCCGGGTGATGGGGTCAAGCGCGCCAAAGGGCTCATCCATCAACAGAATATCCGGGTCGGCGGCCAGCGCCCGGGCCACGCCAACGCGCTGCGCCTGGCCGCCGGATAGCTGGTGCGGGTACTTGGCGGCAAACTCGTCAACCGGAAGCCCCAGCAGCTTCATCAACTCCTCGACTTTGGCCTGAACATCCGCTGCGGACCATTTAAGCAGACGCGGTACCAAGCCAATATTGCGCGCGACGGTCCAGTGCGGGAACAGGCCCGTGTGTTGGATGACGTAGCCGATACGCCGACGCAGCTTCACGGGGTCATAGGCGTCAATCGGTTGGCCGTCGAGAATGATGTCACCATCGCTGTGCGCGATAAGCCGATTGATCATGCGCAGCGTCGTCGATTTACCACAGCCCGAGGTGCCCACCAGCGCACAAAACTTTCCTTTTGCGATGCGCAGTGAAATGTCATCCACTGCCGCAACGTCGCCAAACCGTTTGGTCACGTGGGCTAGTTCGATCATTGGGAGTCTCCCGACTGCGCGGTAGCGTTAGGCCGCAGGATATCGGCGAGGGCACCGAGGCCAGCATCGGCGATGAGCGCCAGCATCAGAATCGGCAATGCCCCCAGCAGCACCATGTCCATGGCCGCCTGCCCCAGGCCCTGAAAGATGAACGCCCCCAGACCGCCCGCCCCGATCAGGGCCGCGACAGCAGTGAGACCGATCGCCTGAACGGTGGTAATGCGGATACCTTCGAGCAGCACCGGAAGGGCCAGCGGCAAGCGGACCTGGAAGAATCGCTGGCTGTTGCGCATGCCCATTCCCCGCGCCGCCTCCAGGGTCTCCGGGCTCACCTGTTCGAGCGCAATGTAGGTGTTGCGTACCATCGGCAGCAGGCTATAGGCGACCAGCGCGAGCAAGGCCGGCGCCCAGCCAATTCCGCTGACACCCAGCTGTGACAGCAGCGGCCACTGGGCGGCAAGCCATGCCAAGGGGCCGAGCATCAGGCCAAACAGGGCAATACTGGGAATGGTTTGCAGGAAATTGAGTACGCCAAAGGCAATCTTTTGGCATTTTGCATAGCGGCGCATCAACATGGCAAGCGTAAGCCCCAGCCCGATGCTGATGGCCACCGACGCGCTGACAAGGGTCACATGCTGGCGTAGGGCACGCCAGAACTCATCGTCCCGGGCGCGTAATTCCTGCCCTAAGGCAAGCGAATCAAGCCCCAGTATGGCGCACACCCCCCAGACAAGTAACACACCCAGCAGCATCAGGGTCGAGCGCCGCCGGGACAGCGTCAGACGCAACCGCAGCTCGATCCAGCAGAGCAGCAGCAGTGAGAGCATCAGCCAATAGGCCATGCCCATATTAAGGCGCGCCTGCGGCGTATCGCTGCTGATCAGCCTATGGCTGGCCACCATTAGACCGAAGGGCAGAAGCAACAGCAGCAGAGACACACCCACCAGGGCCACCTGATAGCCTTGATGACTGGGCTGAAGCGACAACGCCAGGAGCGTGAGCATGACCCCGCTGACCAGCAAGGCGCCTACCCATCCTATCGCCTCAATCAGCCCGGCCTCTTCCCCGCTGACGATCCGGTTGGGGGAGACACTGACCACGTCCAGCAGCCAGATAGCCGCCAGCATGGCACTGAAAAGCACCAACAGGACGCGGTTTGGCCGCCACTGCCGCCAAGAGACCTGCGGGGTTGGCAGTGCATCCAATAGCGACATGCTCAGTCGCTATCCAGGCTATCGAGGTAATCGCTGGCGACATTGTTGGGTGACATACCGTTCACTGCCACATCGGCATTGAGCTTCTGCAGCGTCTCGAGATCCAGGGTATTGAAGACTTCCTCGAGAAGCTCATCGATATCCGGATAGGCTTCCAGTACGCTTTCACGCACCACCGGCGAGGGTTGATAGACTGGCTGAACACCCCTTGAGTCTTCAAGTACGACCAGCTCCAGGGCATTCAGACCGCCATCGGTACCGTAGGTCATCGCCGCATTAACATCGCTGGTCTGTTCCGCTGCCGCGCGCATGGTGGCTGCGGTATTGCCGCCGGAAAGAATCAGCAGTTGATCCTCACTCAGCTCAAACCCGTAGGCCTCCTGAAAGGCGGGCAAGGCCTGCTCAGACTCGACGAACTCGGCGCTTGCAGCAAACTTGAATTCTCCGCCGTCCTTAAGGTAATCAGCAAGGTCGTCCAGTGTTTCAAGGTCATGCGCTTCGGCCACATCGCGACGCACGCTCATCGCCCAGGTGTTGTTGGCGCTGGCGGGGGTCAACCATACCAGGCCCTGCTCAGCATCGCGCTCACGGACGGTCTCGTAGGCTTGCTCGGCATCCTTCCACACGTCGCTGTCGGCCATGTCGAAGAAAAAGGCCCCGTTACCGGTATATTCGGGATAAAGGTCTATTTCTCCCGCTTCCAACGCACTACGCACGACGCTGGTGCCGCCTAACTGCAGTCGATCTTCGGTGGGGATGTCATGACGTTCCAGGGTTTGCATGATCAGCTCACCAAGTACCGACCCTTCCGTGTCGATTTTAGACGACACCACCACGGCGTCGTCGGCATTGACCGAGGCAAACGGCAGCAGGCTGAGACAGCCTAGGGCAATGGTTGATTTAGTGGCAAAGCGCATTGTAATCATCCTTTTGGCAGAGACTCACGAAAGTATATGCCCGTCGTGCGTTGAAGTCAGATTGCTTGGCATTCCCTTGATAGCCTATCAACTATCACCTAGGAAGACTCGATAACCCAGGTGGTGCCTTCACGGGAATCTTTCAGAATGATCCCCTGCGCTGCCAGCTCATCACGGATGGCATCGGCCCGGGCAAAATCCTTGTTGGCCTTGGCGGCCTGACGCTCGGCAATCTTGGCCTCGATAGCCGACTCGCTGATCGCCGGGGCGTGCTGTTGAGTGCCTTTTAGAAACACATCGGGGGCCTGTTGCAGCAGGCCCAGGACGCCGGCAAGGCGCTTCAACTCGGCTGCCAGAGGTACTGCTTTTTCAGGCGTTTCCTGTTTGGCACGGTTGAGATCACGCGCCAGATCGAACAGCGCGGCCAGGGCGTCGGGGGTGTTGAAATCGTCGTCCATCGCGGCGGTGAATCGTTCGCCATAGGCAGTCGGCACCTCAGTCTCCAACACATTGTCGTCGCTCTTTACCCCGTCCAGTGCCGTATAAAAACGCGTCAACGACTTTCTGGCCTCGACAAGCGAATCCTGGGAATAGTTGATGGCACTGCGGTAATGGCTGGCCACCAGCAAATAGCGCACGACCTCCGGGTCATGCTCAGCAAGCACTTCCCGGATAGTGAAGAAGTTGCCCAGCGACTTGGACATCTTTTCCTGATCCACCCGTACGGCCCCAGCATGCATCCAGGTGTTGACATAGGTCTTGCCCGTGGCGGCTTCCGACTGGGCAATCTCGTTTTCGTGGTGAGGAAAGGTCAGGTCAGGCCCGCCGCCGTGAATATCAAAGGTCTCCCCCAGGCAGCAGGTCGACATCGCTGAGCATTCGATATGCCATCCTGGACGGCCATTTCCCCAGGGTGATGGCCAGTGCGCTTCACCGGGCTTGGCGGCTTTCCACAGCACGAAATCGAGCGGGTCTTCCTTGTGCACGTCAACGTCGACGCGGGCACCGGAGCGCATGTCATCCAACTGGCGATTATTGAGCTTGCCGTAGTCGGCAAAACGGCGAACGCGATAGTAGACATCGCCGTTATCCGCCGGGTAAGCAAAGCCTTTGTCCACCAGTGTTTCGATCATGGCAATGATATCGCCCACGTGGCCCGTCGCCCGAGGTTCGTGGCTGGGCGGCAGGACGTTGAGCCGCGCTTCGTCCTCGTGCATGGCATCGATCATGCGCTCGGTCAACGCCGTGATCGTTTCGTTATTTTCATCGGCGCGCTTGAGAATCTTGTCGTCGATGTCGGTAATGTTGCGCACATAATTGACGCCATAGCCGCGTTCACGCAGGTAACGGGTAATCACGTCAAACGCCACCATGACCCGGGCATGGCCCAGGTGGCAGTAGTCATACACCGTCATGCCGCAGACATACATACTGACCTTGCCCGGTTCCAGCGGGATGAAAGGTTCTTTGCGACGCGTCAGCGTATTGTAGATTTGCATTGCCCGATTCCTTAACCTTTCTGTTTGATTTTCGCCCAGCTATCTTTAAGCCCGACAGTGCGGTTGAATACCGGACGACCCGGCGTCGACACGTGACGATCCGCACAGAAATAGCCCACCCGCTCGAACTGGTAGCGCGCTTCAGGGCCCGCATCCGCTAGGCTGGGTTCACCGATTGCCTGACAGACGGTCAGGGACTCGGGATTCAAATGGTCAAGGAAGTCGACGTCCTTATCGCGATCCGGCTGTTCGACCATGAACAGGTTGTCGTAAAGCCGCACTTCCAACGGAATACCGTGCTCGGCACTCACCCAGTGAATGACACCCTTCACCTTGCGACCTTCGGGGTTTTTACCCAGGGTGTCAAAATCCACCGAGCAATGCAGTTCCGTGACGTCGCCCGCCTCGTTCTTGATCACCTCATCGCAACGGATGACGTAGCTGTTACGCAGGCGGACCTCTTTACCCGGCGCAAGACGGAAGAATTTTTTCGGTGCATCTTCCATAAAGTCATCCTGATCAATGAACAGCTCGCGGGTCAGGGGCACCTTGCGCACCGGCATATCGTCACGCGCGGGGTGGCCAGCCACCTCGTAGACTTCTTCATGGTCTTCCGGCACGTTGGTGAGCACAACTTTCAGTGGCTTGAGCACACACATCGCCCGCGGCGCATTGTCCTCCAGGTCCGACCGAATCGCGTGGGTCAACATGGCTATGTCAACCAGGCCGCCGTCGGCGCGGGTCACCCCGATCATGTCGCAGAACTTGCGAATCGACGCGGGCGTGTAGCCCCGCCGGCGCATGCCCGAGATCGTCGGCATGCGCGGGTCATCCCAGCCGTCCACGATCTGTTCGTCGACCAGCATTTTCAACTTGCGCTTGGAGGTCAGCGTATAGTTGAGGTTTAACCGGGCAAACTCGATCTGGCGGGGTTTGGCCGGCACCGGCAGGTTATCCAGAAACCACTCGTATAGCGGGCGGTGGTCTTCAAACTCGAGGGTACAAATAGAGTGGGTCACGCCTTCCAGGGCGTCAGACTGGCCATGGGTGAAATCGTAGGACGGATAGATTTTCCATTTATCACCGGTCTGATGATGGCTGGCGTGGCGGATACGGTAGAGAATCGGGTCGCGTAGATTGATGTTCGGCGAGGCCATATCGATCTTGGCCCGCAGCACTTTCTCGCCCTCGCCAAACTCGCCTTTGCGCATGCGCTCCAGAAGGTCCAGGTTTTCGTCGACGCTGCGTTCGCGATAGGGACTCGGCTGACCCGGCTCGGTCAGCGTTCCGCGGTATTCACGGATCTCATCGGGTGTCAGATCATCGACGTAGGCTTTACCCTCACGGATCAAATGCTGCGCCCAGGCGTAGAGCTGATCAAAGTAGTCCGAGGCAAACCGTACGGGACCCGCCCATTCAAACCCCAGCCAGCTGACGTCATCCTTGATCGCGTCAATATAGGCCTGCTCTTCTTTGGCCGGATTGGTGTCGTCAAAGCGCAAATGACACTCACCACCCATCTGCTCCGCCAACCCAAAGTTGAGACAGATCGACTTGGCATGGCCGATATGCAGGAAACCATTGGGCTCCGGGGGAAAGCGCGTCACGATTTTTGTGACCTGGCCGCCCTCGATCTCGTCGCGTACTTGGTTGCGAATGAAGTTCGGCGCTGGGGTGGTCTCGTTGGTCATGGTGGTGTTGAAAACCTCGTGGTGGATGGCGTGCCCGGCATCGTCTGCCTACGCTTACGGTATAGCGCTTCGCGGTGCCGGGCAAAACCGTTATTATAACGTGACGCCGATGCACAGCGCCAAGGCGAACGCCTTTATTGAACAGGAATTTATCTATGATCGTATTACAGACGAACCACGGTGACATCACGATTTCGCTTAATCAGGAAAAAGCGCCCGAGACAGCCGCCAACTTTGAACAATACGTTCGCGATGGCTTTTACGACGGCACGCTGTTTCACCGGGTCATTGATGGCTTCATGGTTCAGGGCGGCGGCTTTGACCAGGACTTCAATCAAAAACCCACCCGCGACCCGATCCAGAACGAGGCGGATAACGGCCTGAAAAACACCAAAGGCACCCTGGCCATGGCCCGCACCCAGGATCCGCATTCAGCCACCGCCCAGTTTTTCATCAACGTCGGCGATAACAGCTTTCTGGATCATAGTGGCAAAAACCTCCAGGGTTGGGGCTATGCGGTGTTTGGCGAAGTGGTCGACGGCATGGACGTTGTCAACGCCATTAAAAACGTCAGCACCACGCGCCGCGGCATGCACGCCGATGTGCCCGCCGAGGACGTGATTATTGAGCGCGCCTACATCAAGGAATCGGAATAAATCCCGGGAGCGCTATGCGTACTCTACTGGTAGCGGATATGCACCTTAGTCATGACACCCCTGAGCTTAATCAGGGGTTCTTTGATTATCTGGAGCAAACCGCCAACGGCGCGGACGCCCTGTATATTTTGGGCGACCTGTTCGACGCCTGGATCGGCGATGATCTTCTCGACACGCCCCACCCGCTGGGCGACGTCGCCCGCGAGGTCATTGCGCGGCTGCATAAGCTGAGCAGCGACGGCACCACGGTATACCTGCTTCACGGCAACCGTGATTTTCTGATCGGCCAGCGTTTTATTGCGGCTTGTCAGGCCACCCTGCTCTCCGACATTGAAGAAGTCGAGCTTCAGGGCATGCCTGCCGTCATTCTTCACGGCGACAGCCTGTGTACTCAGGATGAGGCCTATATGGCCTTTCGCCAACAGTCCCGTGATCCAGAATGGCAGGCGCAGATACTCGCCTTGCCTCTGGACCAGCGACTGGCGCTAGCCTCGAGCCTGCGCATGCAGTCGGGCGATGCCAATGCCACTAAAGCTGACGCCATCATGGACGTCACCCATGGCGAGGTGGTCAGCCTGATGGAGCATTGCGGCGTCACCACCATGATCCATGGCCACACCCACCGCCCCAAGGTTCACGACCTGACGGTTGAGGACGTACCCGCAAAACGCTACGTACTGGGTGACTGGGATGCCCAGCATGGCTGGGATATCGTGGTCGAGAAAACCGATCACACGGCCCCTCGGCTACGTCAGTTCCCACTCAGTGATCCACCGTCATCCTGAAGGACGCGCATGAAAAAGCCGATCACTGGGATCGGCTTTTTTGTGGCTAACAGCGTTGACGGTTAACGCTCTATTTCCGCATCGCTACGCAGGTCTTCGATCAACCCCTGGATGATGGCCTGGGAACGTAGCTGCTCGGACATTTGGGCCACAAACTGCTCGCGCTCCTCGTCCACGTCACCACTGGTTACTTCGTCAAGTGCAATCAGGGCAACGCCGTCGGGCATCATTGCCGTTTGATAGGTACTTTCTCCCTCGTCGGGACGCGGCATCCTAAACGCTTCCTGGACGATCAGCTGCGACGCCGTCACGTCATCCTGGCGACGTACATCGTTGGCTTCCAGCCAGTCCACATCGACAGACTCCCCGTCTTCCATCTGCGCAATCATGTCTTTTGCTTGCGCCTCAAGCTGTTCCTGCTGACGTTGGGCGCTGACCGCCGTTTCCACTTCATCACGAACGTCGTCGAGCGGCAGCTGGACCTGCTCACGGTGCTCGGCAACCCGAATGACCATCCGACGATCTTCATCCAGCTCGATCACTTCACTGTTATAGCCTTCCTCGAGCACCTCGCCACTGAAGGCCTGCTCCATGACACCTGGCTCAAACAGCACGCCCTCACCTTCCGCGTCGCGCGAAAGCCAATCGCTTTCCTGAAGGGTCAAGGATAGGTCATCTGCCACGCTTTCAAGGTCATCGGCCGCGAAGCTTTCATCAATCAGCTGCTGGGCTTTGTCATTAAAGCTGTCATTGACCTCGTCCATCGCCACCTCTTCACGAAGGCTATCGCGCTGATCTTCGAATGTCGGGCGGTCAATATCGGTCACTTGAATAATATGCAGGGCATTATCCATCTCGACGACAGACGAGGTGTCACCTTCATCGAGAGAGAATGCCGCCTCATCAAACGCATCGCCAAAGAAGCCTCGGCTGATCGTGCCCAGATCGCCGCCCTCTTCAGCACTGGCGGTATCATCGGAATAGCGCAAGGCGGTATCGGCGAACGATTCACCCTCTTCGAGCGCCTTCAGGGCCTCGTCAGCCTGCTCCTGGGCCTCTTCGCGGTCGCGCTCATCTCCAAAGGTAATCATGATATGAGAAACGCGGCGATCGGCATCGGCGTTTCGCTCGCGCCAGGCATCCCGCAGTACATCTTCATCCACATCGGCGTCGCTGGCCATTTCGCGACGATCCAGCAAGACGTACTCAAGGCGGACCTGCTCCGGACGTTCGAAACGATCGGCGTTGTCTTCGTAGTAGGTTTCAAGTTCGTCTTCGCTGATCTCGATATCCTCATCGAGGTCGGCGGTATCCAACATCACGTACCGGAAGCTACGCTGCTGGCGCTGAAGCTCAGCCAGACGCTCACCCTCGTTTTCCAGGGTAAAATCACTAAAGGCCAGCCCCTGCTGCAATTGCTGGCGTTTGACGTCAACCTCCAGCTCTTCGCGGAAGGAAAGGGGTGTATAACCCGCCCCGGATAAACGGCTGCGGAACACTTCAGGCGAAAAGCGACCGTCCTCATCCTGAAACTCAGGGATACCGACAATCAACTGGTCGACCTGATCTTCCGATACGTAGAGGCCGCCGTCTTCGGCGTACTGGGTCACCAATTCCTGGGTTATCAGGTCATCCAACACGTCATTTCGCAGCTGGCGTTCCTGCTCAGGTGGCACATCTCCTGAGCGCATTGCACGCTGAACTTCCGTTTCAACCTGCTGACGCATGATCGGCTGACCATTTACGCTGACTTCCTGATCCGGATCGTCGCCAAACAGGCCAAACAAGGATTCCACACCAAAAAGCGCCATGGCGGCCACCATGACACCAATAATAATCTTGGCTCCCCAGCTTCGGGATCCATCTCGAATACTTTGCAGCATGTTGGCCTCAGGTAGTCACAGCTAAACGGGTCGCCCCTAATGAGTGGGCTAGAAAATAACATGGGCGCATCGCGGTTGCGATACGCCCATAGATGACAACAAACACGAACGAATTAGTTAACGGCGTCTTTCAATGCTTTACCGGCTTTAAAACTAGGCACTTTTGCCGCACTGATCTGGATCGGCTGACCCGTTTGTGGGTTGCGCCCTGTACGCGCGGCACGTTCTTTAATTGCGAAGGTACCAAAGCCCACCAGTGAAACACTGTCACCCTTCTTGAGGCTATCGGTGACAGACTCCACCATGGCATCCAATGCGCGGGTTGCCGCTGCTTTTGGAATATCGGCAGACGCGGCAATGGCTTCAATCAGCTCAGACTTATTCACACTTCACCCCTTGACTGTTTCTAAAAATGGCTCTTACGGCATGGTCACCGATGTAATCGACGATCAAGGCATAGCTGCGTTTTATAGCAATGCCTTGAAACGACTGTCAAGCGACCTTGCCTGGATGTGCCCGCCATAACGGCATTGGGCAATGATACAAGCAAATGCTAGCGAATAGCCGACGTCACTAATGGGTATTGGCAACGGCTGTATTGCTAAACGCTTTATCCGTTTTAGGTAGCGGCGCCCCTTCTAGAGGTTTGTCCGCTAACGCCACGGCGAGTACATCGTCAATCCAACGTACCGGACGAATATCCAATGCATCCTTGATATTGTCAGGTACCTCCTTGAGATCACGACGATTTTCTTCCGGAATCAGGACTATCTTTATACCACCACGGCGGGCCGCCAGCAATTTCTCCTTTAACCCACCTATCGGCATGACCTCCCCGCGCAGGTTCACTTCCCCGGTCATCGCGACCTGACACTTCACCGGGCGCTGGGTGTAGGCGGAGACAATCGCCGTCACCATCGCAACGCCGGCGCTGGGCCCATCCTTGGGCGTGGCACCTTCAGGCACGTGGATATGCAGGTCTTCTTTCTCGAAACGCTCAGCGTCGATACCGTAAATCTCCGCCCGAGCACGCACCACCGTTTGCGCGGCGCTCACGGACTCTTTCATGACGTCGCCCAGCGAACCGGTCTTGTTGATACGCCCTTTGCCCGGCGTGACGACCGATTCGATATTGAGCAATTCGCCACCGACGGACGTCCACGCCAGCCCGGTGACCCGGCCTACCTGGTCGTCTTCCTCGGCAAGCCCGTAGCTGTAGCGCCGCACACCAGCATAGTGTTCGATATGCGTGGCGGCCAGAACGTCCGGGGGAAGCTCGTCGTCACTGACCGCCGATGGCTCTATCCGCTCGCGCAGTACCTTGCGACATACCTTGGCGATCTGACGCTCAAGCTCGCGCACCCCCGCCTCACGGGTGTAATAGCGAATGAGCTCTAGCAATGCCTCATCTTCGAGCGCAAGCTCATTGGTTTTCAAGCCATTGGCCTTCAACTGCTTGGGCAGCAGATAACGCTTGGCAATGGCCAATTTTTCGTCTTCAGTGTAGCCCGGCAGCCGAATGATCTCCATACGATCCAGCAGCGGGCCCGGGATGTTCATCGAGTTTGCCGTGCAGATGAACAGCGTTTCCGAGAGATCGTAATCCAGCTCCAGGTAGTGATCGCTAAAGCTGTTGTTCTGCTCGGGATCCAGCACCTCAAGCAGCGCTGACGCCGGGTCGCCCCGATGATCCATGCCCAACTTATCCACCTCATCAAGCAGGAACAGCGGATTTTTGACCCCGGCCCGGCTCATGCGCTGCATCAGCTTGCCGGGTAGCGAACCAATATAGGTACGACGGTGGCCACGAATCTCTGACTCATCGCGTACGCCACCCAGGGCGAGGCGCACGTACTTGCGGTTTGTCGCCCGAGCAATCGACTGACCCAGCGAGGTTTTACCGACGCCGGGCGGACCTACCAGGCACAGCACAGGGCCTTTCATCTTACGCACGCGCTTTTGTACTGCCAGGTACTCCAGAATGCGCGCTTTGACTTCTTCAAGCCCGTAGTGATCCTCGTCAAGCACCTGCTGGGCTTTCTGTAAATCATGCTTGACCCGGGTGCGCTTTTTCCAGGGTACGGCAATCAGCCAGTCCAGATAAGAACGCACCACGCTGGCTTCGGCTGAATTGGCCGCCATCATCTTGAGCTTATTGAGCTCTTGTGTGGCTTTTTCAGCGGCGTCTTTAGGCATCCCCGATGAGGCGATGGCCTGCTCATATTTTTCCGCTTCGTTGGGCACGTCATCGAGCTCGCCCATCTCTTTCTGGATGGCCTTCATCTGCTCGTTGAGATAGTACTCACGCTGGGTCTTTTCCATCTGCTCTTTGACACGCGAGCGGATCCGCTTCTCGACCTGCAACAGGTCGATTTCGGACTCGATAAGCGCCATCAGGTGCTCGATACGATCGCGCACGCGATCCATCTCGAGAAGCTCCTGCTTGTCGCCAATCTTGAGCGATAGGTGCGCGCAGATGGTATCGACGAGCCGGCTGGGATCTTCAATGCCCGACAGCGAATTGAGCACCTCGTTGGGCACTTTTTTCGACAGCTTGACGTATTGCTCGAACTGGTTGAGCAGTACACGGACCAATGCCTCTTGCTCCCGGGTGGTCAGGGGCTGGCTTTCGCGCGCAGTGAGATAGGCCTGGGTATACCCATCGGCATGCTCTTCGATACGGCTGACATCCGCGCGGTAGTTGCCTTCGATGAGCACCTTGACCGTTCCATCGGGCAGCTTCAGCAGCTGCATGATGTCGGCCACTGTCCCCATGGCATATAGATCGGCGTTGTGAGGCTCGTCTTGGGAGGCCTCGCGTTGAGCCACCAGCAAGACGCGCTTATCAGCCTCCATCGCCGCTTCGAGGGCTTGGATCGATTTTTCACGCCCCACAAAGAGGGGAATCACCATCTGCGGATAAACCACGACATCGCGCAATGGTAAAAGGGGGAGACACTGTGTCTGTTCGGCGCTCTGCTGCATCGCAGACGTTCCTCGATATATCAGATGAGTTCTGGGAAGAGAACTGACTACGTTAAAGGCGCGGTCAGGGCACAAGGGTGCGCTGAGCTACGAAAGACAAGGGGTCGCCTGAGCGACCCCTTGACTGGCGCTAACCATGAAAGCGATAGGAAGCTTGGCAGTCTCAGGTGACGATACTAGCCGTCAGTGCCATCGACGCGCGCCTCTTCTTGCTGGGAATAAATCAGCAGCGGTTCACTTTCACCGGCAATTACCGACGCTTCGATCACCACTTTGCTGACGCCTTCCAAAGAAGGGATTTCGTACATGGTATCAAGCAGGACGGATTCAAGGATCGACCTCAAGCCACGCGCACCGGTTTTACGTTCCATCGCTTTTTCAGCAACAGCACGCAGCGCATCATCACGAAACTCAAGCGTCACGCCCTCCATTTCAAACAGCTTGGCATACTGCTTGACCAACGAGTTTTTGGGCTCGGTGAGTATCTCGATCAGCGCATCTTCAGTAAGCTCGGTGAGTGTGGCAATCACCGGCAAACGACCGACGAACTCTGGGATAAGACCAAATTTAACCAAGTCATCCGGTTCGACGTCGGCCAGCATTTCGCCGACACCGCGGGAGGATTCCTTGCTCTTCACCGTCGCATTGAAACCAATACCGCCCTTTTCAACGCGGTCACGAATGACTTTATCCAGCCCGGCAAATGCGCCACCAACAATAAACAGCATGTTGGCCGTATTAACCTGCACAAACTCCTGTTGGGGATGCTTGCGCCCTCCTTGCGGCGGGACAGACGCTGTCGTGCCTTCAATCAGCTTGAGCAGCGCTTGCTGTACGCCTTCGCCGGATACGTCACGGGTGATGGACGGATTGTCGGACTTGCGCGAAATCTTGTCGATTTCGTCGATATAAACGATGCCGCGCTCTGCCTTCTCAACGTCGTAGTCACACTTCTGCAGCAGCTTCTGGATGATGTTTTCAACATCCTCGCCCACATAACCTGCTTCGGTCAGCGTGGTGGCATCTGCAATCGTGAACGGGACATTCAGCAGCCGCGCCATGGTCTCGGCCAGCAGCGTTTTACCGCTACCGGTTGGACCGATCAGCAAGATATTTGACTTACCCAGCTCGACGTCGGTTTCACGCACTTGAGATTTAAGTCGCTTGTAGTGGTTATACACAGCGACAGACAGGACCATTTTGGCGCGGTCTTGCCCAATGACGTAGTCGTCCAGCGTGTAACGAATTTCGCGAGGCGTAGGTAGCCGCTCTTCATCGCTCTCGGCATCGGCTTCGAGAACTTCCTCGCGAATGATGTCGTTACACAGATCGACACACTCATCGCAGATATAGACTGACGGACCGGCAATCAGCTTTCTGACTTCGTTTTGATTTTTTCCGCAAAACGAGCAGTAAAGCAGCTTGCCGCCTTCGTCTTTGCCTTTGCCGTCGGCCATTCGCGTACCTCTTTCACTGCGGCGGTGCACACCGCCTTGTAAGCTCGCTGGAAATGCAATATCCCGTCACGCTATCAGGATGTCGGCCGCTTATCCAGCACTGCATCAATCAAGCCATATTCTTGGGCTTGGCTGGCGCTCATAAAGTTGTCACGATCGGTGTCGCGCGCAACGCTTTCGATATCCTGGCCCGTGTGATGCGCCAGAATTTGATTCAGCTTCTCACGGATGCCGAGGATCTCGCGGGTATGGATTTCGATATCCGACGCCTGGCCTTGGTAACCACCCAGCGGCTGATGAATCATGACCCGTGAGTTGGGCAAACAGTAGCGCTTGCCTTCGGCACCTGCGGTCAGAAGCAGTGCGCCCATGCTGGCCGCCTGGCCGATACATACGGTGGAAACATCAGGTTTCACGAACTGCATGGTGTCGTAGATCGACATACCCGCGGTAACCGAGCCACCAGGCGAATTAATATACAGATGAATGTCTTTGTCAGGGTTCTCTGACTCAAGAAACAGCAGTTGAGCAACCACCAGATTGGCCGTGTAGTCTTCAACGGGGCCAACCAGAAAGATGACGCGTTCTTTAAGAAGCCGCGAATAGATATCGTAGGCTCTTTCCCCTTTGGCGCTTTGCTCCACCACCATGGGCACTAAACCGCCGGCGTTTTGAATATCAAACTCACTCATTTCGGTGATTCCTTGCGTCCGATAAGGGATGGCGCACCCAGCGGTGCGCCTGCGTCGGGTGTTAGGCGCTGGTTGTTTCGTCTTCCTCGGCGCCCTCACCTGCTTCAGCCTGTTGCTGTGCCGCTGCCAGCACTTGCTGGTAGGACATTTCCACATCGTTGACGGTAGTCTGCTCAAGCAGCTGGTCGACCGCTTTTTCCTCGAGAATGGCAGACTTGACCTGGGTCTTCATCTGATCATTGCCCATGTAATAGTCAACGACTTCAGAAGGATCCTGGTACTGCTCTGCCAGCTCTTCGACCTTGGCCTTGATTTCTTCGTCAGTAGCATCAAGCCCGTTGGCCTTGATGACTTCGGCGAGCAATAGACCTACCTGGACGCGGCCTTTGGCCTGCTCTTCAAAAAGCTCGTTGGGCAGTTGGCTTACGTCAAAATCTTCGCCAAGACCAAACTGCTGGGCAGCCTGGCGCTTCATGCCGTCAGTCTCCTGCTGAACGAGTGCGCTCGGAACAGGGATGTCGTTGGCTTTTTTCAGCGCGTCCAGCACCTGCTGCTTGACGCGGTTATCGACTGCCTGCGCGGCCTCGCGCGTCATGTTCTTTTTGATTTCAGCGCGGAACTTGGCTTCGTCACCGCCTTCAACGCCGAAACGCTCAATGAACTCGGCGTCGACTTCCGGCAGCGTCTGACGGCTGACCTTGTGCACCTTGACCTTGAAGGTGGCTTCCTTACCTGCCAAGTGTTCGGCCTGATAATCCTCAGGGAACGTCACCGTGATGGTTTTGTCTTCAGCGGCTTTCGCACCGATCAGTTGCTCTTCAAAACCAGGGATGAAGCTGTTGGACCCAATTACCAACTCGTGGCCTTCGGCGCTACCCCCTTCAAACGGCTCATCGCCCAGGTAACCCTGGAAATCGATGGTTACCTGATCGCCGTCTTCCGCCGCGGCGTCGACTTCTTCCCAGGCCGCATTTTGCTTGCGCAGCGTGTTGATCATTTCATCAACGTCGGCATCGGTGACGTCGACCACTGGGCGCTCCACCTCGGTTCCGTCGATCGAAGCCAGTTCGACCTCCGGGTAGACTTCCATGGTGGCAACGAACTCGAAGTCCTTACCGGCTTCGTTGACGAGCGGTTCGATCTGCGGATAACCCGCCGGATTGAAGCCTTCATCGGTAATCGCGCGTACGTAGCGCTCGCGCATCACTTCGCCAACCACTTCGTCACGCACGCTTTGACCGTAACGCTGACGTACCACGGCCATCGGCACTCGCCCTTGGCGGAAACCATTCAAGCGAACATTTTTCGCCGTTTCTTTTAAGCGAGTATTGACAGCCTCATCGATTTCGCCAGCAGGCACTTGAATCGTGATGCGGCGCTCAATCTGGGAGGTCGTCTCGACGGAAACTTGCATGAATTGTCCTCTAACGGCTGGGCGTTGTGTTGATTGCTGTAAATAAGTCCAAGGGGCGATTTTAAGAACCCCGGCGCACGGTGGCAAGCGCCATGCTCGCAAGATGGGGGCGTCGACGTAAAATACAAGGGATTACAGCGCTTAAAATACACCAGAATCAGGTTCGAGATCGGCAACGCTGCATAATGACGGCTGATTTTACGATATGCTATGAGCTTTTGCCTTACGAGCACTTGAAGGCCGAGTTAACGAGTGATTGCCGATGACCGTACATGATCTACCGCTTGCGCGCGTGATGCAAACCGGGTTGCTTCACTGCTCCCCTACCACCCCGCTTCGCGATGCCGCCAAGCGCATGCTCGAGCGCCAATGTAGCTGCATTTTGGTCATCGAGAACCAGCAGGCAGTCGGCATCTGGACCGAGCATGACGCCCTGGATATCGATTTCTTCAGCCAGCGGGCGCTTCAAGCACCCATTGAGCGGCACATGAGCAGCCCCGTCGCGACAGCGCCCATGGACATGCGTCTGGACGAAGCAGCACGGCTTATGAGCACACGCGGACAACGACACCTGCTGGTCACCGATGCCGATGACATGCCCGCCGGCATCGTGTCGCAGACGGATATCGCTCTACACCAGGGGCTCGAGCCGTATCTTCGGCTGCGCGAAGTGCATACGGCCATGCGTACTGGCCCGCTTGTGCTTGACGGCGAACTGCTACTCAACGAGGTGTCGGCGCAGATGCGCCACAAACGCCATGATGCCGCGATCGTTCAGGACAGTGACGGCCTGGGCATCGTGACCGAGCGCGACTTCATCGGCTTTGTAGCGCGCCACCCTGGCACCACCCCGATCGGTCAGTTGGCCAGTCGCCCTTTGCACACCATCGCCGAACATGCACCGCTCATACAGGCACGCGAATTGCTCATCCACCACCGTATACGCCATCTCGCGGTACTGGATGACCGCGGCAAGGTATCGGGACTGATAGGCTTCAAAGACATCCTGATGAGCGCCGACAAGCTCTATCTCGACGAATTGCGCGATGCACTGGAGCAGCGCGATAACGCCCTGGTCAAGTCACGCCAGCACCTTGAACTGGCCGAACGCATCATCGAATCCTCACTGGAGGGCATCATCATCACCGATGCCCAGACGCGCATTGAGTTCGTCAACCCTGCCTTTACTCACATGACGGGGTATACGCTGGAAGATGTCGCCGGAAAAACACCCAGCGTGCTGGCCTCAGGGCGCCAGGATGAACGGTTTTACCAGAAGATGTGGCAATGCCTGCAGGAAAACGGCTATTGGCGCGGTGAAGTCTGGAACCGTCGGAAATCCGGCGAGCTTTACCTGGAGCTGCTGACCATTACCGCCATCGCCAACCAGGACGGCCACACCAAGCATTACGCAGGCCTTTTTACTGATATCACGCACATGCGTGAGAACGAAGAGCAGATACGCCATCTCGCCTATTACGACCCGCTCACGCGGCTGCCCAACAGGCGGCTGCTGGAGGACCGGCTGGGATTGGCCCTCAACCATGCGCATCGCGCAAACGAATCTCTTGCCCTGGTCTTTATCGACCTCGATCATTTCAAGCAGGTCAACGACACCCTTGGTCATGCCGTGGGTGATGAACTGCTGACCCACGCCGCTGAGCGTATGTCGGGTCAACTACGCGAGGACGACACCCTTGCGCGACTTGGCGGTGACGAATTCATCATCCTGCTGTCCAGCATCCATGACTTCGGCGATGCCACGGGAGTGGCGCAACGGATCATCTCATCCATAAGCGCCCCTTATGCCATCAATGGCCATGAGTTCCGTATTGGCTGCAGCCTGGGCATCAGCATTTATCCGCACGATGGCGAGACGCCGACGGCCTTGATGCAAAGCGCCGATGCCGCCATGTATCGCGCCAAACAGGAAGGACGCAATACCTATCGCCTTTACCGGCCGGAGATGGACAAACAGGCCCAGCAGCACCTGTCGCTGGAAACGGCACTACGCAATACGCTGGAAGCGCAGAACGGCATAGAAATGCATTATCAGCCAATTTACAGCCGCACCACGGGCGCTATTGTATCGGCCGAAAGCCTCGCCAGGTGGCACCATCCTGAGCACGGCTGGGTATCACCGGGCACCTTCATACCGCTGGCGGAACGCTCAGGGCTTATCCTGCCCCTGGGCGAATACATCCTCGACCGAGTACTTAGCGACATCAATGCCTGGCGGCGGAGTGGCGTGACCCCACCGCCTATTGCCATCAATCTATCAGCCGCCCAGTTCTGGCAGCCAGACTTCGTCAGCAGAGTTGAACACAAGCTGAAGAACGCCGACATCCATCCATCACTGATCACTTTTGAGCTTACCGAAAGCTTGCTGCTTGAGCGCCGCGATCTAGGCATGGATGTACTGGGCCAGTTGAGCGCGCTCGGCTGCCGTATTGCGCTTGACGATTTCGGTACGGGGTATTCGTCGCTCAGCTATCTGCATAAGATGCCCGCTCACAGCCTTAAAATTGATCAGAGCTTTATTGCGGCACTGGACGACAAGACTCACAACAGCGGCCCCATCGTCGCTGCGATCAGCAGCCTGGCGGAACAGCTGGGACTTAACGTAGTGGCGGAAGGCGTTGAAACCGAACATCAACTCAAGCTGTTAAACCAGTATCCGGTTGATGCCATCCAGGGCTTTTGGCTCAGCCGGCCGCAGACATCGGCTGACTTCCAGCAGCTTATCTCGGCGAAGCATCACGCCTCTCCGTCGCCCACCACAGACTGATGACATGAGCGATAAGGCCGAAGGTTGCCGCATGGGAAATGAATACCTGCCAGCTGATCCAGTCGGTAAAAAGCGCGTGCCAGGCGCCCATTACCAACACGCCAATCCCCATCATGGCAGCAAGCCGCTTGCACATACCTGGTAGTTTGCGACGTTCAGTGGCGGACAACATCCGCCACTGAACCCCAACGGCCACCAGCACAATGACAAGGGCCATGATGATCAGCGATAGCCGGGTTTCGTTCCCCCCCGCCATATAGCGCGGCAGCGTCGCCAGCATGACAATGCAAAGACCGAGAGCGCTGCTCACGCGCTGGGCCGACGTAGGCACACCGGAGGCCACTAGCTATCTACCGCCAACTGCTCGGACTCAAGCCAGGATTCGACCCAAGGCAAGGCGGCATCATCCGCCATAAAGGTTTCCATGGCGTCGATTTCCAGTCGCTCGCCAAGACGGACCGCACCGTGATCGGCCAGCAGCTCGTCCAGACGGCGCCCTGAGCCACAAAAAGTATCCCCGTAGGAGCTGTCACCCAGCGCGATCAACCCGTAGGTCAGCGAGCCCAGCGAGGGGCTTTTGGACTGCAGCTCACGCACAAAGGGGACAAAGTTGCCGGGGAAATCACCGCTACCCGTCGTGGAGACGCAAAATAGAGCGAGGTCCGGCGTTGCATCGGTGATGTCCGCAAGGACGGGCTGCTCCAGTATATCGACTGTGTAACCCGCCTCTTCGAACAGGGGCTTGACCTGTTCCGCGACATCCAACGCACCACCGTAAACGGTACCCACTATGATACTTAACCGAGGCATTATGGCTCCTCAATGAGAGTGATGGACTGCCGACAGCATGCCGACGAATACTTGATGGATTTACTCAAATATTAACACGCCCCCATCATCCAACACACCCTCAAGCAGCGTCTACCATGGGTGAACGCAAAACCCCGCTGACATTGATCCAATGTCAGCGGGGTTCATCAGGCTCGAAGATTTAAAGCACTGCAAATAGCGCTACTTAAGAGGCCGAGCCCCGATATTGCTCGACCTGCTGCTTGAGTTTCTGCCCAGGCCGGAAGGTGACAACGCGACGCGCCGAAATGGGAATCTCCTCGCCTGTCTTGGGGTTACGCCCGGGGCGCTCGCGCTTGTCGCGCAAGTCAAAATTTCCAAACCCCGACAGTTTGACCTGTTCGTTTTCGCGCAGACAGGCCCGTATTTCCTCGAAGAACGCTTCGACCATGGCCTTCGCTTCACGCTTGGAAAACGATAGTTCGGTGTGTAAATGCTCCGCCAGCTCTGCTTTGGTCAACGCACCCATAGGACTCCTCCATGTAGCAAACGCTTCCAAGCATGCGAAACGACTCGCACCTTGGCCCTATTACCCGCGCAGCTCGGCACCTAACTCCACTTGCACCTGCGCCACTATCGACTCAACCAACCGATTGATTTCTTCATCATTAAGCGTGCGCGATGGGTGCTGCCAGGTCAACCCCAGCGCGATACTCTTATAGCCTTCGGCAACGCCTTTACCAGCATAGACATCAAATAGCGTTATGTCGCTGAGGTATTCACCTGCTTCCACACGCGCACTATCCAGCAACGCCTGAACAGGACGCTCCTCGGGCAGCGTGAAGGCAAGGTCACGGCGCACTTCTGGAAAGCGCGACAACTGCTCGAAGGCTGGCACGTGCCCCTGGCTCAAATGATCAAGACGCACCTCGAAAACGATGGCGTCGACTTTCAGCCCCAGCGTCGCCCGCACCTGAGGGTGCAAGGTGCCAATCCAACCCGCCGGCTGGCCTTCAAACAGCACCTGGGCGCTCTGGCCAGGGTGTAGGGCAGGATGCTCAGCGGGCTCGAAGCGCCAGGCATCGCGATTTCCGCCTAGCGCCAGCAAGCTTTCCAGATCGCCTTTGAGGTCATAAAAATCAACGCCAGCCTTTCCACCACTCCACCCTTCCGGGTCGCGCGCACCGCATAAGAGCGCTCCCATCATCGGCACCTGGGACAGGGCATCCAGCTCACCGTTGAAGACCAGCCCGGTCTCGAAAAGTCGAACGCGGCTTTGCTGACGATTGAGATTATGCTCCATTGCTCGCACCAATCCCGGCAGCAAGCTGGCGCGCATCACCGAAAGGTCCGCGGAAATGGGGTTGGCAAGCGCAGGAGACACCGCGTCAGGCAAGATGGCCGACTGTAGCTCAGGGGCAACAAAGCTATAGGTAATCGCCTCTTGGAAACCACGCGCCACCATCTGGCGGCGCAGCTGCTTGAGCGAAAGCACGGCTTCATGCTCGGCACGCAGCGACAGACGCGCGGCCGGTCGTCGCACCGGCAGATTGTTGTAGCCATGGATACGCGCGACTTCTTCGATAAGGTCTTCCTCAATGGCGACATCAAATCGCCAGCTGGGCACATCGACCTGCCAGTCGCCGTCGCCTACCGCTACGCCAAAACCCAGACGCTCGAGGATATCGGTCACATCGTCCTTGCCCAGGCGCTTTGAAAGCGCTTTTTCCAGCCGCGCTTCCCGCAGGACGACACGGCGCGGCGCGGGCATGGTCGCCTCACACTTTGCTTCCACAACGGGCCCTGCCTGACCGCCGCAAATATCGAGCAGCAACTGGGTGGCATGCTCTACCGCCTGCGGCGTCAGCAACGGGTCGACACCGCGCTCAAAGCGGTGTGACGCATCGGTATGCAGCCCATAGGAGCGCGCCTGGCCGGCAATCGCCAACGGGCTGAAAAAGGCTGACTCGAGAAAAATCGTCCGGGTGGTCTCGCTCACCCCGGATAACTCACCCCCCATGATGCCGGCCATGGCAAGCGGGCCAGTCTGATCGGCAATCACCAGCGTTTCAGGACGCAGCGCCACCTGCTGGCCATCGAGCAGCGTAAGCGACTCGCCTGGACGCGCCATACGGATCACCATGCTGCCTGTCAGATTATCCCGATCAAAGGCATGCATCGGCTGGCCAAGCTCCAGCATGACGTAGTTGGTAGTATCAACGACCGGGTCAATCGAGCGCACCCCGCTGCGTCGCAGGCGCTCCACCATCCAGAGCGGCGTTTCAGCAGTGACGTCAACGTTGCTGATCACACGGCCCAGATACCGGGGGCACTGCTCCGCCGCCTCAATATCGACGGCAAACGTCTCATCAATCGTGGCGGGTACCGGTGTTATTTCCGGGCCCGCCACTGCCATACGATTGAGGACCCCCACTTCCCGCGCCAAACCTTTGATGCTGAGGCAATCGCCACGGTTAGGCGTGAGGTCAACTTCAATGGTCATGTCGTTGAGGTTCATGAAGTCGCGAAAGTCGGTGCCGACGGGTGCTTCAACCGGCAGCTCAAGGATGCCGGCTGACGTTTCTTCCTCCAGCCCCAGTTCGGAGGCGGAGCAAATCATGCCCTGGGACTCAACGCCCCGCAGCTTGGCTTTCTTGATCTTGAAATCGCCGGGTAAAACGCCGCCTACCCGGGCAAAAGGCACCTTCTGACCCACGCCCACATTGGGGGCGCCACACACCACCTGAACCGGTGCGCCACTGCCGTCATCCACCGTGCACACGTTGAGCTTATCGGCGTCAGGATGCTTGTCCTTGGTCAGCACCTCGGCCACTACCACGGCACTGAAGGAAGCCGACACTGGCTCGACAGCGTCGACTTCCAGGCCCGCCATGGTGATCTGATCGGCTATCGCCTGGGTCTCAAGCTGCGGTGAAACCCATTCACGCAGCCACTGTTCTGAAAATTTCATGCTCGTTCCTGTGTTTGGCCGTGGTCTTAAGCAAACTGGCGCAAGAAGCGCAGATCGTTCTCAAAGAACAGACGCAGATCGTTAACGCCGTACCGGAGCATTGCCAGGCGCTCAGCGCCCATGCCGAACGCAAAGCCCGTAAAGCGCTCGGTATCGATACCCGAATGCCGAAAGACTTCGGGATGCACCATGCCGCAGCCCATGACTTCAAGCCAACCACTGTGCGAACAAACCCGACAGCCATCGCCGCTGCACATGACACACTGGATATCCACTTCCGCGGAGGGTTCTGTGAACGGAAAATAGGAAGGACGAAAGCGAACTGACAGATCATCGCGCTCAAAAAACGCCTGCAGGAAATCTTCGATGGTCCCTTTCAGGTCCGCAAAGCTGATGTCTTCATCAACCAGCAGCCCCTCGACCTGATGAAACATGGGCGTATGGGTCAGGTCCGAGTCGCTGCGATAGACGCGCCCCGGACAGACAATACGAATGGGCGGCTCAGTCGTTTTCATGGTACGCACTTGCACGGGCGACGTGTGCGTGCGAAGCAGGCGGGTGGCATCAAAGTAAAACGTATCGGCCATCCCCCGTGCGGGATGATGCGCGGGAATGTTGAGCGCCTCGAAATTATGATAGTCGTCTTCAATTTCGGGCCCCACTGCGACGTCGAAACCAATGCGGGTAAACAGCCCTTCAATTCGCTCCAGGGTGCGCGTCACTGGATGCAAGCCACCTGGCGACTGGCGTCGGCCGGGAAGCGTGACATCAATACGCTCCGCCGCTAAGCGTGCGTCGAGTGCTTCACGCTCGAGCGCCTGACGCTTGACGTCGATTTCCTGCGCCAGCGTTTGCTTGGCGTGGTTAATCCGCTCACCCGCCGCCGGACGCTCTTCGGCTGACAGCTTGCCGAGGCCCTTGAGCAATGCCGTCATTTCGCCTTTTTTGCCCAAATAGCGTACGCGCACTTCATCCAATTCAGCGACGTTTTGCGCGGCATGAATGGCGTCGCGTGCTTCAGATACCAGCGCCGGAAGGTGGTCCATCCTGTTTACTCCGAATTAAGCGGTTCCCATCCTGCGATGGGTCACATTTGATTGAAGAGCGTGACATAAAAACAGGGGAAGAGCGGCTGCTCTTCCCCTGTACGGGTCACACTAAATGACCTGGGCATCCACTGGCGCCATTAGCGCCGGGTGAAGCTTATTGGGCAGCCTTGGCTTTTTCCACAATCGCAGCAAATGCCGCTTTCTCATGGACAGCCAGATCCGCCAATACCTTGCGGTCGATTTCGATACCGGCTTTCTTCAGGCCGCCAACAAAGCGACTGTAAGACATACCGTTGATGCGAGCGCCCGCATTGATACGCTGAATCCACAGCGCGCGGAACTGACGCTTACGATTACGACGGTCGCGATAGGCATACTGGCCGGCTTTGATAACCGCCTGTTTGGCTACCCGGAATACGCGCGAACGCGCACCGTAGTAACCTTTGGCCTGCTTCAATACTTTTTTATGGCGACGACGGGCAACTACGCCACGCTTAACTCGAGTCATAACACACTCCTGACATTAGGCCTGAGGCAAAAAGCACTCAGAATAAGAAAATTCGACGTTACAGATTCGGCAGCATGCGCTGGATCAGCGCCTTGTCTGACGCATGAATCTGCTTCATGCCACGCAGCTGACGCTTACGCTTGGTCGACTTCTTGGTCAGGATGTGGCTACGAAAAGACTGCTTGTGCTTGAAGCCATTGGCGGTCTTTTTGAAGCGCTTTGCAGCACCACTGTTGCTTTTGATTTTCGGCATGAGGATAACTCCGCTCGATGTTTTTTAGAAAATCCAGGGCCTGCTACCTACACAAGGCAGCCCGTTAACTTCGCCGTTGGATCACTTCTTTTTCGGGGCAAGGATCATGATCATCTGGCGGCCTTCCATTTTTGGAAATGCTTCCACCGTTCCGATCTCTTCCAGGTCTGCCGCGATCCGCTCCATCAGCTTACGGCCGATGTCCTGGTGCGCCATTTCACGACCACGGAAGCGCAATGTGACCTTACCCTTGTCACCACCTTCCAAAAAGCGCGTCAGGTTTTTAAGCTTGACCTGATAGTCGCCTTCATCGGTGCCAGGCCGGAATTTGACTTCCTTGACCTGAATTTGCTTTTGCTTTTTCTTTTGAGCCGCTTTTTGCTTTTTGGTCTCAAAAACGAATTTGCCGTAATCCATAATCTTGCAGACGATGGGATCGGCATTCGAAATTTGCACGAGATCCAAACCGGAAGATTGAGCACGCTCCAATGCTTCGGTGGTGGGCACAACACCCAACTGCTCACCGTCGCTGTCAATAAGACGTACTTCTTCTTCGGTAATTCGCTCGTTCATTGGTGGGCGCTTATCTGCTGGGCGCCCTCGCTGATTGCTTCGCTTGATCGGTCCGTCTCCTTAGGCAATTGACGATGTCGCCAGGGCTGCTCGCTCTGTACCAAACCGTTCGATAAATGCATCGACCGTCATGGTGCCGAGATCTTCGCCGCTGCGAGTTCGCACGGCCACTGAGTCAGCGTCGACTTCCTTATCTCCTACCACCAGGAGATAGGGAATTTTCTGTAACGTATGTTCGCGGATTTTAAAGCCGATTTTCTCGTTCCTCAAGTCCGCTTTAGCCCGCATGCCATTTTTTTGCAAACGCTGCTCTAAAGCAAGCGCATAATCACGCTGCGAATCGGTAATCGTCATGATAACGACTTGCTGCGGCGCCAGCCATAATGGCATTGCACCCGCGTAGTGCTCAATCAGGATCCCCAGAAAACGCTCGAAGGAGCCGAGAATCGCACGATGCAGCATTACCGGGGTCTTGCGGGACCCATCTTCGGCGACGTATTGCGCACCGAGTCGCCCTGGCAAATTAAAATCGAGCTGTAGCGTACCACATTGCCACACGCGATTCAGGCAATCACGCAGGGCAAATTCGATTTTTGGGCCATAAAAGGCGCCTTCGCCCGGCTGCAGGTCCCAATCGAGGCCCGTGGCGTTGAGTGCCGCCTCAAGACCCTGCTCGGCCTGATCCCACATCGCCGCTTCACCCAGAAAATCTTCAGGACGCGTTGACAGCTTGAGCTCGACATCTTCAAAACCGAGCGTCTTATATACCTGAAGTGTTAGCGCAATGAAAGCTTCCGCTTCCGCCTGAATCTGGCTTTCGGTACAAAAGATGTGCGCATCATCCTGGGTAAACCCGCGTACGCGCATGAGGCCATGCAGCGAACCAGACGGCTCGTTGCGGTGACAGCTACCAAACTCTGCCAAACGCAGCGGTAAATCACGGTAGCTTTTAAGCCCCTGATTAAAGACCTGCACGTGACACGGACAGTTCATCGGCTTGACCGCATACTCACGCTTTTCCGACTCCGTGGTAAACATCAGTTCATTGTAGTGGCCCCAATGACCAGACTTTTTCCAAAGAGAAAGGTCAACAACCTGCGGCGTCTTGATTTCCTGATACCCATGCTCACGCTGAATCTTACGCATGTAATCTTCCAGCGCCTGGTACATCGTCCAGCCATTAGGGTGCCAGAACACCATCCCCGGCGCCTCTTCCTGAAGATGGAAAAGATCCATCTTGCGCGCCAACTTTCGATGATCGCGCTTCTCAGCCTCTTCGAGACGCTTCAGGTACGCTTTAAGCTGCTTCTTGTCGCCCCACGCCGTCCCGTAAATGCGCGTCAACATCGGGTTGGCGGCGTCACCACGCCAATAGGCGCCGGCCAGCTTGGTCAGTTTGAATGCCTTGAGGTGACGGGTGTTCGGCACATGCGGGCCGCGGCACATGTCAGTATATTCTTCGTGGTGATACAGCCGGATCGTGGCCCCTTCGGGAATATCACGGACGATCTCTTGCTTGTAGGGTTCGTCACGATGAAGAAACGTCAGCATCGCCTGATCACGATCGACATATTCACGGACGACGTCATACTCATGATCGATAAGCGCCTTCATGCGGGCTTCAATGGCATCCAGGTCATCGGAAGATACCGAGTCGCCAAATTCAATATCGTAATAGAAGCCATCTTCAATCACCGGCCCAATCGCCATCTTGGCATTGGGGTATAGCTGCTTGACGGCGTGACCGATCAAATGGGCACAGGAATGCCGGATAATCTCCAGACCTTCCGGATCACGTGCCGTCAGGATGGCAACGTCGGCGTCTCGCTCTATGAGGTCAGCGGCATCAACCAGAACGCCGTCAATTTTTCCTGCCACACAGGCCTTGGCCAAACCAGGGCCAATGGACTCTGCCAACTGCATAATGGAAAGCGGTGAATCAAACGTTCTCTGACTGCCATCCGGCAGTGTCACTATGGGCATGCAAATTGTCCTTTGAGCGCAGTGGTGATCCATACCAAGGATCACATATCGCTATCAATGAGGTAAAAATGGGTGGAAACAATGTCGGCAGATAAGGCTAACAGATGCCAGCTTGCGTATAAATAAAAAAACGGAGGGCATAGGCCCTCCGCTTCATTACCATTAACGCGTTTTAAAACCGTAAGGTAACGCGTTAATTGCTTACCTTAGTTCCACTCATCCAGCTCTACGCGACGGTTTTCCGCACGACCTTCATCGGTGTCGTTGGTAGCGACCGGCTGCTCTTCACCGAAGCCTTCCGCCATCATACGATCAGACTCGACACCTTGCGTTGCGAGGTATTCAGTCACGGATTCAGCACGGTCCTGGGAAAGGTCCATGTTGTACTGTGCAGAGCCGACCGAGTCAGTGTGACCTTCGATGCGAACACGAACATCGGGGTTGTTAACCAGACGCTCAGCAACGCCGTTCAGCACGCTACGTGCTTCAGAAGTTAGCTGTGCGGAATCAAATTCGAAATTGACATCCTCAAGCACAACGCTATCCGGGCAGCCCAGCGAGTTGACTTCTACACCGGCCGGCGTATCAGGACACTGATCACGGTAGTCTGGCACGCCATCGTTGTCTGAATCTAACGGGCAGCCATCGGCGTCAACTTCAACACCAGCAGGCGTACCTGGGCATTGATCACGGAAGTCAGGCACGCCGTCGTCATCTGAATCCAACGGACAACCTTCAGCGTCAACCGCGGCACCTGCCGGGATGTCACCGTCGAAGCTCGGGCACTGCGGCTCTTCAGGCTCTGGCGTATTGTCCGAACAAAGCAGACCGCCGATGGCAGCGCCTGTCGCACCGCCCACAGCAAGCCCGGCATCTTCGTCAGAACTACCACTGGTTGCGTAGCCGATGCTGCTACCAATGATACCGCCTGCCAGACCACAGATAGCAGGATGCTGGTACCAGCTACGATCTCCGCTAGCGCTCGCTTGGCTTTGGCCAGAAGATTGGGAGGCAGAGCTGGCACAGCCTGAGAGGCCAACTACCAATGCGGAACCGATTAGTAGGCCAGTTGTTGATTTTTTCATGCAAGACTCCTTCTTGATCCAATGCTGAAGTGGTCATTAGTGACCATTTCTATCCAATGCTTCTTTTTTTGAGCGAGAGCATCCATTTTTCGCCTGCCTAACACCGGCCAGGTTGGCCTCTCTCGATGTTAAGCGGTTACTGGTATATACAGAACCTGTAAACACAAGCAACTTGCCAATATATCAACTTCTTGCTGACAACGGCATCTTACAGCATAGCAAAATAAGTGCTGAGAGCACTAAATACCAATGGCTACACTTAAAAAAAATTGGTCATACACGCTCATGACAGCTCAATGCAGCCCTTGGCGACCCTTTTGACGCCATGTAATAACGGCCTGAGCTGCCGCCAACACATCGCTGCGCAGTTGCTGTTCAGCTTCAAGACGCTCGCGGTCTTCCTGCATTCGCTCTCGAGGTGATAGCTGCTGCCTGGCCGAATGTGTCTTGAGATGTTTCGTTCGCTCATAGAGCTCCGAAAAAGCTTGAAAATCAGGTCGTTCCGTCAAGCTTGGATCAATGATCTCGAGCAACACCTTGCAACGCCAAGCGCCTTCCGTCACGTCTACCTGCTCTTGAACCAAGGCTGCGGTTACCCAATCAAGATTTTCCAGACTGTTTAACTGGGCCTGCTGGTCTTCAGCAACACGAAACGCATCGCGACGTTTTACTTCCTCGCGAAGACGGTAGGCATAACCCGCGAGCCCCGCAATCACGACCACCGCTACCGACAAAAGTAAAAGTGCACTCACCAAACTCATGAGACTCCTTACCCAAGCTCTTCAAATGCTTTACCAAAATTGTACATCTAATATCAGTCGACTTTACAGCATCCAGCTCAATCCTGCTAATGATCCTTTAAGATAAACATCATTACGCGCGAACCAACACCCGGTGGCTAGTCGCATTGAGGCCTCCGGCTGGCACTTGGTGTTGCGACCTCACGGGCCTGCACGTTATCGGGCAACCCCTCAAGCGCCCAGAAACGAGGCAATACCCTGCCTCCGCGCATGCGAATCGAGCGGTCCGCCATTGGATCATAACGCCACCGCCACCAGGCAAGTAAAAAGCTGACGGCAAGCGCCATTGCGCCGGCCGTATGCAGCAATGCCAACCAAAGCGGCAACCAGAAAATGACGCTAGCCATGCCGAGAGCGACCTGAAGACAATAAATTTTCAAGACATTCGTCAGGCTGCGCGACGCCGTCTTGTCACGGTGTTGCCACCACAACATGAACATGGCGACACCTAACAGGCCGCCCCAGACACGGTGAGCCACGTGTATAGCCGTACGGGCATTTGCGTGCAATTGTCCATGCAAATAGTTGGGCCCTACTGTCTGGGTTAAGTGGAAACCCTCGCTAAGGTCCATTTCCGGCCACCACTGGCCGTTGCATGACGGAAAACCCTGACACGACATCCCCGCGTAGTTGCTAGACACCCAGCCTCCCAGGGCCAACTGCCCCGCCAGCAGACCCGCTACCAACCACCAACTGGCCGATGCACGACGCGGGCTCTTGATACCTCCTCGCTGCAATGAGGTCAACCTGCAATAGAGCCATACAAAAAGTAGCAGGACCCCCATCCCGCCCAGCAAATGGAGGGTCACTACCTGGGGCCATAGCGTGAGCGTTACGGTTAGCGCCCCAAAGACACCCTGAACCAGAACGATAAACATCAAGAAGAGGGTAATTCGCCATGGATAGCCGGGTGTTTTTCTCAACGGCCAACCCAGCCACAGTAGCAGCACGATGGTCGCCCCCAGCACGGTGGCGATATAACGGTGAAACATTTCAAGCCATGCTTTAGACGTCTCTAGCGGAAAAGCGGGAAATCTGACGGCTGCATCATCAGCGCTGGGCACCACCCATTGGCCGTAGCATCCAGGCCAATCCGGGCATCCCAGACCGGCGTCCGACAAGCGGGTCCAAGCCCCCACCAGCATCACCAAGGCCGTCAAGGCGACACCCACCAATGAAAGCCCTCTTACAATGGCAACACGCTGACGATCCACCATTGAGCTACCCTCCGTGACTGAACATTAGCAACCGCCTATCGAGCATTCACCTTGAATAAATGCTGGGTGTCATCGAGTATTTCCGCCGCCGGGACAGAGGCGGAAAAAGACAGCGCCGGCCGGCCTTCAGGATCAATCAACCACACGCTATTTGCCTGCCTCCAGCCGGGCGCTTCACGCCATTCTGCCAGCTGCTCGCCAGGCAAAGGCTCTCCCTCACCGCCGATACTTATGCGCGTTAAACGATTGGCATCGCGCCCCAGGGCGCGATGCATACGCCAAAGCAGATCCCGTCTTTCCGCACACTGCCGTGAACAGTCAAAAGCCAATATCCAGCGTTCTTCCGAACGTGGCGCAACCGACATCGTCTCAATAGGCCAGTGTTCAAAGCTTGGCACCTGATCGGCAGGCGACCCATGGGCCGTGATTTCCTCGGGAACACCAACCCGCCACTCAACCATTCCCCAGGCGGTGACGATGGGAGCTGCAAAAATGATGAAGATAAGCAGGAGCTTGATCCGTTGACGTGCAACATGATTAACGGCTGTCATTATTATTCCCCCGATGAAGCTTACGGTTCGGCTGGAAATACCGTCTTCCCACCCACATCGTAATCAAGGCCACCAACGCAAGCCCCCACCATTGGAATGCGTAGGCAAGGTGTCTGCTGGCGGGCATTACGTTGGCCTGCCACCAGGTCGCAAAGACACCGTCTCCGGTTTGCGCATGCACCCATCCCTGATAGCGAAAATCGGGCACAGCGTCCTGCCAGGGAGCTAAACTGATATTTTGCAGTCGCCTCCCTTCGACGTTAGGCCCAAACAACAGACCATCCTCGTTGGCGGGCTGCCATTCGCCCGTTAATGTAACTGCCTGCTCTGGGGTTGCGACACGGGGAGGTGTGCGGGTCGTACCGGTTTCGACAAAACCGCGCTGAATCAACCAATAGTGGCCAAACTTGTCTTTTAGTGGGGTTAAAACAGCGACACCCAAACGCCCGTCAAGAATACGATTATCTAAAAAAAAGGTATGCTCCGGCATATACTCACCGTTGAGGGTGAGCTCTGCCCCCTCAGCAGGGGCTGTCCGAGGGTTAATCAGTGCAGGAGCATTCTCTCTCGACGCCGTTGCTGCCTGCTTGGTCTCGGCCCGCTCCCACTGCCATGCGCCAAGAAAGCCCCCAAGCAATGCTAAGAGCAACCAAAACACATACCAGCCGTAACGACGCCAGCGAGATAGAGAATGTTTATTTATGCTACTTAAATCACTCATTATCATTATTTTTATCGCCATGTTGCTCAGTTTAGCGGCGGGCGCCGGCTACCTGTTACGCGATGATACGTCTTCTAAACGGCTGCTAACCTCGTTGAAATGGCGAATAGGCTTCGCCATCCTGCTATTAGTACTGATTAGCTATGGCTTTCTCAGCGGCCAGCTCAACTGACCGCTCACACCACATAAACAAAAATAAATAACCCGAGCCATACAACATCGACAAAATGCCAATACCAACAAGAAGCCTCGAACGCAAAATGCTGCGAATCCGAGAAATGGCCACGTATAATCCGCACCAGCATGGCAACAAGAATCAAGGTGCCAATAATCACGTGAACACCATGGAACCCCGTTAATATAAAGAACGTAGAGCCAAAAATACCCGCTTCGAGCGTGATGCCATAATGCTGATAAGCTTCGTAATACTCGACACCCTGGATAAAAATAAAACAGGTGCCAAGCAACACAGTTCCCGCCAGCCAATTCCTGCAAAGTTTTCGATACCCAGACTTCAGGGCCTCATGGGAAATCGTTAGTGTAATACTGGACGTCACTAACAATAAGGTGTTTACCAACGGTAATTGCCATGGGCTAAAGACATTATCGGGACCTGAAACTGAACTATCGGGTGGATTAAGCAAAGGCCATTCAGCAATGAAATCAGGCCACAAAAGAGCAGAAACGCCCTTGGCGCCTTCTCCCCCCAGCCAGGGAATCGCAAAGGTCCTTACGTAAAAAAGCGCGCCAAAAAAAGCGGCAAAAAACATGATTTCAGAAAAAATGAACCATCCCATCCCCCACCGGAATGAGCGATCCATCTGGTTGTCATAGAGACCAAGCTGAGATTCGTTTATGACATCGCGAAACCAAAACCCCATCACCGCTAAAATGGACAGGAAGCCTATTGCGATCAATAACGTCGCCGAGCCATAAACCAGTTGATACCCCAGCCCCACCATCAGCAAACCAACGGCGACAGAGCCCAGAATCGGCCAGTGGCTTTTCGCAGGAACATAATAACTTGCACCACTCATATTAAAGCACCCCGTTCTTGTTATTGAGGCCGCTCGCCACGGTTTGGCGATCATCGCTTTCTTGCAGGGGATACAGCGTGTAGACCAGCGTGACGGTCGCTATATCCTTGGGTAATGAGTCATCCAATTGAAATACAAGCGGTATGGTGAGGTTTTCATTAGCACCAAGCCGCTGTTCCTGAAAACAGAAACAACTGACCTTACGCACATGCGCCGTTGCGGAGGAAGGACTGACGCTGGGAACGGCTCGCCCCCATGTGGCCATATCGCTGCGATTGGAAAATGTAAAATCTATCTCCGTCGTTTGCCCAGGGTGAACCTGCACCTGATGGGTTTCGACGCCCAGCTTCCATGGAAGGCCAGCGCTCGAGCGCGTGATGAATTGTACCGTCACATAGCGATCGCTATTTACACCATCATTGAGGATGCTTTTGGCCGTGGTATCTACCTTCCCGTTAATCCCCGTTATATCGCAGAAAACGTCATACAAAGGTACCAGTGCAAACGCAAAGGCAAACATACCCAGCAGCGCAAAAACCGTCCGGGTGACTGTCTTTTTTACACCATCCGCCTGGTATGAATGCATATTCCTCTCCATGTGATGTCACATAGCGGGACTGAATGCTTACTTGTCCACGGGGCGAAACTCAGGGGGCGTCTCAAACGTATGCAAGGGTGCCGGACTAGGTACCGTCCACTCTAGGTCCACGGCTCCTTCCCATGCTTGAGCGGGTGCTTTTTTCCCGCCTCGAACACATAGCACAATGACCAGCACAAAGAGTAATTGCGAAGAGCCGAAAAAGAAGGCGCCGATACTGGATACCATGTTGAAGTCGGCAAACTGAAGTGCGTAATCCGGTATTCGCCTGGGCATGCCGGCTAGGCCAGCAAAGTGCATGGGGAAAAATGTCAGGTTAACGCCAATAACGGAAAACCAGAAATGCCATTTCGCAAGGGTTTCATTGGGATAGTGGCCGGTCCACTTGGGTAGCCAATAATAGACACCGGCCATGATGGCAAAGATGGCGCCCGGCACTAATACATAGTGAAAATGAGCAACCACAAAGTAGGTGTCATGGTACTGGAAATCAGCAGGGGCAATCGCCAGCATTAATCCGGAGAAGCCGCCGATGGTGAATAGCACCACAAACGCAAGAGCAAACAGCATGGGCGACTCAAAGCTGATCGATCCTCTAAACAGCGTCGTCACCCAATTAAAGACTTTGACTCCGGTAGGCACTGCAATAAGCATCGTCGAATACATGAAGAACAACTCGGCGACCAGCGGCAGGCCGACCACAAACATGTGATGCGCCCAGACAAGAAAAGAGAGCAGCGCAATCGCCGCGGTGGCATACACCATCGAGGCATAGCCAAACAGCGGCTTTCGGGCAAAGGTAGGAATGATGGCAGAAACGATACCGAAAGCAGGCAGAATCATAATATAAACTTCGGGATGGCCAAAAAACCAGAAAAGGTGCTGAAACAGTACCGGGTCTCCACCACCCCCTGCATCAAAGAAGCTGGTGCCGAAATTAATATCCATAAGCATCATCGTGATCACGCCCGCCAGAACCGGCATGACGGCAATGAGCAGGAAAGCGGTAATCAGCCATGTCCATACAAATAATGGCATGTCCATCAGGCGCATGCCCGGCGCCCGCATATTGAGGATAGTGGCAATGATGTTGATGGCGCCCAAGATCGAGCTGATCCCGGCAATATGCAAAGACAATATAAAAAAGGTGGTCGATGCAGGCGCATAGGTCGTCGACAGCGGCGCATAGAATGTCCAGCCAAAATTAGGGCCGCCGCCGGGCATCAACAAGGTGGATAGCAGTAGCGTGAACGCCACCGGCAACAGCCAGAAGCTGAAATTGTTCAACCGGGGCAACGCCATATCCGGCGCGCCGATCTGTAACGGGATCATCCAGTTGGCAAGGCCTGTAAAAGCTGGCATCACCGCCGCGAAGACCATGATCAGACCGTGCATGGTAGTCATCTGGTTAAAAAACTCGGGATTGACCAGCTGCAAACCAGGTTGGAAAAGCTCGGCGCGAACGACGAGCGCAAAGATCCCACCGACAAAAAACATGGTCAGGGAAAAGATAAGGTAAAGCGTCCCTATCTCTTTGTGATTGGTGGTTAAAAGCCAACGACGCCATCCCGTCGGGTGCGCAGCATGATGGGCAATACCACCAGCCGTTGCCGTGGTCTCGCTTTGCTGTAACGTCGACTGAAGAGGTATCTTGGGGGCCATATTCGTCTCCAATTATTATTGTCAGGGCTGCGCCTGCCGTATTCTATGGATCGACTTGTTCTGCCACACGTGCCGGCTGCACCTCCGCGTCGGTATCGTTACCCCAGGCGTTCTGCGTGTAGGTAACCACCGCGGCGATCTCAACCGGGTTGAGCGTATTACGGAACGCAGGCATCGCGGCGCCCGATACCCCGTTGATGACTTTATCCAAGTGCCAATCGAGATCGTCGATCAGCTGTTGATTCCCGGCAAGCGCTGGGAATGCAGGCGGTGACCCCTCGCCTCCGGATTGATGGCAAGAGGCACAAATGGACTCATAAACGGTCTCGCCCCTTTCCATCAGCTCCTCCATGGCCCACTCGCGATCTACACCCTGAGACTCTTGTTCGGCCATGCTCTTGCGTTCTGCGAGCCATTCGTCGAACGCCTCTTCCTCCATTGCCTGCACGACCACAGGCATGAAACCGTGATCAACACCGCAAAGCTCGGCACACTGGCCACGATAAATACCCGGCTGATTTATCTTTACCCAGTTCTCATTGATAAATCCTGGAATGGTGTCTTGTTTAACGGCCAGATCCGGCACCCACCAGGAATGAATAACGTCGTCGGAGGTCATCAAAAAACGGATTTTACGATTAATGGGAAGGACCAGGGGCTCATCAACTTCGAGCAGATAATGCTCACCTCGATTCTCCTCGCCACCTATCTGGCTGCGTGGCGTACTGAGATTGGAATTGAAGGCAACGTCTTCGCCCAGATATTCGTAGCGCCAGCGCCATTGCTGGCCGGTGACCATGACGTCCAGCTCGGCATCAGAGGCGTCATACATATTTTTCAACGTGGCCGTTGCAGGAACGGCCATGCCCACCAATATAAGGACGGGAATCACCGTCCAGAGTATCTCGACCTTGGTATTTTCATGGAAGTGGGCAGCTCTCGCTCCCCGCGAATGGCGGTAGCGGAAAAGCGAATAGAACATGGCGCCAAAAACCACCACCCCGATAACTACACATATCCAAAAAATGGTCATGTGCAGCCCATGGATGTCCTGACTCAAGTTGGTAACACCAATCGGCATGTTCCACGATTGGGCAACGCTGGCACTGCTACTGACCATGCCTGCAGCAAATACTGATGGTGGCCACCATAAGCGCATTGAAAGCCCCCTTGTTTTATTTTTGTAGTTTCTAGATGCGACGCCCCAAAAGAACACGCACCTTAGAATGTCGATTGCTAATAAAACGCTATCAACTGCAGTATAGAAAAGCCCCGGCAATGTTCACGTGATTTGGCAAAAATAAAACGGTTGGCACTACCCCGCCATATAAGAAGCCACAGCCCACAATGCCAAAACGAATAGCAAAGTGATGATAATAAAAGTAATAATAAATGCAGCCGGGTGTTTGGCACTAAAATCTTCCCGTCGTTGGCGGTCATTTTGCACACCAATGAGTGCTGCAAGTACCGATTTGATCACCGACCACATACACGCCCTCTTTGTTTAGACATGATAATTGACGATAGCTCATGGCCAGCGACTTGCCGCAAGCTGTATTCAACGATCGCCTGCACGACGAATTCCGGATTTACTTTTTTCGCTGCTCGCTTCTATAATCAATTGATAATATTGATCTTCAAATCCTCAGGAGACAACTAATGGACACACGTCTGTTAAAGACACCTACCCTCGCCGTCTTCGTCGTCTGCCTGATGGTAACGATGCTTTCGGGATGCACCACTTACACGTGGGAAGATGGCTCGAAGGAGACCGTTATGGGCGTACCGGCGGAAGACGAAAGACTGACGGAAGAAGAACGTCACGCTCAGGGCATCCAATACCGCAAACCCGGTGAAATCCCCGAATAAAAGATTCGCGCTTGACGTGGCGCTAGCTAAATACAGGACAAATTACGGCGCTTTGGTTTGTCCGCGCTGCTTAGTGCTTGCCGTGGCGGGTGCCGTCAGTGGGTCTTCGGGCCAGGGATGCTTTGGGTACCGGCCGCGCATCTCTTTACGTACTTCTGGATAGCCGTTCGCCCAAAAGCTACGTAAATCCTGGGTGACCTGCAGCGGACGCCTGGCCGGTGAAAGCAGGTGCATCATGACCGCCACCTGGCCCTCGACAATGGTGGGCGTCGCTTGCCAGCCAAACGCCTCTTGTAATTTAATGGCCAGAACTGGCGGCCTTCCTTCAAGGCAGGGGGCGTAATCCAGCGCCGCCTGCCGGCCGCTTGGCACCTTTAAAGAGACGGGCGTTAAACGCTCAAACAACGTCTGCTCATCCCAACTCAGCGCATTCAGCAGGAAAGTGTGAAAGGGCATTTTCTCAAGCTGACTCATGCGCCTAACGCCTGCCATATAAGGCGCGAGCCAAGTATCGAGCGTGCCCATCAGCTGTTGCCCTGACCAGTCCGGCCAGGATCCACCCATCACATCCCGCAGCAGTGCCATGCGCCCCTGTAGTTGCTGAACATGCGGACTGAACACCACCTCCGGGCGCTGCGTGAGAGCGGTCAACAGCGCCTTGGTGACCTCATCGGCCGGTAACTCATTCAGCGGCTGGCTGGCCAACACCAGTTCGCCAAGGCACTGCACACGCTCCCCGACCAGCTTACCCTGAGCATCGGACCAGGTGATGCGATTGACCCACTGCTGAGTAGTAGGGTAAAGACTGACGAGGCAGTCACGGTCGAGCGGTTCGGCCTGATAGATGGCCGCCTCACTGGCGATGCTTTCAAGACTGATTGCGACAATAAAGGGCTCGCTGGCCAACATATGGCGAAGCGGTAACGTGGCGGTCTTGCCATTTGCGAGCTTGAAACGCCCGGGGCTGAGACACTGGCCAATACGATCCGGATAAGCCAGGGCCAATAGTGCCCCCAACGGCAAATCGTCAACATGGCGAGGCAGTGGCGTATCGGCAATGCGTGCCAGGCGTTGCGCTTCGCGGCGCCAATCGGGGAAACGGGCAGGCTGACCAAAGCGCATCTCAAGCGCCTCGCGGAGTGACCCGTCAACGCGTTCTCGCCCCTCAAGAAGCGCCGCTAGTCCGCACGCCGTTGCGGATGCCTTCAGGTCAGCGGCTTTGATCAGCATCACGGCCAGGCGAGGCTCAAGCGGCCAGCCGGCACTCTGCCTGCCCAGCGGAGTCAGAGTGCCCGCTCGATCAATGACGCCCAGCTTGCGCAGCAGCGCTTGACCGCTTTTCCAAGCCCCTTGGGGCGGCGGCGTCATCCAGGTCAGCTGATCGGGAGATGTCACGCCCCAGGCCGCCAGTTCGAGAACCAGGCCGGCGAGGTCGGCCTGCTGGATTTCCGGTTCGCCGAAAGCGACCAGCGGCTGCTCCTGGGACCATAATCGGAAGCATCGGCCAGCGCCCTGACGTCCGGCCCGCCCTCGCCGCTGATCAGCGCTGGCGCGATTGACCCGCCGCGTGGTCAAGCGCGTGAGCCCGGTGCGCGGCTGGAATAACGGCACGCGTTCCAAGCCGGCGTCGATGACCACATTGACCCCATCCACCGTGACGCTGGATTCTGCGATGGCCGTGGACACAATCACCCGCCGACCCGAGGCATTCCGCTCAAGCACTGCCTGTTGCGCCGCAAGCGTCATGCGGCCATGTAGCGCACGAACGTCGACATCACCCAAATTATCTTCCAGCGCGCTCACCAGCTGATGGATCTCGGCCACGCCAGGCATGATGACCAGCACATCGCCGGTCTCCGGTTGGGCCAACGCTTCGTGCACCACACGGCATGCCTGTGTAGGCAGTGAAATGCCATGCGGCGCTGGACGATAGAGCGTCTCCACCGGGTACTGGCGCCCTTCGCTTTCAATGACCGGCACCTCTGGGCCGAGCACTTTTTGCAACGCAACGACATCGATGGTGGCTGACATCACGATTAGGCGTAAATCGTCACGAATGCTTTGCTGAATATCCAGCGCCAGCGCAAGCCCCAGATCAGCTTCCAGGCTTCGCTCATGAAACTCGTCAAAGATGATGCCTCCCACCCCTTCGAGCAGCGGATCATCCTGCAGCATGCGCGTCAGCACGCCCTGGGTGACAACCTCCAAACGGGTGTCTGCGCTTACCCGGGTATCCCCGCGCATCCGGTAGCCCACCGTGCGGCCGAGCGGCTCGTTTAGCTGCTCGGCCATGAAACTTGCCGCGAGACGGGCGGCAACCCGACGAGGCTCCAGCAGCAATAGCTTTTGACCTTGCGCCCATTCACTTTCCAGCAGCGTTAACGGCACGCGGGTGGTTTTGCCAGCCCCCGGCTGGGCGACCAGAATCAGCCGGTTGTGCGCGCTCAGCGCTGCTTGCAGAGAAGCTAAATGTGGCTCAATGGGTAGCATGGGCAGGCCAGATCACGGTGACAGCGGGCGAGACTCAGAAGACAGCTGAATGCCGCAGCCTTTTAGAATCACGTGCTCAAGAAACCGGCAGATGGCATCGACATCGTCGTTATCAAGCATCTCTTTACCTAGAATACCGGTGACCTGGGCGCTATATTCAGTGTAATGCTGAGTCGCCGACCAAATCAGAAAGATCAGCAGGCGCGGGTCAACCTCGTCCATCTTGCCCTGACGTGACCACTCTAGAATGATGGCCGCCCTGGAAGCGACCCATTCACGCAGTTCACCGGCCAGATAGTCGCTGAGAAAAGGCGCGCCGGCTAAAATTTCTGCGGCGAACAATTTTGAGCCTTCGGGATAGCGCTGCCCAAGCACCATTTTGGTGCGGATAAAGTCGCTGAGCACGCGGCCTGGATCGCTTTCCGGCGTGATGTCTTCAAGCACCGCGTTCCAGCGACTCATCATGCGATTTAGCAACCGAACATAAAGCGTCTGCTTGCTGCCCATGTAATACAAAATGTTGGCCTTAGGCAGACCAGCCTGATCGGCAATCGCCTGAAGGCTGGCTCCCCGATAGCCATACTGCGCAAACACCTTCTCCGCAGCACGCAATATGGTGTGTTCAATATGCGCTCGACCGGCATTTTCCTGGTTAGCTATTTCCGCCGTCATTCGCTGGGTTCCTTTAATAGGTGCAGAAGGCGTGAACATCCAAGATGGCAACGACGCGTATCCCGTGATCCAAAACCAGGCATTGGGCGCTCTCCTGCACCACCCGCATGCAGCTACCAAAGCCTTGCAAGACACGCTATTTTGTTTCAAGCTCAAGCTATATTGACCGATCGGTCAAAACAATGACATCGGAGTTTGGCATGGCGACAATTGAGTTTTTGCTCAATGGCACCCCCAAGCAGTGTGACGTGTCACCGGACACCAGCATTTTAACGCTATTACGCGATCATTTGGGGATGACCGGCACCAAAGAAGGCTGCGCCTCCGGCGACTGCGGCGCCTGCACGGTCGCTATCCGTGATTCGGCGGAGGCGATGTCCGGCTTTGAAAGCGTCAATGCCTGCATTACTCCGGCGCATCAGCTCAAGGGCCGGCATTTAGTCACCGTCGAAGGCCTTGCGCAAGGGGAGCAGCTGCACCCAGCGCAACAGGCCATGATTGAGTGCCACGCTAGTCAGTGCGGTTTCTGTACCCCGGGCATTGTTATGTCGCTGTTTACGCTGCATTCCACTCAGCAGCAGCAGCCCTTCTCTTTAACGCCTGAACGACTGGAAGCCGTATTGGGCGGGAATCTATGCCGTTGTACCGGCTATCGACCAATTCGCGATGCTGCCCTACGCATGGCACAACAACCCTGGCAAGCGCCCGCGTGGTTTGACGCCGCACCACCGGTGTCTGCGGCAGACAAGACAGTACCGTCAGGAGACAGTGCACCGCTGTTCGCCCAGCCGTCCACGCTTGCCGAGCTTACCAAGGCGCGGCGGCGGTATCCAGACGCCCGTCTGGTCGCCGGCGCGACAGACCTGTGGCTGGAAACCACCCAGCGACTTAAAGCCCTGGAGCAGCTGATCGATGTCTCCCGCGTCAACGAACTGTGCCAGATTGAAGAAGCGACCTTCCAACACCAGCCAGGCTGGTGGGTGGGCGCAGGCGTGACCTATCGCCAGCTCGAGCCACTGTTCGAGCAGCACTTTCCCACCTTTGCGCATTTGCTGCACCGATTGGGCTCCCAGCAGATACGCAATCGCGGCACCCTGGGCGGCAATATTGCCAACGCCTCGCCCATTGGCGACACACCGCCGGTCTTGATGGTGCTCAACGCCTGGGTCGAAGTGGCCAATGATGACGGCGTCCGGCTACTGCCCCTGAATACCTTTTTCATCGACTACAAGCAAACCGCCCTGGCGAGCGATGAAGTCATCAGCAAGGTGTTTATTCCGGCGCTGGCAGCTAATACGTCACTGCGGGTTTGGAAACTTTCAAAACGCCGTGAAGACGATATATCCGCTGTGCTGGGGGCGTTCTGCTATCGAGTGGAAGACGGCATTATGCGCGACGTTCGCATTGCCTTTGGCGGCATGGCAGCAACGCCTAAACGAGCGCTTAACACGGAAGCTAGCCTGGAGGGCCAGCCACTATCCAAAAGCTGCTTCCAGGCGGCACAGCAAGCTCTGGACGAAGAATTTGAGCCAATGAGCGATGTGCGGGGTAGTCAGCATTACCGGCAGCAAGCGGCTCGCAATCTGCTCGAGCGCCTATACCTGACGCTCTCCGCGCCCAACCAGGAGGTGATGCTCCATGCGTACGCTCACTAAACTCGATGGCGACAGCCACCGCGCGCGTCGTGAATTAGCAGATCATATCCAAGGGTCTGGCCCTCTTGCCCGGCATACCGTCGATAGCCAAAGCCAGCGTCAGGCGGGAAGCGCAAGCTTTCACGAAAGCGCGCAAAAGCATGTCACTGGCAAAGCGGCTTACATTGATGATTTGAAAACCCCGGCCGACGCCCTTCACGTGGCGCTCGGATTATCCCCCGTTGCGCATGGCAGGTTAACGTCACTTGATCTTGATGCCGTCAGGCAAGCGCCTGGCGTTGTCGATGTGATTGCGTTTGGCGATGTGCCGGGCCACACGGATATTGGCCCGGTATTTCCAGGTGACCCGATTTTTGTCGACCGAGAAATCAGCTATGCAGGCCAGTGCCTGTTTGCCGTCGCCGCCACCTCGTTACAGGCTGCCCGGCGCGCCGTGAAGCTTGCCAAGCTGGACATCGATGAGCAGCCTGCAAGTCTTGATGCCGTTACAGCGGTCGAGCGTGAAGAGTTTGTTCGCCCGACTCACGTACAGGAACGCGGTGATTGGCAGTCGGCCCTGGAACAAGCGCCGCAGCTTATTGAGGGTGACCTCTTCGTTGGCGGACAGGAACACTTCTACCTTGAAGGTCAGGCGTGCATCGTTGTGCCGACCGAAGATGAGGGGGTCGTTGTCCATACCTCCAACCAGCATCCCAGCGAGACACAAAAACTCGTGGCGGAGGTACTGGGTATCCCCTTCCATGCGGTCACCGTTGAAGTCCGCCGCATGGGCGGTGGGTTTGGTGGCAAGGAGACCCAGGCGTCGCCATGGGCGTGTATGGCAGCGCTTATTGCCCGCCGGACGGGTCAGGCGACCCGGTTGCGCTTGCCGCGCAGCGAGGACATGCGGGCGACAGGGAAACGGCATCCTTTTCATAACCGCTACCGGCTCGCCGTCGATAATGAAGGCGTGATTCAGGGTGGAGATATTACCGTGATTGGCGACTGCGGCTATTCACCCGACCTGTCCGACGCCATTGTCGACCGCGCCATGTTCCATGCGGACAACGCCTATTCATTAGGTAATGCGCGCGTAACGGGCCATCGGGCAAGGACCCATACTGCCTCCAACACCGCTTTTCGCGGCTTTGGCGGCCCCCAGGGCATGATGATCATCGAAGCCGCGATGGATGATATTGCCCGTCGCGTCGGTGAAGACCCGCTCACGATACGTAAGCGGAATTTTTACCGCGAAGGACATGACGTCACGCATTACGGCCAGCAAGTCGATCAGATAAAACTGCTTCATACCCTGGTGGAAACACTCGAAAGCAGCAGCGAGTACTGGACGCGCCGCCGCGCCATCACGGCGTTCAATGAAGCCAGCCCGATTATCAAAAAGGGGCTCGCCCTGACGCCGGTCAAATTCGGCATTTCGTTTACCGCTCAGCATCTGAACCAGGCCGGCGCACTGCTTCACGTGTACACCGATGGCAGCATCATGATCAATCATGGCGGCACGGAAATGGGCCAGGGACTGCACACCAAGATCTGCCAGGTGGTCGCCCGTGAGCTAGGGCTGGATCTGGACAGCGTGCGCATCAGCGCAACGCGCACCGATAAAGTGCCCAATACGTCCCCCACCGCCGCTTCAAGCGGTGCTGACCTGAACGGCATGGCAGCCCGCGATGCCGCCAGCAAGCTACGCGAGCGGCTATTCGACTTTGCCGCCGTGCATTTTGAGGACGGGCTCGACCGCGAAGGCATGCGCCTTGAAGACGGCATGCTCATCGCGGGCCATGGTGAGAGCGAACGACGCATTCCCTGGGGAGAGCTCGTCCAGACCGCCTACCTCAACCGCATTTCACTGTCCGAAAAAGGCTTCTATGCCACACCGCTGATTTATTACAACCGGGCCAGCGGCCAGGGGCGCCCTTTCTATTACTATGCCTTTGGCGCCGCCGTGAGCGAAGTGAGCGTGGATACGCTTAGCGGCGAGTACCAGGTGGATCGGGTGGATATCCTTCATGATGTCGGGGATTCGCTCAACCCGGCCATCGATATGGGGCAAGTGGAGGGCGGCTTTATACAGGGCATGGGCTGGCTGACCAGCGAAGAACTCAAGTGGAACGATAAAGGCATGCTGATCAGCGATGGACCAGCGACCTACAAGATTCCCACTTTCGGCGACCTTCCTCCGGTGTTTAACGTCAGCCTATTGGAAGGTCATCCCAATTCCATGGCGAGCCTTTACCGCTCGAAGGCCGTTGGCGAACCGCCTTTCATGCTCGGCATCAGCGTATGGTCCGCACTGCGTGACGCGCTATCCAGCCTGACGGGTTACCAGTCATCACCGCACCTCGATACGCCGGCAACCCCCGAGCACGTCATGTTGGCCGCGAATGCGGTCAGGCAGAAAGCACTATGACGCCAGCCGCTCCCGATACGTGGCATGCCGCCCTGGATCGCCTACAACGCAGCGGCATGCCTCACGTACTGGCGACCCAGGTGACGAGCGCCGGCTCAACGCCGCGTGAACCCGGCGCGCGGATGGTCATTACCCGCGATAGCATTTTTGACACCCTGGGGGGCGGCACTTTCGAATGGCAAACCATCAGCGCCGCAAGGGACTATCTCCAGCAGCAGCGCTATGGCTTTCACCTGGAAGCTTTTTCGCTGGGTGGACGCAGCGGACAGTGCTGTGGTGGCTTCGTCAACATTCTGCTGGAAGTTTTTGCCGGCGTGAACACCCACGTCGCCATCTTTGGTGCCGGCCATGTGGGGCGCGAAATCGTCAACCTTAGTGCCCCGCTGCCCTGGCAGCGGCTGTGGTTCGATAGCCGCCCCGACATCTTCAGCGATCAGGACCAGCAACAGCCACGGCTTAGCTGTCACAAACTTGACGACGCACGCGCCCAAGTCGCCGAATTGCCACCCCACACCCATGCGCTTGTGCTAACCCACAGCCATGACGAGGATTACGCGCTCATTGCCGCCCTCATCGAGCGCGATGATATTGCCTCGACCGGGCTCATCGGCTCCGATAGCAAATGGGCGAGCTTTCAGGGGCGCCTTGATCGTGCAGGGTACGCCGCTGATAAGATCGAGCGTGTTCGCTGTCCTATCGGTCGCATCCATGGTGCGAAGCTGCATAACAAGACTCCTTACGCCATTGCGCTGACCGCCGCCACTGAGCTGCTTTGGCTTACGGACACGCCTCCTGCTCAGGAAACGCGCGGCCTTGCGCCTCAAGCGCTACAACGGCTAATTGACGAATCCCCTACGACCTCGAGTTGATATGATATCCCCTACCGATACGTTTATCCGTGCCGAACTGGTCAGCTTTGCGCGTGACCCCGGTGATGGCGATTCGCCTCCACCAGGGAGTCTGGCACATTACCCCGACGGCTTGCTCTGGTTAAAAGGGTCGAATATTCATGCAGTAGATCACTACGCTGACCTGTCACCATCGCTTCCCAATGGCGCCGATGTTGTCGATTACCGTGACAAGCTGATCATGCCGGGGTTTATCGATACCCACGTGCACTATGTACAGCTGGACATCATGGCGTCATACGGACGTCAACTGCTTGACTGGCTTAACGACTACACCTTTCCCGAAGAGTGTCGCTTCGCCAATCATGCCCACGCTGAGGAGTTGTCCAATGCTTTTCTGGATGAAATGCTGCGGGCAGGCACCACCACCGCGCAGGTGTTCGGCTCAAGCCACCCCGGCTCCGTGGATGCCTTTTTCAGCGCCTGTCAAAAACGACAGTTGCGTATGCTCGCCGGCAAGGTGTTGATGGATCGCAATGCGCCCGAAGATTTGATGGACGGGATCTCAGGGATTGCCGACAGCGAACGGCTCATTGAAGACTGGCATGGCCGTGCCCGACTGGGCTACAGCGTCACACCGCGCTTTGCGCCAACATCCACCAAGGCACAAATGGACGCCGCCGGCGCTCTGCTCCGCAATGACCCAAGCCTTTGGTTACAAACCCACCTGGCAGAAAACAGCGGCGAGCTTGACTGGGTGGCTGAGCTTTTTCCCGGCAGCCAGGACTATTTGTCGGTGTATGAAGCAGCCGGTCTGGTGGGACCCCGCAGTACCTTCGCACACGGCATTCACCTTGATAACGGCATGCGCAAACGCTTGGCGGAACGCGGCGCCAACATTGCCTTTTGCCCTAGCTCCAATCTATTTCTCGGCAGCGGACTTTTTGATCGGGTAGCCGCCAAGGAGACCGGCATGGCGTTTACCTACGCCAGCGACATTGGCGCAGGCACCGACCTATCCGGGTTTGGCACGTTAAAAAGCGCCTATCAGGTTGGTCAGCTACGCGGGCAGCCGCTCACCGCCTGGCAAGGCTTTTATGGCTTGACCCACGGCAATGCGAAGGCGCTCTCCCTCGACAGCCATATTGGCCAGCTTGCGTCTTCCTATGAGGCAGACTTTGTGGTCATCGATCCACAGGCCACGTCGCTGCTTTCCAGACGCATCAAGCACTGCACCACCCTCGGCGAGCGGCTCTTTGCGTTAATGATGCTGGCGGATGACCGCGCCATTTATGAAACCTGGGCAGGCGGGCAGTGTCAGCACCGCAGGGACAGTTAACCGTGATATTCGAAGCCGCCCAATGGGCGGTTTTTACGCATATTTCTTTTTCTTTCGCGCAATAAAAAACCCCGAACACACTGTGTTCGGGGTTTTGGTATAAGTGCCTGACGATGACCTACTCTCGCATGGGGAGACCCCACACTACCATCGGCGCGAAGCGGTTTCACTGCTGAGTTCGGCAAGGGATCAGGTGGTTCAC
>NZ_LJZS01000017.1 GCF_001314875.1 Halomonas sp. HL-48
TCTGTTCTTCGCTGAAACGCTTCTTCATGTCCAATCTCCTTACCCATAGGATCGGACTCTAAAGTGTAGCGCTACTCAATCAGGGGGTGACGTCGCACCGATACGAATCCTCTCAATGTGTTGCTTAGGCTCAACAATCTCTTCACCGTCTGGAGTGCGTTTGAAAAGCTTATTGCCACGGCGATCAAAGCCAACCTTATCTGCCACGGCCATAAAAATGGAATACTCCTCAACACCTCCGAGAGCCTCTCGATGCTTCTCCTCTTCATTTTTGCGTCGTAGGAAAAGCAGGCTAGTGAGAATGTTTACATTAGCCTCCGCGATGAACGCTTCGACTGGCAAATCTACTGAAGCCTGTACTTGAGTCTCTCGCATAATCCACCAGCGAATGTATTCCGATGCTGGATTACCAAGAACTCCATCCGGCAATACGAGCCCAGCACGTCCTGTCCCAGGCTTAAGCCATTTGATGCATCGCTCGATGAAGAGAATTTCTGGGGCAACGCTACTCTTAAGAACTCCGGTATTCCGGAATCCACCTTCACCGTCTGGTTCCCAGGTGTGCGCCAATTCGTATTGCTCAAGAATATGTCTGTCGGTAATGGGAATGTCGGAGCCGAAGGGTGGGTTGGTGGCGATAATGTCAACCGATCCTAGCGGGACTTCTTTTTTGGCGGAGTCCAGGTCTGAAAGGTGTCCGAGAGGGAATTCGAGAGAATTCATATTGTAAATGTGACCGCGCCCGTCGCCGGCGAGCACCATGTTCATCTGGGCAGCGCGAATCAGGAATGGATCGAAGTCCGCACCGAAAACGTTAGTCGCTGCAAATTCCTTTAGACGCTCGCTGACATTCAAAAAGTCTGCAGTGTTTTCGTCACCAGCAGAATTACCTTCTTCAGCTCGGAATTTCTTCAGCATATGGCCCAATGTAGCGACTAGGAACCCTCCCGTCCCGCATGCTGGGTCTAGAATCGTTTCATGCTCTTTGGGCGAGAGCATCTCAATGACGAGATTTACGACGCCGCGTGGCGTGAAGTATTGCCCACGATCACCGCGAAGGTTTACCCCAACCAGTTCTTGGTAGGCGACGCCCTTTGCGTCAACGTCTGTTCTAGTGAAGTCATACTTGGCTAATTCGGACACAATGAAAGCTAGAGCACGGTCAGAGAGGGCGATCTCTTCGTTGCCTCTGAAAATGTTTGTGTATCTTGCTTTTACCTCGGTAAAAAGTGCATCAATTCTTGAGCGGATAGCCGCACGACCTTCCGCCTCAAATTGTTCCCTGGGACCAGCCCAAAACCGCCTCTTCCAGGCCTGGCGCTGCTCTGAACGAAGGTTCTCATCATGCATTTTGCAGAAAATGAGATAGAGGAATTGCCAAAACGCCGCATCTTTGGGCATTCCCTCATTGCCATGGATAAAATTGTGACAACGACGGAAAGTGATTTTCAGCATCTCGTTGTCTGCGGTTCGGGTGTGAGCATCGGAAATCACGTCTTTGGTGCCAACGGATTCCTCTGCCATTGGCCAATCGCCAATTGGATTACACTTGGTTTCGAACCGAGATTGTTCTTTCTCGAGGAAAAAGAAATCAAGACTGTTGGTCCACAAGCCATACCGAGTAGCCTCGACCTCCCGTAGGATGGTTTCAATCTCCTCTAGATCCTTGGCTGCTTGTTCGAAGTCTCTGATGCGGGCAGCATTCTTACCGGCTTTGGGTTCTGGGCGACACACAACAGCTCTGCTGAGGTTCTCTAAGCTGTGCGGTTGGCCGTGATGGAAGATCGCGATGTCGGCTTTTTTTCGCCCGCTAATTTTGAAGTCAAGTTCCATGTCCTCGGGTGAAAACCCGTACTCATGGATCAAAGCACGAGCTATCCGTTGACGAACGAATTCTTTTTTAGATTCTTTGATAGGCTTGCCGGTTACATAATCAACGGTATATCCCGGTTGGATGGCTGTTTCTTCAAAATTCATTTCTTCAGTCATCGGCATTGTTGCTTCTCGTTGGCTCTGATTCCCGTTTGGTCTAACGATCTGTTAGTGCCTGGACGCGGGCAGAAAGTTTTCAGGAAATCGTGCCAAGGTATATGAATTCGGTGGGAAAATCACTAGAATATTTTGTGTTGCATAACACTAAACAATGGGTGGTAGCTTTTCGTCATGAAAAAGTTTGGAGAGACGTTGCGCGAACTTCGTGTGGCGCAGGAACTTGGTCTGCGAGAGACGGCTGTCCGGGTTGGAATCTCACCGGCATATTTGAGCCGGATTGAGCGGGGCAAGGAGAGTCCTCCACGGCCAGAGCTTATTAAGTCATTAGCGCGCGAGCTAGCTGCAGACCCTGATGTCCTCTTTAGGTTGGCCTCATCAACAGATCCTGATATCTCAAGCTACCTCCTGGACCATCCAGAAGCTGTTCAATTACTGCGCACTATCAGCGTAAATGAATTTACTGAACAAGATATCTGTGAGATTCAAGCTTTCGTGAAAGCCAAGCTGACATCTAGAGATTCCGTTTAAGGCAGCTTCGTTCTCGCATGTATTGCTTGCTAATGTGAGGCAAGTTCGTTGAAAAAAGAGGGATTATCCTGAATTGTCGCAAGTACCTTAGCGGCTAGCCCAGCAGGGTTACGGCGCTTGGTTTCCCAGCTTTTGATGGTGTCCACACTGGTTCCCATCGCTTCAGCAAACTCCGCCTGGGAGACATGCAGCTGGGCGCGGATGGCCTTCACGTCGGCCACCTCATGGCGCGTGGTGCGGCTGGCTTGCGCTTTGCCTTGTTTGATCGCAACGGCTTCCTGCAGCGATGTTTGCAGTTCGTCAAAAATGCTCATTTTGAAACCTCCCCCTTCAGTTGGTAGGTCAGCGTTTTCAGTGCGGCCTTTTCAGCGGATGTTAAGCTGTCCTTAACGCTCTTTGGGTAGGCCAGTATCAGATAGATTCTCTCTGCCGTTGCCAAAAAGTAGATAACCCTGGCACCGCCGCTCTTGCCTTGGTTGCCCAACGTCATGCGTATTTTGCGCAGCCCTCCCGTACCTTGAATCAGGTCACCTTTGTCGGGTTGAGCAATCAGAGTGCGCTGCAGCTCCTTTAATTCGTCGTCTGTGGCAATGGCCTGGATCTGGCGTGTGAACGTTGTGGTTTCGATAAATTCAATCGCATGACTCACGTTAGGCACTTCCTTTGGTCAGTGCGTATTTTAGTGTACATAGTACATTGTGGGTTATCAACTATCGACTCTATATTTTGCTGTGGCTGGCAGTGATTTGGTTGCCAGCTGGTTGTAATGCGGTTGTCATTTGGCTGCTAATAGGGTGAAAACCATGTGAGTAATGTAAACCATGGAAAACCCTAACTCATTGAAAGGCCTTAGTTTACGCATTGCAGGCGCGATCCCAAAGTTTGTTTGGTTGCACTCATAATTCCTTGGTCGTAGTGTCAAGCCCTGCTTGTCCCAATATTAAAATTAGTCAATTAACAATTTTCCCTGGTGAATCTGCTAGTCCAAGGGTGGCGAAGTCGCGGTTAAATAGAACTTTGTTAATATCGCTCAATTCACAACTTGGTAAGAACCAGGTCGTGCAGGTATGGCGGCATAATGGACAAGACCACCAAGGGTCGATGGCAGAGCTTCCCTCACAGGCTTGCTGCAGAGCAGAGCCTTAACCGGCTTCACAATCTTCATTTCGACATCTTGGATCGTATTGATCTCGGTTAACCGAATGCTATAGAGCCACTCATCAACGCACGACCACCGGAACAACACATTTTCATCGAGCGTTATTTTTATATTATCATCTGTCTCAAGGGGAAAACCCATCCAGTAGTCCTCAAAATCGACAGGCGAAGTCCACCAACCGATGTGAACGATAGGCTCATTGTTGTTGAGGGCATCCACCCCTGACCCAGAGAGACTAATTTGGAAAACAAGGTAGTAGCTTACTGTTCGTTTAGGCTTCACGATTATTGGGAGTGAGTATGCTAGAGCCGTACTAACCCAGCAATGCTCATCCATGTCATCAGCAGCTATCCAGGAACCACCTGGCCGTACAAAACCTTCCACCTCATCATCTAGCAGGAGCTCACTCATTTCCTGTTTTATAAGCTTGGCCAGTCGTTCACACTCCACACCTACAGCCGAAATAAACCGGACACTCTCGCAAATTGTGCTGCCTACATTACCCATGCCAATACCTTTATATATATTGAAAAAATACCGGTCTCGTTGAGAGTAAACCTGGATGGTTCAAATCCGGTAAGTCATTAAAACCGGAGCTACCCTTCCAGAATACGTTGCCAGTCAAACATGGTTTACTAGGTACCGTCAGCTTTGAAAACCCACGGAATGGAGCAATATTAAGAAGCCCGAGAAGCCCCTCAATCTGCCGTGCCCAACCTAATAGCGGATTCATTTCTGGCAGGGATAGGTGGCGACACATATTCAAAATGTCAAACCACGAGCGCAAAAGTAGCCTACCGTCCCAGACATCTTCATCCCCAAGAGCATTTAGACCTTCACTAACCTCTGGAGCAATAAATATATGGTAAGCATTACATCGTTCTTGGTCTGAAAGAAACTCCAACCACTGCCTGTGAAGCTGCCGCCGCCCACTTAAAGGAGCGCGCCACTTAAACTCTACCAATATCCAACGAACATCTCCTGATAGCCACCTCAGCTCGACTAGCATGTCAGGCTCAACATTGCGCCTAGGCCAAAAACTCATCTTCGCAAATGTAATGGGTCCCAACGGTAAGGAGCATTCAGTATTTTGGAATTCAACAAGTGATGTCCAGAAGGCACCGATGGCTTCTACCGGCATAAATGCAAGCGGCCCCATGATCAGTGAAGTAAGCTCATCCTCCTCGTGCACTCTCGGTTCAGCTGCGTCACGTCGGCCCAAGTAGCGCTGGTATGAGCGCGTTTTGCCGTGAGTAATCGCGTGAAGCATATACGCTCCCCCTACCAGTCAGAATAGTATTTAAAAGCTTCCCAGCCTTTTGTACGACATCTTGTAAGAGGATCGCGGACCAGGCTTAACTCCAGCTATTTTTGCTATGGATCCGGTCCTGGAGTGGGTTCCGAAATCTCTCTGTCGTGGGCGACTTGGGAAGATTTTTGCCGTAGAGAGACCTCCCACAAGCCGCTAACAACATTAGCGAATACTAACCACCTACCCTTGTCATCAATGTTGAGCGGACCAGTAGGGCGAGAATGCCTGTCACGGACATAGAAAAATAGTTCTTCATTAAAGATATCAGTCCAATGACATCCTAAACGCTTCAGTGGGAGCCAATATAAACGTGTGGGTCAAAGTGTGGGTCAAAAACATACAGGCATAAAAAAAGCCGCTTAAATCAGCGGCTTAATCTATATTCTTGGCGGAGGAGGAGGGATTCGAACCCTCGAAGCCTTTCGACTTACACACTTTCCAGGCGTGCTCCTTCGACCACTCGGACACTCCTCCGGATTGTTTGCTCTTTGAGATCGGCGCTGCCTTTCCCTACAGAACGGCAAATATTCTATGGTCTAAGCTGCGAAATAGCAAGCCATTTTCGGATCAGGCCTCGGGCAGCACGGCATAGCTACCGGTGGCCCTGAGACACAGAGTATCACCGCAGTACAAGCTTTGATCGAGCGCGATGCGCCCTTTTCCGCGCTCGCGCAGTCTTTCAGCCAGCGCGTCGGGACCTTGAGGGTCTTGCGGGGTACATATCAGTCGATAATCGCCAGTGACCGGCGCATGAAAGCGCTGACGGCTTTCCGCCACGACGACGTCACGGGCCAGACCCCGCTCGCGCAGCCAGAGCGTGACCCAGCACCACCCCAGCAGCGTGGTTTGTGCGGTGAGCGCCCCGCCAAAGCCGGTTCCCTTGTCATTCAAGCTCGGCGCAAGCACCAACTGCCAGGTCAGGCTATCGCCCTCACGCGCCATATGCGTGATACCCAGCGCACCGACCATGGGAATCGCCTCACCCAACCACTGCTGAAAGGCAGCAAGGTCATCCGAGCCCTCGGGTAGCGGTAAACGGGGATACGCTTCGCCCGCCCTGCGAGTAACAACCATGACTACGCCCAGCGTTCGACAAAGTCATCGACGTGATGCTGGGGCAGCGGCTTGTGGCGCCCGCCGGGCGTGCCCAAATAGATAAATGCGACGACCTCGTCGTCTTCCTCCAGGCTCAACCCCTTGCGTACGACGGGGTCAAAGGCGTACTTGCCGCTGCGCCACATGGCACCCAGCCCGAGCGCATGGGCCGCCAGCAGAATACCGTGCGCCGCGCAGCCAGCCGATATTACCTGCTCCATTTTGGGCACCTTGGCAATATCCGGTGTAACCCTGGCGATGACGGCGATCACCATCGGCGCCCGCAGCGGTTTCTTGCGGGCGGCGTCGAGGGCGCTATCGTCGGCATGCGGGTCTTCCTGAAACTCGGCTTCGGCGAATAGCTCGCCCAGACGCTCGCGCCCTTCGCCGCTAAATTCGATAAACCGCCAGGGGCGAAGCTCTTTATGATCGGGCGCGCGCAGGGCGGCCTGATAGAGAGCGCTAAGCTGCTCGGCGGTGGGGGCAGGGTCCATCAACTTGCCCATGGAACTGCGTTCGTGCAGCAGTGTAAGTGCGTCCATGATGACTCCATCTGATCAATGGTATGAGCGCCAGATTAGCGCAATCATTTATTGTCTTGCCAGGCGCAGCGGGCTCGGCGGCGCAAGCCCGGGTGTCGCCCGCCAGGGACTGATGTCCAGTCCGCCCCGGCGTACGTAGCGCGCCAGCACCAGTAGCTCGCTTGGCTTTGCCCGGTGCATCAGGTCGGTAAAAATATGCTCGACGCAGTGTTCGTGAAAATCCTGATGCTGGCGATAGCCGATCAGGTAGCGCAGCAATGCTTCCCGATCAAGCTTGCGACCTTTATAACGAATCATCACGCTGCCCCAGTCGGGCTGGCCGGTGACCGGGCAGTTGGATTTCAACAGGTGCGAGTAAAGCGTCTCTTCCACCACCTCATCACCGACCGTCAGATGGTCGGCGCTCGGGGTGTAGTCAGTGACCTCGATATCCAGCTCGTCCAGGGACTCTCCCGGCAAGCGCCTGGGTGTCAAGGCGTCGGCGTCCACATCGAAAAGCGCTACGCCCACCGGCGAGCCCGCCGCTTGCGTCAAATCCTTGGCCAGCGTATTGATGACCGCTTCACGATCGTCAAAACGGGTTTGGTTGAAGCTGTTGAGATAAAGCTTCCAGGATTTCGACTCGATCAGGTGCGGCGATTCGGCAGGCAGCCGAAAGCGTGCGACAGCTACTATCGGCTTGCCTCGCCCATTCAGCCACGACACCTCGAAAGCGTGCCATTCATCTTCACCGACAAACGGCAACTGGTCTTCGACAATGCCCAGCGGGCCACGATTGGCCGCGCGCGGAATCGGATATAGAAGCGCGGGGTCATACTGGTCAGGATAGGCGGACTCGCGGCCCAGCGGGGCGTGCGCCAGCGTCTCGGGTCGATGCGACATGAGTTAACTCCGGATTCCTTTGCCACGTTCCAACATGCGCAGCGCTATTGCAAATAGCACGACAATGAAGCCCAGTATGGCAGCTAACGCCCAGCCAACGGGGATATCTGATACCCCCAGGAAGCCATAGCGGAAGACATTGACCATATACAAAATGGGGTTGAGCATCGACACGCCCTGCCAGAAATCGGGCAGCATGGAGATCGAATAAAACACCCCACCCAGGTAGGTTAGCGGCGTCAGAATAAAGGTGGGCACGATCGAGATATCATCAAACTTGTTGGCCAGCAGCGCGTTGATAAAGCCACCGATGGAAAACAGCGCCGACGTCAGCACTACCACAAGCACGGTCAGCAGCGGGTGCTCGACGGTCAGGCGGGTAAAGAACAGCGACACCAGCGTCACGATGAGCCCGACCCCCAAGCCGCGCGCCATACCGCCCAGAATAAAACCAGACAAGATGACCCAGTTGGGCATGGGCGACACCATCATTTCCTCGATCGAACGCTGAAATTTGTTCGAGAAGAAGCTGGAGGCCACATTGGAATAGCTGTTGGTAATCACCGACATCATGATCAGCCCGGGGACGATGAAATCCATGTAGGTGAAACCATCCATGGCGCCAATGCGCGAGCCGATCAGGTTGCCGAAGATAATAAAGTACATGGCCATGGTGATGGAGGGCGGCAACAGGGTTTGCGGCCATATGCGCGTAAAGCGTTTAATTTCTTTCAGGACCAGCGTCCACAGGGCGATCAGCGTTTGAGTGGCGTTCATACGCGCGCCTCCCTTGTCGCTTCCGCCCGCTGATCGATGGCCTTTTGGCTTCCCTCCACCATCGATACGAACATTTCCTCCAGGCGATTGGCACGATTACGCATGGAAACCACCTGTAACCCCTGATCGGTCAGGGCGCCAAACACATCATTGAGCCGCTGGCCACGATGAATCACCAACGCCAGCTGCGATGCCTCCACCCGCTGAATGTCAAAGCCTTCCACCACGGGGGCATCGCTAACGGGCGCTGCAAGGTCCAGCAAAAAGGTTTCCGTATCCAACTCGGCGAGCAGCTCGCGCACGCTGGTATTACGGACGATTTCGCCGTGATTGATGATTGCGATATTGCGGCAGAGGCTCTCGGCTTCTTCCAGATAGTGCGTGGTGAGAATAATGGTGGTGCCTTCGTCGCGGTTGATCCGCCGCATATATTCCCACATGCTCCGGCGCAGCTCGATATCCACGCCCGCTGTCGGCTCGTCGAGAATCAGCAGTTTGGGTCGGTGCATCAAAGCACGGGCGATCATCAGCCGGCGCTTCATGCCGCCAGACAGCATTCTGGCGCTGCCGTTGCGCTTGTCCCATAGCCCGAGATCGGTCAGCAGCTGCTCGGCCCGGGGCAGCGCCTCACGACGTGTCATGCCGTAGTAGCCCGCCTGGGCCAGCACAATGTCGAGCACTTTCTCGAACTGGTTGAAGTTGAACTCTTGAGGAACCACGCCGATCTGGTATTTCGCTTTGGAGAAATCTTTATCGATATCGATACCAAAGATCGACACCTTACCCTGCGTCTTCTGAACCAAGGAGCAGACAACGCCCAGGGTGGTGGATTTGCCTGCGCCATTGGGACCCAACAACGCAAAAAAATCGCCCTGCTGGACGTCGAGATCAATACCTTTTAGCGCTTGGAAGCCGTTGCCGTACTCTTTGGTAAGGCCACGTATCGACAATGCCGGTTCGGCCATGAACATGTCCTGTCAGCAAAATGAGAAGAGTCATTGCGTGCGTAAGCACTAGATATTAGGGCGCAAACTTTTTTTTCAATCGGATGCTTGCCGAATGAGGCTGGTACTGACGAAGTAAAAGAAGAGAGGGTAACGATGGGTGCGCTTGGAGCGGGAAAGGAGATTCGAACTCCCGACCCTCGCCTTGGCAAGGCGATGCTCTACCACTGAGCTATTCCCGCAACGCAATAGGCAAGTACGAGATGGCGTCCCATAGGGGGTTCGAACCCCTGTTACCGCCGTGAAAGGGCGGTGTCCTGGACCACTAGACGAATGGGACACAGATATAAGCGTTAGATTGTTTGGAGCGGGAAAGGAGATCGATCGGACTGGCGCACCAGTTCCCGACTCTCGGGCCTATCCATCGCTTCAAACTATGTTATTGGAGCGGGAAAGGAGATTCGAACTCCCGACCCTCGCCTTGGCAAGGCGATGCTCTACCACTGAGCTATTCCCGCTTTGTAACATGCTGCGCTTACTGGATTCTCGCGATCGGATTGGCGTCCCATAGGGGGTTCGAACCCCTGTTACCGCCGTGAAAGGGCGGTGTCCTGGACCACTAGACGAATGGGACGCAGTTGGAGCGGGAAAGGAGATTCGAACTCCCGACCCTCGCCTTGGCAAGGCGATGCTCTACCACTGAGCTATTCCCGCATTCCGATACCTTAACGATTGAGTTGGCGTCCCATAGGGGGTTCGAACCCCTGTTACCGCCGTGAAAGGGCGGTGTCCTAGACCACTAGACGAATGGGACGTCGCATTGCCTCGTTGAGGTGGCGCGTATGTTACTCAGCCCTCATTAAGCTGTCAAGCATTCCGGACCCAACTCCCCTTCTCACCGGTGGCGCGTGCGCCTGCGGCTAACTGCCTCAAAGTAGTGCATTTAGCACCGCGGGCCGCTCGACGCTAGTGCATGCGCTAATGCCCTACCGCAGGCGACAACCGACAACCACCGCAAAAATCTTTTATTTTAAATAAAATCGATTTTATGGCACGCCGATTGCTAACACCTTATTGGGATAAAAACTAACTATCGATTGCCACGAGGTGCCTAATGTCCTTCACACGCCGCAAGTTCCTAACCACCGCTGCCGTTTCCTCCACCGCCGGGCTGGTACTGGGAGCCCCTTCCATTGCACGCGCCCAGTCGTCCGACACCTTCAACTGGCGAATGACCAACGCTTACGGACCCGGCTCACCGTTTTATGTCGAAGGACCGGGCAGCCCCACCGATGTCATCGAGAAAATCAACACCATGTCGGGCGGGCGTCTCAACATCCAACACTTTGCAGCGGGAGAGCTAATCCCTGCGCTTGAAGGATTTGAAGCGGTTCAGAGCGGCACCATCGAAATGAACGCCGCCAACAGTTACTTCTGGTCGGGTACGACCTTTGCCGCCCAGTACTTCACCACCGTGCCCTTTGGCATGAGCTTTATGGGCCATATGGCATGGCTATACCACGGCGGCGGCCTGGAACTGTGGCACGAGCTATACGAGCCGTATGGCATGGTGGCCTTCCCGTTGAACAACACCGGCGTGCAGATGACCGGCTGGTTCCGTGACCCCATTGAAGACATTGGCCAGCTTGACGGTCTGCGCATGCGCGTACCGGGCCTCGCTGGCAAGGTATACGCCTCCCTTGGAGTGGATGCCCGCGTACTCCCTGGCGGTGAGATATTCCCAGCGCTGGAACGCGGCGTGATTGATGCTGCAGAGTTCGTCGGCCCCTACCAGGATCGCCGCATGGGGCTTCAAGACGCCGCCAAATACTATTACACCACCGGCTGGCACGAACCCTCCACCACGGGTGAACTGCTGATTGCTAAAGATCAATGGGACAGCCTGCCCAAAGACCTGCAGATGATCGTTCGTTCGGCGTGTATGGCGGCCTGCCTTGAAAGCCTGACCTGGTCCGAAGCCGTGAACGGCGAGGCCCTCACCGATCTGGTCGACAACCACGGGGTTACCGCCAGCCAGCTGCCGGAACCGATCGTCAAGGCGCTGCGCGAGGCCACGATGGATACCCTTGAAACCGAAGCCAATGACGACGCCGAAGTACGCAAGATTCACGACAGCTACATGGCCTTTAAAGCCAAGCACGACCGCTGGGCAGGTGCCAGCGAACGCGCCTGGCTAAGCGACATCATTGGAGTCTGATATGCGAGCCGTCGAAAGTCTCGTTTACGGCATCGAGGCGCTGGTCCGGCTGTTTGGCCGGATCGCCGCCTGGACCTGCGTGGTGTTGGTGGGCCTGGTCGCCTGCGACGTAATGCTGCGTTATCTGTTCGATATTGGGGCGGTATGGCTGCAGGAGCTGCAATGGCACCTGATCTCGCCCATCGCCTTGTTCGGCATGGCGTATCTACTGCTCAATGACGAACAGGTCCGGGTCGATGTGTTTTACGAGCATTTCCCGGTCGCGCTAAAACGGACCATCGAAGTGCTTGGCGGCCTCGCACTGCTTGTGATGGGGCTGTACATCGCGTGGCTGACGCTTCCCTGGGTCGCCCAGTCGTTTGTCCGCGGGGAAGCTTCACCCAACCCCGGCGGCCTGCCCTGGCGCTGGCTGCTGAAAGCCTTCCTCCCGTTTGGCTTCACCCTGCTCGCACTGCAAGGGCTGGCTCACGCGCTGCGCAATGCGCTGGCGCTTCCCGCACAAGGTGACTGACCTATGTCTTTAAATGAATGGCTCGCGATCGGCATGATCGGGGCCTTTTTCGTCATGCTGCTGATTGGCATCCCGGTGGCAATCAGCATTGCAACGACTGCGTTCGTGTTTGGCTTCATCGGCTTTGGTCCGGTGCTGTTCAACCTGCTGCCGTCGCGCATCTACGGTGTCATAACCAACTACACCTTTATGGCGATTCCGCTGTTCGTCTTCATGGGCGTGATGCTCGAAAAATCCAAGCTCGCCGATGAGTTGATCGATGTGGTCGGCCACCTTTTTGGCAATATCTCGGGCGGCATGGGCGTGGCGATCATCTTTGTCGGCGTGTTGCTTGGGGCGGCCACGGGCATCGTGGGTGCCACCATCGTCACGCTTGGGCTGCTCACGCTCCCCACCCTGCTGCGTCGGGGCTACCCCAAAGCGCTCGCCTGCGGCATGATCTGCGCCTCCGGCACCCTGGGGCAGATTATCCCGCCCAGCCTGGTGCTTATCCTGCTGGCGGAGATCCTCGGAGAGTCGGTGGGCACCATGTTCGCCGCGGCCATGCTCCCGGGGCTGACCCTGGCGGCGGTTTACATGGTGGCGATTCTCGCCCTGGCCGCCTGGAAACCGCATTTGATGCCGCCCATCCCGGCCGAAGAACGCGCGCAGCTGAGCAAGTCGCAGCTGCTGCGCAAGGTCATCGTGGTCGTAGGCCCGCCGGTGGGGCTGGTGGTGGCCGTGCTCGGCTCGATCATCGGCGGCATTGCCGCCCCCACCGAGGCAGCCGCCATGGGCGCATTGGGCGCGCTGGTATTTGTCGCCTGCTCGGGACGGCTTACCCTAGACTTACTCAATGAGGTCGCCAAGGCCACCCTGATCATTTCTGCGATGGTGTTTTTCATCCTGATCAGCGCGCAGGTGTTTGGCCTGGCATTTCGTGGCCTGGGCGGTGAGCATCTGGTGGCACGCATGTTCGAGTGGGTACCCGGCGGCGAAATAGGCGCCCTGCTGTTCATGTTGCTACTGATGTTTATACTCGGCTTTTTCCTCGAATGGATCGAGATCAGCTATATTGCCCTGCCGTTATTCCTGCCGTTTTTCATTCAGCTAGGCGTCGACCTGGTGTGGCTGGGCATTCTTGTCGGCCTGGTACTGCAAACCTCGTTCTTGACGCCACCCTTCGGCTGGTCGCTATTTTTCCTGAAAGGCGTCGCCCCCAAAGGCGTGACAACGCTGGACATCTACCTCGGCGTATTACCGTTTATCGCTTTGCAGTTTATCGCCATTGCCTTGGTGTTAATATTTCCCGGCATTGCCACGTGGCTACCCGACGCCATTGGCTGGTAGTCAACGGGCTCAATAACAAAAGGACCGATTATGTTCCACACTCAACGTAGCTACGGCGGCAGCTGTGTCGCACCGCACCACCTCGCCGCCAGCGCCGGACGCGACATCCTCAAGCAAGGCGGTAACGCCGTCGAGGCGATGGTCGCCGCTGCTGCGACCATCGCCGTGGTTTACCCGCACATGAACGCTCTGGGCGGCGATGGTTTCTGGTTAATCCATGAACCCGGCAAGGCGCCGGTGGCCATCGACGCCTGCGGCCCCGCCGCCGGCCTGGCGGATGTGGCTTTTTACGCCGGGGAAACACAGATTCCCGAGCGCGGCCCCAAGGCCGCTCTTACCATGGGGGGCACGGTAAGCGGGTGGCAGGAGGCGCTTTCCGTCGCCGCCGACTGGGGGCCGGCCCTGCCCTTGACGACCCTGCTGGCCGATGCCATCGGTCATGCCCAAAACGGCGTGGCAGTGACCAAGAGCCAGGAAACCCTGACCGCCAAGCACCTTGCACGACTATCGCAAAGCCCCGGCTTCAGCGAGGCGCTGCTGGTGGACGGCAAGGCCCCACGCGAAGGCGAGCGCCTGCGCCAGCCAAGGCTGGCCGCGACGCTGAACCAATTAGCCACCGCCGGGCTTGATGATTTCTATCGCGGCGCACTGGCCGAAAGCATGGCCAGCGACCTCGAAGCCCTGGGCAGTCCACTACGGTTGAGCGACTTTCACGCTTATCGTGCCCAGCGCGTCACACCGCTTGAAGTAAGCCTGGCCGACGCCCACGTCTATAACCTGCCGGCCCCCACCCAGGGCATGGCGTCGCTGATGATCGTTGCCATCTACGAACGTCTGAAAGCCGCCGAGCCCAATGGATTCGGCCATCTGCACGGATTAATCGAGGCCACCAAGCGCGCCTTCATGCTGCGCGACCAGTACGTAACCGACCCAGCGCGCGTTCCCGGCTCGCTTCAGGCGCTACTCAGTGACGAACAGATTGGCGCCGAGGCTGCGCAAATCGACCCCGCCCAGGCGCTGCCCTGGCCCTTTGAGGCCGCGAAAGGCGATACCATCTGGATGGGCACGGTGGACAACCAAGGCCGGGCGGTCAGTTTCATCCAAAGCATCTATTGGGAGTTCGGCAGCGGCGTGGTGTTGCCGGAAAGCGGTGTGCTGTGGCAAAACCGTGGGATCAGCTTCTCACTCGATCCCGACGCGCTGCGTGGTCTCGCCCCCGGACGCAAGCCGTTCCATACGCTCAATCCTGCACTGGCCCGGTTCCGCGATGGGCGCACCATGGTCTACGGCACCATGGGCGGCGAGGGGCAGCCGCAGACCCAGGCCGCGGTCTTCTCGCGCTATGCGTTTCATCACATGCCGCTGCAGGAGGCGGTCAGCGCGCCGCGCTGGCTGCTGGGCCGCACCTGGGGTGAATCCAGTATGAACCTGAAGCTCGAAAATCGCTTTGATGATGAGCTGCTGGCGGCGCTGAAGTCCGCAGGCCACGATGTGGAAGTCCTCGACGAGCCGTTCAGCGATTCCATGGGCCATGCGGGCGGCATCGTGCACCATCCCGACGGGCTGATTGAAAGCGCTCACGACCCGCGAAGCAACGGGGGCGCGGCGAGCGTATAACGCCAAAGCTGGCGATTTTGCTCAATATTGCGCATCCTGAACTCAGGCAGACCATCACTGTCATTGGCAGTGATGGGATCAACCAGCGAGATTTCAGCGGGAGAGGAGACCCCCATGGCGAAAATTGAGAAATCCCCGGCTGAGTGGCACGAACAGCTCACCCAGGAGCAGTACCGCGTCACTCGCGAAAAGGGCACAGAACGGCCGTTCACCGGTGATTATCAGGTCAGCGACAAGCAGGGCATTTATCACTGTGTGTGCTGCCATGCCCCACTGTTTGAAAACGAACACAAGTTCGACGCCGGGTGTGGCTGGCCAAGCTTTGACCGCCCGCTAGGCACACGCTGTGTCGAGGAGCACCAGGACACCACCCATGGCATGGTGCGCACCGAGGTGGTGTGCTCCCATTGTGATGCCCATCTAGGTCACGTCTTCCCCGACGGCCCTCCCCAAAGCACCGGTCTGCGTTACTGCATCAACTCGGTGGCGCTGGAGTTTCATCCGGACGAATAACGCGTTGGCACTGCGCTCGCCCTTCTCGGGCGAGCGCAAGTGTCTTTCTGTCAGGCGTTAAAACTCATCCCATTGATCGGCACCGCCGCTTTCTGACTCGCGCGTCTTCGACGAGGATGCTTTGCCAGGGAGCGCCATGGCGGTCTTCTGAGTCGCTCTGTTGACCCGTGCAAGATGCTCACGGGCGGTCTTGATGCTTTCTTCCTGAGCCCCTTCCAGGCGGAAAGCGTCGACCACGTTGGCCAGCTCAAACGCCTCGAGCGATAGGTTGTCGGCGGAGGCCGCAATTGATTGCACCTTGGTGGCATTTTGCTGCGTCACGTCGTCCATCTCTGCAATCGCCGAGTTGATCTGCCCGATGCCGCTGCTCTGTTCATTGGAGGCGGTGCTGATCGATTCCATCAGCTCGCTCACTTTGCTGGCCTGACGCATGACCGAATCAATCGCTTTCTCCGCCACTTCCACGGCACTGCGACCGCCGGTGACTTCCTGAGTGGTGCTGTCGATCATGCGACGAATTTCCTGAGCCGCCTCGGCACTACGGCCTGCCAGATTGCGCACTTCGCTGGCCACCACCGCAAATCCGCGGCCGTGTTCCCCCGCCCGCGCTGCCTCGACCGAGGCGTTCAGGGCAAGAATATTGGTCTGGAACGCGATGCCATCGATCACGCTGATCATTTCGGTCATTTTTTCAGCACTTTGGGCAATCCGCTGCATGCGCTCAACCAACTGCTGCATCTGCTCGCCGGTTTCCTGGGTGCTCTTCGCATTCTGCACAGCAAGATCGCTTGCCTGACGGGCGTTATCGGTATTCTGCTGCACGGTCGAGGTCATTTCTTCCATGCTGGAGGCCGTCTCCTGAAGCGAGGATGCCTGCTGCTCGGTACGCGAGGCCAGCTCTTCATTTTCGGCGGCAATTTGCTGAATGGCCGGGGTGACCACCGAGACACGGTTTTCCACGTCGCCAACGATGCCGGACAGACTAAAGCGCATGGTATCCAGCGAATAAAGCAGCTCACCTAGCTCATCGCCCGTTTGGCGACGCTCCCGGGCCGCCAGATTGCCGGCGGCAATCTGGAAGGTCACGTAACGTGCGCCGGCCAGGCTGCGCAGCACCGATTTCAGGATCAGCACGCTCAACCCGATCATAATCACCGCACCCAGCCCCATGAGTACCAGCTGAGCAATTATCATCTGCTGACGGCCCTGATCGGCCCGCTCCAGCATCTCGGCGGCAAGGGTCCGTTCGCTTTCAACCAGTTGGCTGACCTCGGTGCGCAAGGTTTGCGTGCCCGGCTGGACGATATCGTTGAACGCGGTAAAAGCTTCGTAGCTCTCCCTCTCGACCAGAGCGGTCGTCGCCTGATCGACTCCGTCGCTCCAGTTGCCCAGCGCCTCACCAAAGGACTGTAGCGTTTGGCTGTCAGGGTTTTCATCGGCGCGGTATTCGTCCCAGCGCGCCTCGATCCTATCCAGTTGTGTGCCGATCGATTCAGAAAGCTCATCGGCGTCAACGGCGCGCGGATTGAGCACGGCGGGATCCAGCTCGTCGACTACCTGCCCCACGGTCTGTTCGATGGCCTGCAGGCTCGCGACGTCATCCAGTCCCGAACGGCTCAGGGTATCCAGGCGATCTCCAGAGACCATCAATCCGTAGATCCCCAGACCGCCGGCAATACCGAGCAGCAGCACGGACGCCAGCACCATACCGATCAGCTTGGCGCGCAGGCTGGTGAACCTGAAACGCGAGATCATGCCGGTAAGCCCCTTGCGACGTAGCTCGCCGCGCACCAGCGTATAGCGCCGTGATTTACCTTTCTCGCGCATCTCAGCGTAGATTTTTTCCGCCTTGGCCACCGCCTTGGGGTTGGCTTTACGGCGCACCGAGGTGTAGCCCACGATGCGATCGCCGTCGCGTAACGGCGCAAGCGTGGCGTGAACCCAGTAGTGGTCGCCGTTTTTACGCCGATTCTTCACCACCCCTTGCCAGGTTGTGCCTTCCTTCAGGGTTTTCCATAAGTTGGCAAAAGCCGCTTCCGGCATATCGGGGTGACGGATCAGGTTATGCGGTGCGCCAATCAACTCATCCCGCGAGTAGCCGCTGACTTCGACAAAGGTGGGGTTGGCGTAGGTGACGTTACCTTTCAAATCCGAGCGCGAGATGAGCACGGTTTCGTCGGTTAACGGATATTCTTGCTGGGTCACGGGTTGGTTGTTGCGCATGGCAGCCCCTATAAAAGATACATTTTTTCTTAAAAGCTGTTATTCATATCGACCTCCGACATAAAAACTAAATAGTGATTTACAAAGAAAAAAGCGCCGCCCTGACGGGTAGCGCTTCAAAGTTATACAGGATTAAACGTTACTGGTTTGCGATGCAAAGTAAACGACCAATATCGATAGCCTAATAACAAATCAATAAAATTAAGTATTATTAATCCACTTAATTAGCTATTTAAAAACCACCTTGGCAACGTCACGATATCGATCCGCAAAATGTACCGTCATGCCCGCTTTGAGGTAGTCCGGCAGCTCGTCGTAATCGCGCCGATTAGCCCCAGGCAAGATGACCTCGAAGATGTCGCTGCGGCGTGCAGCGATCACTTTTTCACGAATCCCGCCCACTGGCAGCACCTGGCCGGTCAGCGTCAGCTCGCCGGTCATGGCCAGCGGCCGGTCAATGGCCTGATGCTTGGCCAGCGACAGCAGCGCGGTGGTCATGCTCACCCCGGCCGACGGGCCGTCCTTGGGCGTCGCCCCCTCCGGCACGTGCAGGTGAACAAAGGCAGAATCGAAAAAGTCGCTATCGGCACCGTATTCCTGCAGATGACCCAGCGTATAGCTGTAGGCGATATTGGCCGACTCCTGCATGACCTCGCCCAGCTTGCCGGTGAGTTTAAAGCCGCGATCCAGGGAATGAACCTTGCCCGCCTCAATTGGCAAGGTAGCGCCACCCATGGCGGTCCAGGCCAGGCCGGTGACCACACCCTCGCCTTTCAGAACTTTTTCCTTGCGGAAAATGGGTGCGCCTAGGAACTCCTCAAGATTCTTCACCGATACCTTGACCGTCTCAACATCGTCTTCAAGCAGCTTGACGGCCGCTTTGCGCACAATGCGATGCAGCTGTTTTTCCAACTGACGCACACCTGCTTCACGGGCGTAGCCCTCGATCACCTGCTTGAGCGCCGCATCGCTGAGCTGAATACGCTTTTTGGGCAGATTGTCGCGTTTTAGCAGCTTGGGCCACAGGTGATGCTTGGCAATCGCCAGCTTTTCCTCGGCGATATAGCCCGACAGGCGAATTTGCTCCATACGGTCCAACAGCGCACTCGGTATGGAATCCAGCGTGTTGGCTGTACACACAAACAGCACCTTGGAGAGGTCCATACGGACATCCAGATAGTGGTCGAGGAAATCGACGTTCTGCTCCGGGTCGAGCACTTCGAGCAGCGCCGAGGCCGGATCGCCCTGGAAAGACTGGCCGAGCTTGTCGATTTCGTCCAGCATGATCACCGGGTTTTCGACCTCCACCTCCTTGAACGCTTGAACCAGCTTGCCCGGCATAGCGCCGACATAAGTACGGCGGTGCCCCTTGATCTCGGCTTCATCGCGCATGCCACCGACGGAGAAGCGATAAAACTGTCGACCAAGCGCTTCTGCAATCGAACGACCGACAGAGGTTTTACCCACGCCGGGCGGGCCGACCAGCAGCACGATGGAACCGCCAACATCGCCCTTGAACGAGCCTTCGGCGAGAAACTCGACAATCCGTTCCTTGACGTCTTTCAAGCCGTCGTGGTCACGGTCAAGTACTTGCCTGGCATGATTCAGATCCAACTGGTCTTGGCTGGTCACGCCCCAGGGAAGCGAGGTCAGCCAGTCCAAATAGTTACGGGTCGTGCCGTACTCCGGCGAGCCGGTTTCCAGCACGCTCAGTTTATCCAGCTCGTCGTCGATGCGCGACTGGACGCGCTCGGGTACCACCAGCGATTCAAGTCGGGCGCGGAAGGTATCCACGTCGTTTTCGCGGTCGTCCTTGGAAATACCCAGCTCGCGCTGAATAACCTTCAACTGCTCGCGCAGAAAGAACTCGCGCTGGCGCTCCTGCATCTGCGCGTTGACCTGCTCGCTGATTTCGCTTTGCAGTTGGGCAACGTCGATTTCCTTGCGCAGCAACGGCAGCACTTTCTGCATCCGCTCGGCAACGTCCAGGGTGGACAGCACGTCCTGAAGCTCCGGCCCCTTGGCTGAGGTAATCGCCGCGGCAAAGTCGGTCAGCGGGCCCGGCTGATGGGGGCTGAAGCGGTTGAGGTAGTGCTTGAGCTCTTCGCCGTACAGCGGATTAATGGGCAACAGCTCTTTAATCCCATTAATGATCGCCATCGCGTAGGCGCGAGTCTCTTCGTTCTCGGCATCCACCGGCTCTTTGGGATAGCTGACTTCTACCAGGTAAGGCGGCGTGGTGGACAGCCAGCGCTGGATCTTGAAACGCTGAACGCCGTGGGCGATGAACTGGATCTGGTGATCCTCACCCTTCATCTTGTGGACCTTGACCGCCGTACCGATGGATGGGAAACCATCGCTGTCCAACGAATCAACGCCCTGCTCGCCGACAAACGCCACGCCCACGGTGTGGTGTGGCGTGTTACCCACGCGCCGCATGGTTTCTTCCCAGCGCTCGCGGTTGATTACCAGCGGCTGAACCTGGGCGGGAAAGAAAGGCCGGTTGTGGATCGGAAGCAGGTAGATACGCTCAGGAAGCATATCGCTTGCGGATACCAGCGAGTTAACCCGCTCGCCGTCAGATCGGAATTGATCGTCCTTGCCCGACGAGGCCGGGTCATTGTCATCCTGCACGTTAAGGTCGTCTCGGTCGAATTCCTGGTCGCTCATGCACCCTCCAATCAGCACCTGCCGGTGGCGATTGCCGCTCGGCTTTGGAAAAGAAATGCGGGCGCATCGGGTAAACTTCAACCGTTGACGATCAAGGCCATAGCGTGGGCATGGGGCGACCATTGACACGCCACTGGCCGCGAACCACGTCGAACTCCAGCTCGCGGGTGCCCAGCGGCAGCCCCAGCCAAAGGGCCGCCACGGTCGGCGCATCGTGCCAGGTAAAGTCGCCGTCGATCCGCTCACGCCAGCGCGCTTGCTCCTCGGGTTCACCCAGTTGAGTGACCTGCAGCTCGTCCAGCCGGCGGTTATCGAAAAACAGCGCGCCGTCAGCATCCAGACTGATGCCCAATAGCGGACTGTCGACGCTGATGGTGGGGACGTCCAGGCGCGGCGAATCGCTTAGCAGCTGGTGTAATTCGGGTTCGAGCCGCGTCAGGGTGCCTTCCGCCATGGGCAAGCGGGCATCCCCCCAGGCGGCCTCCTGACGCAGCTGGCGGATGGTATCGCGCACCGCATCCGCATTGATGCGGGAAAGCTCCATGACCACATTGCCGTTCTGCAGCAGCGGCGTGTCCGGCGTTTCAGACGGCACCATGACCTCGCCGATTCGCAGTTCGCCTTTAATCCGCAGTTCTTCTTCGTCAAGCATCATGCGACTGTTGAGATCGAGAGGCGCCACCAGGATATCGACGCTGGGGTACGACAGCGCCAGGCTGTCGACATGCAGAAAGTCATGCTGGGTAAAATGGTAGGCGTCTTCGGTGTAGGTGTAGCGGCTTTCCAGCACGGAAGGCCCGACTTCCAGCTCAGCCGGTCCATCGGTAATGGTCAGCTTGTCCATCATGGCGCGCAGCCGCCAGTCGCCATACACGCCTTCCAGGCGAAGCCGACCGCCACGCACGCCCAGCTCTCTGCCGTTTTGCTGGATGATGAAAGGCGCCAGCGCCAGACGCAGGTTGCTGCGCCCGCTCAAGGTATGATATCGCCCTTCCCAGCGCGGCACCGAGGGCGCCGAGACTTCACCCAGAGCTTGCTGCAGCACCGTATCGAGACGCGGCAGCAGGGTGCCTTCCACATCGGTGCTCAAGATACCGTGACGGGCGGTATAGTTAAGCTCCAGCCGCCAGGGACGCCCCAGCAGCGGCGAAAGAATCAGTCGCCCCTGGGAGCTTAACCACCCCTGTTCGCTCTCCGTGCGCGTAACGCGCCATTCGCCACGCGCGGCCAGATCGTCCAGCGCCTGACGCAGACTGCGTTCGAACAGCACGCTGGAAAGCAGCTGCGCGGCCATCCAGAGCACGGCAATAACTGCCAGGACGGGGACAATCAGACGTTCCTTGCGCATGGCATCTCCCTTGAGCCAAACGCGCCAACGGGCGGCGTTTTTGAACGGTCAGTGCAGCCAAAACCACAGATGCATTGTGCTCCAGGCGTATATCCCTGCCATCACATCATCGATCATGATCCCAAACCCACCGGCGACCCGCCGATCCGCCCAGCGAATGGGCCAGGGTTTGAACACGTCGAAAATACGGAACACTACAAATCCCCACAGGGCTGATTCCCATGAAAACGGCACCGCCGCCATGGTAATCCAGTACCCCACAAACTCATCCCAGACGATCCCGGAGTGGTCATGCACCCCGAGGTCGTGGGACGTTCTATCGCACAGCCACACGCCAATGACGAAGGCAACGAAAACAATACTTAGATACCAGCCTAGCGATAAATCGGCCATTAACCAATAAAATGGAATCGCGGCCAGGGTACCAAAGGTGCCCGGCGCCCAGGGCACCGCACCGCTGCCCAGCCCAAACGCAAAAAAATGCGTGGGCCGACGCCAAACGCTCGCGGGGGCACGATTCATGGCGTCTCTCCCTTGAAATGCTGCCAGCCGTGATAGCGCTGAACGGGAAGTCCATGTACGCCCAGGGTATTGCTGCACTCACCGATCACGGTGAACGGCACGCCCAGCGCCGCAAGCCGCTGACGTGCCTGCTCGACGTGCGCGGCGGGCAGCGTCACCAGTAGTTCATAGTCGTCGCCGCCGGTCAATGCCGCCTGACGCGCGGCATCCTCCCCCATGGCATCCAACAGGCCCTCAGCCAACGGCAGGGCATCGATATCAAGCGACGCCCCGACGCCAGAGGCCTCACGCAGATGCCCCAGATCGGCGAGCAGACCGTCGGAGATATCGATCGCCGATGTCGCCCACTCGCGAAGCGCTTCGCCGGCCGCCAGGCGCGGCGTCGGCCATAGGTAGCGCTCGAGTAGTGGATGCGACCGATCACGCTCGCCCTGCTGCCAGAGCGCCAGGCCGCCGTGACCGCCGCCCAAGGCGCCGGTCACGGCAATCACATCGCCAGCCTGGGCGCCACCACGGGTCAGCGCCTCACCAACCGGCACTTCGCCCATGACCGTCACGCCAATCGCAAGCCTACCCGAGGTGACGTCACCACCGACCAGTGCGGTCGCGTGTTGCGTCGCCAGCGCGCTGAACCCTTTCGCGTAGTCAGCAAGCCAAGCATGCGCTGCCTGATCATTGGCAAACCAGGCCTGGTCCAGCGTCAACGCCATCACGCACCAACGCGACCGGGCTCCCATTGCCGCCAGGTCGCTCAGCGCCACGGCCAGCGCGCGGTGGCCGATGGCGTCACCGGGCGCGTCGCCTGGGAAATGGACGTCGACCACCGAGGTATCCACGCTGACCACCAGCTGATGTCCCGCCTGCGGAGCGAGCAAGGCGGCATCATCGCCGACACCCAACGCCACACCCTGCTGGGAGGCATCGTCGGACGGCAACGTAAAATAACGTCGAATCACATCAAATTCGGCAAGCACAAAGGCCCCTTGAACGCAGCGTCAGCACGAGCGCGAAATCACCCGACCCTTAAGGTCGGTTAGCGACGACGCGCACTGACCTCGGCACTCCGCAAGCGAATCGCCAACTTATCGAGAATACCGTTCACGTATTTATGGCCGTCGGTGGCACCAAATGACTTGGCCAGCTCAACGCCTTCGTTGATGACGACGCGATAAGGCACTTCCATCCGCCGGGAAAGCTCGTAAGCGCCCAGCCTGAGAATGGCCAGCTCGACGGCGTCCAGTTCTTCCAGACGACGGTCGAGCAGCGGCGATATTTCACGATCCAGTTCGGCACGGAAGCGGGCTGTGTTATGCAACAGCTCATGAAACAGCGCCTTGTCGGCGATTTCCATGACCTTGGCCCAGTTCTCGAAGTCTTCCATGTCGTCATCAGGCTGGTGGCTGCGGAATTCAGCTTCAATGGTAGTGATCGACTTCCCGGTCATGTGCCATTGGTAAAGCCCTTGCACCGCCAATTCGCGCGCCGCTTGCCGGCCCTGCTGAGCAGCCGACGGCTTACGCTCACGACGCTCACTCATGTGCTTCACCTGAGGTAATCGCGCGGAGCAACGAGACCATTTCCATCGCCGCCATCGCTGCTTCCGTGCCTTTATTGCCCGCTTTGGTACCGGCGCGCTCGATGGCCTGCTCGATGGACTCGACGGTCAACACGCCATTGGCAATCGGCGTTTCAAACTCGAGCTGCAGCTGATTGAGGGCGGTGTTACAGCCGCCCGCCACATATTCAAAATGCGGCGTGCCACCGCGAATCACCGCCCCCAGGGCGATGACCGCATCGGGTTTCACCACGTTGAGCACGCGCTTGACGGCCAGCGGCAGTTCCCAGGCACCGGGCACGTGCACGATATCGATATGCTCCATATCGACGCCGTGGCGCACCAGACTGTCCACGGCGCCTTCCACCAGACTGTCCACCACATGGTGGTTGAAACGCCCGACCACGATGACATAGCGGCCGTCGACGTCGACGTAGGTGCCTTCAACTTGAGAAAGGGATTGCATCAATGTATTCCTGCTAAAGAGTTGACTCATCGGAAGTATCATTCGGCCCAAGTCGCTCGACGACTTCCAGGTCGAAGCCGGAAAGCGCCGAGAACTTCCACGGCGAGCTGAGAAGACGCATTTTGCCAACGCCGAGGTGGCGCAATATCTGCGAGCCCGTGCCAATAGTGAGGTAGTTACCTGCCCCGTCGGAATCGCTGGTCCGCGGCTGACGCACGCGTTCCAGGAAGATATCCAACTGGTCCTTGAGGTCCTGATGCGGGCGACCATCGTCAATCAGCACCAGCACGCCGGCCGGCGCCGCCGCGATCTCCACCAGCGCCCGCTGGGCATCCCAGCGGCATTGGTCGCCTTTGGTAAGCCCCAGCACATCACGCAGCGTGTCGGCCAGGTGCACCCTTACCGTCGTGGGCGCTTCAGGCGTCGGCTGGCCTTTGACCAGCGCCAGGTGATGCGCGCCCTGAATACGGTCACGGAACACGTGCAGGGTCAGCTCGCCCTGGGCGGTCATGATCGGTGAGGTTTCCAGGTGATCCACGGTCTGCTCGTTGACGATGCGGTAGTGGATCAGGTCGGCAATGGTACCCATCTTGATGTCATGGGCCGCTGCAAACGCCTCGAGTTCCGGGCGCCGCGCCATGCTGCCGTCGTCGTTCATGACTTCGCAGATGACGCCGCTCGGATCACAGCCCGCCAGGGCGGCCAGGTCGCAGGCAGCCTCGGTATGCCCTGCACGACGCAGTACGCCGCCCGGTTCGGCCATCAGCGGGAAAATATGTCCCGGCTGAACGATGTCCGTCGGCTTGGCGTGGGGTGCTACGGCCGCCTGGACGGTACGCGCCCGGTCAGCGGCGGAAATTCCAGTCGTCACGCCTTCGGTGGCTTCAATGGACAGGGTGAACTTGGTGCCAAACCCCGATCCATTGTCGCGGACCATCAGCGGTAAATGAAGCTGTTCGCAGCGCGCCCGCGTCATCGGCAAACAGATCAGACCGCGCGCAAACCGGGCCATGAAGTTGATATGTTCGGCCTGAACCTTTTCGGCGGCCATAATGATATCGCCTTCATTCTCGCGATCCTCATCGTCCATGAGAATCACCATCTTGCCCTGGCGAATATCGTCGACCAGTTCGGCAATGGGGGCTAATGCCCCAGAGGAAGCGTGCGCCATGGAATCTCCAAAAAGGTTGTCGCAATGGGTGCGATTTCGCGCGTCAGGGTACCTTGGTATCGTCACTTGCGCCAGTCACCTGGGGCGAGGCGATAATCCGCCAGTCCTGCCCCACGGCGCGAATATCGTGGATCTTGAGACGCTGCTGGTCGGCCATCAGGGTCAACCCCGGCAGTGCAAACAGCGGCCGCGCCTCTCCGCCCAGCAGCGTAGGCGCGACGAACAGCTGTAATTCATCGATCAAGGCGGCATCGATCATCGCCCCGGCCAGGGTGGCGCCGGTCTCAACCAGCAACTCATTGACCGCTTCGTGGTTTGCCAGCCACTCAAGCAGCGAAGGCAGGTCAACGCGCCCCTGATCGTTGGCGGGCAGTGTCTGAACCTCGGCCCCGGCGTCGGTCAACCGCTTTCGCTTGTCGACATCGTCACTGGTGGTCATCACCAGGGTCCGCCCTGGCGCCCGCAAACAGGCCGCCGCCAGCGGCAGCCGCAGCTGGCTGTCGACGATCACCCTGAGCGGCTGGCGGCTGGCGATGGTCTCGGCGTCGTCCAGCCCCAACTGCTCTGCGCGAACGGTCAGCCGCGAGTCATCCATGATCACCGATTCGACACCGCTGAGAATCGCGCTTGATCGGGCACGCAGTCGCTGAACCTGACAGCGCGCCTCGGGCCCGGTAATCCACTGAGACTCGCCTGAGCCCATGGCGGTGCGGCCATCGAGGCTCATCGCCATTTTCAGGCGCACAAAGGGCCGTCCGGTAGCCATGCGGGCGATAAATCCGGGATTGAGCGCGCGCGCGTCGTCAGCCAATAATCCAACCGCCACCTCGATACCCGCCGCTTCCAGCAGGCGGACACCCCGGCCCGCCACCTGTGGGTTGGGATCGATCATCGCCACCACCACTCGGGCCACCCCGGCGGCTTGCAGGGCCACCGCGCAAGGGCCCGTGCGGCCGGTATGCGAGCAGGGCTCAAGCGTCACGTAAACGGTGGCGCCCCGTGCGCGATCACCCGCCGCGGCTAACGCGTGAATTTCAGCATGGGGTTCCCCCGCGCGGCGATGAAAGCCCTCGCCGACCACCTCGCCGTCACGCACGATCACACAACCCACTCGGGGGTTGGGGTCGGTGGTGTACAGGCCGCGCGCGGCTAACGCCAGCGCGCGGGCCATATGGTGGTGGTCCTGGGTACTGAAAAACGCGGCGCTCACGACAACGGCCTGCCGTCCGTGGGCTCCTGGGAGAGACGATCGATTTCAGCCCGAAACTCGTCCAGATCCTGAAATTTGCGATACACCGAGGCAAACCGGATGTAGGCCACCTGGTCGAGGTTTTTCAGCGCCTGCATGACCGACTCACCGATATCGCGGGCGTCGATTTCCCGATCGCCCCGGGCGCGTAGCGTCTGGCGGATCCGCTCGACGGCCGCCTCGATGGCTTCGGCGCTTACCGGCCGCTTCTCGAGCGCCCGCAGCATGCCCGCCCGCAGCTTGGTTTCGTTAAAGCTTTCCCGCGAGCCGTCGGACTTGACCACGCGAGGCATGACCAACTCAGCAGTTTCGTAGGTGGTAAAACGCTCCTGGCAGTTTGCACACTGACGACGGCGGCGCACCTGGTCACCGTCGGCAACCAGCCGCGAATCGGTCACTCGAGTATCGTTAGCACCACAAAAGGGGCAATGCATGGCGTTCAACCTGTTATCGGCCCGCGCTTCAACGCTGCACGAGCAAGCAAAATATGACCTGTTAAAGCGTTATTAACCAAGTATTGTAACGTTTTGGCACACAAGCTGCACCGTTTGTGGAGGCCTGTTTACCGGACATCATTATGACTGACTTCGACGCTCGCGTTCACGCCCACCTGGAGCACCTCTACGGCCCCCGCGCCGACGAGGTCCAGCGCCGGCTCAATCAGCATCTCGCCCACTTTTTGGCCACCACCCAGCGCCAGCCATCGGCCCAAGCGCCGGCCGAGCTTGCACCATCATGGAGCGAAAAAGACCAGTGGCTGATCAGCTATGGGGACTCCATCGTCGACGAGCAAACACCGCCGCTGGCGGTGCTCGATGATTTTTTACAGGCGCGCCTCGGCGACCTCATCAGCGGCGTCCACGTACTGCCGTTCTTCCCGTGGAGCAGCGACGACGGCTTTTCGGTGATTCACTACCGTGAAGTGAACCCCGAACTCGGCGACTGGCCGCATATTCAAGCCCTCGCCGGCCACTACGACCTGATGGCCGATCTGGTGCTCAACCATGTGTCCCGGGAGTCGCTATGGTTTGTCGATTACCTGAGCGGCAGCCTGCCGGGACGCGATTACTTTATCGAGGTCGACCCGGACACCGACGTATCGGGCGTTGTGCGCCCGCGCAGCAGCCCGTTGCTGGTGCCCATTTCCACCCGTCGTGGCACCCGCTATCTGTGGGCCACGTTTTCTGAGGACCAGCTCGACCTCAACTTCGAAAACCCCGACGTGCTGCTGGAATTTGTCGGCATTCTGCTGTTTTACCTCCAGCAAGGCACCCGCATCGTGCGGCTGGATGCCGTCGCCTTTCTATGGAAACGCCTGGGCACCGCCTGCATTCATCTTCCCGAAACCCACACCGTGGTTCGCCTGCTGCGCGCCATCGTCGACCACGTGGCCCCCGGCACCCTGCTGGTCACCGAAACCAACGTGCCGCACCACGAAAACATCAGCTACTTCGGGCTTGATCGACTCGACGGCAGTCCGCCGGACGAAGCCCATATGATTTATCAGTTCACCCTGCCGCCGCTGCTGTTGCACACCCTCACCCGGGGCGAAACCGACACCCTGCAGTCCTGGCTGGCAAGCCTGCCGCCGCTGCCCGACCACTGCACCTACCTCAACTTTACCGCCAGCCACGACGGTATCGGCGTGCGACCGCTGGAAGGCCTGCTACCCGACCACGAGCGCGATGCCCTGCTCGAGCTGATGCACCGCTTTGGCGGTTTTGTCAGCATGCGCAGCAACCCCGACGGCAGCGACACGCCCTACGAGATCAACATCACCTGGTTCGAAGCCATGCAGGGCACCCGCAAAGGCCCCGACCCGTGGCAAATCGCGCGTTTTTTGTGCAGCCAGGCGATCATGCTCAGCCTCCAAGGCATCCCCGCGCTGTACATCCACACGCTGACCGGCACGCTCAACGATGTGGAAGGCGTCGAGCGCAGCGGCCGCCTGCGCTCGATTAACCGCCGTCGCTGGCAGCGCCGCGAGCTCGACCTGCTGCTCGACAGCACCGCCACGCCCACCCACGACGTGTTCAACGCCCTCAGCCGTCTGCTTGCGCGACGGCGTAAGGAAGCGTGCTTTCATCCCAACGCGGCACAGCGGGTGGTGTCGACTCCCCCATCGCTGCTGGCCATTGAGCGCGGCCCCCTCGCCGACGGTCGACGCCTGCTTGCGCTGTATAACGTCACGGAGCTGCCGCTGGCATTCGACCAGCTCGGCGACAACGTGCAGCAGGCGTTATCGTCAGCGCCCTGGCACGACCTCAACGAGCAGGCGCCGGAGTCGCCCACGGCCCCGCTGCCGCCTTACGCGGTACGCTGGCTGGTCAGCCATGACTGAAGGCTTAACAATAGCCGCCGGGGACAAGAAAAGGATGTCTGGCGACGCCTCCCGCGTTAGTCTACGCGCCTCACTCTGCAAAGATGACTCTGCAAAAATCGAGGAGCGTTATGCGCGACTGTTTATCCACATCCCGCTTGGCTTCACGCCACCTGACCGTTCTGGGCAGTGCCGTAGCGGGCCTGTTTCTGATGCCCAACGCCCAGGCGGATTCGCTGCCAGCCCCGATCCAGGCGCTGGCGGACCAGGGGCTGGAGATTCACGGCGAGTTTGACGCGCCCGGTGGGCTGCGTGGATTTGGCGCCAGCCGCCAGGGCCAGGAAGTCACCCTTTATCTGACGCCGGATGGTGAGCACGCCATTACCGGTTCGCTCACCGACCAGGACGGCGATAATCAGCTCGAAGAAGATGCCCTGGACGAACACGTCCGCGCGCCGCTTGAAGCGCAGACCTGGCAACTGCTCGAGGATAGCCACTGGATTCAGGATGGTGAGCGCGACGCGCCTCGGGTGATCTATACCTTTACCGATCCGAACTGCCCCTACTGCCAGGCCTTCTGGGAAGCGGCGCGGCCCTGGGTCGAGGCGGGTGACGTACAGCTTCGCCATATCATGGTCGGCATTCTGGACGCAGACAGCCCCGGCAAGGCCGCAGCGCTGCTCGGTGCGGACGACCCAAGCGCCGCGCTGGCAGGCCACAAGCAAGGCGAGCGGGTCAGCGCCAGTGCCCAGCCCCGCGATATCGAAGAGCAGGTCTACGCCAACAACCAGCTGTTCGAAGGCCTGGGGCTATCCGCCACGCCGACCAGCGCCTTCAAGCGCCAGACCGACGAGGGCGTTACCCGGCTGGACCGCGTCGAAGGCATGCCGGATGACGAGCGCCTGGAAGCGATGATGGGCGGCCCGGCACCCGAGTAAGCGATAGCCTTGTCAGGCGAAGCGCCTGGCGATCACCCAGCCCAGCAGCATGGTCGCCAGCATCGCCACCAGCGGTATTGTGGCGCCGCCAAGCGACGCGATGGCGGGCCCCGGGCAATAGCCCGAGAGGCCCCACCCCACGCCGAACAGCGCCGCTCCACCGAGCAGTCTGGCGTCCAGCGTCTGCTTGCCGGGCAGCTGAAAGCGCCCGGCAAGCATGGGGGCGGGCTGCTTCAGCACAACGCGGTAGCCGATGAAGGTGGTGATAACCGCCCCGCCGAGTACGAACATCAGCGTCGGGTCCCAGTCACCGGCGACATCCAGGAAGCCGACCACCCTGGCCGGATCGGTCATGCCCGAGACCGCCAGTCCCAGGCTGAACAGCAGGCCGGCGACATAGCTCGCTACCAGGGTCAGAGACTGTTTTTTCATGCCCCACCTCCCAGGACGTGCCGCACGACATAGACGGTCACCAGCGCGGCGACCAAAAACGTGATCGTTGCCGCCAGCGACCGCGGTGAGAGACGCGCAAGCCCACACACCCCGTGGCCACTGGTGCAGCCGCTGCCGAGCCCAGTGCCCAGCCCGACCAGCAGACCGGCCACCAGCATCAGCGGCACGCCGCCCAGCGGCTGGCCGATGACCTCGTCGGGATGATTGACGACGTTGCCCCACCCGATGCCAAGCCCCATCAGCAGCAAAGGGCCGCTGATCAGGCCGACCAGAAACGCTACTCGCCAGGCGCTGTCGCCCTTTGGCCGTTGGGCGATCAAATTACCCACAATACCGCTGATCCCGGCGATTCGGCCAAGACTTGCCATCAGCCAGACCGCCGAGATACCGATCAAGATACCGCCCACAAGCCCCTGCAGGCTCGATGCCAGGTCCATGTTGTACTCCTCTTTGCCATTACCTGTCTTTGCAATTAATGGTCGTGGCGATTGCTTGGCGCCGCCACCAACATATAATAATTATAAATTTATACCATATAAGAATATAAGGCCGAGATCACGCCTTAACAACCGTTTACTGACCACCTTCTGTTAAGATGCAGCGCATTTGCTATTTGCAGGAGAAACCCATGCTCGGCTGGTTCCCCGGACACATGAACAAGGCCCGCCGCCAGATCAAGGAGGCGTTGCCGGAAATCGACGTGGTCATCGAAGTGCTCGATGCGCGCCTGCCTTATTCGAGCGCCAACCCCATGCTGGCCGAGCTGACCCGCCACAAGCCGGTGCTCAAGATTCTCTCCCGGGCGGACCTGGCCGACCCGGACCGCACCGACGAGTGGGTGGCATTTTTCGACGCCCAGGACGACATGCGAGCACTGGCGGTGGCCACGACCAACCTCCGCGAGCTCAAGAAAATTCCCAAGCTGTGCCACGAGCTTGCCGGCGCGGTGCGCGCCGACCGGGACGTGCGCGTGATGGTCATGGGCATTCCCAACGTGGGCAAGTCGACGCTGATCAACGGCCTGGCCGGGAGAAAGATTGCCAAGACCGGCAATGAGCCGGCGGTGACCAAGCGCCAGCAAAAGGTGCGCATCGACGGTCGCGTCGCGCTGGTCGACACCCCAGGGGTGCTGTGGCCCAAGATTGAAGACCAGGCCAGTGCCTACCGGCTGGCCGCCAGCGGGGCGATTCGCGATACCGCTATCGAGTACACCGACGTGGCCATCATCACCAGCGCCGAACTGGCCAAGCGCTACCCGGACGCGCTGACCGCCCGCTATAAGCTCAAGGCGCTGCCCGCGTACGCACCGGCCAGCACCGATGAGATTGATGCCGACGGCCCGCAAAAGCCGGACTTCCTGGCAATTGCCGGTTTTGACGGTCACGCAATCCTCAAGGAAATCGCCGGCAAGCGGGGCGGCCTGCGCCCCGGCGGTGAAGTCGACCTGCACCGCGGCGCCGAGGTCTTGCTGCACGAGCTGCGCGACGGCAAGCTGGGCAGGCTGACGCTGGAAACCCCAGACGATATTCCGCCGCCGCCCGTAAACGATAACGAAGACAGCGCCTTGCCTTCCGACGCATAATGGCGCATCGACCGGCGATGCCGCGCGGCCACTGGACACTTTTTGGAAATAACGGCTCATGGACACCCCGCACTCACAAGAACCGCCCACGCTCAAGAAATCGCACAAGCTGAGTAACGTCTGCTACGACATTCGCGGCCCGGTCCTTGACCATGCCAAGCGCCTGGAAGAGGAAGGCCAGCGGATTCTAAAGCTGAACATCGGCAACCCCGCGCCGTTTGGCTTTGAGGCCCCCGAGGAAATTCTTCAGGACGTGATGCGCAATCTGCCCACCGCCCAGGGCTATTGCGATTCCAAAGGCCTTTATTCAGCACGCAAGGCGATCATGCAGGAATGCCAGCGCAAGGAAATTCCCGGCGTCGGCATCGAAGACATTTATATCGGCAACGGCGTGTCAGAGCTGATCGTGATGGCCATGCAGGCGCTGCTCAACGACGGCGACGAAGTGCTGATTCCGGCCCCCGACTATCCCTTGTGGACCGCCGCCGCCCACCTGTCCGGCGGCCACGGGGTGCATTACCTGTGCGATGAGCAGGCCGACTGGGCACCGGACATGGACGACATCCGCGCCAAGGTCACCAGCCGCACTAGGGCCATCGTGCTGATCAACCCCAACAACCCCACCGGCGCGGTCTATCCGCCCGAGGTGGTACGTGAAGCGCTGGCCATTGCCAGGCAGCACAACCTGGTGGTGTTTTCCGACGAAATCTACGACAAGATTCTCTACGACGGCGTCGAGCACACCGCCACCGGCGCGCTGGCCGATGACGACCAGTTGGTCATCACCATGAACGGGCTGTCGAAAAGCTACCGCTGCGCCGGGTTCCGCTCGGGCTGGATGACCATTTCGGGCACCCTGGCCAAGCTCCACGCCCGCGACTTCATCCAGGGCCTGACCATGCTGGCCTCGATGCGCCTATGCGCCAATGTGCCTGCCCAGCACGCCATTCAGACGGCGCTCGGCGGCTATCAGTCGATCAACGACCTGATTCTGCCCGGTGGGCGCCTGCTGGCGCAGCGCGATATCACCGTGGAAAAGCTCAACGCCATTCCCGGGGTTTCCTGCGTAACGCCCAAGGGAGCGCTGTATGCCTTCCCAAGACTTGATCCCAAGGTGTTTAACATCAAGGACGATCAGCAGTTGGTGCTTGATCTACTGCTCCAGGAAAAAATCCTGCTGGTTCAGGGTACGGCGTTCAACTGGCCCGAGCCCGACCACGTGCGCATCGTCACCCTGCCCTGGGCGGATCAGCTGGGTGATGCGCTGGATCGATTCGCCAATTTTCTGGCGCGCTACCGGCAGTAATCCCGGCGCGCCGATAAACCGTCGCCACGTCCACTTGAAACCTGAACGCGGCGGACGTATCTAAATACACCAGTACGACACGACGGCGACTGGCCTACTCAACGCAGTCACACTTTAGACGGTTACATCCAAGGGAGAATCCGCCACATGATGCGCATATTGCTGTTTTTAGGCACCAACATTGCGGTGTTGTTGGTTGCCAGCCTGACGCTACGCTTGCTAGGGGTCGAAAGCTATCTCAACGCCCAGGGCATCAACTTCACCAGCCTGCTGATTTTCTGCTTTATCTTCGGCATGGCCGGTTCCATGATCTCGCTGTTCATCTCGAAGTGGATGGCCAAGCGAAGTACCGGCACGGTGATCATCGAAACCCCATCCAACTCCACCGAGCAGTGGCTGCTCGACACCGTGGCCGAGCTTGCCCAGGAAGCCGGCATCAAGACGCCGGAAGTGGGTATCTTTCCTGCCCAGCAGTCCAACGCCTTCGCCACGGGCTGGAACAAGGACGATGCCCTGGTCGCGGTATCCGCCGGCCTTCTGAACCGCATGCGCCCCGAGGAAGTGCGCGCCGTGCTGGCCCACGAAATCGGCCACGTGGCCAACGGTGACATGGTGACTCTGGCGCTGATCCAGGGCGTGGTGAACACCTTCGTGATGTTCTTTGCCCGCGTCGTCGCCCACCTCATCGACGGCTTCCTGAAAAGCCGCAGCGATGGCGAAGGCGGCCTGGGCTTCATGGGCTACTTTGCCGTGGTCATGGTGGCCGAGATTATCTTTGGTATCGCGGCGTCGGCCATCGTTGCCTGGTTCTCGCGCTTTCGCGAGTACCGCGCCGACGAAGCGGGCGCGCGACTTGCCGGCACCGGTGCCATGGTCAACGCCCTGGCCCGCCTGAAGTCCGAAACCGAACTGCCCGATCAGATGCCCGATACGCTACGTGCCATGGCCATCACTAAAGGCCAGACGCGCTCGCTGGTCGAGAAGCTGTTCGCCAGCCACCCGCCGCTGGATGCCCGCATCCGCGCGCTGAAAGAAGCCGCCTATCGCCAGTGATGGGTTAGCTCATGATGCGCCGAGGCCCGCTTGATAGCGGGCCTCGTTGTTTTTGGCGGCGTAGCTAGCGATACGCTCCCCCGACAGCTGTCCTTCGAGCGGAGCCAATCAACCAAGCAGACCAGTGGGCTATGCGGCGTCCAAAGGCTTGATGCGCTCAACGTCCGCCTTGACGGATTGCTCTACCGCCCACAAATCAACCGCGCGTTGTGCATTCAGCCAGAACTCGGGAGAATTACCAAACAAACGCGCAAGCCTGAGCGCCATTTCAGGACTGACAGCACGGCGCTCACGCAGCAGCTCATTGACTGACTGGCGGGAGACCCCCAGAGATTCAGCCAACCCAGCGACCGTCAGGTCGTAGTCCGGCATGAAATCCTCTCTCAGCATTTCGCCAGGATGGGTCGGCTTACGTTGCATACCACCAGCGTTAGGAATAGTCATCGTCGTTACCTCCCATCAGTGGTAGTCACACACTTCGACTTCGTACGCATCACCATCTTCAAATCGGAAGCAGATACGCCACTGATCATTAATCGAAATCGCGTGCTGCCCCTGCCTGTTTCCATAAAGTGGATGAAGGCGATTGCCGGGCGGCACTTTCAAATCCTCGAGACGTTCAGCCAGGTTCACGTATTCGAGCTTTCTCGCCGCCCTTCGCGCAACGTCGGCGGGGAACGTCTTCGCCACGCCATTGGCATACAGCGCTTGGGTGCGCTTGTCAGCAAAGGATTTGATCATAGCCTGAAATGTAATGCGTCACGTGACACCTGTCAATCCAGGCTATTACCTGCCCCCATGACGCCGACGCCAAACCCTGCAGCAAATAACACCTCTTCCAACGCAACCGCGCCTCCTGACAGTTGAACGTTGAGCGTCGCGAACTCACGGCGCAGCGGATAATCCGCGCGACAGCGGTCAAACCCTCGCGCCATGCCCAACCGCAGTACTTCACGCTGCAGGCTGTCGTGATCCCGTCGGGCATCGTAGACCGCCCGGGCGCAAAGCCTCAGCGCCTCATCCACCGGCAGCGCCTGTTCGAGCCTGAGGCTTGCCAGGGCAGGCGGCGGGCTCAGCTCGCTAAACGCCAGGCGGGTCGGTGCGCCCAGGTGGCGTGCCAGGGCCTGATGGATCATCCAGCTGCCACGCAATTTGCCATCCAGGCTGTAGCCCGCGATATGCGGCGTTGCCAGTGTCGCCAAGTCGCGCAGACGGGGATCGATCGCCGGCTCCTGCTCCCAGACGTCCAGTACGGCAGCGATATCCCCCTTGCCCGACAGACGGCTGCGTAACGCCAGGCCGTCGACACAATCGCCCCGCCCGGCGTTGAGCAGCACACTGCCCGACGACAGCTCGTTGATCCGCTGGGCATCCAGCAAATGCCGGGTGGCGTGGGGGCCTGACGCCACCAGCGGGGTATGCAGGCACAGCACGTCGCAGCGGGCGATGAGCTCATCCAGCTCGGCAAACCCCGCGGCGCCCTCGCGCTCGGCCCTCGGCGGATCGCAGGCCAGCACGGAAAGCCCCAGGCCGGTCAAACGCGTAAGCAGCCGGCTGCCCACATTCCCCACGCCCACGATACCCACGTTGCGCTCGGCGAGCGACCAACCTTCGCGCTCGCCGAGCATCAGCAGGCTACTCAAGACGTAATCCACCACAGCCTCGGCGTTGCAGCCCGGCGCACTGGCAAAACCGATGCCCTGCTCGGCCAGGAACGCCTGGTCGACATGGTCGGTGCCGATGGTGCAGGTGCCAACAAACCCCACCCGGCTGCGGGCGAGCAGCGCCCGGTCGACCTGGGTGACCGAGCGCACGATCAAGGCATCGGCGTCCGCCATATCGGCGGCGCTTATCTCACGCCCGGCCACCCGGGTTAGCGTGCCAAAGGCCCCGAAGCACGCCTCGGCGGCGGGGATGTTCGCGTCGACAACAAGTTTCATAGGCGTTTGCTTATCCGAGCTTTACAATGTGCCCGCCACGGCTTGTGGTGCAGGCAGGTCCAAGAGGCAGTTAAGGAGAATGTTTTGATCGTACGCTGGGAAACCGACCATGACTACGTGCTGGTGCACATTCACCAGGACATGCTGGGCGACTGGATTTTCAGCCGCGCCTGGGGGCAGATCGGCACCCAGTTCGGCGGTCTGAAACATCAACTGGCCGATACCCTGGCCCAGGCCCACATGTGGCTGGAAGACGAAGCCACTATCCAGGCGTCGCGCGGCTTTCGCAAGGTGCTGGACGTGGCGGACCACACCCCGGAAGGCCAGGAGGCCATGCGCCAGCTATCACTGCTCGACGCCTTCTGATGCCGTTCTCCTCAATCCATTACCCCAGATAACGCCGCCCACGGCGTTGATGCGCCCCTTTTGGAGGCGAAGCTGCCTCAGGTTCGGTGAGCGCTTTCAAAGCCGCCTCATCTAGCCAACCCCGGCCCCGCAGCCAGTCGCTCAAGCGATCGAGCTCAATGCCGCCTGCAAGCTCCCGTCCTGCCTCGTCCGCCAGGACGGGAATGCGCTCGCCGTAGCGCGCCAGCAGCGTCTCATCATCACTCACCTCGACCCGCTGCCAGGCAATCGGCGGTAAGGTTAACGCCTCCACCCGCGCCTCGAGTTCGGCGCAGAGATGGCAACCCTGGGTGGTGTAAAGGGTTAGCCGAATCATCTCGCTGCTGCCTGCCAAAACACGTTACTCGCGGTGACGCAGCAGGAACACATGGTGGGCGTTGCTGCGCCGCTGAAAATCCGGATCGAAGGTACGCGAGGTGATCTCCTCGACGGCAAACTGCTCGCTTAGCGTCTCATCCAGCTTGAAGCGCCGCTGGTTGTTGGAGAACACCAGAGTGCCGCCGGGCGCCAGACGCGCCATGGCCAGTTCCACCAGCCGCGGATGGTCGCGCTGCACGTCCAGCGTATCGCGCATTTTCTTGGAATTGGAAAACGTCGGCGGGTCCATGAAGATCAGGTCGAACTCGGCGTTGGCGGTTTCCAGCCAGCGGAAGCAATCGTCGCGTACCACCCGATGCAACCGCGGATCCAGCTTGTTAAGAGCGAAATTATCCCGCGCCCATTCCAGGTAGGTATTGGACATATCCACGCTGACGCTGTCGCTGGCACCGCCCAGGGCGGCATGAACCGTGGCGGTAGCGGTATAGCAGAACAGGTTCAGGAAGCGCTTGCCGTCGGCCATCTCACCGAGCATGCGCCGCACGGGGCGATGGTCGAGGAACAGCCCGGTATCCAGGTAATCGCGCAGGTTGACCCACACCCGAGCAGCGCCCTCTTGTACCTCGAAGCGCTCGCCGCTGGCCTCGCGCTTCTGATACTGGGCGCTGCCGGTTTGCCGTTCGCGGCGCTTGACGTGAATCTTGCCGGGGTCGACGCCCAGCGCATCAGGCATGACTTCCAGCGCATCGAACAGCCGCTTCTGCGCCTGGGCGGGGTCCACCGATCGCGGCGCGGCGTATTCCTGCACATGGACCCGATCGGCATACCGGTCGACCGCCAGGGCGTATTCGGGCATATCGGCATCGTACAGCCGGTAGCAGCTTTCACCGCTTTGTTTCAGCCACTTTTTCAGCCGCTTCTGGTTTTTGGCCAGCCGGTTGGCAAACATCTGCGCATTGTCCGATCCCTTGGGCGCGGTGCTCGCCTCGGTGCCGGGGGACTCAGCATCGGCAGTATCCTGCGGGGAACGGGGGTCAATGGCCATCAGCAACAGCTTGGCGTCCAGCGCGCCGTTTTTCAGCGCGTACTGCTTGTGGGCGCGTAGACCGAGACGGTGGCCGAGGTCCGGGTTGCCGGTGAATACCGCAAGCGTCCAGCCAGGAAACAGCGCCTTGGCCTTGTCACCCAGCTGTGCGTAGAGCTGCACCAGCTCGGGCAGCTCGCCCAGGCGTTCGCCGTAGGGCGGGTTGGTGATCAATAGCCCTTGCTCAGCGGTCAGCTCGGCTGGCCGCGTCAGCTGTGAAAGCCGTTGGCCGTGGAGATGAATCAGCGCCGGAATACCGGCACGCATGGCGTTGGCCTTGGCGGCCGACAGCGCCGCCGGGCTTTCATCGAAGCCGGCAAGATGGGTCTTGCAGCGCTTGCGGCCAATCGATGCCCGGGCATCGGCTTCGCGTTTCAGCTCCTGCCAGAGCGCTTCGTCGTGGCCCGCCCAGCCGTGGAAACCAAAACGCTCGCGGTGCAGGTTAGGCGCCTGATCGGCGGCCATCAGGCCGGCCTCGATCAGCAGCGTGCCCGCGCCGCACAGCGGGTCGATCAGCGGCTCGCCGGCCTTGGCACGCTCGGGCCACCCGGCGCGCACCAGCAATGCCGCCGCGAGGTTCTCTTTAAGCGGTGCGTGGCCCACGTCGCGCCGGTAGCCACGCCGGTGCAGGCTTTCCCCGGAAAGATCGATCCCCAGGGTCGCATTGGCGCGGTGCAGGTGGGCATAAAGACGCAGGTGCGGGGCTTTGGTATCAATCGTGGGGCGTTCCTGACCGGCCAGCTGCAACGCATCGACCACGCCGTCCTTGACGGTCTGGGCGCCAAAGCGGGTGTGGCGGATATGCTCGCTGCGGCCATGAAAGTCCACCGCCAGGGTCTTGCCCGGGGCTATATGCCGAGTCCAGTCCAGCCGGGCGACCACGTCGCGCAGCTGCTCGGGGGTCTCGATCATCGGCTCACGCGCAAGGATCAGGACAATGCGGTTGGCAAGCCGCGACCATAGGCAGACACGGTAGGCGACGGACTGATCCGCGGTGAAATAGACGCCTGCCACGGTGGTTTTCCCGGGGGCGGCGCCCAGCGCTGCCAGTTCGTCGGCAAGCAGGCTCTCGATGCCCTTGGGGCACGTTGCCAGCAGGTTGAAGGGGGCGGTTGGGCTCGACTCGGTCATCATTTTGGCTGCGCGTAACCGCGCGTATTTCCTATATATGGCAAATGAGTTTACGTCTTATGACAATTTGATGGTCGACAAGTGACCCCATCATGGTCTAACAATAAGAGAGTAGCTACTGAAAACGCATGCGTTGCCTGTCAGGGTCTTAACGACCCGTGGCGTTTACGAACCAGCCGTCCGGTGGGTTCAGCACGTGAGTGCTAGACCGTTTCGCCGGTGCGGCGGTTCACTCTTGAAGTCAGCTCTCGAAATAGTGGCGGCGAGACATAGGGGCGGTTGGCCCTGTATCACGTCCCCCGTTATTTCTTCTCAAAGGCTTTCATGAAAATGAGGTTAGCCAATGAAACGACAAAAACGTGATCGCTTCCAGCGGGCTTATGTCCACGGCTACAAAGCGGGCATTACGGGTCGCTCCCGTGATGATTGTCCCAGTCAAGAGGTCAATTTACGCGAATACTGGATGAGCGGTTGGCGTGAAGGTCGCGGCGACCAATGGGACGGCATGACCGGTGTGTCCGGCATCCACAAAAATCCCTTGGTAATGACTTAACCCTTTACCTTTATTTAATGAACATCGCATAAGCCCGCTCCAGTCAGCGGGCTTTTTATCGCCCCTTCAACGCCTTGGCAGACTCGCTTACCAGCTTGGGCCCGCGGTATATCAGTCCCGAATAGAGCTGCACCAGATCCGCCCCGGCGGCGCGCTTGGCGATGGCGGCCTCGCCACTGTCAATCCCGCCCACGCCTATGATCGGCAGTGCAGGCAGCTGTTCGCGCAGTAAGCGGATCACCCGGTTCGAGGCGTCAAACACCGGTTTGCCCGAAAGCCCGCCCGCTTCGTCCGCCTGCGGGTCGTCCTGCACTCCATCGCGGGACACCGTGGTATTGGTGGCGATGACCCCGTCGAAGCCGTTGCGCTCGATGCTGCCCGCCACCAGCGCCACTTCCTCGTCAGTCATGTCTGGGGCAATTTTCACCAGCAGCGGCACCCGGCGGCCGGAGTGCTCATCAAGGGCCAGGCTGCGCGCCCGAATGGGCCCTAAAAGCCCATCCAACTGGGCGCCAAACTGCAGCGTGCGCAGCCCCGGTGTATTGGGCGAGGAGATATTCACGGTCACGTAATCAGCGACCCCGTGAACCGCCTCCAGGCAGGCCAGATAGTCGTCAAGCGCCGCGTCTACCGAGGTGGTCAGGTTCTTGCCAATGTTGATGCCCACCACTCCACCGTAGCGGCGCTTTTTCACCTGCGCGACCAGATGCGCAACGCCACGGTTGTTGAACCCGAAGCGGTTGATGATCGCCTCGTGCGCCGCCAGCCGGAACATGCGAGGCTTGGGGTTGCCCGGCTGAGCCACCGGCGTCACCGTGCCAACCTCGATAAACCCGAAGCCCAGCTCGCCCAGCGCATCCAGGTGATCGGCGTTTTTATCCAACCCCGCCGCCAGGCCGACGCGATTGGCAAAGCGCAGCCCCATCAGCTCGACCGGATCCTCCACCGGCGCCCCCACCAGCCGCTTGACGCTCCTCACCCGATGCAGCGAATCCAGGGTGCCCAGCGCAATACCGTGAGCGGTTTCGGGGTCGAGGCGAAATAACAGCGAGCGAGCGAGGGCGTACATGGCAGGTCTCTTGAAGCGGGCGACGTTAAAACGGGCGCCATTGTAACGTAAAAAAGCGCGCCCTGGTGGACAACCAGGGCGCGCTTGATCATGACGGCAACGGCGCTAGCTTTCGCGGTCGCTTTCGGCCAGGTCGACCAGCTCACGGATGGCGACGGCGAACAGCGCAAAGCCGCCTTCGCTGCCACCGCGCACCTCGTCGATCAGACGGCACCAGCGGCGATGCAGGTCCGCATGCTGCTCCAACCATTGGGCAACCCGCTCCTGGGTATCGCGGCTGCCCGCTTCCAGCTTGAGTACGCTGGTGGTCAGCGCCAGCTGCTGGCGGTCGATGTCGTCGCGGAAGGTCTCCCGAGCCTGGGCCTGCCAGGCATCACGCACTTCGAGATGGGTGACCTGCTGAATCATCCAGGGCAGCTCGAGGCGGCTGCCGATCTCGAAGAACACCTCGGCCACCCGCTGAGGTTTCTCGTTGGTGGAACGCGCCGCCTGAATAATGCCCAGACCGGCATACAGGCTGGGCGCTGCGGCCACGGTCGACGCCAGGGCGTCCGGCACGCCAGCCTGCTTTAGCTCTTCAAAGCGCTGCTGCCAAGCGGCCAGTTCTTCACCGCTGAGCAGCTCGTCAATACCTTCCTGCAGCTGCGACAGGCGTGGGCGGAAGTAGTCGATGGTGTCCTGGGTCGACAGCCCCATGTGCTGACGCAGGAACCAGCGTGTCGCGCGGCGGATCATTCGCATCAGATCGAGCATCATCGCGTACTGCACGCGGTTGGGCACCTGGTTATCCAGCGTTTCCAGCTCGCGCCACAGCCCGGGCAGATTGAAGCTGTCCCGGGCGATCACGTAAGCGCGAGCGATATCCGCCCGCCCGGCGCCGGTGGAGTCCATTAGCCGGCGCACGAAGACAATGCCCATGTGATCGACCAGATCGTTGGCCACCTGGGTGGCGACGATCTCGCGCTTCAGGCGGTGGTCGTACATCTCGGGCTGGTAGCGCTCGGTCAGCACCGCCGGGAACAGCCGCTCAAGATGGCGATGGATATAGGGGTCGTCGGGCACCTCGGAGGCAATCAGGTCGCCCTTGAGGGTGCTCTTGGCGTAGGAGATGAGCACCGAGAGCTCCGGCAGACGCATGCCCTGCTGCTGGCTGGCGCGTTCCTTGAGCACGTCGTCGGTGGGCAGGAATTCCAGCTCGCGATCGATCTGTCCCGCTGACTCCAGCTCGCTGATGAAACGCCTGTAAGGGCCCATGCCCTGCTGGGACAGAATGGCCGAGAGATCCAGTGCCTGGGTCTGGCGGTAGTTATCCAGAATCACCAGATCGGCGACCTCGTCGGTCATGTCGGCAAGCAGCTGGTTACGCTGTTTGTCGGTCATGTCGCCACGCTTGACCACTTCATCGATCAGGATCTTGATGTTGACCTCATGGTCGGAGCAGTTGACGCCCCCGGCATTGTCGATAAAGTCGGTGTAAACCCTCACGCCCTTGGCAGCGGCCTCCATCCGGCCCCGCTGGGTCAGGCCCAGGTTACCGCCCTCGCCGACAACGCGGCAGTTGAGATCGTTGCCGTTGATACGCAGCGCGTCATTGGCCTTGTCGCCAACGTCTGCGTCGGTCTCCTCGGAGCCTTTCACGTAAGTGCCGATCCCCCCGTTCCAGATCAGGTCGACCTTGGAGACGAGCATCGCGCGGATCAGCTCATTGGGCGACAGCCGGGTGTCGTCAATGCCAAAGGCGGCCTGCATTTCGGGGGTAATGGCAATCGATTTGGCGCTGCGGCTGAAGATGCCGCCGCCCTGGGAGATCAGCGACCGATCGTAGTCGTCCCAGCTGGAGCGCGGCAGGTCGAACAGCCGCTGGCGTTCGGCGAAGGTCGCCGCGGCGTCCGGGGTCGGGTCGACGAAAATATGCAGGTGGTTGAAGGCACCCACCAGTTGGATCTTGTCCGACAGCAACATGCCGTTGCCGAACACGTCGCCGGCCATATCGCCGATACCGATGACGCTGAACTCGTCGCGCTGGGTGTCCAGATCCAGATTTTTGAAGTGGCGTTTCACCGATTCCCAGGCACCGCGGGCGGTGATCCCCATCTTCTTGTGGTCGTAGCCATTGGCGCCGCCGGAAGCAAAGGCATCGCCCAGCCAGTGGCCGTACTCCAGCGAAATCTCGTTGGCAATATCCGAGAAGGTGGCGGTGCCCTTGTCGGCGGCGACCACCAGATAGGCGTCGTCGTCGTCGTGGCGCACCACGCGCTCGGGCGGCACGACATCCCCCGCCACGAGGTTGTCAGTCACGTCCAGCAGCGCGCGGATGAACAGCTGATAGCAGGCGATGCCTTCTTTCTGCTGGGTTTCACGGTCGGCGTTTTCCGGCATGCGCTTGCAGACAAAGCCGCCTTTGGCGCCGACCGGCACGATCACCGCGTTCTTGACCTGCTGGGCCTTGACCAGACCGAGCACTTCGGTACGGAAATCTTCAAAGCGGTCAGACCAGCGCAGCCCCCCGCGTGCCACCTTGCCGCCGCGCAGGTGGACACCCTCGACCCGTGGCGAGCAGACGAAAATCTCGAACACCGGGCGCGGCTTGGGCATGCCGGTCACCTTGGAAGGCTCGAGCTTGTAGGCGATGTAATCCTTGGAACGACCGTTTTCGCTTTGCTGGTAGTAATTGGTACGCAGCGTCGCCAGGATCAGCTCCATGAAACGGCGTAGCAGCTGATCGTCGTTGAGGCTGGCGACGGCTTCCAGGTGTTCGTGGATGCGCGTCACGCACTCGCTGGTGTCGTGATCATCCAGACTGGGATCGAAACGCTGCTGGAACAGCTCGACCAGCGCCTGGGTGATCGCCGGGTAATTGGCCAGCGTAGTGGCGATGTAGTCCTGGGACATGCCGAAGCGGATCTGCTTGAGGTAGCGGGCAAAGCCGCGCAGCATGGCGACTTCCCGCCAGTCCAGGCCGGCGCCGATGATCAGGCGGTTGAAGGCGTCGTTATCGGCTTCACCGGCCCAGATGCGCTTGAACGCTTCGCTGAACGTTTCGCGCATGTCCGAAAGGCTTACTTCGGCGCCGCTGTGCTCCAGCTCAAAATCGTGGATCCAGTAGCGCTGTTGGGGCCCATTGATATCGTAGGGACGCTCGCCGATAACCCGCAGGCCGAGGTTTTCCATCATCGGCAGCACGTCGGAAAGCGGAATCTGCGTCGCGCGGTGGAACAGCTTCAGGTTGACCCCACCGCCCTGCTCTTCCAGCGGCCGGTAGAGCGACAGCGAAAGGTCGTCGCCGCTGTCCAGGGTGAGCAGGTGCTGGATATCGAACACCGCCGTACGCGCGGAAAAGTCCTCGCGGTAGCTGGCCGAAAATGCTTCGCTAAACTGTTCCATCAGGTGGTTGGCGCGCTCTTCGCCGAACCCTTCGATCATCGCGGCCTGCAGGTCGTCGCGCCAGCTGCGCGCCAGACGGGCGACCTTGCTTTCCAGGCGTTTGAGATCGTATTCACTCGGGGCGTCGCCGTTGAAGCGCAGAATCAGCTGGATACGCGCCAGCACCGATTCCGACAGGTAGGTATTGAAGTCGCCAAAGCGCGCGTCCAGTTCTTCGCAGAGCATCTGCTGGATGCGCTGACGCAGATCGGTGGAAAACACGTCCCGCGGCACAAACACCAGGCAGGAATAGAACTTGCCGCTGACGTCGGCACGAATGAACAGCCGCACCTGACGGCGCTCGCGGATATTGAGAATGCCCAGCGCGGTACTGGCCAGCGCCTCGGTATTCATCTGGAAGAGATCGTCGCGCGGGTAGACCTCCAGTACCTGCAACAGCTGCTTGCCGTTATGCCCCTGTGGGTTGAAGCCGGCGATGTCCATCACCGCCTTGAGCTTGCGGCGCAGCAGCGGGATATTGCGCGGCGACTCGTTGTACACCGTGGCCGTGAACAGCCCGAAGAAACGCCGCTCGCCGATCACATTGCCGTGGTCGTCGTAGCGGTCGACGGTGATGTAGTCCGGATAGGTCGGCCGGTGTACCCGCGAGTGATGGGCGCTTTTGGCAAACGACAGCAATTGGGGTACCAGCACGTAAGCGTTGTCTTCGCCGATGCCTTCTTCGGTGCGAATGCGTTCCTGGTAGCGCGGCTGGTCCAGCCGGAAGACCCCCAGCATACTGTCGGGGTCGCGGGTTAACTCACCGTCTTCCAGCTGGTACTCGTCGTAGCCGAGGAAGGTGAAGTTATCCTTGAGCAGCCACTCCAGAAAGGCGATCGCTTCCTCGTGGTCGTCGGGATCGATTTGCGGCGGGCAGCTTTTTTCAAGTTCCTGAATGGAGCTGCGGATCTGCTCGCACATCGCATCGAAGTCGCGCACGGCGGTGCGCACGTCGCGCAGGACATCGTGCAGGTTGTGCTCGATGGTCTCGAGCAGTTCGGGATCGGTGTGGCGATCGACCTCGATCACGATCAGCGATTCGCGGGCTTCGGGCGCCTTGGCATCCCGCGGTGAACTTATCGTCTGCAGCTGATGCTCGGCATCCCGGCCCACCGCCAGCACGGCATTTTGAATCGCGTGCACCGTCAGGCCGCGACGGTTCAGCTCGATGCGCACCGAGTCTACCAGAAACGGCATGTCTTCGTGCAGCACCGCCACAAAGGTGTGGGTCGACTGCCAGCCGTGCTCTTCAAAATCGGGGTTGAATACCCGTATCTTGGGGCTGTTAGTGTCGTGGTTCTGCAGGAACTGCCAGATCGACAGCGTTGCCCCGTAAAGGTCGTCAAGGCGGCGGTCGATGAGGTCTTCAACCGGCACCGTCGCGTAGAAGTGTCGCGCAAAGGCATCCACGGCCGCAGCACGGGTCGGCTCCAGGCGGTCATGCAGCCGCTCCTGTAGCTGCTTGAGTAAATCCTGCCGACTTTCTTCAATCGCAACGTAATGCATCCATCACCTCAGCTGCCGGGGCCATTACCTGGCCAAAAAACGAAGGACAATAGGCCTTTAGGCCGATATAGGGTCAGCTTACGCTACCCGCTGATATCGCCCTAGCCATCTGTCTGGTTACTCATAGCGCATACCACTTTTGCATCATCCCTGACGGTTAGCGCCGCGTCAGCCACACCCCACATTCACAATGGTCGGTAAACGGAAACTGGTCAAACAGCGCAAAACGCACGATGTCATGGGTGTGCGTCAGCTGGGCCAGGTTCTCCGCCAACGTCACCGGGTTGCATGAAATATAGACGATATGCGCGTACTCGCTGAGCTGACGGCAACTTTGCTGGTCGAGGCCAGCGCGGGGCGGGTCCACCAGCACCGTTGAAAAGTCATAGGAATCAAGCCCCATCTCCGCCACGCGGCGACCGGTCTTTTCGCCCTTGAGCGCCTGGGCAAAATCCTCGGCAGACATTCTGGCCACCTGGGCGTTGGTCACGCCGTTGGCCTCAAGATTGACGTTGGCACTGGCCACCGAGGTGCGCGAGATTTCGGTGGCCAGCACGCGGCGAAAATTCTGCGCCAGCGCGATGGTAAAGTTGCCGTTACCGCAGTAAAGCTCGACCAGGTCCTCCTGCTGGCGACCCGCTGTGACGTCGCTTGCCCAGCCAAGCATCGCCTGGCAGATGTGCGCATTGGGCTGGGTAAAGCTGTTTTCGACCTGCTGATAGTGCAGCGTACGGCCCTCCACCTGTAACCGCTCCCAGACGTGGTCACGGGTGAGTACCAGCCGCTGCTTGCGCGAGCGCCCAATGATCATGATGCCAAGGTCGGCCTCGAGGGCACGTGCTTCGGCCTCCCAGGCGTCGCCCAGCGGTCGGTGGTAGATCAGCGTGACCAGCGCTTCCCCGGAGAGCGTGGTCAGGAATTCGACCTGAAACAGCCGACGGCGCAGCTCATCGCTGGCCAGAAAGGCGGCACGTAACGCCGGCATCAGCCGGTTGATCGTCTCACTGGCCACCGGGAACTGATCCACCCGAATGACCCGCTTATTCTTGGGATCGCCCGGCGTTACCTCGAACATGGCGTAGAACAGATCATCGCCCTCGTGCCAGATACGAAATTCACAGCGCTGGCGATAATGGCTGGGCGGCGAGGCAAAGACCTCCAGCTCAGGCGTCTCGAAAGACGCAAAAAGACGTTCGACATAGGCACGCTTGTCGGCTAGCTGTTCGCCGTAGCGGTCGGGGTCAACAACGGGGATAGCCAAGGCGGCTCCTTTTCATCTTATCCAGGTAAAGGTGACATCATCGCATCAATGATGAATAAGCAGAGACTACATGAGGGATAACGGCTGCGCGGGCTGAAACCCATAGCGCGCCAAACCGGCGCTAAGCGCAGTGGCCGGGGCCGTGGTAAAGCAGCGACCGTCGGACGTACTCGTCATCAGCGCCGCCGCCACCTGCCCCACCCGACGGGCGATGGCATCGCCGGAGTCGACCCAGTTAAGCGGCACCGGGGCCAGCTCGGCAAGCCATGGTTTCAGAAGTGGAAAATGGGTACAGCCAAGTACGACCGTATCAAGGACCGGGGTGCCCAGCGTCTGTGATGCATCCGACGGCTGAGCGGCTTCCCAGAGCGGTGCCAGAGCGGCGTGCATGCGCACCGTGTCCGGTGACCGGCCCGCCAGCCAGGCTTCGGCTTCGCTGACCAAGGGGTCTGCGGCTACCCGGGTGACCACACAGTCGCCGGCAAAGCGGCTGATCAATTCCTGAGTGTAGGGACGACCGACGGTGGCGCGGGTCGCCAGCAAACCGATATGCCTAGTGCGGCTGAGGGCCGCCGCCGGTTTAATAGCGGGCACGGTACCCACCACGGGAATGCTCAGATGCCAACGCAGGTTTTCAAGCGCCAGGGTACTGGCGGTATTACACGCCACCACCAGCACGCTGGGCCGACAGGCCGCCACCGCGGCCAGACACACCGCCACGATACGCTCGGCCAGGGCGGCATCATCACGCAGGCCATACGGCAGCCAGGCGTTGTCACAGGCGTAGCAAAAACCGGCGTGGGGATAGTGCTGGCGTAACGCCGACGCCACCGAAAGCCCCCCCACACCGGAATCAAAAATCAGCACCGGTCCTTGCTTCATGCTGCCACGCCACCGCCATTACGCGTTGCTGCCATCACCCCTGTCCTTTTGCCCGCTCAGCATTATTGAGCAGGTAGTTTAACACGCACGCGGTGACTGATAAGGCGTTGCGGCCGCGGTTACCGACAGCACCTAGACATTGGGGACCTCGGCGCCGCGCAGTTCGGCATAAAGTTCGGGGTAGGCAAGCTGCAGACGCTCGAGAGATGGCTGAGCGTCCGCCGGCAGCGACTGCTTGAGCGCTTCCATGTCGGCTTCGCTGAAGTGCTTGTCAATCAGCGGAAACAGCTCTTCACGCTCCTGACGCAGATACGCACGATGTGCCTCCAGGTAGGCTTTCAAGTCGCTGGCGAAGGTATCCATGGGCAGTACGTTATCCATCAGAATCATGTCGACATCGTTGGATAGCTGCTTTAAACGGGGCTTCAGCTGAAGATACTCCGCCGCCATCTTTTCGGTTAGCGGCATATGTTCGGGGGCCTCCTCGCGCAGGCGTTCGACGCAAATCTGCTCCAACGGCCCGGCAAAGCTGTCCATGTAGGACAGAATGTAATCCACCACCTCGCGCATCAGTTGAAAATTGGGACGCTCGCCCTGAATCAAAGCTTTATGCTTTAGCTGCAGGACGTGCAGCATCCTGGCCATATTGGCATGATCTAAACGCAGTTGGTTTAACATTGAGCCGTCTCCTTTATCGTCTTACGCCAAAGGTAGTCTGAGCGGACACCCTTTACCATACACCTTATGATGACAGACCCAACCGATGGGCCAGTGTTCAACGGAGCTTCCATGGATCTTTTCAGCCACGCAACCCCTGCCGACGACGCCCCCCTTGCCTACCGCATGCGCCCGCGTCGGCTGGAAGACTTCGTCGGTCAACAGGCGCTGGTGGGCCCGGACAAACCGCTTCGCCGAATGGCGGAGTCGGGTGTTGTACGCTCGATGATTTTATGGGGCCCCCCAGGGGTAGGCAAAACCACGTTGGCCGAACTACTGGCCCATGCGTCCCATGCGCATCTGGAACAGCTCAGTGCGGTGATGGCGGGAGTGAAGGATATTCGCGCGGTCGTCGAACGCGCCCAGCAACTTAGTTCACCGGTCATACTCTTTTTAGATGAGATTCACCGATTGAACAAGAGCCAGCAGGATGCGCTGCTGCCCCATGTGGAGTCCGGCCTGCTGACCCTGATTGGCGCGACCACCGAAAACCCGTCGTTCGAGGTCAACTCGGCGCTGCTCTCGCGGGCACGGGTGTATGTACTGAAATCCCTGACCCTGGACGAACTGGTCAGCGTGATGCAACAGGCGCTGGACGACCCGGAACGCGGGCTGGGCAAGCGCAACATCAGGGTGGAAGCGTCGGTATTGACGGCATTGGCCAAGGCAAGCGCCGGGGATGCCCGCCGCGCGCTGGGGCTGCTGGAAACCGCCTGCGACTTCACCACCCGGGAAGCCGACGGCGAAAGCCTGCCCGAAAGCGTCCTATCCGATGTCATCGGCCACCAGGCCAGCGCGTTCGACAAGCAGGGCGACGCCTACTACGACCTGCTCTCGGCAATCCATAAGTCGATCCGCTCGTCACGCCCGGATGCCGCGCTGCTCTATATGGCGCGCTTCATGCAGGGCGGCGGCGACCCGCTCGACGTGGTACGCCGGCTCAGCGCCATCGCCTCGGAAGACGTGGGCAACGCCGACCCGAGAGCGCTGCCACTGGTAATGGCGGCCTGGGACGCCTATCGGCGACTCGGTGACTACGAGGGACAGCGAGCGATTGCCCACGCGGCGATTCATCTGGCGGTGGCACCCAAGAGTAACCGCATCGACCAGGCATGGAACAAGGCAAAGCAGTTTGTCAGCCAGCAGCCCCAGGTCGAGGTGCCGACCTACCTGCGTAATGCCCCCACCAAGCTGATGGAGCAGTTGGGACACGGCGAGGGCTACCGTTACGCGCATAACGAACCCGACGGCTATCCTGCCGGCAGCGCCCACGACTGCTGGCCGGAAGCGCTCCCCAGACAGGCGTTTTATCAACCCAGCGCCTTCGGTCAGGAAAAGCGTTTCGCCGAGATCATGGCCTGGCGGGATGCCCAAGACAAAGAGGCCGACCAGGCATCGGATACCTGATCGGCTTCTGTTAAAGGACGAATATTGCCTACTAAGTTCTAGCCAGGCAGGTTAACGAGCATCTTCACGAATCACGTCCGCCCCATCGGGGGTCTCGAATTCGAAGCGCTCGTCATCGATGTCGACATTACGCTCAGCATCGCTGAATACGATCGCCGTACGCTGACCAGTGCTGTCGGTCATCCACAGCTCGGTGAGCATATCGCCGTCGAAGGTCATGCGCAGCTCCTCAAACAGGGTGTCCGCCCCGGTGGGCACCAGCGTAAAGACGTCATCGCCGCTGTCTTCCTCGTGTTCCACCTCGTAGCTTTCGGTCAGCTCGCTGACGCGTCCGGAAAGCAGCAGCGCGGGGGTATGGGAGACCCGATCATCCATCGCCTGAACGGTCACCTGCTCCAGGTCGGGGTCGTAGAGGTACACTTCGTCGCCGTCCGATACCACAGTTTGCGTATAAGGCGCTTCGACTTCCCAACGCAGCATACCGGGCCGCGACAGCCACATTTCACCGCGGGCATCCTGCAGCCGTTCGCCGCTGCCGTCGAGAATCTGCTGCTCGAAGGACGCCTGGTAGCTCTCCAGCGGGTCGAGCCGCTCGGTCAGGCGTTCGGCGGCGTCGCTGGCCATGGCCAGCGGCGCCGCGAGTGTCAAGCCCAGCGCGCTGGCCGCCAGCGCTAACGATGAAGGACGTCGTGTTTGCGTATCGCGCATGCGATCTCCCTAGGCAACCTTGCCAAATGAACGTAACGAATAAACCTATCGTGTAATGGGTCGGCATAACCGTCCGTATGCCAATTGAGACGCGAAAATCGTCGCCTGGTTTCACAGGCGACGCTATTTCCACGCTTATTGCACGATTGCTTACTGACCTGCCGGGGGTGGTGCGAGCACTTCGCGGGCGCCATTGGTGCCCATGGAGGACACCACGCCGGCGCCTTCCATGGCTTCCACCAGCCTTGCTGCGCGGTTATAGCCGATTTTAAAGCGCCGCTGGACGGCGGAAATCGACGCCTTGCGGGTTTGCGTGACGAACTGCACCGCCTCATCGTAAAGCGCATCCTGCTCGGCATCATCGCCATCGACGCCCTCGGCTTCGAGCCCGGCCAGCGCATCCGCGGTCACGCCGCCGGAAAGAATTTCCTCGATGTACTCCGGCTCGCCGCGCCGCTTCCAGTCATCCACAACGCGGTGCACTTCGTCGTCGTCGACAAAGGCGCCGTGAATACGGTTGGGCGGCCCCGACCCGGCGGGCAGATACAGCATATCGCCGTGCCCGAGCAGGCTTTCCGCGCCGCCCTGGTCGAGAATCGTGCGCGAATCGATGCGCGACGACACCTGGAAGGCCATCCGCGACGGAATATTGGCCTTGATCAAGCCGGTCACCACATCCACCGACGGGCGCTGGGTGGCAAGAATCAGGTGAATCCCCGCCGCGCGGGCCTTCTGGGCCAGACGCGCGATGAGTTCTTCGACCTTCTTGCCCACAATCATGAACATGTCGGCAAATTCGTCGATCACCACCACAATGTAGGGCAGCTTCTCAAGTATCGGCGGTGTCTGGTGCATCTCCCAGGGCTGCGGCTCCCATAGCGGATCCGCCACCTGGGCACCAGCGCGCTCGGCCTCGTCCAGGCGAGCGTTGAAACCGGCGATGTTACGCACCCCCATGGCGGCCATCAGCTTGTAGCGGCGCTCCATTTCGGCCACGCACCAGCGCAGGCTGTTGGCAGCTTCCTTCATGTCGGTCACCACCGGCGCCAGCAGGTGCGGAATGCCGTCGTAGACGGACAGCTCCAGCATTTTGGGATCGACCATGATCAGCTTCAGCTCGTCCGGCGTGGCCTTGAGCAGCATCGAGATCAGCATCGCATTGACGCCCACCGACTTGCCCGAGCCGGTGGTGCCGGCCACCAGCAAATGGGGCATCTTGCCCAGGTTGGCCACCACCGGGCCGCCGCCGATATCCTGGCCAAGGGCCATGGTCAGCGGCGAGGTTTCCTGCTGATAGCGCTCCGAATCGATCACCTCGCGCAGCCGGATCATCGCCCGATGCGGGTTGGGAATCTCGATGCCCACCGTCGGGCGCCCGGGAATCACCTCGACCACGCGCACGCTCTTGACCATCAGCGAGCGCGCCAGATCCTTGGCGAGGTTGCTGATCTTGGACACCTTGACGCCCGCAGCAGGCTTGATTTCAAAGCGCGTGATGACGGGCCCTGGCCAGGTATCGACCACTTCCGCTTTGACCCCATATTCGCGCAGCCGCACTTCCAGCAGTTCGGCCATGTCCGCCAGCTGCTCATCGGTATAATTGGGCTGATGCGGCTCCGCCGGCGTCAGCAGGCGCAGGCTGGGCACGTCGCCCTCTGGGTCGGAGATATCCTCGTGCGCCGGGCGCTGGTTTTGCAGGTGTTCCACCGTCCACAGCGCCGGCCCCCTATCGATTTCCTCTTCCTCGACGGCGTCCGGGCTGAAGGTCGGCTCATGGCGCGCTGGCGTCGGTGTCAGGGCCTCGGGCTCGTCGTCCTCGTCGTCCCACACCGGCTCAGGCACGACTTCGGGCACCCGCGCCTTGGGCCGCTCAGCGCTCAACGGCGGCGTGGGCGGCGCGACGGTTTCATCGTTGTCAGCATCCCCATCGGCAGTGGACAGCGGCGTGGAAGAAGGCGCGTCCGTATCTTCCGCGTGGCGGCGCGAGGCGCGCAACGGCAACGATTCGCTAGACTCAGGCTCCTCGGCGGAGGCGGGTTTGGCTGCAAAGGGCGACGCGAGCGTCGACTCAGCGGGGTCATCCAGCGGCGTTGAATCCGTTTCGGGCTCGGGCTTGATAACGGGCGACGGCGTCGATGCCTCTAGGGCAGAGGCCTTGGCATCCTCAGCGGATGGCGTCGCCGTGGGTTTCTCGGGCTCGAGCGCGCGCGACGTCGGGGTCGCCTTGAAGGCCGTCGCCGAGGGTGTTGGTGCGGCGGCCGACCAGGGAATCGAGGTATCCGTGACGTCGTCCCGCGCCGCGGGCGCGTCGTCGGCCTTCGCGTCTGCCCCGGCCAGGGCACTGGTCATGCCGGGCTCGCGGCGCTTGGGCTTGCCGCCGGGCGCTGGGCTAGTGTCTGGCTCACTTGCAGATTGACGTTCCGGATCAGGTTCGGGTGCGGCCGAACGCCGCGACGGCGTCGGGCGTGCGGCGGCACGCTGCTTGGCCCGCTCGCGGCGTGCCTGGCGCCGCGCTGACCACCAGCCACCCAGGCGGCACAGCCGGCGGCCCACTTCGTCGGCCACCTGCAGCCAGGACATGCCGCTGAACAGCGGAAAACCGCTCAGGATCAGCGCCGCGGCAATCAACCCAACGCCGCCGCTGCTGACCAGCGGGCGCAATGCGCCCACCAGGCCTTCACCCAGAATGCCGCCCGACGCATAGGGCAGCACGCTTTCAGGATTATAGAAATGCAGCGCGCCCAGCATGGTGGTGCCGAACATCAGCAGCATCATGCCACCGGCGCGCACCGCCACGGCGATTGGGTCCAGCTCAAAGCGCACCTGGCGGGAGCGCACCAGCCACCAGGCCAGATAGCCGACCATACCCGGCCACCAGAGCGCACTGGCCCCGAGCAGCGAATACAGAACGTCAGCCAACCAGGCGCCCACCGGGCCCATCCAGTTGTCGACCGCGGTTTCCGGCCCCTGGGAGGACCAGCCCGGATCCGAGGGCGAATAACTGAACAGGGCCAGCAATAAAAATGTACATATCGCCAGCAGGGCCACCACCACGCCATCGCGCGCGGCGCCCTGCAGGCGTAACCCAAACCGACGGGCCTTGTCCTTGGCGGCGTTGACCCGTCCTGAAGACCCACTTTGGCGCGTATTACGCTGTGTTCGCTTGTCGACCGCTTTATTCACTTTCAAGCGACTCTCCCTTTTGCACCCGATGGCGTCGTTAATCCACTTGCGAGTTTGCATCATACCGAGCATCCTGCTGCCGTCACAGGGGCCACTCGACTCGCCCTTGTTACCGTCACTGTTACCGTCGCGACTGACCGGAGCGCTCCATGCTACCTTGGCTTTCCTCGCCAATGCCTTACTTTCCTGCCGTTACCACCGCGCTGGATTCGCCTAACGGCCTGCTGGCGGCGGGGGGCGAATTGACCCCAGACTGGCTTGTCGAGGCCTACCGACGCGGCATCTTTCCCTGGTTCAGCGACCATGACCCCATCCTGTGGTGGAGCCCCGACCCCCGCATGATACTCCTACCCGAGCAATTTAAGCAGCGCCGCAGCTTAACAAAAAAGCTGCGCAATGCGGGGTTTGACATCACCGTTGACCAACATTTCAGCCAGGTGATCGACGCCTGCGCCGCCCCAAGGGACGGCGAAGCAGGCACCTGGATCACCGATGACATGTCCCAGGCCTACGCTGACCTGCACGCGCACGACATTGCCCACAGTATCGAAGTGCACCAGCACGGGCGTTTGGTCGGCGGACTTTATGGGGTCGCCATGGGCCCGGTGTTTTTCGGCGAGTCGATGTTTTCCCGCGTCCCCGACGCTTCAAAAGTGGCTTTGGCTCACCTTGCCCGCGCCATGCGCGACCATGGGGGCAAGCTGATCGACTGCCAGATGCACACACCGCACCTGGCAAGCCTGGGCGCGACAACAGTCGCCCGCGCGACATTCATCAGCTATCTTGAGAAGTGGTTGCCCGGCGCTGCTTTCAGCGTTGCCGCCTCCTCGGAGTCTGCGCCAACGGTACCGCCGTCTCCGTGGCTATCGGCGATCGCCTGACGCTGGCTTTTATACCGGCACCTTTTCACAGGCTGAGAGTGCCACCCCATTCGGAACCAGGAGGCAAAACAGTGAGCAGCAACGCTCCCCGTCGGCTCGTACGCGATTTGCGCTTCTTTTTAACAGTGCCGCATGCCTGTAGCTATCTGCCCGACCAGGAAGCGACCACGTTGTTTCTCGACCCCCAGGAGTCACCGATTCCCGGCGTTTACGACTCGCTCTCCCTGCTCGGCTTTCGGCGCAGCGGCCGCCACTTATATCGCCCGCACTGCGAAGGCTGCAACGCCTGCCGCTCGGTGCGCGTACCGGTGGAACGCTTCACCCCCAACCGCACCCAGCGGCGCATTAACCGGCGCAATGAAGACATCACCACGCGCATTATTCCGGCGCGCTACGATGCACGCCACTACGCCCTCTATGCGGACTACATCCATCACCGCCATGCGGATGGCGACATGTACCCGCCCAGCCGTGAACAGTACCGGACCTTTCTGACGCTTGACGAGCCCTACGCCCAGTTGATGGAGCTGTATCTGGACGATCAGTTGGTAGGCGTTGCCGCGTTCGACCAGCTTGAGCACGGCCTCTCAGCGATCTATACCTTCTTCAGCGTCGACGAGGCCCTGGATAAGCGCTCCCTGGGCACCCTTGCGATATTGCGGCTGATTGAACTGGCCCGCGACAAGGAACTGCCCCACCTGTATCTGGGCTACTGGATAGAGGCGTGCCGCAAGATGCGCTACAAGCAGAATTTTACCCCGCTTGAGGTGCTGGACGGCCGCCAGTGGCGAGAATTAATCCACTAATCAGCCACGCTTTTTTGCCTTGACGCCAGGCTTACGGCACAATATAGCGCTATTCGACGCGGTGCCGATCATCGAGCACCGTATGCCCAGTCGTTTTGAGCATACCCATTACGTTAAATTAAGTGAGGAACTGCCTATATGGCACGCGAAGATCATATTGAAATGGAAGGCGTTATTGTCGATACCCTGCCCAACACCATGTTCCGTGTTGAGCTGGAAAACGGCCACGTCGTGACGGCCCATATCTCCGGCAAAATGCGCAAGAACTACATCCGCATCCTGACCGGCGATAAAGTCAAAGTCGAACTGACGCCTTACGATCTTTCCAAAGGCCGCATCGTTTACCGCTCGCGCTAACGGCGCTTAGCAAGGCGTTACGGCGCCCTGCCCCCTTCTCGCCCAGCGTTACCGATGCCAGCATGCCAAAACGACAACGCCCCGTCGAAGACAGGGCGCTGCGTATTTGGCGTTGTTTGACGCGCCCGTTAGGGCGCATCGGCCATTTCCGACTCGGTGGATAACCGCAGCTCGCCGTCTTCCAGACTGACGTGGACGATTCCCCCCTGCTCGGCAAGTTCGCCGAACAGAATCATCTCGGCCAGCGGCTTCTTGAGCTTCTCCTGGATCAAGCGCGCCATCGGGCGAGCCCCCATGTCCGGATCGTACCCCTGATCCGCCAGCCAATCGCGCGCCATATCGTCGACTTCCAACTGAACGCGCTTCTCGTCCAACTGTGCCTGTAGCTCGATCAGGAACTTGTCGACAACGTTGCGCACTACCGAAGTCGGCAGCGAATGGAACTGGATAATGCCGTCCAGACGGTTGCGGAATTCCGGCGAGAAGGTACGGCGAATGACTTCCATGGCGTCGGTCGAGTGGTCCTGATGCTGGAAACCGATCGAGCGGCGCGATGCCTGCTCGGCCCCAGCGTTGGAGGTCATGATCAGAATTACGTGACGGAAGTCCGCCTCGCGGCCGTTGTTGTCGGTCAGGCGTCCGTGGTCCATCACCTGCAGCAGCAGGTTGAAGACTTCCGGGTGCGCCTTTTCGATTTCGTCCAGCAGCAACACACAGTGCGGCTGCTTGGTGACGGCCTCGGTGAGCAGCCCGCCCTGGTCGTAGCCGACGTAGCCGGGAGGCGCACCGATCAGGCGTGACACGGTGTGGCGCTCCATGTACTCCGACATATCGAAGCGCACAAGCTCGATGCCCATGATATGCGACAGCTGCTTGGCCACTTCGGTCTTGCCCACCCCGGTGGGGCCGGCGAACAGGAAGCTACCCACCGGCTTGTCGGGGGATTTAAGCCCGGCGCGTGACAGCTTGATGGCTGCCGACAGCGTGTCGATGGCTTCGTCCTGACCAAATACCAGCATTTTCAGATCGCGGTCCAGCTTTTCGAGCAGCTTGCGGTCCGAACTGGACACGCTCTTGGGCGGAATCCGCGCGATCGATGCAACCACGGCTTCGACCTGTTCCACATCAATGGTGCGGGCACGCATTTCTTCCGGCAGCAGCCGCTGATGCGCCCCGGCCTCGTCGATCACGTCGATGGCCTTGTCGGGCAGGTAGCGGTCGTTGATATAGCGATCCGCCAGGCGAGCCGCGCTTTCCAGCGCGCCGTCGGTGTACTTGAGCTCGTGGTGCTCTTCGAACCGCGAGCGCAGCCCCTGGAGAATCTTGATGGTGTCTTCAACAGAGGGTGCCATGACGTCGACTTTCTGGAAGCGACGCGCCAAGGCACGGTCTTTTTCAAAGATACCGCGGAATTCCTGGAACGTGGTCGAGCCAATGCAGCGCAACTCGCCCGACGACAGCAGCGGCTTGAGCAGGTTGGAAGCATCCATGACGCCGCCAGACGCCGCCCCTGCGCCAATCACGGTGTGAATCTCGTCGATGAACAGCACCGCGTTGGGCTGCTTGCGCAGCTCGCTGAGCAGGCTCTTCAAACGCTTCTCGAAGTCACCTCGGTACTTGGTGCCCGCCAGCAGCGCGCCCATGTCCAGCGAGTAGACCACGGCATCGGCAATCACCTCGGGGACGTCTTCTTCAACGATACGCTTGGCAAGCCCTTCGGCCACCGCCGTCTTGCCGACGCCGGCTTCACCCACCAGCAGCGGGTTGTTCTTGCGGCGGCGGGCCAGAATCTGTACGACGCGCTCAAGCTCATGGTCGCGCCCGATCAGCGGGTCGATCTTGCCCAGCCGCGCCTGCTCGTTGAGGTTGGTGGCATACCCGGTCAGCGGATGGGCGGCGCCTTCGGCACTGCCCTCTTCGGCCTCTTCGCCTTCCTGCTGTGACGGCGAGGGTGAAGGGCCGTGACCCGCCACCTTGGAAATGCCATGGGCGATGTAGTTGACCGCGTCTACCCGGGCAACGTTCTGCTGCTTGAGGAAGTAGACCGCCTGGCTTTCCTGTTCGGAGAAAATCGCCACCAGCACATTGGCGCCGGTCACTTCGCTTTTTCCAGACGACTGCACGTGGAAGACGGCACGCTGGAGTACTCGTTGGAAGCCCAGGGTCGGCTGCGTTTCGCGGTCGCCCTGGCCTTCAGGAATCAATGGCGTGGTCGAGTTGATGAAGTCCTGCAAATCGGACCGCAGCTTGTCGAGATTCGCCCCGCAGGCTTTCAGCACATCCACCGCTGACGCGTTGTCCAGGAGCGCCAGCAACAGGTGCTCGACGGTCATGAACTCATGACGCTTGGAACGCGCCACGGTGAAAGCCGTGTTCAGGGTCAGTTCAAGTTCTTTGCTCAGCATGGCAGTCCCCTTTTCGCTACTACCTAGGGCATATCGCCACCAGGGCTTGCGTCGGATCAGTTTAATCGACCGGCACTTTCAACATCGGGTACAAATCGTACAGTTGCAAGCCCACCTACCGATTTTTTTCAACGTTCTCAATCGGCGGCTTCTATGTCACTCATTAAAGGGTGCTCGCACTCCCGGGCGTATTCATTCACTTGGTAACTTTTGGTTTCGGCAATGTCGCGGGTGAACACACCGCAGGTCGCTTTCCCCTGGGTATGCACCGCCAGCATCACCTGGACGGCTTTTTCACTGTCCATGTTGAAGAAGCCCTGCAGCACTTCGATCACAAACTCCATCGGGGTGAAGTCATCGTTATGCAGCACCACTTTAAACAGCGGCGGCTGAGCCAATTCAGGCTCGGCAGACTGCACCGTCAGGTCGTCGTCGTATTCAGGCATATCGGGGCGCGTCATGCCCGCTTGAAGGAACGGCGCCTCCGGGTATGAACTGTCGTTATGGGACATAAGCAGCAAGGGTTATCATCTCTCGGCCGACGGGCAACGTCTATAGCACGCAGGGTGCACTCTATCAGACGCGCGCGATCGGCAAGGGTTCATGGAAAAATCAAAATTATCACACTGGGCCGGACAAAAAACCCCCGCCCGGCGAGCGGACGAGGGCTTTACACAGCGGCGATTTAACGCGTCAGTCGGCTGCGACCATCGCCAGGGCGTTATTCAGCGTCTTGCTCGGACGCATGGCCTGACTTGCCAGCTCACCGCTGGGACGGAAGTAGCCGTCGATGTCCACCGGCTGGCCCTGAACGCTATTGAGCTCGTCAACGATAGCCGCTTCGTTGGCCTTCAGCGTCTCCGCCAGGCGCGCAAACAGCGTTTTCATCTCGGCGTCTTCATCCTGAGCGGCAAGTGCCTCTGCCCAGTATAGCGCCAAGTAGAAGTGGCTGCCGCGATTATCCAGTTCACCGACCTTGCGCGACGGCGACTTGTTGCTGTCGAGGAACTGGCCGTTGGCTTCGTCCAGCGCATTGGCGAGCAGCTTGGCACGAGCATTGCCGAAGCGGCTGCCCAGATGCTCAAGCGACGCCGCCAGCGCCAGGAACTCGCCCAGCGAATCCCAGCGCAGGTGGTTTTCCTCGAGGAACTGCTGAACGTGCTTGGGCGCGGAGCCGCCAGCGCCGGTTTCAAACAGCCCGCCGCCGTTCATCAGCGGCACGATGGACAGCATCTTGGCGCTGGTGCCCAGTTCCATGATCGGGAACAGGTCGGTGAGGTAGTCACGCAGAACGTTGCCGGTGACCGAGATGGTGTCCTCGCCCTTGCGAATGCGCTCAAGGGATACCTGCATGGCCTCGACTGGCGGCAGAATACGGATATCCAGGCCGTTGGTGTCGTGGTCTTTCAGGTAGGTTTCGACTTTCTCGATCAGCCTGGCATCGTGGGCGCGGTTGGCGTCGAGCCAAAAGATCGCCGGCGAGCCGCTTTCCCGCGCGCGGGTCACTGCCAGCTTCACCCAGTCCTGGATCGGCGCGTCCTTGGTCTGGCACATGCGCCAGATATCGCCCGCTTCGACGTCGTGGCTAAACAGCGTCTGGCCGAGTTCGTCGGTGACGACCACGGTACCATCGGCGGGGATCTGGAAGGTCTTGTCGTGGGAGCCGTATTCTTCCGCTTTCTGGGCCATCAAACCAACGTTGGGCACGCTGCCCATGGTGGTCGGGTCGAAGGCACCGTTTTTCTTGCAGTCCTCGATCACCGCCTGATAGATGGTCGCGTAGCAACGATCAGGAATCACCGCCTTGGCATCCTGCAGCTCGTCGTTGGCGTTCCACATTTTGCCCGAATCGCGAATCATCGCCGGCATCGAGGCGTCGATGATCACGTCGCTGGGCACGTGCAGGTTGGTGATGCCCTTGTGCGAGTTGACCATCGCCATCGGCGGACGCTCTTTGTACAGCGCCTCGATATCGGCCTTGATGGTTTCCTGCTGTTCGCCGGGCAGCTTTTCGATCGAGCTGTACAGGTCGCCAATCCCGCTGTTGGGGTTGAAGCCCGCAAGCTTGAGGGCATCGGCGTGCTTTTCGAGGACGTCTTTGTAGAACTCTTCGACGACCATGCCGAACATGATCGGGTCAGAGACCTTCATCATGGTGGCCTTCAGGTGCAGCGAGAACAGCACGCCGTCTTTCTTGGCGTCCTTGATCTGGCTGTCGATAAAATTGCGCAGACGGCGGCTGCTCATGCTGGCAGCGTCGATCACCTCGCTTTCCTGCACGGCAAGGCCTTCTTTCAGGACGGTGTGGGTGCCGTCTTTCTGGGCAAGATCAATTTTCAGCTTGCCGGCGCGCTTGATCACCGCGGACTGCTCGCTTTCGTAGAAGTCGCCTTCGCTCATGTGCGCCACGTGGGACTTGGAATCGGCGCTCCACTCGCCCATGCGATGCGGGTATTTGCGCGCGTAGTTCTTGACCGACTTGGGGGCGCGACGGTCGGAGTTGCCTTCGCGCAGTACCGGGTTGACCGCACTGCCCTTGGCCTTGTCGTAACGCGCCTTGATCGAGGCTTCCTCGTCATTTTTCGGCTCGTCGGGATAGTTCGGCAGCGGGTAGCCCTGGCCCTGAAGCTCTTTGATCGTGGCCTTTAGCTGCGGGCCGGAGGCGCTGATATTAGGCAGCTTGATGATGTTGGCTTCGGGCGTGGTCGCCAGCTGGCCAAGCTCGGCGAGGTCGTCGCTGACACGCTGCTCATCGCTCAGCAGGTCGGGGAACTGGGCCAGCACGCGGGCGGCAAGGGAAATGTCGCGTGTCTCGACGATAATGCCGGCCGAGTCGGTAAAGGCATCGATAATCGGTAACAACGAATAGGTCGCGAGCGCAGGGGCCTCGTCGGTGAGCGTATAAATGATCTTCGGCGTTTTAGACATTTTTGCGTTAACCTCTTTTCTCTGTCGCTGTGATTATTAATTCGTAAGCTAAGCGGCTATATAAGCAAGAAACCTTACCGCTCAGCGTGCGGAGTCTTTTGGGTGACTCCTTTGTTCACAAGGTGATTAATCGGTGGTGGTGATGACGACCCCAGCGGTCACGCAGGAGTATACCAGCGCTGCACTTTAACCGCATGAGCGATTGTCGACAAATCAAGGGCCGCCCCAACGAGACCATGAGCAACCTGTATTTACTGCATAAACCCTACCGCATGCTCTCCCAGTTTACCGACCGCCAGGGGCGCGCCACCCTGGCGGATGTGATCGACGTGCCCGGCGTGTACGCCGCCGGCCGGCTCGACTACGACTCAGAAGGCCTGCTGCTACTCAGCGACGACGGCAGCCTGATTCACCGCATCGCCCACCCCCGCCACAAGCAGCCGAAAACCTACTGGGTGCAGGTCGAAGGCCAGATCGACGAGGCCGCCCTGGCCGCGCTGAAAAGCGGCGTGACACTAAAAGACGGGCCGACATTGCCCGCCAAGGCGCGGCGCATTGAACCGCCTGCCATTGCGCCTCGCGACCCGGCCATTGACCCCAAGCGCCACCCCTCGACCAGTTGGCTTGAGCTGACCATCAGCGAAGGCCGCAACCGGCAGGTTAGACGCATGACCGCCCACGTCGGGTTTCCCACCCTGCGCCTGATTCGCGCGGCGATCGGCGCCTGGCGGCTGAACGACCTCAAGCCCGGCGAGTGGCGGCGGGAAACCCTCCACGCGCCCCGCACGGCAACGCCGAACCAGCGTCAAAAACCGTCCTCCAGGCACGTTCAAAAACAGCGCAAGCAGCCAACGCCGGGGCGTCAAAGGTGACCATGAACGCCATTCACAGCACCGCCGCCTGCGTCATCCAGCAAGGCGAGCGTTTCCTGATGGTCGAGGAAGCACGCGGTGGTTCAGCCACCGTCTTCAACCAGCCCGCCGGGCATATCGAACCCGGCGAAGGGCCGATCGCCGCGATCCTGCGCGAGGTCGCCGAAGAAACCGCCTGGCAGGTCACGCTGACGGGCTACCTGGGGCTGTATATCTTTCACACGCCCAAGGGCCAGACCTTCCACAGCCACGGGTTTATCGCCACGCCCGGCCGCTATCTGGACACGCCGCTTGACGACGACATCACCGCCACCCACTGGCTGACGCTTGCCGAGATCCGCGCGCTTGATGCCGACGGACGGCTGCGCAGCCCGCTGGTAGTCACGCGCATCGAGGATGCCCTGGCCGAACGCGGCTACCCGCTGGCCGTGATCCGTGAGTGAAGCACTCGAAGCGGCGTGGCTGCATCGTGTATAATCTCCGCCCAATTGCATACCACTCCAACCGAGGATGGCGATGACATCCACCACTGGCACCTCCACTACCGCCACCGGCAAAGTGATTGTCGGCATGTCCGGCGGAGTTGATTCCTCCGTATCCGCGCTTCTGCTCCTGCAACAGGGTTACGACGTGGAAGGCCTGTTCATGAAGAACTGGGACGAAGACGACGGCACGGAATACTGCACGGCGAAGGAAGACCTCGCCGACGCCGAAGCGGTGTGCGAAAAGCTGGGCATCAAACTGCATACGGCCAATTTTGCCGCCGAATACTGGGACAACGTGTTCGAACACTTCCTGGCCGAATACAAGGCGGGCCGCACGCCCAACCCGGATATCCTTTGCAACCGGGAAATCAAGTTCAAGGTGTTTCTCGAATACGCCGAGATGCTAGGCGCGGAGAAAATCGCCACCGGCCATTATGTGCGCCAGGGGATCCGTGAAGCACGCCCGCGTCTGTTGAAGGGCCTGGACGCCAACAAGGACCAGAGCTACTTCCTTCACGCGGTGCCCGAGGCGGCCATCGCCCGCACGCTGTTCCCGGTCGGCGAGCTGGAAAAGCCTGCGGTCCGCGCGCTGGCCGAGGAACACGGCCTGGTCACCGCCAAGAAGAAAGACTCCACCGGCATCTGCTTTATCGGCGAGCGCCGCTTCAGCGACTTTCTCAAGCAGTACCTGCCCGCCCAGCCCGGCAAGATCGAAACCCCGGACGGCGACGTCATCGGCGATCACATGGGGCTGATGTACTACACCCTGGGCCAGCGTCAGGGGCTGGGTATCGGCGGGCTGGCCAACTACTCCGAAGACCCCTGGTACGTCGCTGAGAAAGATCTCGAGCGCAACGTGCTGGTGGCCGTGCAGGGCAAGCAGCATTCGCTGCTCTACAGCGATGCGCTGACCACCGAGCCGATGGACTGGGTGGCCGGTGAACCGCCGGTTGCCAAGGGACGCTTCACCGCCAAAACCCGCTATCGCCAGAGCGACTGCGCCTGCGAAATCCGCGTCCTGCCCGACGGCGGCGTTGAGGTGCGCTTTGACGACCCCCAGTGGGCGGTGACGCCCGGCCAGTCGCTGGTCCTTTACGACGGCGACATCTGCCTGGGCGGCGGCGTTATACACTCCACATGGAAGGCAACCGAGGCAGCCGCATGAGCCCAACCACGCCGATACACCGCGCACCGGAAACCCCGGCCGCTCGCCAAGCCCTTGCGCTTGCCGGGGTCTTCCAGGCCGCGAGCCTGGTCGACGAGCTCGCCCGCACGGGCCAGGTCGACACCCGCGCCTGGGAAACGCTGATCCAGGGCACCGTAGACCCCAACCCCGAGAGCTTCGAGGACATTTACGGTGGCCACCCCAACAACCTGCGCCGCGGCCTGGAGACGCTCGAAATGCTGGTGGGCCGGCAGCAAGCCAACCCGGTGGTGCTGCGCTATGGCTTTTCGCTGCTATTGCTGATGAACAAGCTGCGCAAGAACCGCAACATGATGGATACCCTGGGACAAAAGCTGAGCCATATTCAGGGCCAGGCCGAACACTTCGGCAGCACCCATGAAAACGTGATCGCGAGCCTCGGCGAGGCCTACCAGGAGACCATCTCGACGTTTAAGACCCGGATTGTGGTGCAGGGCGACCCTTCGCTGCTGCAAACCCGCATGATGCCCGAGCGTGTGCGCGCCTGCCTGATGGCCGGCATTCGCTTTGCGCTGCTGTGGCACCAGCAAGGCGGCCGTCGCTGGAAGCTGATGTTCCAGCGCAACGCCCTGCGCCGTGCCCTCGATGACTTATCCTAACCCTGCTGACGCTTACGTTTAGCCGCTTTACCGACCTGGAAACCATGCCATGCAACTTTCTGCCTTGACCGCCCTTTCCCCCGTTGACGGCCGCTACGCCAGCAAAGCCGCCGCGCTGCGCGAACACTTCAGCGAATTCGGCCTGATTCGCGCCCGTGTCATCGTGGAAGTGCGCTGGCTGCAGCGACTTGCCGAACACAGCCAGATCGTCGAGGTGCCGCCGCTCTCCGCCCAGGCCACCGCCGCCCTGGAGCAGCTGATCCGCGATTTCTCGGTGGAAGACGCCCAGCGCATCAAGGACATCGAGCGCACCACCAACCACGACGTCAAGGCGGTCGAATACTTCCTCAAGGAAAAGATTGCCGATAACAGCGAGCTGCATGCGGTCACCGAATTCATTCACTTTGCCTGCACCTCGGAAGACATCAACAACCTTTCCTACGGCGTGATGCTCGCCGACGGCCTACAGGCGCTGCTGCCGGTGATGCACAACGTCGCCGACGATATCGCCGCGCTGGCCATTACCCACGCGGCCCAGCCGATGCTCTCACGCACCCACGGGCAGACCGCGAGTCCCACGACGCTGGGAAAGGAAATGGCCAACGTGGCCTATCGCCTCAAGCGCCAGCTCAAGCAGATCGAAGGCGTCGAGATTCTCGGCAAGATCAACGGCGCGGTGGGCAACTACAACGCCCACCTGGCGACCTACCCCGAAGTCGACTGGGAAGCCAATGCGCGCACCTTCGTGGAAGGCCTGGGGCTGAGCTTCAACCCCTACACCACCCAGATCGAACCCCACGACTACATCGCCGAGCTGTTCGACGCCATCTGCCGGTTCAACACCATCCTGATCGACTTCGACCGCGACGTCTGGGGCTACATCTCGCTGGGCTACTTCAAGCAGCGCACCGTGGAAGGTGAAATTGGCTCGTCGACCATGCCGCACAAGGTCAACCCCATCGACTTTGAAAACTCGGAAGGCAACCTCGGTCTGGCCAACGCCGTGCTCGGCCATCTGGCGCAGAAGCTGCCAATCTCGCGCTGGCAGCGTGACCTGACCGACTCCACCGTGCTGCGCAACCTGGGGGTGGGCCTGGCCTACGGCCTGATCGGCTATCACGCCAGCCTCAAGGGCATCAGCAAGCTCGAAGCCAACCCCGAGCGGCTGGAAAGCGACCTGGACAACAGCTGGGAAGTGCTCGCCGAGCCGATCCAGACCGTGATGCGCCGCTACGGCATTGAAAAACCTTACGAAAAGCTCAAGGAACTGACCCGGGGCAAGCGCATCGACCAGGCTGGTTTCGCCGCCTTCATCGACACCCTGGCGCTGCCCGACGACGTCAAAAGCGAGCTCAAGGCCATGTCGCCGGCCAGCTACATCGGCAACGCCCAGGCCCAGGCAGAAGCCCTGCGCCAACAGCTGGATACACTATAATCCGGTTTGAGCGCGCATCGGTGGGTGGCCACCTGAACGGTCACCCTCACTACTTTCATTGCGAACCTTCGCACTAGGATACCGTCATGCACCCTTCCGACGAGCCACTTACCCTGCTAGGCGATCTGACCCCGGCAGAATTCCTGGCGAGCTACTGGCAGCAAAAGCCGCTGCTGATTCGCGGGGCCATCCCTGACTACATCAGCCCCATCGAACCCGACGAGCTGGCAGGACTTGCCTGCGAACCCGGCATCGAGGCCCGCCTGGTGGAAGAAAACGGCCCCGAGGGTGCATGGCAGGTCTCCCACGGGCCGTTCGACGAAGCCACCTTCGAGCGGCTTCCAGACAGCAACTGGAGCCTGCTGGTGCAGGCGGTGGACCACTACCTGCCCTCGGTGGCCGCCCTGCTGGACGAGTTCGACTTCCTGCCCCGCTGGCGGCTGGACGACATCATGATCAGCTACGCCCCGCCCGGCGGCAGCGTCGGCCCCCACGTCGATCAGTACGATGTCTTCCTGTTCCAGGCCAGCGGCCGGCGCCGTTGGCAGCTGGGCGGCCAGCCCGGCGACGACGCGCCGATCGTCCAGGGCATTGACCTGCGCATTCTGGAAACCTTCGAGGTTGAGGCAGATTCGGACTGGGTGCTGGAGCCTGGGGACATGCTTTACCTGCCGCCGGGCTGGGCCCACCACGGCGTCAGCCAGTCCGACAACTGTATGACCATGTCGGTGGGCTTCCGCGCGCCGTCAGCCGATGAGGCGGTCACCTCCTACGCCGATTACCTGGGTGAGCAGCTTCCCGCCTCGCTGCGTTACGCCGATCCCGGGCTGACGCCCGCAGAGCACAGCGGCGAACTCGACGATGCCGCGGTGGAGCGCATGCGCCAGCTGATCGTCTCAACGCTGGACGACCCCCGGCAAATCGCCCAGTGGTTTGGCCGCGCAATGACCCAGCCCAAGTATGTCGATCAGGTCGTGCCCATGGATCCACCCATGAGCGCGTCAGACCTTGTTGCTCAGCTACAGGAAGGCGAACCGCTCTACCACATGCCCGGTTCACGCTTCGCTTGGCGCAGCGAGCACGACGCCACCACGCTGTTTGTCGACGGCGAGGCCTATGCCTGCGCGGAGCCGCTGGCCAAGCGGCTCGCCTCCACGGCACCGCTTCACGAGGATGTGCTGGAACTGCCCGGCGCCAAGCAACTGCTTACCCAACTGGTCAACGCGGGCAGCCTGAGCTGGATGCAGGATGACGACGACGAGGAATGACATGCCCGGTGACGGTCTGCCGATCGACCCGGGCCTAGTCGCTGTGCAGGAAGGCGACTGGAGCCAGCTGGGCGACATCGCAAGCGATATCCGCCGCGTGGTGTTTATCGACGAGCAGCAGGTGCCAAAGGACGAAGAATGGGACGGCCAGGACCCCGCCTGCCGTCACTTTCTGGCGTACCTGAACGGACAGCCAGTAGGCACCGCGCGGCTTCTACCCGATGGCCATATCGGCCGCGTGGCCGTGCTTGCCGACGCCCGCGGCTCAGGCATCGGTGGCCGGCTGATGGAGGCCGCGATAACCGCCGCCCAGCGCCTCGGCCACCGCCAGGTGGCGCTCAGCTCCCAGCTTCATGCCCTGGCGTTTTACGAACGGCTCGGCTTCGTCGCCCACGGCGATACCTTCATGGACGCAGGCATCCCCCACCGCGAAATGACCCTGAGCTTCGACGACCCCGTTTCCCGCTGATCGCGAAATTCCACTACACAAACCCACCGCGTTGTCACCCGGCTGTAGTCGAGCTACAACGCTGCCTGCCCCCAAGTGTCAATTGTTGCCGCCCTCGCCTTCGGGGATAGTGTTTTTACTGCAGTGCCGCAAGGACTGCCCAGAAACACCGCGCTTACGACGTTCTATTAAGAGACTTATTTCTTAAAGACACGCCAAGCAAATTGAACGATGCTGAAAGCGACTTCGCAGGTGCAGCATAAGACATTGCTTACATGCGCATCGCTATCACAACCCCGGAGGGATTAGCTCATGACTGGACTGCTCGAAGAGATCAAGGCACTGGCCCAACTACGCGAAGCACAAGGCGGCAAATGGGACAACATCAAGCCTGAATACGCCGCGCGTATGCGTGCCCAGAACCGCTTTCACACCGGCCTGGATATCGCCCGCTACACCGCCAAGATCATGCGCGACGACATGGCCGCCTACGATGCCGACACCGCCAACTACACCCAATCACTGGGTTGCTGGCACGGCTTTATCGGCCAGCAGAAGATGATTTCCATCAAGAAGCACTTCGGCACCACCAAACGCAGCTACCTCTACCTCTCCGGCTGGATGGTTGCCGCCCTGCGTTCCGAGTTCGGCCCGCTGCCCGACCAGTCCATGCACGAGAAAACCTCGGTCGCCAATCTGATCGAAGAGCTCTACACCTTCCTCAAGCAGGCCGATTCGTGGGAGCTCAACCACCTCTTCCGCGCGCTGGACGACGCCCGGGAAGCTGGCGACCGTAGCAAAGAGCAGGAACTGATCAGCAAGATCGACAACCACGAAACCCACATCGTGCCGATCATTGCCGACATCGACGCCGGCTTTGGCAACGCCGAGGCCACCTACCTGCTAGCCAAGAAGTTCATCGAAGCCGGTGCCTGCTGCATCCAGCTGGAAAACCAGGTATCCGACGAGAAGCAGTGCGGCCACCAGGACGGCAAAGTCACCGTGCCCCACGAAGACTTCATCGCCAAGATCAACGCCGTCCGCTACGCCTTCCTCGAGCTGGGCGTTGACGATGGCGTCATCGTGGCGCGTACCGACTCGCTGGGCGCCGGCCTGACCCAGAAAATCGCCGTGACCAATGAGCCGGGCGACCTGGGCGACCAGTACAACAGCTTCCTCGACGGCGAGGAAATCGCCTCGGCCTCTGATATCAACAACGGCGACGTGGTCATCAAGCAGAACGGCAAGCTGGTCAAGCCCAAGCGCCTGGCCTCCGGCCTCTACCAGTTCAAGCCCGGCACCGGTGAAGACCGCGTGGTGCTTGACTGTATCACCAGTCTGCAAAACGGCGCTGACCTGCTGTGGATCGAGACCGAAAAGCCTCACGTCGGCCAGATCGCCGCCATGGTCAACCGTATCCGCGAAGTCTGCCCGGACGCCAAGCTGGTCTACAACAACTCGCCGTCGTTCAACTGGACGCTCAACTTCCGCCAGCAAGTGTTCGATGCCTGGGAAAAAGAAGGCAAAGACGTCTCGGCCTACGACCGCGACAAGTTGATGGGCGTCGAGTACGACAACACCGAGCTTGGCCAGCTAGCCGACGAGTGGACGCGCAACTTCCAGCGTGACGGCGCGCGGGAAGCGGGCATCTTCCACCACCTGATCACGCTGCCCACCTACCACACGGCGGCGCTGTCCACCGACAACCTGGCGAAGGACTACTTCGGCGACGAAGGCATGCTGGCCTACGTCAAAAAAGTCCAGCGCGAGGAGATCCGTCAGGGTATCGCCACGGTTCGCCACCAGGATATGGCCGGCTCCAACATCGGCGACGACCACAAGGAGTTCTTCCATGGTGATGCCGCGCTGAAAGCTGGCGGCAAGGACAACACCATGAACCAGTTTGGCTAAACCCCAACTGCACGACCCTGCGGCTGGCCTCGGCCAGCCGCAATTACGCCCAGAAGGCCACGTCTTCTGGGCGTTTTTTATAGCCTATTGCGCGCCTTTTGACCGGGCTTTGCACACTTTTTTCTTAATCAGCGACTAAACTTGGATGCATACTCGGCATTAACAATAAGATAGCTGTTCAACCTCTGCGTTATCAGGTATGTTGTTAACGAACACTGTTTTATAATCTAGTCACATACTCCCGTCGTTGACGGCGTGGCTCAGTGAACCCCTCGGAGGTGTCCATGAAACGTTTTCTTCCCATTGCCGCACTCAGCCTGCTTACCCTTGCTGGTTGTGCCAATACATCGGGCTATTCCGGCGATGTTTATAGCGGCAACCAAGCCAAGACCAGCCAAAGCGTGAAGCTCGGCACCATCGCCGCCATACGTCCGGTGCAAATTCAGGCGGACAGCCGCGCGGGAGGCCTGCTGGGCAGCGGTGGTGGTGCCATCATCGGTGGTCTGCTGGGTAACCAGGTGGGCGGTGGTTCCGGCCGCCAGCTTGCCACCGTCGTGGGCGCTCTGGGCGGCACGGTCGCCGGTACCGCCGCTGAAGACCGCGCCAACCGCGTTGACGCCCTGGAAATGGAGATCGCCCTCGACGACGGTAGCGATGTGGTCGTGGTTCAGCGCGCCGACCGCGACTTCCAGCCCGGTCAGCGGGTTCGCCTGATCGGCAGCGGTGCCAACGTCAGCGTCGCGCCCTACTAAACGCGAAGCGCACCCAAGTAAAGCGCCCCGTCAGCATCGCTGACGGGGCGCTTGTGTTTCCGCCATTAATCAACGGCGTTGATCAATGCGGTGCTTTGCTGGAAGCCCAGTTGATCAGCTTGTAAACCACCAGGCCGATGATGCCCAGCAGAATGCCAACCAGCAGAATATCCACCGGGCGCACCAGCGTCGTAGCGCCGAGAATCGCCAGCGCCGCAACCCACAGCCAGCGGTTATCACCGTGGGTTTTCAGCGCAGCGGGCAGCATTTTATCGAGCCCGGCACTCACGCTCTCCCAGCGGGAATTCACAAAATAACCAATCAGCACTAGGGCGATCAGCCAAATCAGTAATAGGGTCATGTCATGCTCCGTAAAAGGTGCGTCGAAGAAGTGGTTGGGCTAGGGTAGCCCTGCACAATCCAGGGCGCAATACCGCCTAAAGGTGAAGGGCCGGAAAATCCGCTGCTACCCCCTGACAAGCCAGCGCTCACGCGTTATTATGTTGGAACATGTACTCACCGAAAGGTTATTTAATGCAAATTGCGCAAAACTCGGTTGTCGCGTTCCACTACACTCTGACCAACGATGAGGGTGAAGTGCTGGACAGCTCCGAAGGCCGCGAACCGCTTACTTACCTCCACGGCTCAGGCAACATCATTCCTGGCCTGGAAAAAGAGCTTGAAGGTCGCGCCACTGGCGAAAAGCTGAACGTCAAAGTAGCGCCTGAAGAAGGTTACGGCGAAGTTCAGGAACAGCTGATGCAGGAAGTGCCGCGCGATGCGTTCCAAGGCGTTGAAAGCGTTGAGCCGGGCATGCAGTTCCAGGCGCAGACTCAGGGCGGCCCGCTGATGGTCACCGTGAAGAAAGTTGAAGGCGACACCGTTGTCGTTGACGGCAACCACCCGTTAGCCGGTCAGCACCTCAACTTTGACGTTGAAATCGCCGAAGTACGCGAAGCCAGCGAAGAAGAAGTTGAACACGGCCATGTACACGGTGAAGGCGGCGTCGAGCACTAAGCTCAGCCCCAAGGCTGTTTTCAGCCCATACGTGTCATGCGAGAAGGCGATCCAAGCGGTCGCCTTTTTTATGTTCCCTCCTCCGGTATCAGCACCAGCCGGCCGTGGCGGACGCTGCGCGACGAGGTGACTTCGGCGGCGAACTGTTTTAGCTGGTCGCTCTGGCCCTTGAGAAGCGCTACTTCCATGCAGCTTTCTTCGTTGAGGTGCACGTGCAGGGTCGAAAGCGTGAGGTCGTGATGAGCGTGAGAATGGCGCGTCAATCGTTTGGAGAGCTCTCTCGCCGCATGGTCGTAGACATATACCAGCGCCCCCATGCACGGCGCCTGGGGCGCGGCTTCTTCGCGCACCTGCTGTAGCCCACTGCGGGTTAAATCGCGGATTGCTTCGGAACGGTTTTGATAGCCGCGTTCCTGTATCAGCGCGTCCACCTCGCCCAGCAACTCCTCATCAAGCGTTACCGTTACTCGCTGCATCGTCTCCCTCTCTCACCGTTGACACGCTCGTGCCGACATCGCCTTCCAAAATTGACCCTCGACGGCCAGTATGATGATATTAACAAAACATCATACTCGACGAGTACGTTTTCCCCATGCCCACCGCGCTGCGAACCAAGCCAAGATTGCGGTCCGTCTCTATCCTAGCGGGTCTGAGCGTCCTTTGCCTGCTGTCGGCGAGCCCGGCCACCGCCAAGGAAACGCTGACGCTGGCGATCGGCGGCGAGCCCGAACAGGGCTTCGATCCGCTGATCGGCTGGGGGCAATACGGCCACCCGCTGTTTCAGTCGACGCTGCTGACCCAGGGCGAGGACTTCTCGCCCCGCGCGGCGCTTGCCACCGACTGGTCGCTCTCCGATGACCGGCGCACCTGGCAGCTGACGCTGCGCGACGACGTCCGCTTTGCCGACGGCACCCCCCTGACCGCCGAGGATGTCGCCTACACCTTCAACGCCGCCGCCGAGGCCGGTGGCCGCGCCGACTTGAGCGCCCTCAAACACGCCGAGGCCGTAAACGAGCATCGCGTCAGCTTAACCCTTCACGCGCCGCGCATTACCTTTATCGATCAGCTGTATAGCCTGGGCATCGTACCCGCTGCCAACCGTGACAACGGCTACGACGAGGGTTACGGCCGCAAGCCCCTGGGCAGCGGCCCCTACCGACTGGTCGAATGGCAGGAAGGCGAACAGCTGATCGTCGAACGTAACCCGTATTTCACCGGCCCCACGCCGCCGTTCGAGCGCCTGGTGTTTCTGTTCACCGGGGAGGACACCACCCTGCGCGCCGCCCAGGCAGGCGAGGTGGATATTGCCAGCGTACCGCCCGCCCTCGATGACGCCTACCCAGAGACCATGCAGCGCCTCGTCATGCAGAGTATCGATAACCGGGGCATTCTGTTTCCCACCGTGCCGGACCGGGGAGAGTCAGCCTCGAACGGCGCGCCCATCGGTAACGACGTTACCGCCGACCCGGCGATTCGCTACGCCATCAACCGGGCGCTGGATCGCGACACCCTGGTTGAGGTGGCCCTCAACGGTCATGGCCGCGCCGCCTTTGGCCCCGCCGATGGCCTGCCCTGGAGCCGCCCCAACGAAACCCTCGATGCTCCCGACCTCGAACGCGCCGCGGCGATTCTCGACGATGCCGGCTGGCAGCGCAGCAACGACGGCCTGCGCGAAAAAGACGGCCAGCCCGCCCGCTTCAGGCTCAGCTACCCAAGCGGCGACATCACCCGCCAGTGGCTCGCCGAAGCCAGCGCCGAGATGCTCCGCCCACTGGGCATCGACATGCAGCCCACCCGTCGCCCGTGGCGTGAACTACGCCGCGAGGCAATGCACAAAGACGCAGTGCTGTTCGGCTGGGGCAGCCGCAGCCCCCAGGAAGTCTACACGCTGTTTCATAGCCGCCACGCCGGCGACGGCTACTTCAACAGCGGCTTCTACGCCAACGACACGGTGGATAACCACCTGGACGCCGCCCAGGCCGCCGCGAGCGTCGAGCAGGCCAACCGCCACTGGCGCAATGCCCAGTGGGACGGCGACACCGGCTACGGGGCGCGCGGAGATGCCGCCTGGGCGTGGCTGGTCAACCTTGACCACGTCTACGCCGCCGATGCCTGCCTGGACGTTGGCGAACTGGGCATTGCCCCCCATGGGCACGGCTGGCCGATTACCGCCAACCTGCTCGACTGGCGCTGGACATGCCCGTAATCTGCCCGCTTTGCGTTCGCCTGCTGCGCATGGCCCTGGTGTTGCTATGCGTGGCAGGGCTGACGTTCGGCCTGATGCTCGCCTCGCCCATCGACCCCATCGACGCCTACCTCGGCCCGCAGATCGCCCAGGCCAGCACCGAGCAGCGCGAGATGATCGCCGCACGCTGGGGATTTGATCAGCCGCCGCTGGTGCAGTTCGGCCACTGGCTGGGCCAGTTGGCAAGCGGCGAGATGGGCTGGAGCCACGTCTACAACCAACCGGTGAGCGAGGTGATTGCCCAGCGTTTCCAGCGCTCATTGGCGCTGTTGGGGCTTGCCTGGTTGCTCTCGACCCTGCTCGGCTTTGCGCTGGGGGTACTGGCGGGCGTGCGAGATCAAAGCCCACTGGATCGCATCATCAACAGCTACGCCTATATCACCGCCGCGACCCCGGCGTTCTGGCTGGCCATGCTCGGCCTGCTGCTATTTTCGGTAACGCTGGGCTGGACGCCGGTCTGCTGCGCCGGGCCCAGCGGCAGCCTGAGCGACGACCTAGGCCTGGCCACTCGCCTGCACCACCTGGCGCTGCCGGTGGCGACGCTCACCCTGCTGAGCACCGCCCCGATCACCCTGCACACCCGCGCCCGCATGCGCGAGCTGATGGCATCGCCAGTCGCCACCCAGGCGTTTGCCCAGGGTGCCGGCCGCTGGGAGGTCGCCTGGCGGCACGGCGCGCGCCACGCCTGCCTGCCCGCCATCACGCTGGCCTGCGCGTCGCTTGGCGAGCTGTTCGGCGGCGTGATGCTGATCGAGCAGGTGTTTGCCTATCCGGGGTTGGGGCGTGCCACGGTGGAAGCCGCCCTGCGCAGCGATGTTCCGCTGCTAATGGCCATTGCACTATTCACGGCACTGCTGGTCAGCCTGGGCAACGCCACCGCCGACGGCCTCTACCGGCTGATCGACCCACGCCTGCGGAGGCAGGGTTGAGTCAGCCGCGCCTGAGCGCGCTGCTCAGCACTGCCCTGGCGGGGCTGCTGCTGGCGAGTGCGTTGATCGCCGCCGCGGGGCTCGGTGATACGCCGCGGCAGATGCATTTCGACGCCCGGCTGACGCCGCCCAACCTGGACTTCTGGTTCGGCACCGATGCGCTGGGCCGTGATGTGGCCGCGCGCACGCTGGCCGGCCTGACGCTGAGCTTCTGGGTGGGCAGCCTGGCAGCGCTATTCGGTACGCTCATCGCCCTGGGCATGGCACTTACCGCCATGCTCGGCCCGCGTTGGGATGCGCTGGTGAGCCTGGTGATCGATACGCTGCTCAGCGTGCCGCACCTGCTGCTGTTATTGATGATCGCCTTTGCCCTGGGCGGCGGCACCCATGCGGTGATCATCGCCGTGGCGCTGAGCCACTGGCCGAGCCTTGCCAGGGTGCTGCGCGCCGAGCTGCTGCATCTTCGCCAGGCGCCCTACGTGCAGATTTCCCAGGCGCTCGGCAAGTCGCGGGGATTCATCGTCCGCCACCACTGGATACCCCAGGTACTGCCCCATTGCCTGGTAGGCGCCCTGCTGCTGTTTCCCCACGCGGTGCTTCACGAAGCGGCGCTGTCGTTTCTGGGCGTGGGGCTTTCCGCCGAGCAGCCGGCCATTGGCGTGCTGCTCGGCGAATCGATGCGCCACGTGAGCGGCGGTGACTGGTGGCTGGGGGTATTTCCCGGCGCCGGGCTACTGCTGATGGTGCTGTGTATTCAACGCCTGGGCGAGACGCTGCGGCGCGCCTGGGCCGCCCGCTAGGGAGCAACAAGCATGCTACAGATCGACGACCTATCGCTACAGCTGCCCTATTACGCCAGCTGGTGGCGGCGCCAATGGGCCGAGGTGCTAGCCGGCGTCTCGCTCGACGTTCGCCCGGGCGAGGTGCATGCGGTCATCGGCGCCTCCGGGGCGGGCAAGAGCTTGCTTGCCCACGCGCTGATGGGCCTTTTGCCCGCGCCCCACCGACAAGCTGGTCACCTGACCTTTAAGGGCCAACCGCTCACCGCCGCGCGTCAGCGTCAGCTGCGCGGCCGCGAACTGGCGCTGATTCCCCAGTCGCTCAGCGCCCTTGACCCGCTGGTGCGCAGCCAGCGTCAGGTACGCTGGGCGGCCCAGCGCGCCGGGCACACCGCAGCCCGCGCTCCGCACACCGCTAACCAGGCACTGGCCCACTATCAGCTGGACGAACGCGCCCAGCAGGCGTTTCCCCACCAGCTCTCCGGCGGCATGGCGCGGCGGGTGCTCACCGCCATGGCCCACGTCAGCAGCGCACAGCTGGTCATCGCCGACGAGCCCAGCGTCGGCCTTGACCCGCAGCAGCGCGACCGGGTACTCAACGCGCTGGCCGCGCTGGCCCGTGAGGGCAAAGCGGTGCTGCTGATCAGCCACGATCTGCGCCACGCCCTGCCGATAGCCCAGCGGGTGACGATCATGCGCCAGGGCCGCTGCCTGGAAACCGCCCCCGCCGCCGCCTTCGAGGGCGATGGCCACGCCCTGACGACGCGCTACGCGCAGGCACTTTGGCGAGCACTGCCCGACAACCACTTCACCTCCCCCGTCACTCAACCGGCGCCGCACGTTGCTTGATGCAAGCGGCCTTCGCTATGGCGTTGCCGGTCAGCCGGCAGTGCTCGATGACGTCTCGCTGACGCTGGACGCGGGCGAATGGTTGGGGCTTGACGGTGTTTCAGGCGCGGGGAAATCCACCCTGGGCCATCTACTGGCCGGGCATCTAACGCCTCAGGCGGGGACGGTAACGGTGGACGGCGCACCGCTGCCCCGGCGCGGACTGCGTCCTGTACAGTGGCTGCCGCAGTCGCCGGAGCTGGCGGTGAACCCGCGCTGGCGGGTCAAGCAAATTCTGGAAGAAGCCTGGACGCCACCGGACGCCCTGCGTGACGCCTTCGGCATTGAGCCGGCGTGGATGAACCGCTTTCCTCAAGCGCTGTCCGGAGGGGAGTTACAACGGGTTTGTGTACTGCGCGCTCTGGCGCCCGGGGTGCGTTACCTGGTAGCCGACGAGATATCCAGCATGCTCGACCCGCTTACCCAGCTCGCCCTTTGGCAGGGGCTGCGCCGGGTGGCCGATGAACGGCAGCTGGGCGTGCTGGTGATCAGCCACGACGCGGCCTTGCTGAACCGCCTTTGCAGCCGCCGATTGACGCTCAGCGATGGGCGGCTGCGCCCTCCTAAGCGTTACGGTGCTCCACCCGCCACAGCCCCAGGGCAATCACCAGCGTCACGCTAAGCAGCAGCCACGAGCCCAGCGTCACGCCCTGCCAGCCCGCCCACTGCCAGAACGGCTCCAGCCAGAAACCGCCCAGGCTCGCCCCCAGGTAGTAGAACACCAGGTACAACGCCGAAGCGCTGCCGCGGGCGCCCTGAGCATGGCGCCCCACCCAGCTGGAAGCCAGCGAGTGCGCCAGGAAAAACCCGAACGCATTCACGGTCAGGCCCACAATGATCACCACCAGCGAATCGAACAGGGTAATCGCCGTACCCAGCATCAGGATCACTACGCCCGCGCTCATGCACGCCGCCGGAGAGAAGCGCTGGGCCAACCGCCCAGAGAGGGTCGAGCCGACGGTGCCGCCCAGGTAGGTCAGAAAGATCAGCCCCAGGCTGCTGGCCGCCAATTGGTAGGGCGCATCGGCCAGCCGGAAGGTGATGTAGCTGTACTGGTTGATAAAAATCAGAAAGTTGATGCCACCCAACGCGTAGGCGGCAAGCAGCACCGGGGTACGCAGGTGTCCGGCGAGGTCGCTCAGCGCGACCCGCAGTTGAAAGCGCTGGGGACGAAACGCCTGGCTGGTGGGCAGCAAGCGCCAGAACAGCGCGCAACCGGCGAGCGTCAACACGCCGACGGTGAGAAACGCCGCCGTGGGCCCGCCGATATCCGCCGCCGCGCCACCCACCACACGACCGCTGATGCCGCCCAGTGAGTTGGCGCCGATGTAGAGCCCCACCGCGCTGAGCAGTGCCGGTTTATCGAACTCGTCGGCCATCCAGGCAATCGCCACCGCGGGTAGTCCACCCAGCACAAAGCCCTGCACCAGCCGCAGCGCCAGCAGGCTTTCAAAGTTAGGCGCAAACGCCAGGGCCAGCGAACAGCCACCCGCCAGCAGCAGGGTGACTCGCATGATGCCTTCGCGGCCAATGGCGTCGGAAAGCGGCCCGAACACCAGCAGCGCCAGCGCCAACGACAGCGTCGCCACCGACATCAGCAGGCTCACGCCCAGGGTCGAGACGCCATAGGTCTCTTTCAGCCCCGGCAGCAACGGCTGCGGGGCATAGAGATTGATAAACACCAGAAAGGAGCCCAGACACAGGGCAAAGGTAGCGCGCCACCAGGCGCGCGTTTTGGCTTCAATCATGCCGTTCCTAGCGGGTTGACCTGAACGAGTCGGGTGCCGCTCACATCGACCGCGAAGCGTTTAAAGGCTCCGATTCACTGAGCTTCGCTAAGTGCGAAGGCGCCAGCGGCCGCCGTGACTGCCAGTAGTAACGGTTCCAGTAGACGTTATCCAGGTTCGAGATAATCACCCCTTTCGAGGTGGACGCATGCAGGAAGTGGCCATCACCGACATAGATGCCTACATGGTTGTAGGCCCCGGGTGGCTGGAAGAACACCAGATCGCCTGCCCGCAATGATTGGCGGTCGATCGGGCGTCCCTCATGTACTTGCCCCCGGGTGGAGCGTGGCAGATCCAGATCAAAAGTCTCGCGGAAGATATTGCGCACCAGCGCTGAACAGTCGATCCCGCGTTGGCTGGTGCCGCCAAGCCGATACGGCGTCCCCACCCACTCCTCATGCTGCGCCAGCAGCGCCTTGCGAACCTGCTCACCGGACGACGCCTGCCAGTTGCCAAACGAATCGTACTGGCCGTCGGAGGGCGACATCTGCGATTCCCAGTCGTCGGGCAGGCCGGGCATCGAACGGGCAAAATAATCATCGGGGGTATCGTTCTTGGGCGCGGTGCTGGCACAGCCGCTAAGTACCACTACCAGTGCACAGCTAACCAGGGCCAGAGGCGCATGGCGTTCGCGGAATAAACAGGTATATCGACATACAACACGGACAGCGGTGACAGCGGGTGGTGGCAACGCAACCATGCGCGATCCCTCGTATAGGGTTGACGGAATGTCCAGTATGTCAGGCTAATGCATGGCTGCACTCATCCTGAGAAGCTTACGACTATAAGCGAAACAGCCCCTTAAAGGCGAGCGTCAATGCAAGGTGCGTTGATCGCCGGGCAGGGTATCGATGTGCAGCGGTGCAAAATGACGCGGCTTGTTGCCCGGAAAATCCAGGCTGGCCCAGGGACCGGCAAGCACTGGCGCCGCGCATAGCCAGGCCACCAGCGCCTGACGAAAGCTGGCCAGAAAGGTCTCCCGTTCCGGCGTTTCGCCCATGAAAAACGAGAACCCGGCGTACATGCCCGCCGCATAATCCTGCCAGCCCGCGTAGTGCTCGGCGGCCAGCTGGTAGGCACGCGCCAGCACATCGGCAAAGGCTTCGGCGGACAGCCAGCCGAGCTGCCGCCCGGCAATGGCGAGATCGACCAGCTGGGCGATGTCCCAGGCGGCCATGTCCACCTCGTTGCAGCCGTCTTCGTTGTCGCGCACCCGGCGCAGCCGCAGCAGGTGATGGCGCTCCTCCTCCACACAGTCACCGGATTCGAGAATGGCAATCTCGGCGTCCAGGCGCTGGGGATTGAGCGTATAGGGTTCGTAATTGATCTGGTATTCCTGGCGGTCGCCCGCCTCCAGCATCGAGGTCAGGAAGGCCTGCATATCCTCGGCGCTAGCCAGATGGTAATGGCTTTCCACCCACTCGCGGATCTCGGCGCACTCACGCGGGCTTTCCGGCTGCGGCTCGCTCCACACGGCGCTGTTCAACGGGCCGACCAGCGACATCGCCGTGAACTGGCTGAGCGTCGGTCGCTCGCTGGGTTCGCTCCAGGCCTCGGCGCGCCAGTCCAGCCAGTGTAACAGACTGCCCGGATCTTCCAGGTGCCAGGCAATTTCATTGCACAGCGAGGCGTGCTCGCTCTCCGGCAGGCAGTCCTCCCACGCCAGCCAAGCTTCCAGCAGACGTTTGGCGTTGGGATAAAAGCGACATAGACAATTGCGCAATGACCGCGCGTATTCCAGCAGCGGCTCGGCGTCCAGCACATCGCTGCTCAGTGCCATGTGCAGGTAGAAGGCAAACTTCTCAGCCATGTGGATCGTGGCAGCGTGGCGGCTGACACCCTTCAACGCCTGACGCTGAACATTGATCGGGAAATCCGGTTGGCCGAACAGCGTCGCCGAGGGCGGCATCACCCCGTGGGCCGCATCGGCAGCGAGCTGGTTCAAGTGATGCGCCTGCGCGGGCAACCAGTAGCGGGCCATGGCCGCCGCCCCTTCATCGGCGTGCATACCCAAGGATGCGTGCAGGTACTCGGCGGCCTCGGCGCGCAGAGTCTCGCTCACCGGCGCAGCCGGGTTGGCCAGGCGCAGCATGGCGTCCGGCTCGCGCACGCCAGCAAGCGCCAGCAGCCAGTGGTAAGGCGTATTGCGCCATTGGCCGAGCAGCGCCCGCGAGGCCGCCTGGGTAGCGTTATCTAGCAGGTTGTCCACCGCCGCCTGCCAGGGGCTGAACGGGCTGCCGAGCAGCAGCGTCTCGCGTGCGGGCGGTGTCATCTCGCGACGGTCAATGCCATCGAACAGGCTTTGTCCGCGCCGGTAGGCGGCAATCACCGCCCGCCAGTCGTGGTAGCGGCGCTGCATAAGCTCGGCGGCATGGGCGGCGAAGGCATCCGCCTCGGCCTGGCTCAGCCAGCCGCTGCACGCCCCCGCCCAGGCCAGCTCGACCAGGCGCAACCAATCCCAGGCGGCCCACTCAAGCGGTTCGCCCTGGTTCACGAAGCGGCACAATACGCTTGCGTGGCGCGACTCGGCACGGGCATTGCGCTGCCATTCCTGGCGCTGGGCGGTGTCCATGCTCAACAGGTCGCGCGCTTCAATGTCCCAGCGCTGGCGTTCGCCCTGGGCGCCCAGCCACAGCAGGCCGGTGAGCAGCTCGTCGCGGTCGTCAATTTCCCAGGCTGTATGCAGCCAGCTGGCGGCGTCGGGCCAGTCCTGCGTCCTCGCCGGGTAGTGGAGCACCGGGCGAAACAGCGCGCACAGGCGCCAGGGCTGCGCCGCGGGCTCACCCGGCCACAGGTTGACATCGCCGTGGTGGCGCAGCGCGGTCTCGAATACCTCCCAGGTAATGCATACACCTTCGGCTTCCGAGTCCGCCAGCGCCTGGCAGGCATCGATAAAGCGGTCATCGGCGCCGGTGGCCCAGCCGCGCACGCCCAATGAGCGGCGCACATCGCCCAGCCAGCCGCGCAGGTCACGGTACTCCTGGGTAATGCGCCGCATGACACAGCAGGCCCAATCACTTGCCTGGTCAGCGCTTATCCAGCCGGCCGCCCCCGCCAATGCCGCCCACTCGAGCGCCGCCAGCAACCGATCCGCCTCGCCCGCCGGGGCATGCAGCGCAACAAACCATTGCTCGGCCAGCTCACCCCGATGGGTAATGCCCTGCCCCAGCAACCGCTGCTCCGCCGCTCCCGCATCCACCGATAATGGATGCGGCGTAAAATGCCAATCGCACAGCACCAACTGCTGTGCCCACCAAGCATGTAACGCGTCACCCAAGAGACCACCTCGACAAGAAAACACCCGCCGACCACCGGCCAGCGTAAAGCCGCTTAGTGTAACGGAAACCGCCCCAAAGGCCGATAGCACGCAGCTTTGATAAACGATCAATTTATCGGAAGGGGCCACACAGGCAGGCTAGAGAGGGTTCTCGTAGGAACGCAATTCATTGCGCGATCAGCATGATTGAGCCACCGAAGGCGATCGCCCGACAAGTCGGGCTCCTTGTGTCTCTCAAGAGGGAGTGATTAGCTACCATTCTCTCTGGCCAGAAGGGTAACCCGCCGAGCTCCTGATGGGGGCATTGACCCTGCGTTGTAGATGGGCCCCTTCTGGTTTCTTATCTCGTAAATTTGGACGGTATCCAAAGCCCTTCGCACGACGAAAGAGGCTGTACGAACAAGGCGAGACAACGAGATGGCATATATCGGCATTGATGTTAGCAAACAGAAACTTGATTGCCTGTGGGTGCGCGATCTGAGTAAGGGCAAGGTGAAAACGAAAGTATTCCCCAACCGCCATCAGGACTACCCAGGTTTACTCGATTGGTTGGTCAAGCAAACCGGCGAAGACGTCGAAAACCTGCATGTCTTCCTGGAAGCCACCAGCATCTATCATGAACCCTTAGCGTACTGGCTGCATGACGTAGGTGTCACCGTGTACGTATTGAACCCTGCCCAAGTACGCCACCACGCCAAGGGGATGGGCGTCCGAAGCAAGACAGATCGTAAAGACAGCATGATGCTCGCCCGCTATGGGATCGAACGGAACCCTCAACCGTGGCAACCAGAGCCATCGGAGGTGAGAGAGCTCAAGCGCCTTATCAACCGGTTAGAGGCCGTAGAAGACGACCTGCAGCGCGAGCGTAACCGCCTGGAGAAGGCTGAATTCAACACCGACACCAAAGCGAGCGAATCCATTAGCTACATGCTGGTCGCCCTTGAGCGAGAAGTACAGCGGCTGCAGCAGGCGATCGCTGACCATTTCGAGGCGCATCCGCCGCTTAAACAGGATCGCAAGCTACTCGAGAGTATTCCCGGCATCGGAAACGTCCTGTCAGCCCGCTTGGTCGCCACGCTACGCAGTCGAGATTTTCGAAGTGCTCGACAGGCAGCCGCCTTCCTAGGCCTAGTGCCTATATTGAAAGAATCAGGCTCGTCGGTGAAGTTACGGTCCCACCTTTCCAAGGCAGGGGCGCCCAGTATCCGCCGGAAACTTTATATGGCCGCCGTCGTATCGACCCGCTGCAATCCTGATATCAGCGAGCAATTTGCGCGCCTCAAAGCCCGCGGCAAACCAACGTTGTCGGCACTGGGAGCGGCGATGCGCAAATTGGTACATATTGCGTTTGGCGTGTTGAAGTCACAAAGCGAATATCGGCCGCAAGGGGTATAAATCACCCTTGCGGCTGGTATCGAGAGACGGTATCTACA
>NZ_LJZS01000019.1 GCF_001314875.1 Halomonas sp. HL-48
GCGGCTCGGTCTTCAGCAGAAAGATGGCGATAACAATGAGTCATGGCAATACCTTACCTGATAGGTTAGGTGTTGCACTTGGTCATTGAGACCGCCCACCATGCCTTCTTTTAAAACCAATCCTTTGCCTCTGTGCCCATAGTGCAGCACCTGAGGCTCTTCATGCATTTCCCGACCAATGCCGTGGCCGCAATACTCACGTACAACCGAATAACCATGCTTTTCAGCATGGTGCTGGATCGCATGGCCGACATCGCCCAGCGTTGCGCCTGGCCTAACCACTTGTATGCCTTTCCATAGCGACTCGTAGGTTTTATCGACCAAGCGCTTTGCATAGGGTTTTACATCGCCGATAAGGTACATCTTGCTGGAATCGGCAATAAACCCGCACTTCTCAAGGGTAATATCGACATTGACGATATCACCTGACTTGAGCGTTTGCTTTTCCGATGGTATGCCGTGACAAACCACATGATTGACTGACGCATTCAGGACAAATTGATAATCGTATTGCCCCTTGCTCGCCGGGCGTGCCTGCAAATCATCCACGATATAGCGCTCGGCCCAACGATTGATATCCATGGTGGATACGCCGGGCGCTATGTGTTTATCCAGATAACTGAAAACCAAAGCGAGTAGGCGCCCGGCTTCACGCATTACGCGCAGTTCCTGTTCACTTTTAAGGATCACACTAGGCACCGACTACCTTCCTTACATCCACATCGGCTTGCTTCATTTGCTCGCGCATAATCTCAGAGAACGTCATGGTTGGGTTGGCCTCGGCGAGCATGCCTATTTTGATCCAATACTCGGCTTGCGCATTGATAGAGCGCACCATGACGGCGCTCGCTTTGCGAATATCTTCATGCAACTGATCATTGATCTTAACGATACCCATCACACCACCCAATATATGAAGTGAATACATAATGTATACGAATCATATATTGACTATCTTCTACTGGCAAGGCTATGAGGCAACGTTGACCAGTGGCACACACGCAAGGATCTCCTCGCGCAGTTTCTGCTTTGGCTCTTCCAGCGAAGCGCGCCATTGATGGCACTCCTGCTTCTGCTGCGAGTCCGGTGAAAGGCTGGCGCAGAAGGCATCCAGCCAGGCCTGTCGAGTGCAGATATCCTGAAAGTCACCGAGCAGGCGCTGGCGGTGCTTAAGTTGAGCGAGAAACCGTTTAGAGGTCGCGGGCGTCAGGTCGGCCAGATAGCGAATGCGCTTTACTCGCTTGCGCAGTTCATGCAAGTCGGCGTCGGACGCCAGTAGCGCCAAATCGTCATCATGGGCGGCGATACGTTTATCCAGCACTGTGTTGATGCGCTTCGACGTGAGTTTGGACAGCGCCTTCTTGACCTCCCCAGAGGCAATAAACGCCTGCCAGTTCTGCAACTGCTCGGCATATTCAGGTGCTCTCAACAGCTGGCATACCGCGTTATGCTGCTCCGCACGGCAAGCCTGAAGCCATTGTTGAAGGTCCTTACGAGTATTGACGGAAAGCGGCGGTGAGAGATTGCCCAGATCCTCCAGAAACACGTCCAGATCGCGGAGGTCACTGGTCGCCCGGGCACGGTGCTTGAGCGCCTTGAGCTGCTTCTTGAGCCCCGGCACCTTGGTAACGGAACGCAGGGATTCACCCACCGCCCGGCTGCGACGCAGGTTTACCCGGTACTGGTGCAGAAACTCGGGATCCTCCCCCGCGATGACCCCGGGCTCCAGCGCCTCGATCATCCGGCACTGGTGCGCAAGCATGGCGCGGGTTCGTGTCGCCATATCGTTTTTAGGGTCAGGCGGCTTGGGCGCCCGGCGCTTGAACAGCGGATAACTCGCAGCTTCCGGGCTAAGGCTCCCCACCAGCGTCGCGCCGCCCTGCTCCATGGCCGACCAGGGCATTTGCGGCAGCGTGAAATGCAACACGCTGGCGGTGGACAGCTTCGTCGGCGAGGCTCTATCGAGCCAACGGGCAAGCTCCACCAGCGCCGGATTATGGCCGATTATCAATACCCGCTCGGCCCCTTCAGGCAGCGCCTTCAGCCAGGCCAGCAACGCGTCGCCCTCAAAGGTGTAAAGGGCTTCATCGAAATGCACCTGGTTCGCCAGAGGGCAGTCAGGCAGCCGCCCGGCGATTTCGTCGAAGGTCGCCCGTGTGCGCGCCGACGTGCTGACGTAAACCTCGCCTTCCAACGCTTGCCAGCGCTGCAGCACCGGCGCCATCGCCGCGGCCTGGCGTTTTCCCCGCTTGCGCAACGGCCGTTGGTGGTCGGCCGTATCGCCGCTGGGTTGCTTGGCCTTGGCGTGGCGCATCACGAAAAGGTGGCGCATGTATCTACTCCCTATCGCGACTTGATAAAAACAGTCTAGTACACACCCTTGCTCGAGCGAACACGCCGATGGGGCCGCACCACCCACCAGCTCGCCAGCACCAAGCCACCAAACACGCTGTAACCCGCCACAAACACCCATTCCGGCGCGCTATAGTAAAGCAGGCTGTGCAGCCAATACTGAATAAACGACCCGGAATACGTAGCCGCGCCCGCTTTGGTTCTAAGTGCCATTTCCCAGGTGGTCAGCGGGCAGACGGCGCCCAACCAGGATTGCACCACCACATAGCCGATGGCACATAGATGAACGATACGGAATACTCTGTTCCGCACCCAACGCCATTTCAGAACATACCCTGCGTATACGGCAAACAGGCCGAGCACAACGAAGGCCACAAACAGCACGTGAATAATTAATATGGCGTCGGCTAAAAGCAGCAATAGCCACTGTTCAGACATCATCCTTCACCTCGGCGTAGCTTAACTGTCTGAAAAGCTTGCCGCACAGGCTTCAAGCCCGTAACGGCAGCGCCGCGCCAATGGCCATGAACACGCCCCCGCAAACGCGATTAAACCCTCGCCCGGCACGCTCTAACCAATGTCGAATACGGCTAGCGGCGCTTGCCAGAATGAACTCTGCCAAAAATTCCGTCATCACGAAGGTCGCCGCCATAATGACAAACTGGTGCACTAGGCTGTTTTGCGGGTCTAAGAATTGCGGTAAGAAAGCGCTAAAGAACAGCAACACTTTGGGATTGGTAATCGACGCCAGCGCCCCTTGGCGAAAAAGCGACCAACCGCTGGTCACCATTTCGTCAGGATGCGCTGTCGTGGAAATCGGCGGTGAGCGCCATACCTGAATGCCAAGCCAAACGAGATACGCGCCCCCTACCCACTTCAGAATGGAAAGCCACATAACCGACGACTTGATCAGTGCCCCAATACCAAACATGCAAAGGGCAATGACGATGACAAAGCCTATCGCGCCGCCTGAAATGGTAAACAACGCCCTGCGGCTTCCGTGAAGTACGCCATGGGTCAGCGCCAGAAGCCCGTTGGGGCCGGGCGACAATGACAAGCCCACACAGCTAATGAAATAGATGACCCACGTTTCAAGCGGCATTGATTCCCTCCCGTATCCCGCCATCTACGACACACAAGGCCCATACGATGGCTGCGTAGTAGTATTTTGGTGTAACCGGACAAGCTATCAGCGTAATCGCCAGAACATTGATCGTTTCGCCTGGGCCCAAGCAACATGCAGTAAAATGCAAGACGCTTCGCAAACATGGGTTCGTCATTGCGCCATTGATAACGACGACTTCTTGGCCTTATTAATACACTTCGTTTACGCTCAATGGCTGAGTCAAGCAACCATTAGGGAAGCGATCAATGAAAATCAGCGCACGCAATGCATTAAAAGGCAAAGTTCTCAGCGTCAACGAAGGTGCTGTCAATTCTGAGGTTACCATGGAACTGCCAGGTGGCGAGCAGTTGGTCGCAGTGGTGACTTGCGAGAGCGCTAAAAACCTTAACCTGGTGCCGGGTAGTGACGCCACCGCGCTTATCAAAGCACCGTGGGTCATGCTGATGACCGAATCTGAAGGTATCCGCCTCTCTGCACGTAACTGCCTGAATGGAAAAGTCCTTAGCGTTAGCGATGGTGCGGTAAATGCCGAGGTAATACTCGAACTTTCAGGTGGCAGCCGAGTGTGTTCCATCGTCACCCGTGATGCCGTTGAGGAGCTAGGCCTCAAGCCTGGAGTTAATGCTTCCGCCATTATCAAGGCATCGCATATCATTCTCGCCGCTTCCGTTTAAATCTCTTCAGTTACGTTACAAGCCTGTCGCGTCCCAATGAAAATCATCGCCGCGACGGCGCTTGTAACAGCAGCGCTTACCGGTCATTTCGAAGCACTATCTTTGCGCAACCTGTTGGCGACGCACCCAGGCAGCGCGGATAGCTTCAGCGCCCATCCCGGTCAGCAACCCTAAAAAGGGGTCTGCCCAGATAGTGACCGCTGCCGTCATCCCGATGACAGGCCAGCAAGACGGTTTGGCAGACGTAAGGCGCTTAGTAAAGGCCAACTCAGTGGCCGCCACTAGCAGCAATGCCCCAAGACCTGCCGTTGGAATGGCCGCCAACAACGAGAGCCCACCCGGCACCAACGCCACCGAGCACAAACCAATCCCTAGCAAAACAGGCGCAATGCCGGTACGAGCCCCAAAGCGGTAATGCGCCGCCAAGCCACCCGCCCCATGGCACATGGGTAACGCCCCGAGCGGTACCATAAAGAAGTTGGCAAGCCCGGTACTCATTGACAACCGAGCAGGCGTTACATGACGTGCTTGCACACCAAAATAATCCTCAGCCATCAAGGCCGTAAGCAGTATGGCATTGGTGAACGTTAGCGCTAACTGGGGTAACACCAACATCGAAAACCCTTCTTGCCAAGCGCTTACGCTCGATAAATCAGGTAGAGAGAAACTAGAAAAATTCGCCGTATGAAGAGCTATCCCTGGTGCCTCAACCAACGCACCCAGGGCGACTGACACTCCAAGACCCAATAGAACCGCCGGGAAATGTGGCAATGTCCGCAAGACAACAACCAATACCGACAACGTGACAATCCCGACCAGCGGCGACGTGGAGATCAGGCCAATACTCATGTAGGCAAGCATCAGACCCAACCCTAACTGAACCCCGCTTAGAACCGACCTAGGCACCAGCCGCGCTAGCCAGTTAATCCATCCAGTCGAACCCAATAGCAGTAAAACCGCGCCGATCAGTATGCCACTCGCGGCTAAACTTTCCGCACTTACCTGAGTCGTGAGCAACACTGCAGACACAGCCTTCATGGGCTGCACCGGTATAGGCAGACGATAATAAAGCCCCGTTGCGATATAAAACGCTGCAAATCCCAGCAGGACAGGTATCGGGGCTAATCCTGCCACCCCAATAGCGCCCAGGCTAGGCGGCAGCAACGTCCCCAAATCACCGAGCGCGCCGCTGGCATCTTTCAATAGATGATTTTTCGATGCAGACATACGCGGGTACTCGTTTATCGCCCCTACCACTAGCAGGGAATTATTGATCAATAGACGCGTGTAAAGCGCCTATTACACACGCTTATTGCTCATCAACACACTCATAAATGGCGGTGCCATATCTGAGAAAGTGTTAGCGCACTATCGCCAGAGCCACAAGGCTAGCGTTCGAATGCGAGCCCTAGCGTTTCAAAGTACATTTTTGTGCATAAAGCTGCATAAATTCCAACGCCCAGTGCAGATGGCTCAATTACGGTAGATAATGCAACTCAAGGGCGCATGAACACAATGCCTCAACGTGTCTTACCTTATTGAGCTGTGCACTCAACCGAGCGTTATTCGATAACGGCGCAGCCTGGCGAATGAGTAAATCCGTTTTGCACCCACATAGAATAAGGAAGGAAAAGATGAAAAAGACTGGATTGATCCTTGCGACCACAAGCCTTGCGGGCCTTGCCTTTACGGTACAAGCCCAAGAGGAAGCAGACTTCATCACCCTCGCCTCCACCACCTCTACCGAAAATTCGGGCCTGTTTGATCACATCAACCCACAGTTTACTGAGGCTACCGGTATTGAAGTACGCGTTGTCGCCGTGGGCACTGGCCAAGCCTTTGAAATTGCCCGCCGTGGCGATGCGGATAGCCTGCTGGTGCACGACACGACCGGCGAAGAGAAGTTTGTTTCAGAGGGTTATGGAACCGAGCGCGCCGACGTCATGTACAACGATTTCGTCGTCATCGGCCCGGAGGATGATCCGGCTGGAATTGCAGACGCCGAGACCGTGGAAGAAGCTTTCTCACTCATTGCCGAAGATGAGGCAGCTTTCGCCTCGCGTGGCGATGACAGCGGAACGAATCGCGCCGAGCTGCGCCTGTGGGAAGCTGCAGGTGTGGAACCGGATGGCGAATGGTACCGTGAACTCGGAAGCGGCATGGGGCCGACACTCAATACCGCCGCTGGCATGGAAGCCTACGTGATGAGTGACCGTGCCACCTGGGTTGCTTTTGAGAATCCCCAAGACCTGACGATACTGTTCGAGGGCGACGAGGCTCTGTTCAATCAATACGGAAGTATTCTGATTGATCCGGAACGCCACCCTCACCTCAAGCACGATTTGGCAGAACAATGGCACGAATGGCTTCTATCCGAAGAAGGCCAACAAGCCATTGGCGAATTCGAAGTAAAAGACCAGCAGCTGTTCTTCCCCAACGCCGCTGAATAAAGCGCAGAGGCTGGGCCTTTTTGTCAATAAAAGACCCAGCTCCGCCTACCCTCCGCCTCTTCAAACGCTTCACTGTCCAGCTTGTGCATCAGGCCAATCAACACCATTGAAACATCGCGCAGACCAAGCTATGACGGCTGGCAAGGACGTCTACGTCTCCCTCATATGCGGCGTTTACCAATGAATTCTCTTGGCCCAAAGGGCTCGACCTCAAGCGAGCAAGCAGGCATGGTAGGTATTCTTATTCACCATGAGCAAACCAACGAGAGGTTACGCCAATGCTGCACTTTCTGAAGCAAGGCCTAGGCACGATGGGGCTATTATCGATCTTGATGATGTCTGCCAACGCCTTCAGCCAAGAACAACCAGAGACGCCTTCCGGTGATGATGTCACCACCGAGTCGTTCCAGGACTGGGAAGTCCGCTGCCAGCGTAATGGCGAAGGCCCAAGCCCCTGTGCAATGGCGCAATTGGTCACGCAACCTGACAGCGACCAGCCCTTGATGCAGGTCATGCTCGACTACCCACCCGAGGCCGAAGGCCCGGTGATGAGCTTCTTCGTGCCGCTGGGGGTGCGTCTGGCCCCGGGCCTGCAAATGAGCGTGGATGACGGTGAGCCAATCCAATTCCCCTATCAGGTCTGCCAGGAGCAAGGATGCCGTGCCGACGCCCCCATTGAGTCGTCGATGTTAGAGCAGCTCCGCAACGGCACTACGGCCACCCTCAGCATGTTTGGTCCACAGGGTGATCGCATGGACCTGGATATTTCGCTGGCCGGCTTTACCGACGCCAGCAACCGCATCGCTCCCTGATATCAGGGGCTTTTACCGACAAGGCCGGCCCTCAAGGGCCGGCAAGTCTACTCAACCGCTATCAACATTCATTGCTAAATCTAAAAGCCCCACCAACAGACGCAACGCGTACTTTTGCGACGGGTACTTTATGGAGTAACTCTCCCACTCAACATAAGTTATGGATAATCAGTATTATCAGGAAGTTGGGTGGGTTTCCACTAAACACAGTCGGGAAGAATTTTCGAGTCGTAATTGACACTAGGCTATTTTTGCTTTGGCATTCAGCTATAACAGCAAGAACCAACCATTTCTGAAGATAGAAATATTGATTAGATCGTTTTAACCAAAAAACTACTGAAAAATTCTGACTTAAAAGGTAAGGCAACGTATGTAAAGCAATGGCCGTATTTATTACGCTCTCATCGGCAATTCTTGATTCTCTGATGTCGGCTTTCGGCAAAGAGCAATCTTTTAGACAACGCTGATATAATGCGGAGCGCTGCAGAGCCCGGACCAATCGTCCAGTGCTTCCAAGGGACATTTTACATCCAAGAGTTTAAGTGGCTGGCCCAACCACGCAGGACCAGAACCAGTTCTTCGAGCATTCTTCGGATGCGTGCAATGCCTGTCGCACAACCAAGACGCCCCCGGAGTTCCGGGGGCGTAGGTGTTGCTAGGCTCTCAATTTACCGAGAGTGTCAGTGGCTCTCATTGAGGACCGCTTCCGGGAAGTGGCGACGCAACATCCGGTTCTGGAAGTCGTCCACGAAGCGGCTATTGATGATGATGATGAACCGCTCAAAAGGTGCTTCGCTGTCGAGCTGTTCGATCCCGTCGACACTGTGGAAGAGCCGGTCATCGTTCAGATGAAGGATATCACCCGGATCCAGAGTGATATCGACCAGGGGTTGCGTTCCAGCCTTGTCGCCGTAGAGGTGGTTTTCACCCCCCGCCACGTTTTCTCGATTGAGGACCAGAATGCTCAGGGCCTTGCAGCCATCGGCATGAATTCCCTGACCCTGAAGGGGGTCGATGCTGCCTTCCCCGCGAACTCCGGTGATCTGCATCAGAATGGGTTCGTGCGCACCGATATTCCACAGCCTTGCCCAGGCGCGAACGAAGGCCTTCACATCGGGGCGTCCCATAAATTCCCGAGTCAGCGGATCATAGTACCGCAGGCGATCCGCCATGCTTTCCGCGTCGTTGAAGGCCCCTCCCTGGGCCATGGGGCATTGGCCCATATCCTCGACATCTCCCTGATCATTCAGGGCGAGCCATGACATACGCTTCCATCGCTGATTAACATAGGGATCGCGCGGCAGGTCAGCGGTAAACCCCTGCCAGGCGGTCAGATCAATTCGCTTGCGAATATCGGTTTTCGCCCAATCCTGATGCCTCAGCGCCTCAATCACTTCCGGATGCCAATAATCGGCAAGTGAATCGGCAGGCATGGAGGTAGGGTCGAAACCATGCTTGAGAGTATCGAGTTTCATGTTGAGATTCTCCTGTTAACTGGGCGGAATTGCCCGGTGTTGCCGGTGTAAACATCGCGGTCAACAGGAGAAAAGTGAAAAGATTTGCAAGTAAATGTCAAAGAAATGTACTAAAAAAGCGTGCTTTTTTTAAAAATAGGATCAGACCGTTGAAGACGTATATATGTAGATTCTCCTATAAATAGGTGTAGGATAATCAAAACAAAGTGCCTATTGTTGCCATTATAATGGCTCTTGGCAGTGTTCTTTCTTTAAGTGGATTCCATGACTGCCAGCGATTCCCGACATCACAGAGATCCGGAACGCCTGAAGAAGAACCGCAGGGGGGTTTCCGGCGCACGTGTGTTGGCGGTGTCAAAGACACCTTCAACGGATGGCATCGATTCGCATGATGCCGGCAGGGAAGAAGTCGCGTTAGTACGCCGCCAGTATCTGGAAAGTGAGCAGCGATTCCGCGCCCTGCTGGAGAGTCTGCCGAAGGTGGCGGTTCAGGGGTATGATCGCGATCGGCGAGTGATTTACTGGAATGAGGGTAGCACTCGTCTCTATGGCTATACCGCTGAGGAAGCCCAGGGACAGTTACTGGAAGATCTGATCATTCCTGATTTCATGCGTGACGAGATGATCCAGGCGCATGATGCCTGGATCAAAGAAGGCGTCGAGATACCCGCCGATGAACTCGAGCTCAAGCATAAAACAGGTGAACTGGTATCGGTCTTTTCGCAGCATCTGATGCTCAATGAGCATACCGACTCTCCGTTGATGTTCTGCGTGGATGTCGATCTTTCCGACCAAAAGCGCGCCAACCGTGACCTGGAATTCGCCACCCGTTTCGACAGGCTCACCCATCTCCCTAACCGCCAGACCTTCGAGGTCGACCTGGACAGTCTGTTGGATTCCTGTCGGCGCCAGGGCAATGGCCTGGCAACCATCTACCTGGACATCGATCACTTCGTCGAGATCAATGATGCCCTTGGCTATGATCAGGGCGATCGCCTGCTCATTGAGCTGACGCGGCGACTGAGAGAGTGCCAGCGAATCACTGACCTGGTGTCCCGTGTTTCTAGCGATGAATTCGTGCTGGCCTTTCCCGGCGTCCACTTGGCTCCCGATGTCAGACGGGTCGTTCGCCATGTCCAGAATGTCTTTCGGAAACCTTTCGTCCTGGATGGTCGGGAGCGTCTCGTCACGGCCAGCCTGGGGGTGGCGCTCTTTCCCGAGAATGGTGAATCGTCACGCGAATTGATCCGTAATGCCGATGTTGCCAAGAATCGTGCCAAGCTGGAGGGCCGGGGTGCTGTACGTTTCTTCGAACAGAAGCTCCATGATGAGCTGGTTCGCCAGCACTATCTCTCGGCGCGACTCGAGGAAGCCCTGGATAACGGTGAATTCTCTCTCCACTACCAGCCCCAGGTCTCGGCGGCCAGTGGGCGAATAGAGAATCTCGAGGCCTTAATACGCTGGCAGCCTGCCGAGGGCCCGCCGATCTCGCCTGGCGAGTTTATCCCGCTGGCCGAGCGCTCCGGTGTGATCCATCGGCTGGGAGACTGGGTCATCGAAGAGGCTTGCCGCCAGCAGGTGGAATGGCGTGCCAAGGGATTTCATGAGCACCGCATCGACATCAATGTCTCTGGTCGTCAACTGGTGCGCCCCGATGCCCTCAAGAGCTTCGAAGACACGCTGCAGCGTCACGGCTTAGGTCCACGGGATATCGGCATCGAATTGACCGAGAATGTCCTCATCGAAGCCGACGAGACCCTCCTCGAGGACCTGCGTCGCCTCTATCATCGCGGTATTCGCATTGCGATCGACGACTTCGGGACCGGTTATTCCTCCCTGAGCTATCTCAAGCACTTTCCAGTCACCGCCCTGAAGATCGATCGCTCCTTCATCCACGACGCTCCCACACAGCCCAAGGATAGGGCCATCATGGAGGGTGCCATCTTCATCGGTCATCGGTTGGGATTGGAGGTGGTAGCCGAAGGCGTCGAGAATGCCGAACAGCTGTCATTGCTGCGCGAAATGCATTGCGACCTCATCCAGGGGTTCTTCTTCTACCGTCCTATGCCTGCCAAGGAAATCGACCGCCTGCTGGGCGGTTTCGTGCCTGGTCACGAGGGGCCGTCGAGCTGAGCCTTGTCTTGATTTGACGTCCAATGCCCGGGGTTGCCATGACCTGGAGACTTTTGTGAACGCCCCCGATGCTCATTGATCGCAGGGACTGACACTGTGGCCCTAGCTGGATTGCCGTTATCGGCCAGGAGCTGTAATTCAGACGAAACTGATGTAACACTTGCAGCATGCGCGCCCATGGAATGGAGCCGAAAGCGCAATGTGATGGGCGTCGCCGTGCCTGCACTTGTTAGCATGGGTTACCACTTAAACAACCTTAGTTTTCGATTTAAGCCAAAGTGAACAATTAGGTCCATGGAGGGGTTCCATGCGAGATCATCATCTTTATATTTGAACAACCACCTTTTACCATCCAAATTACCCACGACCCCAAAATCAAAGAGAATTTCCACAACATCTTCAGGCCCTTTTCCTTGATCTTTAAACCACTTACTAATAACCCGATCTGAATTGAGTTGGTCTACATAATCGCTATACTTTATCTTTCCAGTACCGATACGAGTTAGACATTGCAAAGCCTCCCTCCATACAGGTAGATAGCTATGTATTTCATCCCTTAACTCATTGTAAAGCCACGCTGAATAATTATCCTCTGCCGCCCTCACTTCTTCAAACGTCAATCGACCTCCATTATTTTTCTTTTGGCAATTTTTTAAAAATTTAATTATATCTCTTGGTCGTTCATATGTTCTATTGACCATGTATTGCCATATACTATTGACCCGATTCGGCAAAGAAGGGTCACTATCGTCAACTATCGCACACCAAGGATCACTGACACCCCCTAAATTGAGGCTAGTACTGATTCTGGCGTTCGGGACATTTTTCAGAGCATACTCTGATTCATCATCTTTGGAGATCCAATTAAGCCTTATAAGATGATCATCCAATTTGTTCAGATCATTATCTTCCAGGCGGTCAAATATATCAGAACGTAGTACTAGCAAAGGTCTATATATTAGTGATGACCGCTGTAGCGATATGGCAGAATCCTCAACGGCACGAAGGAGAGCCAGAAGCAAAAGTCGCAATCCACTATCGCCAGATCTAAACCCTTCATCCAGCTCATCCATAAACAGCCAATACTGACTATTAGTTTTGACGTTTATTAGCAGGTCTTTAAGTATATCAACAACTTTTTGATAATGAACTTGCATCTCAATTTGTGAAGAATCGCTTCTTTGGTACTCTCCTTCCAGCCACTTAGCTAAAATTTTTACTTTAGACCCAGAGCTTTTTAACAATGTTACGGTATCTGTAAATCCCATTCCATCACTCAGATTATTCATCACCAAAAATGTCTCTAGCGCATCTATAGCTTCTATTGAGGATGCGCCGTTATCATCAATGGCAATTTTTGCCAATTCGACATAGATTAAAAATAGCCAGACAGGTACAAACTGGGATTTATCCCTAGATGATCTATCTCGAAAGTCTCGAATATCATTTATAGGGAAGTCTCGTAAGGTTAGTGTTGAATAAAAACACATTGGGTCATCCTCTGCCTCCAAACGAAGACGTTCCAATATTGCCGTTTTTCCCGCGCCTTTTCGCCCAATAACGTACCTAACTTCTCCGCTCCTAATTAACTCAAATTCCGGAAACGGCACGAAATACTCAATAAGATCATCATCACCTTTCGCTTCATCCTGACCCCAGCGAACTTGATTAAAATTCCAGATATCCATTTTCTTCAAAGCCCCATGATTTATGAAACGAAAAGTTTTAACGCCAGAGCACACCGGCTCACTTTAGTGCGTCCGCGTAGCGCGACTTGTTAGCAGATTTCCCAACGCTTGCTATTGGAATCCCATTCGTACTTCTGGGCGCGCACCCGATCGGACTTATGATAAAAAGTATACTCATAGATGATCGCAAGCTCTATCTTACTTCCCAAACCCTCTTGTGTTGGCATATCTACACCAACATTAGCTAACTCGTCGTAGGGTTCAAACCTTCGTTGTCTTCGATCTTGACCAATCATTGTCATATTTGGGCGAAACAGATGGTCAAGCGAGTACTTCGTACCGCTTACTGTAACTGTTAATTTTATAGTTAAGTCATCGAACTTGTTGTTAGTAATATTTTGATAGTGGATAAAGCTAACCGGTATACTGGTACCGCTTTCATATCTGTTATCCAAAACAATCAATAGTTGCGGTCTTTGCGATTCTATGAATGCACGGTTCGTCTGCAAATAGCTGAAAATCACAAACGTTGCAGAAACCAATGCCCCAACACTCGCTGCAATTGCGATAATTGACGACACGAGTTCTGCATCCTCAAGATCTAATGACTTTGTAGTAACCAAATACCAGCTGGCAAACGAACCTGCCGCAATGATACAAATCGATACTATCAATGAGCTTAAAAAATTTTTGATCACAATTCTCCAACTACTAACGCCCGGCTCACGCCGCAGGTTTGGAGCCGCGAGGCGGCGGAAAACCGGTCCGCTGTGCAGCCGATTGTTAGAAACGGTTACGAAGCTTCGCTCTAAGCTCTTCTATTCTATAAGGAGGATTACGCCTGTGAATCATTGAGTGGCAGTTCGGGCATACAGGGACCAAATCATTAATCGGATCTATTTGGTACTCGCCTTTTTGATGCGACACAGGGACAATGTGATGAACGTGAATAAATCCGCGTCCTATATCTCCATATAAATCCTTAAAATTTAAATAACAGACTTTACATTTCACCCCATGATAATCGATACATTGCTGTCTTGCCTTTGAACTTCGCTCATATTTGGTCAACTCATAGGACAACTCTTGCCCTTCAACGATCTGGGCGTCATCAATTTTCGGAATTTCGTCACGATTTATTTCACCCGATTCGTGAACTTCAAAATTGCCGTCTGATTTCACGACTTTTAACTCCCATACGCCCCATTCACCGATGTGGAGAGACGATTCAGGCGGCAATTCGTAAGCAAACTTCTCCGTTATGTTTCGTCGGTCCTCCGATGGAACCAATTCATTCATAATCCTTCTTCGCTTGTGTGTATACCAAGCAGGCCATTCTCCGAGCTGCCCTATCCAGGACTCTTCTTTTCCATAACAATGCCGTGCTATTTCAAAAGCTTGTTCTTTAGTAGGAACTTTAGCTTTTAGAGTATATATATTTTCCTGAAGAATTTCCGGTGGTTGCAGATATGCGTAGTTTTTCGTCGACTTAACTAGCTTCCACCCTCTTCTTGGCAACAGGACGGACAAAGTCATTGCTGCCCCGAAACGAAAGACCCCCTCACCATACTTCTTAGGCGCCTTACCTTGCGCTTCAAATCTAATTGAGGCTTCTGACCAGTCAGAAGTATCGTATTCCATCATTTTCCTGCTTGTTTCTAAAAGCGTATTAGACAGCGCGTTCTATGATTGAAGGAACGCGCTGGCACTTTTTCGCGGCAAATGCAGCCTGTCAGATTCTCCCAAGCCTATGGCCCTTTGACTATTATTTTCCATTAGTCAATATAGCCAAAATTCCCGCTCTTGCTGCATTTCCAAGAATGTCCGCTCAGGGTCGTTAGCAGCCTTTTCTCATTACAAGCACCTGATCAATTTCATACTAAACTTAGCCTAGCACAAGCTGCTTAAGCAGGCTGAGCTGTGTAAGCATTATTTTCAACGTTGCACCGATTTGTTCAGTAGGGCTAATAAACGACAAGCCCCACGCAGGTTTCAGTCAAGATCCCGATTAAGCCAATGCATGGGCGCTAGCCAGCGTCCGCGCCATACCTATAAGCATCAGCCTAATGGGGCGGCTGGGGCCGACAATGGCTACTGGCCTATCGCCGTGAAAGCTGGCCGGTTCACTAGCGACTGCCTCTTTTGATCTTATACATATGGCTGTCTGCATGGCTTACCAGGGTTTCGGCGTCTTCCCCGTCGGCGGGATAACAGGCAACGCCGATGCTGCAGCTTGGCATTTTCACCTCACCGAACTCAGCACTTAGCGGCTGGTTGATGACAGCGAGTATCTGCTCAATCTTTTGTGTAACAGCATGCGCTGACTGAATCTCTGTTAACAGAACCGTGAATTCATCACCGCCTATCCGGGCTACGTTATCTGTCTCCCTTACACAGCCTTCCAACCGTCTGGCTACCGTGCAGAGGATCCGGTCGCCCATGGCATGTCCATGGATATCATTGATGCTCTTAAAGTCATTGATGTCCAAAAACAGCAACGCCAGTCTGTTCTTATGTCGATGGGCTGCGCGCAAGCCTGAGTCTAGTCGATCATAGAATAGCGCTCGGTTAGCCAGTTTTGTCAGCGGGTCGTGAAGGGCGAGGTGACGCAATTCCTCCTCGGCCTGCATGAGGTCGGTAACGTTGCGCGCCACCCCGATCCGCACGCCCTCCTCCTCGTACCAGCGGGCAGACCACAGTATGTGGACGACTCCACCGTCTTTACGTATATAACGGTTGCGGAAATCAAGGTGGGGCTTACCACTCATCACGCGAGTAATGGAATCCCGCGTGGCCGCTAAATCGTCAGGGTGCATGTAGTCAATGATTTGGGTGTCGATCAACTCGTGCGGAAGGTAACCGAGCAGTGACTCGCAGGCGTCACTCACAAAGATGATCTGGTTGTCTTTATCCACCACGAATACGGTGTCTAGCATCAAGTGAATCAGTTTTGGATAGAGCGCTTGCAGGTCAACGGCCATAGGTTGGGATAATCCGGTTAGCATTCCTCGACTATAGAGCAATCGCGAAGAGGAAATACATGATTCTGTTCACTTTGGGTCGTTAACTGACTAACCCCAACTTTCAAAACGAGCCCATAAACCCTTGCAGGATATTCCTTTATCAATACTCACGCGCTGACAACGTCGCCAGTGGCCTTCTGCACTCCATCTGCATAACGAAAGGCTAACTCCTCAACCACCTTAGCACCTGAACGTCGGCTATGCCCTTTACTCTGCGATTTTTTCATGGGAAGCGTTGTTGCAAAATATCATGTTAATCATGAACTCCACAGCGCTTAAGGGCTTTGATAGCCAAGTCGCCGATACCACGCTTGCCGCTGAAAATGGCGCTGGCCCCCAATCGACGGCGTAGTGTCACTGTGCCAAGATCATGATGAATCATTGACCCGCAGCAAGAGGAGCACAGAACCACCATGCCTGAGGATTCCTTTTGGTTGGAGCTGTTGAGCAACCGTCTGGTGAGCTCGATTGCGCTCGTGGCGATTCTTATAACGCTGCGCATCCTTGCCGTGCGTGTCATTCGCGGACGCCAAGAGATCCTGTCCGATTACCGGCGCGCCTGGCTGGCCCGGACCCGGAACGCTGCCGTCATTCTTACGTTACTCGGTTTGGCGCTGATCTGGCTGCCGTCCCTACACGCCTTTGCGCTTTCCATCACCGCCTTCGCCGTGGCCTTGGTGATTGCAACAAAGGAACTGATTCTTTGCCTTTCGGGCACCGTGCTGCGTATCGTCAACCAACCGTTCGAGATTGGCGACTGGGTCGAAATCGGCGACCTGCGCGGCCAGGTGGTCGACGAAACCATGCTGGCAACGACCCTGCAGGAAATTGGCGGCGCGGTGGGACGTTTTGAATACTCCGGCAAGACCATCGTGGTGCCCAACAGCATTTTCCTGACCACGCCGATCCAGAATCAGAACTTCTTCAATAAGTGGGTGTATCTTGAAGTCTGCGTCGTTTTAGAGCCCAACGTGGATATGCGATCCGAACTGCCGGCTCTTGAGGAGGAGGTGGCAGCGCTTCATGCCCCGCATTCCGAATTGGCCCAACGCTACAGCGAGGTGATCAGAAAACGCAGCGGTATCGATATCGCCGACCCCCATCCCCGCGTGACCCTTTCGACCACGGACATTGGCAAGCAGCGCATCGGCGTCACGCTTTTCTGCCCCACGCCCAGCGCCTTTGAAATGGAGCACGCCATCAACGACACCGTGCTGCGCCGTTATTGGCATTTGCGCAATATGACGAACGCCTCGGCACACGCGTGACCAGAAACCGCCTGCCTTCATTTGTTATTGATGGCGGTCACGAACCCCACATCGCCTCAAGCATACTTTGTAATTTTTATTGCTGTCTGAAGAGATTAGCTGATTGATGTGGGGCATTTGTAGCGTGGTCTCTCGTTTGTTTTAGGTGTGCTGCCGCACGGAACAATTGGATGTTTCGGTTCAAGCTCATGGAGATCATTTGAAAAGGCGTTGCGCAACAAAACGGCTTTGTGCGTTTACGTAATTTAAATTGGTCATCGCCGATGAAAACCAGGCAAAGCGTTACGAATGCCATGTGTATTTATCAGTGAATTTTGATGTATCTCGTCACAAGACAGTGAGGTCTTAGATGAACGCTGAAAAGATGAAAAAAGAAAACGACACAAAGGCTGACCAAGCCACAAATCGCACTAAACAGAAAATTGATCAATCGGTTACTGAGCCTTTACGCGCCTATGGCACACTAACAACCGATTATTACGAAAAACTATTCTCAACCCAGTTCGATACTGTTCGCGCGCTTGCAGATAGTAGCTTGGCCCAATCCCGCTCTTGGCTTGACGTGCGGGATGCCGAAAGCTTTCAAAAAGTCGCTGAAGACCAGCAACAAGCCTTTCGGGAAATAAGCGAGCGGCTGAAGGACGATACCGATAAAATTCGCTCGCTAAGCCAGGAATTTCTGCAAGAAAGCAAACAGTTAGCAATGGACAACATGCAGGTCAACCGTAAACACCTGGAAGACAATATGCAGCAGGGTAAGAAGCAGGTTGAGGACAGCATGCAAAAGAGTAAAGACCAGGCAGAAAAGAGTCAGCAGCACTAATACCAGCAATAAATCTACTAGCAAGTCCAAGTAACGTTGCCAATATCACTGCCAGCTTTATATAACTAGACCGTTGCCCCAGGGAAACGGTCTTTTTGTTGCGCGCCAGTCATGGCAAAAGCACCTTGACGGGCACTGTTTATGAGCGTGGTGACTCAGGGTGACTTTGGTGTGAACGTTACTTAAGAACCCTGATAGCAGTAACCACATCCGGAGAGGAAGATAGTTAAGGCAGAAGGCAATAGTGTCTCGAGGATCGATCATCATATAGGTTCTGGCGCTAATGATGTAACGCACAGGGACAGTCACAGAAGTTCTCCAGGGCAGGTGCGCCGATTCTACCCCCTCTGGCCGAAGATCGAGAAAAATTAGAACAGTCGGCCTACGAAGAAAAAGTGACGCCACGATCCTTGCAGCGCACAACGCAACATCCTTGTTTAGGCATTTCCTTTGCCACGCTTATTCTTAGGATGACCCTTATGACACGTATTCTCTGTGCGCTAGCGAACTCGGCACAAAAAATCGCTAGCTAACCGGCATCATTTACTTGATCTTTATCATTTAAATCCTAGTTCAATTTGCTCACTGAAGGCCTTCCAGGCAGAAAACCCCATAGCGACTAAAGTCGCATGTTCGCTTACGCACAGAGAAATCTCTGCCTGTCGAATAACATGACGCTTAATGTGTGGTGGAGGAACAGCCCATTGATGGGAGTCACGCCATGCCTCAGGAGATAAGTTGATGTTCAATCTTATGGATCCCAGTGGGTATATGGGCGGAATCAACAGCCATAAAGACCGTCTGGTAGACCTGAAAAAATTTGGGTCAAACCCTGGTGCCTTAAAGGCCAAGACCTACATACCAGAAGATTTGCCCTCAGACGCTCCACTCGTCGTCGTTTTGCATGGCAGCGATCAGACAGCAAACGAATATAATACGGGTGCCGGTTGGTCTGATATTGCTGACCTATACGGCGTTGCTTTGCTTTTCCCCGAGCAGCAGCGCATGAACAATTTGATGCTCAGTTTTAATTGGTTCGAACCTGCCGACTGCCATCGCGGCGCTGGCGAGCCACTCTCCATTCTAAATATGATTGAAAAAGTCGCCAGCGATCATGGCATTGACCGCCAGCGTATCTTCATCACAGGGTTGTCATCCGGCGGTGCCATGACAGCCGTCATGCTTGCGACTTACCCGGAAATCTTTGCTGGTGGTGCCATTATCGCCGGGTTGCCTTACGGCAGTGCCGACACACTCCCAGCGGCCTTACTGCGAATGAAAGGGCTCGGATCCCCGACAGCGCAACAGCTTGAAACACGGCTACGGGATGCTTCGGAGCACGAAGGCCCTTGGCCAACACTTTCTGTCTGGCACGGAAGCGGTGACCATACGGTAAATTCCTCGAACGCCAAAGCGATTCTCAGACAGTGGCGAGCGCTTCATGACCTTAACCAAACGCCATCCAGCATACACACCGTGAGTGGCTATCCACGCAGAGCCTGGAGTGATGACGAGGGTCGAGAACTCATTGAAGAATTCAGCATTACCGGGATGGACCACGGCACACCGTTGAAGACGCATGGTAAAAACAGTTTCGGTTCGAGCGGCGACTACATGCTTGAGGTGAATATCTCTTCCACACACCACATTGCTGACTTCTGGGGATTGAGTGCAGCATGATGCCCGCGATGGGCTAAGCATACGTTCAGCCATACCACGCCGATCCAGAATCAGAACTTCTTCAAAGAAGTGGGTGTATTTTTGAAGTCTGCGTCGTTTTAGAGCCCAACGTGGATATACGATCCAAACTGCCAGCCCTTCCAGCCCTTGAGGAGGAGGTGGCATCGCTTCATGGCCCAGCATTCCGAATTGGCCCAACGATTCAGCGCGGTGATCAGAAAACACCAGCCTTCAATTCCTGGCAATGAACACGGTAAGCTTGGCGGCGACACCGCCGCTGAGTAACGACCTCAATGACAACATCCCACTGGATACTCGGCCCTGGCGCCATTGGCCGCCTGTTGGCCCATTCGCTCTCGCCTATAGCCGCCGTCACGCTGATTGGTCGTCGGGCGCTGACTGAGCAACAATGGCTTGCCACACCGGAAGGCGAGCAACGGTCGCAGCTCCTTAATACGTTTACGGTGGCCCAACTGGCTTCTGAAAAGCATGCGCCACCTGCCTTTGTGCATATCACCACCAAAGCCATGGCGGCTGAAGCGGCGCTTGAGGGCATCGCAAGCGTGATCCCCCCTTCTACCCCGCTGGTACTTTGGCAGAACGGCTACCTGGCCCAGCCTCGTATTACTCAGGCGTGGACCGGGCCGGTGCTATGCGCGACGACCACGGAAGGCGCGTATGTAACCGACGATAACGGTGTGGTACATGCGGGGCGCGGAGCGACGTTTATTGGGGATTTACATCATCAGCATGGCGCCCTTTCACAGTCACTTGCCGAAACGTTAACGCAGGCCGGGCTTGCCACCACGGCAGTGGCGGATATTCGTCAGCGGCTATGGCAAAAGCTTGCGATAAATGCGGCGATCAACCCGCTGGTGGCGCTGCATGGGGTGCGCAACGGTGAATTGAGCAGCCAGGCGTATTCAGGCCGGGTACAGGAGGTGGTGAAAGAAGTGGCAGCGATCATGCAGGCGGAAGGCATTAAGCCGCCAAAGGGTAGGCAAGACGAAGCCGCATGGTTAGTGCTGGTTTGGCAGGTGGTGAAGAACACCGCCCATAACAAGGCGTCGATGCTTCAGGACATCGAAGCCAAGCGCCCCACCGAGCGCGGGGCGATCTTGCGGCCATTGATTGAGAGCGCCCAGCGCCATAGCTTGCCGTATGGCGTTCTACAGGCGCTGGATACCGATATAGCGACGCTTGAGAACCGCTACGCTCCTAGGCATTAAGCCCCAGCACCGGATACAGCGAGGCAATGAGCAGCATGGCCATGGCGATATTGAACACCCGGTAGCGCCGGGGGCTGGTCAACCATTGGCGCACCACCAGGCCCAACCACGCCCATATCGAAATCGCGGGGAAACTCACCATGGCAAACACACTCGCCACCAGCACGACCGATAGAAACGTATGGTCCGGTGCGTAGAGCGTGATTGCCGAAAGGCACATTGCCCAAGCTTTGGGATTCACCCACTGAAAGGCAGCAGCCTGCAAAAACGTCATGGGCGTGCCATTTTCATCGCTGGCTTTCAGTGGCGCGGCGTTGGCCACTTTCCACGCCAGCCAAAGCAGATAGGTAATGGAAACGGCTTGTAACAACGTATTGAGTACCGGGTACGTGTCAAAAAGCGTCATCAACCCGCCGCCTACGACCATTACCATCACGCTCACTCCGACCATGATGCCCAGCATATGCGGCAGGGTTCTTTTGAAACCGAAGTTTGCGCCCGACGCCATCAGCATCAGGTTATTGGGTCCGGGGGTTACCGTGGTCACAAAGGCGAAGGCCATCAAGCCCGCCAGGATGGATGCGTTCATCGGCGCTATCTCCATGCAATGGGTATAGCGTAGAATTTTACGTCCGGATGAGCGCAATGATGCGCCTAATATCAATGCTTAACGCCAAATAACGCAATAAATCATGAAAATAGACGCTATAGACCAAAGAATATTGCAAGCACTAAAGCGCGACGCCAAGGTCAGCAATGTTCAACTTGCCCAACGCGTTGATCTATCGCCCTCGGCATGCCTGCGTCGCGTCCAGGAGCTGGAGAAAAGCGGCGTGATCCGCGGCTACCGCGTGGTGACCGACCCAGAGCTTATGGGCCGTGGTTTTGCCGCTTACGTGACGGTAGGGTTATCGCTGCACACCAAGGCAGCCCAGGAGGGTTTTGAGCGCGCGATGCTGGTCGCCAAGGAAGTGGTGGAATGCCATAACATTGCCGGTCCGTTCGAATACCTACTGCGCGTCGAAACGCAAGACTTGGCGAGCTATAAGCGCTTTCATACAGAGATACTGGGCACCCAGACACACGTCAGCGCCATCTCTACCCATATTGTCATGGGGTCGCCCAAAGACGAGCGGGCATAGCCGCGCTCCCCGGCTCACGCCACCGGAATCATCACCACCTTGCGGAAGCTGGGCAATTCAGTGAGTGCTTGATACCACTTTTCCAGGTGTGGGCGTGGCTGCCAGCTAAGCCCGCAGTTGAGTAGGTTATACACCGATGGCGCGATGGCTATATCGCCCAGGCCACACGCCTCGCCGGAGAACCAGGGCTGTGTGGCAAGCGCGTCGTCCATCATGCCGAACAACCCTTCGCAGCCCTGCATAGCCGTCTCGATGGCGGCGTGGTCGCGCTGCTCGGGTGGGGTTCTGACATACCCTGCCAGAATGGCGCGATGCAGGGGCGACAACGCGCCGTTGGACCAGTCCATCCACTTCTCGGCCTGGGCGCGCTTAGCGGGCTCTTCAATCCAGAGCTTGCCCTGGCCATACTGGGCCGCCAGGTAGCGGATGATGGTGTTGGACTCCCATAGCAGGCTATCGGTGGCCTCGTCGCACAGCAGCGGCACCAGCCCGTTGGGGTTCATCGCCAAGTACTCTGGGGTCTTGTTGACCCCATGCTGGAGCCCGGCCTGGATCTGCTCATACGGCAAGGCCAGTTCGTCCAGCACCCAGCGCACTTTCTTGACGTTGGTGGAGTTATCGCGGCCCCAGAGTGTGATCATGGCAATTCCTTTAGGCGTTAGACTCGTTGTCCTGATAAAAGCGCATCAGGCTAGAAAAGTCGAGCTTGCCGTTGCCGTTGGCCTTGTGGAAGGTGAACAGCGAGCGGGCAGCGGAGCCCATGGGCACCGGCGCGGCGCTTAGCTGGCTGACATCCATGGCAAGCCCCAAATCTTTGATCATCAAATCGACCTGGAAACCGCCTTGATAGTCTTTCGACGCAGGCGCATTTTCCATTACCCCTGGGTAGGGGTTATACACATTCAGCGCCCAGTTGCCGCCGGAGCTTTGCTTCATGATTTCTGACAGCACCGCCGGGTCCAGGCCATTCTTGACGCCCATGTTGATGGCTTCACAGGTGCCCGCCATGAGAATCGACAGCAGCATGTTGTTGCACACCTTGGCGATCTGCCCGGCCCCGTGGTCGCCCGCGTGGAAGATGTTCTTGCCCATGGCGTCCAGCACCGGTTTGGCCTGTTCGAACTGGGCATCCGAGCCGCCGACAATAAACGTCAGCGTGCCCGCCTGGGCGCCGCCCACCCCACCGGACACCGGCGCATCAACAAAGCCAATGCCCTTTTCGGCGCCGATGGCGGCAACGCTGCGGGCGGTGTCGGCATCGATGGTCGAACAGTCGATCACCAGCGCGCTTGATTTCATGACGTTGAACAACGGCGCATCGCCTTCCGCGTACAGGCCCATCACGTGCTTGCCGGCGGGCAGCATGGAGATCACCACGTCGGCGTCTTTCACCGCGTCCTGGGCGGAGCTTGCCACCTCACAGCCCTGGGATTGTGCGGTGGCAAGCGCGCTTGATGAAAGATCGAAGGCGCGCACCTGAAAGCCTGCCTTGACCAGATTGGCGGCCATCGGGCCACCCATATTGCCCAAGCCAATAAATGCAACGGTTATCATGGCGATTGTCCTTGTTGTTGATAGCTATAGGGTCGTTGTACTTAACTCAGGTTGGCGAGCGGGTTATTCGCCCAGGGCGGCGTCAGCAGCTCCTCGATGAACGAATCCTCGACGGCGGCCACATCGGGATACGTCCAGTCGGGCTTGCCGTCCTTGTCTACTAGCAGCGCGCGCACACCTTCGGGGAACTCGCGGTGGCGGCAGCACTGAACCGAGAGTGCCAGCTCCGCCTGGAACACTTCGGCAAGCGACATATATTTGGCGCGCTTGAGCTGCTCGTCGATCAGCTTGATGGACACCGGGCTACCGTGCGCCAGTGTCTTTTGCGCTTTGGCGAACCATTTATCGTCAGTGTTCACCGCACTGATGGCCGCGACAATTTGCTCGACGGTGTCGTGGTCCATCAGTTCACGGATCAGCGGCGAGAATTTATACACCGGCGCCTCGAGCTCTTCAAATACCGACTGCGAGGCCTGCTCCAGCTCGCGCAGAATGCGATTAACCACCCCGTGGGCGTCGGTCTTCGCGCCCTCACCCCATGTGGCCTTGGTCAGCGCTTTCGCCATGGCATCGCGCTGGTGGCTGGCAATCGCCCGGTCGGCAAGGCCGAGGTGGACGGCATCCGGCGCGTTGATCTGGCTGCCGGTCATGGCTAGAAAGCGCCCGGTTCCGTTGGGCAGGCGGTTGAGAAACCAACTGGCCCCCACGTCCGGGTAAAGCCCGATGGTGACCTCAGGCATCGCCAAACGCGACGTTTCAGTTACCACGCGGTGGCTGCTCGCACTCAGCAGGCCCATACCGCCGCCCATGACAATGCCGTTCCCCCAGCAGATCACCGGTTTGGGGTAGGTATGCAGCGCGTAATCCAATCGGTACTCGTTGTCGAAAAAGCGTTCAGGGAAATCCGGGTCGCCCTCGCCCTTGATCGCCTTGTAGAGGTTAACCACGTCACCGCCGGCGCAGAAAGCCTTTTCACCGGCGCTGTCCAGCAGCACGGCCACCACGCGTTCGTCGCTTCGCCATTCGGCCAGGCGCGGCAGTATTTCCTCAATCATGTCCAGCGTCAGCGCGTTGAGCGAGCGCTCGGCATTGAGGGTAATTTCCGCAATGACGTGACCGTCTTGGGTGGGGTGTTCGGCAAACAGTACGCTACTCATCTCACCATCCTTATTCGGGGCAATCACTACAACGATTTGATCAACGACCGGCATTCCGTGCTTACAGCTCGGCGGCGCCTTCCGCCAACACGCGGCGTGAAATGATCAGCCGCATGATCTCATTGGTCCCCTCAAGAATACGGTGCACGCGGGTATCACGAACAAAGCGTTCCATTGGGTACTCCTTGATATAGCCGTTTCCGCCGTATAGCTGAAGCGCTTCGTCGCACACCTTGAAGCCTACATCGGTGGCAAAGCGTTTGGCCATGGCGCAGTACGCAATCGCATCGGCGTCCCCGGCATCCAGCTTGGTGGCGGCCAGGCGCACAAGCTGACGCGCGGCGACCAGCTCGGTCACCATGTCAGCCAGACGAAACTGGAGCGCCTGGAAATCTGCCAGGCGTTTGCCGAACTGCTTGCGTTCGAGCATGTAGGCCCGCGCCTCGTTGATGGCCTGCTGGGCGGTACCGATGGAGCAAGTGGCGATGTTGATCCGCCCGCCATCCAGGCCTTTCATGGCAATCTTGAAGCCGTCACCCTCGTTACCGAGCATCTGCTGCGCGGGCACCCGCACGTCTTCAAAAGTAATCATCCGGGTCGGCTGGCTGTTCCAGCCCATCTTGTCTTCCTTGCGCCCGTAGCTGATGCCCTCTGCGTTGGCATCCACCGCAAAAGCGGACACCCCGGCCGCGCCCTCGCCGCCGGTGCGCGCCATCACCACCAGCACATCGGTGCTGCCCGCACCGGAAATGAACATCTTGCTGCCGTTGAGCAGAAAATCATCGCCGTCGCGTCTGGCAGTGGTTTTCAGCGATGCGGCATCCGAGCCCGAGTTGGGTTCGGTCAAACAGTACGAGCCCAGAAGCTCGCCGGTGGCCAGCTTTTCGCCCCACTGTTCAATCACTTCTGGCGTGCCGAAATCGGCCACCATCCAGGTCACCATGTTATGGATGGTCAGGTATGCCGTGGTCGAGGTACAGCCCATCGACAGCTGCTCGAAGATGATGCTGGCATCCAGCCGCGAAAGACCCAGTCCGCCGACGCTTTCAGGGGCATAAAGCGAGCAGAACCCCAGCTCGCCGGCTTTGCGGATCACCTCGACAGGAAAAAAGGCGTCCCGATCCCACTCGGCGGCGTGGGGGGCCAGTTCCTTCTGGGCAAAGGCGCGGGCCATATCGGCGAACGCAACCTGATCTTCACTGAGTTCGAAATTCATGGCGACTCTCCGGGAACGCGCTAAGGCACTGTCTGCTGTCATTTAGTTGACGTTTACGTTAACTTATATTTTACTTTTACCACAAGCAATCACTTGCTCCCTAGACCTTTGGCGGAAGCTGCTGTGGATTCGTCACGCATGCAGTAACTGGCACCGTCCATGATGCCTGATTAACGTCAACGTAAGCTTGTTTCCACCTCAGCGGCCGTGTTCCATAGCGGTATATGTCTGGAATAACGCCCTTTTGAGAGAATACCGATCATGAGCAAAACCTACTCGATCAGTGAACTGGCCAACGAGTTTGATTTAACCACCCGCAGCATCCGCTTTTACGAGGACCAGGAACTGCTGCACCCGACGCGGCGCGGACAAACCCGTGTCTACAGCAGCAAGGACCGGGTGCGCCTGAAGCTAACCATTCGTGGCAAGCGGCTGGGGTTTTCACTGGCCGAAATCCGCGAGCTGTTCGAGCTCTGGGATGAGACCCGCAGCGGCAGTAAAAAGCAGCTGCGTTTGATGCTCAGCAAGATTGCCGAACGCCGAGCAGCCCTCGACCAGCAGATGAAAGACATCACCATGGTCCAGCTCGAGCTTGAAAGCGCCGAAATCCGCTGCCGCCAGGCGCTGGAAGAGCTAAATGAAAAACAGCGTGAAGAAGAGCAGTCGGCACCTTCCGACGCAACATCGCCTTCCTCCGCCACCGTGGACTGAGCCGGTCGCCTGCCTCATACCCCAGCACACGCTCGCTAAAACCACGTTCGCCAAAACAATGCACAACAGGTGATTGACCATGTTTTCACGCTACTCAGAACTCAACTATGGCCTTGATGACGAACTGAACATGCTGCGCGAGCAGGTCAACGCTTTTGCGGCTAGCGAGATTGCGCCCCGCGCCGCCGAGATCGACCAGGCCAACGAGTTCCCCAACGACTTATGGAAGAAGTTCGGCGATATGGGACTGCTGGGAATTACCGTTCCCGATGAAGACGGCGGCAGCGGCATGGGGTACCTGGCCCACTGTATTGCCATGGAAGAGATTTCCCGGGCCAGTGCGTCTGTGGCGCTCTCCTACGGCGCCCACTCCAACCTGTGCGTCAACCAGATCAAAATTAACGCCTCTGCAGAGCAAAAAGCCAAATACCTGCCCAAGTTAATCAGCGGCGACCACGTGGGGGCACTTGCCATGTCCGAACCCGGCGCCGGCTCGGATGTAGTCTCCATGCAGCTGCGTGCCAAGCGAGATGGCGATCATTACATTCTCAACGGCAACAAGATGTGGATCACCAACGGCCCGGATGCCGACGTGCTGGTGGTCTACGCCAAGACCGACCCGGACGCCGGCTCCAAAGGCATCACCGCCTTTATTATCGAAAAGGGTATGCCCGGTTTCTCTACCGCCCAGAAGCTCGACAAGCTGGGCATGCGCGGCTCCAACACCTGTGAGCTGGTGTTCCAGGACTGCAAGGTGCCCGCCGAGAATATCCTCGGCGCTGAGGGCAAAGGCGTTCACGTGCTGATGAGCGGCCTGGATTTTGAGCGCACCGTGCTCGCAGCCGGCCCCATCGGCATCATGCAGGCCGCCATGGATGTGGTGCTCCCCTATATCCACGAGCGCAAGCAGTTCAACCAGTCGATCGGCGAGTTCCAACTGGTGCAGGGCAAAGTGGCGGACATGTACACCACCCTGAACGCCTGCCGGGCCTATCTGTATGCCGTGGCGAGCGCTTGCGACCGCGGCCAGACCTCCCGCAAAGACGCTGCCGGGGTGATTCTCTACTGCGCGGAAAAAGCCACCCAGGTAGCGCTGGATGCGATTCAGCTACTCGGCGGCAACGGCTATATCAACGAGTACCCCACCGGGCGGCTGCTGCGCGACGCCAAGCTTTACGAGATCGGCGCGGGCACCAGCGAGATCCGGCGGATGCTGATCGGCCGCGAACTCTTCAACGAAAGCCTTTAATAAACGTTAGTAGGGTCGCCCCATGAGTACTATTTCCACTCAGATCAACCCGCGTAGCGATGTGTTTCAAGCCAACGAAGCCTCAATGCTCGGTGAAGTCAACAAACTGCGTGAACTAACCGCGGCCATCTCCCAGGGCGGCGGCGCCAAGTCCCGCGAACGTCACGAAAGTCGCGGCAAGCTGTTCGTGCGCGACCGCATCGATCATCTGATTGACGAGGGTTCGCCGTTTCTGGAGTTGTCCGCGCTGGCCGCCCATCAGCTATATGAAAGCGACGTGCCCGCCGCCGGGGTTGTCACCGGCATTGGCCGCGTTTCCGGCGTCGAGTGTGTGATTGTCGCCAACGATGCCACGGTGAAAGGTGGCACCTACTTCCCGATGACCGTCAAGAAGCACCTGCGCGCACAGGAAGTTGCCCGCAAGCATCGCCTGCCGTGTATCTACCTGGTTGATTCCGGCGGCGCCTTCCTGCCCCGCCAGGATGAAGTCTTCCCCGACCGCGACCACTTCGGGCGCATCTTCTACAACCAGGCAACCCTATCCGCCGAGGGCATCCCGCAAATTGCCGTGGTGATGGGCTCGTGCACCGCAGGCGGCGCCTACGTGCCGGCCATGGCCGATGAGTCGATCATCGTCAAAGAACAGGGCACGATTTTCCTCGGCGGCCCGCCTTTAGTAAAAGCCGCCACCGGCGAGAGCATCAGCGCTGAAGACCTGGGCGGTGCCGACGTGCATGCCAAGGTCAGCGGCGTGGCCGATCACTACGCCGAAAACGACGCCCACGCGCTGCAGCTGGCCCGTGCCTGTGTCTCGCGGCTCAACTGGCAGAAGCGCGGCCAGCTCGCCATGCAGGCACCCAAGCCCCCCAAGCTAGATCCTTCCGAGCTGTATGGCATTGTCGGCACCGACCTTAAAAAGCCCTATGACGTGCGCGAAGTCATTGGCCGCATCGTCGATGACTCCGATTTCGATGAATTCAAGCGCTACTACGGCGAAACGCTGGTCACCGGCTTTGCCCATATTCACGGCTACCCGGTGGGCATCGTGGCCAACAACGGCGTGCTATTTTCAGAGAGCGCGGTGAAAGGCGCGCACTTTATCGAGCTTTGCGCCCAGCGCAAGATCCCGCTGGTGTTCCTGCAAAACATTACCGGCTTTATGGTCGGCTCCAAATACGAGCACGAAGGCATCGCCAAGCACGGCGCCAAGCTGGTCACTGCCGTGGCCTGCGCCAAAGTGCCCAAGTACACCGTGCTGATTGGCGGTAGCTTCGGCGCGGGCAACTACGGCATGTGTGGCCGTGCCTATGATCCCAACCTGCTATTCATGTGGCCCAACGCGCGCATTTCGGTGATGGGCGGCGAACAGGCCGCGGGCGTGCTTTCCCAGGTGAAACGCGAGCAGTACGAGCGCGAAGGCCGCGAGTGGACGCCGGAGGAAGAGGAAGCCTTCAAGCAACCCACCCGCGAACAGTACGAGCACCAGGGCCACCCCTACTACGCCAGCGCCCGCCTGTGGGACGACGGCGTGATTGACCCGTTGCAAACCCGCGATTTACTGGGGCTTTCACTGGCTGCCGCGATGAATGCTGAAGTCGAAGAGACACGCTTTGGCGTGTTCCGGATGTGATCCCTTGCTGCGCAAGGGAGCTGGAAGCTTGAAGCGGTAAGCTGGAAGTCTCCTCCTCACGCTGCAGCGACAGGGCATCAGGTTTCTTACAACTTTCAGGCGCGAAGCGCCGCTCTTCAAGCTTCCAGCTTTGCTAACGAGGTCCAAGATGTCACATAACACCACCTACTCAAGACTCGAAATAGACGAGCGTGGCGTCGCCTGGCTAACCCTGAACCGCCCCGAGGTGCATAACGCCTTTGACGACCGCCTGATTGCCGAGCTCAACGCTCACTTGGGCCGGCTGCATTCGCTTGCGGACACGGGCGACCTGCGCGTGGTGGTACTGGGTTCCGAGGGCAAGAGCTTCTCGGCGGGTGCGGACCTGAACTGGATGAAGCACATGGTCGATTACGACCTTGACGATAACCTCGCCGATTCGCGCAAGCTCGCCGCGCTGATGCACGGCCTGGACACACTGCCCTGCCCCACGCTGTGCCGCGTGCAGGGCGCTGCTTTCGGCGGCGCGGTGGGTCTTGCCGCCTGCTGCGACGTGGTCGTGGCCTCCGAAAAAGCCAGGTTCTGCCTCTCCGAGGTCAAGATAGGCCTGTCGCCCGCGGTGATCAGCCCCTACGTTCAGCGTGCCCTTGGCGAGCGTCAGATGCGCCGCTTTGCGTTGACCGCCGAGGTGATGGACGCCCCTACGGCGCTTGAGCTTGGCCTGGCCCATCAGTTGGTGGAACACGACGCGCTGGATAGCGCAGTGGACGCCATGCTGGCCACGCTGCTGGCGGGTTCGCCCCAGGCCCAGCGCGCCACCAAGGCGCTGATGGCCACGGTGGCCCAGGCAACCGATGCGGACGCCACCCGCGAGCATACCTGCCAGGTCATCGCCCGGCTGCGGGTCAGCCCGGAAGGCCAGGAGGGTCTGGCGAGTTTCCTGGATAAGCGCCGCCCAAACTGGGCCGAACCCAATAACACACCCCACGCGTCGGAGCGTCGCTCATGAGTCATTCGCCCCCTATTGATAAGAACGCCCTCCCCGCGCGCACGACGCCCTTTGATACGTTGCTGATTGCCAATCGGGGCGAGATTGCCTGCCGCGTGATGCGCACCGCGCGCCGCATGGGACTTAAAACCGTCGCTATCTATTCCGACGCCGATGCCAGCGCCCGCCACGTGCGTGAAGCCGACGAAGCCATTCGCGTGGGCCCTGCCCCCGCGCGGGAAAGCTATCTTGACGTCGAGGCGGTCATTGAGGCCGCCAGGCGCACCGGCAGCGGCGCCATCCACCCCGGCTACGGTTTTCTTTCCGAGAACGGCGACTTCGTCAAAGCCCTTGAAAAAGCGGGTATTACCTTTGTCGGCCCGCCCGCCTCGGCGATCGCCGCCATGGGCGATAAATCCGCCGCCAAAGCGCGTATGGCCGAGGCGGGTGTACCGCTGGTGCCCGGCTACCACGGCGACGACCAGAATGATGCTCTGCTGCGCGATGAGGCCGACAGGATAGGCTACCCGGTGATGCTCAAAGCCAGCGCCGGCGGTGGCGGCAAGGGGATGCGCGTCGTCGAGTCGGGGGATGGCTTCCAGGCTGCCCTGGACGGCTGCCGACGCGAGTCCAGGGCCGCCTTCGGCGACGATCGCATGCTGATCGAGAAATATCTGGTCAAGCCCCGCCATGTGGAAGTCCAGGTGTTCTGCGACCGCTACGGTAACGGCGTTTACCTGTTCGAACGCGACTGCAGCGTGCAGCGCCGCCACCAGAAAGTCATCGAAGAAGCCCCCGCTCCCGGCATGACGGCCGAGCTGCGCAGCGCCATGGGCGACGCTGCGGTGCGCGCCGCCCAGGAAATCGGCTATGTGGGCGCGGGTACCGTCGAGTTTCTACTGGATGCGGACGGGTCGTTCTTCTTTATGGAAATGAACACCCGCCTACAGGTGGAGCACCCGGTCACCGAGATGATCACCGGCCAGGATCTGGTCGAGTGGCAGTTACGCGTGGCTATGGGCGAACCGCTCCCCTGCACCCAAGACGCACTGACCATCACCGGGCATAGCTTTGAAGCGCGTATTTACGCCGAAGACCCGGATCAGGATTTTTTACCGGCTACCGGCCTGCTCACCCGCTTTGCGCTGGATTTAGCCGGTGCGGGCTTGAGCGCTGATCAGGTACGCCTGGACAGCGGCGTGGAGAGCGGCGATACGGTGTCGATGCACTACGACCCCATGCTCGCCAAACTGATCGTACACGGCGTTGACCGCAACGCCGCCCTGGCGACGCTTAATCGCGCCCTGGCAGCACTCGACGTTCAGGGCGTAGTGACCAACCGCGCCTTTCTGATGCGTCTGGCGACCCATCCTGGTTTCAAGAACGTGGAGCTGGATACGCGCTTTATCGAGCGCAACGAGGCCACGCTGTTTGCGCCACCCACCTATAGCCGAGAAGCCTACGCCAGCGCGGCGCTGATCGGCCTGCACCAGCTTGCCCAGGAATGCGAGAGCGACTCGCCCTGGGACCGCCACGACGGCTTTCGCCTCAATGCGCCCCACACCATACGCATCGCGCTGTGCGACCCGGCAAGTGCCCAGACGCCGGATAGCGATAAAGCGGTGGTCATCGTCGAAGGCAAGCGCAACGCCGGAGAATCACTTTGGAATCTGACAATCAATGATGAAACCCTGACCGCCAGTCTGCAGCCGCTCAGCGGCGACGCCGTCGCGATAACGCTGGACGGCCACCGTCGCCGCCTGCAGGCACGCCGCGATGGGCACGTGGTGGTCATAGCCGACCCGAGTGGTGAAACACGCCTGTTTTGGCGGCGCATCGACGCCATCGACCACGGCCACCACGAGGCCGAATCGAACCTCACCGCGCCGATGCACGGCACCGTGGTCGCGCTGCTCGTGGAACCAGGCGCCAGCGTCGAGAAAGGCATGCCACTGATGGTCATGGAAGCCATGAAAATGGAGCACACCATGACCGCGCCGGCCGATGGTAGCGTGGCATCGTTCCACTTCCAGCCAGGCGATACCGTCGGCCAGGGCGACGTGCTGCTCGACTTTGCCCCCAGCGAATAGGAGCTACCCATGGCGCTGCCGACGTCCGTCAAACTGTTTGAAATGGCCCCCCGGGACGGCTTGCAGAACGAGCCGGGGGAGATCGTGCCCACCGCGACCAAGATTGCGCTAATTGAGCGGCTCGCCAACACGGGGCTCGCACACATCGAAGCCGTCAGCTTTGTCTCCCCAAAGTGGGTGCCGCAAATGGGCGATGCTGCCGAGGTGATGACCGGCATCCACCGTCGGCCGGGCGTGGTCTATTCGGCATTGACGCCTAACCTTAAGGGCCTGGAGAACGCGCTTTCGGCGGGCGTTGAGGAAGTCGCGGTGTTCGGCGCGGCGTCTGAGACGTTTTCGCAAAAGAACATCAACTGCTCCATCGCCGAGTCTCTGGCACGCTTTGAACCGGTACTGGAACGCGCCAACGACGCTGGCGTGCGGGTGCGTGGCTACGTTTCCTGCGTGCTGGGCTGCCCTTACGAAGGCGAGATTGCGCCTCAAAAAGTGGCCGAGGTAGCCAAAGCGCTGTATGCGATGGGCTGCTACGAAATATCGCTGGGCGACACCATTGGCGTGGGTACCCCGCTGGCCGCCAAACGCATGATCGAGGCGACCCGTCAGCAGGTGCCCATCGAGTTTCTGGCCGCCCATTTCCACGATACCTACGGCATGGCGATGGCGAATCTCTATGCCGTGCTGGAAGAAGGCGTCAGCGTGATCGATGCCGCCACCGCCGGGCTCGGCGGCTGCCCGTATGCCCAGGGCGCCTCGGGCAATGTGGCCACCGAAGACGTGCTTTATCTGCTGGCGGGGCTGGGCATCGATACCGGCGTTGACCTGCAGGCAGTGATTGATACCGGCTACTGGATTACCGGCGAACTGGGCCGCAAACCCAGCTCCAAAGTCGCCCTGGCTAAAGGCCGCGTAAGCTTCTAACCAATAACAACCCGACGCCGCCTATTCGCTCGAACAAGACAATAATATGTGGAGAGATACCATGGCATCACCTGCACCTAGCCTTCCAAGCTACACCAGCAGCACCGCCGACAAACCCCTGCTGGGCATGACGATTGGTGATAAATTCGACCAGATCGCCGCGCAATACCCCGATAACGACGCGCTGATCGTGCTACACCAGAACATCCACTGGCGCTACCGGAAACTTCAGGAAGAGGTTAACCGCTGCGCCCGCGCGCTACTCGCCATCGGCGTCAAGCCAGGCGACCGGGTGGGCATCTGGGCGCCCAACTGCAGCGAGTGGACGGTAACGCAATTCGCCACCGCTAAAATCGGCGCGATTCTGGTCAACATCAATCCATCCTACCGTAGTCACGAACTGGAATATGCGCTCAACCAGTCCGGCGCACGCTTCCTGGTCACCGCCGATAGCTTCAAAACGTCGGACTATCGCGGCATGCTGTATGAACTGGCCCCTGAATTGAAAACCAGTGCCGGGGGCAGGCTGAAATCACAAAAACTGCCCGACCTCGAGTGTGTGATCAACCTGAGCGCCGACAAGCACAACGGCATGTGGCGCTGGGCTGATCTGATGGACGAAGCGAATCAGGTCAGCCAGACCGACGTCGACGACCTCCAGGCCACGCTGCAGTTCGATGACCCGATCAATATTCAGTACACCTCGGGCACCACCGGCTTCCCCAAAGGCGCCACGCTTTCCCACCACAACATTCTCAACAACGGCTTCTTTGTCGCCGAAAGCATGGGCTTTACCAGTGAAGACCGCCTGGTGATTCCGGTGCCGTTGTATCACTGTTTCGGCATGGTCATGGGCAACCTGGGCTGCATGACCCACGGCGCGGCGATGATCTACCCAGACGAGGGCTTTGACCCCGGCAAGGTGCTCGAGGCGGTGCAGGCGCAGAAAGCCACCGCGCTGTTCGGCGTGCCCACCATGTTTATCGCCGAACTGGACCATCCCGACTTCCCGAGCAGGGACCTATCGTCGCTGCGCACCGGCATCATGGCGGGATCGATCTGCCCCGCCGAAATCATGAAGCAGGTCATCAGCAAGATGAACATGAAAGGCGTGCAGATCGCCTACGGCATGACCGAAACCAGCCCGGTGTCCACTCAAACTGGCGCCAACGACAGCATTGAAAAGCGCGTATCCACCGTCGGCCGCACCCAACCGCACCTGGAAAACAAAATCGTCGACCCCGGCAACGGTGGCATTCTGCCCCGCGGTGAAATTGGCGAGCTGTGCACCCGCGGTTACAGCATCATGCTGAAGTACTGGAACAACGACAAAGCCACCGCCGAGTCCATCGACGAGGCGGGCTGGATGCATACCGGCGACCTGGCTACCATGGACGACGAGGGCTATATCCAGATCGTCGGCCGGATCAAGGACATGGTGATTCGCGGTGGTGAAAACGTCTATCCTCGGGAGATTGAGGAATTTCTCTACGCCCACCCGGCCATTTCGGAAGTCCAGGTCACCGGCGTACCCGACAGGAAGTACGGTGAAGAGCTGATCGCCTGGGTCAAACTCAACGGCACCGACCACGAGGTTAGCGGCGAGGACCTGCGCGAGTACTGCAAGGGCAAGATCACCCACTTCAAGATTCCGCGCTACTTCAAATTCGTCGATGAATTCCCGATGACCGTCACCGGCAAAATCCAGAAGTTCAAGATGCGCGAAATCTCCATCGAGGAGCTGGGACTGGACGACCAGTTGAATGGTCCCGGCAATTAAATTGGCGCAAACCAGGGCCAATTGCTACTCTGAAAAGATATGCCTTTGACCTTTGCTTGACGCCTCCAGGTACACAAGAATGCCAATGAAACGCTTGGCGAGCACCTTACTCTGCTGTGCAGTCCCATATGCCAGCACCTTTGCTGACGAGTCCGCCCCTCCCCTGGCCTACACTTCGCCGCAAGGCGAGCTATTGCAGTTGGAAAACGGCGTCGTCCTTGAGGGCAGCGACCTTGCCAGCATCGACAGCTACACCAGCGGTTTCCGCCTATCGGCGGGCTTCAGTCCCTGGCAGCTTCCCCAAGTGGACATTGGCGCTGAACTGGCCTACCGCGAAAGCGAAGAAGTGCCCATTTCGTCGAGCATTAACCCGCTTATCATGGATACCCTAAGCCTGGGCGGCGCCCTGGTCGCCGGCCTGCGAATGGGGGCGTTCAGCATCTACGCCAAGTCGGGGCTTACCGAATGGCGCGGTGAAAGCTATCGCCCCGCGCAGGAAATCGACGACGGCGGCACCGCCATGCTCCAGGGCTTTGGCGCCACCCTCACCATTGATCGCCTCGTCAGTCGCCTCGAGTACGAACGTATCGACACCCCCACTCTCGACCACCTCAATACCCTCAGCGCCTCGCTACACCTGCCGTTTTAAATTTCCACTATCCCAGCGCTTATGATTGCATTGCAAGCAGTCACGGCCTCAATATTATACCGTCTTGGCATTGATCAATGTGTTTTGTCGGCCCAAGGCTGCAAACGCTCTAGCTGAACCACTAGTGACGCGAGCTATCGTCAATAATTCAACAAAGGAACGTTAACGCTATGTCGATTGAGCTTTGGTTATCATTTGTGCTGGCGTCTTTTTTGGTCATCGCATCACCAGGCCCCGCCGTTGCGCTATTGGTAATGACCGGCATCAATCAAGGTCGCAGAGCTGCTCTGGCGATGTTGCCGGGCTTTTTCTTGGGTGACCTGGTGGCGATGTCACTTTCGTTTGCAGGCGTAGGCGCGCTGCTGATGGCATCGGCGGAGCTATTCGCCATGCTTAAATGGCTAGGGGTTCTCTATCTGCTGTATCTGGGCATTAAGATGTGGCGTGAATCCGGCCAGTTGAACGACTTGGAAACTTCGGGAGCTAACGTCAAGCAAGGCACCGCGAAAGCATTTTGGGTAACTCTCCTGAACCCCAAAAGCATTCTGTTTTTCATGGCATTCATGCCGCAGTTTATTAGCCAAACCCAACCCTTAGCTCCACAGTTGGCGATTTTGTTTACTACGTTTCTTGTGATGGGCGTTATCTCGGATCTAGGCTATACACTGTTGTCGACGACTAGCCGACAGCTAATGACCGCCAAGTTTCGCCGCCTGCTACACCGCTGTGGTGCCGGCAGCTTGATTGGCGCCGGGTTATTTATGACCGTTATGCGGCGTCCGGCTGGGTAATGGCGGATCAATATTTGCGTTTTTCAACATCGACCAGTGAGCAAAGCCTTCCACTCACTGCCCCCACAACATGCGAATAGGGACGGCAAAGCAACCGGGCACATTGAGCTTTATACAGTGGTGCCCTGTGTATATCAGCATGCCGCCCTGAAACTGCTCGCCTGCTTGATCAGCGAGGCGGGCGAGCCCTGCAGCATCCCTTGCCTGAACGGTAGCAGACCGCTTGACCTCGACTCCCCAGATCGCCTGACCACGCTCGATGACAAGATCTACCTCAACCTGATCTTTGTCGCGGTAGTGAGAAAAGCGCAACTCAGGCTCGGTCCAAGAGGCTTGGGCCATGAGCTGCTCAACCACATGGGTTTCCATCAGGGCTCCGAACCGTTCTGCTTCCATAAACCACTGATCTGTTGATAACCGCCCTAACGTAGCCGCAAGCCCAGTATCGACCAAGTGTAGCTTAGGGCTCTTGATAAGCCGCTTAGCTTGATTGCGATGCCAAGCGGGTAGCTGACGAATAAGGAAGAGGCGCTCTAAAATACTAAGGTATTTGGTAACCGTGCCACGCTCCATCCCTAGCTCTTTGCTCAAATTGCTTACATTGAGCAGACCTGCGGTTCGATAAGCCAGCAGCTCCATCAGCCGTAGCATGCCATCCTCATCTTGAATAGCGGCGATATCCTTTACATCCCGCTGGATAATGGCATTGAGATATTGGCGATACCATTGACGAGCCCGATTGGGCGCTCGACGGCTGGGCTCGGGGTAGCCGCCCTGACAGATAACATCTGACGTAGTGGGCTGCAGCCTTTGGTCTGGCACTATCTTGGCGGCTAGCTGCCCTTTGATCAGTTTGGCCAGCAAGGTGGATTCACTAACTCGCTTCTCCTGCTCAGTTAGCGGATGCAGGTAAATAACCTCCATACGGCCCGCTAGAGAATCCTGCGCCCTGGGGAGCAGTAGCAAATTGGCAGAGCCCGTCAGCAGAAAACGTCCCGGCTGGCGATTGCGATCCACCACCGATTTGATCGCCAACAGCAGATCGGGGACGCGTTGTACTTCGTCCAGTGTAGTGTACTCGGGCAGGCTCTCGATAAAGCCCACCGGATCCTGCTGCGCTGCCGCCATCAGGGTCGGGTCATCCAGATTCAGATACGTTCGGTTGGGATCTATGCGCTGCGCGAGTGTCGTTTTACCCACCTGTCTAGGCCCTAGTAAGCAGACTACTGGCGTATCTGCGAGCGACTCTTCCACTCGATCACTGATCAGTCGGGGCAGATAGGAGGTATCCATAGCTTGCCTCTAGTAGCGTCCAATTGTGGGTTATTATAGCGTCCAATTGTGGGTTATTGTAGCGTCCAATTGCGCATTACCATCTCGTCTAATTGAAGGTTTCATCAGCGTCCAGTTGCAGGCTGATAGACTTAACCATGGACTACTATAACGATGAACATGGGCTCCACGTCACCGCAATCAAGCGCTTACCTCTATATATTGAGGAATAGAAGGCATTGCAGCCGTGGTCACAAGCGGCAAAATGGACCTATGGCTAACCGACGATTTTGTGGTTTTCTCAGTCCAAGTAGAGCTTATTTATGCCACACCCGATGAAGAGAGAGGACTTTCCGGTCTCCAACGTCAGGCACTTTCTTGAGCCGGGACCTGTTGTGCTGGTGTCATCGCAATGGCAGCAGCAAACCAACATCATGACCCTGGGATGGCACATGGTCATGGCGTTTTCCCCTTCGCTTATCGGCTGCGTGATTGATGCCGTGAACCACTCTAACGCCTCTATTTTAGAAACTCAGCAGATAACCTCTTTAATTCATTGTTGATCCTCTTTAGGCGCGGTCCAGATCGGCGCATCCTCAGGCTGTGGCTCGGGCCAGTCCTGCTGCATGGCGATGTTCAGCGCTTCTTCCAGTTTCATGAACAGCTCGCTATAGCGAGGGCCGAAAGCATTCCCTCCCTCAATGTTCTTCCATGTCTCAAACAACTCGTCTTCGTGTGCATCCTCATTTTGCACAAACGCCCAGGTCATTTGCTTAGCCCGCATGGGGTGTACGCCCATCGCCGTCAGCGCATGGCCGCCTAGCTCCAACGCGGAATGGTAGGTTTCGCTGACAACGTCATCAGCGCCTGCATCACGCAGCTGATAGCCATGCCCGCGGTCGAACGCCCGGGCTAGCACCCATACGTTGGGATAGTAATGTTTGACGTGTTTCACCACTGCCAACGCCCGCTCTCGATCGTCAATGGCCACGACCAGCAAGCGCGCCTGTTCGATACCGGCGGTTTCCAACAGGTCTGAACGGGTGGCATCGCCGAAATAGCTTTTGATGTGGATTCGCCGCAGGTTCTCGATTTGCTCGAGCTCATGGTCGAGCGCGACGATGGGCATGTTGTTGGCCCGCAGCAGGCGGCAGATAATCTGCCCGAAGCGCCCCACGCCCGCGACGATCACCGGCGCCTGTTCGTCGATGGTATCCGCCTCGCGCCCGTCGTTTTTGACCCGGCGATAGCGCGGCAGCACCAGGCGGTCGTAGGCGATGAACAGCAGCGGCGTCAGGAACATCGACAGTGCGATGACCAGCGACAGCACCCGGGAAATCTCGACGGGAATCACGCTGCTCTGCACGCTGTAGGTCAACAGCACAAACCCGAACTCACCGGCCTGGGCCAGGCTCAGGGTGAACAGCCAGCCGTTGCTGCCATGCACTCGAAACAGCAACGCCAAGCCGAGCAGAATGGCCGCCTTGACGGCAATCACCAGGACGCCAAGGGCCAGCACCGTGCCCCACTGCGAGGCCAGCACCTGAAAGTCGATCCCCGCGCCGACGGTGATAAAGAACAGGCCCAGCAGAAGCCCCTTGAACGGTTCGATATTGGCTTCGATTTCATGCTTGAACTCGCTGTTGGCCAGCACGATGCCGGCCAGAAACGCGCCCAGCGCCGGGGAAAGGTTCACCAGGCTCATGAGGGCGGCGATACCGATGACTAGCATCAGCGCCGTGGCCGTGAATACCTCGCGCAACCCCGAGCCCACCACATAGCGAAACAGTTTCGGGCTGAGGTAGTAGCCGCCGGCAATCACGCTGCCGATCGCCGCGACCACCACCAGGGCGTGCGCCCAACCGGGCAAGTGCGCCACCAGGCTGATGCTCGCGTGACTCGCTTGATCGCCACCGGCCCCCATCAACTCGGGTAGCGCCAGCAGGGGAATCAACGCCAGCATGGGAATGACCGCGATATCCTGGAACAGCAACACGGAGAAGGCGCTCCGGCCGCCCTCGGTTTTTTCCAGGCCTTTTTCACTCAGGGTTTGCAGCACAATCGCCGTCGAGGAGAGTGCGAACAGCAAGCCGATAGCCAGCGACGTTTGCCAGGCAAGCCCCAGCCACCAGGCAATGGCGGTTCCTGCGGCGGTGGTCAGAGCCACCTGCAACCCGCCCAGGCCGATCAGCCGCACGCGCATCGCCCACAGGCCTTTCGGGTCGAGCTCCATACCGACAAGGAACAGCATCATTACCACACCAAATTCGGCAAAGTGCTGGATCGTGGTGGTTTCCTGGCCCACCAGACCGAGTATTGGGCCAATGACCACGCCGGCCATCAGGTAGCCGAGCACCGAGCCAAGCCCGTAGCGTTTTGCCAGAGGGACGGCAATCACCGCTGCCACAAGATATATAAACGCCTGGATAAAGTACGCGGTCATCGGGGCTCCCTATATTTTGTCAAACGGCTTGACTTCACGGCACAATCATATAGCGTACTAGTACGCTAGTACATTGCTTATTACCCGGTGGCCAACGGTGCCTTCACGACATGCACACAAACGATGATTACCAGGCGGAGCTGGTTCGCCATTTGCTTGCCATCGACTCTCCAGAGGCAATGGATCAGGCGCTGGCCAGCCTGCTGACCCCGGCAGAGTATCAAGAAATCAGCAAGCGCCTGCAGATTTTCAAGCTGCTGCGCGAGGGTGTACCCCACCGCCAAATTGCTGAAACCCTGGGCGTGGGGATTGCCACGGTGTCGCGTGGCTCTCGGGCCCTCACCACGTTACCTTCTTCATGGACCGACCACCTATGACAACTGCCGAAACGCACGCGACTAAAGGCCCGCAACCTTTTACGCTGCCGCGCAAGCCTCACTACGTGACCCTGGCGGCGGACTGCGATTTTTTTGCCCTGTTTCAAAAAATCGAGCGGCAATTCGATACTTGCTACATGCTGGAGTCGCTGGGCGAGGACAGCCACATGGCGCGTCACTCGATCATCGGCTTTGACCCCGAGTATACGCTCTACGCCAATGGCCGGACGCTGACGATCGAAGACCGCGACGGCCATGCTAATCACTACCCGAGCGATAACCCTTACGAGCTGCTGCGCAGCCTGATACCCCAGAATATTATTTCGCGTAAATATGCCGGGGGGTTAAGCGGTTACCTCGGTTACGACGCCATGCAGTATTTCGAACCCTCGCTGACGCTAAAGGCTAGCGATGACTTCGATACGTTTAGGTTCGGGCTCTATAAAGACGGCTTGATCCTCGACAAAATGACCGGTGAGGTCATCTATTTTTATTATGAAAACAGTCGCTACGACTTCCTGCAGACGCTGATCGACACCGACGACACGCCACCCGGCCCCCTGAAAATCAAGGCGCTCGGCGACACCATGGGCCAGGCTGAACACGCCGACGCGGTGGCCAAGGTGAAACAGGACATCATCGACGGCAAGGTGTTTCAGTGCGAGGTGGGCTTCAAGAAGCGCTTCCAGATCCAGGGCGACACCCTGGCGCTTTACGACCAGCTTCGCACCATTAACCCCTCTCCGCAGATGTACTACGTCAAGTTTGGCGAGCAGAAGCTGATCGGCGCCAGCCCCGAGCTGCTGTTCCGCCTGCGTCAGGGCGAAATGGAGACCTTCCCGCTGGCAGGCACCACCACCCGGGGCCAAACGCCTCAGGAAGACACTCAGCTTGCCCGGGCGCTGCTCAACGACCCCAAGGAGATCGCCGAGCACCATATGATCGTCGACCTGCACCGCAACGATATCGGCCGGGTGGCGCAATTTGGCACGGTGAAAGTTCGCAGCCTGATGGATATCAAACGGTTCAGCCACGTGCAGCATATTTCCAGCGAGATCGTCGGCATCATCGCCGAGGGCGAAGATATGTTCAGCGCCCTGGCCAGCAACTTCCCAGCGGGCACCCTCACCGGCGCGCCGAAGATCGAGGCGATGAAGATTATCGACGATTTGGAAAATGACGGGCGCGGCCCCTACGGCGGCGCGGTGGGGCAGTTCTCGTTTAACGGCGACTGCACCTTTGCCATTCCCATCCGTACGGTGTTCGTCAACGGCGAGCGCGCCTACGTGCAAACCTGCGGCGGCAACGTTTTCGACAGCAACGCCGCTGACGAGTATGAAGAGATTCGCCGCAAGTTTGCGGGCACCCGCAAAGCCCTTGCCCCTTTTATGAGTACGGATAAGGACACGGAGAGCCACGCATGAAGGTGCTGATCATCGATAACTACGATTCTTTCACCTATAACCTCTACCAGTTTATTGGTGAGATTCTGACGACCGAGAAAAATCGTCGGGGACTTCCCCATTTCGAGATACTCGTTAAGCGCAACAACCAGATCGATTTTAAGGCCATCGAAGCCATGGCGCCGGATCGCATTATCATCTCGCCTGGCCCCGGCTCACCGGATGACCCGCGTTACTTCGGCGTCTGTGCAGAGGTGATCGAGAAGTTGGGCAAGACCACGCCGCTGCTGGGCGTGTGTCTGGGGATGCAGGGCATCGTCCACGTGTTCGGTGGCAAGGTGGTCAAAGCGCCGCTTCCCATGCACGGCAAGATCAGCCCGATCAACCACAATAACCGCTCCGTGTTCAACGGCGTGCCCGACCAGCTCGAAGTCATGCGTTACCACTCGCTGATTGCCGATGCGGACTCGCTACCCGAATGCCTGGAAGTGACCGCCACGGTGGGCGCCCTGGCGGCTGACAATTTCGAACAGCGCAGCCGCTGGCAGGCGCTCGGCGAATTTGAGCTGATGGGGGTAAAGCACCGTGACTATCCGATTCACGGCATCCAGTTTCACCCGGAATCCTTTGCGACAGAGGGCGGCAAGGAGCTGATTGGCAACTTTTTGTTTGCCTATGACGCCTGACGTTAGGCTTTGTATGAAAAGTCGGCGAGCGAAGGCCAGGCAAGGCAAGGCAAGGCAAGGCAAGGCAAGGCAAGGCAAGGCAAGGCAAGGCAAGGCAAGGCAAGGCAAGGCAAAAATCGGCGAAAATACGGAGTTTACATAGTGTAAATGAGTAATTTGAGCCGATTTTTAACGCCGCATGGTCGAGCGCAGCCAGTTTTCAGGCAGAGCCTAGCGCCATTACTTACGGCGCGAAGAAGTTTTCCCTTTCATAGGCTTGTGTTTGCCAGCAACGCCTTTGGCAGGCTTTCCTCGCCCGCCCGCCTTCCGGCCGGAGGGCACCCCACTCGACTTACCCTTGAGCGCTGGTTTACCGCCAGCGCTTTTGGCCTTGGGCTGCCCTGATCCGGTGGCCCTGCGTTTTCCCGGCGCTTTTTCACTTGGTTTATCGCCACGCTTGCCTGGCGCCGCAGCGGTACTTTTACGTGCTTTTTTCTGACCGCCCGAGCGCTTTGAGGTCGCTGGCGGCGAGGGCTTGGCCTCTGAAGCAGCGGTTAACGCCTCGATCCTTGCCATCTCTTTCGGGGTCAAGTCTCGCCAGTCGCCCAGCGCCAGCCCCTTGAGCGACACGTTCATGATCCGCGTGCGGATCAACTGGGTGACCTCGTAGCCAAAGTACTCACACATCCGCCGGATCTGGCGGTTCAACCCCTGCACCAGCGTGATGGAGAACTCGAACGTGGACAGCTTCTCAACGTGGCATTTCTTGGTGACCTGACCAAGAATCGGTACGCCGTTTTGCATGCCGTCGATAAACTCCTCGGTGATCGGCTTGTTGACCGTCACCCGATACTCTTTCTCGTGCTGGTTGTTAGCACGCAGGATCTTGTTGACCAGATCGCCGTTATTGGTCAGCAAGATCAGCCCCTGGGAGTCTTTATCCAGGCGGCCGATCGGAAAAATACGCGTGCCGTGTTTGACGAAATCAACGATGTTGTCTTTTTCACTCGACTCGGTCGTGCTGACAATGCCCACCGGCTTATTGAGCGCAATCAGGACGAGGTCCTCCTCTTCCTGGGGCTCAATATCCTGGCCGTTCACCTTGACCCGATCACCCGGCACCACCTGATCACCGGTGGTCGCCCGGCGGCCGTTGATCCAGACATTGCCCTGCTCGACAAAGCGGTCGGCCTCTCTGCGCGAGCAGAGTCCGCTTTCGCTGATGTATTTGTTGATGCGAGTAGATTTTCGTAACGACATAAAGCGCCATCGACAAAAGTGAAATTAGGTAACCGCTTAAAAAGACGTGCCCGGCTGCTTGAGAAACTCGACTTCTTCCCGGGTGGACGCCCGCCCCAGCACGGCATTGCGGTGCGGGTAGCGCCCAAAGCGGTCAATGATGGCTTTGTGGCGAGCTTCAAAGTCCCGGTTTCTCTCTAAGCCCGGCTGGTCAAACAGCTGCATCGCCAGCGCATGAATGGCGGCTGACTCGCTGTGCATATAGGGCATATACAGGAAACTGCGCTCGACGGGGGTCAAGTCGCCATCGGCACCGGCAGCCACCGCTTCCTGGGCGAGCGCCAGTGCCAGCGCATCGTTGGCGAAGGCACGGGCATCGTCGCGGTAAATGTTACGCGAGAACTGATCCAGCACAATGATTTCAGCCAAGCGGCCGTGCGCCGTCTGGCGCCATGCGTAGCACTCGCACTGCCCGGCCTGGGCATGCAGGCTTTCAAACCGTGCCGCGATCGCACGGTCCAGCTCAGGGTCTTTTTTGAACCACTGGGCAGGCGTCAAGGTTTCAAACCAGAAATCGAGTACCGCTTGAGCCTCTGTCGGCATTGACGCCTCCTTTGCTTTCATGGGGATGCCTAGCCAGTATTACGCAGGCCCGCGGCGATCCCTGCCATGGTGACCATCAGCGCACGGGAAAGGTCGGCGCTGATCGCGCCATCGGCATCCCGGTTACGCTGCAGGAGCTCTGCCTGCAGGCCATGCAGCGGGTCGATGTAGGGGTTGCGCACATCGATCGCCTGGCGGATCAGCGGCGTGTTTTCCAGCAGCGCGTCCTGCTGAAGAATATCCAGCACGGCCTCTTCCAACCGTGCAAAGCGTTCGCGCAGTTGCTTGCCCAATGCCTTGAGCGACGGCTCGTCCACCAGACGGTGCTCGTAGTAGGCCGAAATCGCCACGTCGGCCTTGGCCAGCAGCATCTCCAGCATGTCCAGGTAAGTACCAAAGAACGGCCACTCATTGCGCATTTCCTGCAGCACCTCGCGACCGCCAGGCTGCTCGAGACGCCGCGAGAACGCTTCGCCGCTGCCCAGCCACGCCGGCAGCATCAGGCGAATCTGCGTCCAAGCAAATATCCAGGGAATGGCGCGCAGGGTTTCCACCCCGCCGTCCTGACGGCGCTTGGTGGGCCGCGACCCCAGCGGCAGCCTGCCCAGAGCGCCTTCCGGGGTGACCGCACGGAAATACGGCACAAAGTCCGGATCCTCGCGCACCACCCCAACATAGGCAGCGTGAGCGACCTTGGCGAGTTGATCCATCTCATCGCGCCAGTGGGGCTCCGGGGCCCTGGGCGGCAGCAAGGTGGCTTCGAGCACCGCACAGGCGTAAATTTCCATCGAGCGCAGGGCGATATCCGGCTGGCCGAACTTGAAGCGAATCATCTCGCCCTGTTCGGTCACCCGAAGGCTGCCGTTCACCGATCCCGGCGGCTGGGAGAGAATCGCCGCGTGGGCGGGGCCGCCGCCACGCCCGACCGTGCCGCCGCGGCCGTGGAACAGGGTCAAATCGACGCCGTGGCGCTCGCAGACGTTAACCAGAGACTCCTGTGCCCGGTACTGCGCCCAGGCCGCGGCCAGCTGGCCGGCGTCCTTGGCCGAGTCGGAGTAGCCGATCATCACTTCCTGGCCGTTGCGCATCAGCTTGCGATAGCCCGGCAGCGCCAGCAGCTGGTCGATCACGTCACCGGCATGGTCGAGGTCGTTGAGAGTTTCAAACAACGGCGCAATGGGCAGCGTCACCTGGCCGCCCGCTTCTTTCATCAGCAGCGCCACGGTGAGCACATCGGAGGGCTCGGCCGCCATGGAAATGATGTAGGTGCCCAGGGCTTCGGCGTGTTCCTTGGCGATGACCTTGAAGGTATCCAGCACCTCGCGGGTTTCCGCCGAGCATTCCCAGCGGCGTGGAATCAGCGGACGCCGCGAGTCGAGCTCGGCGAGCAGAAAGTCCTGACGCTGCTTTTCATCCCACTCGCGATAGTGGCCCAGGTTCAGCGTAGCGGTCAGTTCCTCCATCACCTGGGCGTGGCGGCTGGCCTCCTGACGCAGGTCGAGTTTGGTCAGCGTGACGCCAAAAACCGCGACCCGGCGCAGCGTATCGAGCAGCGCGCCGTTGGCGATGGTGTCCAGCCCCACGTCGCATAGCGATCGGTAGCAGGCCAGCAGAGGCGCATACAGCTGGTCGCGGGTTTCGATGATCGGCCCGCCGTCAAAGTTGCGCCCATCCAGCTCGGCCTTGGCCCAATCGCGGGTTGTCTCCATCTTCGCCAGCAGGCGTTTCAGCACCTCGCGGTAAGGCTCGGCCACATCACCCGCCTCAGCCTTGAGGGCGCTGTTGGCCTTCCACATGGAAAGCTCGGTCTTGAGCTGCTCAAGGTCGCGCAGATAAAGATCCGCCGCCATCCAGCGGCCCAGCAGCAATACTTCCTTGGTCACCCGCGAGGTCACGTTGGGATTGCCGTCGCGGTCGCCGCCCATCCACGAGGCGTAGCGAATCGGCGCGGCGTCCAGCGGCAGACGTTCGCCGGCGGTGTCCAGCAGCAGGTTATCCAGATCGCGGTGAAAGTCGGGCACGGCCTGCCACAGGGAATTTTCGATGACCGCAAAGCCCCACTTGGCCTCGTCCACTGGCGTGGGGCGCTCGTGGCGAATTTCATCGGTATGCCACGCCTGACTGATCAGCTCCTCGAGCCGCCCCTGAGCGCGGGTGCCCCGCTCGGGATAGTCCTCGGAGCCTTCGATGGCCGTCAGGCAATCGTCGATGGCGTCGTATTTCTGGATCAGCGTGCGGCGGATGACCTCGGTGGGATGTGCGGTCAGCACCAGTTCCACGCGCATGTTGGAAAGGGTTTCGACCAGCTTGCGCGGCGAATTACCCGCGGTTTCGGCGCGTTTCAGCAGCTCGCCGAGCACCGGCTGCGAGCCCGGCTTGTAGTCCTCGACGCGACGAAAGCGCGCCCGGTAATGCTGCTCGGCGATATTGGCCAGGTTGAGAAACTGGTTGAACGCCCGAGTGACGGGCAGCAGATCCTGCTCGGGAAGCTTGCGCAAGTACTCGATGAGATTACGCTGCTGGAGCGAATCGCCCTGCCGCCCCTGCTTGGCATGGGCACGAATGGTTTCGATTTTATCGACAAATCCCTGGCCTAAATCATCGGCAATGGTCCGCCCCAGGCTGTCGCCCAGGATACGCACGTTATCGCGCAGCGATTCGTGTAGGTCATGGCTCATGGCGAGGCCTCCTTGCAGGGGTCGCATCAATAGTTAATCAGAAGTGAGTCAGTGTTTTCTCTTCAGCTTTGGCCGACTGCCAGTGGGCTTCCATCTCGTCCAAGGAAGCCTCAGCCAGCGGACGCCCCGCGCCTGCAAGGGCACCCTCGACGTAGCGAAAGCGCCGTTCGAACTTGGCATTGGTGGCGCGCAGACACTGCTCGGGATCGGCCCCGAGGGTGCGCGCCAGATTGGTCACGGCAAACAGCAGGTCGCCGACCTCTTCATGGGCGTGCTGCTGATCGCCGGCGGCGAGGGCTTCTTCCACCTCATCGAGCTCTTCACGTATCTTGGCCAGCACGCCCCGGGAATCGGGCCAGTCAAACCCCACCCGCGCAGCGCGCTTGGAAAGCTTGGCGGCCCGACTGAGGGCCGGCAGGGTGCGCGGCACGTCATCGAGCACCGAGGGCGGCTGGTCGGCGCGCTCGGCGCGTTCCTCGGCCTTCAATGCCTCCCAGCGGTTATTAACCTGCCGGGTCTGCACGTCGTCGGCATTGACGCCCGGCGGCCGGCGCGACGCCAGGGTGCCGTCGGGAAACACATGCGGGTGGCGACGCAGCATCTTGGCGGTGAGCGTGTCGACGATGTCGTGGAAGTCAAAGCGCTGTTCTTCCGCGGCAAACTGGGCGTAGTAGACCACCTGAAACAGCAGGTCGCCCAGTTCGCCGGGCAGCTCGTCGAACGCACGCCGCTCGATGGCGTCGGCCACTTCGTAGGCTTCTTCAAGGGTATGAGGGACGATGCTGTCCCAATCCTGCTTGATGTCCCAGGGGCAGCCCTGCTCGCGGTCGCGGAGCACGCGCATCAGGGTAAGCAGATCGTCCAGCGAGTAGCGCATCAGGCCCCTCCTCCACGGATATTCTTGTCAGGGTCGGTATCGCGCAGACGGCGCACCTCGGTAACGTTGGGCAGCTGCTGAATACGCGAGAACAGCCGACCCAGCGCTTCCAGGCCATCGACTTCCAGAGTGATGCGCAGGCGGGCAATGCCTTCGTCGGTATCGGTCAGCGTATTGACCGCCAGGACGTTGACCTTTTCATTGCCTAGCAAGCCGGTGACATCGCGCAGCAGGCCCGAGCGGTCCCAGGCTTGAATCTCGATGGTTACCGGATAGCGCGTCTGGGCACGCTCGCCCCATTCCACTTCGATGATGCGCTGGGGCTCATCCAGGCGCAATTGCAGAATGTTACTGCAGTCCTGGCGGTGCACGGTGACGCCGCGCCCCTGGGTAATGAAGCCGACAATCGGCTCGCCGGGAACCGGCCGACAGCAGTTGGCCATGCTGGTCTTGAGATTGCCCACCCCGAGCACGGTAATGTCACTTTTGGTCGCCTTGCTGGACTGGCGCTTGGGCTTAGCCAACAGGCGATCGAGCTGTTCCTGGTCGTCGGATTCGCCAAACAGCTGCTGGGCCTGGTTGAGCACCTGGCCGATACGCAGATCGCCGGCGCCCAGCGCCGCGTACATATCGTCTGCCGTCTGATAGTTGACGGCTTTCGCCAGTTTGGGAAGGTCCAGCCCCTCGACGTCAAGGCGGCGCATTTCGCGTTCAAACAGCGCGCGGCCTTCATCGAGGTTCTGATCGCGCGCCTGATACTTGAACCAAGCCTGAATCTTCGCCCGGGCGCGGGAGGTGCGCACGTAACCCAGACTGGGGTTCAGCCAGTCGCGGCTGGGCCCGCCCTTGGTGGCCGTCAGAATCTCGACCTGCTGGCCGGTTTTCAGCTTGTAGGTCAGCGGCACGATGCGGCCGTTGATCTTGGCGCCTCGGCAGCGGTGGCCAATTTCGGTATGCACGCGGTAGGCAAAGTCAATCGGCGTGGCGATACGCGGCAGGTCGATCACATGGCCGTCGGGGGTAAACACGTAGATGCGATCCGGCGCCACATCGCTTGACAGCCCTTCGCGCAGGTCGCCAAAGCCGCCGACTTCGTCCTGCCACTCCAGCACCTGACGCAGCCAGGCGATCTTTTCCTCGTAGCTGCGGCTCTTGGCGTTGGTGTCGTGGCCTTTGTAGCGCCAGTGGGCACAGACACCCAGCTCGGCTTCGTCGTGCATGGCAAAGGTGCGAATCTGGATTTCAAGCACCTTGTTTTCAGGGCCCATCACGGCGGTGTGCAGCGATTGATAGCCGTTCTTCTTGGGGTTGGCGATGTAGTCGTCGAACTCGTTGGGCACGTGATGCCAGCGCGAGTGAATAATGCCCAGCACGGTGTAGCAGTCGGTGACTTCTGGCACCAGAATGCGCACCGCGCGGACGTCGTGAACCTGGGAAAAATCGATCCGCTTACGCTTCATTTTGCGCCAGATCGAATAGATGTGTTTGGCCCGGCCGTCCACGTCGTAGTGGTTGATGTGCTGGGCTTCCATCAGGGCTTTGATCGTTTCCACTACATCGTGAATATAACGGTCGCGGTCCAGGCGTTTCTCGGCCAAAAGCTTGGCAATCGCTTTGTACTCGTCCTCGTGGAGGTAGCGAAAGGAAAGGTCCTCGAGCTCCCACTTGATCTGCCCGATACCCAGCCGGTGCGCCAGCGGCGCGTAGATATCGGCGACTTCCCGGGCCACCTGGAGGCACTTTTCCCTGGGCGCATCCTTGACCTGGCGCAGCGCACAGGTGCGCTCGGCAATCTTGATCAGGGCAACCCGCACGTCGCCGATCATGTTGACCAGCATCTTGCGCAGGTTTTCCTGCTGGTTGTGCTGGCCCATGCCATGGTTGGGCGCCAGGGGATAGCTGATCGCGGCCATCTGCAGGACCCCATCAATCAGGCTGGCCACTTCGTCGCCAAACCGCTTGGTCACCGTTTCCAGGCTCAACAGGCCTTCACGCACCGCACGGTAGAGAACCGCGGCTTCCAGGGTCGACTGATCGAGCTTCAACTCACCCAGAATGTCGGCCATTTCCAGGCCCATGCGAAAGCTCGACCCCGGCGTCAGCCAGACGCGATGCGACCGGGGAGCGTCCAGCTCCAGGGTCTGGGCGAGCTCGCAGGCCTGATGCAAACGCTCAGGCTCCGGAAGGCGCACATCTTCTTGCAGGCGCGTTAACCATTGCTGCAGGTCCACCTTTCCGCTGTCGGTTAGCGGCTGGTCTTCACGCACTTTTACCATGACGATATCTCATCCTTTCGAGGCAGCGGCTTGTGAGTTCGCTGCCGAGGCTAACTGCGTTTACTCACACCCCGTGTGTTCAAACAGCATCAGCGTTTCCATATGGGCAGTGTGCATGAACATATCAGCCACTGCGACTTGCGCAATACGGTAACCCGCATGCACAAGGTGTGCCGCATCACGGGCAAGCGTGGCAGGATCGCAGGAAATATACACCACCCTGGCCACCGGACGGCACGCCAGCTCCTGACAGATCGCTTCTGCACCGCTGCGCGGTGGATCAAGCACCAGCGCGTCCCTGTCGCCTTCGTCGCGCAGCAGCGTGGCAACGGTCGTGGGATCGCTAAGATCCAGCTGCTGACCGGAGACGCTCAACTGATTGCGTTCGGCGTTACTGGCCAGCCTTGCCACCATGGCGGGGCTGCCCTCCACCGCATGAACGTCGGCGCCGGCCGCCGCCAACGGCAGACTGAAGTTACCAATGCCGGCAAATAAATCCATCAGCCGTTGGTCGGGGTAAGGCGTCAACCAGTCAACGACCGTGGGGACCATTTGCTGGTTCACCCCGGCGTTCACCTGTAGGAAGTCGCCCGGGGCAAAGGTTAGCGTCAGGGGCGGACTGCCAGGGATCTCTAGGCGCTCTTCCAGCGGCGGTGGCGCACCATGCCAGTGCAATTCCGGCGACTCCCGCCCTAACCAGGTGCCCAACGCCAGCTCATGCTGCTCGGCAAACGCCTGCCAGCGCTCGGCGTCCGCAGCGTTGGCCTTGAGTTGACGGACCAATACCACCCGTTGGGTGTCCGTCGCCAGCAGCTCGATATGCCCGACATGGCGCGGCGCCTCCAGGGCGTTGAGCAAGCCGCGTAACGGGGTAATCAGTGCCTGCAGCGGTTCCACCAGCACCAGACAGCTTTCGATATCGACCAGCCGATGGGAATGGGCAGCGCGAAAACCTAGCCGCGGGTGGCCGTCGCCATCAACCTTGACGCCCAGGCGGGCCCGCCGCCGGTAGCCCTGCGCCTCACCGTACAGCGATGCCATCGCGCCGAGGGTGATGCCCTGACGGGCAAACAGGTCGCGCACCACATTCTCTTTATGCGCCCGCTGGGAAGCCACGGCCAGGTGCTGTAAATCGCAGCCGCCACAGTGGCTGAAATGCGGGCACGGCGGTGAGACGCGCTCCGCCGAGGGGCTAAGCACCTGCTTCACATGCGCTTCGTCATAGCGCTTGCGGGTCAGGTGAACGGCCACCTCCACGCGTTCGCCGGGAAGCGCCTGATCAATAAAGACCGTCTTGCCATTGGCGGTATGCGCCACCCCACGCCCGTCATGGGCCAGCCGTTCAACGACCAGGGCGGAGGCGTCCTGGGTCGACGGGGGCGATGGCTTGGCGGCTTGCTGACGGGCCAGCCCGGAATGCCCTGAGGCAGGCCGAGGGGGCCGGCGTTTTCCCAACATGGCCATCTATACCTCCGGGGCAAACAGGCCCGTGGAAAGGTAACGATCTCCGCGATCGCAGACGATAAACACGATGACCGCATTCTCGGTTTCTTCGGCAATCCGCAGCGCGCCGGCCAGGCTGCCCCCCGACGACACCCCGGCAAAGATGCCTTCCTCACGTGCTAAGCGACGCATATGTTCCTCGGCTTCGTGCTGGGCGATATCCAGCGTTCTATCCACGCGCGGCGCTTCGAAAATCGCCGGCAGATATTCCTTCGGCCAACGGCGGATGCCGGGAATGCTCGCCCCATCGGCGGGCTGCAGGCCGACAATCTGGATCGCCGGGTTCTGTTCTTTCAGGTAGCGCGACACTCCCATGATGGTCCCGGTGGTGCCCATGGAGCTGACAAAGTGGGTCACTTCTCCGCCGGTTTGCCGCCATACTTCGGGGCCGGTGGTGCGGTAGTGAGCCAGAGGGTTATCCGGGTTGGCAAACTGATTGAGCGGTTTGCCTTCGCCACGGGCAATCATGCCTTCGGCGATATCGCGGGCTTCTTCCATGCCGCCTTCTTTGCTCGCCGAGACCAGCTTCGCCCCAAAGGCGGCCATCGCCTGCTTGCGCTCCTCGGACGCGTTCTCCGGCATGATCAGCACCATCTTGTAGCCCTTCATCGCCGCGGCCATGGCCAGGGCAATGCCGGTATTGCCCGACGTGGCTTCGATCAGCGTGTCGCCGGGGGTAATCTCGCCCCGCGCTTCGGCTTCGCTGAGCATTGACAGCGCCGGGCGGTCTTTCACCGAACCCGCCGGGTTATTGCCTTCCAGTTTCGCAAGCAGGGTATTGTTACGCCCGGCACTGATCCGCTTCAGGCGGACTAGAGGCGTATTGCCAACCACCTCTTCTAACGTGGGATAATCCATCGTATCGATTCCTTATCATGACCGTTACCCTGCATTATATCGGTGCTACCGTACACTGGACAGGTAACCCTCTTGAATCAGCAGGCTGCTTTCATGTCTTTGAACACGCGACTTCTTTTTGCGCTGCTTGGTCTTCCCCTCGTGGTGTATGCCTGCATGGCGATACTACTCGTTCTGCAAAACGACCATAAAGCCCAAGAGCTCCTGGAAGAGCGCGTCGTCAGCGCCAGCGAAAACATTGCGCCGAGCATGGCAGAAGCGCTGATGGACACCGATATCGACCAGTTGGAGCGCCACGTCGCGCGGCTACTCGACCAGTCGGGTGTTAGCTCGGTGACCGTGCTTGACGACCAGAACAGCCGCCTGTTGGTGCGTGGACGCACCCACCAGACCTCGCGGCTTTCCTCCCCGCCCGAGACCACACAGCTGGTAACCGACAATAACGTCTGGCGCTTGCAGATGCCCCTCGAACTCCCGGCCGTGGGTAGCGAGACCACCACCCGGGCAGGATGGTTGGACGCCACGATCGACACCAGCTCGCTCAATCTGGCCCGCTACCAGATGATCGCCAGCTTGAGCCTCGGGGGAATGCTGCTTGGGCTATGCCTGTTCCTGATTGCCTTTGCCATCAGCCGCTATGCCACCCGCCCCATCGAATACGCCAGCCACGCCCTCTATCGCCTGTCACGCGGCGACTATGAGCAGACGATCACGTCCCACAACACCGCTGAGCTCAATCAGCTTGCCAAGCAGATCAAGGCGCTGGCGGCGCACCTTCAGCAGTCTCAATACGATATGCAGTCGCAGATCGAGCAGGCAACCAGCGAACTGCAGGAGTCCATGGAGACGATCGAAGAGCAGAATATCAAGCTCGACCTGGCCCACCGCAGCGCCGTGCGCGCTAACACCGTCAAATCCGAGTTCCTGGCCAACATGAGCCACGAAATCCGCACACCGCTCAACGGCATCATCGGTTTTTGCCGCCTGCTGGGCCGCTCTTCCCTTGACGACCGCCAGCGCGACTGGCTCCAGCACGTTCACCGCGCCTGCGATAACCTGCTCATGCTGGTCAACGACGTCCTCGATTTTTCCAAGCTCGAAGCCAACCGGTTGACGCTGGAAGAGGCCGACATCGACGTCGTGACCCTGGTAGACGAAATCCTCGGCCTGCATGCCCCCGAAGCCCAGCGCAAGCATCTTCACCTGGTCGCCATGGTGTACGACGACGTGCCCACCCCGCTGTGCGGCGACCCCTTGAGGCTGCACCAGGTACTCAATAACCTGATCAGCAACGCCCTGAAGTTTACCCAGCAGGGCGACGTGGTCGTGCGGGTGATGCTCGAGCACTTTGCGGGCAAGCACGTCGTGCTGAACATCAGCGTCAGCGATACGGGCATCGGTCTGAGCGAGGAGCACCAACAGCAGCTGTTCAGCGCCTTTTCCCAGGCCGAACCCAGCCACCCACGCCAGTTCGGCGGCAGCGGCCTTGGCTTGACGATATGTCGACAGCTCATTCATCGCATGGGCGGTGAAATCAGCGTCGAAAGCGAGCTCGACAAAGGCACCACCTTCTCGTTCACCCTGCCGCTGCAGGCGCATCATGCCGACGAACGCAGCTCAGAGCTATTGCTCGATGGCCCGATCATTGGTGTTCATGAGCCCCACACCACCACGCGGCATGTGCTCGAGCACCTGCTGCAACGCTGGGGGGCCATCCCCGTGGGGCTGGCAAGCGACACAGACTGCGATCTGGTGTTGATCAGCCTCGACCGCGATGACCTGCAGGACACGGCGATTGCCGACTGGCAGGCGTTTATTCACGCCGCACAATGCCCGGCGCTGGTGCTCGTCAACGGCTCCAGCTTTGAGCTTCCAAAGCTCGACTTTCCGTTTAAAGGCGAGCTGCTCTGTAAACCATTTACCCGTGCGCAGCTGGTAGCTTCGCTGACCCACCTGCTGGTACCGGTGGGCGAGCCGCGACCGCTGCCAGCCACCAGCGTCGCGCCCCCCGTCGCCAATGAAGATCACCGGCTGCTGGTGGTCGATGACAACACCTCCAATCGTCAGTTGCTCAGTGCCTTGCTCGAAGCACCCGGACGGCATATCACCCTGGCGGAAAGTGGCCAGCGGGCGATCGAGATCGGTCGCGAACACACCTTCGATCTGGTCTTTATGGATATTCGCATGCCTGGGATGGACGGTGTGCAGACCACTCAGGCGCTGCGACGCCTGAGCACCCGCTGGGGCCGCTGCCCAATCGTGGCGGTCACCGCTCACGCCCTCAACAGCGAACGGCAGCGCTGGCTGGCAGAAGGACTCGACGACGTGATCATCAAACCCATCGATGAACATGATCTGAATCAGCTGCTCAGTCGTTTCTTGGGCATCACGCCGACGCAAGCCCCGCCGCCGGTCAAGAAACCCCTGCCGAGTGGCAATTCCGCCACCCTGCCGGCGATCGACCTGACCCTGGGTGCCCGCCTCGCGGGGGGCAAGGAAGACCTTGCGCGCGCGCAGCTGAGACGCTTGATCGATCATCTGCCTGCCACCCGGGACACCATGGACGCCGCTTATCAGCAGCGCGATCTGGAAGCGCTGCTCGACAGCGTCCACGGGCTGAACGGTGCCAGCCGCTACTGCGGCGCACCAGAGTTGGCATTGATCGTCGAAACGCTGGAAACCCGGCTACGCACTAGCGGGCTGGACCACGTGGACACGCTGATTCAGGATCTTTATCAGGCGATGGACAAGCTCATTGCCCAGCGTGGCACGCTTGGTTAGTAGAGATAGACGACTTAACTCTCCAGCACCACAAACGCAATGGCGTAGTCGTCTTCATCGCTTAGCGTGATATGCATGGCGGTAATTCCGGCGGTCGCCGCCTTGTCGGCGGCGGCTCCGGCGAGTTTCAGGTAAGGCTTGCCCAGCGAGTCGTTGAGCACCTGAATATCGCACCACTTAAGGCCTCTGCGTAGCCCCAATCCCAGCGCCTTGACGAAGGCTTCCTTGGCGGCGAACCGCTTGGCAATAAACGCCACCGACTGGCCCTTGTGCTGCCATACCTGATGCTCTTCGGGCCCCAGTATGCGCTGCGCGAAGCGTGGCCCATGGCGGTTCATTGCGCGGGCAAAGCGCTCCACCCGGGCGATATCCGAGCCAATCCCGACGATCACGGCTCAGTGCCCGCAGCAGCCGTCATGAACATGATCGTCATGCTCGTGATCGTGGGCGTCCAGCGCGGCCATGAGCCCCGCTTCCTGCCCCGCAATGATCAGCCGTTTCATTTCGGCAACGGCGTCTTTCAGCCCCACGAAAAGCGCGCGGGCGATGATCGCGTGGCCGATATTCAGCTCGTTGATGCCCGGCAATGCGGCGATGGCCTCGGCGTTATGGTAATGCAGCCCGTGGCCGGCATTGACCACCAGCCCCTGCGATACCGCGTGGGTGGCGGCGGCGGTCAGCCGCTGGTACTCGGCCATGGCGGTCTCGCTACCGGGGGGCGCCTCGGCAAAGGCGCCGGTGTGCAGTTCAATGACTGGCGCACCCGTGCGCTGGGCCGCGTCGATCTGCTCGGCCTCCGGGTCGATGAACAGCGACACCTCGCAGCCGGCTGCGGCAAGGCGCTGGCAGGCACTGGCAATGGCTGCAAAGCCGCCGACCACGTCGAGTCCACCTTCGGTGGTCAGTTCTTCGCGCTTCTCGGGCACCAGGCATACATGGGCGGGGCGAATCTCCTCGGCTAGGGCCAGCATTTCCTCGGTCAGCGCCATTTCCAGGTTCATGCGCGTATTGAGCACCTCGGCGAGCAGCTTTACATCGCGCAGTTGGATATGGCGGCGGTCTTCACGCAGGTGGACGGTAATGCCGTCGGCGCCGGCCTCTTCGGCCAACAGCGCGGCCTGCACGGGATCCGGATAGCGGGTGCCGCGTGCCTGACGCAGCGTGGCAATGTGATCGATGTTGACGCCTAGCAGTATCCGAGGGGGATGCATAATAGCCTCCAGTCAAAACAGGGGTTGCCGCCTAACGTTGGCGGCGTTTGGCAAGGTCGAGCATCAGTTCGCGGGAGCGCAATGCCTTGGTGCCCAGGTGCGGTGCCAGCGCGGCACGCATGACGGCCTTCAAGGCGTTGGCAAGTGTCGGCTCCTGCCAGTCATGGTGATCAATATAGCGCAGGGTGCGACCGTCCAGCCCTTTGGCGGCCGGGATGAACGCCCGGCTGGCGGCATCGAACCGGTACTGGCCCTGGGGGTCGAGCGCGCCGCCGTCGGGGGTGCAGAAGCGTGGCGTGGCGTCCAACGCCTCCAGCAACGACCATTCGTAACGACGCAGGGCCAGTGCGCGCGCGGCAGGAACCGGCAAGGCTTCCAACAAGGCGGTGTAAAAGGCAAAGGCGTAACCGGCGGGAAGCTCAAGGGGCAGCAGCCGCGTGGCAATTTCATTGGCATAAAGTCCGCACAGTAGGCCTTCACCCGCCAGCAGCGCCGTCGCCCCGCGGGACTCCATCAGGGTCAGCCGCTTGAGTTCACGCTCGCCGCGCCAGGTAACCAGCAGCGGCGTAAACGGCTGCAGACGCTGACGCGATTTGGAGCTCGGCCGCTGGCCACCTTGAGCCACGGCGCGTATCCGGCCGTGATCCAGCGTCAAAAGGTCTACCAGCGCACTGGTTTCGCGGTATGGCCTGCGGTGCAGCAGGAAAGCAGGCTCCGCCGACATGCCGACACTCAATCGAGGTCGTAGCCCAGGCTTTTCAGGGCACGCTCGTCGTCGGACCAGCCACGCTTCACCTTGACCCACAGGTTGAGCATGACTTTGGTGCCCAGCGCCCGTTCCATGTCCAGCCGGGCTTCACGGCCAATATTCTTGATGCGCTCGCCGTTCTCACCGATCAGGATGACTTTCTGGCCCTGACGCTCGACCAGAATCAGCGCGCTGATATGCGTGACCCGCTCGGTTTCACGAAATTCTTCGATTTCGACGGTCATCTGATAGGGCAGCTCGTCGCCCAACTGGCGCATGACTTTTTCACGTACCAGTTCGGCGGCCATGAAACGCAGGCTTCTGTCGGTAATCTGGTCCTCCGGGAAGAAGTGCACACTCTCAGGCAGGTGTTTGGCCACCTCCTCTTCCAGCGTATCCACCTGGGTGCCGTGCTTGGCCGAAATCGGCACGATCGCGGCAAATTCACGGCGCGCGCCTACATCGGCCAGCCAGGGCAGCAGATCGCCCTTGTCATTCAGCCGGTCCACCTTGTTGACCGCCAGGATGATGGGCGCTTTGACATGTTCGAGTCGTTTGAGCACCGCCTGATCTTCATCGGTCCAGCGGGTGCGATCGATAATGAACACCACGCAGTCGACGTCGCGCAATGCCTGGGTTGCCGCCTGGTTCATGAACCGGTTGATCGCTTTATTGCGATCCTTGGACATGATGTGCATGCCGGGGGTGTCGACATAGATGAACTGGGCGTCGCCTTCGGTCTTGATCCCCATGACCTGGTGGCGCGTGGTTTGCGGCCGCCGAGAGGTGATCGAGATCTTTTGCCCCAGGATACGGTTCATCAGGGTGGATTTGCCGACGTTAGGTCGGCCGACAATCGCAACGAATCCACAGGTTTGGCTCATGCATTGTCTCCAGGACGTTTTTCAAGATAAGCGAGCGCTTCTTCGGCCGCCTGCTGTTCTGCGTGGCGGCGGCTCGGGCCTTTGCCTGTGGTGTGTTCACTTAACAGGTCGATATAGCACTCCACGGTGAACGTCTGTGCATGGGCTTCCCCCTTGACGCTCACCACCTCATAGCGCGGCAGTGCCGCCTGGCGGGACTGGAGGAACTCCTGCAGCCGCGTCTTGGGGTCTTTTTGGGTATCCTGAAGCGAGATGTTGGACAGCCGTTCAGCGTACCAGGCCAGCACGCGCTCGCGCACCGCATCCATGCCCGCATCCAGATAGATGGCGCCGATCACCGCCTCGACGGCATCCGCCAGAATCGATTCCCGGCGGTGTCCGCCGCTTTTCATTTCGCCTGAGCCTAACCGAAGGCACTCGCCAAACGTCATTTCCCTGGCCAGTTCCGCCAGCGTCTGGCCTTTGACCAGTCGCGCGCGCAGCCGAGAAAGCTGCCCTTCCCGCGCCTGGGGAAAGCGCTCATAAAGGGCTTCGGCAATGACGAAGTTGACGATGGAATCGCCCAGGAATTCCAGGCGTTCGTTGTTGCGACCGCCGTAGCTGCGGTGGGTCATGGCCAGTTCGATCAGCGTGGCGTCGCCGAACGTATGGCCGATGCGTCGGCAAAAAGCGGTTAACGAAGTACTCACAGGGCCCCTACGTCATTGACGTTGACAAAAAAATAATGGCTAAACATGACGGCCTGCCTCATCACTCAATGCGGCGCACGTCGGTAAAACTTGGCAGCCCGCCGTCCCAGTGCATCCAGACGGCAAAGGCGCGCCCGACGATATTTTCCTCGGGCACAAACCCCCAGTAGCGGCTGTCGTTGGAATGATCGCGGTTATCACCCATGGTGAAGTAGTGGCCTTCGGGCACTTCGACTTCGCGCATCTGCGGACCCGGGTCGCGGGGGTTATTGTAAATATAGTGTTCAACGTCGCCTAACTGCTCCTCAAGCAACAGCTGCTGGGAAGCGGCCTCCTCCATCAACTCCTTGGATACCGGCTCACCGTTGATGTACAGCTGCTTGTCTTCATAGCGGATACGGTCGCCAGGCAACCCGACCACGCGCTTGATGAAGTTGACCGAGGGCTCTTCGGGGAACCGGAACACCATCACATCGCCGCGCTCGGGATCGTCCACCTCAAGAAAACGCGTATTGACGACCGGCAGACGCAGCCCATACGCGAATTTGTTGACCAGGATAAAATCACCGACCTCAAGCGTTGGACGCATCGAGCCAGAGGGGATCTGAAACGGCTCGACGACAAAGCTGCGCACCACCAGTACGACCAGCAGCACCGGGAAGAAAGAGCGCGAGTAATCAACCGGCCACGGCTCTTTAAGGAGCTTTTCACGGGTTGCCTGATCGAGCCCTTCTTGGGTCTGGGCGTCGGCATGGGCGACCCGCTCGCGGCGCTTGGGACGTAACCAGACCACATCGAGCAAGTAGATAACGCCAGATAGCGCAACGGCAAGTACCAGCAATAATGCAAAATCCATGGGTGGAGGTTTTCCCTAGTCGTTAACCTTGAGTACAGCAAGGAAGGCTTCCTGGGGGATTTCCACCCGACCGACCTGCTTCATGCGTTTCTTACCGGCTTTCTGTTTCTCGAGCAGTTTTTTCTTGCGGCTGACATCACCGCCGTAACATTTCGCGGTCACGTTCTTGCGCAATGCCTTGACGGTGGAGCGCGCCACCACCTGACCGCCGATAGCCGCCTGGATGGCCACATCAAACATCTGCCGGGGGATCAGCTCTTTCATCTTTTCCACCAGCAGTCGACCACGCGAATGAGCGTGATCGCGATGGATGATTACTGCAAGGGCATCCACCTTATCACCGTTAATCATTACGTCCAGACGAACCAGCTTGGCGGCTTCAAAGCGTTCAAAGTTGTATTCGAGCGACGCATAGCCGCGCGAGATAGACTTCAGTCGATCGAAGAAGTCCATCACGACTTCCGACATGGGCAGCTCGTAGGTGAGCTGAATCTGGTTGCCCAGAAACTGCATGTCCAGCTGAGTGCCGCGGCGCTGCTCGCACTCGGCGATCACGTTGCCGACAAAGTCTTGGGGTACCAGGATGCTCGCCCGCACGATGGGTTCACGCATTTCCTCGACGTCGGCCATGTCGGGCAGCTTGGACGGGTTGGACACATAGATGACGTCACCATTTTTCATGGCCAACTCATAGACCACGGTCGGGGCGGTAGTCAGCAGGTCAAGATCGTACTCGCGCTCCAGACGCTCCTGGATGATCTCCATATGGAGCGTGCCCAGAAAGCCCACCCGGAAACCAAAACCCAGCGCATCCGAGTTTTCCGGCTCGTACTCGAGCGAGGCATCGTTGAGCGCCAGCTTTTCCAGGGCATCGCGAAAATCTTCGTAGTCATCGGCGCTGACCGTGAAAATGCCGGCGTACACCTGCGGTTTGACCTTCTTGAAGCCGGGCAGCCTTGGTACATCCGGGGTCTTGGTGTGGGTAATGGTATCGCCCACCGGGGCACCGTGAATGTCTTTGATACCGGCGACGATGAAACCAACTTCGCCCGCGCGCAGGATATCCGTCTGCTTGCGCAGCGGGGTGAAAATACCCACTTCCGTGGTGTTCCAGTCCCGCCCGGTAGAGTTGATGCGAATCTTGTCGCCCTTGCGCAGAGTGCCGTCAAACAGGCGAACCAGTGAGACAACGCCAAGATAGTTATCGAACCACGAGTCGATGATCAGCGCCTGCAAGGGGGCATCGGGATCCCCTTTGGGTGGGGGAATATCACGCACCAGCCGCTCTAATAGCGCATCGATACCGATTCCGCTTTTCGCCGAGACCTGGCAGGCATCGGTGGCATCAATGCCGATAATCTCCTCGACCTCCTGGGCCACCCGATCGGGGTCAGCCTGGGGCAAGTCGATTTTATTGAGCACCGGCAAAACTTCGAGGCCCTGCTCGACGGCGGTGTAGCAGTTGGCCACCGATTGCGCTTCAACGCCCTGGGCGGCATCAACCACCAGCAGCGCCCCTTCGCAAGCGTACAGAGAGCGAGACACTTCGTAAGAAAAATCAACGTGCCCTGGCGTATCGATGAAATTGAGCTGGTAGACCTGCCCGTCCTGCGCGGTGTAATCCAGAGTGACCGACTGGGCCTTGATCGTGATGCCACGCTCACGCTCGATGTCCATGGAATCAAGCACTTGCTCTTTCAATTCACGCTCGGTCAAGCCACCGCAGGTTTGAATCAAGCGGTCTGACAGCGTGGACTTGCCGTGATCAATGTGCGCGATAATCGAGAAATTTCTTATGTGCTTAATCTTGCTTACTTTTTCTTGGGTCATTGGGCGTTTTTAATCCGCTATATGTACGCAACCATGTACGGTAAAAAAATTGCCTTTGGTTACGCAGTAGAAATTTGACGCCATTGTACCGTTACGACGGTCCCGGTGCTATGTGCAAAAAAAGCGGGCAAAAAAACGGCAGCCCGCCAATGGAAGCGGGCTGCCGAGCTAGCCACCGACTAGTCGTTATTCAAAACGCAACGCTACGAACAGTGAGCGGCCATCACGGTAAAGGCGCAAGGGAATCGCACGATCCGTCGGCAGGTCTTCAACTATGCTGTGCAGTTCTTCCGGCGAAGACAGACTGCGGTGATCCAGGCTGACCAGCACATCGCCAGGGCGAAGGCCCGCGCGTGCCGCGACGCTATCGGGCTCGACGTCGCGCACGACCACACCGCCCTGCAGGTTCAGCTGCTCCTGCGTCTCGGGGTCAATTTCAGCCACAGAGGCGCCAAGCCGTACTTGGCTGTCGCTGGACGATGATGACGCGGAAGGCTGTTCTGCATTGGGCCAGCTGCCCAGCTCGACCGCTTCGCTGCGCTCTTCACCGTCACGCATCAGGCGCAGGTCCACTTCGTCGCCGGGCGCCACGCGACCAATCAGGCGCGGCAGACTGCTGGAGCGATCAACGGTTTCGCCGTTGACTTCGAGGATCACGTCGCCGGCTTCAAGCCCGCCTTTGGCCGCCGGCCCTTCAGGGTCCAGATCCGCGATCAGCGCGCCCTGGGCATCTTCCATGCCGAAGGACTCGGCCAGATCACTGGATACCGGCTGGATCATCACGCCCAGCCAGCCCCGGTTGACGTATCCGTCTTCGCGCAGCTGGTCAGCGACATCCATGGCCACATTGATGGGAATCGAGAAGGAAACCCCCATGAAGCCGCCGCTACGCGTAAATATCTGGGAGTTGATACCAACGACTTCGCCATCCAGGTTAAACAGCGGACCACCAGAGTTACCGGGGTTGATCGCCACATCGGTCTGGATAAAGGGCACATAGGCATCGCGGGGCAAGGTGCGATTGATGGCACTGACGATACCCGCGGTCACCGAATGGTCGAAACCGAACGGCGAACCAATCGCGGCGACCCATTCCCCGACCTGGAGGGCATCTGAATCACCCAGTGTCAGGGTGGGCAAGTCCTCGGCTTCGACTTTCAGCAGCGCCACGTCGGTTTGCGGATCGCTACCGATAAGCTCAGCGGTCAATTCACGGCGATCGTTCAAACGCACGAGGATTTCATCGGCGTCATCCACCACATGCGCATTAGTCATCACATAACCGTCTTCACTGATGATGAAACCGGAACCCAGCGACTGACGTTGTTCAGGACGCCCCTGGCCACGAGCTGGAGGCGCGGGGAAGCTATCGCCAAAAAAGTGGCGGAATATCTCGGGGACGTCCTCACCGCCGAAGTTATCAAAGGGCGAAGCACCCCGCTGCACGGTGCGGCTGGTGGAAATGTTGACCACCCCGGGGGCAGCGTCTTCAACGAGCTCGGTGAAATCAGGTAGATTTTGCGCGTGGGCACTGTGTGCCAACGACAGCAGCAAAACGCAGCAGAACCATAACGAAGAGGGAAATATCAAGCGCTTCATGCAAGAGCTCCTAATGAAACCACTATCAAGCCAGGTCAATGCAGCTCACCCGAGCCGCCAGTCAAACTGCATCGGTCAGGCGCGGTCGGAAGTTCTCCGCACGCTGACCTAAGGCATATTTAAGGCCCATCATGCCACTAATCAAGACGCCGAAAAAAAGACTCGGTGCCAGCCACGCGGCCGCTGACAGGCTTCCAATGGCGGACATTGCAAGCGCCAGGAGTAACGGCAAGCCATAGACCATCCACGTCAGCTGTGTCACGGAGGCCCTGGGCATTACCAACGTTACCTCGCTATGCATCGCGGGCATGCTGCCATCTTCACGGCTGGACGGTACATCCACCGCCAACTGCCACGCAGAGCGGCGTGCGAGCAGGCCTGCGCCACAGCCCTGGCCCTTCGCGCATTGCGCGCACCCGGGCGAGGCCGCCACTTCGACGACGACACCGTGTGGGTGATAACCCACCACCTTCGCCCGACGCTCAATCACCCTTTCATCCGTCCCCTGGAACACCGAATTCGTCTCCTTACCAAGGGTTAGTCACGTTGCCAGTCACGCTCAATCCCACTTATGCCCTGACAAAAAAAATGGACGTTGAAACAGAGAACAACTCTTTTCAACATCCATTTGAATTTTATCCTGCGCAAGTTGTTCAGTCGGTTCAGCGCTGGCCCAAGGGTTCCGTCACGCCAGAGGAGCGCATCAGAGGCATCCACTGGTCACTTTGGCTTCCTGCTCCGCCCTGCGTCTGCTGCTCAAGGTAGGACTGCAGCAACCGAAGCTGCTCGACGTCAATATTCATGCCCTGTTTCGCCGAGACGCTCTGCTGACTGGAGGAACCCCCTTCGCTGACGTTCATCAAACCGCTGCCCGATGATTGCCCACTGACACGGAACGGCGTTTGTTCGAACATGGGCGTCTCAGAAGACTGGGCGCCTGACGACTGACCGCTGCTGGCAGACGACGTAGACGCAAGATTCACCGGTTGAACCTGATTGGACGACGAGGGCGCCGAGCTTGATGCCACGTTGCCACCCTGCTCTGCCGTGCCACCGCTGTTACCAAAGAACTGGACGCCGCTAATCACCATGAGTGATACCGCTGCCGCAACACTTGCGCCGCGCGCAAATGACACGTTACTGGATCTGCTGGGCACCGTATCGTTTTCCAATGCTGGGGCAGGCTCGCCCTGCAGACGGGCCATAATGCCAGCAGAAAGATCAACGCTTACATCTACGTCGCGTTCGCGCCGCATCATGCTGCGAGCCAAATGGTAACGTCGCCACGTATCCGCGGCATCGTCATCGTTTGGCAGTGCCTTCAACACTCGGCGCAATTCTAGCTCATCACTTTCGCTATCCATTAATACCGAAAGTGATTCCCGTGTGTTTTGACTCATACTTCACACCCTCACACTGTTGAGAAGAAGCGCTGATGTCCATCGCGAATAATGCTTTCACGCTGGCATTCACCGGCAGCTCCACAGGCCAAGCCCAGGCGGACCACTTCGCCACGGTGCAAACAACACCTTTGGTTGTTTTACTGTTCGCTGTGTCGTCAAGCCAAAGGGCCTGTCAAGACAGCGTCAAAGTAAAACCACAATAAGGAAACTTTTTAAGCTTTCCATTTCAATGTAATGGCTTTGACGGTGATGCCACCAAACAGTTCAAGGTGATCCGCAGTTTTTCGCCATTACGTTTCAACGCACCCACATTGACCACTAATCTTCCCGGCTGTTCCGTGACGTAGTCACCAGAGGACGAATATGTTCGTCCACGGCTTCACGAGCGCGGAAAATCCGCGAGCGCACCGTACCCACAGGGCACTGCATGACCTGGGCAATGTCTTCATACGCCAACCCGTCCAGCTCGCGCAGCGTAATCGCGGTGCGCAGATCATCGGGCAGCTTTTCGATCGCCTCGTAGACAGCGGCTTCCAGTTGATCCCGCGCAATCGCCGCTTCGGGCGATTCCGCATCGGCCAGCCGGCCGCTCTGGTCAACGATTTCGGCATCGACAATATCCAGATCGCTGCCCGGCGGGCGGCGGCCACGGGACACCAGGTGATTTTTGGCGGTGTTGATGGCGATTCGGTACATCCAGGTGTAAAAAGCACTTTCGGAGCGGAACTTGCCCAGCGCCCGATAGGCCTTGATGAAGGCCTCCTGCGCCACGTCATGGACCTCGGAGTGGTCATGGACATAGCGGCCAATCAAGCCGATGATTTTGTGCTGGTATTTCTTCACCAGCAGATCAAATGCGCGTGTATCGCCTTTTTGGGCACGCTCAACGAGCTGTTGATCTGTTTCACGAGTGCCCATTCACACGCTCCCCCTCACCCGGGCAGTGATCGCCGAGCGCAACTCTTCCTTTAAGCCCGATACACTGGGCATTAACAGCAAGCAACATAGCGTTCCTTGGGCATTGGTTAATCATACGAATAACATAAAAACGGCACTGTAACGTGATCGACCGCTGTTGGCTAAGTGTTACGCGTTCTGCACGGCGCATCAAGCGTTTACCGCCTTGCACAAACCCAGCGGCTGACTTCATTCAGCTTCGTTAAGTTCCACAACAATTGATTTTTAGGGCGCCGACAAGCGATAGTAGGCCTCTTTATTCGCCCAATACGCACGCACAGGTAGCACAATGTCAGATCAGCAGGTCAACAACCTTAACGTCCTTGCCCAGGACGTGCTCACTACCCCTGAAACACTGAAGCAGGATGTGCCGCTTACCGAGGCTGCAGAGCGCACCGTGATCGAGGGCCGCCACACGATCCAGCGCATTCTTGACGGCAGCGATCCACGCTTGCTGATGGTGGTCGGACCATGCTCCATTCACGATGTCGACGCCGCTCTGGATTATGCCAAGCGCCTTCGCGCCCTGGCGGATAAGGTCAGCGACAGCCTTTATATCGTGATGCGGGTGTATTTCGAGAAGCCGCGCACCACCGTGGGCTGGAAAGGCTTGATCAACGATCCGCACATCAACGACTCATTTGAGATCGACGAAGGTCTGCACATCGCGCGCAAGCTGCTGGTCGACCTTGCCGAAATGGGGCTGCCGCTGGCCACTGAAGCCCTCGACCCGATTTCGCCCCAGTACCTGCAGGACTGTATCAGCTGGTCCGCCATCGGCGCGCGTACCACCGAGTCGCAGACCCATCGCGAGATGGCCTCGGGTTTGTCCTCACCGGTCGGCTTCAAGAACGGCACCGACGGCAGCCTGGATGTTGCCATCAACGCGCTGCAATCTGTCGCCAGCCCGCACAATTTTCTGGGCATCAATCAGTCGGGGCAGGTCGCCATTATCCGCACCCGCGGTAACGGCTACGGCCACGTGGTACTGCGCGGCGGTAACGGCAAGCCCAACTACGACAGCGTCAGCGTGGCCCTGGCCGAAAGAGAGCTCAAGAAAGCCAACCTTTCCGCCAACATCATGATCGACTGTTCTCACGCCAACTCCAACAAGGACCCCGCGCTTCAGCCGCTGGTACTGGAAAACGTGACCAACCAGATCCTTGAAGGCAACACATCGATCATCGGCCTGATGGTGGAATCCCACATTGGCTGGGGCAACCAGAAAGTCCCCGCCGACCTCAAAGACCTCCAGTACGGGGTGTCGATCACCGATGCCTGCATCGACTGGGACACCACCGTTGATGCCTTTACCCGCATGAACGAGAAGCTGGCCCCGGTGCTGACAAAGCGCCGCCAGGCCTAGTCCTGCCCGCCCCCACGGAGGCCACCGCCGTGGGGGATTGACGCTTACAAGGCAATCTCTCGCTTGAACGGGGGCAACGCATCCAGCAGCGCCTGACCGTATCGACGAGTGAGCACGCGCCTGTCCAGCAGCGTGATCGTCCCCGTGTCGCTTTCCTTACGAATCAACCGGCCACAGGCCTGCACCAGCTTGATCGAGGCATCCGGCACGCTGATCCGCATGAAGGGATTACCGCCCTGGCTCTCGATCCACTCGGCAAGGGTGGCCCCCACCGGGTCATCGGGCACCGCGAACGGCAACCGGGTAATCACCACGTGGGTGAGATAATCGCCGGGTAAGTCGATCCCTTCGGCAAAGCTTGCCAGACCGAAAATGATACTCCCCTTGCCAGCATCCACCGCCGCCCGGTGACGTTCGATTAGTTCGCGCTTGGGCAAGGCATCCTGTGCCAGCACCCGGGCCCTGACCGACTCATCGAGCACCTTCTCGACCCCCCGCAACTGCGCCCTCGAGGAAAACAGCACCAATGCCGCTTCGCGATGGGCCAATTGGGTCACAAAATCGACGATAGCCTGCTCGTGGGCTTCCCGGTCGCTTGGATCAGTCGCCTCCTTGGGCACGCTCAACACCGCATTGGCGTAGTCGAACGGGCTGGGTAACGCCTGATAGCGGTAGCGATTGGCCAGCCCCGCGCGCTCCTGAAGCCGCTCGAAGCGACCCAGCGCGGTAAGCGTTGCCGAGGTGACCACGGCGCCATGGCAACGCCCCCAGAGATGCTTTGCCAAGGTATGCGCGGCCGACACCGGACTTGCCGAAAACTCGAGCTCCGGCTCCCCGGCCACCCGGCTTAGCGTGATCCAGCGCGCACTGGGCGGTGCGTTGGCCGCATCGCGCTCGCTGAAAGCCTGCCACAGCGCATGGGCCTCGAGCGCGCGGCCGTGCAGCAGCGCCACCAGCGGCAGCCACGCCTCGGCCTGCTCACGATCGAGCCCAGTCTCCTTATCCGGGTCAAGGCTTTCGCGCAGAATATCGCTGATGCTTTCCAGGCTGCGCGACAGCGTGGCGAACATGACCAGCAGCTGTCCAGCCTGCTCACGAAGCGCATCGGGGATCTGGCCCTTTTCAAACCGAGACTGGTGAGTGGCTTCTTCGTCGTCCAGGCCGTTGGCGCGACCGGCCAGCTGGTGGCCCATGCTGAACACATCACCCAACGCCGGCTCCAGGTTATGCATCAGCTCGGGCAGGCCGGCAAGCAACCGGGCAATGGTCGGCTGGATGGCCAGCGCCTGATTCAAGTCGGTCAAACTGCTCTTCAAGGTCTTCAACCAGCGCAGGCAGCCATTCACCGCAAAGCGATGGGCAAAGTGCGACAGCGCCTTGTCCGGCAGATGGTGGCCTTCGTCGAACACAAAAATGCAGTCGGCCGGATCCGGCAGGATGGCGCCGCCACCCAGCGCCAGATCGGCCAGCACCAGATCGTGATTGGCCACGATGATATCGGCATTTTCCAGCTCCCGCCGGGAACGGAAAAACGCACAGGCGCCGAAGTGACCGCAGCGCCGGCCGGTGCACTGACGATGATCGACGGTCAACCGCCGCCAGTGAGCATCGTCAATGGCGTGAGGCCAGTTGTCGCGGTCGCCTTCCCACTCGCCCTGCCCGTAGGCTTCGGCCATGTCACTGGCAATCACGCTGAAGTCGCTGCTTTGCGTCTGCAGGGACTGCTCAAACAGCGACAGCGTGGGATTGGGTTCCGTGCCTTCCAGCGCCTGATCGAGCCGCGCAACGCAGACATAGCGCCCGCGCCCTTTGGCCAGCGCATAGCGAAAGTTCAGCCCGCTGTGGGCCGCCAGGGACGGCAGATCGTGATTGAGCACCTGCTCCTGAAGCGCCACCGTGGCGGTAGAAACGATCAGACGCTTGCCGCGCGCCTTGGCAATCGGCAGCGCGGCAATCAGGTAGGCGAGGGTCTTGCCCGTCCCCGTCCCGGCTTCGAGCACGCAGACATGCTGGTCGCTTACCCGCTTACCGTCATCATCGCTTTCAATATCGCCCAGCGTGCGGGCGATCTCGGCGATCATCAGCCGCTGGCCGTAGCGCGGGGTCAGCTCGAGGCGTTCCACCACGCGACGGTAGGCCTCCTGAATCTCGCTTTTTAAGGCGTTATCCAGCATGCGCGTTACAGCATACCTTCCGGCGGATGTTCGCAGGGCAGTTTGTCGTTGATGTAGCGCTCGATCTCCGGCAGCGAGAAGGCATCTTCCTCACCCACGAAGCTGATGGAGACGCCTTTGGCGCCCGCCCGACCGGTCCGGCCGATACGGTGGACGTAGTCTTCCGGGTCTTCGGGCAGCGTGTAGTTGATCACGTGGCTGACATCTTCGATATGAATGCCACGACCCGCTACATCGGTGGCGACCAGGACCTGGATCTCGCCTTCACGGAAGCTCTCGAGGGTCTTGATGCGCTGGTTCTGCGGCACATCACCGGACAGCATGGCGACACTTACGCCAGCCTTCTTCAGCAGATCGTCAAGCTTGCGCACCAGATCGCGGCGATTACCGAACACCATCACGCGCTCGAAGCTTTCCTGCTCCAGCAGCTTGACCAGCAGGCGCTGCTTGTCATCGTCCGACACCATATAGACCCGCTGATCGATGTCCGCCTGGTTTTCCACGGTGACTTCGATCTCGACGTGGGCCGGGTCCATGGTCCATTGGCTGGCCAGGTTGAGAATGTCGTCGGTGAAGGTCGCCGAGAACAGAAAGGTCTGACGCTCTTCTTTCTTGGGCGTGTAGCGAATGATCCGCTTCACGTCGGGAATAAAGCCCATCGACAACATGCGATCGGCTTCATCGAGCACCAGCACTTCGACTTCGGAAAGGTCAATATCGCGCTTCTGATGGAAATCGAGCAGACGGCCAGGCGTCGCGACCAGCAGGTCGATTTTTTTGCCCAGGCTGTCGCGCTGCTTCTGATAGTCCATCCCGCCAACAACGCTTGCCACGTTGAGGGGGGTGAAACGCGCCAGCGCCTTGGCGTCCTTCTCGATCTGCAGGGCCAGCTCGCGGGTCGGCGCGATGATCAGCGCGCGGGGCGCACCGGCTTTCTGGCCGTCCGGGGTGGGCTCTTCCAGGAAGTAGGCCAGCGCCGAAATCAGGAACGCAGCGGTTTTACCGGTACCGGTCTGCGCCTTGCCGACAATGTCGCCGCCCAACAGGGTGTGACGCAGTGCCTCTGCCTGGATGGGCGTGCAGTATTCGAACCCCTGGGCATGAATAGCGCGCATTAACGGCAGCGGCAGATCAAAGTCATGAAAGCGCCATTTGCCGGCCACGGCAGGCACCTGAAACTGACGAAGATCCCAATTTGACTGACGACGACGCGGTTTCCGACGACGACGTTTAGGCTTGCGGTTCTGGGCCGATGCTGTGGTCTGTTCCGACTCGCTCATAGGCTATGTATCTGTCCATTGCTGTGGATGTTAGGCATCTTGACGTGCGCATTGTACCAGGGCTTGGCAATAAGAGCGCGCCCTGCTGTCGAAGGAGGTCTCTAGGCTGTTAGAATACGTCCCTATATGAACCAAGGAGCGCGATATGACGCGTAAAAAAAAGACCCGTTCGCTGGCGGATAAAGTCACCATCCGTACCGGTCGTCGTAAAGACTACAAGAAGTGGCGCCATGATAACCCTGATCAGGTGACGTCATCACGCCGTTTTGTGGCGAAAAAACAGCAGCAGCGCAAACTTCAGGCGGTGCGCAAACTGGCCCGTCAGCAAAGCGGCCAGGACATCGCCATTCACCCCGAGAAAAACACGGATAACCCCGGAGACCGCTCGTGATGCGTCTTGTGTCCTTTAACATCAATGGCATTCGTGCGCGGCTTCATCAGTTGCAGGCGCTGATCGAGACGCACAAGCCCGATGTCATCGGTCTTCAGGAAACCAAGGTGCAGGACAGCGAGTTTCCCCTCGCCGATGTAGAAGCCATGGGCTATCACGTTTTCTACTTCGGCCAGAAGGGCCACTACGGCGTTGCGCTGCTCTGCAAGCAGAAGCCCGAGGCGGTGTTTTACGGCTTTCCCGACGATGAGGAAGACGCCCAGCGACGTATGATCGGCGTCAGGCTAATGGCCGACGACGGTGAGCCGGTCACGGTATGGAACGGTTATTTCCCCCAGGGGGAAAACGTCACGCATCCCACCAAGTTTCCCCATAAGACCCGCTTTTATCAGCAGCTTGCCCGCCTGCTCGATGGGCAGCATCGCCCTGATGAGCGTGTCGCGGTGATGGGAGACTTTAACATCTCGCCGGAAGATCAGGATATCGGCATCGGCGAAGCCAACCGCAAGCGCTGGCTGCGCGAAGGGAAAACCAGCTTCCAGCCGATTGAACGCGAGTGGCTCTCGGGCATCAAGGCCTGGGGCATGCAGGACAGTTACCGGCTTTGCCACCCGACGAACAACGAGTGGTTCAGCTGGTTCGACTACCGCTCCAAAGGCTTTGACCGCGAACCCAAACGCGGGCTACGTATCGACTATATCCTTGTCACCCAGCCGCTCGCTGACTGTGTCAGTGACGCCGGGATCGACTACGTGCTGCGCGGTATGCAGCGCCCGTCTGACCACGCCCCTACCTGGAGTGACTTCTCGCTCACGCTGGCACCGACTGAATAACCACTGCGGTCAGCACTACAGTGAATGGCGCGGCGACTTCTCGAGTGTCGCCAGCCATTCACCGGCCTGATCATCGCCCAGCGACTGGGCACGCGATAACGCCTGCTCGGCGCGCGCATCCTGCCCCCAGGCAAACGCCAGTTGCCCGTAGCGGCGCCAATCGTTAGCGTCGTCACTCAGCGTTGCCAGCGCCTGCCAGGCAGCCAATGCCTGGGTTCTATCCCGCGCCTGATGCCAGGCGTTCGCCAGCAGTCGCAGCGTCTCCTCGTCGCGCACGATATCGCCCCGGTCAATCCAGCGCTCAAGGTACTCCGCAGCTCTCGCGGGCGTGCCCCCCGCCATGTGCAGCCGCACCAGCTGCCAGCGATCCTCGTCTTCTTCAAGCTTGCCCAGTCGCCAGGCCGTATCCCACAGCCCAGCCGCTATACCGGGCTGGTCGGCGCGTTGCGCAAGCGCGGCGGCCTGACGCCAGTCACTTGCCTCGCTCTGCTGGCTAAGCCCCTGCAACAGCAATTCAAGGGCCTCGTCGGTCTGCTGGTTGTGCTGATAAATCGCCAAGGCAAGCGTGCGCTGGTCGCCATCCATCGAAGAGGTCTGGGCAAGGCTACGCTCGAGCCAGGTGGCCGCTGCTTCCCAGCGCCGGTCGTCGGCCAGCCAGCGCGTCAGTTTCCAGCGGTCTGCGTTTGACGCGCCCTCGGCCTCAAGCCCTTCGGCCAGCAGCTCGCTTGCCTGTCGCGCCTGGCCTGCCGCGCGCCGCAGCGACGCCTCTTCTCTCAGCCAGCGGCTAACCTGGGCTCGCTCATCGCCACCAAGCGCACGCGCCTGGGCCAACCTGTCGGCGGCCTCCCCCGGCTGGCCCTGCCGGGCAAACGCACCGGCGGCAAGCTGCTGATAAAGCGCACTGGCCCAGCGGTCGGCGGCGTTGCCCGACTGCAAACGGTCCGCCTGACGGCTCGCCTGGTCAACCACGCGGGTGTATTTCTGATCGCCCAGTTCGGCCTGCAGGCGATTCAAATCGTCAATGACGTCGCCGGGCAACGCGGGCGCGGCCTGGGCGAGCGCAGGCCACAGGCTAACTAAACAGATGCACCACCATAAACGCATGGTCATACCTCAATAAAAACGTTATTGCAGCTGAAATTCGATGCGCTGGGTCGCATTGCGTAATCGTTCGCTAGGTTCAAACTGCCACTCACCTATCGCTTCGCGGGCGGCATCGTCAAATACCCGGCGCGGCTGGGCGTCGGTAATGCGAATTGAAGACCCATCGACACTGCCATCGCGACGGATGGTGAACGCCACCTCAACATAGCCTTCCATGCCGCGACGCTGGGCACGCGCAGGATAGGTCGGATTGACCCGGTTGGTCGGGGCAGCTTCGCCCACATTCACCGGTTCATCGGACTCAGCCGACTCAGCTTCTGGCGCCGCTTCCCGCTCGGCATCAGAGGGCTCCGCCTCACTTTCTGCCTCCGCCGTTTCAGTCGGCTCTGGCTCTGGCTCTGATTCAGGTTCCGGCTCGGGCTCAGGTTCCGGCTCGGGCTCTGGTTCCGGTTCGGGTTGCGCTTCGGTCATTTCCGGCAGTTCACTGTCCATTTCCACGGGCTCCTCGGGCGGCTCCGGCAGGTCGACCTCCGGCATCGCAATGGTACTGTCGGCCACCGGAGGGGGCTCCGGCGTCGGCATGGGAGCGGACGGCGCCGGCGTTGCCGCCTGATTGGTTTCCGGCGGTGGCGCTTCCTCTTCAGGGGCCTCCTCGGGCGCTTCGACCATGTTCATCGATACCGTTTGTTCCGGCGGCTCCACCTGGTCTTCGGGAGGGGCCACCAATAACGCCAATAACCAGAAAAGCCCGATTGCCAACAGCCCACCACCGACCAGGGAGAGTACTTGGCGAATCATTGACTGCTCCGGTTAGCCGCCACCGCCACCTGCTCTACCCCCGCCTGCTGGAGGCGATCCATTACTTCGATCAACAGCCCCGTGGTGGACTCGCGGTCGGCCTGGATAACCACCGAACCATCCTCGCTGAGCATGCCCGCCACCTCTTCACCCACCCGGTGGGCGTCAATGGCACGACCATCCACCCATACCGCACCCTCGGGCGAAACGGCGACCAGCACCTGGGCATCGGGCCTGGGGCTTGCGTCACTCGACTCGGGGCGATTGACTTCAATACCGCTTTCCTTGATGAAGCTGGTGGTGACGATAAAGAAAATCAGCATGATGAACACCACGTCCAGCATGGGCGTCAGGTTCACTTCATTGCTTTCAGAAGCGTTTTCCATGGAACGTCGTCTACGCATCGTTTTCCTCCACTGCCCGCGCCATGCGGTCGTGCAAACGCTGGTCTTCGCGGCGAATAATGTGTTCCAGACGGCTGATGAACAAAAGCCCTACCACGGCAATCGCCATGCCGGTCAACGTCGGCAGCGTTGCCCGCGCCACGCCATCGGCCATGGCGCGGGCCTGGTGGGTGTCGCTCAACGACAGGCTATCGAAAACGCCGATCATGCCGGTGACGGTTCCCAGCAGACCGAACAGGGGGCATAACGCCACCAGCAGCTTTAACCAGGGCAGCGGGCGACGCAGACGGACGACCAGGTCATCCGTCCACACGTTGCGCAGCGTGCGGGCGCTCCAGCTTTGGTGGTCATCACGCCTGGCCCAGCGGTTGACCAGTTGGCGACGCGCCCGCCGCCAGGTCATGCGGTAGAACCAGAAACGCTCGATGGCCATGCCGAATACCAGCAGCGCCACGACGGCCAGCACCACCAGTACCACACCGCCTGCGTTCATCAGCCGCTCGACTGGCTCGAGCCATAGGGGAACGGTGATCATATCAATTCACCGGAGAGGCATGAGCAGGCTGATGGGCTTCCAGATGATCCGCCAGCGTCGCGCTTGCCTGCCCTTCAATGACATGGGTCAAATAGCGGCTGCGGCTGGACAGCGCGGTTTGCGCAAACAGCAGCGGTACGGCGGTAATCAGCCCCAGTACGGTCGTCACCAGCGCCTGGCTGATCCCCCCCGCCATGAATTGCGGGTCGCCGGTGCCGAACACGGTAATCGCCTGGAAGGTGACAATCATGCCGGTCACCGTCCCCAGCAGCCCCAGCAACGGCGCAATGGCGGCGAGCAGTTTGACAACCGGTTGGCCACGTTCGAGACGGGGTAGCTCGGCCAGCACCGCCTCATCCAGCCTGGCTTCCAGGGCTTCCGGCGTCTGGTGCTTGTCCATCCCTTCAAAACGTAACAGCACGCGCCCGAGGGGGTTATTCGCCTGCAGCGCATCGGGATGTTTAAGCTGGCGATTCACCCGCTGGCTGGTCACCAGCAGATACAGGTATTGCAGCAAGGCTACCAGCAGCCCTATTACCCCCAGGGCGACCACCACATAGCCCACGTACCCGCCCTGGTGGAAACGCTCCATCAGGGTCGGCCGCTGAGCCAGCGCATCAATGACGCTGCCCTGGGTCGGGTCGATGGCCAGAACACGTCCCTCGCCCTGCTGATAATCCGCCAGATAATCGGCCACCGCGTCAGGCGTACGCGGCAGAACCGCTAATCGCCCCTCATCGTCCTGACGCAGTAGGTCAGACGCGGTGAACGCGGCAAAGTCTCCCAGCCGCACGATGGACTGGGGCGTGACCTCGCCATTGGCGCCCGCCACCGGGCGCTCCATACGTTCGGCATTGCCTGTATTGCGGGTCAGCGTCGCAAAACTGTCGACTACGTCTTCCAGCACTCCACGCTCAAGCACGTTGACCTCGCTCAGGCGCGGCGGCATCGCCTCGTCATTCAAGGTCAGCCAGCTGTCGTCGCCCAGCGCGTTTCTCACTTCGCTGCTGTGTTGATCGAGGGCTTCCAGTAGATTGCTCAACGTCTCGCCCTGCTCGGACTGTCGCGCCGCAAGTCGCTCAGCTTCAACCGACTGAGCAGACTCCTGTGCCTGCAGTGCCTCGTTGCGCTCCTCAGCGGCTTGCTGGCGTTCACGCACCTCCTCTAGCGCGTCCTCTAGCGCCGCCTGATCGTCCAACAGCTCAATCAGTCGCTGCTGATCGCGTACTTCAGCGGCCTCGCGAGCCTCGCGAAGCGAGGTGGCGTCTTCCGACTGCGCGTTGGCCAGCGAACTCATCGTCATCAGTCCCAACAACAAAGCGGCCACCACGCGGCGATGGCTGATAGTGACACGGCGACTCATGGCTGGCCTCCCTGGTCGGTAGAGACAGTAATCGACAACGGCAGCGTCAACAGATCCGGCGCGCGCTGATCTTCCGCTATGCGTAACCCGTTGCGCACTTCCTGAACGTGATCACCGCTAAGCGGCTGCCACTCGCGGTCCTGGGCATTCCATACGCCGCCCTGACGCCCGTCGGGGGTCAGATAGTAAAAGCCGACGCGCCCAACCCGCAGGAAGTCCACCTCCAGCTGCTCGTCGTCTAACTCCAGCCGCCCGCGCCAGGTATCCATTTCACGACCGTAGTCCAACTCGGTGCGCCAGATATCGAGCATGCCTTCGATGCGCTCGGCAGGTTCGGCGCCCTGGTCATTCTGAAGCGTTTCCACCCGGGCGAGCCGCTGATCTTTGAGAAACGGCAGGTCGCCCTCGATCCACTCTGTCAGTTGGGTCTGCATGTTCCGTTCGATATCAGGCAGCGCCGCGCGCGTATCGGCCAGAGTATCCAGCGCGGCGGTCAGGCGGACCTGGCGCTCGGCCTCTTCGGCCAGCCGACCGGTTAGCGAGGCGTTCTGCGATTCGAGCTCGCGCGTATCACGCTCGCGTTCGCGCAGCTCTTCAAGGGCCGCTCTTGTTTCCTCGTCGGCGCTATCTATCTGCTGCTGAAGTTCTGCTTGAAGCCGCTGGGTATCGACTCCCTCACCTGCTTGCTCGCGTGTCTCATCACTTGCCATGAGCGAACCGCTGGCCAGCAGGCAGGCCAGCCAGCAGCCCCGCAGGGCAAAGAAAGGCTTGTTCAGCACATCGACTCTCCGTCACTGATTGCGGGCAGCTACCTGCCTCTATATAGGACTTATCAAATATAAGAACGATTTGCGTTTATTCTGATGCGCATAGCCTACCATCAACAAAATAAATGACAATATTTATCATTAGCGTTCAAATAAATTTAGCCGGCTACAAATAAAAAGGGCGACGTCACCCCCTGATTGAGTAGCGCTACACTTTAGAGTCCGATCCTATGGGTAAGGAGATTGGACATGAAGAAGCGTTTCAGCGAAGAACAGATCA
>NZ_LJZS01000020.1:0-66448 GCF_001314875.1 Halomonas sp. HL-48
CGATAGAGAGCACTACCTTTCCAGTAATCAAACCTGGAACATTTACCATGGGCATGGCGATGCGTTACGCCCCGTTTTGCGCGACAGCCAAAGCCCCAGTTTTACCGGCACCGGGCAGGTCTTGAACCTCTCGATGGGCGGCGATTTTTTTGTCTCTGGGGGTTCGGGAAGCCCAGGGGGAGAGCTTGACGACTCCCTGCCGGTACGGGAAGAGGACGATTTTCGTTTTTCCTCCAGCTACGGCGGGGTGACGTTATGGGATATTGATACTTTGGAACCCGTAGCTAAATTGCCGGGCAACTCATCCAAAACCTATGCCACCGTTAGCCCGGACGGTCAGTGGGTGGTCAGCGGTGACGAGAATACCATCGGGCTTTTCTGGAATACGGATGAACCTCAAGAACGCCACAGAATGGCTGACTATGATAGCGGTGTTTTGTTAGATGATTTGCCAGATGGGCTACCAGAAGAAGATTATTGGGATGCCAGTGAATTAATTGATGTCCCAAGGAAGGAAAAGCCTGATGAACATGGTATTTATCGCCCGTTAGCTACACCAACGACTATTGCCATTGCTTTTATCAATGGCAGTGAGGAGTTCTTACGCATCGGCCATAGCCATTATCGTAGTGATGGCACTAGTCAAACCTATGCCGCTCTGTTCGAGGCAGGCAACCCCTGGCCCCAGGCGTATCTTGATTTGGGCACTGATCCTTTTCCCTCGGTCAATAACTACTCCCGCAACCTGAGTATCGACTCCGCACCTGACGCCAACCTGTTAGTCATCGGCCATGCCTTTGACGGTGGCATCACCGTATACCGTTATGATCCTGAAGAGCGCACGCTAGCCAAGGAATGGGTGGGGCAGTGATGCTGGCAAGCGTTACATGCCGACATCGCGCGCTGATAATTTTAATGCAAGGAGAAATCGGCTGAGGTTGAGGCCGCCAAACAAGGCCTTTCTTCCTTGCATCGCTGGCTATTTGGCGCTTAGCTGGGCGAGTTTTGCTGGCTTTATCATGCCAAGGGGCCCATATGAAAATGCCGTCCAATACCTTTAAACAACAGCTAATAGCGGGCCAGCCCCAAACGGGAATCTGGCTCGGTTTGGCGAATGCCTATACTGCCGAGATCGCCGCCACGGCGGGTTTTGACTGGTTACTGCTTGATGCCGAGCATGCGCCTAATGATCTGTCGAGCCTGCTTGCCCAGCTACAGGTGCTTGCTGCCTACGATAGCCACCCCGTCGTGCGCCCGCCCGTCGGCGACACCGTGTTGATCAAGCGGTACCTGGATATTGGCGTGCAGAACCTGCTGATCCCCATGGTGGAAACGGCCGAACAGGCCGCCGAGCTGGTGGCGGCCACGCGCTATCCACCCCGCGGGACTCGCGGGGTGGGCCATGTGCTGGCGCGTGCCTCACGCTGGGGGCAGGCCGAGGATTACCTCTCCCGCGCCGATGACGAAATCTGTCTCATACTGCAGGTGGAGAGCCCCCAGGCGCTTGCCAACCTTGATGCCATTGCCGCCGTAGAAGGTGTCGACGGGGTGTTTATTGGCCCGGCGGACTTATCAGCCTCAATGGGCCACCTTGGCAACGCCAGCCATCCGGAGGTGACAGCGGCGATTAACGATGCCATCGCCAGGATACGCGCCGCAGGAAAAGTGGCGGGTATTGTGACGGTGGATGAGCAGGCCGCCCGCGGCTATATCGCGGCGGGCTGCACCTTTGTGGGCGTGGGGATTGATACGCTGCTTTACGCCAATGCGCTACGCGATCTGGCCGCGCGTTTCAGATAGTGATGAACCAAAACCTAATGCATGCCGCGCTGTGGTTTACTCCCTGGCCGGCAAAATTCTTCCGGGGTTCATCAGCCCTTTGGGATCAAACAGCGCTTTAATGCCGCTGACCAGTTCCCGCTCGACCGGTGAAAGCCCTGCCAGATAAGGCGCTTGCTTGGTGCGGCCAATGCCGTGTTCGGCGCTGATGCTGCCGTGGAAGTCGTCGAGCACGTCAAACAGTCGATTCTCCAGCTCATGAAGATGGGCTTTCTTGTCGCTGTCCGCCATGGACGTGGGCGGCAGGATATTGAAATGCAGGTTGCCGTCGCCCACGTGCCCGTAGGCAATGATCTCGCATTCGGGGGAGGCTGCCATGACGACCTCACTTGCGCGGGTGACGAAGTCGGAGATCGCCGAGATGGGCACCGAGATATCGGTGCGCAGATGCTCGCCACGCCGCCGCTGGCCTTCCAGCATACTCTCGCGGAACTGCCATAGCTGGGCGGATTGGGTGTCGCTTGCCGCCAATGCGCCATCTAGTACCAGCTCGCGTTCCATGCCGTCTTCGAGCAGTTGTTCCAGCATTGAGCTGAGATCTACCGGCCCGGTGGCGGCGATTTCCATCAATACGTACCAGGGGTAGGCGTTGTCCATCGGGTCGCGCAGCTCGGGGGTCGCTTCCATGGCCAGCTCGATACAGCGGCGGGGGATCAACTCGAAAGCGGTCAGCAAGTCGCAGCAGTCGCGGCGTGCCAGACCGTAGAGGTCGATTACTGCCTGAACGGAGGGCAGGCCCAGCAGCGCGGTACGGCTCTGGGTCGGGCGCGGCGAGAGCTTGAGGACGGCGCCGGTGACGATGCCCAGGGTGCCCTCACTGCCCAGAAACAGCTGTTGAAGATCGTAGCCGCGGTTGTCCTTATGCAGGGCATTAAGGCCATTCCAAAGGCGCCCGTCGGGGAGTACCACTTCAAGCCCCAGCACCAGCTGGCGCATCATGCCGTAGCGCAGCACATTGAGCCCGCCCGCATTGGTGGCGATATTGCCGCCGATCTGGCAGCTGCCCTGGGCCCCCAGCGAGAGAGGGAAGTCGCAGTCGTGCTCAAAAGCTGCCAGCTTAACGTTCTCAAGAATACAGCCCGCATCCACGGTGATCGTGAAGTTAACCGGGTCGAGGGCGCGTACGCTATTCAAGCGCTCCAGGCTGATCACCAGCTCCTGGCCGCTCGCGTCAGGCAGGGCGCCCGCCACCAGACCGCTGTGGCCGCCCTGGGGCGTCATCGCTATGCCATGCTCATAACAGCGCTTGGCGACCTCGGCGACGTCCGCGGTAGTCGCCGGGCGTGCCACGGCCAGCGGCATGCCGAGCGTATCGCCCGCCCAGTCGCTTGTGTAGCGCGCCATGGTTTCGGGCTCGCGGACTAATCCGCGCTCGCCGAGGAGGTTGGTCAGCTCATTGAGAAAGGTAGTGGTGTCACTCATCAGGCCTCTTCCCGCCAGGCAGCCCCTTCAGGGAAGCGGTGCTGCGTTTGGGATTCTGCGTGCATGGCAATACTGTAACCCGGCGCCTCGGGTACCTGGTAGCGGCCACGCTTTATGACCACCGGGTCGATAAAGTGCTCGTGAAGGTGGTCTACATACTCCAGTACACGCCCCTCAAGGCTGCCGGAGACCGCGATATAGTCGAACAGCGAGATGTGCTGAGTGTACTCGCAAAGCCCAACGCCGCCGCCGTGGGGGCAAATCGGCACGCCGAACTTGGCGGCCATCAGCGTCACGAGAATCACTTCGTTAAGTCCGCCCAGGCGCGCCGCATCGAGCTGGCAGTAGTCGATGGCATCGGCCTGGAAGAACTGTTTGAACATCACTTTATTGTGGCAGTGCTCGCCGGTGGCCACGCCGATAGGCGCCACGCGCTGACGAATCTCGGCGTGGCCAAGAATGTCGTCAGGGCTGGTGGGTTCTTCGATCCACAGCGGGTCGAATTCAGCCAGGCGACGCATCTTGGTGACCGTCTCGTCGACTTCCCACACCTGGTTGGCGTCCATCATCAGCACGTTGTCCCAGCCGATTTCTTCGCGCAGCAGCGCTGCACGGCGGGCGTCCTCTTCGATATCGCCGCCAATCTTCTGTTTGAAATGCGTCCAGCCTTCGGCTAGCGCCTCCCGGGCCAAGCCGCGCACTTTTTCGTCGCTGTAGCCCAGCCAGCCTGCGGAGGTGGTGTAGCCAGGGTAGCCATCGCGGCGCATCTCGGCTTCCCGCGCCGTTTTGCCAGACGCTTGACGGCGCAGCAAACAGATTGCCTCTTCCGGGGTTAGCGCATCGGTCACAAAGCGGAAGTCGAGGCAGCGCACTAGCTGCTCCGGCGTCATATCCACCAGCAGTTTCCACACCGGCTTGCCTTCGTTTTTCGCCCACATATCCCATACGGCGTTGACGATGGCGGCGGTGGCGAGGTGAATGGCGCCTTTATCGGGGCCGATCCAGCGTAGCTGGCTGTCGCCGGTAATCTCCCGCCAGAAATGGCCCATGTTGTCGGTCATCGAAGCTAGCGTGCGGCCCTTGATCAGCGGTGCCAGCGACTGGATGGCGGTGACCACGATCTCGTTGCCGCGGCCGATGGTGAACGTCAGGCCATGGCCTTCAGGACTGCCGTCATCGGTATGCAGGATGACGTAAGCAGCGGAGTAGTCCGGCGCGGCATTCATGGCATCCGAGCCGTCCAGCGAGCGCGAAGTGGGGAAACGGATATCCTGGATCTCGACGCGGGTTATGGTTGTCATTGTGCTCTCCTTGGCGTTGAGGTGGGTGGCGTATTGATTGACAGAAACAGCCTTAACGGCGCGCTAAGTGGCGCATCAGTTCGCGAATGCCATAGGTCCAGGGCGGTAGCTGGTCGCTTCTGCCTACCGGATTGACCAGAGCGCCGAGTGCCGGCGTCGCAATGGTGACGCGGTCGCCCAGGTGGTGGGTAAAGCCCTGACCTTCGCCGTCGCGATCCTGAATCGGCGAGAACATGGTGCCCAGGAACAGCATGAAGCCATCCGGGTATTGGTGGTGGTCGCCGATGGTTTGACTGACCAGATCAAGCGGGTCGCGGCTGATCTCGCGCATATCGCTCTCGCCCTGGAGCAGGAAGTCGTCGTCTTCGCCTTCGATGCGCAGCGAGACCTGGCAGTTGCGCACGCTGTCGATATCGAAATGGTCATCAAACAGCCGGATGAAGGGACCTATGGAGCAGGACGCGTTGTTGTCTTTTGCCTTGCCGAGGAGCAGGGCGCTACGCCCTTCCACGTCGCGCAGGTTGACGTCGTTACCCAGGGTGGCGCCGCGCACCTGGCCGCGGCTGTCCACCGCCAGGACGATTTCCGGCTCTGGATTGTTCCACTGCGAGGACGGGTGCAGGCCCACCGGGGTGCCGAAGCCCACCGATGACAGCGGTTGGGCCTTGGTAAACACCTCCGCATCCGGACCGATGCCGACCTCCATGTATTGGGACCACCCACCGCGCGCCTGAAGGGCCTTTTTAAGCGACATCGCCTCGTCAGAGCCCGGCTTGATTTTGGAAAGATCTTTGCCGATCAGCGCCTGCAGGTCGTCGCGCAGCTCAGCCGCCCTGGCCGAATCGCCGCCTGCCTGCTCTTCGATGACTCGCTCCATCAGGCTGACGGCGAAGGTGACACCGCAGGCTTTAACGGCCTGCACATCGCACGGAGCCAGCAAGTAGGGCGGCTTGGATTGAGAGTGCTGGGAGTTGGCCAGCAGCGCCTCGAGGCTACCCAGCTCGGGGCCTTCCGCCCGCCGCACAATATCTTGCGCGTCGTCGCGCTCCAGCAGGTCCGCCATGGTGGGGCCAAACGCGGTGATATCGATCACCTGGCCGTTTTTCACCGTCACCAGCGACGGCCCCGTCTCATCCTGCCAAACGCGGCCGACCAGCAAGGCGTTTTCCAGGTCAGTGGGAAGAATGTCATTCATAGAGAGTGGTTGCACGGGTGTCTCCGGTCGTCATTCACAATCGTCATCAATAGCAGCCGTTAACCAAGGGTGGACGACTGGCGACTAGAGCGCCATCGCCTATCCTGTTATAGATGCTATGTTGTATGACAGGTATGCCAGTTACTGTTAACTCTAGCGCACTGCGCTATTTCGGGTCGATAGTTTTGGGTCGATAGTTACATCTAGCGGTTCATCCCGAAGTGTCAGGGCGTTTTGGGGCTTAAAAACAAAAAACGTTAGGAGCGTTGTATGTTCGATGAATGGAAAGGCAAGCGAGTACTCATCACCGGTGCCAGCCGAGGGATCGGCGCGGCGGTCGCCAAGCAACTGGGGACGCTGGGCGCGCACGTAGCGGTGCATTACCACAGCAGCGAGGCGCCCGCCGAGGCCGTCGCCCAGGCCGTTCGCGATGCAGGGGGAGAGGCCTTCATCCTGCAGGCAGACGTCAGTCATTCCAGCGAGACACGGCGGCTGGTCGATGACGCCGCCGAACGCCTGGGTGGACTGGATCTGTTGATCAACAACGCCGGTGACATGCTGGGCCGGGTCAGCCTGGAGGAAATGGACGATGACCAGTACGACCGGGTCATGGATCTCAATGTGCGCTCGGTGGTCATGGCCAGCCGGGCGGCGCTGCCGCATTTTCGCCGTGGAGGCGGCGGCAACATTATTCACACCACCTCGATTGCCGCACGCAATGGGGGTGGGAAAGGGGGTGGGCTATACGCCTCGGCGAAAGGCTTCGTGAGTACGATCACGCGCAACATGGCCAAGGAGCTGGCGGGGGATAATGTCCGCGTCAACGCGGTGGCGCCTGGCACCATTGCCACCGATTTTCATGAGCGCCACTCGAACGAAGCGCATCTGGACGCTGCCCGGGCGTCGATTCCCATGGGGCGCCTGGGCACGGCGGAAGAGTGCGTCGGTGCCTATGTCTTTCTCGGCACCGACACGCTGAGCGGTTACGTGACCGGTCAGATCATTGAGGTCAACGGCGGGCAGTTGATGCCATGAACAGCACATCTCGTTGCTATGACATTGTGATCACCATGGGTGACCCTGCCGGTATCGGCCCGGAGATTATCTGTCGCGCGCTGAGTGTCATGTCCGCGGCCGAGCGTGCCACTGTGATGGTGGTCGGCGACCCGAAAATCTATCGCCGGGCGGCGGCGAGCATTGGCGCCGCGCTTGAGTTCGTGCCGTACGAGCAGGTAACGAAGAGCGAAGACGGCGTGGCCATTGGCGTTGTGGAAAGCGCGCCTGGGGTCGAAATTCCCGATGGCCAGATCAGTGCGGGCGCGGGGGATATGGCATTTCGCTGCGTCCACAAGGCCGTCGAGCTCGTTCAGGCTGGCCGGGCGCAGGTGATCGTCACCGCGCCGCTCAACAAGGCGGCCCTGCATGCCGCCGGGCACTATTACGACGGCCATACCGGGATGCTGGCGTCGCTTACCGACGCGCCCTCATCGTTCATGCTGCTGGCATCGGAAACGCTCTCGACGTTGCATGTCTCGACCCATGTATCGCTGCGCGAGGCCATTGAACGCGCCACGCCCGAGCGCATCATCGACACCGTCGAAGCCGGGCATGCGCACCTGGTGGCACTGGGCATGCATGACCCGCGTATTGCGGTGGCCGGGCTCAACCCCCACTGCGGCGAAGGCGGGATTTTTGGCGATGAAGACAGCCGCTGTATCGCCCCGGCGGTGGCGCGCTTGCGCGAGCGCGGTTTGAATGTGAGCGGGCCGATCTCGGCGGACACGGTGTTTTACCGGGCATCGAAGGGCGAATTCGACCTGGTGATTGCCCAGTATCACGATCAGGGGCATATCCCGGTGAAGCTGATCGCCTTCGATACTACGGTGAATGTCAGCCTCGGCTTGCCGCTTCAGCGCACCTCGGTGGATCACGGCACGGCCTTCGATATTGCCTGGCAGGGTAAAGCCGACGCCACCAATATGGGCTCGGCGATTGCCTATGCCCGTCGCTTGGTCAGTGATGGCACGCCGCCATGAGCAACTGTCGGCTGGCGATCATTGCCGACGACCTGTCGGGCGCGCTGGATGCCTCCGCTCCGTTTGCCACGCGTGGCGCAGACGCACGGGTGGTCCTCAGCCTGGACGTATTGGCGGAGACGCTCGAAGCGTGGCAGGGCGAGTGGCCGGCGGTCATCGCCGTCAATACCGCCTCACGCCATCTACTGGCGGAAGAAGCGGCGCTTCGCGTGAAGAAAGCGGTGTACCTGCTCGAGCGTGTGCACCCGCAGCAGTGGTTTAAGAAAATCGATTCGACGCTGCGAGGTCAGGTGGTTGCCGAGTGTCGGGCACTGCGGGAGGCGCTGGGGATACCTTTGCTGCTGGCGCCTGCAGTGCCCACGCAGGGGCGGGTCGTGCGCGGGGCTGAAGTGTGGGTCGAGGGCGTACCCCTGAGAGACACGGCCTATCAACAAGATGCCTGTTCAAGGCCGCTGATCGGCCCGATTGATGAGGCCTTTGCCGCCAGTGGACTGGCGCTTGAGCGCTATTGCCCGGGGCAGCCAATGCCGCTCCCGAGCGACGACTGCATCGCCGATGCCGCAGGTGATGATGAACTCCTGGCCATTTATGACGCCGCCATCGGTGACGGTGCCAGCCGGGTGCTGGCGGGAGCGGCTGGGCTCGCCGAGGCGATCGCCCAGCGCTGTTTCGGGGCTCCTGACGCAGCGTTCCGCTCGCTGGATAGCGTGAAAACGGTGCTGTATGCCATTGGGTCGCGCAGCCCCCGTGCGACTGAGCAGCTTCGCCAGCTGTGCCAGCAAGTGCCCGACCTGACCGTTGTGGAAGCGAACGTCGAAACGGCGGCAGCCCGCTGTGCTCGCCTGGGTAATCGCAGGGCGTTGGATGCCCGTGTGGTCGTGCCTGGTAGCAGCGTGCCCCCGCGCTCTGCCCGCCAGGTCGCCGAGGCGATGGCGGGGCAGGCGGCGTCGATTATCGCCACCTGGCAGGAAAACGAAGAGCGTTTGCTGTTTTTGACCGGCGGGGATATCGCCATGGCAGTGCTGGCAAGGCAGGGAGTGCGCTATATCACCGTTGAAGCCGAGTGGTCTCCCGGCGTGGCCCTGGGGTATGCGGATGGCGATCCTCTGCGGCGCGTCATGACCAAGGCGGGGGGCTTTGGCGAGACGCAATTGTTGGTGCGTTTGCACCATCAGCTCAGCCCGCAGCATGAACCATCATAAGTACTACTAAAATTCTTATCTGGATGGTTGCTAGATTGCAGGCGACCAACTAGGTTTGAAACTGGTGGTATGATACGTATACAGCAAGATGGTCGGTTACTTCGGCTGACGCCACCCGCAACAATCGCCAACAACAAATTCAATGATTGTGAGGAGTACACGATGAGCCACAAACGCCAACATCGCCTTAACAAGGCCCACCTGCTGACCGCCGCGTTGATCGCAGCGGGTATCGGCATTACAGGGACCGTCCAGGCCGCTGAAGAACTTCGCTTTGCCCACGTTTATGAAACCTCCGAACCCTTCCACAAGTGGGCACTGTGGGCTGCCGATGAAATCGAAGAACGTACCGATGGCCGCTACACCATGGAAGTCCACCCTGCCTCTTCGCTGGGTAAAGAAGAGGACATCAACGAGGGTCTGGAGCTTGGTACGGTAGACGTTATTTATACCGGCACGCAGTTTGCTGGCCGCGCCTATGGCCCCATTGGCATCGCAGGGGCTGCCTATATGTTCCGCGATTTCGACCACTGGCAGGCCTTTGCCGATAGCGACCTGTTCCAGGAAATTGCCCAGGGCTACGAGGATAAAACAGGTAACGTCCCCATCGCGCTCAACTACTACGGCGAACGCCATGTCACCTCCAACGAGGCGATCAATGAACCTGCCGATATGGAAGGGCTGAAAATCCGGGTACCCAACGCGCCGATGTATATGATGATGCCGGAAGCGGTCGACGCGAATCCTACGCCTATTGCGTTTGACGAGGTGTATCTTGCGTTGCAACAAGGTGTGGTGGACGCCCAGGAAAACCCGCTACCAACCATTCGGGCCAAAGCTTTCCACGAGGTGCAGGATTACATCAACTTGACCGGCCATATCACCGACTCGTTGATCACCATTGTGGGTGGGCCGCGCTGGGATCAGCTATCTGAAGAGGATCGCGAGATCTTCCGAGAGGTGTTCCAAGAAGCCGCCGAAAACAATACCAAGGATATCCTCAAGTCTGAGGAAGAATTGGTTGCCTGGTTCGAGGAGCAGGGCAACACCATCAACGAGGTGGATCGCGACGTCTTTCGTGACGCCGTTGTTCCCGAACATAACGGTGATGCCGCCACCTGGGACGAGGAAACCTACGAGCGCCTTCAGGAAATCGGCAAGTAATCTTACTCTTCGACAGCACTCCGCTCTGGTGAGCGGAGTGCCTGGAGTCTTGCGTCATGAGAAACTCACCGGAAGATCCCCCTCCAGTTGTTGATCCGATGGTGGATTTTGAATCTGCTTTCGACGATACCCCTTTCAGACTAAGTGACTACCGGGTTGAAGACCTGGTAACCCTGATCATTTTCTGGGCGTTGATCCTGGTGGTGTTTGCCCAGTTTTTTAGCCGCTACATACTGGGTGACTCAATTGGCTGGACCGAGGAAATCGCTCGATACCTGCTGATCGGGGTGGGGTTTCTGGGCAGTGTGCTGGCCGCCCGCAATGGCAGTCATATTATGGTGGAGTTCTTCTACCACTATATGCCGGGGTGGCAGGCACGCCTGATGGAAGGTTTGGTCAACATCGTCAGCTTGATCTTCTACATCGCGATGGCCTGGATCACCTTTCAGTTGGCATCGCGTACCAACAGCTTGATGGTTTCCATCGACCTGCCCAAGAGCATTATCTATTTCACGGTGTGTGCTGCGTTTGTATTAATGGCTATGCGCACCGTTCAGCGACTTTACCTGAAATATCGAGCGAGTCCCCATGACGTGTGAGGGGTGGTTTCCCGCCGTGCCATTTCTATCGAGAGGCCTGCTATGTCCCGACTTTCCGTGATGCGCTGGCAAACGCCGCTTGTATCTCCACTACTAGCGGCACTGGCGGTGCTTGGCTGCGTCATCTTACCGCTGATGGGCTACCATCTCGCTTTTCTGTTTTTCGCGCTGTTTACCATGCTGGTGCTCGGGGTGCCCATCGCTATTAGCTTGGCGGGGGCCTGTTTGATGTTTGTGCTGATCACCGGGCAAATACCCAACATCGTCGTTGCGCACCGCATGATTAACGGCATCGACAGCTTCCCGCTGCTGGCGATTCCGTTTTTTATTTTCGCTGGCAGTTTAATGAACAACGGCGGCATTACTGAGCGGATCTTCAATTTCGCCAAGGCTTTGATGGGCTGGATGCGTGGTGGCCTTGGGCATGTCAATGTCGGCGCCAGTATCGTGTTTTCAGGCATGTCGGGGGCGGCAGTCGCCGATGCCGGCGGCCTTGGCATGATTGAAGTAAAAGCCATGAAAGACGCCGGCTACGATGAAGAGTTCGCGGTGGGAATTACTGCCGCCTCATCCACTATCGGGCCGATTATTCCGCCTAGCCTGCCCATGGTGATTTACGGGGTCATGGCGTCCGCTTCGGTGGGCCAGCTGTTTGCAGCCGGGTTGCTGCCGGGTCTGTTGATGGGCGCCATGCTGATGCTGATGATCTTTATTATCTCGCGTCGGCGCGGTTACACCCGCGATGCAGTGTTCTCAATGAGCGTCCTTGGCCATACCTTCAAGCGGGCTTTTTTATCGCTACTGACGCCGGTCATTATCGTTGGTGGCATCATTACCGGTGCTTTCACACCCACCGAGGCAGCGGTGGCCGCCGTGTTCTACGCCCTGCTACTGGGCGTGGTGGTTTATCGCACACTGACCTGGCGCAAACTGCTTAAAGTCAGCATGGAAACCATCGAAACCACTGCGGTCATTCTGTTTATTGTTTCTTCCGCGTCGATCTTTGCCTGGATACTTACCAGCAATCAGGTCACCCAAAACGTGATTGCCCTGATGGGCCCGTTCGCCGACAGCAAGGTTGCGGTGCTGATGATGGCCAATATCGTGCTGATTCTCGTCGGCTGCTTTATGGAAACCATTGCGGCGATCACCATTTTGGTGCCAGTGCTTCTTCCGATGGCGGTAGCGGTGGGCGTGGACCCGGTTCACTTTGGCGTGATCATGGTGCTCAACCTGATGATTGGTCTATTAACCCCGCCAGTGGGCATGGTGCTCTACGTGCTGTCCAGAGTTTCCAACGTCAGCTTTGAGCGCTGTATGCGCGGCACCATGCCGTTTTTGATCCCGCTGGTAATCTGCCTGCTACTGGTGACCTTTATCCCGGCGATCTCTATGTGGTTACCCACGCTGATCTACCGCTGATAACGAACTTGCTGCATCCCGATTCTCAGCATACTGTGCCAAGGAGAGATCGAACAATGACGGACACTTCGCTTGATTTTCGCGTCGCCCGTGAAGACCTCACTCGCTTTATGCAGGCAGCACTCGCCGCCGCTGGGGCTAACCAAGTCTCAGCAGATGCGGTAACTCGTGCGCTGGTCACCGCCTCGCGCATGGGCACCGACAGCCACGGTTTACGCCTGTTGCCCCACTATTTGCAGGCGCTCGAAGGTGGGCGTATTAAGGGTTCGCCTGACATGCACTTTCACCAACGCTTAGCGGCAACGGGTTTTTTAGATGCCGATGATGGGCTTGGCCACCTGGCGGGCTACACCGCCATGGAGCATGCCATGGCGATGGCGGAGACCACAGGCATGGGCGCCGTGGCGGTAGGCAACTCGTCCCACTTCGGGGCGGCGGGGTGTTACGCGTTGGCGGCTGCCAAAAACGGCTACCTGGGGATGGCGTTCTGTAACTCGGACCCGTTTGTGCTGTTGCATGATGGCTCGCGGCCTTTTCACGGCACCAATCCCATTGCCTTTGCCGCACCGGTGGCGGGGGAATCGCCCTACCTGCTGGATATGGCCACCAGTTCGATTCCTTGGAACCGCGTTCAACAGTACGGCGCCATTGGCCGCGAACTGCCGGATCAGGTCGCGGCCAATGGCGCCGGCGAAGTGAGTCGCGACCCCGGTGAGGTTGCGGCGCTGTTACCCTTGGGCGGCAGTGCCTTTGGTTTCAAGGGCGCTGGGCTTGGCGGCATGGCAGAGATTTTAAGCTCAACGCTATCGGGCATGCAGCACGGCTTCAGGCTGCTGCCCATGGGCGGGCCGGATATGTCGACGCCGCGCGGCGTTGGGCATTTCTTTCTGGCCATGAAGCCCGATGCGTTTACCGAGGCAGGCACCTTTGCCCGCGGACTGGCCGACTATCTCGCCGACTTGCGTGCCCAGCCCGCCGCGGATGGAGCCGAGGTGCTGGCCCCGGGTGATCGGGAATGGCGCTGCCAGGCCCGGCGCGATGTAGAAGGCATTCCGCTCGATTCCGCCAACCAGATAGCCTATGCCGATATCGCCGAGCAGTTCGGTATTGCGCCGCTATCCCAGCTAGGTTTAAGGCTCGTTTGAAAGACAGCGGTCAAAAATGCAGTAAAATGGCGGGAAATTCCAGGCTAACCAGGGGTGACTGCCTATGAGCAGATACCGGATCGAGCGTAAAACGCTGTCCGAACAGGTCGCTGAACAGCTTGAGGCGGAGATTCTCGAGGGGCGGCTGAGTGAAAATGACCAGTTGCCCTCAGAAAGAGAGTTGATGGAGCAGTTTGGTGTCGGCAGACCGGCGGTGCGTGAAGCGCTGTTTCACCTCCAGCAGCTTGGTTTGATTGCCATCAATAGCGGCACCCGTGCCCGGGTGATTCGCCCCACCGCCGAGGCGGTGATGTCGCGGCTTTCCGGGGTTACCCGGCAGCTGCTTTCCAAACCCGATGGCCAGCAGTACTTTCAGGAAGCACGGGCCATGTTCGAGATATCCCTGGCGCGTTACGCTGCGCTTAACGCCAGCGACGATGACCTGGCGCGCCTACGCTCGGCGCTTGCCGACAACCGCGACGCGATCGGTGACGAAGCCCGCTTCAAACGCTCCGATAACGATTTTCACGGCGTGTTGGCAAGCATTGGCCAGAATCCGATTTTCGATGCCATCCACGTCGCGCTGTCGGAATGGCTGGACGACCGACGCGCCCAGGTGCTGCAACAGAAAGATGAAGACAAGGCCGCGACGGCCGCACACACCGAAATTGTCGAAGCCATCGAGTCGCGTGATCCGGACGCCGCCGAAGCGGCGATGCGCCGTCATCTGGACCGCCACTATGGCACCTACATGCAGCTCAAGCGGCGGCTCACGCCCACTCCCGATTGAGCCGATGATGAGTGAGGCTACAGCGACACGCCCCGCTTCCAGGGAATAAAATCGTACTGGGCGAGCGACACCGCACGCGGCCGGTAACGCCCAGATGCCGTCTCGATGCACATCTCAAGCAAACGATCGGCCAGCTCGGCTATTTCCACCTCGCCACGAATGATCGGCCCGGCATCGAAGTCGATGACGTCGCTCATGCGCGTGGCAAGCGCGCTGTTGCTGGCGATCTTGAGTACCGGCGTGACCGGATTGCCGGTGGGCGTCCCCAGCCCCGTGGTGAACATGATCAGGTTGGCCCCAGATCCGGCAAGCGCGGTGGTCGACTCCACGTCGTTGCCCGGCGAGCACAGCAGGCTGAGGCCCGCGCGGGTCTGTGGTTCGGTATAGTCGAGCACGTCGACGATCGGACTGTCACCGCCTTTCTTGGCCGCGCCTGCGGACTTCATGGCGTCAGTGATCAGGCCGTCACGGATATTGCCGGGTGACGGGTTCATCGAGAAATCGGCGCCGACCAGTGCGGCGTGACGCTGGTACGCCGTCATCAGCTCACTGAACCGCTCGGCGACCGCGTCGTCCCGGCAGCGGGCGATCAGCTCGTGTTCCACGCCGCACAGTTCCGGAAACTCGCTGAGAATGCCGCTGCCGCCCAGCGCCACCAGGCGGTCGATCACCGCGCCGACCAGCGGGTTGGCGGAAAGTCCGGAAAAGCCGTCCGAGCCGCCGCATTCCACGCCGATGCTCAGCTTCGACAGCGGCGCGGGCGCGCGTTCGACCTGATTGGCCGTGGCCAACCCATCGAAGATGGTGGTCAGGGACTCGCGTATCAGCGCCTGCTCGCTGAGACTTGCCTGCTGCTCGAGATAGTGCACCGGGCGCAGCCCCTTGGGGTCGCGCGCCTGAACGGCGGCCTTGATCATGTCGATCTGCGCCTTCTGGCAGCCAAGGCTTAGCACCGTCGCGCCGGCCACGTTGGGGTGACAGATATAACCGGCAAGCAGTTGGCAGAGCGCTTGCGCATCGCCATCCGTGCCGCCACAGCCGAGGGTGTGGGTCAGGAAGCGTACCCCATCGACATTGGGAAACAGTTGCTCCCGGGGCGGCGGTGAGGGCTCGCCGGCGTCGCCATGCAGCAGCTCCCGGGCCAGCTGCTTGTAATCGCGGAAAGGGTCCTCGCCCAACGCGTCGGCGACGCACTGGCGCAGCACCTCGATATTACGGTTTTCACAGAACACCAGCGGGACGACCAGCCAGACGTTGGCCGTGCCGACCTGCCCATCCGGGCGGTGATAGCCATCGAAGGTAGCGCCCTGAAAATGCGTGACGTCAGGCGCCTGCCAGCGACCGCGCTTGGCCTGTGGCGTTGAGCTGGCAGTGCTGTGCTCGACGTTCTCGGTGGTGATGGCCGCGCCCTGGGCAATAGGACGTGTGGCGCGGCCCACGGTCACCCCGTACATGATCACGCTATCGCCGGGGTCGAGGGCGTTGAGCGCAAACTTGTGCTTATGACGAATCGTCTCGGTGAGCGTGATTCGCTGCCCACCGTCGATGATCTCGGCCCCGGCGGGCAGGTCCTTCAGGGCGACACGCACATTGTCGGCGGTATGCACACGCAGGGTGGCCAGTTGGCCGCTATCGCTGGCAATGGTCTGGTTCATGGCAAGGCTCCAGGTGCGCGGGGGCGTGGGTTGTTGTCATCGAGTTCGATCATGGCCTTGACCACGCCGGTGGCGGGCATGCACCAGGCGGGCATGCGCTCGGGCACATCGGCCAGCTCGGCCCGGTGGGTGATCATCGCATCGGCCTTCAGGCGACCGCCTTCCATCAACTGGGTCACCTGGTCGAAGTCAGCGCGGGTGGCGTTGCGGCTGGCCAGCAGGGTCAGCTCCTTGCGGTGGAAATCGGGGTCATGGAACGAGATATCGGCCTTAACAATACTCACCAGTACGTAGCGCCCGCCTTGCCCTGCCAGGTCGAAGCCGGCCTGCATGGCGGCGGGGTTGCCGGTGGCATCGAACACCACATCGGCAAGTTCGCCGTCGCTCAAGCCCTTCAGAGCGGCATCGATATCGTCCTTGGCAGGGTTCAGGGTCAGTTCGAGACCGAGCTTGTCACGACAGAACGCCAGACGCTCAGGGTTGGTGTCGATCACCACCACCCGTACACCGCGCTCTCGTGCGATTTGGGCCACGCCCATGCCGATGGGTCCGACACCGCACACCACCGCCAATTCGCCCTGGCTGAGTTCGCTGCGGCGTACCGCATGGGCGCCAATGGCCATGCACTCGACCAGCGCCAGTTGATCGAGCGAGAGCGTGTCGGAAACCACCAGATGGTCGAGGGGCACCGCCAGGGTGTCGCACATGCCGCCATCCCGATGCACGCCGATCACCTGTATCCGCTGGCAGCAATTGCTGCGCCCGTGGCGACAGGCGCGGCACTCACCGCAATGCAGATAGGGAATTACGTAGGCACGCTTTCCGATCAATTCGGCGTTACCCTGACGACCCACCTCGACGACCTCACCGGCCAGTTCATGGCCGAGCACGCGTGGATAGCTGAAGTAGGGTTGATTGCCGCCATAGGCGTGAATATCGGTGCCACACACGCCGATGCGGCGAATACGCAGCAGTGCTTCTCCCTCGCCACAGCTCGGCGGGTCGCGCTGTTCAAGGGTCATGTGACCCGGTTCAGCGCATACGACGGTTCGCATCTCGGCCTCCTGGATCAGCGTTGGTCGGCAACGACGGTCTGGTACTGCTCGCCGAGTCCTTCGATGCCCAGGCGCATGCGCTGGCCAGGTTTGAGATAAACCGGCGGCTGTTGACCCATGCCGACACCCGGCGGGGTGCCGGTGGAGATCACATCGCCTGGCTGCAGGCTCATAAAGCGGCTCAGATAGCTGATCAGAAACGGCACCTGGTAGACCATGGTGCGTGTGTTGCCGTCCTGGTAGCGCTTGCCATCCACCTCGAGCCACATGTCGAGCTGGTGAGGGTCTGCCACCTCGTCGGGGGTAACCAGCCAAGGGCCGAGCGGTCCGAAGGTGTCGCAGCCCTTGCCCTTGTCCCAGGTACCGCTGCGTTCGAGCTGGAATTCGCGCTCGGAGACATCGTTGACCACGCAGAAACCGGCGACATGCTGCATGGCATCGGCTTCGTCGATGTAGCGTCCAGCCTTGCCAATCACCACGCCAAGCTCTACTTCCCAGTCGGTCTTCTTCGAGTCGCGGGGAATGATTACGTCGTCATTCGGGCCGCAGATGGCGCTGGTCCATTTATTGAAAATGACCGGCTCTGGAGGCACCTGTGCGCCGGTTTCAGCGGCGTGGTCGGAGTAGTTCAGGCCAATGCAGATGAACTTGCCCACGCCCGCGACGCAAGGGGCGATGCGGCTATCGGCGGGCACTTCGGGAAGACGTGTGGCATCCACTGCCGCCAGCCCTTCAAGGGTGCGTCGGTCAAGGTATTCGCCGGCCAGATCGGTGACGTGGGCTGACAGGTCGCGGATGATGCCGTTGTCATCCACCAGGCCGGGCTTTTCATGGCCGCGCGGGCCGAAGCGTAGCAGTTTCATCGGTCGGTTCCTTGGGTGTCGTGTGGTTCGTCGTTCAGGAGATCAGATCAGCCAGCCACCATCGATGACCTGAGCGGTACCGGTGGTGTAAGCGGACTCATCGGCGGCCAGATAGGTGGCGAGAGCGGCAATTTCGTCCGGGCTACCCAAACGCCCCTGAGGCTGGCGGGCGATAAACTCGGCGTAGACATCGTCCTCCTCGCGCCCCTGCCGTTTGGCCTGCTCGCCGATGCGCTGGCGTAGCGAGGGCGAGTCCACGGTGCCGGGGCAGATGGCGTTGCAGCGAATGCCCTGGCCGATGTAGTCGGCGGCGACCGACTTGGTCAGGCCCAGCACTGCGGCTTTGCTGGTGCCGTAGGCACAGCGATTGGGCACCCCTTTGAGGCTCGATGCCACCGAGGCCATATTGATGATGCTGCCGCCACCGTTGTCGAGCATGGCCGGCAGCATGGCGCGAATCAGGCGCACCATTGCCATCACGTTGAGCGACAGCGACAGTTCCCAGTCGGCATCACTGCCATCCAGCAGCGAACCGTTGGCCACGTAGCCGGCGCAGTTGAAGAGAATGTCGACCGCGCCAATCTCGTTTGCCAGTGTCTCGATGGCAGCGGCGTCCAGCACATCGAGCTGGCGCACGGTGATGCCGGGGATAGCGGCCAGTTCGGCCAGGCTCTGAGCATTGAGGTCGGTGGCAATGACCTGCGCGCCCTCGGCGGCGAAGCGCAGTGCCGTGGCTCGGCCGATGCCCTGGCCCGCGGCGGTGATCAGGGCCGTCTTGTTAGTGAGTCGCATGGCGGTTCCCGGTGCTGTTGTTATTGATCCGGTGATGATCGCTCATCAGTTTGTTGCAAGAGCCACCGTGTAGGTGGCGGTCATCGCATCGCTAACGATACGTCATATGGTATGACAGGATGCTAGGATGATGTTTGTTTGAGTATGGCCCAGTTACTGGTCATTGCCAACATCGTGTGATCTGCCATGAAACGTAAAAGGGACGGCCGAAGCCGTCCCTGAATAGTACCCTTGATGATTTTCTGCGAAGTTCTCCTGAGCGTGCTGGATGACGAAAGCTTAAAGCGCGAGGATACGCCGCCCCGTGGTTGATACTTTGAGAGCCATCAGTTGCCGCTTACGTCAGTAAGGTTAGGTAGCCACGTTACAATACCGGGGAACGCGATCAGGATGACCAGCACCACCAGCAAGGCGGCGTAGTAGGGCAGCATGGCCTTAACGAGCTGTTCCATGGACACTCTGCCAACCCCGCAACCGACGTAAAGGCAGGTGCCCACGGGCGGTGTCAACAGGCCGATACCCAGGACAAACGCCATCAATACGCCGAAGTAGACCGGGTCGATACCGACCGATTCGACAATGGGCGTCAGCATCGGCGCCATGATCACCATGGCGGGTGTCAGGTCCATCACAAACCCGATCAGCAGCAGTAAAGCCGCAACGATTAACAGCAGCAAAAACGGGTCTTGGGTGATTGCCTGAACCTGGGTGACCAGCGTTTGCGGCACCATATTGATGGTTAAAAACCAGGCGATAACGGTGGCAAAGGCCAGCAGCAGCAAGACCATGCCGGTTAAACGGGCGGTGCGGATCAGCATGCCCCATAGCTCAGTAATCTTAAATTCGCGGTAGACCACCAGTGAGATAAACAGCGAGTAAAGCAGTGCAGCGACGGCGGCCTCGGTGGCGGTAAAGACGCCTGCAATAATGCCTCCGATGACGATGAACGGGAGTGCCAATGCCAGCCACGCCGCTTTGAAGGCGTGCCATAGCACATCGAGTCGGAACTTACGGGTCTGACCGGCGTGCCCTATGCTGGCCATGATGAACGTCGTGACCATGAGCCCAAAACCGATCAATACACCCGGCACAATGCCCGCAATAAACAGGCGGCTAATTGACGTCTCGGTCACGATGCCGAAAAGAATCAATGGGATAGAAGGTGGAATGATAATGCCGATGACCGACGAAACGGTGTTGATCGCGGTGGCCTGCGGTGCGGTGTAGCCCTGCTTGGTCATGGAGGGAATCATCATCGCCCCGGTCGCGGCAGTGTCCGCCACGGCTGAACCGCTAATCCCACCGAAGAACATAGAGCCAGTAATCGCCACCTGACCGAGACCGCCGCGCACGAAGCCTACCAGGGCCCCCGCTAACTCCATTAATCGCCGGGCGATACCACCGTTACTCATCACTTCGCCGACCATGATAAAGAACGGAATCGCCAGAAGCGGGAAGCTATTGACCCCGCGAACCGACTGCTCAATCAGAATGGACAGCGGAATGTCTGAAAGCAGCGCCATGATCACGGCGGCAATGCCCAGGCCAAAGGCAATCGGCAGGCCCAGGGCTAGCGAGGCAAAAAGAATACCGAGAAATATCCATAGCATGGTCTAGCGGCCTCCATCGGGGGTAGTCGCAACGTCAGGCGAGCGTATTTGTTGAATGCTCTGCCAAGCGCGCCAAATCGCCACGGCGGCAATAAAGATCGCACAGAGTACTACTGAGACGTTGACCAGGCTCCAGGGCACGTTAAGGATCGCGGTTCGCCCAGAGGCACGCACCATTACCAACGAACCGCCCCAAATGATGACACCCATTAACAGGGTGATAATCACGTGCTGTAACAGATACAGCATATGCGCTGCGCGAGGGGGAAGACGGCGTACTAAGATATCAACGGCAATATGCTCATAACGCGCGAAAGCCGCGGCGGCACCAATAAAAATCAGCCAAATAAAGAGCATGCGGGCCAGTTCATCGGCCCAGGGCACGGAGTTATTAAACACGGCGCGCCCCACCACATTGACGGATACCGATACAATTAACGCTAACAGCAAGGCCGCAATGAGATGCTCCATGGCCAAGGTCAGCCAGCGAAACAGTGCGGGCCCGCGGCGCTGTTCGGTGTCGATCTCCAGCGGGCGGCGTTGTGGGTCGTCTAAAAAAGCCGCCGTATCAGGGATTTGCGTGTCGGATATGTCCATGATCTCTCCACAGAGACAGATAACAGCACGACAAGAGGCGTTGGCCTCTTGTCGTATCTAACAGCAGGAACACAGTGAGACGCTTATTCGTCCGACATGGTTGATTCGACGATATCCTGTATTTCAGTGACTAGGTCTTCACCGATTTCCGGTGTCCATTCGTCGTAAACCGGCTGCACAGCTTCCTGGAAGGCTTTGATTTGCTCTTCATCAAGGCGGGTGATCTCCATACCTTTCTCTTCAAGCTGATCACGCGCCCATTCGTCGTACTCAGTGGCGAGCTGGATTTCATAGGCGGCTGCCTCTTGAGCGGCCTCTTCAATCAGCTCTTGGTAGGCCGGATCAAGTTTATCCCAGGTACGCATGGACATCATGATGATGAAGGGAGTATAGACGTGGCGGGTTTCAGAGCCGTAGTCCTGTACCTCGTTGAAATTGGAGGTCAGGATGGTGCTCCAGGGGTTTTCCTGACCATCAATGACGCCTTGTTCCAGGGCGGAGAAAACCTCGCCAAAGGCCATCGGCGTGGGATTGGCGCCCAGTGCTTCCCAAATGCTCAATTGCACCGGGTTTTCCATGGTACGGATGGTGAGGCCGCTGACATCAAGGCCAGCCACGTCTTCAGGCGACTCGACAGGCCGCTCGCTATTGGTCAACTGCCGGTAGCCGTTCTCATGGTAGGCTAACGCTTTAATGTCGGAGTCTTCGAATTTATCCAGTAGATCAAGGGCAACATCGCTTTCCAGTACCGCTATAGCGGCTTCGCGCGTGGGGAACAGGAAGGGCAGGTCGAAAACGGCCAGTTCCTCAACATAGCTGGTGGCCGGTGAGGTCGATGGAATCGTCATGTCCAGCGTCCCCGTTTGTAGCATCTCCATCATTTGAGCATCGTCGCCCAACTGGCTGTTTGGAAATACATCAACCGTCAGCCGCCCTTCGGTACGCTCGGAAAGGATGTCACCGAAATGCTGCGTAGAGATATACAGCGGAGAAGACTCGGCTAAGCCAATACCCACGCGGATATTATGCGAACCGAGATCCTCGGTGATCACATCTCCCTCAATGTCGGGCGGGTCGGATAGGTCAGGCGTTTGCGCGTAAACGGCCGTTGAGCTGAACAGTGTGGCACCGGTCATTAACAGGGTGCGTTTCCAAAGATTTGTCATAGTTATCACTCTCCTGGCGTGCTGCAGTCCGCTTTGCTAAGGGGATTTTTCAAGCGGGCTACAGCGTGGTGGCTATTGTTGTTGTATGTAAGTGGCACTTTCCCAGATGGGATGAATGCCGCAACCCTTAGCTAAATGTCGAATGTTTTGTCTGTATGTTCAACATATACTTTTGTATGTATCGACGTTTCCGGGAAGAAAGCGTACCGTCGTAGCAACTACTTACGCGCAATTCAGTAGGCGATTAAAACGACAGTGTTGGCGGCGCAGCTTTAGTGGTTGATGCACGCTTTTTATCCTTTGCTTTTACTCTAGGCGTGGAGCGGCACCATGGCCAATTTTCAGCGAATAACTCCAGAGCAGTTGCGTTCACGTTATTGGTTCGACAACCCAGACCACCCCGGCACTACGGCGCTATGCATCGAGCGCTACCTGAATTACGGCATCACGCTGGATGAGCTGACCAGCGGTAAGCCGATCATTGGTATCTGTCAGTCAGGTTCTGATCTAACCCCATGTAACCGCCACCATATTGACCTGGTTAAACGGGTCAAAGACGGCATTCGCGCGGCGGGCGGCGTGCCGTTTGAATTCCCCATGCACCCGATTCACGAGAACGTGAGGCGTCCTACCGCCGCGCTGGACCGGAACCTCGCCTATCTAGGCATCGTTGAAGTGCTGCACGGCTATCCGCTGGATGGTGTGGTATTGACCACCGGCTGCGACAAGACCACTCCGGCGGCACTGATGGCGGCAGCAACGGTGAATATTCCCGCCATCGTGCTGTCCGGTGGGCCGATGCTCAACGGCTGGCGCGGCGCCAAACGGGTGGGCTCGGGCACCATCATCTGGGAGCTACGTAAGCGGTTGGCAGCCGGGGATATCGACTACGCCGAGTTCCTTTCCCGCGCCAGCGACTCGGCGCCCTCGATTGGCCACTGCAATACCATGGGCACCGCGTCCACGATGAATTCCATGGCGGAAGTGCTGGGCATGAGCCTGCCAGGTTCAGCGGTGATTCCCGCCCCCTATAAAGAGCGCGCGATGGTGGCCTACGACACCGGTACGCGGATTGTCGATATGGTCTGGGAGGACCTGCGCCCGCTGGATATCCTGACCCGGGACGCCTTCGAGAACGCCATTGTGGCGTGTTCGGCGCTGGGCGGCTCCTCCAACGCGCCGGTGCATATCAATGCCATCGCCCGCCATGCAGGCATCGAGCTGGATAACGACGACTGGCAGCGTCTGGGCCATGAAATCCCTTTGCTGGCCAACGTCATGCCGGCAGGCGCCTTCCTGTGCGAAGAATTCCACCGTGCCGGTGGCGTGCCTGCCATCCTCCACGAGCTACAAACGGCGGGTAAGCTGCACGGCGATGCGCTGACAGTGAATGGTCGTTCATTAGGCGATAATCTGCAGGGCCGCGAAACCCAAGACCCTGATGTGATTTGTCGCTATAGCGACCCACTGGTTGAGCACGCGGGCTTCCTCAATCTCAAGGGTAATCTATTCGATTCGGCGCTGATGAAAACCAGCGTCATCTCCCGAGACTTCCGCGAGCGCTTCCTGAACGATCCCAACGACCCGGACGCCTTTGAAGGCAAAGTGGTGGTGTTTGATGGCTCAGAAGATTACCACGCCCGCATTGATGACCCGGCGCTCAATATCGATGCACGTACCATTCTGGTAATGCGCGGCGCCGGCCCGGTAGGCCACCCCGGCGGTGCCGAAGTGGTCAATATGCAGCCGCCGGAAGCGCTGATCAAACAAGGCATTGAATCGCTGCCGTGTCTGGGCGATGGCCGCCAGTCGGGCACGTCGGGCTCGCCGTCGATTCTCAATGCTTCTCCTGAAGCCGCCACCGGCGGTGGGCTGGCGCTGCTGGAAAGCGGCGACTGGCTGCGGGTCGACCTCAAGCGCGGCGAGGTGCAGCTGATGATCGACGTCAGTGAAATCGTGGCGCGGCGCGAGCGGTTAGCCGGGCAGGGCGGCTACCGCTATCCCGGGCACCAGACGCCCTGGCAGGAGATCCAGCGCAGCATGGTCGAGCCGCTGGATCGCGGCATGACATTGGCGCCCGCTTCCAAGTACCGTGATGTGGCCCGCCAGCATCCGCCCAGGGATAACCACTAAATGAGTCTGTGGGGTACCTTGTCTCATCGTCAGCAGGGGCTGCTGCTGACCGCTGGGGGCGCGCTGATCATGGCGCCGGATGCCTTGTTGATCAAGGTGGCCGATCTGCCCGATGCGGAAATTCTGATGTGGCGCGGTTATCTATCCGGATTGGGTTTTCTGCTTATCGCCCTGCTGCGCTATGGGCGCGGCACCCTGGCGGCCTACCGTCGCTGCGGCTGGACGGGTATCGCCGTGGCGCTGCTGTTCAGCCTGACCACCTGTGGTTTCGTGCTGGGCAACCAGTACACCAAGGCGGGTAACGTACTGATGATACTCGCCAGTTCTCCGTTAATCGCCGCCGTGCTTTCCTGGATCATCCTCAAGGAGCGACTGCCCAGGCGCACCTGGCTGGCGATTTGTCTGTGCATGTCGGGCATTGCTATGATCGCGCTGGACGACGCAGGCGCAGGCTCCTGGCTGGGTAACGCCTTTGCGCTGATGGCGGCGACCACCCTGGCGATTAACTTCACCCTCTGCCGTACCCGTCCGGGGGTGGATATGAGCCCCATGCTGGCGTTCAACGGCCTGGTAGTGGGTAGCGTGGCCGCCCTGTTCTGGCTTGCCGGCAGTGAGCCGACTCTGCCGGCGACGCCCCAACTGGCCGTCGTCATTCTGTTGTGCCTGGTGATCGTGCCCTGTGGTGTTACATTGCTGCAACGTGGACCGCTGTATCTACCTTCCGCCGAGGTGGGCCTGCTGATATTGCTGGAAGTGGTGGTGGGTACACTGCTGGCCTGGTGGATACTCGGCGAGCAGCCCGCGACGGTGGCCTTGCTGGGCGGCGGCCTCGTCTTGGGTACGCTGCTGGCCAAGGGACTCTACGAACGGCGCCTTGAACTGAGGCAGCGGGCAATGCTCGACGCGACGCCGCCGGTAACAGTAGACCGGTCAAATACGTTATGATCGAGAGGAATCGAAACAGGGTCTTATCGCAGTGACGTCATCTCCCAGCAAGCCATTACCTCGCCCCAGTATCGCCGAACATCTCGCCGAGGAAATCTTCGGCGGGCGTTATCATCCCGGTGATCTCGTGCCCCGTGAAATGGACCTGTGCGAACGCTTTGCCATCAATCGCTCGGCGGTGCGCAGTGACCTGCGCCAGCTGGTTGATGCCGGGATTATCGAGCGGATTTCCGGCCATGGCTCCAAGGTACGCGAATACTCCGAGTGGCATATTCTTGATGCTCAGGTGACCGACTGGTTGACCCGCTATGCGGCGCCCAACCCGGATATTCAGCGCGAAATTCTTGCCTTCCGCCTGGACGTCGAGCCCTATGTGGCGATGACCGCCGCCAAGCGTGCCAAGGCGCGTGATCTGGTCGCCATCGAAGAGGCCTTCGAAGGCCTGGGGCAGAATCTGCGCAACGCCACCTGCGAAGAGGAGCGGCGCCTGCACAGCGAATGCGATATTGCGTTTCACGAAGCCATCTTCAAGGCGACCCACAACATCGTCTGGGCACAGCTGTCGCATATTCTGCGCCCCTCCATCTTCATGCTGGTCTCCATGTCCAACGAGCACGCGCCGGACCCTGAAGAGAGTCTGGAACGCCACCGTCAACTGATGGAAAGTATCCGGCTGCGTCGCCCCCGAGAGGCCTTTTTGGCCGCCCAGGCAGTATTGGCGGGTACCGCGGCGGCGCTGGGTCTTGAACACAGCACCAGTTCGCTCGGCCTCAGTGTCGAGCTTCCTAAAACGGCCACCTGACATTGTGAATCGGTTTTCAACCAAGCTTTTCATGCATAAAAGGCAAGCGTATGTCTGACTTCAACCTGGGCCTGGTGGGCGTGGGCAAGATTGTCCGCGACCAGCACCTTCCGGCCATTGCCGCCACACCGAGCTGCTCGCTTATCGCCTCGGCGGATCCCTTCGCCTCGCTGCCGGACCTGCCCGCCTATCAAGGTCTTGAGGCGATGCTTGACGCCCACCCCGAGATCACCGCGGTGTCGATTTGCACGCCGACGCATCTGCGTTACTCCCAGGCGCGGGCGGCACTGCTGCGCGGCAAGCACGTGCTGTTGGAAAAGCCGCCGGGGGCGACGCTGAGCGAAGTGGAAGACTTGATGGCCTGTGCCAAGGAGCAGGGCGTCAGCCTGTTTGCCGCCTGGCACTCGCGGTTTGCCCCCGGCGTGGCTCACGCACAGCAGTGGCTAGCCGAACGTCAGGTTCAGCGGGTCGAGATCGTGTGGAAGGAAGACGTGCGGGTATGGCACCCCGGGCAGGCGTGGATATGGGAGGTCGGTGGCATGGGCGTTTTCGATCCCGGTATTAACGCGCTGTCGATTGCGACCGCCATTTTGCCCCAGCCTTTCTTCCTGCAACGGGCGCGGCTGCTGGTGCCGAGCAATGCGCAAACCCCTATTGCCGCCGAGCTATCGTTCACCGATCCGCAGGGTGCCGCGATCGAGGCTGATTTCGACTTTCGCCAGAGCGGGCCGCCCACCTGGGATATGTATATCGACAGCGATGGTAGCCGTCTGCGTCTCACTCAGGGGGGCTGTCGTTTGATGATCAATGACGAGCTGATCGTCGACGCCGAAGAGCGCGAGTATCAGGGCCTCTACGCGCGCTTTGCCGAACTGATCGCAAGCGGGCGCAGCGAGGTGGATATTGCCCCGCTGCGCCAGGTCGCCGATGCGTTTCTATACGGTCATCGCGAAACCACCGACGCCTTTATCGAATAGCGTGGGGTTATTCGCGCTTGCCATCGACCAGGCGTGATACGCCATAAGGGTTGCCGTCACGGACCGCCTCGGGCAGCAACCCCTCCGGCAACGCCTGGTAGCACACCGGGCGCAGGAAGCGGAAAATCGCCGCGCTGCCCACCGAGGTAGTGCGGGAATCCGAGGTTGCCGGATAAGGCCCGCCGTGCACCATGGTATGGCAGACTTCCACCCCCGTTGGCCAGCCGTTGGCCAGAATACGGCCCGCCTTGCGCTCCAGGGTGGGCAGCAGTTGCTTGGCGGTCGCCAGGTCGCCGTCATCCATGTGTAGCGTGACGGTCAGTTGCCCTTCCACCTGAGCGGCCACGCGGTGCATCTCGTCCACATTGGCGCAAGCGACCACCAGCGATGTCGAACCAAACACCTCTTCCTGGAGGGCGGGGTCGCTGAGGAACGCCTCGGCCTGGGTTACGAACAGCCCTGCCTGGCACGGATTGGCCGAGTCACCCGCCTGGCCGCGTGCGACCTCGGTGACCTTGGCATGCTTGGCCAGCCGGTCAACGCCCTGCTGGTAAGCATCGTGAATGCCCGGGGTGAGCATGGTCTGGGCGGCGCTGCCCTTGACCGCCTCACCCGCTGCTTCAACAAAGGCGTCCAACTCAGGACCCTGAACCCCAATCACCAGCCCTGGGTTGGTGCAGAACTGCCCGGCCCCCATATTGAGTGAACCGACGAATCCCTCAGCGATCGCTTTGCCGCGGGCTTTGAGGGCTTCCGGCAGTAGAAACACCGGATTGATGGAACTCATCTCGGCATACACCGGGATCGGCTGCGGCCGCGCCTGGGCCGTGGCCATGAGCGCCGTGCCGCCGCTGCGCGAGCCGGTGAAGCCCACCGCCTGAATGCGCGGGTCGGCAACCAGCGCCTGGCCGATCTCCTTGCCGGAACCAAACAGCAGCGAAAACACCCCCTCGGGCAGTTGGCACTTGGCAACGGCGCGTTGAATGGCGCGACCCACCAGCTCGGACGTGCCGGGGTGTGCAGAGTGCCCCTTGACCACGACCGGGCAGCCAGCAGCCAGCGCCGAGGCGGTATCACCCCCGGCAACGCTAAAGGCCAATGGGAAGTTACTGGCGCCAAACACCGCCACCGGGCCTAGAGCAATATGCCGCTGGCGCAGGTCGGCACGCGGCATGGGGGCGCGATCGGGGAGTGCCGGATCGATGCGCACATCGAGCCACTCGCCGGCGCGCACCACGCTGGCGAACAAGCGAAGCTGGCCGCAGGTGCGTCCCCGTTCCCCCTGTAGGCGGGCTGCGGGCAGACCGGTTTCGGCGACGCCGCGCTCGGTCAGTTCTTCGCCGATTGCCTCGATCTCGCTGGCGATGGTTTCGAGGAAGACAGCGCGCTCCTCGAGCGAGGTTTCCCGGTAGCTGGCATAAGCCGCTTCGGCGAGTTCGCAGGCGCGCTCGACCTCGGCCTTGCTGCCGCCGGCGTAGGTGGGGTCAAGCTTTTCGCCGGTGGCGGGATTGACGGCTTGAATGTCAGCCTGTTGGCCGCTAACGGCCTGCTGACCGATCAGTAGTTTACCTTCCAGAGTCATACATCCTCCTGCAGGGCTTTTGCGATTGAGTTAAAGCGTTTTTACGCTGATAGCCGGTTCGTCTGCGTCTACCCTTAGCGGGTTGCGCAGCGCTCGGCCAAATTCGCTGATGCGGATCTCAAAGCGATCTCCTTCGCGCACCTTGACGCTGTCGGCAAAGCTCAGCGTTGCGGTGCCGAAAAAATGCACATGCACATCGCCGGGGCGACGGAAGCCCGGGTATTTAAAGTGGTGATACTCCAGGTTGGCCAGGCTGTGGGCCATATTGGCCTCGCCGGTGAGAAAGGGCTTCTCCCAGAGCGTTTCGCCGCCGCGCTGAATGGCGCTGGTGCCCTCTAAATGCGCCGGTAGATCGCCGATCAGCAGTTCGGGCCCAAAACTGCAAGCGCGCAGCTTGGAGTGGGCAAGCCACAGGTAGTTGAAGCGCTCGGTCACGTGGTCAGAAAACTCGTTGCCCAGAGCGTAGCCGACGCGCCAGGGTTGGCCGTCGTCGCCAATCACGTAAAGGCCGGCGAGTTCCGGCTCCTCGCCTGCATCTTCGGCAAAGGCGGGCGAGGGGATGTCTGCTTCCGGCGCCACCACGCACTCGCCATCGCCCTTGTAGAACCACTCGGGCTGCGCGCCTATCTTGCCTGCTGCCGGTTTGCCACCTTCCACGCCCAGCTTGAACATGCGCATGGAATCGGTCATGTCCTCCTCGGCGGCCTGGGCTTTGGCGTGCATGGCCGAGCGAGTGTCGGCGCTGCCTAAATGCGTAAGGCCCGTGCCTGTCACCAGGCAGTGGGCCGGATCGGCGTGGGTCAGCGGCGGCAGCAAGCGCTTGTCGTCGACCAGCTGTTGATAATCGAGGCGTGTGTCGGTTGACGCGTCTGTCAGCATATCGCCGAGGGATTTTCCGGCACTGATGGCGCGATTGGCCAGGGTATAGGTATCGCAGTCGAGCAGTCTGACCTGCTCTTCACTCTCGACCAGGGCGGCGCGAACCTGGCCCTGATAGGTACATTGAATCAGGCGCATGGGGTATTCCTAGCGATAATTGTTATGGAAAGCGTGGTGATTAACCTGTTGGGAGAAGCCCATAAGCTACCTAATGTTGAACATTAGTAGCAATTGTTCAACATAAACTTTTGTATGGTTGCTTATTGCGTGTAGGCAGCGATGGCCTGATGGTCTTGGGGTTAGCGGCCCTGCGCGATAATCTCGCGCAGGGCGCTCATCAAGGTGGCGGCGCCGGGTGACAGCCGCTGGTGGCGTAAGCTGACTAACCCGTAGGGTTGCACGCTGAGGGTTTCGCTGAACGGCAGCAGGTGAAAGCGTTGCGGCGAACAGAGCAGGTCGGCCGCCTCGCGGGTGGTCACCGTGATGGTGTCGGATTTATCGACCAGCGCTAGCGAAAGCAGCAGGTCCGCGGTATCGACAATCTGGCGGGGTGGCGTGACCTGATGATGCAGAAACAGGCTATCCACCCGCTGGCGCATCAGCGCGCCGTTGGGCTGCAGTGACCACGGATAGGTCGACATATCCGCCAGGCTTAGCGGTGTCTTATCCGCTAGTGGATGCCCTTTGCGGCACACGAAGCACAACGCCTCCTCGCCAATCTCCTCGAACACGAACCATTCGGCATCCACGCCCGCCGGGATCCGGGTAATGGCAAAATCCAGCTCGCCTTCGAGCAAACGCGGCACCAGCACCTTGCTGACGTCCACGTCCACGCTGATCTTAAGCCCGGGTTGCTCGCGATGCACTCGCTCGATGGCGCTAGTCAATATCGTGACCGCCGGGGCCATCACCGTGCCGACCGCCACGGTGCCCGCATTGCCTTCGCGTAACGCATTCAGCTCTTCGCCCGTGTGGTGCAGCGCCGAGAGTACGCTGTGCGCGTGGCGAATGACGACTTCGCCGTACCAGTTGGGGCTGAGTCCGCGAGGGTGGCGGTCGAACAGCCGAATCCCCAGCTTGGCTTCCAGATCGCTGAGCAGTTTTGACGCGGCGGGCTGGCTCATATTGAGCTGCTCCGCGGCTCGATGCAGGTTGCGCTGCTCATCCAAGGCTAAAAATAGCTGAAAATGACGCAACTTTAGTCGTGCATCGAGAAACCAGTTGTCGTCGAGAACGCCCATGGGATAAGCCTTGTGGTGTTATTGATAACCATAAGCATATCAAGGTTGGCATTTTTGTGTATTGGATGGTTATGCAGAGCATGACTAATGTAGTGGCTGTATCGGCGATGATAGCGCCGAACGCAGAACCAATTAATAACAACAATGACGTCCTCAAGGAGGATACCCATGCCACTCACGCACAGCCAACCATTGGCACCTGCGTCGCCACTGCTGCTGAGTACGCTTGCCGCGATGATACTGATGACCCCGGCGCACGCCCAGGACGACGCTGACACCCGCGCGACCAGCGACGGAGGCGTCGAGGCCTCGACGTTTGGCCGCTTGCCGGATGGCCGCGAGGTCGATGTCTATCGTTTGACCAATGCCAACGGCATCGAGCTGCAGGTAACCAACTACGGCGGCATCATCCTGTCATTGAAGACACCCGATGTAGACGGTGAATTCGACGATATCGCCCTGGGTTTCGACTCGCTTGACGCCTATCTCTCCGACGAATATCGCCAGGCCAATCCCTATTTCGGGGCCATCATTGGGCGTTACGGCAACCGAATCGCGGATGGCCAGTTCTCGCTCGATGGCGATACCTACTCACTGGCCACCAATGACGGTAACAATCATCTACACGGCGGTGATCAGGGCTTCGATAAAGTGTTGTGGAAGGCCGAGCCATTCGAGAGCGATGCAGGTACGGGACTTGTGCTGCGCTATACCAGCGAGGATGGCGAAGAAGGCTATCCCGGCAGGCTTGAGACCGAAGTCACCTACACCTTGACCGATGATGACGAGCTGATGGTCGATTATCGCGCCGTCACCGACAAAGCCACCCCGATTAACCTTACCCAGCACAGCTACTTCAACCTAAAGGGCGAGGGTAGCGGCACCATTCTTGACCACCAGTTGATGATCAACGCCTCCGAATTTACCCCGGTGAACGATTCGCTGATTCCCACCGGCGAGCTTCGCGCTGTAAAAGGCACGCCGTTCGACTTTACTCGGGCGACCGCCATCGGCGAACGGATCGATCAGGACAACGAGCAGCTCGAATTCGGCGGCGGCTATGACCATAACTTTGTGCTGTCCCGCGATAACGCCGAGGCGGATGAGTTAGTGCTGGCCGCCAAGGTATGGGAGCCGAAAAGCGGGCGCATGGTGGAAATCGAAACCACCGAGCCGGGCATTCAGTTCTACTCGGGCAATTTCCTCAACGGCGACCTGACCGGCAAGCAGGGCGAGGCCTATGAACACCGCTCCGGCTTTGCCCTGGAAACCCAACATTTCCCTGACTCACCCAATCAGGAGGCGTTTCCCAGCACTACTCTAGCGCCGGGCGATACCTATCGCTCCCGCACCGTCTACCGCTTTTCCGCTCAGCAAGCGTTTGACTGATAAAAACACTTAAAACAAAACACTTCGCAACAACAACAACCGCTAAAACGGCAGGAGTATGACCATGCAACTCACAGCGACATTCAATCGTTTAGCCCTCGGCAGCGCCATCATGCTGGCTTCATTGGGATCCGCCCAGGCGCAGGAAGACGACGTCAAGATTGGCTTTATCGTCAAAAAACCCGAGCAATCCTGGTTCATCAATGAACAAAAAGCAGCCACCGAGTTAGGCGAAGAGATGGGCTTCGACGTGGTGCGGCTGGGCGGCGAAGACGGCCAGGAAGTGCTCAGCGCGATTGATAATCTTAACTCCCAGGGGGCAGACGGGTTTGTGATTTGCCCGCCTGATGTGCGCCTTGGGTCTGCGATTATGAATCGCGCCGAAGAGTACGGCATGAAAGTGATTACCGTGGACGATCAATTTGTCACCTCCAGCGGTGAGCCGATGGAAGGCGTGCCACACCTGGGCATGTCGGGCACCAAGATTGGCCAGCAAGTGGGCGATGCCATTGCTGAGGAAATGGAAGCTCGCGGCTGGGATCCAGAAGAGGTTGGTGCACTACGCATCACTAATGAAGAGCTACCCACCGCCGTCGAGCGAACCGACGGCGCTACTGAATCACTGCTGGCATCAGGCTTTCCTGAAGATAATATTTTTGATGCCCCGCAGAAGAGCACCGACACCAGTGGGGCTTTCTCGGCAGCGTCTCCCGTGTTCTCAAAGCAGGATGATTTCGAACATTGGGTGATTTACGCCCTTAACGAAGAGAGTGTGCTGGGTGGCGTCAGGGCGTCTGAACAGTATGGTTTGGATGCTGAGGATGTGATTGGCGTGGGTATCAACGGCTCGGGTGCGGCCTTTGCGGAATTCTCCCGCGACAACCCCACTGGCTTCCATGGCACCGTGGCGGTGAGTTCCACCATGCACGGTCGTCAAACGGCGGAAGATCTCTATCGCTGGATTACGGAGGACAAAGAACCGCAGGCCAACACTGAGACCTCCGGTACGTTGATGACGCGCGATAACTGGGAAGAAGTGCGTGAAGAACTCGGTCTGTAAAGCACGGTGTCTGTAACGGCAAGCGTCTGCGGGAGAATTGAAGCATGTCAGATCCATATCTACGTTTCGACGGTATTAGCGTCGTTTTTCCCGGCGTACGCGCACTGGATGGCGTGAGCTTTGCCGCTCACGCCGGTCAGGTGCATGCCCTGATGGGCGAGAACGGTGCGGGTAAATCCACACTGCTTAAAGTGCTAAGTGGCGTAAACCGGGTGGCTGAAGGCGCGCTGTGGATCGATGGCCAACGCCACGTGTTCAGCAACGCCCGGGAAGCGCTGGGCGAAGGGGTCGCCATCATCTATCAGGAGCTTACGCTCTCGCCCAATATGTCGGTGGCCGAAAACCTGCTGCTGGGGCAACTGCCCACGCAGCGGGGATTTGTTAACCGTCGCCAGCTGCGCGAAAAGGCGCTGGCAATTCTTGACGACCTTGGCGAGGGGGATATCCACCCCTCCACCAAAGTGCGCGAGCTTTCCATCGGCCAGCAGCAGATGATTGAGATTGGCCGTGCCTTGCTGCGAGACGCCAAGGTCATCGCCTTCGATGAGCCCACCAGTAGCCTGTCCATTCAGGAAATTCGCCAGCTTAAGCGCATCATTAAACGGCTGCGCGACGAAGGGCGGGTGGTGCTCTACGTGACCCATCGCATGGAGGAAGTGTTCGAGATGTGCGATGCGGTCACCATCTTCCGCGACGGCAAGCACATCCGCACCCACGAGGGTATGTCGACGCTGACCCACGATCTTCTGGTGAGTGAGATGGTTGGCCGCGATATCGAGGATGTATATGGCTTTCGCGAGCGCCCGTTGGGTGACGTGGTATTTGCGGTAGACGGCATTGAAGGCCGCGGCCTGAAAGCCCCGGTGAGCTTTTCCGTCAAGCGCGGTGAAGTTTTTGGACTGTTTGGCCTAGTGGGGGCGGGGCGCAGCGAATTACTGCGCCTGGTCTGCGGTGTTGAAGAACCCAAGGCAGGCAGCGTGCAGTTTAACGGTGAGTCGCGGCGCTTCAAGAACCCTGGCGAAGCGATTCGCGCCGGGATTGCCATGTGTCCCGAGGACCGCAAGTCCCAGGGCATCTTCCCGGTCGCAAGCGTAGCTGACAACCTCAATATCAGCTGCCGACGTCTATTCAAGCGCTGGGGGCTTTTTCGCCACCCCGGGCGGGAGCGGCGCAATGCCGAGTCTTACATCCAGCAACTGAGCATTAAAACGCCAGGCCCCCGCACGCCTATCGGCACCCTGTCGGGAGGCAATCAGCAAAAGGTCATTCTGGCGCGCTGGCTGGCCGAAAAAATCGACCTGTTCGTGATGGATGAGCCGACCCGCGGGATCGATGTCGGTGCGCGGCGGGATATCTACACCCTGCTTTACGATCTGGCCGAGCAGGGCAAAAGCGTGGTGGTGATCTCCAGCGACCTGGCGGAAGTCAGCTCCATCTGCGACCGCATTGCAGTGATGCGCGACGGCGAGCTGGTGGACATCGTGCCACGCGAGTCGGCAACGGCAGAACGCCTGCTGGGGCTGGCACTGCCGGCCTGAGCGCGGCGCTTCATAGATTTTTTAACATACCGCTCTTCGAAACAGTTTTCAGGACAAACGCCATGACAACTAACAATGTAACCCAGGGTGAGGAAAATGCCGTACCTGGGCGTCCAGCGGGGCGCCAGGGACTTATCAAACCGCTACGTACGCTGCTGGATACGTCGGGGCTGATTGCTATTTTCTTGCTGCTGTTTGTGGCACTCGCGGTGCTCATCCCCGACTTCCTAACCGGCCGCAACATGGTCGGGCTGCTGCTCTCGATTACCTTGATCGGCAGCTTGGCTACCACCATGATGCTGGTGTTGGCGCTTGGGGAGGTGGATCTCTCGGTGGCCTCCACGGTGGCCTTCGCGGGGGTGGTCGCCGCGGTGGTGACCTCGACCACCGGCAGTGTGTTTATTGGCGTGATCGGCGGCATTGTCGCTGGCGGCGCGGTGGGGGCCTTTAACGGTTTAGTCATTGCCAAGTTCGGCATCAACTCCCTGATTGCCACCTTGGCGGCGATGGAGTTCGTACGTGGCCTCGCCTACATCACGGCGGGCGGCGATGCGGTGATGATTACCGTGCCGGCCTTTTTCGACCTGGGCAGTACGGCCTTTCTCGGCCTGACCCTGCCGGTTTGGACCATGCTGGCCTGCTTCTTGATCTTCGGCGTGGTGCTTAACATGACCAGCTTTGGGCGTAATGTGCTGGCCACCGGCGGCAACTCGGAAGCCGCTGCGCTTGCCGGGGTTAACGTGCGCCGTCTCAAGATTATTGTCTTCGGCCTGCAGGGCGTAGTGGCAGGCGTTATCGGCGTGCTGCTGGCCTCGCGCATGGGGCTTGGCGATCCCAATACCTCTATGGGGCTCGAGCTGGCGGTGATCTCCGCCTGTGTGCTGGGCGGCGTGGCGCTTTCGGGCGGCGTGGCGACGATCACGGGCGTCCTCGTCGGGGTGCTGATCATGGGCTGTGTGCAGAACGCCATGGGCCTGCTTAACGTGCCGACCTTTTATCAGTACCTGGTGCGCGGTGCGATTCTGCTGCTGGCGGTGATGTTCGACCGTTGGAAACAGACCCGCCGTCAGGGCACCTGACGCTTTAGCTTTCTTTTATTCCCATTTTCCCGGTTTTTTACGGAGACTCATCATGTCCGAGCGCCAGCGCCCCTTACGCTCCGCCGAGTGGTTCGGCACCGCCGACAAGAACGGCTTTATGTACCGCAGTTGGATGAAAAATCAGGGCATTCCCGACCATGAGTTTCAGGGCAAGCCAATCATCGGGATCTGCAACACCTGGTCGGAGCTGACGCCGTGCAACGCTCACTTCCGCAAACTCGCAGAGCACGTGAAGCAGGGCATTCTGGAGGCGGGCGGCTATCCGGTCGAGTTTCCGGTGTTCTCCAACGGCGAGTCCAACCTGCGCCCCACGGCCATGTTTACCCGCAATCTGGCCAGTATGGACGTGGAAGAGGCGATTCGCGGCAACCCCATTGACGGGGTGGTGCTGCTGGTGGGCTGCGACAAAACCACCCCGGCGCTGCTGATGGGCGCGGCGAGCTGCGATATCCCTACCATCGTGGTCACCGGCGGGCCGATGCTCAACGGCAAGCACAAGGGCAAGGATATCGGTTCCGGCACCGTGGTCTGGCAGCTTTCCGAGCAGGTCAAAGCGGGGGAGATTTCACTCCACGACTTCATGGCCGCCGAAGCCGGTATGTCCCGCTCAGCGGGTACCTGCAACACCATGGGCACCGCCTCCACCATGGCCTGCATGGCGGAATCGCTGGGCACCTCGCTGCCCCACAATGCGGCGATCCCGGCGGTGGACTCCCGCCGCTATGTGCTGGCGCACCTCTCGGGTAACCGCATCGTCGAGATGGTGAATGAAGACCTCAAACTCTCCAAAATCCTCACCCGGGAAGCCTTCGACAACGCCATTCGCACCAACGCCGCCATCGGCGGCTCCACCAATGCGGTGATCCACCTCAAGGCGATCGCCGGGCGTATAGGGGTAGACCTGACGCTGGATGACTGGAGCCGGGTTGGGCGCGGCACCCCCACGGTGGTGGATCTTCAGCCTTCCGGGCGCTTTTTGATGGAAGAGTTCTACTACGCTGGAGGTCTACCCGCGGTGCTTAGACGCCTGGGCGAGGCCGACCGGCTGCCCTTCAAAGACGCCTTGACCGTCAACGGCAACACCCTGTGGGAGAACGTCCAGGACGCGCCACTATATAACGACGAAGTCATCCGCCCGCTGGACAATCCCCTCACCGCGGATGGCGGCATCTGCGTGGTGCGCGGCAACCTGGCCCCCAACGGCGCGGTACTTAAACCTTCGGCGGCGACCGCCGAACTGATGCAGCATCGTGGTCGTGCGGTAGTGTTCGAGGACTTCGACGACTACAAGGCGCGCATCAACGACCCGGACCTGGACGTGGAGGCCAACGACATTCTGGTCATGAAGCACTGCGGACCACGCGGGTATCACGGCATGGCCGAGGTAGGCAATATGGGCCTGCCACCCAAGATACTCGCCCAGGGGATTACCGATATGGTGCGCATCTCTGACGCCCGTATGAGCGGCACCGCCTACGGCACCGTGGTGCTGCACGTGGCCCCCGAAGCCGCCGCGGGTGGCCCGCTGGCCGCCGTCCGCAACGGCGACTGGATCGAACTCGACTGCGAAAGCGGCCGGCTGCACCTGGAACTCAGCGATGAAGAGCTGGCTTCGCGCCTGGCCGAAAGCGATCCCACCGCTGCCTCAACGCTCATCGCCAGCCAGGGCGGCTACCGCCAGCTGTATATCGAACGGGTGCTGCAAGCGGATGAAGGCTGTGACTTCGACTTCCTGGTCGGCTGTCGGGGCGCTGAGGTGCCGCGCCACTCGCACTGATATCTGAAAGGACGCCCAATGACCGCCAGACTGACCGCTAAGCATATCCTGGTGACGGGCGCGGCTACCGGCATTGGCCGTGCCGTTTCCGAGGCCTGCGTTCGCGAGGGGGCCAAGGTCGCTTTGCTGGATCGGGATGGCGATGGCGTCGAACGGCTGGCGGATGCGCTGCGTGGCGAAGGCTACCCAGCTCAAGCCCTGGTGGCGGACATTGCCGACCGCGCTGCGGTGGAGGCCGCAGTGGCGCAGGCGCGTAAGCTTTCCGGGCCGTTGACCACCTTGGTCAATAACGCCGGCATGAATGTCTTCCATGAGCCGCTCGCCATGCCGGACGACGCCTGGCAGCGTTGTATGGCGGTCGATCTGGAAGGGGCCTGGTACTGTAGCCGGGCGGTATTACCGGACATGCTTGAGCAGGGCGGCGGTGCCATTATCAATATCGCCTCCACCCACAGCTTCTCGATTATTCCCGGCTGCTTTCCCTACCCGGTGGCCAAACACGGCTTGATAGGCTTGACCCGGTCGCTGGGTATTGAATACGCCCCACGCGGGGTACGGGTCAATGCCATTGCACCGGGCTATATCAGCACCCCGGCGGTAGAGGCGCATTGGCAGACCTTCGATGACCCCGGCGCGGCGAAGGCCCGCATCGAAGCTTTGCTGCCGCCCGGGCGGCTAGGGCAACCCGAGGAAGTGGCTATGACGGTGGTTTTTCTTGCCTCGGAGGAGGCGCCCTTTATCAACGCCAGTTGCCTGACCATCGATGGCGGGCGCAGCGTGGTTTATCACGACTGACGCCGATTAACTGCGAGCCAGAAGTGTCTCTGCATCGGTGGCGTGAAGCGCCATGGCGATACCGCCCATGCAGGTCATGTCGCGATCCCAGGCGCAGCTTTCAATGCGGGTGGTGCCCATTAGCTCGGCCACCAGGGCATCGTCAATGGCGCTGCGCAGGGCGGGCTGCATGGCGTCGAAGCCGCGTACGCCGGAGCCGGTAATCAGTACCAGGTCTGGGTTGAAAAGCGCCAGCACATTGGCGATGCCATAGCCCAACGCTCGGCCAGCTTCGGCATAAATGCGTTTGGCGATCGGGTTACCTTGTAATGCCAGTTGGGTCAGCGCCTGCATCTGCTCTTCCGAGGGGTGCGCGCTGTCGCCGGAGGGTAGTGCTAAATGGTCAACGGCGGCGCGATAGAGCGCGTAGTCGCTGGCGTAGGCTTCGATACAGCCCCGTCGCCCGCAGGCGCACAGGGCGCCTTCCGGCTGGTATTTACTATGCCCAAACTCGGCCGCTGAGCCATTGGCGCCGAGAAAGGGCACGCCGTTAATCAGTACCGACATGCCGATGCCGTAGCCCAGCATAATGACCGCCAAATTGGGGCAGTCTGCATAGTCAGGGTGGGTCGCCAGCACGCGCGCGATGCAGTTGGCATCGTTTTCCAGCAGTACGCTGCAGTGAAAACGCTCTGCTAAACGTGCCGATATGGGCGCGTTACGGAAGCTTAAAGCGGGTGACCAGATGATCGCCCCGCTTTGCGACGACACCACCCCCTGCACGGCCAAACAGATCCCCGCCAAGCGTTGAAACCCGTTCAGCTGTTGCGCGCAAACAGCGCTGATTTTCTCTTCCAATAACGCTTCCAGGTCGTCGGCGCTCAGCGTCAAGGTGGGCACCGCGTGGTGCTCGCTGTGGCGTACCTGGCCTGAAAAGTCGCCCACCACCAACTGGATCTCATTGATCGAGAGCTTGATGCACACCACGCAGGCGGCATTGGGGGCAAGTTCAATCAGGGTTTTGGGTCGACCCCGCCCGTTGGCGCGGAGTGTTTCGGGCGGGCGCTCTCTGATCAATTTCTGCTGGAGCAGCTCGGCGCTGATCGAGGTGACGGTGGCAGAGCTAATGCCATTGAGCTTGCCCAGATCGGTGCGTGCCACCGGTCCTTGGTCGCGCAGGGTACGGATCACCGCCAGGGTGTTGTCGAGGCGGCTGGTATCAGTCGATGGAAGCGCCATAGGGTCGCCATGTTTAACGGTGATGGAAAAGCGGCTATATCGCTATTGCGTCAAAGGCAGTGCCCGAAATGCGACCTAAGTTGCATATGCGAATATTTATTTTAGCACCTAAAGTAAATCAGGCATCAGCTTTTATCAATCGATGCTGGAAGCACTATACGGATAATAACAACAGCAATGAATCAGGTGGCTCCATGCTCTTATCGGCACGCAAGCTCTGCCGCTCGTTTGGCGACAACCAAGTGTTATTCGACGTTGATCTCGACCTGCAGGCGGGCGAAGTGCATGCGCTGCTCGGCGAGAACGGCGCAGGCAAGTCGACCCTGGTAAAAATCCTTGCCGGTTATCTTCGCCCCACCTCCGGCGAGGTATGGGTCGACGGCAGCCAACGGCACTACCGCTCCAGCGGTGAGGCGGAGGCCGACGGCGTGGTCATGATCCATCAGGAGCTGGCGTTAGCGGAACAGCTTAGCGTGGAAGAGAACATCTTCCTGGGGCGCGAACTGCGCCGTGGATTGCTGCTGGATCGTCGCACCATGCGTGAGCGCAGCCGGACGGTATTGGCGGAGCTTGAAACCCATGTAGATCCCCGCGCCCGAGTGAAAGATCTCAGTACTTCAGACCAGCAGATGGTCGAGATCGCCAAGGCGATCACTCGCGATGTGCGCGTGCTGATCATGGATGAGCCGACGGCCACCCTGACGGAAAGCGAAGTGAAGGTGCTTTTCGAATTGGTTGCCCGCCTGCGACAGCGCGGCGTGGCGATTTTGTATATCTCACACAAGCTGCGCGAAATTGAGCAGATTGCCGACCATGTAACGGTGCTGCGCGACGGCCATTTGGTGGATAGCGGGCCTATGGCCGGGCGCAGCAAAGAAGAGCTGGCGCGGCTGATGGTGGGCCGCGAAATTAACGAGATGTATCCACCGCGTACGCACCTTCCGGCCGATGCGCCAGTGGTGCTGGAAGCGCGGGAGTTTGTAGTGCCGGGCGCCGTTAAGCAGGCCAGCTTTACCCTGCGGCGAGGTGAAGTGCTGGGCTTCGGCGGGGTCGTGGGTGCAGGTCGAACGGCGCTGCTTGAAGCCGTGCTTGGCCTGCGCGGGAAAAGCGCCGGTCAGGTGCTGCGCAACGGCAAGCCGGTGGTATTGCGCCACCTGCGCGATGCGGTGCATCAGCGTATCGCCTATCTCACCGAGGATCGCAAGGGCAAAGGCCTGGTGCTCAACATGGATCTGCGCTCCAACGTGACGCTGCTCAATTTACGCGCTCACTGCCACCCGCTGATTGACCGCCGTCGTGAAGAGCAGGCCTTCCAACAGGCCATTCAGCGCTTCGATATCCGGCTGCGCACGGCGACACGCACCGCCTCCGAACTCTCTGGCGGCAACCAGCAGAAGCTGCTGCTCGCCAAGGTGATGTCCATCGAGCCCGAAATCGTGATTATCAACGAGCCAACCCGGGGTATCGATGTGGGGACCAAGCACCAGATTTATCACTTTATCCACGAGCTTACCGAGGCGGGCTGCTCGGTCATTTTAATCTCTTCAGAGATGAGCGAGCTGATTGGGCTTTCCCACCGCGTGGCGGTAATGTGCGCTGGCGTGCTCACCGGGGTGCTTGAAGGCGAGCAAATTAACGAACAAGAAATCATGCAGTACGCATCCGGTATTAAGGGAGTAGTGGTCGATGAGCAGCGTTATGGCTAATAACAAAACAACGAATAAAGCAGCGAACCCAACTCCTCAGAAAAAGGGCTTCTCCATAGACCTTAAAACCTGGGGGCCTTTCGTTGCGCTGCTCGCCCTTGCGCTGCTGGGTGTGCTGATCAACCCGGCGTTTCTGGGCCTGGATAATCTCTCGAACATGCTTACCCGCAGCGCCTTTATCGGGATTATCGCCATCGGCGCCACCTTCGTGATTACCGCCGGCGGGCTGGATCTCTCGGTCGGGGCGATGGCCGCCTTTATTGCCGGGGTGATGATTATTCTGATGAACAGTCTCGTTGAGCAGTTTGGCGCGGGGCTGACCACCATCCTGTTTGGCGTGGGCGCCTCGCTGCTGCTCGGGCTGTGCGCGGGCTTCATTAACGGCATGGTGACGACCAAAGGCAAAATCGAGGCGTTTATCGTCACCCTCGGCACCATGGGGATCTACCGTTCTCTGGTGACGTACCTCGCCGATGGCGGCACTCTCACGCTGGACTGGGCCGTGCGCGATATCTACCGCCCGGTGTATTACGGCAGCTTTCTGGGCATCAGCTTCCCGGTCTGGGTGTTTCTGGCGGTGGCGATCATTGGCTACATCCTGCTCAACTACACCCGCTTCGGGCGCTACTGCTTTGCCATCGGCTCCAACGAAAAAGTCGCCGAGTACAGCGCCATCCACGTCGACCGCATTAAAACTATGACCTACATGCTGCAGGGCGTGTGCGTGGCCTTGGCGACGATTATCTATGTGCCGCGGCTGGGTTCGGCATCGGGCGCCACCGGGGTGCTCTGGGAGCTGGAGGCGATTGCCGCGGTGATCATCGGCGGCACCATGCTCAAGGGCGGGCATGGGCGCATCTGGGGCACGGTGGTGGGCGCGATCATGCTGACTATGATCGGCAATATCCTCAACTTGACCGACGCCATTTCCAACTACCTCAACGGTACGGTGCAGGGGATCATCATCATCGTCGCGGTCTACCTGCAACGTGCCTCATGGAGGAAAACGGGACCATAAAAGCAAAGCCATCAGGGCCAACTCAACCGCAAGTAGCGCGCAACATCGCTAGTACAAACAGCAAAACAAAGACAAAAACGAAAGGAGCACCACAATGCGAACCATCAAAACAGCACTGGCGGTCTGCGTCACTAGCGCCGCTATTGGGCTTTCCGGCGCTGTCGTAGCCCAGGAGTACACCATCGGCGTATCCATTCCTGCCGCCACCCATGGCTGGACGGGGGGCGTCAATTACCACGCTGAAGAAGCCAAAGAGCGCCTTGAAGCGCTCTATCCCGATATCGAGATTACGATCTCGACGGCAGGTACGGCGGGCGAGCAGGCCAATGATCTTGAAGACCTGGTATCACTGCGCAACATCGACGCGCTGGTGGTGCTGCCGTTTGAGTCGGGCCCGTTGACCGACCCGGTGCGGCGCGTTAAAGAGTCGGGCGTATTTGTCACCGTGGTAGACCGAGGGCTCAACGAAGAAGGCATTGAAGACCTTTACGTGGCGGGCAATAACCACGAGCTGGGCCGCGTGTCCGGTGAGTACATTCGCGAACAGCTTGACGGCGAAGGCGACATTGTCGTGCTGCGCGGTATTCCCACCGTGATTGACGACGAGCGCGTGGAAGGCTTCGAAGAGGCCATTGAAGGATCCGACATCAATATCCTCGATATGCAACACGCCAACTGGAATCGTGACGATGGCTTTGAAGTCATGCAGGACTACCTGTCGCGCTTCGATAATATCGACGCCGTTTGGGCCCAGGATGACGATATCGCGCTTGGGGTCATTGAAGCCGTGCGCCAGGCGGAGCGTGAAGACGAGCTGTTTATCGTCGGCGGCGCGGGCATGAAGGACATCATCAAGCGGGTCATGGACGGCGACGAACTGGTGCCGGTGGATGTGCTCTATCCGCCCGCGATGATCGCCACGGCCATGGATCTGACCGTGCAGCACTTCGTCTCCAATGGCCCGGTATTGGGCGAGTACATTCTAGGCTCGCCGCTGATCACCGAGGAGAACGCCGAGCAATACTATTTCCCCGACTCGCCGTTCTGAGCTGACAAAAAAGGCGCGGGTGACGCCGCCCGCGCTCCTCTATTCATATCAATTAGATTTCACTGAGAGTGTCCTATGAAAACCATCAAAGGGCCCGCGCTCTTTCTCGCCCAGTTCGCCGGTGACGACGCCCCCTTTAATAGCCTCGATAGCATCGCCGCCTGGGCGGCGGGGTTAGGCTATAAGGGCGTGCAGATTCCCAGTTGGGATGCACGCATGATCGATCTCAAGCGTGCCGCCGAGAGCCGCACCTACTGCGACGAGATCAAAGGCACCCTGGCCGAACATGGCTTGGCGCTCACCGAACTCTCCACCCACCTGCAGGGCCAGTTGGTCGCCGTGCATCCGGTTTACGATGAGATGTTCGATGGCTTTGCGGTACCCGAAGTGCGCGGTAATCCCAAGGCGCGCCAGGCCTGGGCGGTGGATCAGCTAAAGCTGGCCGCCAAGGCATCGCAAAACCTCGGCCTCACCGACCACGGCACCTTTTCCGGGTCGCTGGCGTGGCCGTTCATCTACCCCTGGCCCCAGCGCCCGGCGGGCTTGATCGAAACGGCGTTCGACGAGCTGGCGAATCGCTGGCGGCCGATTCTGGATGCCTTTGACGAGGCGGGCGTGAACCTCTGCTACGAAATCCATCCCGGCGAAGACCTCCACGACGGCATCACCTTTGAGATGTTCCTCGAGCGGGTCGGCCACCACCCGCGCTGCCATATCCTTTATGACCCCAGCCACCTGATCCTGCAGCAGCTCGACTACCGTGGCTTTCTGGATGTGTATCGCGAGCATATTCAGATGTTTCACGTTAAGGACGCCGAGTTTAATCCCAGCCCCAAGCAGGGCGTTTATTCCGGCTATCAGTCGTGGACGGAGCGCGCGGGCCGCTTCCGTTCCCTGGGCGATGGCCAGATCGACTTCAAGTCGATCTTCTCGTGGATGGCGGCTAACGACTATCACGGCTGGGCGGTACTGGAGTGGGAGTGCTGCCTGAAACACCCGGAAGTCGGCGCCCGTGAAGGCGCGACCTTTATCCGCGACCACATTATTGAGGTGACCGAGCGGGCGTTTGATGACTTCGCCGACGGCGGCTCCGACCAGGCCGCCAATCGCCGCATTCTGGGGCTTTAAGGAGGGCAATACGACATGAGCATTCAACACGACACGCCGCGTCGGCTACGCCTGGGGATGGTGGGCGGAGGCCAAGGGGCTTTTATTGGTGGGGTGCACCGCATCGCCGCCAGATTAGACGACCACTACGAGCTGGTCGCCGGGGCATTTGCCTCCGACCCGGAGCGTAGCCGAGCTGCCGCCGCGCAGTTGCACGTGGCGGATGATCGCGCCTACCCCGACTACCAGACCATGGCTGAAGCAGAGCGCTCGCGCCCGGATGCCATCGACGTGGTGGCCATTGTGACCCCCAACCATGTGCACTTCGACGTGGCGCGTACCTTTCTGGAAGCGGGTTTTCACGTCATCTGCGACAAGCCGATGACGATCACCCTGGAAGAGGCGCAAACCCTCGCCGAGCTGGTGGAGCGGACGGGGTTGTTCTTCGGCTTGACCCATAACTACTCCGGCTACTCGCTGGTTCGCCAGGCGCGAGAAATGGTCGCCAACGGCGAACTGGGCGAGCTTCGCGTCGTGCAGGTGGAGTACCCGCAGGATTGGCTCTCCACCCGCCTGGAAGACAGCGGCGTCAAGCAGGCCGAGTGGCGCACCGACCCCAAACGCAGCGGCCCGGCGGGCTGCCTGGGCGATATCGGCACCCACGCCTACCACCTGGCGCGCTATGTGACCGGGCTTGCGCTCGAATCCCTCGCCGCCGATATGCACACCTTTGTTGAAGGTCGCGCGCTGGATGACAACGTGCATATGCTGCTGCGCTTCAAGGGCGGAGCACGGGGCATGCTGTGGTCGAGCCAGGTCGCGCCGGGCAACGAAAACGGCCTGCAGCTTCGTGTCTACGGCAGCCAAGGTGGCCTTGAGTGGCGCCAGGAAACGCCCAATCAGCTCGTGCACTCGCCGCTGGGAGAACCGCCACGAATACTGACCCGCAATGGCCCCGGCCTGGGTGAAGCGGCCATGGCAGCCGTGCGAATTCCTCCGGGGCACCCGGAAGGCTACCTGGAAGCCTTTGCCCAGCTCTACAGCGATTTCGCCGTGCAAATTCACGCCCATCAACGGGGGGAGCGCGCCGAGGCGCTGGCGTTGCAAACCCCGGGGGTTGCCGACGGTGTTGACGGGCTCACGTTTATTACCCGTGCGCTGGCTTCGTCCGCCGCCGGTGGACAGTGGGTGGATATGTGAAGACCGCCGCCTGAGATAACAACAACATCAAGAGAGAGCCGCGATGAATCAGCACTTAGCGCGTTATGGTTGCCTTGAGCAGCGTGTGGTCTTTATTACCGGCGGCGGCAGCGGCATTGGCGCTTCATTGACGCGGGCCTTTCATTATCAGGGTGCACGGGTGGTGTTTGTCGATATTGACGACGAAGCAAGCGAATCGCTGGTCGCCGAGTTGAGTGCCGCCGCCGGGGAACCACCGCTTTACCACCACTGCGATATTCGCGATGTGGCGAGTCTGCAACAGGTCATCGCCGATACCGGCCAAAACGTCGGGCTGATTCATACCCTGGTAAACAATGCCGCAAGCGATGATCGTCACTCCTGGCGGGAGGTCGATGTTGCCTACTGGGATGAGCGTATGTCGCTGAATCTGCGGCCGATGTTTTTTGCCGCCCAGGCGGCGGCAGAACAGATGATCCAGGCAGGCGGCGGCTCGATCATCAATTTCGGCTCGGTCAGCGTGCAGATGGCGCTGGGCGGCTTGTCCGCTTACGTCACCGCCAAGGCGGCGGTGCATGGCTTGACCCGCAGCCTGGCCCGGGATTTGGGTGAGCACAATATCCGCGTCAACACACTGGTGCCGGGGGCGGTCATGACCCAGCGGCAGCTCGAAAAGTGGATTGGCCCCGACGATGAAGCCGCCATTCAAGCTCGTCAGTGCCTCAAATTGCGACTGGAGCCTGAGCATATCGCCCCTGCGGTGCTGTTTTTGTCCAGTGCAGAGAGTATGGCCATCACCGGCCAGGAATTTGCCGTTGATGCTGGCTGGGCATAGTTAACCATACGGTCAACGCGGTAAGCGGCCGGCTGTGACTGATAAAAAAACCATGGTGTATAAGCTGGGTATAAAGGTTTCGTGCGGGAGGCCAAGAAAGATCTGGCGCATTGGTTTGACAGTGTTTTTCGATAAATTATTGATTTAATAGCTATATATAGGCGTTATAAGCCATGCCGTCAGCAAGTGTTGCAAAATTGCGAAAGTAGGACTTGACCAATACATGCTCATTCACTAGTCTAAAGATTGTACAGGTAATGCAGCGTAATGCTCTTACCTGTCGTATGAAGCCAACTAGGAGACGGTATGATGATTAAGAAGGATTCTTTGAAAAAATTAGGCATTGTCGGTGTATCTTTTGCTTTGATGTCCAGCCCACTCGCGTTCGCTGACATGCACGAAGAAGAGCATGATGATTCCATCGTTCAGGAAGAGACCGATGAAAACAACGGCACACGCCAGCAGTCTGATCTGGATGATCAGGATTCAATGAGCGATACAGATGGTAACGACGACAGCAATGATGCTGCCGACGCTCAAGAGGAAACAGACGCCAATAATGGTACTCGCCAGCAGTCTGATCTAGATGAAGATCAAGACTCAATGAGCGAAGGTGGTTCCTCACCGGATGCTGATGACGCTCAGGAAGAAACTGATGCCAACAACGGCACACGTAACCAATCTGATCTAGACGAAGATTAACAGCGAGAGCTTTTTGAAACAGATATTCAGAAGTACTCGCTCAGCATCTTTTGTTATCTAGATTTATGAGTTGGATGTAGGTTTTGAATGCCCCACTTATGTGGGGCATTTTTTGTTGGTTCGCCCGGCAATCGTTGTCGCTCGCAACACAGCCACATGTACTCATGTGCCAACAATAAACAGCTAATATGGCCTTCGGTACAGAGTTCTCACGTTTGATTGGCACGCTTATGTATTTATAAGTATTTGATTTTATTTTATTTATTATTTTTAGTGGAAAGGTTGGCATGTCCGCTGCAATCAGTTTGGCAAGAACGGACAGGTAAGACGACCTAACGTTCTTACCCAGAAAGTGAAGCCAAATAGGAGGCAGAATCATGATGAAGAAGGAATATCTCAAGAAGCTTGGCATCCTCGGCGTATCTTTCGGTCTGATGGCCAGCCCGTTAGCCTTTGCTGACATGCATGAAGAAGAGGAGCAAGAGCCTGCGCCGCAGGAAGAGACGACGCAGGATGAAGATCAAGGTTCCATGAACTCTTTCGAAGAAGAGGATGAGCAGGGCGATAGCACTGCTACCGAGTATGAGGAAGAGGAAGAAGAGAAAGAATTCTCTTACGAGGAAGATGAAGACGAAGAGGAAGAAGAGTGGGAAACTGAAGAGGACGACTCTGAGGAAGATTCCGACTGGTAATAACTCCTCTGAAGGGCACTTAACCCTTCTGACGAAGAGATGCGTCTCGAATGCCCCGCCGCTTGCGGGGCATTTTGCGTGGGCGGTCATAAAGGGGCGCGGGGTTGATCGGGGCTCGCAGCGTTGAACCGTCTCAGCCGCTCTGGGTTCATAATCGTTGCCAAATAAGGTAAGACGATAGTTAAGCAGCTGGGACATCACTGGAAATAAGGACATGCCAATGGCGATTGCCTGGAAAGAAACGCCCCAACTCCCCAAGGCGGAAAGCCGCATTGAGGCGATTGACTTAGCCCGTGGTATTGCCATTGGTTTGATGATTGTCAGCCATTCGGTGAGCGGCTTGGTAGGGATTGGCAATGTGCCGGCGTGGGGCATGGTGCCGATTCACCTGCTCACCAAGTTTTCTTCATCGCTGTTTATTCTGGTGTTTGGCGTCGCCCTGGCGGTGGCATTTCTTGCCCACGTGGATCGGGACGACTGGCCAAGGCGCCGGCTGAAGCTCTGGCTGCGCGCCGTGGAAGTCTGGTTCTGGTACAAGGCGCTGCTGATCGTGGAAATGCTGCCCTTCAATACGCCCAGCGAAATCGTCGATGCGCTGCTTTATGGCCGCTTTGGTATCTGGGTGGAAATTCTCGGCTTCTATGCCATCGCCTTGCTCTGGGTGCCGTTGATCCTGCCGCTCTGGGCACGCGCGCCGCTGTGGAGTCGGCTGGCCATCATTGCGCTGATTACCGCCCTGGCCGCCTGGCTGCAGGGGCTGTCGTTTGGCGGCAATGACATTCTCAAGGCGCTGCTGGTCGACCATCAGGATCATTATGCCTGGGGCCAGCTCAGTCGTGCCCCGCTCATCCTGCTTGGTCTGCTACTGGGCGAAGCGGTGCTGCGTTGCATAGGGACACCGGCGCTGAAAAAACGCCTTGCGCTTACGCTGCTAGGTATTGGCGCGTTGATGATCGGCGGCTTTTATGCGCTGTCAGCCATCGGCGGCGACGTTCATGCCGCCATGCTGGCGGTGGCCAACAACGAGGGTAAACACCCGCCGGGGCTTGCTTTCATGCTGTTCAGTCTGGGCGGTGCGCTGGTGTTATTCGCCCTTGCCCTGGCTGGCGGTAGCCCTGCGGCCAAGGCGCTGATGCCGCTCACCCTGGTGGGCTCGGATGCGCTCAAGGCGTTTATCTTTCATATCGTGGTGATTTTTCTGATGCTGCGCTTTCTGTGGCAGGGCGAGGGCGCCTACAGCTACCCTGAGGCACTGGGCGTGGGCGGCGTGTTGATTCTGGGGGCCGCCGCATGGATATGGCTGACCCGCACCATGGCTGCGTATCGTTAATCGCGGCCCCGATTGCCGACCATTATAAAGGGAGGAGACTGATATTTTGCGACATGGATGGAAGGGGTTGTTAGTCGGCCTTATGGGGTTGGTGGCACTGTCCGCCCAAGGCGCCGCTTACGGCTATGACGCCCATTGGTATCACGAAGTGGATAAGCGCAGCACCTGGCAGAGCGACCTCGATACGCGCCTTAATGAGGTGGAAGCGCGCTTTGCGGGCGACATCGGTGTGTACGTGCAAAACCTGGCCAGCGGCGAGGCATACGCCTGGCAGGCCGACCGGCCTTGGTATCTCGCCTCGCTGATCAAGGTGCCGGTGGCGGCGGAGGTGCTGGGCGCGGGTGTGCCGACCCGCGAACGCCTGACGCTTAAGCAGAGCGATTTTGTGGATGGCGCCGGCCCGACCAACTGGCACGACCCCGGCACGCCGGTCTCCGTTGGGTATTTGCTCGAACACATGATCACCGTCAGCGATAACACCGCCACGGATATGCTGATCGATCGGGTTGGGTTGGATAACGTCAATCAGCGCGCCAGGGAAATGGTGGCGGCCAACGGCGGCGACCCCAATGCGCTGGGGCCGATTTCCAAGCTGGTCGACGTCCGCAAGGGCGTGTATGGCGCGTTACATCCCGACGCGCGCTCCCTTAGCGGGATGGATTTCATTGCCCTGCGCCAGTCCTCGGTAGGCGAACGTCCCCGGGCGCTGGCGGCGCGGCTGAATGTCCCGCCCGAGGCGCTCAACCAGCCCGATTACCATCATGCCTTTGACGCCTACCAGGCCTCGGGCGAGAACGTGGGCACCCTGCGGGCGTTTGGCGATTTGCTGGCGACCCTTCACCGCGGCGCGTTGCCCGGTCTTGACGGTGCCCCCCGTGATGAACTGCTTGCCCTGATGGCCCATACCTCCTCTGGTGACGCGCGCCTTAAAAAGGGGCTGGGCGAGACGATCCGCTTCGCCCACAAGACCGGCACCCAGGACCGGCGGAGCTGCGATGCGGGGCTTGCCGAGCGTGACGCCCTGCCCACTACTGCCTGGGCGGTAGTGGTCTGCACCCAGGGGCCGGATGCGGTCAGCGAACACGAGCAGGCGCTGGCGGAGGTGGGGATGGCCCTGCGACGCAGCGGTGCCCTGGGAGCACCCTGGTAACCCGTCGTTTCTCGGCCCCGCGTGCTAAACTAGCTGCGCGTTAATCGCCACCAGCGGTCTTCAATGGCCGCGCTGTCAGGAGCCTACCTTGAACGACCCCATTATCGATATTCGTGGTTTGAATAAAACCTACCGAGGCGGTTTTCAAGCGCTGAGCCGGGTGGATTTGCAGATCCAACGTGGCGAGATCTTTGCCTTGCTGGGCCCCAACGGCGCCGGTAAAACCACGCTGATCAGCGTGGTATGCGGCCTGGTAACGCCCAGCGAAGGCACCGTCCTGGTCGATGGTTTCGATAACGTCGCCGACTACCGCCAGGCCCGCGAGCGTATCGGCCTGGTGCCCCAGGAATTGACCAACGAGGCGTTCGAGACGGTATGGAACACGGTCAGTTTTAGCCGGGGCCTGTTTGGCAAGGCGCCGAACCCCGCGCATATCGAAAGCGTGCTCAAATCGCTGGCGCTGTGGGACAAGCGCAACAACCGGCTGATCACGCTCTCAGGCGGCATGAAACGTCGCGTGCTGATCGCCAAGGCGCTCTCCCATGAGCCGCGCATCCTGTTCCTCGACGAGCCGACGGCCGGCGTTGACGTCGAGCTGCGCCGGGAAATGTGGCAGGTGGTACGCGAGCTGCGCGATAACGGCGTGACGATTATCCTGACCACGCACTATATCGAGGAAGCCGAGGAAATGGCCGACCGTATCGGGGTGATCAACAACGGTGAAATCGTGCTGGTCGAGGACAAGGACGCGCTGATGAGCAAGCTCGGCAGCAAGCAGCTGACGCTCTATCTCAACGAGCCGCGGGACACCCTGCCGCCCTCGCTTGACCACCCTGCGCTCAGTCTCTCCGTCGACGGCGCCGCGCTGGTCTACACCTACGATGGTCACCAGGAAGAAGACGGGCACGGTATTCCCGCGCTGCTTACCGCCCTCGAGCGTGAAGGCATCACCTTCAAGGACCTGCACACCCGGCAAAGTTCGCTCGAAGATATTTTTGTCGACCTAGTCAAGGAACGCGCATGAACCTCTATCCTGTTCGCGCCATTTACATGGCCGAAATGGCGCGCACCCGCCGCACCCTGCTGCAAAGCATTGTCTCGCCGGTGATTTCCACGTCGCTCTACTTTGTCGTGTTTGGCGCGGCGATTGGCTCGCGGATCAGCGAGATTGACGGCATCAGCTACGGGGCCTTTATCGTGCCTGGGCTGATCATGCTGATGCTGCTCACCCAGAGCGTGTCGAACGCCTCGTTCGGGATCTTCTTTCCCAAGTTTTCCGGCAGCATTTACGAACTGCTCTCGGCGCCCATTTCGCACCTGGAAATTGTCATGGGCTATGTGGGCGCGGCGGCGTCAAAGTCGATTCTGCTGGGGCTGATCATCCTCGCCACCTCCGGGTTTTTCGTGCCCCTGGAAGTTGCGCACCCGTTCTGGATGCTGACCTTTCTAGTGCTGACCGCGATTACCTTCAGCCTGCTGGGCTTTATCATCGGCATCTGGGCCGAGGGCTTTGATCGCCTGCAGTTAGTGCCGCTGCTGGTGATTACCCCGCTGACCTTCCTTGGCGGCAGTTTCTATTCCATCGACATGCTGCCGCCGTTCTGGCAGGGCGTTACGCTACTTAACCCGGTGGTGTATCTGGTCAGCGGCTTCCGCTGGAGCTTCTACGGCATCAGCGACGTCAGCCTGGGGGCCAGCGTCGCCATGATCTGCCTGTTCCTTGCCGCCTGCCTGGCGACCATCGGCTGGATCTTCCGCACCGGTTACCGTCTTAAACCTTAACGAATCTTACACCCTAACTAAGAGAGCGCCGTACGTTTTATGCCGCTACTGCACAGCATTGTTCACCACCTGGCGCCAACTCTCGATGGCGAGCGCCTCACGTTGACCGCCGCCCCGGCCGAGGCCGACAGTGCCGAGCCGGCGATGGAAGAACTCGTCAGCGCCTTAAGCGACACCTACAACACCAAGCCCAAGGGTTGGGGCCGGTTTGCCGAAGAGGGCGAGCAGGCCGGGCCGCTATTGGTGTGGCTGCGCGACTATCTTGCCGGTGAGCAGAGCTTTGCCGAGCTTGCCACCGCTCTGGCTGAACGGCTTGTCACCCAGCTGCAGGCGCAGCTGTCAGTGAGTGGTTACTTAGTGATCAGCCACCAGCGCCAGGGCGATACCGAAACGCTGTTCATGGCGCTGGTTCACCAGCGCGAGGGTATCGGCATCAATGCCGACCATCAGGCCGTGCCCGCCGCTCAGCTCAATACCCGCCAGCTCACCCTGGCCGCGCGGATCAATCTCAGTCAATGGCAGAGCGATTCGGCTGATGCCCAGTACGTGTCCTTCTTGAAAGACCGCGGCGGCAAGAAGTTGGGGGAGGGGATGGTGGCGTTGCTGGGCATGGAAGAAGGCATCGACGCGCCGACGGAAACCCGCACGCTGCTCAAGGCGTTCAGCGATTACGTCGAGAAAGAAGACTTTGACGACGATGCAAGCCGTGAAAAAACCGATAGCCTGGTGGATTACGCCAACGACCAGCTGCGCCGTGGGGAACCCATGACGCTCGAAGCACTCTCAGAGCTGGTCGACGAGCAGCAGCCCAAGGCGTTTTACGAGCATATTCGCAACGCCGATTACGGTCTGTCACCGGAAATTCCCCCTGACAAGCGCACCCTGAACCAGTTTCGGCGGTTTACCGGGCGTGCGGGAGGTGTGTCGATCAGCTTTGATTCACACCTGCTGGGCTCAAGCATAGAGTACGACGCCACCCAGGATCGCCTGATCATCAAGCAGGTGCCCAAGCAGCTCAAAGACCAGTTGACCCGGGATGCGTAAGCAAGGGGTCACATCCGACATCTACCATCAGGAGAGCCGCCATGCTGCAGGCGATTAGCCAATTCTTTCAAAACACGCTTGCGCAGCCCGAGCAGCGCGACAATCAGACCCTGACGCTTGAGCTGGCCTCGGCGGCATTGCTGTTTGAAATCGCCCGCGCCGACCACGAGACCAGCGACGCCGAGCTTGAGACCCTGCGCCGCATGCTGCTCAATCGCTACCACCTCAGCGAAAGCGACGTTGACGAGCTGATGACGCTGGCGCGGGACGAAGTGGAAGACGCGGTCGACCACTACCAGTTCGTCAGTCTTATCAAGGAACACTACGGCTACGACCAACGCTGTGAATTGGTTGCGCTGATGTGGCAACTGGCCTGGGCGGACGGTAGCGTCGATGCGCTTGAAGAGCATCGCATTCGTCGCCTGGCCGATTTGCTGCATGTCAGTCATAGCGACTTTATTCGTACCAAACTCATCACCGAGGAGCGCATTAATCAAGATGGATGATCGTAACGAAGGCTCAACGTTAATGGATTTAATTGCGTCATTGGAGCGCATGGAGCAGGAAGCTCAGCGAGTCAGCGTTGACGATGTGGTCCATGCCATTGGGCGGCGCTCGTTCGGCCCGTTGCTGTTGGTCGCCGGGCTTATCACCCTGGCGCCGATCATCGGCGATATCCCCGGCATGCCCACGTTGATGGCGGCCCTGGTGCTGCTGGTGTCCGTCCAGCTGCTGGCGGGGCGAAACACCTTCTGGCTGCCCGAGTGGATGCTCAAGCGATCGATTTCCCGAAGTAAATTTGATAAAGGCATCCGCTTTTTGAAAAAGCCTGCCCGCTGGGTGGATGGGCTATTGCGGGTGCGCTTGCCGTGGCTAACCGGCTATATTGGCATCCGCGTCACCGCAGTGGTATGTCTGTTGATTGCGCTGGCCATGCCGCCAATGGAGTTTATCCCTTTTTCGGCCAACGGGGCCGGCCTTGCGCTGGCGCTGCTGGGGCTCGGTTTGGTCGCGAGGGATGGCGTCGTGCTGCTGCTCGGCTTTGCACTACTGGGTGCAACCTGCGCGCTGATTTTAGTGAACGTGCTCTAATGCCGTCCTTTATAAGGAGTCTGATATGACCGATACACCGCCCAAGCCACCCGAAGAGCAGGGCCGCTGGGAACGGCGGGTGGAAAGCGCGCTCTGGAACTCGCGGTTTCTGGTCATGCTTGCCGTGGTGCCAAGCCTGCTGGGTTCTTTGATGCTGTTTATCGTCGGTACCGTGGATATTTTAAAAATAGTGGCTGACGTGATGGGCTATTACTTATTGGGCGGTACCCAGGATATTCATGAAAGCTTGGTGCCCGATATTATCATTGCGGTGGATATCTATCTGATTGCTATCGTAATGCTGATTTTTAGCTTGGGTGTTTACCGGCTGTTTGTCTCCCGCATTGATCAAGCCGAAGAGAGCACCCTGCGCCACCCCTTTAACGTCGCATCATTGGATCAGCTCAAGGATAAAATCGCCCGGGTGGTGATTCTGGCGGTGATTATCGAGTTTTTCCGTGCGGTGGTGGATATCCGCTTTGCCACCCCGCTTGAGGCGATCTACCTGGCGCTGTCGGTACTCGCGCTGGCCGCGGCCCTTTATCTGATGAGCCTCGGCCACAAAAAGGAATAGCTTGGGCGAGTGTCACGAGCCTTGAGCGGTATCGTATGTGAGCAGCGCCGCGACCAGCGCATTCAGACGCTCCTGGAACTGCCCGCCGGGTGAGGGCGGGTTGGGGTCTGCAGTGATCACGACGGTCAGCGCGCGCTCCGGGACAACAAACAGTGCCTGGCCCCCGAACCCCCGCCCATAGTAAGCATCCTCACCGCCTAGCCGGGTGATAAACCAGCCGTAGCCATAGCCGTCGCCCGTCCAGCGTGATGTTCCGCGCGGCGTCCACGACTGCTCGACCCAGCTCTCCGGCAGCACGCGTTCAGCGTTGCCGTTGCCATCCTCCACGATGCCATCGTTGCGATACAGTTCGCCTATTTCCACCAGCGCCCGTGGCGACATCTGCATGTCGTTTCCGCCGAAATAGATGCCCTGGGGGTCTTGTAGCCAAGGCGGTATCGCGATGCCCAGTGGCTCGGCCAGCAGGCGCTGGGCAAGGGCATAGGTCGATTCGCCGCTGGCTTCGGTCAGCGCTGCGGAAAGCAGATGGCTGGAGCCGGTGGAATACAGCATGCGTCCGCCTGGCTCGTCGACAAAGGGCCGGGTCAGGGCGTATTCGACCCAGTTGGGGCTGGCCACCCAGGCGCTGTAGTTCTGCCCGGAGGTGCGTTCGAGCCCCGCCTGCAGCGAAAGCAGGTGGCTGACGGTAATCTCGTCAACCTCAGGGGCCGCTGCCTGGGGTACGCGAGCCCCCAGCAGAGAGACCAGCGGCTGATCGGCTGACGCGACAATCTCGGCCTCGATAGCAGCGCCCACCAGCGCTGCGAGCACGGTTTTGGAAAGCGACTTGATATTGGCCGGTGTAGCAACGCCGGGCCCGCCCTGGTGGTGCTCGTGCACAATCTCGCCCTGATGAGCCACCACAATGCTGTGCAGGCGTGAGTAGCCCCGCGCCTCATCGCTCAGGGACTGCAGCGCAGCGGCGCTTGGAGCGTCGGATGTTTCCTGGGCAAACAGGGTGGAGGAGAACGGCGAGACAGCGAGAACACTAATGCAGGCGACAGAAAACAGCGAGCGCATGGCAAACCCTCAGCGGTTGGGAACCCCTTTGAGCGCATTGGGCTCCTGGGGTTCCTGGCGCGACGGGTAATAGGTAAACAACAGGTAACAGCTTGAATATGCAACCGATGAGGTACGCAAAGCTGGCAAAGGGCTGCTAGGCTTGAAACACAAACAGGCAATTGCCTCTCAATCGCACAACACGCAAGGAGTGCTGTCATGAACAATATTATCTATATCGTCGGGCTGATCGTGGTCGTTCTATTTATTCTTTCGTTTCTCGGCCTGCGTTAATTCGTTTGAGGCTTAGGCTAGGCGCAGTCCGCTGCGCCTTCGCCAAACATATCAAACATCAGCTCACGGCCCATGGGGGTCAGTACAAACCGGCCTTGTTCATTCCGGGTCGCGGCCTGGCTGGTTTCCAGCACCTGCTGGCAGGTCGCCCAGGCCGGAGCGTTTTGGCTGAGTAACTGCAAGTCCTTACCGGTGAGGCCGCGCTGAGCCAACGTAATTGTCTCCAGCACATGACCGTTGTCGTAAAGCATCTCAGCCACGACGGCCAAACACTGGCGTAAGCTTCGCTGAACGTGACTGGCAGTGGACATATCGCTGGGCATTTCCTTCTCCTGATACGTTAGCTCGGCACGCACTGACGCTTGATATTGCTAAATCAGCACCTGTATTGCAGTGCATTATAAACGAAAGTCGATATTAGACCAACGTCTAGGCTTTATTTTCCCCCGGCGGCCCGTCATCAAATCCCCAACGACGTGATAAGCTCGCTTGTACTTTCGCCACCCGTATTGATGAGTGAGTTAACACGGCATGCATATCAGTGTTTTTGGAACCGGTTACGTAGGGTTGGTCGCAGGCGCTTGCCTGGCCGACGTCGGCCATCAAGTCACCTGCATGGACGTTAACGCCGAGCGGATTGCTCGACTGAACGCCGGTGAAATCCCGATCTTCGAGCCGGGTCTCAGCACTATCGTTGCCCATAACGTCGACGCCGGTCGGCTGAGCTTTACCACCGACGCCGAGCAAGCCGTCCACGAGGGCGAATTGCTGTTCATCGCCGTGGGCACGCCGCCGGATGAAGACGGCAGCGCCGATTTGCGCTACGTGCTGAATGTCGCGCGCACCATTGCCGAGCACATGAACGATTACAAGCTGGTCATCGACAAATCCACCGTGCCGGTGGGGACCGCCGAAAAAGTCCATGCCGCCATGGCCGAAACCCTGGCCGCGCGCGGCGCGGAGATTCCTTTTGATGTGTGCTCCAACCCCGAATTCATGAAGGAAGGCGCGGCGATCGAAGACTTCACCCGCGGCGCGCGGATTGTCGTCGGCACCGACAGCGAGCACGTCAAGGCGCGCATGCACGAGTGCTACGCGCCGTATAACCGTAACCACGACAAGCTGATGTTCATGAGCGTCCGCGCGGCAGAACTCACCAAATACGCCGCCAACGCCATGCTGGCCACCAAGATCAGCTTCATGAACGAAATGGCCAACCTCGCCGAGCGGCTCGATGTGGATATTGAAGACGTGCGCCGCGGTATCGGCAGCGACCCGCGCATTGGCTACCACTTCATTTATCCCGGCTGCGGCTATGGCGGCTCGTGTTTCCCCAAGGATGTGCAGGCGCTCGAGCGCGCCGCCCGCCAGTTGGGGTACACGCCTGCGCTGTTAAGCGCGGTGGAAACGGTCAACCAGCAGCAAAAGCTCACGCTGTTCACCAAACTGCAAACAGCGCTGGGTAACCTGGAAGGTAAGACCATTGCGGTATGGGGGCTGGCGTTCAAACCCAACACCGATGACATGCGCGAAGCCCCCAGCCGCACCTTGATGGAAGCGCTCTGGCAGGCAGGCGCCAAGGTGCAGGCGTTCGACCCGGAAGCCATGGCCGAATGCCGCCGCATTTACGGCGAACGCGATGACCTGATGCTCGCCGGCGACCGTATCCAGGCGGTCAAAGGCGCCGATGCCCTGGTGATCTGCACCGAATGGAAAGCGTTTCGCAGCGTCGACCTGGAATGGCTGGCCGGCCAGCTCAACGACCGCGTGATCGTGGATGGGCGCAATCTGTTTGCCCCCGAGGCCGTGAGGGAAGCGGGGCTTACGTATCTTGGGGTTGGGCGGCGTGGTTAACTCGGGGAATAGCAAACATACACGGTGCGGAAACACACCGTTACGAAAAAAAGGCTATTGTGGTTCAAGTTACGTCTGAGTAAGCCGACGGGTTTAAGTATGAACATAAGTAAATGCTGAGCATAGCTTCGAGAATGATAGGAAGCGTTAAGGATGATTGGCTCAGCAAAATGCATCGGATAGAGGCAATACAGTATGTCTTCCATTACTTCACTAGGCGTCGGGTCTGGCTTGGACCTCAATGGCATTCTTGGTCAGCTTCAAGAAGCAGAACAGCAGAAGCTGGAGCCTATCCAGGACAGTATTGAAACCGCAGAAACTGAGATTACCGCTTACGGAAAACTTAAGAGTGCTCTTTCTGAACTGGATAGCTCTGTCAGCCAGTTGAGTGATGCAAGCACCTTCGAAGGGTTGACATCCAATGTTGAAGGCGGGGCGGTGTCAGCGGTGACCAGTAATGACGCACAGCCAGGGCGTTACGATGTCAGTGTGGGCAATCTTGCGACAGCAGGCTCACTGGTGACAGAGCGTATTGCCGATATTGCGTCAGACGAAAGCATTGTTGATGGTGAACAATCGCTCACCTTCGATGTTGCTGACGGAACGATTGATCCCATTACAATTGCCGATGGCAGCTCGCTTGAAGATATCCGAGATGCTGTTAATGCCCAAAGTGGTGGAGCGCTGAACGCATCCATCATCAATGATGGCGAAGGTAATCGACTATCGGTCAATGCCACCGAGACCGGTGCTGATGCGAGCGTGCTTGGAACCAACTTTACCGACATTCTTTCGGGAGACGTGGTTCTAGAAGATTCAGAAGTACAGCAGGATGGCCAGGATGCCCAGCTAAACGTCAACGGTGTCGACATTAGCAGCTCAACAAACCAGGTCGAAGACGCCATTCAGGGAGTAACCCTGAATTTGAATGAAGCCAATGCTTCTAGCGTCGTAACGGTTGAACAGGACGTTGAGTCAATCACCGATTCTGTAGCGGGCTTCGTCGAGAATTTCAATAATACGCGTGGCACCGTAGATGAACTGACGGCTTTTGACCCTGAGACAGAGCAAGCGGCTGCTTTGAGCGGTGATAGCGCTGCTCGCAGTGTTGAAAGCGCGCTTCGTTCAGCGGTTAGCAACTCCGTGGGTGGTGATGGATTTAATGCTTTATCGGAAATTGGCGTCTCATTGCAGGTAGATGGAACGCTTTCGCTGGACGAAGACAAGCTGAATGATGTCGTGACCAATCAGCCAGAGGCCGTATCAGAGTTTTTCACCGGTTCCGATTCAGTGATGGGCATGGGTGAGCAACTTAGCAATGCGCTGGACCGCGCAATTGGTCCATCGGGGCGGCTAGACGGGGCCATTGACGCCACTGAATCGCGAGCCAGTTCGTTGAACGATCGACTGGTGACGACAGAAGAGCGTATTACCCAAACGATAGATCGCTACCGTACTGAGTTTACGCAGTTGGACACCATGATGTCGGAAATGAACCAAACTGGGGCCTATCTATCCCAGCAGTTGGCGGGTATGCAGCAAGGTTAACGCAACATCGCCAACGCCAGGCTTTGCTGAGCCCAAGCGACATGCTTGGGCTTTTTTTTGCCACGAGAAAACTATCAGTGCCTTGATTACTAAACGATATTTTTTCGAAATGTGTCCAATATCGTTTTAAATGGTCCGAAATGATTTATTCATGCAATAATTCCTAAAAAAATGCTCATACGTGCCGATATACAATAATGACTAATACCGATATCACGCAGGAGTGAATCGTATGGCGGGAATTTCATCACTGGGAATAGGGTCGGGGCTAGATCTCAATGGCCTCCTTGATCAGTTGCGTTCAGCCGAACGGCAACGTCTAGAACCCATTACAATCCAAAAGAAAACGGAAGAAACAAAAATTTCTGCCTATGGGCGGCTTGAGTCTGCGCTTGGGCGACTGCAGGAGGCCACTGCGGCACTGAATGACGCATCCTTGTTTGAAGGGCTCACCAATACCCGTGAAAGCGATGCATTTAGTGTTACCAGCAGTGCATCGGCCTCTGCGGGTAGATACGACGTAGATGTTCAGCAGCTTGCTCGAGCTGGAAGCTTGGCCACCAACAGTGTGAATGCCCGAGATACGGCGCTGACGGATGCTGGCTCACAGCTTACGCTCACCTTCAGCAATGATGCTCAAGGCAATCCCGTTACACAAACAATCGACTTGAATGAAAACAGCACGCTTGAAGACATTCGTGACCAAGTCAATGCGTTTGATTTTGGTGATGGTCCTGGAGTGACGGCGTCTATCATCAACGACGGCAGTGGATACCGTCTGGCTCTCGCCTCAAATGAGACAGGAGAGCAGGCGTCAATACAGAATATTTCCTTCAGCAATATTACTGCGGGGGAAACGTTAGCCTCAGATGACACAACACGTTATGCGGGTCGTGATGCACTGCTCAGCGTCAACGGCATTAATATTTCCAGTGCGACGAACCGAATTGAAGAGGCGATTCAAGGGGTAACGCTCGACCTGACATCGCTAACGGACGGTCCGGAAACGATCGTACTGGAGCGCGATAACGAGGCGATCAAGACCGCCGTTGAAGAGTTCGTCAGCACCTACAACGAATTTAAATCAACCACAGGCCGCATGACGGCGTTCAGCGGTGACCCGGATTCAGCGGGAGACCTGCTAGGCGATAGAACGCTTCGCACCATTGATCAGCGATTACGCCGTGATCTCACCAGCCCTATAGAGGGTGAAGCCTTCTCTCAGCTATACCAATTAGGTATCACCTTGGATAACCGAGGGCGTTTCGAGCTGGACGAAGGGGTGTTGAATGAGGCCATCAATAACAACATGGAAGGTGTTGCTGCTTTCTTTTCGGGCGAGACGGCAGATACAGGGTTTGCTGGCAGGCTAGAGGCTTCATTAGAAGCCATGCGTGCATCGGATGGGGTGGTGCAGAATGCCATCAATTCATCTGAATCTCGTGTGGATTCACTGGATGAGCGTATCCGTCGCACAGAAGAAAGTATCGAGCGGACGGTAGACCGTTACCGTCGTCAGTTTGGGCAGTTGGACAAAATGGTTGCCGAAATGAACCAGATCAACGCCTACCTGTTCCAGCAGCTGTCGGTCATGCAGACAGCAAGAAATTAATAATTTTTTATCAAAAAACTCAAAAATTGATTAAAGAAAGCCGCAGTGGTGCCGTTAATTATAATAACGGCATCGAACGTGCCGCGACCTGGGCCACAGCGGCCAGTTAATGACCAAGGAGAACTTCCATGTCAGTTATCAACACGAACGTTACTGCGCTCATCTCGCAAAACAACCTCGCCAGCTCACAGGGCGCATTGTCCAAGGCACAAGAACGCTTGTCTTCAGGCCTGCGTATCAACAGCGCTTCTGACGATGCTGCTGGTCAGGCCATTGCCAACCGTCTTTCAGCGCAGGTCACTGGCTCCAGCCAGGCGCAGCGTAATACCAACGACGGTATTTCTCTGGCGCAGACTGCAGAAGGCGGTTTGAACCAGGTGAGTGATAACCTTCAGCGTATTCGTGAGCTCGCGGTACAGGCGGCTAACGACACGAACACAGCTGAAGACCGTGACTCCATCCAGTTGGAAATCGACGAGCGTGTATCAGAAATTGATCGTATCACCGAAGCAACTACCTTCAACGGTACATCATTGCTGAATAATGCAGCTGGACTTGATATTCAGGTAGGTGCCAATACTGGTGATGCTGACGTTATCTCGGTTTCAACAGTTAATGTAACTTCTGCTGAGCTTTCCGTTGATGCCATTGATGTTAGCACTGCTTCTGGAGCTCAAGCGGCTATCGACAACATCGATACAGCGCTTGAAACCGTTGATACAGAGCGTGCTACTTTGGGTGCCACGATCAACCGGTTCGAGTCAGTGCTTGAGAACCTTGATTCCAACATTGTGAACCTGAGCGAAGCACGTTCGCGGATCGAGGATGCCGACTTTGCTGTCGAGGTCTCGAATCAGACCCGTGCGCAGATCCTGCAGCAGGCTGGTACATCAGTTCTGGCCCAGGCCAACCAGACGCCGCAGAACGTACTGTCTCTGCTGGGCTAATCTACAGCAAAAAAGCAGTAGAATGACACTGAAGGCTGGCCAATGGGCCAGCCTTTTTTGTTATGCTGGACGTATATTTTCTAACAAGTTTATGGTGCTTCGATGGCTCGGAAGGGTAAAAAAAACGCAGCGCGTACTGCTAAGCACTCCCAAAGCAATTCTGTATCAAAAGCGCATGAAAAAATGTTAAAAGTCATAGATCAGGAAATGGAAGCTGGTCGATTGGGAAACGCGCTGAAGTATGCGGAAAAACTAACGGCTGACAACCCTGGTCTTCCGACTGCCTGGGAAAAGCTGTCTAATATTTATGCTAAAAGCGAGCGCGCGCGTGATGCCGTTGAAGCCTATAAAAAATGTATTTCGTCTTTAGGGGGGAGCACAGAAGCTACAGAGCTAAAACTTTCGCAATACGAAATCATGGCGGGATGGAGTGCGCAAGCAATAGATAGATTAAGTGCATTGTGTACTAAAAATCCAAAAAGTAAAAAAAACTGGCAGCATCTAAGTCGTGCTTATCATGAAATAGGGAAGAATAAGGAAGCGTTGTCGGCTAATGATGAAGCATATGCCCTGGATGCTGAGGATGACGGCGTCTTAATGCTTAGGTGTAGCATTTTAGATCAATTACAACGGTCCTCTGAAGCAAAAAAAACAGCAGTAAAACTAAAAGAAATAGCACCAGATAAAATTAACGTAAGTAACTATTTAGGTAGCCTAGAACTCCGGGAAGGTAATTATATAGCAGCGGAAAAACATTTTTCTGATGAAATGGAAGTAGCGGAGAGCAGTATAGCTGCTTATAACAGGTTTATTTCAAGGCACTATAATCCGGAAGTGCCAATAGACACCTTTAAGGAAGAAGCAGTAAGGTGGTATGAACGCTTTAAAGCTGATAAACAAATAAACCGCGCCAGCACCTTAAACCAGATTAACAAGAAGATAAAAATTGGGCTGCTTTCTGGCGGTTTTCGAACTCACCCCGTCGGGCAGATGATCTATCCAGCCTTAGCAAATATCAATCACGCAGAGTGTGAACTGATCGTATTCAGTACGCATCAAGCTGAAGATAACCTTACTACCAAAATAAAGTCAGTAGTCGAGCAATGGCATTCCGTGTCGGGACTGAGTGATACTGAACTGGATAGCTTTATCAGAGAAACTGACATTGATATATTGATCGATATGAATGGTGGAGGAGAAGGCTCACGCTTTCGCATGTTAACCCATGAGCCTGCGCCCCTAATTGTTAAGTGGGTCGGTATTTTAATCAATACAACAGGTCTAAAGTGTATAGATTATTTGTTAAGTGATAGTTTCGAAACACCTGAAGGTGTTGATGAAAGTTATACTGAAAAATTGATAAGATTGCCTAACGACTATATATGCTACCATGTCCCGGATTATGCTGCGGCAGTAAATGAATTACCAGCTAAACAAAATGGTTATATCACGTTTGGTTGCTTGAATAATCCAGCAAAACTTTCTGACCCCTTGATTGAAGAATGGTCAAAGGTTTTAAAAGAGCTTCCCGGAAGCAAGTTGTTGCTTAAAAATACCCAGTTTGAGGGAGAAGAGTTTCGTCAAAAGACACGTGATCGCTTTGCCAGCTTCGGAATTGAAGAAGACCGTTTGATACTAGATGGGCCCGAAAAGCATGCTGAATTTCTTAAAGCTTACCATCGTATCGATATCGCCTTGGATACGTGGCCCTACTCGGGTGGACTAACGACCTGCGAAGCACTAATGATGGGAGTGCCCGTAGTGACGTGTACCGGGCCTACATTCGCCGGCAGGCATAGTGCAACACATTTGGCAAACGCTGGTCTCCACGAGCTAGTGACCGATAATTGGGAAGATTTTCACCGTCGGGTCAAGGAACTTGCTTCTGACATCGAAAGCCTATCTACAATACGTAGTGCCTTACGTACTATTGTTAAAGACTCTCCATTATGTAATGGAAAACTTTTTGCTGACCACTTCATAACGGCTATGCGATCGATATGGCAAAGGCATTGTGAGGGGAAAACCCCAGAAGCTTTAACGATGAATAAAGAAGGGCATGCGCAATTTGAGGATGAAGACACGCCAGTAGTACTGGCAAGTGTTGAAAATACCTCCGATCAAGTAGTCGCTTTGTCTCTAGATGAGCCTGTGATTGTAGTAGATAACGCGGCATTGATGCCCAAGCATCCTAGATTTAGTGAATTGCTGCAAAGTGGCAATATGGCCATCATGAGCTTCGATCCGGGTAGCCAATACACGAAGCAAGCTGAAGAGTTAAAAGCTTTAGGAGAATGGCATCATCATCCTCATGCCTTGTTAGGAGATGGCACTCAGCAAACGTTATACGTAACGCTAGACCCTAAAAAAACAGGTACTTTAAAACCACTGCAGCCAGAGCAGCTACCAGAGCGATTTCGGCATGATTTGCAGATTCTGAGCGAGTTGCCTATCGACTCATTGCGGTTAAATGATATTCAAGGGCTCCCTAGCGTCGATATTTTGTTGCTTGATGACGTTAACGATGCAATGGCTGTGTTGGAAAATGGTAGTTATTATCTGAAAGACGCATTAGCGATTCAGGTAAGTATTTCCTTTCAACCTACTCATGAAAAGCAGTGTAATTTAGGAAATTTTCAGGATTGGGCATACAAAAATGGTTTTCAATTTTATACGCTTAAAAATTTGGAATACTATAGTTACTCTATCGAAGAAAGGTGTGATAACCACACTGAGATAGGTGAGTTGGCTAGTGGAGAGGCTTTATTTTTGCCAAATAGAGAACGGTTAAAAAGGCTACATGAAAATGATAAAAAGAAATTAGAATTTTATTTAGATGCTGCATATCAGATAAAAGGTATCGACAGGCTTTTTTGTAGAGAAAAAAGTAATTTTTTAAAAACAAAAAAAAATACGGATGTTTTAGTTGAATCAGTTGAAGTTAGTGAAGTAAAAGAAAATGATCAGACTTCTCTCCCTTCTCCTGCAGGGCCACCGATTCCGCAAATCGAGCATGTCAAAGGCGAGCCGGTAGTGACGGTTTTGTGCCCGACTTATAATCATGGCCCTTATATTGAGGATGCTCTGAAAGGTTTTGTAGCACAAAAAACCAACTTTCCATTTGAAGTTATCGTGATTGATGATGCATCAACTGATGGTGCTCAGAATGTTATCAGTCAGTATGCAAAAACATATCCTGATTTAATAATTCCTGTTTTTAATGAGGTTAATTTAAAGTCTCAGAACAAAGCGCTTTCAGTTGATCTCAAGGCAATGGTCCGTGGAAAATACATGGCCCACTGTGAAGGTGATGACTATTGGGTAGATGAGAGTCAATTACAGCAGCAGTATGATTTTATGGAATCAAATCTTGAATATTCAGTATGCTATCATAATGCGTTTGTTTTTAAGGATAAAGAAGTGGTTAGTTGGTCGAAACTGCCTGATAGGCAGAAGAGAGATTTCTCTCAAGAAGATCTTATTTTGAATAATTGTTTTTTGCTTACAATGACAAGGTTTGTTAGAAAAGAAGACTACTTTTCGGGGCCTATTCCAGAAAAATTCAGGATAAAAAATGGAGATAATTTAACAATTACGAGGTTAGGTTTGGCAGGTAAAGGAAAGTATTTGACGAGTATTAAACCTGCAGCCTATCGGCTGCATGATAAATCATTGTGGTCGAGCCAAAGCTCCCTCGATAAATCATTGATGTTAAGCAGCTCGCTTAATTGGATCGGTGTGTTCCATGATCGAGAAGGTAGAGGTAAGGTTGCTGATTTTTACTACCGTAAAGCAAAAGTTACGGCTGGTGCTAATTATATCAAAAATAAGCCAGGGCTGAATGACTTGTCGAATAAGCTTGATAAGCTAGGAGTAGAGAAACCTTGTGACATTCTAGAGTTTTCTTCGCTCAATAATTTGCATTTTAAAGGTAGTGATAACGCGGTAAAGAGTGCAGATGGCGTTAAAAACACCTTTATTTTAAATGTAGATGGCGCTGATTTAAATGCTCGCGATAGACAATATAAAATAGTTGTAGTTAGTGATTTTTCAGGTTTTTTAGAAAATCCAGAAAAACTCGCACATGAAATTATAAGAATATCTTCCTCCGTTGCAATAGTCTCAAATGAGACTAAGTATGACGCTGTGTGTCAGAAGGTGAAAAAAGTCTTTGCACGCAGCGCAAAGAAAACGGATATATTAGGTAACGGTTCCATGGTTTTCTACGTATTTGAGAAATCTGCACATGTTTAACGACAAATCAATTTTGATTACCGGTGGAACTGGCTCATTCGGGAATACGTTTGTGCCTATGCTCCTTACTCACTTCAACCCGCGCCGCGTCATCATTTTTTTCGCGAGATGAAATGAAGCAGTGGGAGATGGCGAAGAAATTTGAAGGGGATCCTCGTGTGCGTTTTTGAAGTGACCCCCTCCAGAGCTGCACAGGCTATAGTGCAGCTATCAGGAGGATGATATGAGCAACGAACCTTCAGTCAAACGCTGGGCCGCCAAGCGCAAAGCCGCTGTGGTCATGGATATCTTCAAGGGCAAGACCACCGTCGCTGAGGTGGCTCGACAGCATGACCTCACCGTCTCGGAAGTCG
>NZ_LJZS01000020.1:66466-66907 GCF_001314875.1 Halomonas sp. HL-48
GCCCAACGCAACATGGAGAACGGGTTCCGAGCCCGGCCCAAGGATATCCGCGAGCAGTACGAGTCCGATCTGCGGGAAACCAAGGAGGCGCTGGGCGAAGCTCACCTGCAGATCTATGCATTAAAAAAGTTCAAACGCCTGCTCGACGAGGACGAGAACTCGTAAGGTCGTTGCAGGCGGAACTGGCCCAGGAGGGCCACGTGGTATCACTCGTCAAGCTATGCCAGTGGCTGGGGCTCCCTCGGCGGACGCTGTACTATCGTCCCAAACCGCGGCGCCGGGTGATCAATACCGATCTAGCCGCTCGGGTAAAGCTGGCTCTGGAGCGATTCCCCACCTATGGCTATCGTCGTCTAGCGTGTGTGCTGGGTGAGAACCGCAAACCGATCCAGCGCATCCTGCAGCTGAAGAACTGGCAGGTACGCAAGCGACCGCAGGGCT
>NZ_LJZS01000021.1 GCF_001314875.1 Halomonas sp. HL-48
CCCGAGTTCGGGGTAAGTTAATGGCATGAGCCGTATACGTGACCCGTATGTACGGTTCTGTGAGAGGGATGAGGCGGCAACGCCTCACCCTACTCGATGGTGCGTACTTCATGCGTAAAAGGGACGAGGACAGCGTGGCAAGAACCCAGGACGAAATTCGGCAAACCAACGTGAAAAAGATTCTTCAGGCGGCGGAACAGCTGTTTGCTGAAAAGGGCTATGCCGGCGCCTCCATGGGCGATATCGCCCAGCTGGCCGACATTCCCAAATCCAACGTGCACTATTATTTTGCGACCAAAAAAGCCCTTTATCAGGAGGTTCTGCTGGAGCTTTTGGAGGTATGGAAGCAGGACGCGCTGTGCTTTGAGCTCTATGACGATCCCCGCGTGGTGCTCTCCAGCTACATTCGCGCCAAGATGAACCACTCGCGTAACCGCGCCCATGGTTCCAAGGTATGGGCTGCCGAGGTGATGCAGGGTGCACCGATTCTGAAAGAGTGCCTGCGCGACAACCTTTACGAATGGGCCAAGCTCAAGGAGGCCAAGATTCGTGAATGGATCGAGACGGGCCAGATCAATCCCGTCGAGCCTTCCTATCTGCTCTACATGATCTGGGCGTCGACCCAGCACTACGCCGACTTCGACTACCAGATCTACCTGCTCAACGACGACCAACCGCTTGACGACCTTCAGTTCGAAAAAGCCGTGCAGTCAGTTACCTCGGTCATCCTTCGGGGGATTGGGCTGACGGCGTGAACGAAAAGTGGCTTGAAGGCATTTAAGTGTACATCTATGCTATGTATATATAGTCTAGGTGTTCACTTATGAATCATATGGTCGCCCGCCAACGCTTGGATGCATGGGATCGCCAGGGGCGCACTATTTTCACGTTGCGAGATCTCGCCAAGCTGTTCCATGAAGATAACTCGAAAACGCTACAGGAAGGGGTGAACCGCCTCCGTCGTCATGGAGTGCTGGAAAGTGTTGCGCGGGGTATCTATCACTATACCCTGTCTCGAACTCCAGACGCTTATCGACTGGAGCGTATCGCCCGGGCCATGCGGCGCGGAGAATACAGTTACGTCTCTTTAGAGTCGGCTTTATCTGAATATGGCGCTATCTCACAGATTCCGGTGGATCGACTGACTGTTATGACCACCGGCCGAAAGGGCACTTATCGCACACCTTATGGCACCATCGAGTTCACCCATACACGCCGCCCAGTCACCGAGCTGATGGGGCGCATGAAAGATATTGGTCGGCCCCTCAAAATCGCGACGCCTGAAGCCGCTTGGGCTGATCTGAAACGTGTCGGGCGCAATACCCACCTAGTGGATGTCGAGGTGTTGGAAAAATTGTCAGACTGAAATGACGCGATTTCTACCCACTGACACGCTGGCGCGAACGCTGGATAATCCGCGATTCGCCGATTTTCTGTCGCGAGAACTGACAACAATGCTTGGTTCGGTTGTCGCAACGCTAGACGGGCCTGACCCACATACACCGCCGGATGAGTTTAAGCTTTGAAGACCAATTTACTTGCTCAACGACAACCTGCAGTTTGAAAAAGCCGTGCAGTCAGTCACCTCGGTCATCCTTCGGGGGATTGGGCTGACGGCGTGAACGAAGCCGTCGTCCTTGCCCGCTATCCTCATTTACCCCAGCGGCCCGCCGGTGACCGTGGTTTTCAAGCCTGCGATGATGGCCTGGCCATCTTCGCGCTGGAGTTCGTCGTACCAGGCGCGGGTATCGTCGGCATCGTGGCCGTGAATCATCGCCGCACGTTTGCGGGCGCGCTGGACGATTTCGCCCACCCGGTCGACGCGTGCCCTGTCGTACTGCGCCAGGGCGCTTTTGATGGCCGCTGACGTATCGGTATTTTCTTCCAGCGCACGCTCGAGCGCCTGTGAGAGCACCCAGGCATCTTCCATCGCCTGGCAGCCGCCCTGGCCAAGATCGGGCGCCATGCCGTGGGCGGCATCGCCCAATAATGCGACCCGTGGGGCGGTGAGCGAATCCAGCGGCGGAATATCGTAGATTTCCACGCGGGCCATGCGCGCTGGGTCAAAGCGCTCGATCAGCGCCTGTACGGGGTCGGCCCAGCCGGCAAAATGTGCGCGTAATTCATCGCGATACAGATCGGGGTCGTTGGGCGTTCCCGCAGGGAGCGGCACGTCAAAGAAACAGTAGAATTCCTGTGCGCCTTCCTCGTTGCCGCCACTGCCCATGGGCATGAACGAGACGCGCTTGGCGTCGCCTACGTATTGGTCCCAATGCGTCAGGGGGGCCAGCGCTGCGTCGGCGGGGACGCGGACGTTCCAGTTCACATAGCCGACGTATTGGCGATCCACGGGGTGCCCTACCAGCTTGCTGCGAAGCCTGGAGTGCGTGCCCTCGGCGACCACCAGCAAGTCGGCATGCAGGCTTTCACCGTCGTCAAAATGCGCCGCCACGCCGTCCTGGGTGACCGTGTAATCGTCACAGCGACGGCCAAACTGGATGTGGTCGGTGCCGACGGCCTCCAGCAGCGTCTGCTGAAGCGCGGCGCGGGCAATCGGGCAGACGCGCTGGCCGACATCGCTAAACAGCGGTGCCAGGCTGAAGTCGGTCAAGGTCTTGCCGGAGTGGGTCAGGTAGCGCATCTGGGTCATCTCGCCGCTCAAGCCCTCGATGGTTTCACCCAGGCCTAACTGGTGCATGACCTTGACGCCATTGGGCCATAGCGAAATCGCCGCGCCCACCGGGCGCATGGTCGCCACGCGTTCGGCAACGGTGACCCGATGTCCCTGTTGTTGAAAGGCGAGCGCGGTGCTTAGCCCGCCAATGCCCGCACCGATAACGAGAATATTGAGAGATGTGGTAAGCGGGCGGGGCATGGCAAACTCCTTGAACAGTGAAAGAGCACAATGAATGTTAATTGGGTAAGCCGGTCAAGAATCCCATCGCGAAGGTTAACTGTATACAAAATTGAGGTTTAATGTATAGGTAAAGGTCGTTTGGGCTAGGCATCCACGGTGTGCTGGATAACCGGAATGAGAAGCAAAAAAATGCCTGTTGCCCCCCTTGAAAACTGTCTGAATGCTCCTATTTTGCGATTTAAGAGGCGCTGCGATGGGATATAGCGGCATCTCTTCTCATAGTCTGCTTAACGTAGGAGGTGTTCGATATGTTCGATGATCTCAAGCGTTTTGATGTTGGCTCACCTCGCCAGTTGGACTGGTTTCGCCAGTTGTTGGACGACTTTTTGCCCGATGGCAATGCGATGGATATACGCGCGGTGCCCAATGGCAGCTTCCCGATGATCAATGTGGCCCGTAGCGATGAAGCCGTGCACGTTTATGTGTTCGCGGCGGGGCTGGACGCTACGGATCTCACCATTGATGTTCAGGATAATGTGCTAACCCTTCGCGGCAAGCGTGAGTCTGTCATTGGCAATAACGATGGCGAGCGCTCGCGTCCGGTATTCCGTCGCGAACGCCTCAGCGGTGATTTTGTGCGCGCCATTGCGCTGCCGGATGGCGTGGATGCAGACCGGGCTGAAGCCCGCCATGCCCACGGGGTGTTCGAGATCGTGCTGCCCAAGCGCGAGGAACTCAAGCCACGTCGTATCGATGTTCAGGCGGCGTAAATCATGGTTGGTAACCTTGAATAAGGAGGGATAAATCATGAATAACGTTGTTCGTTCATCTAATAACCAAGCCTCGCTTCAACAGCGGGATGAAGACAAGAAACCGCAGGAAACGCTGCTGCCAGCAGTGGATATTGTCGAGGAAGATAATGCCATTAAGCTGGTTGCCGACATGCCAGGCGTTACCAACGACTCACTGCGTGTCGAGCTCGACAATAACGTGCTGAGCTTGGAGGGCGAGATAAACCTGAACATGCCCGAAGGGCTGAGCGCGCTGCATGCTGAGGTGCGTGGTCGGCGTTTCGCACGCCGCTTCAACCTCAGTCATGAAATAGACGGTGACGCGATCACGGCACGTATCGTCAATGGTGTGCTGACGGTAACGTTGCCCAAGAAAGATAGCCATCGCACGCGCCGTATCGAGGTACAGGCAGCGTAAAACGAAGCTGATACTTAGCCGCCCCGGCACGATAGAGTGCCGGGGCGGTACTTTCCCTAGTCGCAATTTAAGCTCTATGCTCTACATAAAGAGTGTTCGATACTTCCCTGATCGATAGAGAGAATTGCGTCATGACGGATATAACCGCGTTGCTCGGCAGTGATGCCGAGAGTTTGCTCAATCACACCTGCCAGGGCGTTCCCCGCGACAGCTTGCACTTACCCGGCCCCGATTTTATTGACCGTGTTATGGCGGATAGTGACCGTAGCCCGGCGGTGCTGCGCAATATGCAGAGCCTGTTTAATCATGGCCGCTTGGCGGGCACCGGCTACCTTAGCCTGCTGCCGGTAGACCAAGGCATCGAGCACTCGGCAGGTGCCTCCTTTGCTCCGAACCCGCGCTACTTCGACCCGGCGAATATCGTTGAGCTGGCCCTTGAGGGTGGCTGCAATGGCGTGGCCTCGACCCTTGGCGTGTTGTCGTCGGTCGCGCGTCGTTATGCCCACAAGATTCCGATGATGCTTAAACTCAACCACAACGAGACGCTAAGCTACCCGGCGATGTATGACCAGACGCTGTTTGCCGACGTTGAGCAGGCCCACGATATGGGCTGTGTGGCGGTCGGGGCGACGATTTACTTTGGCTCCCACGAGAGCCGCCGGCAAATCATGGAGATTAGCGAGGCTTTCGAGCGCGCTCACCAACTGGGGATGGTGACGGTATTGTGGGCCTATCTACGCAACCCGGCCTTCAAGCAGGAAGGTGCCGATTATCATGCTTCCGCCGACCTCACCAGCCAGGCCAACCACATGGCCGCAACGCTCAAGGCGGATATCGTCAAACAGAAGCTGCCCGAGAACAACGGCGGCTATAAAGCGGTCGGTTTCGGCCATACCCACGAGAAAGTCTACAGCGAGATGACCACTGACCATCCCATCGACCTGGCCCGCTACCAGGTCGCCAACTGCTTTATGGGCCGCGCCGGTCTGATCAACTCCGGTGGTGGCTCCAAAGGGCACTCCGATCTCGGCGAGGCGGTGCGCACGGCGGTGATCAACAAGCGTGCCGGTGGTATGGGCTTGATCTCGGGGCGTAAAGCGTTCCAGAAACCGATGCAGGAAGGCGTTGAGCTGCTGCATGCGATTCAGGATGTCTATCTCTCCAAGGACGTGACCGTCGCCTGATCTCCTGACCCTTACGAATCACATAGGAGCAACAGAAGGGGCGCCTAGCCAATGGTTTGGTGTATGTCAAAAGCGCCCCTGCCCACTACCGCTGCGTAACCGCCCACTTCCACCAAGCCATGCTTGATCCCGCCATTGGCGGCGGTATGGATAATGCTGGGTCGCCCCATCTCAACACCCTGATGAATCTTGCACTGCAAGGCATCTGGCTGAAGGGATGCCAAATAGCCGGTCAATGCGGCTGCGGCGCTGCCGGTAGCGGGATCTTCGCAAAGGCTGGCGTGCATACAGAACATACGGCTTTTAATCACCGTTTCTGCTTCATTTGTCTGCTCCATTACGTACAGATAAACCTGCTCGGCACTGCTGGGAGCCACGGCCCTCATCCAGGTGGTCGTTGAAATGCGCACGTTCTCCAGAGCGGTGATATCTGCTAGCTCGATCAAATGAAAGGGCAGGCCAAAGGAAGCCAACACCGGGTTGCCAACCACCTGGTGCGCCTCAAGCCCCAGTAGCTCGGTGGCGGTAGCGTGATCAAGGTTGCTGTCCTTGATGCTTGCAGGCTGGGCAGTGGTAAACGTTGCCCTTCCTTGGTCATAGCGTACCGCCAGTTCGCCAATAGGTGGCTGAAGCACCAAGGTTTGATCACGGTTCACAAGCTCTAAAGCGGCCAATAGATGCGCGGTGCCTACCGTAGGATGGCCTGCAAAGGCTAGCTCTTGAGTGGGGGTGAATATCCGCATGGGGAAATGGTTCGGCCTGGTGGCGGCGCTCAAAAATACCGTTTCAGCCAGGTTTAATTCATTGGCAAGCGCTTGCATGGTGCTGGTCTCAAGCTCTCCAGCCTCTAAAAAGACGGCCAATGGATTACCAGTGAACGGCTGGTCGGTAAATACATCCAGCAGGTAATACTCAACGGTTTTCATAAGTCCCCCTGTTAACAGACGCATGTTTCCAAAACGGTTTGCGGCCCTCTGTTTGGGCCTGCTCGCGGCTGATGCCGACATCCTCCAGCAGCCGGTCATCGAGCGTTAATAGATGGCGGCGACTGCGGCGGCATTGTTGATAGTAGCGAAGTTGATAACCTAGCTGGTAGCGGAGCAGGTTAAGGCTGAAGCGCGGCATGGCGAATCCTCCGTGGTGTGTGCCAGACCAGATTACTCAGCGCTGATGTTTTGATACAGATATAGAGTTTATTGTTTTTAAGATACAGAATGGCGTGTTATACCTCTGTATGGCGGTTTCTGGGTACGTCTGTATCGTTGTTGGGTTGTGGGGAGGAGGGTGTTATGACGCGTTACGAAGAAGTGGCGACCATTTTGCGGCAGCGTATCGAACACGGTATTTACCGCGTGGGGGATCGCCTCCCCTCGATTCGTGCGGTCTGCCAGGAGCTGGACGTCAGCATTTCCACCGCACAGGAAGCTTACCGGCAACTGATGGATGTGGCGCTAATCGAGTCGCGGCCCAAGTCGGGCTACTTTGTGCTGCCAAGCCGAGTCCCGTCGGTGCTCCCGTCGGTCTCTCGGCCTGCGCAGCGCCCGCTGGATATTTCGCAATGGGATCAAGTGCTGGAGCTGGTCGCCACCCAGCGAGACGACCAGCGGCTGCTGCTGGGGCGTGGGGTGCCCAATCTCGAGTATGAAACGCTTCGGCCGCTGTCGAAAATCCTTGCTGGCTTACATCGCAGCACTGAGCTGAACGGGTTTAACTACGACAAGCTGAGCGGAAGCCCCGAGCTGCGCCAGCAGGTGGCGCGGCTGGCGATTCATTCTGGCTGCTTGCTGCACCCGGACGACATTATGGTGACCACCGGCTGTCAGGAGGCGCTGGCCATTGCGCTGCGAACGCTCACTCAGCCCGGCGATGTGGTGGCCGTGGACTCACCCAGCTTTTACGGCACCATGCAGATCCTCAAGGCCAACGGCTTAAAGGCGCTGGAAATCCCCACCGACCCGCAAACCGGCATCAGCCTGGAAGCGCTCGAATTGGCGCTGGAACAGTGGCCGATCCGCGCGATACAGGTCACGCCGACCTACAACAACCCGCTGGGCTACACCATGCCTGAAGCACGCAAGCGGGCGTTGTTTCAGCTCGCCCAGCGATTTGATGTGGCGATTATCGAAGACGATATCTACGGCGACCTGGCGTTTACTCAACCGAGGCCGCCCACCGTGAAATCCTTCGATGACGACGGACGCGTGATGCTATGCAGCGGTTTTTCCAAAACGGTAGGGCCGGGGTTGCGGGTGGGCTGGCTGGCGCCGGGCCGCTACCGCGATCAGGCGATGCATATGAAGTACGTCTCCACCGGAGCCTCGGCGACGCTGCCGCAGCTGGCGGTGGCGGAGTTCGTCGCCAAAGGCCACTACGAGCGCCACCTGCGTTTCGCTACCCGCCAGTATCAGCGCCAGCGGGACATCATGATCAGTTGGGTGCAGCGCTATTTTCCCGCAGGATCAGGCATCAGCTACCCCCAGGGCAGTTTTTTGCTATGGGTGGAGCTGCCCGCCGCCGTGGACTGCGTACGCCTTAACCAACGCTTGGCGCAGCGTGCTATCCACGTGGCGCCGGGGTCGCTGTTTTCCGCCTCGGGCAAGTTTCGCCAGTGCCTGCGCTTGAACTATGCGTTTACGCTAACCCCTGCCATCGAAGACGCCGTGCGTACCGTGGGTGAGCTAGCCACTGAGATGGTGGAAGAGGAGGAGCGGCATGCGCTGGAAGATAGGGTGATAGAGTAGCATTAGCTGTTTAACACGATGGGAGAGCCATCATGCAATCCAAAGAACACTGGGAAAGGGTTTACGCCAAGAAGCCACCTACAGAGGTCAGTTGGTTTCAGGAGCATGCGGCGCTTTCCGTAAAGCTAATTCGCAATGCTGACATCCCCGCATCATCTGCAATCATTGATGTAGGTGGTGGTGCCTCAACGCTGGTGGATGACCTGTTAGCGCTGGATTATGAAAAAATCACTGTGCTGGATTTATCGTCATCCGCCCTGGTTACAGCAAAAGAACGCCTTGGCAAGCGTGCATCAAACATTATATGGCGTGAAGAAAATGTGCTGGAGGCTGAGTTTCCTAAGCATGGTTATGATGTTTGGCATGATCGTGCCGTTTTCCATTTCCTCACGAGTCAAGAAGAACGTCATCGTTATGTCCAAAAAGTGATGGGGGCTGTTAAGCCGGGCGGTCTTGTGATGGTGGCGACCTTTGCCGAAGATGGCCCAACCCAATGCAGCGGGCTCCCCGTGATGCGCTATAGCGCTGGTGCGTTGCATTCAGAGTTTGGTGAACCGTTCGAACTTATCGGTCATGAAAAAGAGACACACCACACGCCGGATGGCAGTGAGCAAAAGTTTATATACTGCCTTTGTAAGAAAATGATGTAACGACGGCGTCATTTAACAGGCCGCTGAAACTGTTGTCGCGCCTGCTCAACGCGTTCACGTGTAATGCAGTTTAGCGAGTGGTCGTTTAGCAGCCCCATGGCCTGCATAAAGGCAAAAGCGGTGGTGGGCCGAAAAATTTCCAGCCGCGCTTTTTGAGTTCTTTAGCCAGTGCTATGGATTCCGGCGAGGTGGTTGAAGTGGACCCCGAAATTTGGACAGGTGCCTAAGCTCTGATTCATTATCTCCACAAGGAGGAGAATCATGAGCAAGAAACGCAAGCAATACAGCGCATCATTCAAGGCCAAAGTCGCCCTGGCCGCCCTCAAAGGGGATCAGACTACTTCTGAGATTGCTGCCCGATTTGAGATCCATCCCACCATGGTCAGCACCTGGAAACGTGAGCTGTTGGACAATGCCTCCGGCCTCTTCGAAGGCAAGCAGACGTCTGGCAAGCAGTCCAATGAGCCCAGCTCCGACGAACTCTACCGCGAGATCGGCCGGCTGACGGTGGAACGCGATTTTTTGTCGCGCAAGCTCGATCAGTAAGCCGTCAGCGCCGGTTGGCAATGATCGAGCGTGGTCATCCCCAGGTCAGCATTGTGCGTCAGTGTGAGCTGCTCAAACTGAGCCGTTCCTCGGTGTACTACGTCTCTCGTGAACGGCATCAGGAGGATATGAATCTGATGTATCTGATTGACCAACAACACCTGGAAACGCCGTACTACGGCTCTCGCAAGATGCGAGTCCACCTGGAGCGCAAAGGCCACCGGATAAACCGCAAGCGGGTGCAGCGCCTGATGCGCACCATGAATATTCAGGCGGTATATCCGCGCCCCAGGACCAGCATTCCGGGCAAGGGGCACAAGGTTTATCCGTACCTGCTCAAAGGGCTGAAAATCGACCGCCCTAATCAGATCTGGGCAACAGATATCAGTTATATTCCGCTGGCCCGGGGCTTCATGTACTTGGTCGCCATCATCGACTGGTACAGCCGCAAGGTGCTGTCCTGGCGGGTCTCAAACACCATGGACACGGACTTTTGCATTGATGCTCTGGAGGAGGCCCTGCAGCGCTACGGAACGCCGGAAATCTTCAACACCGATCAGGGCGTCCAGTTCACCAGTGAAGCCTTTACAGGCGTTCTCAAGGCGCATGGCATCCGGATCAGCATGGATGGCAAGGGCTGCTATCATGACAACATCTTCGTGGAACGGCTCTGGCGTAGCGTCAAATATGAGTGTGTCTACCTAACTGCCTTCGAGAGTGGACACCACTTGAAGCGGGCGCTCAGCCAATACTTCGGGTATTACAACCTGAACAGATACCACCAAACCCTTGATTACCAAACACCGGATGAGGTGTACTACCAACAACCCATGACCCTGGTAGCTTGAGCCAGTAAGACAAAAAGATCAGAGCTTAATAGCACCTTCAAGCTGTCCAACTGATCGGGTCCACCTCACGCCTGGGTTTGCAGCGGTGGAAGCGAAGAGGCGTCCGGCTCAAAACGCCAGAAGAAAGCGGCCAGCGAGCCTTCCAGCTCGACCATTTCCTGCGCGCGCCGGGCATTGTTGATCGTCGCTTCGATCTTGCCTCGATGGCGAATAATGCCTGCATCCTGCAATAAGCGCTGCACATCGCCTGCGCCAAAATGGGCGATTTGGTGGAAGTCGAAGTGATGGAAGGCGGCGCGGAAATGTTCGCGTTTGTTGAGAATGGTGCGCCAGCTCAAGCCGGACTGAAAACTCTCCAGGCACAGTTTTTCGAACAGCCGCTGGTCATCCGCTACCGGAAACCCCCACTCGTTGTCGTGATAGGGCAGAAATTCCGGTGCGCCGCCGCACCACTGGCAGCGCGGGTATCCGTCGGGAGCGATGAAATCGTTGGCCATTGGTGTATCGCCTGTTAACTGAACCACTCCTGGCCCGTGCGCCACAGGCACATGCCTGCAAAATAAACGGAGGCCAGGCCCCATCCCCAGAGTGCCCAGGCCGCGTGCTCAGGGCTTGAGAGCACCAGCGATGTGGCACACGCGCACCACACCAGCGTGACAGCGATATTGAGCGGCATGAACAGACGCACCCGAAACGGGTGCAGAAACTTCATGCGTGTCACGGTGAGGATAGCCAGAAAGATGATGCTGGCAAACGTCAGGAAAGGCGGGAAATCGAGGATATAAAAATAGGCGGCGGCGATGTTCCAGGCAGCAGGAAAACCAACGAAGTAGTTGTCCTGGCTTTTCATATTGACGTTGCAGAAACAGAACATCGACGACAGCAGAATGATGAAGACTGATATCAGTCCTAAATAAGGCGGCAACTCAATAAAGAAGTAGATAAACAGGGCGGGAATAAAGGCCCAGGTCAAGTAATCGATGACCATATCCAGCGTCGAGCCATCAAAGTGGGGCAGGATAAGCTTCACGGCATACTTGCGCGCCAAAGTGCCATCCACGGCATCGACCATCATCGCAGCCCCTAGCCAGAGGAGGCAGGCGACCGGGTTGTTGTCCACCAGTGCAAGCAGCGCCATGGTACCGAGCAGCACGCCGCTGGCGGTGAATACGTGCACGCTCCAAGCCTTCCATATCGAGGCGCGGGATTCTGCAGACGAAGAAAGCGATTGAACCACGTTGACCCCATCGGGAACGTGAGTCCCCTTTGCGTTTGGTTGATAGATAAGCCTATAAAGAACGATACACTACTACAGCAGTGCACCCGGAGAATATGCTGGCATGGCATCCATTGCTCGATAGGCTGGTGCAAGGTCAAACCTACGAAGGAGATTGCTGATGAATAGGGTACGTACCGCCACTGTTCGAGACCTTGATGCCTTAACCGAGCTCTTGGATGGCTACCGTCAGTTTTATGCGCAGCCGAGCAATACGCAAGCCGCGCGTGATTTTCTGCGCCAGCGTTTTGGTCAGGCAGATTCGCGCATCCTGGTCAGTGAAGACGCTGAAGGGACGCTCACCGGCTTTGTGCAGCTTTATCCTGGCGTTTCCACGGTGGGGTTGAATGCCCGCTGGACCTTGAACGATCTGTTTGTGCTGCCGGAGTGCCGGGACAAAGGCACCGGCAGGGCATTAATGGAAGCTGCCACAAAGCTTGCCAGTGAGCATGGCGTGGCGCGCCTGATGCTCATGACGCAAGTCGAAAACGAGCGCGCCCAGCACCTTTATGAATCATTGGGCTGGCAGCGCAATACGGCGTTTTATGGGTATGTGCTGGATATGAATTAAGCACGGCCAAGGTGGCAGTGCTTAACCGACCTTGTTAGCCAAGCCACGGTGGCGTGGTGATTCTGGCGGGCTCGCGCTGCATAATGATCTCGCCGTGGCGAACCGAGAGGAGCACTTCTCCCTGGGTACGCAATACGCTGTAATCGTCCTCGCCGTCCAGCAGGTTGAAACTTGCGGGTTTGCCGACCTCAATGCCGTAGCGTGATTCGATATCCAGCGTACGCGCGCTTTTATCGGTAATCAGCGAAAGCGCCTGGCTGAAATCCTGATAGCCCATCATGTGGCAGATATGCAGGCCAAAATCCAGCGTGCGTAATAGCTTGCCGTTGCCCAGCGAGTACCAGGGGTCGACGATGGAGTCCTGGGCCAGGCACACGTTGATGCCTGCCTCGTTGAGTTCTTTCACGCGGGTCACACCGCGGCGTTTGGGGTAGTTGTCGAAGCGCCCCTGGAGGTGAATACTTTCGGTGGGGCAGGAGACAAAGTTGATGCCCGAGCGCTTGAGCAGTAAAAACAGCTTGGAGCAGTAGGCGTTATCGTAAGAGTGCATGGCGGTGGTGTGGCTCGCGGTCACGCGGCTGCCGAGGTCATGCGTCAGCGCCTCATGGGCCAGCACTTCGAGAAACCGCGAGTTGGGGTCATCGATCTCGTCGCAGTGGACGTCCACCAGGCGATCGTATTTGATCGCCAGCTCGATCACCCGCTTCATGGAGGCCACGCCCAGTTCGCGGGTGTATTCAAAGTGGGGAATACCGCCGACCACATCGGCGCCGATCTCAAGCGCTTCTTCCAGCAGTTTGTCGCCGCCGGGGTAGGAGAGCAGGCCGTCTTGGGGAAAGGCCACCACCTGGATGTCGATTTTATCTTTCAGCTCGTCGCGCAGGGCGCACAGCGTTTTGATGCCGACGAGGCTGGGGTCGCTGGTATCGGCGTGGGTGCGCACAAATTGCACGCCGTTACTGATCAGCAAGTTGAGTGTTTTCAGCGCACGCTCGCGAATGTCGGCCTCCGACAGCATGGGTTTGCGCTCCCCCCAACGTTCAATGCCTTCGAACAGCGTGCCGCTCTGGTTCCAGTTAGGCTCACCCGCCGTCAGCGCCGCATCCAGATGGATATGGGGCTCGATGAAGGGGGCACACAGCAGTTTGCCGCCCGCGTCGATCTGTCCTTCGCTGGGTTTTTGCGGCGCATCCTGAACGGTAATGGCGCTGATGATGCCACCGTCTATCTCGAGGCGATAAAGCGCCGGGAGTTGGCGCAAACGGGCGTTGATGATCTGCATGCTCATATAAAAAACGGCTCACTTATTGCTTGGCGGTCGAAGGAAGGCTATCGCCAAGCGTAGCGTGATTTACGCGCAGCAGCACGGCATAGCTGCCGGCGGCCACGGCCACGCCGACAAGCGGCGGCAGCAACGGCGAGAAGTAGGCGGCTCCGGCGCCCAGCGCATAGGCCGCCAAGCCCCGGCGGTTAAAGTCGGGCAGTTGGGCGGTATCCAAGGCGGGGTAGCGACCTTTATGTTTGAGCCAGAAGTCCGCCATGATCACCCCGCCCATGGGCGGAATAAAGGTACCCAGCAGCACCAGAAAGGGAATTAGCAGGTTATACATACCGCCGACCGCCAGCACGGTGCCAATCGCCGCACCGCCCACCGTGACCAGACGGCGTTTTTCGGTGCGCAACAAATTGCAGCCCGCCACGGCGAAGTTGTAGATGGTGTTGTCCTGTGTGGTCCAGATGTTCAGAAACAGCATCAGCACGGCGATGGTGACAAAGCCCTGGGCGATCAAGACATCGACAATATCCGCTTGCTGATAAATCATGGTGCCCAGCGCGCCGGTCAGCACCATCAAGCCGTTGCCGATAAAGAAAGCCGCCAGGGTCGCGATGACCGCAATTTTGGGCGTCTTGGCGAAGCGGCTCCAGTTAGTCGCCTGGGTGCCGCCGCTAATAAAGGTGCCAATGATGACGGTGATGGCCGCCGCCACGCTCATGCTCTCCGTGGGCGTTTGCTGGCTTAGCCCGGCGAAACCGCGCACATCCACCAGCCCGGTGAACAGGCTGATGAGGATAAACAGCATCATGGCGGGGACGGCGAAGCGCGATAGCCAGTCCATGCCCTTGTAGCCGATCATGGCGGTCACGCAAAAGCCGAACCCAAATAGCACCATTAAGGGGATTTCCAGCCATTCAGGCATCCCGGTGGTGCGTACCAGCACCAGCGCTATTGTGGCGGTCCCCCAGGCGTACCAGCCAATCTGGGTAAACCCGAGAATAAAATCGGAAAGCTTGCTGCCCTTCTCGCCGAAGCAGAAGCGCCCCATCAGCACGGAGGTTAGGCCGCTTTTACAGGCGATATAGGCCAGGGTCGCGGCGTAAACGCCCAGCAGCAGGTTGCCGATGACGATGATCCACAGCAGTTGGCCAATCGAGAAGGCCTGCCCCAGGGAGCCCCCCGCCCACATGGTGGCGGTAAAAAACGTAAAGCCCAGCAGGACGGCAGACAGGGACAGCAGGCCCTTGCGGGCATTGAGGGGGACTTCTGTTAAGGGGTAGTCAGAGTGGTTCATGGCAGGCTCCAGGTGAAAGACATTCACTCAGTATAGGAAGCAAGCCGTGTGCCAGTGTGGCGAATATTAGCGCTTCTGCTCCACTAACAGCCCGCGCATCAGCGTTTCGACGATGCTGTCGCGGGCATCGTCCAGGGAATACTGGTGGGGATCCTGTAGCCAGTCAAAGCAGGTGCCAATCAAAAAGCCGTGAAACTGTCGGCGGGCGCCTTCGGGCGTCAGGTCGTTGCGAAGTTGGCCCTGTTGCTGGGCCTGTTCGAACAGCTGCTCAACCTTGGCTTCTGCATGCTCGGAAAGCCGTGTAATCATGCTGATGCGCGGATGGTCGTCCTCGAGCTTCTCGCAGCGGTGCAGCACGATGGTGGCGGCCCGTTGCAGCGGTAAATCGTGGCAGATGCCTGCCAGCGAGCGCTGGGCGATATTACGCAAGCAATCTATTGGCGTCGAGCCGAGTTGGTGCACGGCGTCGTCGACGATTTCGTCCAGCGGGATACGCACCCGTTCAAGCAGCGCATCAAACACTGCCGCCTTATCCTCAAAGTGCCAATAGATCGCCCCACGGGTAACGCCCGCCGCCTGGGCAATGTGCGCCAGGGTCGTACGCGAAACGCCCTGGGCGAGAAAGGTGGTTTCGGCGGCGTCGAGTATCGTTTCCCGGGTGCGTTCGGCGTCGGCCTTACGACGAGACATAGCGGTTCCTTACCTAAATATTGTGCTTATTCTGGCATTGCTGGCTGGCAAAGTCGCCGTTGGGTGATTAATATACATTTTTCACTGACATTCGTGTATGTCAGTTTGGTAAGTACTCCCCTGTGCCCGGGGGACGCGGCGTTCGACCGTCATCAAGGAGCCTATCGTGCCTGTTAACCTATTTCGCTTACTGCCGGGTCTGCTGGTTCTGATGGTGCTGGTGGGATGTGAACAGCCCCAGGCACAGTCAGCGGAAACCCCGCGGCCGGTCAAGCTGATGACGCTGGAAGCGGCCAACGCCACGGCCCTGCGTCAGTTTCCGGCCCGCGTCGAGGCCACTACGCGCAGTAACCTGTCGTTTCGCATGGCGGGGGAGCTGCTCGAGCTCAACGTCAGCCCCGGCCAGCGGGTGAGCGAAGGCGAGGTCATCGCGCGTATCGACAACCGCAATGCGCAAAGCGAGCTGGAAAGCGCGCGTTCGCGGCTGGAGCTTGCCGACGCAACCCTTGAGCGGATGCGCTATACCCTGGAGCGCGGTGCGGTCAGCCAAGCGCAGTTTGATGAGGCGGAAAGCGAAGCGCGGGCGGCACGATCTACCTTTGAGCAGGCCGAAGAGCAGGTGACGCATACCCAGTTGCGCGCGCCCTACGACGGAGTGATTGCCCAAGTACCGGTGGATAACCGCCAGATTGTCCAGGTGCAGGAAACCGTCGCGGTCATCCAGCAGCCGGGGCAGTTGGACGTGGTCTTTCATCTGCCGGAGCAAATTGTCCAGCGCATGCCACGAGGCGACGGTCAGCCCTTTGGCGATGAGTTAGCGTTCGAAGTTCGTTTTGGTAACAGTGACAAACCCTATCTGGCCCAGCTGGCGTCTTACACGACCCAGGCCAGCGAGCAAAGTTTGGCCTATGAGGTCACGCTGACGCTTCCCCAGCCCGACGATATCACCCTGCTCGATGGTATGAGCGCCAATGTGCGCCTGGATTTAAGTACCTTGCAGTCTGACCAAACCGCGCCGCTTTGGCATCTTCCCCCGGACGCCGTGAGCTATTCGGGCGATGACCCCGACCAGGCCCAGGTATGGCGGTTCAATGAGCCAGACCGGGTTGAGGCGGTGCCCGTCGAGGTTGGCCGGTTGGCGTCAAACGGCTTGGAAGTCAGCGGAGAGTTGGCCGCCGATGAACGCATTGTGGCCGCTGGCGCGCACCGGCTGAAGGCCGATATGCGTGTAACCCCGTGGGAAAAAGAGCAGGGGCTGTAACATGGTGGACTACTTTTTACGCCACCGGGCGGCCAGCTATTTAATGACCGTCGTCCTGCTGGCCGGCGGCGCGCTGGCGTTTCTGGGCATGGGGCAGCTGGAGTTTCCCGAGTTCACCATCCGCAACGCCCTGATCACCACGCAATACCCCGGCGCGACGCCGGAGGAAGTCGAGCAGGAGGTCACTTCGACCCTGGAAGAGTCTATCCAGGAAATGTCGTCGATCAAGCGCGTAAGCTCAGTGAGCTCCGATGGCCTCTCGCAGATTACCGTCGAGCTTGAAAGTACGGTGCAAAACGAAGAGCTCGAGCAGCTATGGGATTCGCTGCGCCGCAAGGTCGAAGATGCCCAGGCAGCGCTTCCTCCGGGGGCCAGCCAGTCGCGCATTAATGACGATTTCGGCGACGTGTTTGGTTTCATGGTCAACCTGACCGGCGAGGGCTACGCCATGCCCGACCTGGCCGACCATGCCGATTTCCTCAAGCGTGAGCTGGCGCTGGTCGAAGGCGTCGAGAAGGTGTCGCTGGGCGGCGAGCATGAAGAGCGCATTTATATCGAAGTCGACCGCGAGCGGTTGCGCGCGTTGAATATTCCGCTCACCCGTCTGCAGCAACTGCTGGATACCCAGAACGCCGTGGCCGACTCGGGCCATCTTAAGCAGGATGGCCGCCGCTTTCGCATTACGCCCACCGGCAGCGCGGCGAATATCGACGACCTGCGCGCGCTGATCGTCAGCGAAGGCGATGGCGAGCTGGTGAGGCTCAGCGATATCGCTGACGTATCGCGAGAGCTGGCGGAGCAGCCCCAGCAGCTGTACCGCGACATGGGCCGGCCGGCGATTTCATTGGGCGTTTCCTTTGAGAGCGGCGTGAACGTGGTAGAGGTCGGCGAACGGCTGCAGCAGCGTCTGGATGAGCTTCAAGAGCGCACGCCGTTGGGCATGGAGCTCAACGTGGTCTACGACCAGCCCCAGGTGGTCGATGAGGCGGTATCGGGCTTCCTGGTGAGTCTGATACAGGCAGTGGCGATTGTGATCGTAGTGCTGATGCTGTTTATGGGCTGGCGCAGCGGCCTGTTGATGGGCTTTATTCTGCTGATCACTATTATCGGCACTTTCATGATGATGCGTATCCACGGCCTGCAACTGGAAAAAATCTCGCTGGGGGCGCTGATTATCGCCCTTGGGATGCTGGTGGATAACGCCATTGTGGTGACCGAGGGCATGCTGGTGGGCTTGAAACGCGGCCATACGATCCGTGATTCGGCCCACCAGGTGATCCGCCAGAACGCTTGGCCGTTGCTGGCGGCGACGCTGATCGCGATTGCCGCCTTTGCGCCAATAGGTCTGTCGCCGGATACCACCGGGGAGTTTATCGGCTCGCTGTTTTTCGTGCTGCTCTACTCGCTGCTGCTGAGCTGGATCACTGCGCTTACGCTCACGCCTTTCTACTTCAAATTATTTTTCCGTAACGTTGCGCTGGGCGATGGTCAGGAAGACCCCTACAAGGGGTTGATTTACCGGCTTTTCAGTCGCGTCATTATCACGGGCATTCGCTTTCGCTGGGTCACCATTATCCTGGTCGTCGGCCTCTTGATCGGCGCGGGTCTCGGTTTTGGCTCGGTTAAAAACGCGTTTTTCCCCGCGTCGAACACGCCGATCTTTTTTGTCGATTACCGTACGCCGGAAGGCACGGATATCCTTGAAACCCAGCGCCGTGTCAGCGAGTTGGAAGACGCCGTCATGGATATGGACGGCATCCGCCATCTGACCACCACCGTGGGCGGCGGGGCGCAGCGCTTTACCCTCACCTACTCGCCGGAAGACCGCTACTCGAGCTACGCGCAGTTGATCGTCGAAACCGACGATAAAGCCACCCAGCGCGAACGTATGGCTGAAGTGGAGAAGGTGCTGAAGCGTGAGCATGGCGATATCGACTATAAAATCGCCCCGCTGGAAGTCGGGCCCGCGCCGAAAGCCAAGCTGGAAGCGCGCTTCTATGGCAGCGACCCTGAGGTGCTGCGCCAGCTTGGCGATCGGGCTGACGCCATCTTCCGCGATACGCCGAACATGACCAGCGTTCGCACCAGTTGGCGCAACCGGGTGCAGTCGATTGAACCGGTGTTTCTGGAAGACACCGCCCGGCGTTTGGGGGTTACCCGCGAGGACTTGGCGGATACGCTCGCCTTGAGTACCAGCGGTAGCCAAGTGGGTGTTTACCGCGACGGTAGCGATCTGATTCCCATGGTGGCGCGGGCGATTCCCAGTCAGCGCCACGACATAGATAACCTCGGCTCGCTTAATGTATGGAGCGAGGAGCGAGGGCGCTATATCAGCGCCGATCAGGTGATGGGTGAGGTATCGACCCAGGTAACCGATCCGCTGGTAATGCGCCGTAACCGCGAACGCATGCTGGCGGTGTATGGCGAGCCGGACCCGCTAAGCGGCGTCACGGCGGCCAGCGTGCTGGCCGAGGTCCGCCCCGAGGTGGAAGACTTGGAACTGCCGCCTGGCTATCGACTGGAGTGGGGTGGCGAGTACGAGACCGCAGGCGAAGCCCAGAGCGGGCTATTCTCCTCGCTGCCGCTGGGGCTTGCGATGATGTTTATCATTACCGTGGTGCTGTTCAACAATTTCCGCCAGCCGCTGGCCATTTGGTCGCTGGTGCCGCTGACCATCATCGGTGTGGTGGGGGCGCTGCTGCTCACCGGCTTGCCGTTCTCGTTCATGGCGCTGCTGGGTACGCTGAGTCTGATCGGCATGGTGATCAAGAACGCCATCGTGCTGGTAGAGGAAATCAACGTGCAGCTGCCGCTGCATCAGGACCGTTACCACGCCGTGGTACGCGCCGCCATCAGTCGTGTCAGGCCTGTCGCCATGGCCGCGCTGACCACCATGCTGGGCATGATCCCGCTGATCAGCGATGCCTTCTTCGCCAGCATGGCGGTCGCGCTGATCGGTGGCCTTGGCGTTGCTACGCTATTGACCCTGGTGGTGCTGCCGGTGGTCTACTGCGTGCTTTACCGGATCAAGATTCATGCGGATTCATAACTCTAGATGCCAGGTTCATCACATCTCTTTAACTAACGCAGCCAAAGAGATGTGACTCATCCGCATAGCCTCACTCTCACTCCTTTGCTGTATCTCCATCACCATTTCTTGCACCTAGGTGTCGGGTCCCGAGTGATTAATTTGTTTTAGCGCTAAGTGCTAAGCAAGTAGATATAAAAGCACCAACGTTCCAACCTCCGCGGCCCCTATCGCGTCTAGCGTCTCTATTAGCTCACTGGGAAAAAAAACTGGTGGGCTTTCAGAGTAAAAGAACCTAAGTAGCTGGCCTATGCTGCTTGTTATCACGCTCAGTATGACAATAATCATTTCTATCGAGTTTATTTCAAAGAGTCCAAGTAGCACTGTTAACAAAAAGACCAAGACAAACATGACGTTTAAGGTAAGGTATTTATTATTAATGCCGTCATCCAGACCTTTATGAGCCGGATAGGATTTCGGTAAGTGAGATAAAACCATGCAGCCACCACTCAGGTTGTCATAATATGAATATCATGCCATCTGAGACTTAACGATTACTTAAGCGTTGACGACTGGGAGGGAAACGGCACAGTTGGCTTTTATCTTGTTGTTTTTGGTAAACATCCGTTGCGACGCCCAGCAATCCCAACACGCTATGAAATAAATTATCGTGTGAGGCGGCTTGGTTGGCGATGTCGCGTAAGCAGTCTGTATTGAGCCCTTGCTGCTGTGAAAATGAGTTGGAAAGCCACCAGACCATAGGCACATGGGTCTGTTCATCGGGAGCAATGGCATAGGGAATGCCGTGCAAATATAGCCCTTTTTCACCCAGTGATTCACCATGATCAGAGAGGTAGATCATCGCAGTTGCGTAGTCATCCTGACGCTTTAACGTCTCAATCACCTGGTCCAACACGGTGTCGGTATAGAGAATGGCATTGTCGTAGCTGTTGGTAATGGCGTCCCTTGAGCACTTGGCTAAATCAGCGGTGGTACAAACGGGAGTAAACCGTTCGTAGGCATCAGGATAGCGTTGGTAATAGCTTGGCCCATGGTTGCCTAGCTGATGCAGCACGACCACCTGATCAGCCGAGGCACTGCTAATTTGCGTGGCTAGAGCTTGAACCAATGCTTCATCCAGACACCGTCCTTCTTGGCATAAAGGCGCATAGTCCTCTGGCGAGAGCGTTTTTGTATTCACGCCCTCGCAGACGCCTTTACAGCCTGACTGGTTATCAAGCCAGGTTACCTCTAACCCGGCGTGGGCTACTACGTCCAGTAAGGATTCATGTTGCTGAGCATAGGATTTAGCGTAATTGGCACGCCCCGGTAATGAAAACATGCAGGGTAATGAGACTGCCGTGCTTGTACCGCATGAGGAAACGTCTGAAAAATTGATAACGTCAGGCTGCTGGGCAAGTTTGGGTGTGGTTTGGCGCTCATAATCATTTAGCCCCCAATTCGCCGCTCGTACTGTTTCGCCCACGACGATGACGAGCAGGGTGGGTTTGTCACCGACGTGCGAACTGATACGGGCGTCCTCTCCCACTGGGGATCGCACCGTGTTCGCAGTAGCGTGTTGACTGGAAAGCGCTTGCACCATCGATACAATATAATTCCCTGGAGTCACCAAGTAGCGAAGCTCTTTGTTGTTGCGCATGAGTGACGATACTTCTTGATAAGATAAAAAGATCGCTAACAGCAATATCGCTGTACTGGCGAAGCAATAAGCTAAACGGCGCAAAACAGCCTTCTTCCAGGTTGAAGGAACGATGTTAACTCGCCAAATCATGACGGTAGGCAAGCCAAAAAAGAAGGCTAAATGAATCAATAAACCAGCGGTGAGAAGTTCCTGTGCTTCGTTAGTATCCGTTTGAAGCACATTATCTAACATGGAGGTGTCAAAATAGGTGCCGTAGTAGCTGGTAAAGTAACTGACGAAGGCGGTAATCAGAAATAGTAAGGTTAAGAGAGGTTTTGCCAGTTTTCGAGAAGCTAGGCTAACGAAGACCAGAAAGTTAAGACAGGTCATTACTAAAAACATATTGGCAAAGGTCAGCCACGTCTGGACGGCAAGAAGGTCATAGCCAGCAAGGACTTGTTGCCAAAAAGGTACATTGTAAAAAACACTGAATATGACAACGACCCATAAAACAAGCTGCTCCGTGCTTAATGTAGGGCGATAATGCCAAGCGGTGTCGACAATTTTTGAAGGCAATGATAGCAACGGGGGCATCGAAAGGCTCTCTGTATGAAAAGATTAATGAACGCTGGGGGGTAATAAAACTCTTGAAAGAACAAAGCTTACGGTCCAGCAAATCATGGCCGTCCAGAGGTCATGGGACAGAAAGTGCGCCCCGCGCAACTGTTGTGTGATCCCAAACGTAAGGCCAAGCCCTAACCCCAGCGCAAGCCCTGCCCATCGCCAATGGGCCCGTATAGCGGCAAAAAAGAAGTAGAGGGCTATCCACGTATAGCCTGCGCTGGCATGCCCGGCGGGAAAGCAGGCGGACGCTGGCATTGAGGAAGGCCGTATGTTGAGCAAGCCAATAAATTCTCGTGCCCCACCATAGCGAACTAAGTCCCAAGGGCATTCCATGCTCACCAAATGTTTAATCGTTGCTACCAATAGCGCCGAAAGAAGCGTAGCGGAAAAAAGATATAACAGCGGAGTGCGGTACGCTTTGAGACGAGTAACGATGGTGCTTAGTATTAAAAGGAAAAGCGTGGCTAAACCCATCACCAAGCTTAGCCATTTACCACCTTTGTGAAAAACATCTTGGGTAATAAAGGTATCTTTCAATTCCCAAGCATTACCCTGAAGGCGATATATAAAATCGGCTAGCGTAAAATCTATGCTTAAACTACTGAAAACCGACATGGCAATAAGAAATAAAAGCCAAGCGGATGCCAAGGGTTTGACAACATTTAGTTGAGCAGCACGCATAGCCACACACCCATCACCATAAAAATGGTCATCATGACGGCGGCCGCTCCCATGTCTTTAGCACGACCGCTAAGTGCGTTATGCTCTAGTCCGATACGGTCAATGGTGCTTTCGATGGCGGAATTAATAAGTTCTACGATCAACACAAGGGTGAGGGAAGAAAACAGCAACGATTTTTCAACAGAAGTGGCATTAACAAAAAATACAAAAGGATAGAGGATGAGGCATAGCATCGCCTCTTGCCTAAAAGCAGATTCATTTATCCAGCAAGCTTTTAAACCCGATACCGCATTGATAGAAGCGCGGAAGATGCGTTTAACACCTGTGCTATTAGGTTTTGATGTAGTTAAAATAGGCAAGACAGTACACTCGATAACGTAATAGTAGAGGCACTATAAAGTGCAAGGCTTAACGAACAGTTATGTGCTTTAATTCAGTAGCTAGAATACAACTGGTCAGCACTAGGTGGTGGTGTTACCCACTGTGTGGGTTGGTTTGTTAACGAGGCCGATTGAACGGGAGCCGTTGCGTTTTGTCCTCCAAGAGTAGCGCGTATGGCGTCTATTACCGTGCTGATCTCTGGGCGCCACAGAACGGTGTCATAGGGTTCTCGTGGTACGAAGGCGAGTGATTTTTTCTGGCGCACCAGGGAAATGGTGGCGACATCAAGAGCTGCCGCTAAGTGCATCGGCCCTGAGTCTGGCGTCACGAGTAGTCGCGCACGCTCTAAAACGGCGGCAAAGTGTCGGATAGCAAGCGGAGGACATAAGCTGCCATACAGCGATGACATCAAACGCTGTTCAATAGGTGCTAAAAGCCTAAACTCTTCAGGCCCAAGGAAAACGACATAGCGTATTTTGTGGGCTTCCATGGCATCGATGAGCATTAGCCAGAATGCCAACGGCCACCGTTTGTTTTGATGCCCGCCTACGAATATCGCAATAAAGTCAGTTTCTGACGGGTGATCACTATGAAGACTGACGAGCTGTTCTACCTTTGCCATTGCTTGATAGCGTTCCTGCTCTGTTAGCTGGAGCAATGGCCGATTACGGCATGCAACGTCGAGCGGACGTGTCAAATTAACGATGGCATCGTAGGCATGTGATGACTTGCCATCCGCCTCAATGCTATACCAGCGCTGGGGACCTTTACGTGACCCCATGCTGTACCGTGCCCCTATTAACCGGGTCACGATAAAGCCGCTCGTTGATCCCCCGCTCACTTGTACCGCTAAGTCATAGCGTTGTGCTCGTAAGCGTCGTAATAGTGTCACACACTGCCAAGGACGAAGGATCGCGGTTCTCGACAGTAAATGAAAATGGTCAACAGGTCGTTGCTGCAACAGTGGCAACGTTTTATCCGTCGCTAAATAATCTATGCGCGCGGAAGGAAAACGTTCACGCAAAGCATCGATGACAGGGGTGCTGATGAGTGCATTGCCCAGACGAAAATTGGGGCGAATAATTAAAATTTTTTCTATACCCACAAGGCTGTCGATGGTTTCTGGCGCCGGTGCTTTGAGGATATACCGTATGCCTCCCAGCAAATATCGCTTCATTCTTTTTTCTAAACCACGAGCCATTATTTTTAAATAATAGTTTGTTCTAATAAGGGTTAGTAAGTGCATGCTCTGGCGCTCTGTTCAGTGATTAGAAAACGATCCACCAACTGCAGTGATTAGGGCGATTCAAAATCAACACAGGTGATAGCGCTGCGTTGGCTTTTCCCATGGCGGTAGGGACAGCTTGAGCCTCATAACTTAAAGAAGAGTTAAACTGCGCAAGAGGTTTGCAAAATAGGGTGGTTGGATTCAGATGCGTATGCCTTGTGTGGTATACGTTGCCGTATTTAAGAAAAGCTTAAGTTTTGGTAGCCAAGATAGCGGTTTGTCGATTGAGGAAGCAGCATGCGTGCACTGCTAATAGAAGATGACCCCTTGCTGGGGGATGGCATTAAGACGGCACTGGAACGCGAAGGGTACACGGTCGATTGGTTTATGCTTGGCCGCGAGGCAATCAGCGCTATCAGCGGCGAGACCTTCAGTGTGATTATTTTGGATCTTGGTCTGCCCGATATGGACGGTATGCAGGTACTGCATTTACTCCGTCAGCAATCCACGCTGCCTATTCTGATTTTGACGGCCCGCGATGCGATGGAAGACCGTATTGGCGGCTTAGATGCGGGGGCGGATGACTATGTGCTCAAGCCTTTCAATTTGCAGGAGTTACTTGCCCGTTTGCGTGTCGTCATGCGCCGTGCTGAGGGGCGTGCTTCGCAAATATTGACGCTGGGGGCGCTGAGTATTGATGAAGCTCGTCATGCGGTGAGTTGGCGGGGTAAAGACGTAAAGTTGGGCCGACGTGAGTATGCCTTATTGTTAGAGTTAGCAAGGCACCCGGACAGGGTGCTCTCTCGTCCTCGTTTAGAAAACTTGCTTTACGGTTGGGGCGACGAGGTAGAGTCCAACGCGGTGGAAGTTCACATTCATCATCTGCGTAAAAAGCTTGAAAAGCATCTGATTATTAACGTGCGCGGGATTGGCTACCGGCTGGATAGCCAAGCACAATGAGATCGATACGGCGCTATCTACTCCGCACGCTGGCCATTACCATGACTGTCGCTGGGGGCGTTGCGGTTACCGCGGCTTACTTAATTACCGATCACGAGCTAGAAGAAATTCTCGATACACAGCTCAGTCTGCATAGCCGGATTGTGGCTGGCCAACTCGATCCCGATGCCACCCAAGACGACTATGCTCGTCTCGCTACACGGATGAGCCTTCCAGAACACCCTGCCCGACAATATAGCGAAGGCGATGCGATAATCACTGCCGACAATATTACCCCCAAGCTCTATCACGAAGAAGAACTGAAATTAGTGCTGGGCTTTTGGGACGCACAAGGATCGCCGAAACTACTGGGAGGCAGGTGGAATGATGCCGGGCCATTTCCCTCGCCGCATGAAGAAGGTTTCCGCTGGGAAAACTACGATGGACATCGCTGGCGAGTGTTCAGCATGTTCGATGTTGCCAGCGATACCTGGATCAGCATGGGGTTGCGGAGTTCGTTTCATAATGAAGTGGTGGAGCGCATCACCTGGAACAATTTATTGCCGATGCTCTTTTTGCTGCCACTCATCCTTTGGCTGATGAGTCGTATTATCCGGCGGGGTGTTGCGCCCATCCAAGCCCTTTCCAGTCAGGTACAAAACCGCTCTGCCCATGACTTGCGTAAAATCGATAACCCGGTTCCTCATGAGCTTAATGGATTACGCCAATCGCTGAACGACTTTATCGCCCGATTGAAAGAAACGTTAGAGCGTGAAAGGCGCTTCACCGCAGATGCGGCCCATGAATTACGCACTCCCTTGGCAGCACTGAGAATCCACTTAGATAATGCGCAGGCAGGGGGAGAGCAATCATTACAAAAGGCTTATGTCGGAGTTGAGCGGCTTCAGCGGGTGGTAGAACAACTGCTTATTTTGGCTCGATTGGATCAAGTTGCCACAACCTCACCGGCCACTATCGACCTCTATCCGATTATTGCTGAATTGGTAGCCGAGCTGTGGCCACTCGCTGAAGCACGATATCAGCACTTAAAGCTAACCGGCTTAACCCGGTTAGAGGTTCGCGCCGACGAAGTCGAGGTAGGGATTCTTTTTCGTAACCTACTGGATAACGCCTTGCGATATACGCCTGAAGGCGGTCAAGTGGAGGTAGAATTAGCGCTTTTGGAAGGATTGCCTCAACTCACGGTGAGAGACACTGGCCCCGGACTCCCCGAGTCACTTTTGGATAAAGTCACTGAGCGCTTTAGGCGCGCTTCTGGTCAGGGCACCACCGGCAGCGGATTGGGTTTATCGATTGTCTCTGAGTTAGTTCAACGCCAACAAGCAATTCTTACCCTCACCAACCGTGAGCCTAGTGGGCTTGAGGTAAGCGTGAGGTGGGAACTTCCTACGTGAACGGGCGTAAAAAATCGTATTTTTCTGGTCAATAGACACCTCGTGAACGATGACAATATTAACACCTATGTTGGTGTCCGGATTTATTGAACCACTTGAGACCTCGCCCCAAACGCAGCCAGCGCTTTTGCGGCCCGCCACCCAAGGGGGTAAAAAGGCGAAAGCAGTGGCAAGCGCGGACCAAGAGTGGGAAGAGTTTTAAGGATCAAGGTCGAAGGCTGCCTGATAAGCTCTTGGTTTAAGGCGGTAGGCGCTGGATAACGATTCAGCGGTTAAAAAAACGCCACCGCCCTCACTCTGTGGGGGCGGTGGCGTTTTGCAGGGCGTTAATCAAGAGGCCGCGCGGAAGGGGTTGCGCGGGTCGTCATCCCAGGCCAGGAAAGGCTTGCCGGTTTCCTGCGGCACCATGGTGATGCAGTTTTCCACCGGGCAGGTAATCTGGCACAGGTTGCAGCCCACGCACTCTTCTTCGATCACTTCGTAGCGGCGCGCGCCGTCTTTTTCGGTGAGCTTGGCAATCGACTGGTGGGAGGTATCCTCGCAGGCGATATAGCAGCGGCCGCACTCGATACACAGGTCCTGGTCGATCTTGGCGATGGTCTTGAAGTTGATATCCAGATGCTTCCAGTCGGTGGTCTGGGGGATCGCCTTGCGCGAGAACGCCTCGATCGAGTCGTAGCCCTTCTCCGCCATCCAGCGGGAGAGGCCATCCTTCATCTCCTCCACGATGCGAAAGCCGTTGAGCATCGCCGCGGTACACACCTGCACGCTGCCCGCGCCGAGTGCGATAAACTCCGCCGCATCCCGCCAGGTGGAAATGCCGCCAATGCCGGAAATGGGCAGCGTGGGTGTGGCTGGGTCGCGGGCGATCTCCGCCACCATGTTCATGGCGATGGGCTTCACGGCGCTGCCGCAGTAGCCGCCGTGGGTGCTCAGGTGGCCGACGGTGGGCTTGGCGACCATGTTGTCCAGGTCGATGCTGGTGATCGAATTGATAGTGTTGATCAGCGATACCGCGTCGGCGCCGCCGCGCAGCGCCGCCTGAGAACCCGCGCGGATATCGGTGATATTCGGCGTCAGCTTTACGATCACCGGTTTGGAGTAGTGCTTTTTACACCAGTAGGTGACTTTCTCGATCAGGTCCGGGTTTTGGCCTACCGCCGCGCCCATGCCGCGTTCCGGCATGCCGTGGGGGCAGCCCAGGTTTAGCTCGATGCCGTCCGCGCCGGTGGCTTCCACCAGCGGTAGGATATACGCCCAGGCTTCCTCGTTGCATGGCACCATGATGGAGACGATCAACGCGCGGTCGGGCCAGTCCTTTTTCACCTGGGTGATTTCTTCAAGGTTGATCTCAAGCGAGCGGTCGGTAATCAGCTCGATGTTGTTAAAGCCGATCACCTCGCGGTTCTTGCCGTAGTGGGCCGAATAGCGCGACGAAACGTTCACCGCAGGCGGCTCTTCGCCGAGGGTTTTCCACACCACGCCGCCCCAGCCCGCCTCATAGGCGCGCACCACGTTGTAGGCCTTGTCGGTGGGCGGTGCAGAGGCCAGCCAGAACGGGTTGGGGGCTTTAATACCGGCGAAGTTCACCGACAGGTCAACGCCGTTGACCACGCTGGCACCGCTGTCGTGCTTGCCCGGTGGGGTAAAGTTGAGGGTATTCATGCGGCCTCCTGCTTGGCGGTAAGCGCCTGATGAATGGCGTGGGCGGCCAACTTGCCGTGCTGCACGGCCTGTACGGTGAGATCCTGGCCGGGCTTGATGCAGTCACCGCCGGCGTAAACGTTAGGTAGCGACGTTTGGAACATCTCATTAACGTGAATACGTTCGCCGTCACGGGCGAGCTCAGCAGCGGTAGCGTCGCTGAGACTTTCATCGTCAAAGCCCTGACCGATCGCCTTGAAGATGGCATCGGCGGCAATCTCGAAGGTGTCGTCGGTGGTCGTCAATTGCCCCGCTTGATCTCGGGTCTTGGCAAAGCGCATACCCGCTACGCGTCCTTCTGCATCCAGCAGAATGTCATCGGGCTGCGCCCAGGTGATCATGCGCACGCCGTTGGCTTTGGCGATCTCCTGTTCATGATCGGTGGCGGACATCGACTCGACGCCGCGGCGGTAGACCAGCGTTACCTCGGTGGCACCCAGGCGGGCCATCTGCGTCGCCATATCGATGGCGGTATTGCCCGCACCGATCACGATGCAGCGCTTGGCGACTGCCAGGCTGCCCAGGTCATCGGTTTGGCGCAGGGTCTTGATGTAGTCCACGGCGGGCATCAGGCCTGGTGCATCTTCCCCAGTGAGGCCTAAGGCGCGGCTGGCACCCAAGCCCAAGCCGAGGAATACGCTGTCGTACTGCTTGTGCAGATTAGCGAGTTCAAGGTTGTCGCCAAGGCGCTTCCCATACTGAATATCGATGCCGCCGATCTCGAGCAGAAACTCGACTTCCTTGCGGGCGAAGTCATCGGTCATCTTGTAGCGGGCGATGCCGTATTCGTTCAGTCCTCCGGGCTTTTGCTCGGCCTCGAAGATGGTCACCTGATGGCCGAGCATCGCCAGTCGGTGCGCGCAGGAGAGCCCCGCCGGCCCGGCGCCGACCACGGCCACATGACGGCCGGTGGAGGCCCCCCGCTTAAACGGGTGGCCATCGAACTGCATGTGGTCGGTGGCGTGACGCTGCAGCAAGCCGATCAGCACCGGCTGGCATTCGGCGTCGTGGTTGCGCACGCAGCTGCGCTCGCAAAGGATTTCTGTCGGGCACACCCGGGCGCAGCTGCCGCCCAGGATGTTGGCTTCCAGGATGGTTTCCGCCGCGCCGTTGACGTTGTTTTCGCTGATCTGGCGGATGAAGCTCGGGATGTCGATCTCCGACGGGCAGGCCTCCACGCAGGGCGCATCGAAGCAGTAGAGACAGCGCTGACTTTCGATCATCGCCTGGCGATGGGTCAGCGGCGGGTGCAGGTCGCTAAAGTTGTTTGCCAGCGTAGCCGGCTCAAAGGTGCCGACCTCTTTTGCGCTGGGTAGGTGGTTCAGTGGGCTAGTCACAGTAGAGCCTCCGCTGTTGTTATGGGCACAGCTGTTATCTTTTGACGGCCATCGGCGCATTCAGCTCGGCGCGTTTGGCCAACAGCTCGAAGACACCGGGGTAGGCGGGGCGCTCCAGGTAGCGGCCTGCGCCGCGCTCGGCGCGAAGGTCGCCGTCGCGCCATACCCATTTGCCGTGGCTAATGGTGTGGCGGGCGATGCCGCGCACCGTCTTGCCTTCGAAGATATTGAAGTCGACATTCTGGTGGTGGGTCTTGGCGGAAATCGTCCGCGTGCCGTTGGGGTCCCACACAACGATGTCGGCGTCGGCGCCCACCTGAATGGCGCCTTTACGGGGGTAAAGGTTGAAGATCTTCGCGGTGTTGGTCGACGTCAGGGCGACGAATTCCTGGGGCGACAGCTTGCCGGTGTTGACGCCTTCATCCCATAGTACGGCCAGGCGGTCCTCGACCCCGGCGGTGCCGTTGGGAATCTTGGTGAAGTCATCCTTGCCCGCGGCTTTCTGATCGGCGCAGAAACAGCAGTGGTCGGTGGCAGTGGTTTGCAGATTGCCCGACTGCAGGCCGTGCCAGAGCGCTTCCTGGTGGCCCTTGGGGCGGAAGGGCGGGCTCATTACGTGGGCGGCGGCGCGACCCCAGTCGGTATCCTGATAGACGCTGTCGTCGATCAGCAGGTGGCCGGCCAGGCATTCACCGTAAACCGGGTGGCCCTGCTGACGGGCGTAGGCAATTTCATCCACCGCATCCTTGGTAGAGACGTGCACCAGATAGATCGGCGCGCCCAGCGTGCTGGCAATACGGATCGCCCGGCTGGCGGCTTCGCCTTCCACCTGGGGCGGGCGCGAAAGCGGGTGGGCTTCCGGCCCGGTGAGGCCCTGGGCGAGCAGTTTCTGCTGCATGTGATAGACCAGCTCGCCGTTTTCGGCATGCACCGTCGGCACCGCACCCAATTCCAGGCAGCGCGAGAAGCTTTCCACCAGAATATCGTCGGTGGCCATGATGGCGCCCTTGTAGGCCATGAAATGCTTGAAGCTGTTCACCCCGTGTTCATGTACCAGGGTGCCCATTTCCTCCCGCACGCTATCGTCCCACCAGGTGATCGCCACGTGGAAGGCGAAGTCGGTGGCGGCTTTTTCTGCCCAGCCCTGCCAGGTCTCAAAGGCTTCCATCAGTGACTGGCCCGGCTGGGGAATCACGAAATCGATGATGGACGTGGTGCCGCCCGCCAGCGCGGCAGCGGTGCCGGTGTAGAAATCTTCGCTGGCCACGGTGCCCATGAAGGGCAGCTGCATGTGGGTGTGGGGGTCAATGCCGCCGGGCATCACCAGTTGGTCGCTGGCATCGATGGTTTCGCAGCCCGAGGGGACGTCCAGATCGGTGCCGATGGCGTGGATTTTGCCGTCCACACACAGCACGTCAGCGCGGTAGGTATCAGCGTGGGTGACGACGGTGCCGCCCTTGATCAATACGCTCATGGTTTGCTCCTGTTATGTTCTCTCGGCAGATGCACAAGCCGATCGCATCATTCGCCGTCGGTCAGGCGGGTATAGGTCTCGGGGCGGCGGTCGCGGAAGAACTGCCAGTTGTTGCGCACCTCGCGCACCATGTCCAAATCGATCTCGTGGACCAGCAGCTCGTCCTCGGTCTCGCTGGCCTGGGCCTCGATCTTGCCGCGCGGGTTGACGATGTAGCTGGAGCCGTAAAAGTCGCCGATATTCCAGGGGGCTTCGGTGCCGACACGGTTGATGGCGGCGATAAAGCAGCCGTTGGCGGCGGCGGAGGCGGGCTGCTCAAGCTCCCACAGGTACTGGGAAAGCCCGGCCACGGTGGCAGAAGGATTGAAAATCACCTCGGCGCCGTTGAGGGCCAGTGCCCGCCAGCCTTCGGGGAAGTGGCGGTCGTAGCAGATATACACGCCGATCTTGCCAAAAGCGGTGTCGAACACCGGCCAGTTGGATTGCCCCGGCTTGAAGAAGAATTTTTCCCAGAACCCGGCTACCTGCGGAATATGGGTTTTGTGGTACTTGCCCAGGTAGCTGCCATCGGCGTCGAACACGGCCGCTGTGTTGTAATACACGCCGGTTTCGGTTTCCTCAAAGACGGGCACGATAATCACCATGCGGTGTTTGGCGGCCAGCTTCTGCATCATCTGGCAGGTGGGGCCTTCCGGCACTCGCTCGGCGGCGGCGTACCACTTGGTGTCCTGACTGGGACAGAAGTAGGGCTGGTTGAACACTTCCTGGAAACAGAGCACCTGCACGCCCTGCTCGGCGGCTTGCTCTACCAACGGCAGGTGAGCCTCGTTCATGGCGTCACGAATCGCCGCCGGTTCCAGGTCGGTGCTGGTTTTTAGCCCCATTTGAATCAGGCCGATTTTCATCTTCTGCATCAGACACTCCCTCTTATTAGCGTTAGGCCAAAGTGTTGGTGTTATTTGATGTTCTGTTTTAAGCGGGTGGTTTTCAAAGCTGACCATTAGGACAGCTTTTAAGAAAGTATCGTCAGGTTGTGCGTTTTAGCAAGTCAGTTGGTAGTTTTTTTATGGTGATGTTTAACTCATTGAGTTAAATTGATTTTTTTATTTTAGCCTTGAGGAATCCCTAATCTGGTGAAGGTGCGCACTGTTTTGGGTGCTTGGTTTAATGGTTTTAAATCAGCAGCTTGAACTTTTTTATTGAAAATAAGCGCAGGTTTTTATGTTTAAAATTGGTGCAAATATTTTTTTTGATCTAGCCTTTTTGAGTCCGCCGGGTATTCGGTGACTCAGAAGTCGGCAAGATGACGACAACAATAAAATTCTTGTCCTGGAAGACAGTTTTTGATCAATGAGTTAAGTGGCTAGAATGACTTAGTCGGCACGCTTATTGCTTGAAACTACCTCAGACCGTGAGGGTTTTCTGGGAAGCGGATGACACTGAGGAGAGACCAATGACGAAAACAACCTCTCAGATGGTAGATCGAGAAGGGCTGGTTGAGCTGGACGTGGGGGATGATGTTCGCGACAGCTCACGTTTCAATGAGGATATTGCCCCTACCCGGGCAAGCGAGCGCACTTGGTCAAAGTGGAATATCGCCGCGCTGTGGGTGGGCATGGCGATCTGCGTGCCCACTTATACGCTGGGAGGCGTATTAACCGCCTACTTCGGCCTGAGCGTGGGCGAGGCGCTGTTAGCGATATTGCTCGCCAACGTAATTGTCTTGATTCCGCTTACGCTCAATGCTTTCCCGGGTACAAAATTCGGGATCCCTTTTCCCGTGGTGCTGCGCTCGTCGTTTGGTATTTTTGGCTCTAACGTGCCCTGTTTGGTGCGTGCGCTCGTCGGCTGCGGGTGGTTCGGTATTCAGACCATGTTCGGCGGCCTGGCCATTCACCTGCTGCTTTCCGAGTTGATACCGGCCTGGGCCGCACTGGGCGGGGTTGGCGAAGTCATAGGCTTCTTCGTGTTCGGTGCGATGAACCTGTATGTAGTGATTCGCGGTGCAGAATCGATCAAATGGCTTGAGACGTTTGCCGCCCCTTTGCTGCTGGCCGTCGGCATCGGGCTGATGGTCTGGGCGTGGCCACATACGTCAATGACCGAGTTGCTGGCGCAGCCGCCATCGCGGCCTGAGGGGGCCTCGGTGTATGGCTACTTCTTTGCCGGATTAACCGCCATGGTGGGGTTCTGGGCCACGCTGTCGCTGAATATTCCTGACTTCAGCCGCTTTGCCAAAAGCCAGAAAGACCAAATTGTTGGCCAGGTGATTGGGCTGCCGCTGACGATGTTTTTCTTTGCTGCGTTAGGCGTGGTGATGACCGCTGCCTCCGAAACCTTGGTAGGTCAGACCGTCGCCGACCCCGTGCGTCTTATCGGCTTTATCGACAACCCTTTCTGGGTAGTGCTGGCGATGCTGCTGATTATCATCGCCACCATTTCAACCAATACCGCCTCCAACATCGTCTCGCCCACCAATGATTTCCAGAACATTGCGCCCAAGCTGATCAATCAGACGCGTGGCGTACTGATGACCGGTGCGGTGGGTGTGCTGCTGATGGGCTACGACCTGCTGCAAAAGGCGGGCCTGATTCCTCCGGGGCTGTCGCTTGAACAGATGTACTCCAACTGGCTGCTGGGGTATTCGAGCCTGCTAGGGCCGATCGCGGGGATCATGGCGGTGGATTACTTCCTGATCAAGCAGCAGCGTCTGGACGTCCCCAGCCTGTACATGGATAACCATGCCTACCCCGCCGTCAATATCGCCGGCTTCATCGCCTTTGGCGTGCCGGTGGCGCTGACCTTGATTGCGCTGACCACGGGGACCATGTACTGGTTCTATGACTACGGCTGGTTCACCGGCTCGGCGCTGGGCGCGATTGTTTACTACATCGCAAGCCAGGTACTGGCCACGGCTCCGTCGGTGGGGCCGGCGCCGGTGGCTGACCGGGAGCCAAGCGAGCAGCTACCCTAGTCGTTGTTGCTTGCCTTGCAGACCAACACCCGGCCATGTGCCGGGTGTTGGCGTTAGGGGGTATCGATAAACCGTAGAAAGGCTTCCACCACGCGGTTGGGCCGTCGGTCGCGGCGCGAAATCAGCGCAAAGGGGATGCGATAGTGCTGGTGCGCGCTGTCCAGGGCGCGCATTTTGCCTGCCGAGACCCACTGTGCGGCCACGTGTTCGGGAAGAAACCCGATGAAACGCCCGGTGAGAATCAGAAAGGCCGCGCCTTCACGGTCAGAGGCCGAGGCGCGCAGGTTGAGGGCATCGTGGGCTTGTCGCGCCTCCATCGGCAGCGGGTAGCGGGGCGAAATCGCCGGGTGGCGGGCCTGCTCCTCGACCGTCAACTGTTCGCCTGCCCGTTCAAACAGCGGGTGCCCGGCGGCGCAATACAGATAGGACGGTTCGTCGTAGAGGTGCTGGGTGTCCAGGCTGGTGGGCAGGTTCACTGCTGGCACCACGCCGACGTGCAGGTGGCCGTCCATCACGCCGCGAATCACCGCATCCGAGGGTTCCATATGAATATGCAGGGTGACCTCGTGCTCCGGGGCGCTTAGCCGGGCCAGCGCATGGGTGACGTGCATGGCGGGCAGGGTCACCAGGTTGTCGGTAATACCGATATTCAACTCGCCTTTGATCGTCTGATGCAGCGCGTTGACGTCGCTTTTGAAGGTTTCCAGCGCCGTCAACAGGGTCAGTCCCGCCTGGTAGATTTCCTTGCCTTCCTCGGTGAGGCTGAAGCCGCCGCGACCGCGCTGGCAGAGCGAAAAGCCCAGTCTTCCCTCCAGGTCGTTCATATGCTGGCTGATGGCCGACCGGCTGATCCCCAGCGTGGTTTCCGCCGCCGTAAAGCCACCACACTCCACGACCGTCTGAAAAATACGGATCAAGCGAATCTCGTAGTCGCTCATTTGACCAAGCGCGGGCATGGCAGGCTCTCATGAAGGGTGATCAGTGGATTTAATGATAGGCAAGTTGAAAAGGGGCGATATACTTTTCACAAATAGCTCTTCAATATCATGCACGTTTGGGCTTATCTTAAAACGCTATTGCTAGCTTTATGCCACTTTATGACAAGGCGCCCGCGCAATGCCACAACCTGTTATCCCGCTCCCGGCCGATTTGGCGAAAAAATATCGTCAACAGCGTCATGGTGCCTTGATGCTTTACGGGGTGGCATTACTGCTATTGCTGAGTATTTTTACGTGGATACTTTACGAACAATATCGCCAGGAAATCCGCGCGCTTCAATCGCGAAACGCCGCCAGGGCCGACGTCGTGGTCGAATGGGCGAAAGGTGTTTTTGCACAAAGTGACCAGGCCTTACTGAGCATGGCCGAGCTGATCGAACTGCAGGGCATGCCCCCCCAGGGTGACGCCGATGGGCTGCAGCGTGCGTTACTCAGCCATAGCCGCTATGTGGACTGGATCGATGATATCGGGGTCATCGACGCCGATGGCGTTGTTCAGGCCAGTGCACTCAGAACGGAGCTGGTCGGTCGCGACCTGAGCGACACGCGGTTTTTTCAAGCGTTTCGTGATCAGCAGGAGCGCACCAAGCTGGTGACGCCGCTGTACTCGACCTCCCACGATGATCGCTATTTTCTGTATCAGGCGCGACGGCTGACCCGCGACAACGGTGAGTTTAACGGCATCGTGGTGGCACGAATTTCACCGAAGGTGTTCGAGCGCGCCTTGCAGCGCCTGGGCGTCGCTGAGGGCGAGAGCATTGCCCTGGTCGACGGTGAGCTCAAGCTGATTGCCCGCTTGCCCGCGCTGGACGACCCCCTGCCATCCGGCTGGCAAGTCGACAGTCCCGAGACCATGGCAATGATCGAGCAGGGCGCTGAAAACTGGTCGCAGCAATTGACCTCGCCGCTGGACCAGCGCGAGCGGCTGTTTCAGATGCAGTGGATAGAAGCGCTGCCGCTGTTGGTGGTGGTTGGCGAAGATCTCCAGCTTCAACTGGCCAGCTGGCGTCAGCGGGCGGTAATTCTGGCCGGGTTCATGGTGGTGATTGCCCTGCTGGGTGCCTGGGGGGTACGTCATTACCTGAACCGGCTGCGCGTTGAGCACCGCCTGCATCAAGGGGAAGCCGAGCTGCGGATTTCCGCGACGGCGTTTCAAACGCACCTGGGGATGCTGATTGCCGATGACAAGGGGCGCATCCTGAAGGTCAACGATACCTTCACGCGGATCACCGGCTACAGCGAAGACGATGTGGTGGGCAGGAGCACCCGCATGCTCAATTCGGGGCGCCATGACGCCGCCTTCTATCGCAAGATCTGGCGGCGAGTGCAGGCCAACGGGAGTTGGGAAGGCGAGATATGGAACCGGCGCAAGAACGGCGATGTATTTCCCGAGTGGCTGACCATCAGCGCCGTCTACGATCCGCAAGGGGTGCTGACGCATTATGTCGCGACGATGAGCGACATTAGCGAGCGCAAGGCGGCGGAGGAGGAAATCCATCAGTTGGCGTTCTACGACCCGCTGACCGGGCTTGCCAACCGGCGGCTGTTCCTGGATCGCATGCAGGCCGCGCTGAAGGACGTCAATCGCCATTCGAACTGTGGTGCCCTGCTGTTTATCGACATCGATAATTTCAAACAGATCAACGACACTCTGGGCCACTTTGCCGGTGACCAGTTGTTGCAGCACCTGGGCCGGGGGATGGGCCAGATGCTGCGTGAAACCGATACCCTGGCACGGCTTGGCGGCGATGAGTTCGCCGTCCTGATCGAGGGGCTGGGCCAGCGTCGTGAGGACGCCGCCGAGCTTGCCGAAAGCATTGCGCAGAAGCTGCAGGATGTCATTCAACAGCCCATCCCGCTTCAGGAAGACAGTGTCGACGTGACCGCGAGCATCGGGATTACCGTGGTGAGCGATCCGTTCAGTTCGGTCGACGACTATCTACAGCAGGCCGACATGGCCCTGTTTCAGGCCAAGAGCAATGGGCGCAGCTCGCTGAGCTTTTTCGATCCCACCATGCAGGCCGAGCTGCTATCGCGGGTACGTCTGGAAAACGCGCTGCGCGAGGCCCAGGCTAATGAGGAATGGCGGCTTTACTACCAGCCACAGGTTGATCAGGCAGGGCGCTGTATCGGCGTCGAGGCACTGTTGCGCTGGCAGCACCCCGAGCGCGGCCTGGTGACGCCGGACGTCTTCATACCGCTGCTCGAAACAACCGAGCTGATCAATTCGGTGGGCGACTGGGTGCTGGAGACGGCCTGCCGGCAACTGGTGGAGTGGGCCCACCAGCCAGCGTTCGCCGAGCTGAGCGTGGCGGTTAACGTCAGCCCGCTGCAGTTCCGGCAGGTGGATTTTGTCGCCAAGGTGGAGGCCATCCTGCAGCGCACCCAGGCGCCGTGTCACAAACTCAAGCTGGAGGTGACCGAGTCGTTGTTTCTTGAGGAGCGCGACGATGCCCGCGACAAGATGCTGCGCCTCAAGCAAAAGGGCGTACGTTTCTCGCTGGATGACTTTGGCACCGGCTACTCGTCGCTTGCCTATCTGGCGCACCTGCCGCTGGACCAGCTCAAGATCGATAAGTCCTTCGTCCAGGAGGTTATCCACAGCAAGGCCAACGCGGCGATTGTGGAAAGTACCATTGCGCTGGCGCAAAGCCTGTCGCTCGAGGTCATCGCCGAGGGGGTCGAAAGCGACGAGCAGCAGGTTTGGCTGCTGACCCACGGCTGCAGCACCTACCAGGGGTATCGCTATGGCCGGCCAATGCCGCTGGACGCACTGGAAGCGAGGCTGACGGCCGCATCTACGATTTAGGCGGTCAGGGTGCGCGCGAAGGTGGCCTTGAGGGCGTCGGGGCTGGGCGCATGCGCCACCGACTGTTCGGGAGCAATTACTTCAACCCGCGAATCCTGCCGCCAGGTGGCCGGCGTGACGCTAAGCGTGCCGCCGGCCCGGTTGAGCTGTCGCCAGCCGCTATCGGTATGGAAGACGCCTTTGACGCGAATGTCATGGGGCAGTTCGCCCAGCTGGGCCGCGAGGCGGTCCAGGTCGAAGACATCGCTTGGGTGCCAGCGCAACCCGGTGCTCGAATAGCCAAGCGACGAGCCGGTCTTGCACTGGGGCGTGCCCGGTGCCGGCGGCATGTCAAAGAAGTTGCCCGCCAGGCTTGGCGGTGCGGCTAGCGGCTGGTGGGCCTCTGGAACGCTACTGCTGCCCTGAGCATGCCCGCCTTCCAGCAGGCGAGCCAGCGGCAGGTGGCCGTCGTGCACCTCGTGGACCCACTTGCGCGGTGGCCAGCGCTCGGCGATGAAGGCATGCGCCGCGCTGAGCTGCTCGGGAGTACTTTGATCGCCCATGGTCAGGGCGACGGCGTCGGCAATCTCCAACTGGTCGCGGAAGGTCTCGTGAGCCACCACGCGTGGCTCATCCAGGCGGCGCGGGTCGAGCGTTGCCACGATATCGCGTACCACAACGACCCCCTGCAAGGCTTCGCCGCGCAACAGATCCACCAGGCCGGCGGGGTGACCCAGGCCGGAAGGCTCGATGATTACGCGGTCGGGTTGGCTGCGCGCCAGCAAATTGACCAATGCCGCCTGCAGCACGAAGGCCAGCTGGCAGCACAGGCAGCCACCGGGCAGGCCTTTGACGACGACATCATCGCGGGTATCGAACATCGCCTGATCGATGCCGATCTGACCAAACTCGTTGACCAGAATCGCCCATTTTTCATCCGCAGGCTTCTGCTCGATCAGGCTGTGGATAAGCGTGGTCTTGCCGCTCCCCAGAAAACCGGTGACGATATGGACGGGGACGTTGGACAGTGCCGCCATGTTTAGCCGCCGGTCATGTTCATGAAGCGTACGACCTGCACGTCGCCGTCGGTGGTGAAATGATGGCGCTCGGGCTTGAGCGGCAGGGCGTTGATGATGGCGTCTTTAAGCGCCTGCATGTTGCCCGGATGACGGCGCAGCACGGCGCGCAGGTCCACCGAGTGCTCGTTGCCGAGGCACAGCAGCAGGCGTCCTTCGACGGTCACGCGGACGCGGTTGCAGGTATCGCAGAAGTTATGGCTGTGCGGCGAGATAAAGCCGACGCGACTCTTGCTGTCGGCCATCCGGAAGTAGCGCGAGGGGCCAGGCGTGGTTTCTGGGGTGGCGATCAGCGGATAGCGGGTTTCGATCAGCGCCTGGACGTCGTCGCTCGAGTAGAAGGTTTCCGCGCGGGAGTGGTCGGACACGTCGCCCAGCGGCATTTCCTCGATGAAGCTGATATCCAGGCTTTCCCGGCGGGCAAACTCGACCAGGTCGAGCACTTCGTCCTCGTTGCGGCCCTTGAGGATCACCGCGTTGAGCTTGATGCGCTCAAAGCCGGCTTCCTTGGCGGCACGAATGCCGTCGATGACTTTTTCCAGTTCACCGGTGCGGGTGAGCTGCTTGAAGCGCTCCGGGTCAAGCGAGTCCAGGCTGATGTTGAGACGTCGCATGCCACCGGCGTAGAGCTGTTTGGCGTGCTTGCGCAGGCTGGCACCGTTGGTGGTCATGGTGAAGTCGCTGAGGCCCGGCATCGAGCCGATCTCGTCCACCAACTGGGTGATGTCGCGGCGCACCAGCGGCTCGCCCCCGGTGAGGCGGATTTTCTCCACGCCGAGCTCGGTGAAAGCCCGGGCGACCATGGCCAACTCTTCCAGCGTGAGCACCTGGGCGCGGGGCAGGAAGGTCATCTCTTCGCTCATGCAATACACGCAGCGAAAGTCACAGCGGTCGGTTACCGAGATACGCACATAACTAATGCGGCGGCCAAAGTTGTCGATCAGTTGCTCGGTCATAGCCATTCCGTAAGTGGTTGTATGCTGACGACCTCGCCTGGTTGCACACCATCTTGGTCGTCGGCTAGCTCAATCAAGCAGTTAGCTGCCACCATCGAGGTTAATATGCCCGACCCCTGGGCGCCGGTGCTACGTACGCGTAGCTGTCCCTGTTTATCACTATGGTAGACCCCACGAAGGAAGTCTGTCCGTTGAAAGCGGCTTTTCAATGCTTCGTCGGCAATCGCGTTGAGGCGGCGGGGCGGTGTAACGGGTTGGCCCTGAAGTCGCTGCAGCAGCGGCACGACAAACTGCAGAAAGGTTACCATGACCGCAACGGGATTGCCGGGCAAGCCGACGAAAGGCGTGTGCGATTCACCCAGCCAGCCGCAGGCCATAGGGCGGCCCGGTCGCAGGGCTACCCGCCAGAACGCCAGCCGACCCAGCTGTTCCAGGGCGTCGCGGGTAAAATCGGCATGGCCCACCGATACCCCGCCGCTGGAAATCACCAGGTCGCTGTTTGCCGCGGCGTGCGACAAGGTGTCCTTAAGCGCGGTCAGCTCGTCCGGCAGAATGCCCAGATCGACCACCTCAACGCCGTGTTCGGTGAGCAGCCCCGAAAGCGTATAGCGGTTGGCATCGTAGATGCCGGCGCTGGGCAGGGCTTCGCCAGGAGCGGTGACTTCGTTACCGGTGGAGAAAATCGCCACCCTGGGACGTCGGCAAACCGACACGGCAGCGCAACCCAGGGAGGCGGCCAGGCCCAGTGCGGCGGCGTCCAGCCGTGTGCCGGCGGGCAGGGCGACGCTTCCCGCGGCAATGTCTTCTCCCGCCTGGCGTACGTTCTGGCCACGTTTGACGCGCTCGGGGGCGTCAATCACCACGCCTGTTCCCTGCTCGCTCAGCTGCTCACGCATGATCACCGTGTCGGTCCCCGGCGGCAGCGGGGCGCCGGTGGTAATGCGCACGCACTGCCCGGCGGCAACGCGGCCTGCGAAGGCCTGTCCGGCAAAGGCATCGCCGACCAGGGCCCAGCCAGTTGGCGCGTCCTGTGTCCAGGCCAGCGCCACGCCATCCATCGCGGCGTTGGTATTCTGCGGCACGTTGATGGCCGCCGTGATGGCCTCGGCCAGCCGTCGACCATGGGCCTCGGCCAGTGCCACCTGCTCGCTACCCACGGGGCGTTCGACCAGCGTGGCCAGCGCCGTCCGCGCTTCCTCCACGCTGAGCATCTGTTCGCCGAGTTCAAAGCAGGACAGGGTCATGGCGTTGCCGGTTTTGTCTTGGGGGCTAAAGCGGCTTCCAGGCGGAATTTCTCTTCCTCGGTGTTGAGGTTGGCAAAGGCGTCCGGGCAGTCCGACATATCCACCTTGCACCACGCGTGGCGGGCGTACCAACGGTCGATCTTGCGCTCGCCTTCGCCAAGCGTCGCGGCGAGATCATCGGCAAGCGCAGTGCGTAGCAAGGCCACCACGGGGTGAAGGCGCTCGCCGTCGAAGGCAACGCCGATATCATGCTCGCCAATGCCTGCGACCATGCGTGCCACCAGGTCGTCGGGGAGGGCTGGCGAGTCGCAGGGAGCGACCAGCAGCCAGGGTGTTTTGGCGGCGCGCAAGCCGCTGTAGATGCCCATCAGTGGCCCTTTGAAGCCACCTTCGGCGTCGGCAATGACGCTGTCGGCAAACAGCCCATAAGCATCGGCGTTGCGATTGGCGTTGATCAGTAACTCGGCCACGCGACCGTTAAAGCGCTGGGCCACGTGGGCCACCAGCGGCAGCCCGGCGAAGGGCTCGAGGCCTTTGTCGCGGCCACCCATACGGCGGCCTTCGCCGCCGGCGAGAATCATGCCGGTTAGGTCATGGGCGGGAATCATGAGCGCGCCTCTTGATGGGCCGCGCGAGCGCGGGGCGGGCGCGGCGGAATGGCATCCAGGGTGAGTCGGCCTGCGGCATTGATGGCCTGAAAGTGCTTACCCTTGGCGCGGCCAATCAGCATGACGCCAAAACGCTCGGCCAGCTCGACGCCTTTCTGGGTGACGCCTGAGCGCGAGACCAGCACGCTGATGCCCATCTGGGCGACCTTGAGGACCATCTCCGACGTCAGACGCCCGGTGGTGTAGAAAATATCGGCGTCGGCACTGTCTGCCTGCTGCAGCCACTGGCGACCCGCCAGCGTATCTACGGCGTTGTGGCGGCCCACATCTTCCACGAAATCCAGCACGTCATGTTGACGGCAGAGCGCGCAACCGTGCACGGCCCCTGCGCTGCGGTAGGTTTCATTGTAGGCGTTGAGATTTTTCAAAAGCTGGTAGAGCGTTGACTGGGTCAGGTGCGTGTCGGGCAGCTCGGTCAGGTCGGTCTGGTCGAGCAGCTTGCCGAACACCGTGCCCTGGCCGCAGCCGGTGGTCACGGTGCGCGTGCTGAGGCGCGCTTCAAGATCGTCGGGCAGGTGGCCGGTCACCACCACGGCGGCTTCCACCTCCCAGTCGACCTGAACGACGGATAGGTCGGCGGCGGCGCGCAGCAGCCCCTGGTTGCGCAAGTAGCCAACCACCAGGGCTTCCGGGTCGTCACCCAGCGTCATGAGCGTGACGATCTCACGCTTGTTGAGATACACCGTCAATGCCCGCTCAGCGGCGATGGCCTGTTGGCGAGTGTCACCATATTCATCAACCACGCTAATCTCGGTGGTGGCCGGTAAGCGGGCTCGGCTTAGCTCCAGGGCGGGCATCTGGAATCCTCGTTGTACGTATAACGTATGAGTTGACGATGATGGCGCTCGAAAGGCTTACTTGTCCACCCGAACCTGTTTTTCAGCACAACGCAAAAGGGCCTTTGTGATGACCGATAATCTCCGCCCGCTAAGCATTTCACTGATCGCTGAGAAAAAGCAGGTAAGCCGTTTTAGCGAAATACAGTGGCGTATCAATGAGCTGACACTGGGTGAGCAGGGGCCGCACGTACTGTTTTTGCAGCTGTTCATGACCGAGCGGGCGGCTTATCGCTTTAATCTGACCGCCGCCACGCCGCGCCTCTTCGTGCGCGCCGGTTTTACCGGCCAGGAACCCAAGCCGTCCGCCATCACTGCCAGCCAGGATGTCGCCGCCGGATGGATGGATGGCGAGCAGCAGGTGCTGGAAGTGGCGATGCCGATGGCGATCCAGATATGGATCGAAAGCTACCTGGCCCGCCATGGCGAAGCACCGATGGAAATTCGCAAGAAAAAGCGCAAAGGGGCCGGGCGCGCGAAAGAAACGCCTACCCAGGAGAAGCCGCAATGAGTCGTTTAGAACGCTGGTCGCGTATCAAGCGGGGTCTCGAGCCTGAAGACCCGTCATCGGACGCAAAGCACGAAGCGCCCGCAGAGCATGGCGCTCCGCCGTCGCCACCAGCCGACGAGTCGCCGTCTTCGCAGGCCCGCACCGTTGAGGATATGCCGGAAAGCGACCGCCGGGACAACGTCGACGATGCCGCCGCCAACGCCAAGATACCGCCGCCCCCGGGAAGCCTGGATGACACCTTGCCCGACCCGGACACGCTGGCTGCCGGCAGCGATTTCAGCGGTTACATGGTGCCCGGCGTGAGTTCGGCGCTTAGGCGGCGGGCGCTGAAGCGTCTGTGGTCGACCGGCAACTATAACGTGCGCGATGGGCTGGATGACTACGACCTGGATTACACTCAGCAGCTCAAGCCCATGGCCTCTGATCTGGCTGGCAAGCTGCGCCGTTGGGTCAAAAAAGCCGATGAAAGCCTGGATCAAGATAATGAAGAGGTGCCGACAGACGAGCCAGCTGCATCAACGACCGCTGATCACCAGCGCACGCCTTTAGAAGCTGACCATGACGAGCCAGCGAACGAGCAGACGTCGGCACTAGACGACCAGTCTGATAATGCTCAGACCAAAGCATAAGGTGTGACGATAGTTGATAGAAAACAAGGCTTTGAGATAAGAACGGGATAACAGCGTTGAAAGCATCGGATGCAAATGGCTGGCAAAGCCTGCCCAGTCACCATACGCTTAGCTTAGGAGCAAGGCGGCGATCAAAAGAGGACTGATCGACTGAGCGAGTGCTAGGTATTGGCACAGCCGTTATGCCACAATAGTAAAAAAGTATGATCAACTATTATAAAAAAATGATCCTCTGACCGTGAGAATGCATGAATCAACGAATCCAGCTGGCGTCGATAGACGATCAGCGTAACGCCGAAGCCCGAGAAGCGGTACGCCAGCGTATCTCGTGGCCAGCGAATCTAACGCCCGCCAACGTGACCTACCATAGTCGTGGTCACGTAATTCTTATTGGAGCGAGCGACACTACCGAAGCGGCTGCCCGCGCCCTGCAGGGCAGCGGGCTCGCGTCGTTGACGCTGCTGGCCGAAGACAGCCGGGAATCAGCCGCGCCGCTGCCCGAGCAAGCATCACCAGACGTCGCCTCACCGGTCGCCTCATCTGATGTCATGCCCCAGGGGCATGCCCAGCCCATCGTCCGTCATGCCCTGAGCACGGCTCAGCGCAGCGCCCTGCGTATCAGCGGTCATTTGGGTGCGTTCGACGTTCGCATCGACGACAGCGGCAATTTGCTCAATTTGGCCCGGGCGTTTATCGACCGTGACCATTTCGACGTGGTGTTAGACCTGAGTGCCACGCCGGTGATGACTACCGAACTGCCGCCCCCCGGCTACGTACTACTCGACTGGACCGACGTCGACCGCCGCCGTGATGCGGTGGATTCAGTGGCTGAGCTGGTCGGCGAGTTCGACAAGCCGCGTTATTTCCAGGTCAACAGCGATCTCTGCGCGCATTCCTCCAGCGGCAACACCGGCTGTACCCGCTGCCTGGACGTGTGTCCTGCCGATGCTATCAGCAGTCATCAGGGCCGCATTGAATCGCGGATCGAGATCGACCCCTATCTGTGCCAGGGCGTCGGCAGCTGCACCAGCGCCTGCCCGACCGGCGCCATTGAATTTCGCCTGCCCGACACCCGCCGCCAGCAGGACACGCTGTCCACCTGGCTTGCCGCCTACCGCGAAGCCGGCGGTCAAGCGCCGGTACTGCGCTTTATCACCCATGATTCCCTGGACGCTGAACAGGTGGCCGGCGTAACGCCCGCCGGGCACGTGCTGGATATCCCCCTGGAAGAGCTCGGGGCGGCCGGTCACGACCAGTGGCTGACGGCTCTGGCCAGCGGTGCCGCCGAAGTGCGCATCCAGGAACACCCCGGCATGCCCGCCCGCCTGAGCGCCTTTTTGGCTGATCAGGTGGGCCAGGCCCAGACACTGCTGACTGCTCTGGGGCACGACCCGGCCCGCGTGCAACTGCTGGCTGTCGGCGATGCCCAGGCGCGCGACGCGTTGCCCATGCTGACGCCGTTGACCGACCAGCCGCTGGCGCTGAACGAGCCCAATAAGCGCGCCCGTCTGAATATCGTGTTGGCACGCCTGGCCGAACTGGGTGCGCCTAGCGGTCAGCGCCACGCCATGCCGCAAGGCGCGGCGTACGGGAGTATTCAGGTCGACAGCGACGCCTGCACGCTGTGTCATGCCTGCGTCAGCAGCTGTCCGACACCGGCGCTTTCCTCCGGGGGCAAGGTGCCTTCGCTGAACTTCCGCGAGGCGGATTGCGTGCAGTGCGGGCTTTGTGAACAGGCCTGTCCCGAAAATGCCATCACGCTGATGCCGGGCTTCCTGGCCGCCGAGGCGCGGGAAACGCGCCAGGTGTGCCATGAGGAAGCGCCTTTTGAATGCATCGGCTGTGGCAAACCTTTCGCCACGGCCAGCACGGTTGCCAACATCAAGGCCAAGCTCGCTGATCACCCCTATTTTGCAGGCGACGCCATGCTGCGCCTGGAAATGTGCGAGGACTGCCGTGTGAAAGACGTATGGAAAACCATGATTCGTGATCCCGACGCCCAGTTGAGAATATAAGCCATGACGCAAACTGCCCCCGCGCTGAACGAGGCCGATGCTTTACGCGCTGATATCTATCGGCTGCTGGCAGCGCTCCTCCGTGAAGCGCCTAGCGACGAACTGCTCGGCTGGCTGGCCTCGCTGGACATCGAGCAGGACGGAAGCCGTCTGGCCGAGTGCTGGCGCGGGCTTAGCCAGGCCGCTGACAGTGCCGACACTCCGCATTTGAAACGCGCGCATTTCGGCCACCTGGTGGGCGTGATTCAGGGCGATGTCGTGCCCTATGCCTCCTGGTACCGCAACGGCGAACTGATGGAGGCAGCGCTCGTGGCGCTGCGTCGCGATCTTGGCGCGCTGGGCTTCGAGCGCAGCGAGCACACAAAGGATCCCGAGGATCACCTGGCCGCGCTGTGCGAAGTGATGGCCATGCTGATCGACGCGACGAGCGCGGACCAGGCGCACTTCTTTATGCATCACCTTGCCCCTTGGGCAAGCGACTGTTTTAACGACTTAGGGCAAGTCGACACGGCTTTTTATGCAGCGCTCGGGCAGTTGGGTAGCGCTTACATGGAGAGCGAAGAGGCCCGCCTGGCCATTGAGGCGAGCCATGCCCCTGTAAAAATCGTAGAACCTTGACGTGACGCGCTAACGCGTTGGTTCACCGTCGGGTGAGCGCGCGGCAGCCATAGCACAAGATAAAACGGCCAAAGGCCATGGCAAGAGAGGAGAACACCATGCAACAGTCACACAATCCTGAGCGCCGCCGGTTTATGAAAACCGTGGGGTTGGGAACCGCGGCCGCAGGCGCTGCTGCCGCAGTGGGCCATGTCACTTTGGCGCAAGCCGACAGCGCTCCCAGCGACGCTGAAAAACCGACAAAAAATTACCGTGAGACCGACCACGTCCGTGCTTTTTACGCCTCTTTGCGTGACTGACGGCGGAATGCCAGGAGAATTGCCATGCGTTTAACTCGCAAAACAGACACTCCCAAAGCTCCAGGCCTGGGTATTTCGCGCCGCCAGTTTATCAAACGCAGCGGCGCGGCAACCGGCGGTGTTGCCGCGCTGGGCTTTATGGGCGCGCCCATGATGCGGCGCGCCGAATCGGCGGATAAAACGCCGGTGCTGGATTCCCCGGTGGAAACCAAGCGCACGATCTGTTCGCACTGTTCGGTGGGCTGCGGCGTCTACGCCGAAGTGCAGGAAGGTATCTGGACCAAGCAGGAACCGGCCTTCGATCACCCGATCAACCGCGGCGCGCACTGCGCCAAAGGCGCCTCGTTGCGCCAGCACGGCCATTCCAGCCGGCGTCTCAAGTACCCCATGAAGCTGGTGGGCGGCGAATGGGAGCGCATGAGCTGGGAAGATGCCGTCGACGAGATCGGCGACAAGTTGCTTGAGCTGCGCGATGAGCACGGTCCGGACAGCGTTTACTGGCTCGGCTCGGCCAAGTTCAGCAACGAGCAGGCGTACCTGATGCGCAAGCTCGCCTCCATGTGGGGCACCAACAATACCGACCACCAGGCGCGTATCTGTCACTCCACCACCGTGGCCGGGGTAGCCAATACCTGGGGCTACGGGGCGATGACCAACTCGCTCAATGACATGCAAAACAGCAAGTCAATGCTGTTCATTGGCTCGAATCCGTCAGAAGCCCACCCGGTGGCGATGCAGCACTTCCTGATTGCCAAGGAGCGCAACAACTGCGACATCATTGTCGCGGATCCGCGCTTTACCCGTACGGCGGCCAAAGCCAACAAATACGTACGCCTGCGTCCAGGTTCCGACGTGGCCTACATTTGGGGCCTGCTGTGGCACATCTTTGAAAACGGCTGGGAAGATAGCGAATACATCAGCCAGCGCGTTTACGGCATGGATGAAGTGCGCGAAGAAGTGTCCAACTTCCCGCCAGATGTGGTGGAAGACATCACCGGCGTCAGTGAAGAAGACATGCGCGACGTCGCCAAGCGCCTGGCCGACAATCGCCCCGGCTGTGTGGTGTGGTGCATGGGCGGTACCCAGCACACCACGGGCAACAACAACACCCGCGCCTACTGCATTCTAGAGCTGGCGCTGGGCAACATTGGCAAGTCGGGTGGCGGGGCCAATATTTTGCGTGGCCACGACAACGTTCAAGGCGCGACAGATCTGGGCCTGGGTTCAGACTCGCTGCCGGGTTACTACGGCTTGGCAGAAGGGGCATGGCAGCACTGGGCCAAGGTATGGGACGTTGACTACGATTGGCTGAAAGAGCGTTTCGACGACAGCGAATATGCTGATGGCAAGCCCATGAACACCAGCGGTATTACCGTATCGCGCTGGGTTGACGGGGTACTGGAAGAAGACGAAAACATCTCCCAGCGTACCGCCCTCAAGGCCATGTTCTACTGGGGCCACGCGGTCAACTCTCAGACCCGCGGCGTCGAAATGCAGCAGGCGATGAAAAAGCTCGACATGATGGTCATCGTCGACCCGTACCCGACCGTGGCGGCGGTTATGCACGACCGCACGGATGGCGTGTACCTGTTGCCGGCGGCAACCCAGTTCGAAACCACCGGCAGCGTGACGGCGACCAACCGTTCCATGCAGTGGCGCGATAAAGTCATCGATCCGCTGTTCGAGTCCAAGCCTGATCACGAGATCATGTACTTGTTTGCTCGCAAGCTCGGGTTTGGTGACGAACTGGTCGCCAACTACGAAATGAACGGTGATGAGCCGCTGATCGAAGATATCCTGCGCGAAATCAACAGCGGCATGTGGACCGTCGGCTACACCGGGCAGAGCCCGGAGCGGCTGAAAGAGCACCAGAAAAACTGGCATACCTTCAGCTTCGAGAACCTGCGCGCCCAAGGTGGCCCGGCAGATGGTGACTACTACGGCTTACCCTGGCCCTGCTGGGGCACACCGGAGTTTAAGCACCCGGGTTCGCCCAACCTATACGACACCAGCGTACCGGTAATGGAAGGCGGTATGGGCTTCCGTGCCCGCTTTGGTATCGAACGCGATGGCGTCAACCTGCTGGCCGAAGGTTCAGCGCCGGTGGATGGCGATATCGACGACGGCTATCCCGAGTTCAACGACCAACTGGTCAAGGACCTCGGCTGGTGGGATGACCTCACTGACGAGGAGAAAGAAGCGGCGGAAGGCAAGAACTGGAAGACCGATCTGTCTGGCGGTATCCAGCGGGTGGTGATCGAGCATGGTTGTGCTCCTTACGGCAATGCCAAGGCGCGGGCCGTGGTTTGGACCTTCCCCGACGAAGTGCCGAAGCACCGCGAACCGCTCTACTCGACACGCCGTGACCTGGTCGAAAAATACCCGACGTGGGACGACTTCGACTCGATCATGCGCCTGCCGACCATGTACAAGAGCGTTCAGGACGGCGCCCCCTCAGTGGATGACTATCCGATCATCCTGACCTCCGGGCGTCTGGTGGAGTACGAAGGTGGCGGTGAAGAGACACGCTCCATGTCGTGGCTGGCCGAACTCCAGCAAGAAATGTTTGTGGAGATCAACCCGGCCGATGCCAACGATTTAGGCATCAGCGACGGCGATGATGTGTGGGTCGAAGGCGCCGAAGGTGGCCGTGTGAAAGTCAAGGCGATGGTGACGCCGCGCGTTGACCGTAAGGTTGCCTTCATGCCGTTCCACTTTGGCGGCATGTTCCAGGGCGAGAGCCTGGAAGGCATTTACCCAGAAGGCACAGCGCCCTACGTCATTGGCGAATCAGCCAACACCGCGACCACTTATGGCTACGACCCGGTGACACTGATGCAAGAGACCAAGTGCACCATTTGCCGTATCGAGCGCGCCTAAGGCTCGCCCAGACCTGACAGCATCAACGGTGCGGGAGACATCCCGCGCCGTATAAGGAGAACACCATGGCTCAAATGAAATTTATGTGTGACGCCGAACGCTGCATCGAATGCAACGGCTGCGTGACCGCCTGTAAAAACGCCAATGATGTCGAATGGGGCATTCAGCGTCGTCGCGTTGTGACCCTGAACGACGGCGAATCTGACGAAATGTCCATTTCGGTTGCCTGTATGCACTGTGACGACGCGCCTTGCATGGCGGTGTGTCCGACCGACTGTTTCTACAAGACCGACGACGGTATCGTACTGCACGATAAAGACCTGTGTATCGGCTGTGGCTACTGCCTCTACGCCTGCCCCTTCGGCGCACCGCAGTTCCCGCAGCAGGATGCCTTCGGCGAACGCGGCAAGATGGACAAATGTACCTTCTGTGCCGGCGGCCCTGCCGAGAGCAAGGAAGAAGAATACGAGAAGTACGGTGCCAACCGCATCGCCGAAGGCAAGTTGCCGCTGTGCGCGGAAATGTGCTCCACCAAGGCCCTGCTGGCAGGTGATGCGCAGGATGTTGCCGACATCTTCCGTCAGCGCGTCGTGCATCGTGGCCACGAAGACGGTGCCTGGTCCAACAACCCTCAGGCCAGTGCCGACAACCTAGCCTACGATGCTGCCCGTAAAGGGTAAGGAGGCTTTCCATGAACCAGTTGACTGCTCAGGCACCCGGTGGGGTGCCGCATCTGAACCACTGGCAAGGGGTTTGGCGCTGGCTATTGTTGGCTTTTGTGCTGGTGCTGAGTCTCGGTGTGACACAGGTAGCGAATGCCCAGGCCGACCCTGACCGGGAGATGGGCACGGCAGCGCCGGGTATCGACGCTGACCAGTGGCGGGAAGTGCGCAGCGGTGAAACCGATGCCAACTACCGCGACTCGCGTTACGAGAGTAACTACAACCTGATTAACTCAAGCGGTGAAACCTGGCGCCAATGGCGTAATCGCTGGGTGTCACCGTTCGGGTTGATCGTGATTGGCGGCATGATCGGGATCATTACGCTGTTCTACCTGATCATTGGTCGCAAGGATCTTGAAGAACCGCGAACGGGACGCAAGCTGTTCCGCTGGCCGCTTTTCATGCGTGCCTTGCACTGGTCGGTGGCATCGCTGTTCATTGTCCTGGCGCTTACCGGACTTAACTTGTTGTTCGGCAAGTTCGTCTTCCGCGGCCTGTTTGGCGATGCCTTCTGGGGGTGGATGGTCTCCTCCTCCAAAGTGTTGCACAACTATCTGGGACCAATCTTCGGCATCTTGCTGGTGATATTGCTGGTTAGTCTGATCAAGGACAACATGCCCAAAAAGCATGACCTGGAATGGTTCAAGAAGGGCGGTGGCCTTGTCGGTAAAGGCCACGTGGACGCCGGCTTTGCCAACGGCGGTGAAAAAGCCTGGTACTGGCTGCTTGCGTCGGTGGGGCTTCTGGTGGTTGCCAGCGGCTTCGTGCTCGACTTCCCCAACTTCGGTCAGGGACGCGACACCATGCAGTGGGCCAACCTCGTTCACGCGGTGGGCGCTCTGGGGCTGACGGCCGTGTCGATCGGTCATATCTACATCGGCACCCTGGGCACGGAAGGCTCGCTGGAAGGTATGACTACCGGCTACGTTGATGAAACCTGGGCCAAAGAGCACCACAACCTGTGGTACGAACAGGTCAAGGATCAGGCAGTTTCCGAGCAGGAACTGGCTGATCGGAAAGCTTCAAAAGACTCAGGTGAATCACCTGCTCCTCGCTCCTCTTAAGGTGCGCTGGAAGGTTGCAAAAGACACCGCCTACGGGCGGTGTCTTTTGTTATGCTGAGCTTAATTTCACTCCATAGAGGTCAAGGCGATGGATAAGTTTGACGACACCACCCGTACCGAACTCGAAGCAGCAGCGTTTCGCCGTTTGCTGCAGCATCTCGACGATAACAAGGACGTACAGAACATCGATCTGATGATTCTGGCCGATTTCTGTCGTAACTGTTTGTCCAAATGGCTGGTCAGCGCGGCGGAAGCGCGGGGCGAACCGCTGACTTACGAAGAGGCCCGCGAATACGTTTACGGCATGCCCTACAGCGAATGGAAAGAACTGTATCAACCGCCCGCCACGCCCGAACAAATGGCGGCCTGGGAAGCTCATCACGCGAAAAAGAAAGCCGCGAAGCAGGAGTGAAGGCGATGGAAGAGGCAATGATTCCTTTATCGGTCGCGGTGTTAACCGTTTCGGATACGCGCACGGAGGAGACGGACCGCAGTGGCCAGGCACTGGTCGCACGACTCTCTGAAGCCGGTCATCACCTGGCGGAAAAACGTATCGTGCCGGACGATGTGTACACCATTCGCGCCGTGGTGGCCCAGTGGATTGCCGATAGTAACGTGCAAGTGGTAATCACCACCGGTGGCACTGGCTTTACCGGCCGTGACTCCACCCCCGAAGCCGTCAGCGTGCTGTTGGATAAGCATATTGAAGGTTTTGGCGAACGCTTCCGTCAGCTCAGCGGCGAGGAAATCGGCAGCTCCACGATTCAAAGCCGCTGCCTCGGCGGGCTGGCCAACGCCACGGTGATCTTCTGTCTGCCGGGCTCGACCGGCGCCTGCCGCACCGGCTGGGACGGTATTCTGGCCGAGCAGCTCGACAGCCGCCACAAGCCGTGCAACTTTGCCAACCTGGTCATCCCCGAGCGTGGCCAGCATGGCTGAGCTGCACTCAATTGAGGCCGCTCTTGCCGCGCTGCTGTCGGATGTTACGCCCGTGCCGGCGGAGCGTGTGGCGCTTACCGACGCGGCCGGGCGGGTGCTGGCTGAAGACGTTACCGCACAGCTAGACGTGCCGCCCTACACCAACAGCGCCATGGATGGCTACGCGCTGCGCGCTGCCGATGCCGGTGAGCGCCTTGAAGTCAGTCAGCGGATCGCGGCGGGCACGCCGGCCACTCCGCTGGCGCCGGGCAGCTGCGCGCGCATTTTTACCGGCGGTGAAATCCCCCCGGGGGCCGACTGTGTGGTCATGCAGGAGCGCGTTGAGGTGGATGGCAATGTTGCCCTCATTCCCGCGGATATTCCCGCCGGCGACAATGTGCGTCTGAAGGGTCGCGATGTGCGCCAGGGTGATGTGCTGCTGAGCGCCGGTGAGCGTCTTGAGGCCGCCGCCCTCGGCCATCTGGCGGGGCAGGGCATCACGGAGGTTGGCGTACGCCGTCGGCCTCGGGTGGCACTGTTATCTACCGGGGATGAGGTGATTGACCCCGGTACGCCGCTCAAGCCTGGGCAACTGTATAACTCCAACCGTCCCATGCTCACGCGTCTGCTGGAGACCTTTGGCGCTGAGGTGGTGAGCCAGGTCAGCGTCCCCGACGATGCTGAGCGCACCCGTGAACTGCTGGCTCAGGCGGCGGAAAACGCCGACGTGGTAGTCAGCACCGGCGGCGTAAGTGTCGGTGAAGAGGATCATGTAAAAGCTTCACTCGAGGCGCTGGGTGAGCTCACGATGTGGAAACTCGCCATTCGCCCCGGCAAGCCGCTGGCCCTGGGGCGCTTGCCCCGCCAGGCGGGTGGCCTGGCGCGGTTCGTCGGGCTGCCGGGGAATCCCGTTTCCGGGTTTGTCGGTGCCTGGCTGTTTCTGCGTCCGCTGATGGGGGCGCTGCTGGGCTGCCCCGCGCTTACGTCGCTGCCCTGCGTCACCGCACGCGCCGAGTTTGCGACATCGACCGGGCCTCGCCAGCATTACATGCGCGTATCACTGACGTTTGACGCCCAGGGTGCACAGGCCCGAGCGTTTGACGATCAGAACTCCAGCGTGCTGTCGTCGTGTATACAGGCGAATGCCCTGGCGGTGATTCCGCCCCACGCGGAAGTGGCGGTAGGGCAGCCGGTGCAATGTTTGTGGCTGTCCGCTTAGCCACCTGAAGCGGACTGCCGCATGCCCATCCACCGGCGTCTCCCTGACGCCGGTTTTGTTCTATCCTGATGAGAGATTGGCTGTCTGCGCAATTGACCGCTGAGCGATACAAATGTCTGATATTTAAAATTTTTTGTTAATAAAACACAGCATTAGCTTAATTAGTTCGACTAAAGACCAATAGTAGAATCGAGTCACCCCTCTACAATTCTCCGCCACTCGGTAAATTTACCTAAATCCACTGCGCTGGTATTTCGTGCTTCTCAGCACCGCATGCGCGACCGCCCCGAAGGATGTTCTTATGCATGCCCTCACCCTGGCGTCATTTCTATTCTTCACTTGTTTAGTGGCCTTTATCACCTGGCGCATTACTCGCCGGGACGATCACAGCAGCACCAGCGGGTATTTCCTGGCGGGACGAACGCTGACGTTCCCGTTGATTGCCGGCTCGCTGTTGATGACCAACCTGTCTACCGAACAGATGGTGGGCCTCAACGGCGCGGCTTTCAGCGATGGCCTGAGCGTCATGGCCTGGGAGGTCGTGGCGGTCATTGCGCTGGTGGCCCTGGCGCTGTTCTTCCTGCCGCGCTTCCTTAAAAGCGGTATTGCCACCTTGCCGCAGCTGTTGCTGATTCGCTTTGACAAAGGCACCCAACTGATCGCGAACGTGATCTTTCTGATTGCCTACGCGGTGATTTTGCTGCCGATTATCCTTTACTCTGGTGCGGTCGGACTGCAGGGCATGCTCGATCTACCTGCGCTGACCGGTATCGAATCACCGACTACGCTACTCTGGCTGACGGTCTGGGTCGTGGGGATTGTGGGGGCAATTTACGCGCTGTTTGGTGGGCTGCGCACGGTCGCGGTGTCCGACACCCTTAACGGGGTCGGTCTGCTGATCGGCGGTTTCGTGATCGTCTACTTCGGTCTGCAGGCCGTCAGCGATGGCAACGGCATCATGGAGGGCTGGAACACCCTGAAAACCAGCAATCCCGACAAGCTGAACTCGATCGGTGGTGACGACCAGCAGGTACCCTTCTTCACGCTGTTTACCGGGGTCTTCCTGATCAACCTGTTCTATTGGACGACCAACCAGCAGATCATTCAGCGTACCTTTGCCGCCAAGAACCTTGCCGAAGGCCAGAAAGGGGTGCTGCTGACCGGTTTCTTCAAACTGCTGGGCCCCCTTTATCTGGTGCTGCCGGGCATCATTGCTTTTCATCTCTACGCAGATGACGGCGTTCGCGCCGACGAGGCATACGGCCATCTGGTGTTCAACGTGCTGCCGCCATATCTCACCGGGTTCTTTGCCGCGGTGATGGTCGGGGCGATTCTGTCGTCGTTCAACTCAGCGCTGAACAGCACGACGACCATTTTCAGCCTGGGGATTTACAAGCAGGTGCTCAACAAGGATGCCAGCGAAGAGCAGGTCGTCAAGTCGGGCAAGGTATTCGGTTGGATCATGGCGATTATCACCATGATCATCGCGCCGCTGCTGGCGGGCCAGGATAGCCTGTTCGGTTACCTGCAGAAGATGAACGCTATCTACTTTATTCCCATCCTGGCCGTGGTACTGGTCGGTCTTTTGACCAAGCGCGTGCCGCCGATGGCCGCCAAAGTGGGGCTGGTGGGCGGCTGTTTGTTGATCGCGGCGGGCTACTTTGTGCCACCCTTCAACAAGCTGCCGGTCGTTATGCACGAGTTCCACTTTGTCGCTGCGGTGTTCGTGCTGCTGGTGGCGATGATGCTGGTGATCGGCAAGCTGCGCCCCCGCGCGACCGACTGGGTTCAGGAGCACTCGGGCGATGTCGACCTCACGCCGTGGAAGGGCGCGGTGCCCACCGGTATCGTGCTGGTGATACTGGTGGTCATCATGTACGCGGCGTTCGCTGGTTAAGCGAGGCCTTCCCGACCGCCGGACGATTAAACGCCCCGCCCTGTGTCATCAGGGCGGGGCGTTTGCCATGAGACCTCAAACAGGCTGGTAGGTGTTCTGGAAGCGTCTACGCAGCTCGTTCTTTTGCACCTTGCCCATGGTGTTGCGCGGCAGGGAATCGATGAAGAACACGCGCTTGGGCTGCTTGTACTTGGCAAGCTTGCCCTGCAGGTGGTTGATAATCGTGGCCTCGTCTAGGTCGGCCCCCGGCTGGGGCACCACGGCGGCGGTCACGCCTTCGCCAAAGTCGGGGTGGGGCAGGCCGATCACTGCCGACTCGGATACCCCTTCCAGCTCGTCGATAACCTGCTCGATTTCCTTGGGATAGACGTTATAGCCTCCGGAAATTACCAGGTCTTTATCCCGCCCGACGATATGCACGTAGCCCTGCTCGTCGACCATGGCAAGGTCACCGGTGATGAAAAAGCCATCCTCCAGCAGCTCCTCGCGGGTCTTTTCCGGCATTCGCCAATAGCCAATGAACACGTTGGGACCGCGAATCTGCAGCATGCCGATCTCGCCGGGGGCGACGTCATCGCCGGTTTCCCGGTCGGTGATGCGGATCTCCACCCCGGGCAGCGGCATGCCCACGGTGCCCGCACGACGCGCACCGTTATACGGGTTGGAGATGTTCATGTTGGTTTCGGTCATGCCGTAACGCTCGAGAATGGCATGCCCGGTCTTGGCCTCGAAGGCCTCGTGGGTTTCGGCGGTCAGCGGTGCCGAGCCCGACACGAACAGGCGCATATTGGCAGTGACTTCCGGTGTCAGACGCGGATCCTGGACGAGGCGGGTATAGAAGGTCGGCACGCCCATCATAACGCTGCCGTGGGGCAGCTCTTCGAAAATCACGTCGGCGTCGAACTTGGGCAGAAACAGCATACTGGCGCCGGCCATCAGGGTGACGTTGCACGCCACAAACAGCCCGTGGGTATGAAAGATCGGCAGCGCGTGGATCAGGCGGTCCTCGGCGCTGAAGTGCCAGGCCTTGACGAGTGTTTCGGCGTTGGAGGCCAGGTTCCGGTGGGTCAGCATGGCGCCCTTGGAGCGCCCGGTAGTGCCCGAGGTATATAGAATTGCCGCCAGGTCGCGGTCAGTAAGCTCGGCGATGGCGTCATGGGGCGTGGCGCTTTCAGCCTCATCCATCAGGCTGCCGTCCGCGGCGCTGCCCAGCGTCATGACGGCAGGGCAGCCGGTGTCGGCGGCGATCCGGCGGGCCTCGTCGGCCACGGCAGGGCGACAGACAAACAGGGCCGGTTCGGCATCGCCCAGGAAGTAGCGGATTTCATCGCCGGTGTAGCCGGTGTTGAGCGGCAGATAGACTCCGCCCATGCGCAGGCAGGCCAGGTAAAGCAGAATGGCTTCGGGGCTTTTATCCACCTGGACCGCCACGCGGTCGCCCTGACGCACCCCAAGCGCTATCAACGCCCCGGCAAGCTGGGCGCTCTGGGCCAGCGCATCGGCGTGGGAGTAACGGCGACCCTCGCGGGTGGTAATGAAATCGGCCTCCCCGCGCTTGTGCATCTGCGTGGCAAAGGTAGCAAACAGGTTGTGGTTCATTTGGCGAGTTCTCCCTTGGCCAGCTTGCGCGCCCGCTTGGCGAGGTCACGCACATCGCTCGAACAGGCCACGGTGGCCTTGGCGGTATAATTTTCGTGGTTGCGCTCGATGTCGTCGAGCACATAGAGGTAGTTGACCATCAGGCCTGCCGCCTGCTTGAGGCCCTTGTCGGAAATATCGCCAAGCCAGTTGATACGCTGAAGCTTGGCGCCGTTCCCCAGGTGAAAGCGGGCGACGGGGTTGAGCGGCAGGCCATGGCGGTTTTTTTCATCCACCAGGTAGTGCGCGGCAAGCGGCTGGATGATCGCCTTGAGTCGCTCCTGACGTTGTTTATCCTGGTGCCATCCTGGTGAATCCAGCTCGGCGAGCGCGTCGCGTACGCTGGGCGGCCATTGCTCGTCCCCGCGCTGCTCGGCGAGCCACTGGGCAAACCCCGGTACCGGCGAGAGGGTAACAAAGTACTTGAGCTGGGGCAGTTCCTGGGAAAGCTCCTGCACCACCTGCTTGATCAGAAAGTTACCGAACGATATGCCGCGCAGGCCGGTCTGGCAGTTGCTGATGCCGAAGAAGGCGGCGCTGTCGGCATCTTCGGGGTCGTCAATGCCGCCTTCCGAGCCGGACAGGATCGGCTGAATGTGGCTGGGCAGGCCCTTGTGCAACGCGACCTCGACGAAAATCAGCGGCTCATCGCCAATCGCCGGGTGGAAAAACGCGAAGCAGCGCCGGTCGCGGGCATCCAGACGGCGGCGTAGGTCGTCCCAGTCCTGAATTTCATGCACCGCCTCGTAGCGGATGATCTTCTCGAGGATCGACGCCGGGGTGTTCCAGTCGATACGCTTGAGCATCAAAAAACCGCGGTTGAACCAGGAGCCGAACAGGTGGGCGAAGTCGTCATCGATCGGCGCCAGGTCGGGCTGCTCACGCAGCAGGCCAAGCAAGTCCTGGCGCATATTGACCAGCTCGTAGGTGCCATCGCTTGCAAAGTTGAGCCGCCGGAAAAGCTCCTGGCGAAGCGGTTCGCAGGCCTCAAATAGCTGCTGCAGCGAGCGGTTGTCCCGCGCCTCGCGGTAGGCCGCGTAGGCGCTGTCGATATGCGCGGGCTCGGCGGCGAAGTCTTCGGCGAGTCGTTTGAAGAAACGCTGCTTTTCTTCTTCGGAGAGGCGCCGGTAGATCGCCAGGGCGCGGCTGGCCAGGGCGATGCTTGACGCTTCACCATCGCTTTCCAATAGCGCCTGGCAGGCCTTTACCAGGTGGATGTGGTCTACCGCTGAGGCGACAGACTGGCGCCGCCGTAGCAGTGCATCGCGCTGGGTGATGTTGTTGAACAGCTCCTGCAGAAACGTCATGTTCATGGTCATTCTCCTTTTAGCCCATGATCAGGTTGGGCAGCCACAGGGCAATGCCTGGGAACAGGCACAGCAACAAGATACCCAGCACCATGCATAGCGCATACGGGAGACTGCCCATCAGCACGTTGCGCAGCGAGATATCCGGCGCAATGCTCTTGATGATGAACAGGTTCAGACCCACCGGTGGGGTGATCAGACCGATCTCCAGGTTGATCGTCAGGATCACCGCGAACCAGTAAGGATCAAAATTCGCGGCCAGGATGATCGGCAGCAGGATGGGAGCTGTCATCACGATCACCGCCACCGGTGGCAGGAAGAAGCCCGCCACCAGCAGGAAGAGGTTGATGATCCCCATCAGCACCCAGCGATTGACTTCCAGCTCGGAGATGGCACCTGCCACGGTCTGGGTGATGAACAGCGACGACAGCGCGTAGGCGAATACCTCGGCCGCGGCGATGATCAGCATGATCATCACACTCTCGCGCAGGGAGTCGCGCATGATTAGCTTGAGCGGCTTGGCCTGCCACATACGGTAGATGATGATGGCAAGTGCCAGGCACAGGAAAGCACCGACGCCGGCCGCCTCGGAGGGCGTGGCTACCCCGCCGTAGAGGGCGAAGAGGATGCCCACCACTACCACCAGGAAGGGCAGCACCCGCACCAGGGCCTTGAGGTTGGCGTCGACGTTCTGGCGCATCGTCTGCTTGATGGCTTCGGTGTTGATGGCCATGGGGTTCTGGTAACCGCCGGCCAGCTTGCAAGCGATCAGCGTCCAGATCATGAACAGCCCGGCGAGCATGAAGCCCGGCACCACACCAGCGATGAACAGCCGCCCGATGGAGGTCTCGGTGGAGATGCCATAGATAATCATGGTCACCGAGGGCGGGATCAGGATGCCCAGGGTGCCGCCCGCAGCGATGCAGCCGGCGGCCACGCCGTCGGGATAGCCACGGCTGCGCATCTCGGGGATGCCCATCTTGCCGATGGCCGCACAGGTGGCGGGCGAGGAGCCGGAAAGGGCGGAGAAAATGGTGCAGGCACCGATATTAGAGATCGCCAGGCCGCCGGGCAGCTTGCCCAGCCACAGGTCCAGCGAGCGGTAGAGGTCGCGCCCGGTAGGCGACGAGGCCACGGCGGCACCCATCAGGATAAACATGGGAATGGCGACGAAGCCGAATTCCGCGATGCGATCGAAGAAGGTTTCGCCGAAGTAGGTCAGCTCCGAGACTCCGCGGCTGGCGACCAGGGCGATCAGCGAGACGCCGCCCAGGGCGAAGGCGATGGGCGTGCCGATGGCCATCAGCACGATCAGGCCGATGGCGACAAAAATGCCGGCGGTAACAGGATCCATGGTCAGTCCTCCCCACGTAAGATTTCGGCGACGTACTGCAGCGACAACTGGGTGGCACCCACGGCCATGGGCAGCACCGCCGGCCAGAGGAGCGGGTTCCACACCGTGCCGGTAGTCCAGCCGCCGTGCCAGGCCTCGAACACGTAGATCCAGGCGGCATAGGCCAGGGCGAGGCAGAACGCCAGGCCGGCCAGGGAGGCGACCAGTTTCATGATGCGCCTGGGCGTGGGGGGAAGGGCGTCGGGCAGCACGGTGACGGCGACATGGCCGCCGGTCTGCAGCACGTAGGGGCTGCCCAGCAACATGGCACCTGTGATCGAGAAGACGGTGAACTCGGTTTGCCAGCTGCTGCTCATGCCCAGCGCGTAGCGGATGAAGACCATCTGGCAGACCACCACCACGCCGGCGATGAACAACAGGGCGGCGAGGAAGGCCATCCCCCGTGATACCCGGTCCATCAATCGGATATAGCCAGCGACCGGCCCGTCGGGTGCGGCGGCCGTGGTAGAAGAAGAGTGGGACATGATGTGCTCCGGAGAAATCGGGATGTCCGCCCCCGCAGGGGCGGCCCATCGTGACCGAATAAAGGATCGGTCTGGCGTTACTCCACCGCGAGGGCGGCGTCGATCAGCGCCTGGCCGTTCTCGACGTTCTCGGCGAAGGTCTTGTAGGAGCTCTCCTTGGCGACTTCCAGCCAGGCGTCGTAGTCATCCTGGGACATGCTGACTACCTCGACGCCCTCTTCCTCGAAGACCTCTACCATTTTATCATCGAGCCCCGCGGCCTCACCGGCGAAGTATTCCTCGGCGGCTTCGCCGGCCTCGATCAGCGCCTGCTGCTGCTCCTCATTGAGTTTCTCCCAGCTCTGGTTAGAGATCAGGATCGGCTCGTACATGAACCACAGGGCGTTGTCGCCCGGCTCGGTCAGGCACTCGACCTGCTCGTAGAGGCGGTAGGAGACGAAGGAGCCCGAGGAGGTGTTGGCACCGTCGAGCACGCCGGTCTGCATGCCGGTGTAGATCTCGGAGGACGGCATGGAGGCGATGGAGGCACCGGCGGTCTCGAGCATCTCATCGAAGGCCGGGCCAGCGGCGCGCAGGCTCTGGCCTTCCACGGTGTCCGGCGAGGTGATGCAGCGCTCGCTAGAGGCGAAGCCGCCGGCCAGCCAGGCGTCGGACAGCACTTTGGCACCACCCTCGTCGATGACCTCCTTGATCATGTCCATGAACTCGGAGTCGTTGAGGCGCTGGGCATGCTCGTGGTTACGCACCAGGCCCGGCATCAGGGTGGCAGAGAACTCGGGGTGACGGCCGCTGGCGTAATCCAGCGGCAGGGCGGTGATGTCCAAGCGCCCGCGGGTTAAGGCACCCCACTGCTCCTTGGCCTTGAACAGCGACTGGCCGGGGTGAACCTCGATCTCCAGGCCGACGTCTGCATCGGCCACGTGCTTGGCCATCAGTTGTACCATCTCGTCGCGCACGTCTCCTTTGCCGCCGGGAAACTGGTGAGAAGCGCGTAGCACGGTGTTCGCTGAGGCGTGTGAAGCGGCAATCGCCAGACCTAGGGCGGCGGCGGTGAGTAAATATTTACGTTGCATGTGGCGTCTCCAACGGTTGTTTTTGTGTGCTTGGATTAGCTTAATATGTTTATCAGCCGAGCTGATATATACATCAATAGGCGCTACGTATGCTAATGTCAACTTTATGACATATGCTTTGTGTAAAATATTGCGCTGCTAAAAAGGAGGTGACGCATGCCAGACTCAAAGCGCTCCAACGCCCAGCGGCTCAAGGATTCATTGGAAAATGACATCATTAATGGTCGCCGTGCGCCCGGCGAGCGGCTTGACCCTGAAACACTAGGCCAGCAGTTCAACGTTTCGCGCACGCCGGTGCGCGAGGCGATCCAGCAGTTGGTGGCCAGCGGCCTGGTCACGGTGTCGCCGAAAAGGGGCACCTTTGTTGCCAAGGTGGGCATTGACCAACTGATTGAAATGTTTGAAGTGATGGCTGAGTTGGAAGGCATGTGTGGGCGGCTCGCCGCTCGACGCATTACCGAGCAGGAACTTGCAGCACTGCGCGATGCCCATCAGCGCTGTGAAGCTGCCGCCCAGGCAGGTGATACCGACGAGTATTATTACGAGAATGAAGGGTTTCACGACTGTATCTACACGGCGAGTCACAATAGCTTTTTATCCAGCGAGGCGCGTCAGCTCAAGCAGCGCCTGAAGCCTTACCGGCGATTGCAGCTGCAGGTTCGCCAGCGCATGCACAATTCGCTTAGCGAACACCAGGCCATCTTCGATGCCATCGAGCGCGGTGATGCGGCGCGTGCCCAGCAGGCGCTGAGCGACCACGTACTGATCCAGGGCGAGCGTTTCAGCGATTTTGTGTCCAGCGTGCGCCGGATGGAAGGCGCGCCCATCAGCCAAACGGGCTGAACGGCTAATGTCTTAATCGGTGGGGTAATGGTCCTTGCCGACATCACGTCAAGCGGTGACACTCTCTTTATCTGCTGAAGGGAGAACCATCGTGTCCCGCCATATTGCGCTACTCGCCTATCCCGACTGCCAACTGCTCGATGTGAGCGGCCCCTGGCAGGTATTTGCCACCGCCAATGAATTGAGCCAACGTCCGCGCTATCAGCTGACGCTTGCTGCCAATACGCCCGGCAAGCTGATGACCAATGGCGGCTTGGCGCTTGATGCCAGTCATTCCCTCGACCAGTTGGCAGCCTTACAGCCGTTGGACACTTTGCTGGTGGCGGGCGGCAGTGGCGTGGCCCGTCAATGCGAGATGCCCGAAATGCTTGCAACGCTGCGTGCGCTCGCCCCACAGGTGCGCCGCCTGGGGTCCATCTGCAGCGGCGCGTTTTTGCTGGCGGCGGCGGGGCTGCTGGATGGCCTGCGCGTGACCACCCATTGGCGACACGCCGATGCGCTGGCCAGTGCCTACCCGTCTCTCAAGGTGACACCGGATGCGCTGTACGTTGAAAGCGGCGGACGCTTCACAAGCGCGGGCGTGACGGCGGGGATCGACCTGGCGCTCTCACTGGTGGAAGCCGACCACGGTGCTGAGCTTGCCGGGCGAGTGGCCCGCGAGCTGGTGGTCTTCCTGCATCGCCCCGGCGGGCAGTCCCAGTTCAGTGAGATACTGCGTGGTCAGCAAGCGGCCGGCCCGTTGCGCCGCCTGCTCGACCGCCTGCACGCAGACCCCGCCGCCGAGCATTCTGTGACCGGGATGGCAGACTTCATGGCCGTGACGCCGCGTCATCTGTCACGGCTGTTCAAGCAACATCTGAACACCACGCCGGGCGCTTACCTCACGCAACTGCGGCTTGAGCAGGCTCGTCTGGTGCTACTCAACGAGCATGGGCCGCTATCCCTTGAGCGGCTTGCCCAGCGCTGGCGGCTGGGCGGTGCCGAGCAGCTGCGCCGCCAGTTCCAGCGCTACTACGGGGTATCGCCCTCGGTCTATCGCCAACGCTTTGCGTCTTCCCATGCGCGTTCCGACCTGGAGAGTCACTCATGCCTTTAACCGTCACCCTGTTATCGCTCTGTCAGGCGCTGCTGATCACCGGTAATGTCCTGCTGATTGCTGTTTCACCGTTAATCGGGGCGTCTCTGGCGCCCAGCGCGTCATTGTCCACCGCGCCGGTCGCCACCCAGTGGCTGGGGCTGATGTGCGCGACGATTCCCGCCTCGCTGATCATGGCCAGGCTGGGCCGCAAACGCGGTTTTATTCTGGGCAATATAGTGGGGTTGGTGGGCGCACTGGTGGCCGTTCAGGCGCTGATGAGTGAACGCTTTGGGTTGTTCCTGTTAGCCACCTGGCTGATCGGTATCGGCATTGGCTTTGGTCAGCTGTATCGCTTTGCCGCCGTGGAGGCCGCGCCCGCGCACCTGCGCGACCGGGCGATTGGCTTGGTGATGGGCGGTGGCGTACTGGCCGCGTTTGCCGGGCCGTGGTTGTCCAGGGTGAGTCGTGAGCTGGGCGAGGTGCCATTTCTGGGCAGCTTTATGGGGTTAGCCGCGATCTACGCACTGGCGCTAGTGGTGCTGATGCTGACGCGCTTACCGCCCGCTTCCCGCACCCATGGCGAAGGCATCGCACTGCCGCTGGGCAAGATACTCCGCCAGCCTGGATTTATTGTGGCGGTAAGCGCGGCGATGGTCGGTTATGGCGTGATGAACCTGGCCATGACCGCCACGCCGCTTGCCATGGCGGGGGCCGGGCATCACTTTAACCACGTATCAATGACCATTCAGTGGCACGTGGTGGCGATGTTTTTACCCTCGTTCTTTACTGGCCATTTGGCCACCCGCTTCGGCGCCAAGCAGGTCATTGTGGCAGGCTGCCTGCTGCTGGTGGCAAGCGCTCTGGTCGCCCAGTGGGGTATCGGGTTAGCCGGTTTCAACGTGGCGCTGATTCTGCTGGGTCTGGGATGGAACTTTACCTTTCTGTCCGCCACCGGGCTGCTCACCGAGAGCTACCGTCCAGTGGACAAGGCGCGCACCCAGGCCGCCAACGAGTTTTTAGTGTTTGGCACCGCCGCCACGACCGCCTTGCTTGCCGGGCCCTTGGTCAGTGGATTGGGCTGGGCGACGCTTAACCTCGTGTTGATTCCTATCGCGCTGGTGCCTATAGCTATACTGGTGTGGCAGCACCAACGAATAATTCTACGAAAGTTGTGATAAAGCTGCTATACCAATACTCTTTTAATAAGACTTAATGCTTGAATTCAGGGACGAAAGGTTATGGTAGGTCATTAAGCCTGATTAACGTCTTGGCAGATGCATTGATAGCAAGGTGGCACTATGACTACCCTTTCTTTATCGACAGGCTTGTCCAACCGAGTGAGCGCTCGTCCTTCTTCCTCTACCACGCTCACTACCAGAGTTCACTCTCCACGCTCGTTGGAGCCTCCCGCTTACATCAAGCGCTACGACGGCCAGTTGTCACATTTGGATAACTGGTTAGCTATCATTGCCTTAGTGGGAAAGGTGGCAAGTCGAAGCGGGGGAAATGGGGTGTTGGATCGCGTTTCGGAAGTTCAAGATCGTTTTCGCCTGTTACGTGTTCAGCTTGCTACCGCATTGACCGAGGAGTATGCCCGCGAATATGAAATGGTATTGGGCGGAAGAGCGACGATTGCGGTCGATATGCTGGTGCGTAATCTATTTGAACGATCTGCCGATATCGGCTTCCTCTCGACCGACCGTACTATTCGCGCCTACATGGATAGTGACGGAGCAGCCTGCTCGTTAAATATTCAGCGGCATTTAAAGCGCTATGTCGCTAAATATTCAGTTTATGACGATGTCCTGCTACTCGATGCAGAGGGAAAACTGCGTACCAGCCTAAAATTTCCTGACGGTGATATTCCTCGCGATGAAGCGCTGTATCAGGCGTTGTCTCAATCCCTTTCTCAAGGTCATGCTGGCTACCTTGAATACTTTGCCGCAACCCCTTTAGTTCCTCAGCGGCATCGGGCGCTATTGTTTATTTCACCCATTTATCAAGACCCAGCAGCGCAGTCTACGTGCCTGGGGTATCTTGCTCTGAGCTTTAACCTTGATGAAGAAATGCACAGCATTTTCGAAGAGGTGGCTGGCAGCGAATACGAGCTCGCCTTATTAGATAAAGATGGCCGAGTCGTAGCCTCCAGTGTACCTCAGCTATCACTCAATGAGTCGTTTCAGCAGGCGGGAACTGAAGGCGTTGAAGTTCTTATGCTTCATGGTAAGGCCTATGCGTGTCGACAAGTCCAGGGCACTGCCTATCAAGGGTATGATGGGCAGAGGTGGCACTGCATAGCCCTCACCGAGCTATCAGGAAACGCCAAGACGCAGGGGAATGTTGCGTGTTCATCAGCCGACATCGATGTGGTGAAAGGGCAGTTAAGCGACATACGTCAGCAGGCATCGATCATTGCGCAGCAACTAAATTTGGCAGTCATTAACTGTCGGGTCCCGCGTGATTAATTGCTCGTTTATTAAATAACTCAGGGCGCTTAATTTGCCATTCTTTCATCGCTGAGATCGGTGACTGATGGTGCAGCG
>NZ_LJZS01000016.1 GCF_001314875.1 Halomonas sp. HL-48
AGTGCCCTATTGAGGTGATGAGCGAGGAGCTGGCGAAGTACCATGAGGTTCCGTCATCGACACATTGACGGTGTTGCACTCAGAGCCTGCATCCGCCCTGCTATCAAAAACTATTCATACTTATTGTTATAAAGAATCAAGTAAAAATTACTTATAAATGATATGCAAACTTCGTTAATACTATTAAAGAAAACCCCTGGAGCAACTAAATCTTTACTATGAAGCGCATAATCTTTAGAATATAAAAAATGAAAATATAGATTCCTTAGCTGTTTAATAAAGTCAAAAGTCCTTCCAAATGGGAAGGTTAAAGTAGATAGCGAGTCATCAAATTCAAAATCTTTGTATTCTTTAGGGTCTTTAAAAGCAAACTTCAAAGCATTAAAATGTTGTGGCGGCTGGTTTGAAAAATCTAAACAACATGGATTAGCATAGATTGTATCAATCATAATATCCTTTATAAAGTTTCTACCAAAACCAAGCTCAGAAGATGCATTACCAAAAAATTTTTTAAAAGAATCGTAGGTTTTATAGTAATTTTCTTGAGATCTTAGATAAATTAATGGGATAGCATAGCTAATATGTTCCAGAGACCGATAAATATGTAAAAAACTCTTTAGGCCTTCGCATTTTTGATGGGCAGAAATAGCTAGCGATATCTCGACCAAGAAGCTTTCAAAAAACTTTCTATTAGATTGATTCTGGGCATAAAAGGCATCCATAAAACTCTTAATAGAAAGCTCGTACGGGTCTAAAACAAGCTCAACATCATGCCAAAATGAACCAACGTCTAATTTTGTTTTCCTGGTAGGATAAACAAAAAAATTAGTGTCAAATAAGACTCTTTCACTTTCAGTGCTTTCAAAAAAAATTCCACCAAGAAGAGACCTAAAGACAACAAACTCTGGAGAAGCACCACTCTTCAACTGAAACTTATCATATCTGTTATAGAAGGCGAATTTGTTAGAAATGCGTTTTGGCTCAGTAAAAAAATAGCTCCCATATAAATTAAACTCAGACATATCAAATCACCGAAGAAAATTTATGGGCGTAATCCAGGTCATCCCAGTCTTTATGCTCATTAAACTTGGAGATAAAAAGCTCTGCACAAACTCTTCTAGCATAACCAACTTTAATTCTTGAAACTTGCAAATTATCAAATGCAAGCTCAAAAATATTTACTCTCTCCAGCATGTAATCACTGGGCACGTCATGTATAACTTCGAAAGAATCACGTACTCCTGAGCAAAAACCTACAAAGTTATTCTCGCTCTGGAACCAACGCCTAAGATTAGCATCTTCATCAGAAAAGCGTGAAATCAAATTCACCACATCATAAAAACTATACTTAATATCAGTTATACCAGAGCCTACAACTTTCCTAGCAATAATCTCATCCATCTTGCTTTCAATAATTTTATTGTTGTCAATATTTACGCTAGAACTTAGAAATGCCAAGTAACCTTTTATAATATCAGATTTCTTAAAAACACCATGCTTTCTTCGTTTTCCAGGCTCTCTCTTTTCAGCTTGAAAAGGCAGGTCAACTTCGTCGAAATCGAAAATATTACCTGCGATTACTTCTATTTGATGGCGTGCACTCATGGGCTTCTGCCCATTGTTTAAGGTAATCATCCGATAAAGAAGCAAATCATAAGTACTGCAAATAATTATATTGACGTATAGCTTTCTATCTTGTATTTCAGAAAATTTTTCCCCCATATCGTGCTTAACTCTATTTAAAGTATTCAACCTCTGTATACCATCTAAAACAAAAAACTCATCAATCTTATCATTCACATAATGCGTAAGATCTGATATATCAAAATCTTCTTTTAAAGATACTGACTCATCAATTAGCGCAATAGTAATTGGAGGCATAACGCAACCAATTTTTATATCGTCATACAATCGGGAATAAAACTTTTGATTCTGCTTGTCTCGCTGTAGTTCTAGCCTGTCTATCGCAGGGTAAAGACCATCTACAGCATCTCTATAGTTAATAGAGGCAGTTAAATAATGACTCTTAATGACCCTGTCATAACAGTTATCAAAAATATTGAACATAAGAAAACCTCATATAGAATTAAAGCTTTTAAACCACCCGCCCAATCCGAATCTCACACCGCCCCAAAATCTCCAAGTCGTGCATATCCTGCGGCTTGATCATTTCCGGCTGGTAATGGTCGTTGTCGCTGATCAGGTACAGCGCGCCGCCCGCCAGGCGCTGCACCCGTTTGATTCTTCGCTCGCCGCTCAGCATCTCATTAACTTTATTAACAAACTCTAACCCATGCCCAGCCCTGACGCCATTATCTCGAAGTCAACTTTCCCCACGGATGACCAACGATCTGCAGCACTCAAGCCGCACTCCGTCTCCCGCCGCCTATTGGTCTGGGCTGAGGGGGCTTTTTTGCGTACAATTGCGCACCAATAAACGCCCGCTTCTATTGCGTCGCTCCGGTGTTCAACTTTCACCTATTTCAAGACGTAACTTCATACCGCATCTAAGCGATGCAAGTGATTGATATGACGAATCAAAGCCCCGCTAATGCAGCTCGCCGGTTTTCGGTTGCACCCATGATGGACTGGACCACACGGGACTACAGAGCCTTCGCACGTACCTTGAGTACGCGTGCGTTGCTGTATACCGAAATGGTGACGACTGGCGCTATTTTGCATGGCTCGCCGCGTGAGCGCTTTCTGGGCTTTGATGACGTTGAGCACCCGATTGCGCTGCAGCTTGGCGGCAGCGATGCCGTTGAGCTTGCCGAGTGCGCGGCGATTGCCGAGGCGTGGGGCTATGATGAGGTCAATCTGAACGTCGGCTGCCCGAGCGATCGGGTGCAGAACAATATGATCGGCGCCTGCTTGATGGGCTACCCGGAGAAGGTCGCCGCGGCGGTCAAGGCCATGCAGGCGGCGGTGTCGATTCCGGTGACCGTTAAGTGCCGTATCGGCATCGATGATCAGGATGAAGACGCTGACCTCGCGCGGTTTATTGATATTGTGGCGAATGCGGGCTGCGATACCTTCACCGTGCATGCACGTAAAGCCTGGCTGCAGGGCCTCTCGCCCAAGGAAAACCGCGACGTGCCGCCGCTTAACTACCCCCGCGTGCATCGTCTGAAACAACAGCATCCTGAGTTACACATCGGCATTAACGGCGGCATCAAGACCCTCGCCGAATGTCAGGCGCAGCTCGAGCACGTGGATAGCGTGATGGTGGGCCGCGAAGCCTATCAGAACCCCTGGCTGCTGGCGGGTGTGGACGAGCAGCTGTTCGGCACGCCCGGGCCCGCCGCCAGCCGTATGGACGCCGCTCGCGCGTTTCGTCCCTATATTCAGAAACGCCTGGACGAAGGCGCCAAGCTTAACCACATCACGCGCCATTTGCTGGGGCTGTTCCAGGGGTGCCCTGGCGGGCGGCGTTTCCGGCGGCATCTGTCGGAACACGCCCATAAAGACGGTGCGGGGCTACGCCTGTTCGATGAGGCGCTGAGCCTGGTGCGTGAACCGTCTGACGAAGCCTCCCGCCCGCAGTCGCAAGCCCCCACCCCAGACGCAAAACAGCCCGCCACCGCTTAACGGTGACGGGCTTCGCTTTGGCTACAACCTAGCTGCAAGTGGGCTGCAGCCGGAGTGATGACTTACTGGCCGCGCACGCCCTGTTCGATACGATTGCCGATATCCGGGTCGATGTTGCGCCAGTACTCGAAGGCCCGTTCCAGTACCGGCTCGGTTACCCCGCCGGAAAGATGCCCCACTACGTTGGACACCAGCCGTTCCCGCTGGGCGTCGTCCATCACCTCACGCACCAGCGCACCGGCCTGACTCCAGTCGTCGTCATCCGGGCGTAGCGTATAGGCCGCACGCACGAACTGCCCGTCGGTGGACCAGACGGCATCTTCCGAGTAGCGCTCCGGATTGGCAACCGGGCCGCCCTTGCTGTTCGGCGTGTACACCGGATCGGTGGAATGCCGAATACGCATGGCGCCGCCCTGGGCATAACTATGCACCGGGGTCTTGGGCGAATTGACCGGAATATGCTTGTAGTTCACCCCCAGCCGGGCGCGGTGGGCGTCGGCGTAGGAGATCGAACGCGCAAGCAGCATCTTGTCCGGCGAGAGGCCAGTACCCGGCACCATATTGTTGGGCTCGAACGCTGCCTGTTCGATCTGGCTGTGGAAGTCGTTGGGGTTCTGATTAAGCGTTAGCTTGCCGACCTCGATCATCGGGTAGTCGTCGTGGGGCCACACCTTGGTCAGGTCGAAGGGGTTGAGGCGGTAGGTCTTGGCATCGTCAAACGGCATGATCTGCATCTTCAGCGTCCAGGTGGGGTAATCCCCCCGCTTAATGGACTCGAACAGATCGCGGCGGTGATAGTCGGCATCGGTGCCGGCCATTTCATCCGCCTGCTGCTGGGTCATGCACTTGATGCCCTGGTCGGTCTTGAAGTGATACTTCACCCAGAAGCGCTCACCCTCGGCGTTGACCCACATGTAGGTGTGGCTCGAGTAGCCGTTCATGTGCCGCCAGGTTGCCGGAATGCCCCGGTCGCCCATCAGCCAGGTCACCTGGTGGGCGGACTCAGGCGCCAGCGTCCAGAAGTCCCACTGCATGTCGTGGTCGCGCAGGCCGTTGTCGGCCCGGCGCTTTTGCGAATGGATAAAGTGCTGAAACTTCATCGGGTCGCGGACGAAGAACACGGGGGTATTGTTACCCACCATGTCGAAGTTGCCGTCTTCGGTGTAGAACTTCACCGAAAACCCGCGCGGGTCACGCCAGGTATCCGGGCTGCCGCTTTCTCCGGCCACGGTGGAAAAGCGAATCACCACGTCGGTTTTGGCGCCTTTCTGGAGGAAGTTGGCCTTGGTGTATTGGCTGACGTCGTGGGTGACCTCGAAATGCCCGAACGCCCCGCTGCCTTTGGCGTGGGGCTGGCGGTCGGGAATCATTTCGCGGTTGAACGCCGCCATCTGCTCCATCAGATAATGGTCGTGCATGACAATCGGGCCGTCCTGTCCTACCGACAGCGAATACTCGTCGCTGGATACCGGATTGCCTGCTTCGTTGGTCGTGTTGTTGAGCTTGTCGCCTGCCATCGTTAGTTCTCCCTTCATTCGAGGTGGCGCGGTCACCATCCAGTCACCGTCTTTGCTGCTAATCGCCGGCCACTGGTGTCGGCTGCGTTAGTCACTCAACAGTTATAGTTAAAGAACGCACTTACCGCCATCCGTGGTCGTTGCGCTGCCGCTATTGCAGCGATGTTTCGGGTTATATTGCCGTCAATACAGCGAATCAGGGGGCGGTGCCAGGCTCGAGTTGAAGCTTTCGATGGCCGTTTCGGCCTCTTCGATGGCGTCAAAGCGGGCGATATGAAACAGCGCCTCGCCCTCGTTGGCCAGCGGCAAGCGGCTCATGCCGATGACGATACCATCGGCCATGGCGCGCACATCCCCCTCGTCGTTGCCGAACGGGTCCGCCACCTTACCCAGCACCTCGCCTTTGGCGACGCGCGCCCCCAGACGCACCTTTGGCCGCAGAATGCCGTCGATGGGCGCCCGCGCCCAGCTCGACCCGTTGGCGACTTCCGCCGGGGCTGGCGAACGGCGGCGCTGCTCGCCGCTGAGCATGCCCAGGCGGCGCATTACCCGCAGCACGCCGCGCACCCCCGGGGCGATCGCCCACTCATCAAAGCGCAGCGCTTCTCCAGCTTCATAGGTGAGCACTGGAATACCGCGACTTTGTGCATAGTGCCGCAGGCTGCCCTCGCGCAGCTCGGCGTTGAGGACCACCGGCGCGCCAAAGGCATCTGCCATGCGTTCGGTTTCGCTTTCCGGGCTCAACTGGGCGCGAATTTGCGGCAGGTTCGTCCGGTGGATCGCCCCGGTGTGCAGGTCGATGATGTGCGTGGCGTGATCGACGATTTCCTCGCGGAAAAGCGCCGCGACCCGGCCACCCAAAGAGCCGGACTCACTGCCGGGAAAGCAGCGGTTGAGGTCGCGCCGGTCGGGCAGGTAACGGGTTTGCTGCAGAAAGGCGAAGACGTTGACCACCGGCACGGCAATCAGAGTGCCCTTCAGGCTGTTGATGGCCTTGGCGCGCAGCACCCGGCGGACGATTTCCACGCCGTTGATTTCATCGCCGTGGATGCCGCCGCATACCAGCATGACCGGGCCGTTGCGTCGGCCGTGTACCACCTCGACCGGGATATGCAGCGGCGTATGGGTATACAGACGTGCCACCGGCACATCGATTTGTAGGCGCTTACCGGGGGCGATGCTATGTCCGGCAAGTTGGAAAGCGGCTCGTGCCATTAGGTGTCTCATTTTACAGGTCGCTCAGCGTGCGCTGTCACGACGTTTAAAAACAGTGTTCTACTGCCTCTTTATACGCCCGCCACACAAAAATACCAGCCCTCAAGGCAGCTTAGCGGCATCGCGCATTTCCATACACAATTGAATGTAAAATAATTGATGAATCAGATAAAATGTGGACACAAATATCGTCAACGAGGTTGTGTTTCCATGGCAAGAAAAACAAAGGCTGAAGCAGCGGCCACGCGCGAAGCGCTACTCGATGCTGCTGAAGACATGTTCATGGAACACGGCGTGGCCCGCACGTCGCTCGAGCAGATCGCTCGTCAAGCCGGGATGACACGGGGCGCGGTTTACTGGCACTTTAAAAACAAGGGGGATATGTTTCGCGCCATGCTGGAGCGCGTGCGTATGCCGTTCCAGGACCTGGTGGATGAAATCGAGGCGCTCGAGCATGATGTCTCCTCGCTGGAAGCCATTCGGCTGGCCTGCCTGCAGGGCCTCCAGCGTTTAGAACAGCACCCCCGCTCGCGCAGGGTACACGCCATCCTGATTCATCGCTGCGAGTTTTTCAGCGATATTGACCCTATCGCCATGCAGCAGGAAATCGCCGACGAATGTCGCGACTCATTGTATCAGCACCTGCTGATTTCACGGCAACAGCAGATGCTCGCCGACGACCTCACTCCCGAAGTCGCCACCGACCTCATCCAGTCCATGCTCGCCGGGCTGTTCCACGACTGGATACGCGATCCCGCCCGCTTTTCGATCTACGACCGCGGCGTGCCGCTGGTCAATCAGCTGATTCGCATGATGCATCGTAAGGATGACACCAGCGGCACGCGCTGATCGCTAATGGGGCGCAAGCGTCCCCTCAGTGCGAGACTTCTTTGATTTGCCTTTTAGCTGACGCAGCCGAGCGCGGGTCTCGAGAAACGCCTCCTTCTCAACGCTGCGGAACGCATCCTCGTCGGGCAGGTATTTGACCAGCACGCGATATTCACCCTCGCTGCCCAGCCGGTCCTGTTTGCTCAGCAAACGCACTTCACAGGATGGATCATCGGTGAGCACGGCGCGCCCCGGCTGCCCTTCGCTTGCCGCCTGGGTGACTTTAACGCACTTGCCCAGCAGGCTGCGGCGTGCCTGATGACGATGGAACCACGGGCCCATCTGCCGGCACAGGCTTTCAGCGATCGGCGATGCCAACGCAAAGCTGGCCCACAACAAGACCACGCCAATCGGCACGATAAACAGCCCCACCTCCAGCCAACGCAGCACCACAAGCTCTACGGTTAATGTAATGCCGGCGGCCAGCACGATCAGCCAGCTAAGCGCCAAGCTGGTCGGCACACCGGCAAACCCCAGGGCCACCAAAGCGCTGGCCAGGTGGTCATCGCGCAGGCTGTCTTTCTCAAACAGCTCCACGGGCGCTAGCCGCAGCATGACACACAGCCAATAAAGCCCGACAAGCGGTAGCAACGCGGTAAATAGGATGAACGGAAAACTCACTAATAGCTGGCGTATTGTTTCCATCTCGCATTCCCCCTACGTTTAGGCTCATTTTATTGAGCCTTACACTTGCAGCGTAGCCTCCTTACCTGGCAATAACATCTAGCAGCGCAGCATAAAAAAAGGGCATCACCGGTTACGATGATGCCCGTCAATTTTCAGCTAGAAGATAAAGAATTTACCGGTCGCGATGCTCCAGGGCAGGCTGCCCGCTTTCGTGGGACTTACCGCGGAACTTGCGACCCAGCCAGTCGGAAACATGCGCAATCATGGAATAGTAACTGGGTACAAACAGGCTGCCCAGAACCGCCACCGTGCCCATGCCCACCGCGACCGTCGTCCCGATGTGGTGACTGCTGACATCACTTGCCCCGGTTGCCAACGCCAACGGCAGCGTACCCAGAATAAACGCCAGCGATGTCATGACGATGGGCCGGAAACGCATTTCCGCAGCGGTAATCGCGGCTTCCTTGATCGTCTTGCCCTGCTCTTTACGCTGTAGCTCGGCAAACTCGACAATCAGGATGGCATTTTTGGCCGCCAGGCCCACCACCACCAACAGGCCGATTTCCACGTACACACTGGTATCCAGCCCGCGCAGCACAATACCGCCTACGCCGCCCAAGAAGGCAAACGGGGTAGAGGTCAGTACCGCCAGCGGCAGCGACCAGCTTTCATACTGAGCGGCAAGGATCAGGAAGACCATCAGAATACCAAACACGATCGCAAGCGTTGCGGCGTTGCCAAGCTCGGCTTCCTGGTAAGCGGTACCTGTCCAGCCCATGCCCCAGTCGCGGCCCAGGGTTTCTTCAACGATCTCATCCATGGCTTCGATCGCCTGGGCTGAGCTGTAGCCTTCCGCCGGGCCACCCTGGAACTGCGCCCCTAAGTAAACCCCGAAGCGTGACACCACCGCGGGCTTGGCCTCGCGCTCCAAGGTGACGAATTCCGACAGCGGAATCCGCTCGCCGTCGCCCCCGCGCACATAAATGTGATTTGTGTCATCAGGGGTTAGTCGGAAGTCATCTTCGTTTTGCATATACACCTGGAAGTTACGGTTTTGATAACTGAAATAGTTAACAAAGCCATTACCGAAGGTGTTGGCAAGCGTCGTCTGCAAATCTTCCAGTGATACGCCATAGCTCAACGCTTTTTGCTGGTCGATGTCCGCACGGTAGCCGGGCACGTTAACGCTAAAGGTCGAGAAGACCTGCTCAAGCGCCGGGTGCTCGTTGGCTTTTTGGGTTACCTGAAGTGCAGCCTCGTAAAGCTCTTGAGAGCTGGCCCCGCCAAACGATTGCAAGTAGCCGGTAAAGCCACCGGTGGTCGAAAGCCCCTGTATGGGCGGTGCGTTAAACGCCATGGCCGAGCCACCGGGGATTTCAGCGCCAATCTGCATGATCTGCCCGACCAGATCGTTGGCACTAAGATCACGCTCTTCCCAAGACTCAAGGTTAATAAACATGACGCCACGGGCGGTATTTACCGAGCTCGACAAAATGTCATAGCCCGCAATCGCCGAGGAGTAACGCACCCCTGGAATGGCTTCAACCCGCTCACTCAGTGCTGCCATGTACTCTTCGGTGCGGTCCAGCGACGCGGCATCGGGCAACGTCACACTGGCCAGCACTATGCCCTGGTCCGTTTCCGGCACCAGCGTCGAGGGGTTGCTTTGATACAGCCACCAGGAACCGCCGATAACCAGGGCCGTTAACGCCAATGCCAGTACCCAAAAGCGCACCAGCACCTTCACTATCGCCATAAAACCTGCGGTGATCGCAGCAAACAGCCGGTCAAATAAACGCAGCGGCGTTTGTACCGCGCGCATGAATTTGGACTGGGCATGCTTGGACTTATGCTTGATAAAAATCGCCGATAGCGCAGGCGTGAAGGTCAGCGCCATTAGCGCCGAGAACGCCACAGAAATCGCCACCGTCAAGGCAAACTGCTGGTATATCTGCCCGGTAAAGCCACCCAAAAATGCCACCGGGATAAACACCGCCGCCATGATCAACGAGGTGGCGATAACCGGGCCACCGACCTCTTTCATGGCGCGAATAGTTGCGTCTTTGACGCTAATATCCTCTTCTTCGCTCAGCACCCGTTCAACGTTTTCGACCACCAGTATGGCGTCGTCCACCACTATCCCTATCGACAGCACCAGCGCAAACAGCGTGAGCAGGTTGATCGAGAAGTCGAACATGAAGAAGCCAGCGAACGTCGCCAGTACCGAGACCGGCACCACCGACATGGCAATCACCGTGAACCGCCAGTTCTGCAGGAAGATAAACAGAATCACGCCGACGATTAAGAATGCCTCAATAAACACCTTCACCACGGTGCTAACCGAGGCATCGATAAACAGCGTGGTGTCGTAAGGCACCACGTATTCAAGCCCAGGCGGGAAACGTTCCCCAAGCTCTTCCATGGTGTCATTAACCGCGCTTGCCGTTTCCAAGGCGTTGGCACCCGGCTGCTGGTTAATGATGATCGGCGTCATGGCATCGCCATTTAGCTTCGCATCGACACCGTAGGAGGAAGCGCCCAGTTCAATACGGGCAACGTCTTCAAGCCTTAAGCTCGAGCCGTCTGAATTGGTGCGCAGCGCAATGTTACGAAAGTCGTCAACGTCGCTCAGGCGACCGCCTGCCGTAATGGTGTAAGTGTACGCGCGCGGCTCACTCTGTGGCGTAGCCGCCAGGCTGCCCGCTGGAATTTCAGTGTTTTGCGATTGAATGGCGCTCGACACTTCGCTGGGGGTTAAATCGTATTGCGAGAGTTTTTCCGGATCCAGCCAGATACGCATGGCGAACTCGCCGCCACCCAGCACCTCGGCTTCGCCGACCCCGGGCACCTGGCGCAGTTCGTCGATAATGTTCAGGGTGGCGTAGTTCTGCATGAAGACGTTGTTGTAGTCGCCCTCCGGCGAGGTCAACGCCACGAACATCAGAATCGAGCTTGAACGCAGTTCAACGGTAACGCCCTGCTGTTGCACCGCTTCAGGAAGTTGCGACAGCGCGCCCTGAACGCGGTTGTTGACGTTAATCGTATTGGTATCGCCTTCGGTGCCGATATTGAACGCAATGTTCATCGACACCCTGCCGTTATCGCTGCTGTTTGAGGTCATGTACAACATGTCCTCAACGCCGTTGATCGACTCCGCCAGCGGCGCGGCCACCGTCTGCGCAACGGTTTCCGCATCGGCCCCCGGGAACTGTGCCTCAACCGACACAGTAGGCGGTACCACGCTTGGGTACTGCTCGACGGGCAGTACGCGCATGCTGACGATGCCGATAATGGTCAGGATAATCGCCAGAACCGAGGCAAAAATCGGCCGACTAATGAAGAAGTTTGAGAAATTCATTCCGAGGAGTCTCCTTCCTCTTCGCTTTCTTCACCACCACCGGCACCGCCGCCGCCCTGGGCTTGCTCGGCCTGCTCGGCAGCCTCTTCCTCTTGTTCGGCCTGCTCTTCTTCAACGTTTTCCACCACCTCATCGGCATCACCGTCAAACGACTGCGGATCGATGGTGGTACCTGGCTCGATCCCGGATGGGTCGCCAACCACTACGCGGTCACCCTCTTCAAGGCCATCGCGCAGAATTTGCCAAGGGCCAGCGACTTCACCCAGGCTAACCGTCCGCGCGCGGGCACGGTCATCTTCGTCCAAAACAAACACCTGCGGGCCCATCAAGCCCTGGGTGATGGCAATTTCAGGCACGGCGAATACGTCATAGCGCTTCAAGCCATCAATTCTGACGCGCACGAACTGGCCTGGCAGAATATCGCCATCGGGGTTGTCGAAGGTGGCACTGGCCTGAACGGTGCTGGTGCTGTCGCTGACGCGCGAGCCGAGGTATTCAAGGCGCCCTTCGAGGCTGCTGTCCTGCTCGCCGCCACGCCCTGGCAGGGTTAGGCTTGCGCCAATGTCTTCCACTGACTCGCCATCGCGCAGTTGACGGCGCAGCTCATAGGCGTCGCTTTGCGGCATTTGGAAACGAACTTCCAGCGGGTCTAGCGGCGTAATGGTGGCAAGCTCGGTTCCTGATTCAACGAAATTACCCACGTTGATTTCACTTAAGCTGATCATGCCGGCGACCGGCGCGGTCACTTCGGCATAGTCCAGGTCAATCTGCGCGCTTTCCAGCGACGCTGATGCCTGAGCTACGCTGGCTTGCGCGACGCCAAGGTCGGCGCGGGCCTGGTCGTATTCCTGGCGACTGACCGAGTTTTGGCTAAGCAGCCGTTCAAAACGCTCCGCATCGCGCTGGGCGCGGGATAACTCCGCCTGGGCGCTTTGCAAATCGGCTTCGCGCTGGTTAACCGTGGCGCGGTAAACGTCGGGTTCAATGGAGTACAGCCGCTGCCCCTCTTCCACGAATTCGCCCGGCTCAAAGTGGCGCTCTTCCAAGTAGCCTGACACGCGGGTTACCAGAGTGACTTCCTCGTCGCTGCGCAGCAGCGAGGCGTAGGATTTGTCCAACGGCAGGTCTTGTCGGGTAGCTTCGGTAACTTCGACTTGCACGGGAGGTGATTCTTGTTGCTGTTGGCCTTCCGCTTGCTCGGCTTCTTCTTCTTGGCCGCAGGCAGCAAGCAGCGCACTAGCGCCTAGGACCATGAGCGCGCTGCGAACGCCATAACACTTTATCTTCATTACTTTTTCCCTTAAGGCGCCAATAAAACCGACACAGGTTACAACCATACACGTATGAATGTAAATGTTCAGCGGCCACAGGGGCCGCCTGAAAGGTCTTTTACTGATCGAGTTCGGGGCGCTCGCCAATGTTGGTGACGCTGCTTGAGTCGCTGTCTTCGGGCAGCGTAAAGGTCACCTCTTCGCCCCGTAGCCAGGCGTTAATATCCTCGACGGCCTCGACGTCCAGACGGCCGGCCTGCTGACGCAACGACAGCAGGTTGACGACGTAGTCGTAGCGGGCCTGGGCGTAGTCGGAGATCGCGTTGTACAGATTCTGCTCGGCATTCAGCACGTCGACGATATTGCGGGTACCCACTTCGTAGCCGGCACGGGTGGCGTCCAGCGCGCTCTGGTTGGACACGATGGCCTGCTCACGGGCATCCACGGTGGATACGTCGTTGCTGACCTGGGTGTACAGCGAGCGTACCTGCTGAACGGTGTCGCGGCGCTGGGCTTCAAAGTCGTACTGACTGGCTTCCAGCTGATAGGTGCTCTGGCGGATGCCGGCCTGGGTACTGCCACCGGTATACAGTGGCAAGTTGGCGCTCAGGCCTATCTGGCTTGAGGAGTCATGGCCCTCGACACCGTCGATGTCGTTGTCGGCATACTGGTAGTTCGCAAAGGCCTCAAGCGTAGGTAACCGCTGGGCTTCGGAGATACCAACGCCGCTGCGGGAAACCTCTACGCCTGCCTGCTCGGCGAGCACCAGCGGATTATTCTCTACGGCCAGGCCGACCCACTCGTCGCGATCGGCGGGCGTCGGCGGAGCGATGGGATAGTCGTCGCTCAGCGCCTCGATACTGGCGTAGCGCTGGCCGGTCAAACGTTCGAGCACTTCGAAGCTGACCTGCAAATCGCTCTGCGCTGCGATTCGCTCAGCGCGGGACTGATCGAAACTCGCCTGGGCTTCCTCGACTTCGGTAATCGCAATCAGGCCAACTTCGAACTGCTCTTCCGCCTGTTCGAGCTGGCGACCAATGGCGCGTTCCTGAGCCAGACGGGCATCGAGAATGTCATTGGCGCGCAAAATATCGAAGTACGCCGTTGCCACGTCGATCAGCACTTGCTGCTCGGTGGACGCCAGCACGAAGACCTGCTGGTCGATCTGTCGCTCGGCTTGCGTCACTTCGCGGCTGTTGCGCGCGTCAAACAGCGCCTGCGAGGCTTCAAGCGTCAGGCTGACGCTATTGAAAGGGTCGTCATTGCCGGCGGTGTTGCCTGTGCCATCCCCCGCCTGTCCGGCCTGGGTGCCGCTTTGGCTTTCATACTGGCGGTTGTGCGCCACGTTGCCCGAGGCATTCACCTGGGGCAGCAGGTCGCCACGGGCGACGTCCCGCCCCGCTTCGACGCTTTGGCTTTCCGAACGCGCCGAACTCAATTCGGCATTGTTTTCCAGCGCATCGCGGGTGATGGTGAGCAGGTCTGCCGACCAAGCGGGCATCGCCCATAGCGAAAGCACTAACGCGGGAAGCAGCTTACGCTGCGCCGTAAAGGGACGAAGGGTCTTCAAAGCCGACGTGGAAGGGCGTCGCAGCATAGCGTTTTCCTCATAAATAGAGCGGTCTGGGTACTTACATACATTGTCGCATGTTTTTTTGGCGATACCAGACCCTGAGCTGATTTTCAGTTTACGTTGCTATTTCTTTTCGCCACGGCGACCCAGAGGCGACACCGTGCAAACCCGTTTTACTCAACTATGCTGTACGGCATCATGCTGCGCAGCAATATTCGACTCTCTGAGGCCCGCCATGGATCGCATCGACTATATTAACGTCCGCCAGTTGGAAATCGCCGTGCGTATCTGGCACCCCGACGCCCCCAACACCGTGATTGCCTGGCATGGGCTTGCCCGACACGGCGGCGATTTTGCCTCCCTGGCCCGTCAGCTGGGGCCAAAGTGGCGGGTCATCGCCCCCGATACCCCAGGACGCGGCCTTTCCAGCTGGTCGATGTATCCTGCCAATGATTACTTATATAGCCATTATGTGACGATCGCGTTGGCGGTACTCGATCACTACCGCATCGAGCGCGCCAACTGGATCGGCACCTCGATGGGCGGCTTGCTGGGCATGCTACTGGCGGCGGATGACGCCACCGCCCAGCGAATTGGCTGCCTGGTACTCAACGATGTGGGGCCCGAACTGAACGGCCAGTCGCTGGCGGAAATGGCGACCTACTTTAGTGTCCTTAAGCGTTTTTCCACGCTCAGTGAACTGCAACAGGCCCTCGAGCAGCACTACCAGGGGTTTGGTCGCCTTTCCCGTCACGAGTGGGAGCACATGGCGCTCAGCAGTGCCCGACGCCTGCCCGACGGTAGCTGGAGCTTTCATTACGACCCGCGCATAGGCGAGCAGTTTGTCCACGATACGCCCCGCGACACCTGGAGCGACTGGCAGCGTATCCGCTGCCCGCTGATGGTCATTCGCGGTGAGCATTCTGAGCTTCTGCAGGCCGCAAGCGTCACGCGCATGCAGCAAGACCAGCCCCACCTGGAAACGCTTGAGGCGGCGGACTGCGGCCACGCGCCCATGCTCAACAATGCCCAGCAGGTGGTGCCGCTCAAACGCTTCCTGACCCGTCACGCCGGGATTACTCCCGTCAAAGCCACTCGCCCGGGGCAGTGGCTCAGCGATTGGTGGCATCGTCTTGTTAACCAGCGCGATTAAAAGTGATAAATGCGGTTAAAAGTGATAGTTGATCAGCGCGCCGCCCATGACCTGGGTCTCGTTACCCACGTCGTCGACGATCGGGCTGTCAGCGGCGTCGCCCGTTAACCGGGTGATGCCCAGCAGGCCGGTAACCGACCAGTCGCGAGTCAGGTAGTAGCTCAGGCTGCTGGTCAGGCCCATGCGGAAGTAGCCATCGTTGGGTCGATAGACAGCAAGCCCGGAGCGGGCGCTCTCGTCCGGCGAGATGCCAAACATGTCGTCAGTCCAGTCGTCGCTGCTATAGGTCAGCTCCGGGCCCACGGAAAAAGCCATCTGTTCGGACAGCATGGTCCGCCAGCTGGCCTTGAGCTCGGCGTCAAAGCCGTCTACATCACCGCCCAGCGGGGCTCGGGTGGCGGCTTCAAGCCCCCAGGGGCCGTCTGAATAGCGGGCGCGAACCCCCAGCGCTGCCGAATCATCCACTTTGTCCAACCCGCGAAGCTCACCGTCATTGTCGCGCCCGGACAGGTAGCTGACATACGGTGAAACCGCCCAGTTGCCCTGGCGGAAAATATTCCAGCCGATGCCATCGCGCACGCTGGCGTAAAAAGTATCGCCGTAGGTAACGCTGGCGCTCGGCCAGGCACGGGTTTCGTTGTCGTCGCTACCCAAATACTCGGGCATGCTGAACACACCGGCGCCAACGCTTCCTTCCCACTGTGCGACGGCGCTGCCCGAAGCAACCATGAGTAACGTGGATAATGCAGCCGCTCGCCCCAGCGGGCGGAACCTACGCGATGCTGAAAGTGGCATAGCCAATCGTCTCGATGTCATGGTGGAGCCCAATACTCTAATAGCGGTAGGAAGCAATGCCTTTGACAGTCGCAGACCGTCTTCCTTGACGCTAGCGTTGGACGAATCAACCGCCGTTACAGTGCCAGGCTGTCGTTGGTTCGCCGGGTATCATGGCGCAGAAAAACGCGCCATAACATACATTTATGAATGTAAATTAGCACCCGCTTTGCCTTCCGTCAATTTAACTTCCAGCTCACTCTCAACGCTTGTACAAGAACCAGTCAACGCCCAACGCCAGCCTCTGAACGGCCTGAGCCAAAAGGGTGCAATGCCCTTGCTCCAAGGCGCTGAGCCACTCGTCAAAAAGCGTCAGCAAGGCGCCAGCTACGCGCCCGAAGGTCTTAATGCATTATGACGGGGCGCTTGCTCACCAGGCGCCACTAGGTGGTGCAGTTTTGCGCCGAACATCGTCTAAATCTTATACAAGCGCCAGTCCCTGGGTATCCTGCGAATCGTCATGCAACTATTTAACACACTGATTTAGCGACTTTTTAAAAGTTAACCTCTCGCTTAATCGGCTAGTTGGCATAGCAAATGCACTTGTCTGTAGGCGAAAAAGTGCCTGCGATATCCAGATGAGGCCAAGGGATTAGCACTGGACTATTTAACGCGGCGTTAATTAACCGAAATGACGAAGGAAAACCTCTCTATGTCATATCTAATGCCCAGTGAATTCGTCACTAAGCTGGTCGACCAGGGTGAATCGAAGGTTTATATGGGCACCCGGGACACGCTCATTCGTGCCTTTATGGCGGGGGCGACCCTCGCGCTGGCGGTTATTTTTGCCATCACCATTGCGACGCAGACCGGCAACTTCCTGATTGGCGCACTACTCTTTCCCGTTGGCTTTGTCATGCTCTATCTAATGGGCTACGACCTGCTCACCGGGGTGTTTACGCTGGTGCCGATCGCCTGGCTCGACAAACGCCCGGGCGTCACTCTGCCGCGCATGCTCAAGTGCTGGGCCCTGGTCGGCATTGGCAACCTGGCGGGAGCCCTGTTCATTGCCGTGTTTGGCTACATGAACTTCACCATGGGCGGCACTGAAGAAATCAACGAGGTGGGCCTCACGATGATGGAAGTCGGCGAAAGCCGCACCGTGGGCTACCAAGACGCTGGGCTTGCGGGCTGGATCGTGCTGTTCATGCGCGGCATGTTCTGCAACTGGATGGTGTCCATGGGCGTTGTAGGGGCGGCTATTTCTACCACGGTTTCCGGCAAGATCATGGCCATGTGGATGCCGATCATCGTGTTTTTCTATCTTGGCTTCGAGCACTCCGTGGTCAACATGTTCCTATTCCCCATTGGCCTGCTGATGGGCGCTGACTTCACGCTATATCAATACATCATGTGGAACGAAATTCCGACGGTGCTGGGTAACCTGGTCGGCGGCCTGACCCTTGTGGGCCTGGTGCTCTACACCACTCACGTCCGTACCCAGCCCAAAAAGGTCCTGTCTTGAACGACGCCCTATCGGCAACCAAAGGGCTCCATCGGCCCTCCACGTTAAAGGAGAACCATTATGGATAAGCTAGAAATGCGCCACACCCTGCTTGCCGCCAAAGCGCGCAAGAAGATGAGCTGGGACGATATCGCCAGCGCTGTGGGCATGTCACCGGTCTGGGTGGCATCAGCCTGCTACGGCATGAACAGCGCCAGTCCTGATATCGCCAAGAAGATCTGCGCGACGCTGGATGTGGATGGCGACATCGCTGATGCCCTGGTGGCGTTTCCTACCAAGATGTGGGACGAAGCCATTCCCCAGGACCCCTTCATCTATCGTCTTTACGAAGTGGTCGGCGTGTATGGGGAGACGCTCAAGGATGTGGTACAGGAGCAGTTTGGTGACGGCATCATGAGCGCGATCGATTTCACCATGGAAATGGATAAGATCGAAGACCCCAAAGGGGATCGCGTGCTGCTGACCCTGAACGGCAAATTCCTGCCCTACAAGTCCTGGTAAGCCTCAAGCGTAGCGATGCTGCGCTCCACGCCGCTGCGAAAGCTCGTGCCAAACAGCAGAACGTGGTTGAGCAGCGGATAAAGCTGGAATAACGCCTCACGCCTCGGCCAATCGGTCGGGGCGTCGCCGTTCCAGTAGGCCTCGAAAAAGGCATCACCCAGTGAGCCGAAGAGCGTCAGCATGGCGATATCGACTTCCGGGTAGTGCCGGTAAATCGCCGGGTCGATGATGGCCGGGCCGCTGGGGATATAAAGCACATTGCCGGACCACAGATCGCCGTGCACCAGACTTGCGGGCTGGTTGGGCAGCCAGTTTTCCAGGGCGTGAGCCTGACGTACGATGCGCTCGAAAAGCGATTTGCCGATCAGGCCACGCTGATAGCAGGCCTCACCGAGCGGCAATAGCCGCCGCTCGCGCTGAAAGGCACGCCCATCGCTGAGCGGGGCATTCGGTTGAGGGGTTCGGCCGCAGGCGTTGTCCCAGTGCCAGCCATGCTGCTCGGCGACGCTCGCATGCAGCTCTTTCAGGCCTTCGCCCAGCATAACCTCATCGCGCTTGCCTGATGTATCCAGCGCCTCCATCACCAGCCAGCCGTCCGCCAGCCCCAGCACCTGGGGCACTTTCAATCGGGTGCACGCCCCTCTTAGCGCCCGCAAGGCTTCAGCTTCGCCGCACAGTCGATCTGCCTCATCGTGCTTGACGAAGATGCTTCCCTGGTCGGTATCCAACTGGTAAACGGCGGCCATATCGCCACCGCTCAACGGCTGCAACCCAGACTTGGCGGTTAAACCGGACGATTCGAGTAACGCGGCTAGGGCTGACTCCATCAACCTGCTCCTGAGCGCTGAAGGTCAACCCATTGTGCCTGGCGGTTCAGGCCTGCGTCGACTCACCCCAAGCGCTGATCAATCAGCGTTTCCAGCTCGAGCTGGTCGTCGTGGAAGCGACGAATCCCTTCCGCCAGCTTGTCATTGGCCATGGGATCCTGATTGTGACCCCAGCGGAAGTCGGCTTCGCTGAGCACAGGGAACGGCTTGCCGTTGCCGCCAGGCGGCGCAATCTGCGGGGTCACTTGGCCTTCCGTCGAGGCCAGTTCTTCGAGCAGGGCCGGGGAAATCGTCAGCCGCGGGCATCCCGCCAACGCCAGCACCTGGCCGGTGGTACGGAAACTGGCGCCCATGACCACGGTCTCGTAGCCACCCTGGTTGGCACGCTCGCACACGCCTTGCACAAACTTGACCCCCGGGTCTTCATCCGGCGCATAGTCCTTGCCGGTGGCGTTTTTGTACCAGTCGGTGACACGGCCGACAAACGGCGAGATCAGAAACACGCCCGCATCAAAACAGGCCTGGGCCTGGGCGTCGCTGAACAGCAGCGTCAGGTTGCACTGAATGCCCTCGCGCTCCAGCACCTCGGCGGCACGAATGCCCTCCCAGGTGGACGCCAGTTTGATCAGCACGCGGTCGCGGCCAACGCCCCGGGCTTCGTAAAGCTCGATCAGCTCGTGGGCCTTGGCGATGCTTGCCTGAGTATCGAACGACAGCCGGGCGGCCACTTCGGTGGACACGCGCCCCGGCACCACGGCGGCGATTTCGCTGCCTACCGCCACCGCCAACCGGTCCACGGCGTGGGGCAGCTGCTGCTCGCGCGCGCCGCCTGCGGCTTTCACCTGGCTCAGTTCTTCGTCGATCATCGCCTGATAGCCCGGCAAACTGAACGCCTTGAGCAGTAACGACGGATTAGTGGTGGCGTCCTGCGGCTGGTAGCGGCGAATCGCTTCCAGGTCACCGGTATCGGCCACCACCAGTGAGTGTTGTTTTAACTGCTGTAGTTGATCAGCCATATCTAAATCTCCTTGTTGACCGCGTACCTGTCTGTTAATCAGTGTGGCCGTGGCGCTGTTGAAGCGCACTGCAATAACGCGCATACGCCGTCTGGTAAGCCGCCACCCGCGCTGGGTCTGGGTCCGCCTGGGAGTGGGCATCCAAGGTTACCAGCCGTTCACATAGCGCTTCCAGGGTAACGCCTGTCGCTCGCTGGTCGCACCACGCTGCCTGGAGGGCCCCGCCCAGCGCGGCGGCATCGGTAATTTCGGGGCAGATCACCTGGGTATCGGTTATATCCGCCACCATCTGGCGCCACACTGCGCTCTTGGCGCCGCCACCAATCAGGCGAATCTGGCTGGCGCCGGCGGTCAGATCACCGAGCAGCTCAAGGCCATAGCGCAGCCCGAATGTCGCCCCTTCCATCACTGCCCGACACAGATTGGCCTGGGTGGTATTGAGGCTGGTCAGGCCGAGGAAATCCGCCGAGGCTTCCGGCAGCATGGGCACCCGCTCGCCGTTGAAAAACGGCAGCACGGTCACGCCTTCCGCGCCGATGGGCGCGCTCGCCACGCGCTGACCAAAGGCGTCGAGATCCAAACCAAACAGCTCGCGCACCCGGGTGGTCGCCGAGGTGACGTTCATGGTACAGATCAGCGGCAGCCACCCGCCGGTGCTCGAGCAGAAATTGGCGACCATGGCATTGTCGAGGACTACCGGCGCAGGCGAATATGCACACACCGTGCCCGATGTCCCCAAGCTTAACGTAATCAGCCCCGGGGTAATATTGCCGGTGCCAATCGCCCCCAGCATATTGTCCCCGCCGCCGGAGGACACCACGACGTTATCAGATAACCCCAGTTCAGCGGCCACAGCGCTTTGCACCACACCGGCAGGCTCATGAGCTTCTAGCAAGCGGGGCAGCACACGCTTCGGGTCCAGTTCGGGGGCGATTTCGGCGAACACATCCAGCCGCCAACGGCGCCGCGAGGTGTCAAAGTAGCCGGTGCCGGACGCATCGCCTGCCTCGGTCACGCGGTTGCCGGTCAGCCAGAAATTGAGATAGTCGTGGGGCAGCAACAGGCTGTCGATACGCGCGTAGGCATCGGGGTGATGATCGCGCAGCCATGCCACCTTGGAGGCGGTATAGCCGGTTTGCAGCACCAGGCCGAGCTTCTCCAGGCAGCCGGCTTCACCGCCCAGACGGGCGACCAGATCGCTGTTGTGAGCGCTGGTTTCGGTATCGCACCATAGCTTGGCCGGATACACCGGCACACCGTCAGCGTTCAGCGCCACCATGCCGTGCTGCTGGCCGGAAACCCCGATACCGCGCACCTGCCCAGCGTCGACACCCGCGCGCTCCAGCGCTTCAAAGAAGGCGCCCTTCAGGGCGGACAACCATTCGCTTGGGGCCTGCTCGCGGCGGCCGTGCTCGCCTTCGTCGAGATGGTGAGGACGGCTGGCCTCGCCGCGGATCAGGCCTTGCTCTACATCTACCACCACCACTTTGGTACTTTGCGTGCCACAATCGACGCCGATATACATCACTTAATTCCTTTGGACGAGACCAGATCCTCAAGCGTAGCGCGTGCGCCGCGATCGTGCAGCGATGCAAGCGCCGCCAGATAGGCCGCCAGGAAGCGCGGTTGGTCGGCCAGATCGCCGAACAGCTCGCGGTTTTCGACGAACGCCGTGGGCCGAGTGCGGTTCTGGGCGGCAATCTCCATCAGCGAGGTTTTCAGGCGATCGACGATGTCGATGGGCTCGCCCTGCTCGTCCCGGCCTTCGGCGTAGCGGGCCCAGCTGGCCACCACCGCGGCGCTGCGGCGGATTTCGCCGCCCTGCGCCAGCTGCTGACGAATCACCGGCACCAGCCACTTGGGGATCCGGTCGGAGCTTTCCGCGCACAGCCGGGCCAGGGTGTCCTTGATCTGAGGATTGGCAAACCGCTCAATCAGCGTCATCCGGTAGTCCTCAAGATCAACGCCGGGTACCGGCGAAAGCGTAGGCGAGCCCTCTTCGCGCATGTAGCCGAGCAGGAAATCCACGAACAGCGGGTCCTGACACACCTCATGAGCGTAGCGGTAACCGGCCAGATAACCAAAGTAGGTGAGCGCCTGATGACTGGCGTTGAGCAGGCGCAGCTTCATCAACTCGTAGGGCTCCACGTCGTCGACCAGCTGCACGCCCACCTTTTCCAGCGCTGGCCGGCCCAGCGGGAAGTGATCTTCCAGCACCCACTGCGTAAACGGCTCGCACACCACCGGCCAGGCGTCATCGATACCGAAATGCGCCGCCAGTTCGCTGATATCCGTCTCAGACGTGACTGGGGTAATGCGATCCACCATGGCATTGGGGAACGCCACTTCCTCGGCCAGCCAGGCGCCCAGCGCCGGATCACGGGCCTGGGCATAGGCACTGAACATCCGCTTGGCCACTTCCCCGTTGCCTTGAATGTTGTCGCAGGACATGACCGTAAAGGGAGCGATACCCCGCTCGCGGCGGCGTACCAGCGCCTCGACCACCAGACCAAAACTGGATGAGGGCTGGGTGGGATGGCTAAGGTCGTCGCGTATTTGCGGGTTATCCAGATCGAATTCGCCGGTCACCGGATGGAAATTGTAGCCGCCTTCGGTAACCGTCAACGACACGATACGAATCGCCGGGTCGGCCATTTGCTCGATCACCGCCTCGGTGGCCTCCGGCGCGAACAGGTAGTCGACCATGCTGCCAATCACCCGCGGCTCATACTGGCCATCCGGGTGTTTAACGACCAGCGTGTAGAGATGATCCTGCGCGGCCAACGCCTGCTGCATGCGCTTGTCGCCCGGCATAACGCCGACCCCGACGATGCCCCAGTCCAGCGCTTCGCCCTGGTTCATCAGGCCGTCCAGGTACATGGCCTGATGGGCGCGGTGAAAGCCGCCGACACCAATATGCACGATGCCGGGGGTGACGGCGCTGCGGTCATAGTCGGGGGTGGCAATGGGGGAGCCTAGTGTGCCCACATTGTGATTATTGAGTTGGGTCATGGTCGCTCTCCAGGTTAGTCCTAGGGTATGACGGGCTAACGCCAGTACTGATCCGGTGAAAAACTGCACGTTTTGACCAGTTGGGCGTTGAGCATGTCTTTTTGATGGGTGCGCTCCAGGGCCCCAGCGCGGTCTTGGCCCATGGCCAACCAGCGGGCCACCAAGCGCTGGACGAGGACGTCGTCTTCAACGTCGAGCATCAGCGTCCAATCAAACAAGGGCCGCAGGTCACGCCACCCGGGGCGGTCGAGCAACAAGTAGTTGCCCTCGACAATCACGATGCGCTGCTCGGTGGTGATCAGCCGTCCACCGGCCCGCGCCAGGTCCAGCGGACGGTCGAACACCGGCACCGCAACCGGCCTGTCGGCGCGGCGGATGCGCTCCAGGTCCACGCGCAGGCCATCCACGTCGAAGGTATGCGGCGCGCCCTTGAGCGGCAGCTGCGACGCGCCGATCACGGCGTTATCGAAATGGTAACCGTCCATCGGCACCACCCCGGCCTGCCCCGGCGCCTGGCGATTGATTGCCGCGCAAAGCTGTTCGCTGCGATAGGACTTGCCCGCCCCCGGCGGGCCGAGAAGAATGATGTTCAGTAGCGCGGCAGGTCGGTGGCCGCCTGAATAATCTGGCGGCTCAGGGTGTCAAGATCAGTCGTCATGGCAGATCAACTCATCCAATTGCCGCCATCGACGTTAAGCGTCTGGGCGACTACGTAGTCACTGTCCTGGCTGGCCAGGAAAACCGCCGCCCCGGTATGGTCTTCCGGCGTCCCCATGCGGCCAAACGGCACGGCCTCGCCAACCAGGCGTTTTTTCTCGCCTAGCGGACGGTTTTCATAGCGGGCAAACAGGGCATCGACGTCTTTCCACATCGGCGTATCGACCACGCCGGGCGCAATACCGTTGACGTTGATACTGTGCTTGATCAAATCCAGCCCGCAGGACTGGGTAAGGCTGATGACCGCTGCCTTGCTTGCGCAGTAAACGCTTACCAGCGCTTCGCCCCGCCGCCCCGCCTGGGAGGCCATATTGATGATTTTGCCACCCTGCCCCTGATCGACCATGGCCTTGGCGACCGCCTGCAGGGTGAAAAACATACCTTTGGTGTTAACGGCGAATTGCTTATCGAAGCTCGCCTCGGTGACTTCAAGCACCGGCGCCATATCAAACACCGCCGCGTTGTTCACCAAAATATCGATACGCCCCATACGCTCGCGAACCTTTACCACCATCGCGTCGATCGACGCCGCATCGCAGACATTTAGCTCAACGCCCAACACCCGTTCGGTGTCCACCGTCTGACGCAGCTGGCTGACCGCCTCGTCAATCGCCGCCGTATCGATATCGGCCACCACCACGCTGGCTCCTTCAGCCAGGTAGCGTTGGGCGATCGCCAGCCCGATCCCCTTGGCGCCGCCGGTCACCACGGCCACCTTATTGGTTAGCTTCATTTGCTCCTCCCAGGCTGATAACCCCTTGCCATTCGTCAACCAGATCACTTAGCCCTTGCATGTGGGGCAATATGCGCCAGGCACCTGCCTGGCGAAGGCGTTCGGCTTGCCCGTCATCCAGGTGGCTGGCCCCGATAAAGCCAATCACCCACATCCCCGCCGCGGTGGCCGCCGTCACGCCAGCCACGCTGTCCTCGACAACCAGGCAATCCTGGGGTGCTTCACCCAGGGTCGAGGCCGCCAGCTGATACAGCGCCGGATCGGGCTTGGGCTGAGCGACCTGTTCGGCGGTAAAAATCGGCACGTCGCCAAACGCCGCATCCAGCCCGGTGCCCGCAAGCGATGCCAACACGCGGCAGCGCCGGCTGTTGGAAACCACAGCCTTGGGCAGCGTAATCGACCGCACGGCTGCCTCGGCCCCTTCAATGGCGGTCAGCTCGCGGGCCAGCCTCGCCTCAATGGCGGTGTCGACCCGCTCGGCGGCATTCGCGGGTAACGGATAGGTGCTTAGCCGTTCGACGTGACGCAGGATATTGGCGGTGGTCATGCCCAATGCCTGGCCCAGCGACTGGCTGACATTGATATCCGGCAGCCAGCGGCTGAGGTGCTCGATCAGCGTGCCTTCCGCCAGCGCTTCGCTATCCACCAGTACGCCGTCACAGTCGAAGATCAGCGCCGTCATGCGGACGCCTCGGGCGAGGCGCTTTCTCCGTTAGCGCGATTGTCCCCGCGTGTGAGCCCAGCCAGCGGGTGCTGCTGCAAACTCGGCAGGGCCATACCATCAGCGTCAAACAGGTGAGCACGCTCAGGGGCAAAGCCAAAGCGCACCTTATCGTTAACCCGGTACGCCACATCGCCATCGGCCATGATGGTGATGAGCTGTTCGTCCGTCTTGACGTAGAGCGAGGTTTGGCCGCCTAGACGCTCCAGCACCTGTATTTGCCCGACCAACGGCCCTTGCTCGTCAAGCACCAGGTGCTCGGGCCGGATACCTAGCTCCAGGGTGGCGTCATTACTCAGGTGCTGACCGTCTACCGGCACATGGCGCTCGCCGCCGCCAGGCATCCGAATACTCACCCCGCTAGGCGTAACGTCAACCAGCGTGACGTCAAGAAAGTTCATCTTGGGCGAACCGATAAAGCCCGCCACGAACCGGTTTTGGGGATGGTGATACAGCGCCATCGGGGAACCCACCTGCTCGACCACCCCATCGCGCAGCACGACGATCTTATCCGCCATGGTCATGGCTTCGATTTGGTCGTGGGTCACGTAGATCATCGTGGCGTCGAGCTCGTCGTGCAGGCGCGCAAGCTCAATGCGCATCTGCACGCGCAGCGCGGCGTCCAGGTTGGAAAGCGGCTCATCGAACAGGAAAATACTCGGGTTGCGGACAATCGCGCGGCCAATGGCCACCCGCTGACGCTGGCCGCCGGAAAGCGCTTTGGGCTTGCGGTCGAGCAGCGGCTCAAGCTGCAGAATTTTGGCGGCTTCCAGCACTTTGGCCCGGCGCTGCTCTTTAGGCACCTTTGCCAGGCGCATGCTAAAGCCCATGTTGTCTTCCACCGTCATGTGCGGGTAAAGCGCGTAGCTCTGGAACACCATGGCGAGGCCACGATCCGCAGGCCCCACGTCGTTCATCCGCTGGCCGTCGATCAAGATATCGCCGTCTGTGGCGTTTTCCAGCCCGGCAATCATGCGCATCAAGGTGGACTTACCACACCCAGAAGGACCAACAAACACCACAAACTCGCGGTCATTGACGTCCAAATCAATGCCTTTGATGACCTCGGTGTCGCCAAAGCGCTTGGTAATATTATTCAGTTGTAAGGTTGCCATAGGAAAACTCCTTTACTTGACGGCACCGAAAGTCAGCCCGCGCACCATTTGTTTTTGGGTTAACCAGCCGAAAATTAAGATCGGCGCGATCGCCATCGTCGAGGCCGCCGACAGCTTGGCCCAGAAGAGCCCTTCGGGGCTTGAGAACGAGGCAATATAAGCGGTTAGCGGAGCCGCCTTGGACGAGGTGAGATTGAGGCTCCAGAAGGCCTCATTCCAACTTAAGATGACCGACAGCAACCCCGTGGAAGCAATGCCCGGCAGGGTCAGCGGTAACAGCAAAAAGAACACCTCTTGCAGCGTTGAGGCGCCGTCCATGCGGCCGGCTTCGAGAATGTCTTTGGGCATATCTTTGAAAAAGGTATAAAGCATCCACACCACGATCGGCAGATTCATCAGCGTATAGATGATGATCAACCCGGTTCGCGTATCCAAAAGCCCTGTACTGCGATAAATCAGGTAAATGGGCACCAGCACCCCGACCGACGGCAGCATTTTGGTCGAGAGCATCCACAGTAGGGTGCCCTTGGTGCGTTTGGTCGGTAAAAAGGCCATCGCATAGGCCGATGGAATGGCGATCAGAAGCGCCAGCAGCGTCGAGCCAAAGGCGACAGCGACGCTGTTAAGCGCGAAGTGTGCATAGCCAGAGCGCGCCTGCACCGCCTGGTAGCTTTCCAGGGTGGGCGAAAAAATCAGCGTCGGATCGGCAATCGCCGCCGACTCGGTTTTGAAGCCGGTCAATATCATCCAGAAGATGGGGAAGAAAATCACCAGCGCCACCGACCAGCCGAAGACCGCCAGCAGCACTCTTTTACTCGCGGCCGAGCGCCACGGGGACGCGCTGTTAGAGGAACGTAAGCTTGTCATAACAAGTCTCCTAAGACACTTACGTGCCGGTTAGTCTTCCAGGTTTTTGGCCACCATACGGACCAGGAAGATAGCGACAATATTGGCGAGAATGATCGCAATTACCCCACCGGCTGAAGCGGTACCCACGTCGAAATCGAGCAACGCGCGGATGTAAATCAGATAGGCCAGGTTCGTCGTAGCAAGCCCTGGCCCGCCGGACGTGGTTACAAAAATTTCCGCAAAGATGGTCAGCAGGAAGATCATTTCGATCATGATCACCACGCTGATAGCACGCTTGAGATGGGGCAGCGTGATAAAGAAGAAGATGGCGATGGGGCCAGCGCCGTCCATACGCGCGGCTTCGACCTGGTCTTCATCCAGTGACTGCATGGCGGTGAGCAGGATCAGCAGCGCAAACGGTAGCCACTGCCAGGCGACGATAATCACAATCGAGGTTAACGGCAGCGACGAAAACCAGTCCAACGCGGGCAGCCCGAATGACTCCGCGAGCCAAGCCAGCACGCCGTTGGATGGATGCATCATCATGTTTTTCCACACCAAGGCGCTGACGGTGGGCATGACGAAAAACGGCGAAATTGCCAGCACGCGGGCAATGCCACGCCCGGCGAAATCTTGTTGAAACAGCACGGCCAGTAGCGTGCCGCCCACCACGGTAATCGCCAACACCCAGCCGACCAGTAGCAGGGTGTTGCCCATCGCCGCCCATAGCGCCGGATCGGTAACTAGATACTCGTAGTTTTCGAACCCGACAAAGCCAGTCACTTCAGGCATTAACAGGTTATAGCGCTGCAGCGAAAACCATATCGTCATGCCGAGCGGCACAATCATCCACAGCAGCAAGAGCGTCACAGCGGGTGCTTGAAGCGACAGCGTTCTTAGCCCGCCGACGGTACGGCCGGAAGCACGTGTTTTAGTCATGGAAGTACCTGCCAGAAAGCACAAGGAAAGACGCCTGAGCCTATCGGCTCAGGCGTTAACAGCGTTAGTCCAGGTAACCCGCCCGTTGCATGGCGCGTTCAGTGGCACGCTGGGCGCTGTCGAGCGCCTGTTCCACCGAGACATCACCCGTTAGCGCGGAAGAGATGGTCTGGCCAACCTGGGTGCCAATCGACTGGAACTCAGGAATGCCGACGAACTGCACACCGATGTAAGGATTGGGTTCCAGAGTTGAGTCGGTTGGATCGGCCTCCTGAATCGCCTGGAGCACAAAGTCGGCAAACGGCGCGGCGTCGGTATAACGCTCGTCTTCGTAGGTCGATTTACGCGTGCCGGGAGGTACGCTGGTCCAGCCTTCCGTTTCACCCACCAGCTCGATATATTCTTCAGAGGTGGCCCAGGTAACAAACTTCTTCGCAGCCTCCTGGTTTTCGGACGACGCCGGGATGGCTAGCGCCCAGGACCAAAGCCAGTGAGAGCCTTTAGGCGTTTCAGCTACCGGTGCGGGGGCATAGCCAAGGCTGTCCGCGACTTCTGACTCATCTGGGTCGTACAGCTTGCCCGCCGCTGAGGTGGCATCTACCCACATGCCGCAGTTACCGCGTGAGAACAGCGCCAGGTTTTCGTTAAAGCCGTTGGAGCTGGCACCTGAAGGGCCGTAATCATTAAGCAGGTCAACGTAGAACTGGATGGCCTCTACCCAAGCATCGGAGTTCAGTTCAGGATTCCAATCCTCATCAAACCAGCGGCCGCCGAAGGTGTTCACCAAGGTGGACACAAACGCCATGTTTTCGCCCCAGCCGGGTTTACCGCGCAGGCAGATACCGGCTAGACCGTCTTCCATGCCGTCCAGTTTGCCCGCCCATTCGCGAACTTCTTCCCAGGTGGGCTCATCGGTCATCTCGATGCCCGCTTCTTCGAACAGATCTTTGCGGTAATACATCATCGAGCTTTCGGCATAGAACGGCAGCGCGTGGAGCGTGTCGTCATGGCTAAGACCATCGCGGACCGAGGTTAGCAGATCGTCTTCGTTGTAATCGTCGGGCAGGTCGTCAAGCGGTGACAGCCAGCCACGTTCAGCCCAGATCGGCACTTCATAGGTACCAATGGTCATCACATCGAACTGACCGCCTTCAGTGGCGATATCGGTCGTCATACGCTGACGCAGCACGTTTTCCTCCAACACCACCCAATCCAGGGTGATATCGGGATGCGCCTCTTCGAACGCATCGGTGAGGCTTTGCATGATGACCATGTCGTTGTTGTTGACCGTGGCAACGGTCAGTTCGGTTTCTGCCTGGGCCTGGCCGGCGAAGGCGATGGCGGCCGCCAGACTGGTGAGAGGTAAGTGACGCGCGAGTCGCATAAAGCACTCCTATTGGCTTGTGTTGGCATTGTTGTCGCCAGACGTTGATCGTTCGATTTGATCTCATTGATCAGCAATCGAACAAATGATCGTACGTAAGGCAAAAAAAAGCAAAGCCCTGAGCCTTAGACTTTACGCTAATCTGTTAGCAAAACAGCATGTTGCACCGCCGAACAATACACTCACCCCGCGGTGCGCTCATCGGCATCGAGGATATGCCGCGCGGCGATCTCATCGGTCACCAGCCCCTTCAGCCAGCCGCCGCGCAGCGCAGCATGAATCGCCGGGGCCTTGTCGCGCCCGCCGGCCATGGCAACCATCAGATGCTTGCCAAAGCGTTCGAGGGGCAGACTGGTGACGCGCCTTGTAATCGAACAGTCGATGACCTCGCCCTGGCGGTTGAGCGGCCAGCCCAGCAGTTCGCCGACCGCCTCCAGCCCCAATAGCTCGTCGAGTTCGCTTTCGCTGATGAAGTGATCCTGAAACAGCGTGGCCTGACGGTCGATGCGCCCCACGCCGATAAACGCCGCCTCCGACTCGCGAGCCACATCGGCAATCGCCTTGAACAGCCGCTGCGAGAGCATGGCCTGTTTTTCATCGAGGGACTCGGCCACTACCGGGGCCGGCAGCAGGAAGCGCTCGCCGCCGGTCTTGTCCGCCAGCACCATCACCGCATCGTAGCGGTTGGCCGAGCCATCCCGGGCGACGTTGCCCACCAGCGATACGAAGCGGTGCTGAGGACGCTCGATGCGACTCAGCGCCTCGACCGCGGCCCGCACCGAGCGACCGGTGCCCAATGACAGCGTCAACGGCTCGCTGCGTTCCACCAGCCGCGAAATGCGTTCCGCGCCGGCCACCGCCAGATAATAGGCGGCGCTTTCCGGAGCATGAGTGTCGGCGGGCACCACGTCGCAGTAGGCCAGCCCAAAGCGCTCGCGCAGTGCGCTGCCCAGCGCCATGCAGGTGGAGATCGGGTGGTCGATGTGCACCTTCACCAAGCCTTCCTGTCGGGCCAGGGCCAATAACCGCTGTACGCCTGGCCGCGAGACACCCAACTGCGTGGCAATGTCGTCCTGCGTCATGCCACCGACGTAGGACATCCATGCCGCTCTGGCCGCCTGGTCGATTTTTACCTCGAATTTATCCATTCACCGGCTCGCTACCCAGGGAGTTGAATCGTCATCATACAAAGTCGGCGGGACGACCAGAAGTCGTCTATTCGCTACTATGACGGTATATCAACCATACACCGGGTGGTACCTGGAGGCGTTAACCTATGTATAAACTGGCATTTTTCGTACCCACCGAGGACGCTGACAGCGTCAAGGAAGCCGTATTCGAGACCGGCGCGGGGCGCATCGGCGATTACGAGGCCTGCTGCTTTCAGACCCGCGGCACAGGTCAGTTTCGCCCGCTTCAGGGCGCCGACCCGCACATCGGCGAGGTCGGCGAGCTTGCCTACGTGGACGAGTTGAAAGTTGAACTGGTTTGCGAGGACGACCGTATCCAGGCCGCCATCGCCGCGTTGAAGCTGGCTCATCCCTACGAGGAGGTGGCTTACGACGTGTGGGCGTTAGCCGATCTATAACCGTCAGGCACTACCGGCGTAGCGCTCGCGGTCTTCGGGGTTAATCGCGCTGATATGCAACGGATACTCGTGACGCACGCGGTCGGCGTAGAAGTGACGCAGCGTTTGCTCGATGGTGGGAAACGCGAGCTCCTCCCAGGGAATTTCATGCTCTTCGAACAGCGCCACCTCCAAGCTTTCCGGCCCGGCGTTGAAGCCGCCGGTCAGCTCGGCCCGAAAAATCATATAGACTTGATTGATATGCGGTAGGTCAATCAGCGTGTAGAGGTTGGCCAGTGCCACTTCCGCGCAGGCCTCTTCGCGGGTTTCGCGGGTGGCCGCCTGTTCGGTGGTTTCGGCATTTTCCATGTAGCCCGCCGGCAGGGTCCAGTAGCCCTTGCGTGGCGAAATGGCACGCTTGCACAGCAGTACCTTGGTCCCGCTGACGGGTAACGTGCCGGCCACGATGCGGGGATTTTGATAATGGATGGTGCCGCAGGCATCGCACAGGTAGCGCGGGCGGTCATCGCCTTCAGGAACGGCAAAACGGACGTTATTGCCACACTGGCTGCAAAAATTCATCGCGATTTCTCTACGGCTGCTGGGTAAAAGGTAACAACGTTTAAGGATGCTCCATGTTAGAGACACTTCGCAAACGCCTGCAATACCTCTCGCCTCAACGTCTGGACCACGTTGTCATGCCCGAGGCCGGCGTTTTGTTGCCCATTGTCGAGCGTCCCGCCCCCACGTTGCTGTTTACCCGGCGAGCTCGCCATCTCAGCACTCACAGCGGGCAGGTCGCCTTTCCGGGCGGTAAACGCGAAGCCTATGATCGCGACCTTTACGCCACGGCGCTGCGCGAAGCCCAGGAAGAAATCGCCCTCGACCCTGGGCTTGTCAGCCCGCTGGGGCGGTTGTCCGACGTCATTTCGCTGCATGGCATCCGCGTGACCCCCTGGGTGGGCATTATTCCGCCTGACCTTCCTTTGGTGGCGGATCCCGGCGAGCTGGACGCGATTTTTGAGGTGCCGCTGAACCATTTTCTTGACGACCGGCGAACCCATACCGACGTTATCACGGTGGACGGCGTGGCCCATTACGTGCCGAGCTATCAGGTCGACGGCCACGTCATCTGGGGCCTGTCGGCCATGATGCTCGTTGAACTGCTGGCGGAAGGCTTCGGCATGCCGATCGATCTTCACCAGCGCCCGCCCGGTGCGCTGCGCCATTACCCGGCGCGTCACACCCGCCCGTCGTCAGCTGCTTCGCCCCCTCATTCAACGCCCTCGAGACCCAACGAATGACCCCAAGCGTTAATTTATCGTCTGCCGTGCTATCCACCGCGACCCAGGTGGCGCTGGTCGATGCGCTGGTCGAGCAAGGCTGGTACGTCGGCCAAGGCGTCATTGACCAGGACCTGTGCCACGCGCTGCACCGCGAACTGCGCCACATGGCCGACCACAACGCCCTCGATGAGGCGGGCATTGGCCGCGGCCAGCAACATCACCTGCGCAAGGACATCCGTGGCGACGCCATTCACTGGCTAGACCGCGCAAGCGAAGCACAGCGGCGCTATTTGATGGCCATGGAAGACTTGCAGCAGGCCCTCAACCAGTCGCTGTTTCTAGGCCTGTTCGAATATGAGGCGCACTTTGCCCATTACCCGCCCGGGGCGTTCTATCAGCGTCACCTGGACAGCTTTCGCGGCCGAGCCAACCGCGTGATCTCAACCGTAGGGTATCTAAACCCTGACTGGCCCGCCGATGGCGGCGGCGAAATGGTGCTGTACCACCCTGACGACCCCAGTCGGGAAGTGGCCCGCGTGGTGCCCGAGGCTGGCACCTTTGCGTGTTTCCTGTCGGAGACCATTCCCCACGAAGTGCTGCCGACCATGAAGCCCCGCGCCAGCATTGCCGGCTGGTTCCGGCGCAATGCGTCGCTGGGTGGGGTACTGGACCCGGCCCGCTGACCTGACGACACACCCGGGTGAACGGCTATAAAAAAGTCCGCCTGAGAGGCGGACTTTGTACGCTCAATGACAATTCGCATTGTCAGGAAAGCGGGCTCAGTGCTTGAGCGTTGCACTCATGGTGATCTCGGCGTTGAGGACTTTGGAGACGGGGCAGTTGGCCTTAGCCGTCTCGGCGGCTTCCTTGAAAGTCGCGTCGTCGGCGCCGTCAATATCGGCCTCAACGTCCAGGTGAATTTTCGAGATATCGAACCCGGCGTCGCTTTGGGAGAGCGTTACCTTGGCGGTGGTGTTGATCGACGTTGCCGTCAGGTCTTTTTCCCCTAGCACCATCGACAGGGCCATCGAGAAACAGCTGGCGTGGGCGGCGCCGATCAACTCTTCCGGGTTGGTGCCTTTTTCGTCCTCAAAACGTTTTTTAAACGAGTAGCTTGCATCCAGCACGCCACTTTCCGTGGCCACTTTGCCACGACCGTCCTTGAGTCCACCTTCCCAACGTGCGCTTGCTTTACGATCCATGAATAGCTCCTTCGGCGTCAAATGTCAGGTTATTGATGGAGCCGCTGGTTTGTCTGCGGCTGCTTCACCAGCGTAGCTTATTTTTGACGCCCTGCCGACAACGTCAGGTTCCATTGGCGTGAAGACGGTCGTAAGCTAGTCGACCTTAGCCCCCTCTTTCGTGAAAGGATTCGCCATGTCGTCGGCAGACGCGCTCAGATTGATGCTGCTTTCCTCGTTATGGGGCCTGTCTTTTATTTTCATGCGCGTGGCGGTGCCCGAATTCGGCCCGATTCCGCTTATTCTGGTGCGCATGGGCGTGGGCGCGCTGTTGCTGATTCCCTTCCTGCTCAGCCTCCACTACCTGCGTTTGATCTGGCAGCACAAAGGCCCGCTGCTACTGCTGGGTGTCATCAACCATGTGCTGCCGTTCTCGCTGCTGGCCCTGGCCACGACCCGCCTGGAAGCGGGTTTCACCTCGCTGATCAATGCCACCACGCCGATTTTCACGGCCCTGCTCGGGGCGCTGTTCTTCGCCACTCCGATCATCCGCCAGCAATACCTGGGGCTGGCGCTGGCACTTCTGGGGGTCTATGTGCTGTCGGCGGATCGGCTCGACTTCGCGGTCGGCGGCGACGGCTGGTTTATTCTTGCCGTGCTGGGCGCCACGTTCTGCTATGGGATTGCCGGCAATTACTCCAAGACCCGTTTGAGCCATCTGCCCAGCCGGGTCCTGGCCGCCGGCAGCAGCGCCATGTCGGCCCTGGTGTTGCTGGTACCGGGGCTGTTGTGGTGGCCAAGCGACCCCATCTCACCGCTGGCGTGGGGCAATGCCCTGGCGCTGGCCATGCTCAGCACGACCCTGGCGTTCCTGCTGTACTTTGGCCTGCTCGCCAGCGCAGGCGCCACCGCCACCTCGACGGTGACTTTCCTGGTGCCGGTCAGCGCGTTGCTCTGGGGCTATCTGCTGCTCGACGAAACGCTCAGCCTCCAGGTAATCGCCGGCATGCTGATCACGCTATTGGGCACGGCGATTGCCACCCGCCTGATCCGCCTCAGGCGTCGCGCTCGCGTGCCTCAAGCGCCGCCCCCACCCGGATAACCGCCCCGTCGCCCTTGAGCAGCGTCGCGTTCTGACCAAAATGCGCGCCTTTCAAGGCCGGCTGGGTATTCAGCGCAAGCAGTGTCTTGAGCGGTTCGGCCGGTTCCTGAATAACCGCCGTCTGCTGATCGATGGTGGTGATTTTGCAGCGCTGGCAGGGTTTGCGCAGGGCAAACTGAAACGCCCCCGTTGATTCGGCAAGGGTTTCCCAGCGGTCTTCGGCCCACGGGGTATCGCTCTCGATCACCACATTGGGCCGAAAACGACTCATCGGCACCGGCTCATGGCCCCCAGCCACCAATGCCTCGTTCAGGGCCGCGAGCGACCCAGTGGTGGTCAGCAAAAACGGATACCCATCGGCAAAATAGGTGTGGGCAGCGCCCCCGGCCAGGAAGTCCTCCTCGACGCTGCGCTGAAAGTCGGTGGCGAAGCGCACCAGGCTAAGCCCGCTGGCCGATGCGCCCAGCGCCGCCTCCAGCCAACGCGAAACCTCAGCGCTTTCAGGCAATGCCTTGCAGTGGTCGTCCCAAACGCTCACCAGACGAAGATTACCTTCAGGCTCGGCTAATGGGACAGCCAGCGGTTCGACGTTGGGATGCGAGAGCACTAAAGCATCATCGCTGAGCGCAACGCCTACGGTCGCAAGCGCCGGTATCTGACGCTGGGTCACAAACCGCTGGCGGGCGTCGACCAGCATCCAGCGGCGATCCCAGGCCAGGCCATGTTCATGTAGCTGGGTGTGCTCCAGAGTAATGCCTTGCAGCGACTTTACCGGATAAACGTTGAGCTCTGAGATGTTCACAAGCACGCCTCGATGCAAAGAAAAAATCACTGTAGCCAGTTGCGCGCCGATACGCCAGACGCTCGCGGCCTAGAGCGTTTTACCCGTTTCGATGGCATAGCCCAGGTCGATCACCCTGCGCTCGTCGGGCTGGCCGTTGATACGCGCCAGCAGCGCCTCGGCAGCGACCTCGCCAATCGCCTGGCGAGGGGTGATCACGCTGGCCAGGCGCGGGGTCATGGCCTGGCCAACGTCGTGGCCGTGAAAGCCGGCAATCGCCATCTGCTCGGGCACCGTGACCCCGCGCCGCAGGCATTCAAAATAGGCCCCTACCGCGACATCATCGTTGGTGCAGAAGACACCATCAGCGGAGGGGTAGTCGGCCATGATCTGCTCAAGCAGCGCAGCGCCCACGGTAAACGACGAGCGCTGGGTGCTGTACAGCGTCACCGGCGCAAGCCCATGGGCCTGCATGGCGTCGCGGTAGCCCTGCTCGCGCTGACGGGTACGTTCGTCCAGGCGGACGGCGAGGTAGATAATCTGCCGCCGACCGCGGCGGATCATCTCGCTGACCATATCGAAAGCCGCGCTGACGTTGTCATAGCCTACCGCCTGCTGAAGCGGCGCTTGACGGGTATCCATGATCTCGACAATTGGAATACCGGCGGTTTCCAGCATTCGCACGCTGCGGGCGGTGTGTTCGCGGTCGGAAAGAATCACGCCGTCTACATTGTAGGACAGCAACGAGGCCAGGCTGCGCTCTTCAAATTCAGGGCTATAGCCATAGTGAGACAGCATCAGGTGATAGCCGGCCGGCTCGGTCAACGCTTCAATACCGACGATGACGTCGGCAAATACCTGGTTGGTAAGCGACGGCACCAGCACGCCTATCGAGTGGCTGGTCGCCCGGGAGAGCAGGTCCGGTGCCCGATTGGGGATGTAACCGATCTGTTCGGCAGTCGAAAAGATGCGCTCGCGCAGAGCTTCCGACACGGTGTCGGGATCGCGCAGGCAGCGGCTCACCGTCATTTTGGTGGCCCCAACGCGGTCAGCAATGTCTTGTAGCGTAGGGCGTTTTTTCTTCAAACGAGGTGCCTTCTACAACCTGTGTCGGGGGCCTTAGCCTAACGAAGCCTTGGCCCCAGAGCGATACCCGCTTAGTAGGGGGACTCGGTTGAGGCAGGCAGTGTGGCCAGAAAATCGTGCACAATCTGGCTGGGTGTTAACGCAATCGACAGGCTGACCGCTTCCGATGGCCCGGGGGGCTCCAGGTCAGCCAGTTGGCTTGCCAGCATGCCGTCGCCCTTGAAGAAATGGTCCGCCCGCTCGGTTAGTCGCTCGCGCAGCAGCTCGCGACTGCCTTCCAGATACAGAATCCGAAGCCCCGCGTCTCCCGCGCGTAGCCGATCACGGTAGCGTTTTTTCAGCCCCGAGCAGGCAATCACCACCGAACGGTCCTGGCGATGATAGTCGGCAAACAGGTCGGCAAGCGTATCGAGCCACTCGCGACGGTCGTCATCGTTGAGCGGTTTGCCGCTGGCCATCTTGGCCACATTGGCGGGCGAATGATGATCATCGCCGTCAATAAAGGGGGCGCCAAGCGCTGCCGCCAGCTGCTGTCCGATATGCGATTTGCCGGCGCCCGACACGCCCATGACCAGAATACGTTGAGAAGCGTTTTCCACACTGCCCCTCCTCTTAGTTGCCGCGCACAGCAGTGAGATCAGGGAGCCAGGTTACCACGCCAGGAAACGCAATCAGTATTACCAGTACGACCAGTAACGCGGCGTAGTACGGCAGCATGGCACGCACTAAGGACTCCATTGACACCTTGCCAACCCCACACCCCACGTAAAGGCAGGTGCCCACCGGCGGCGTTAATAGACCAATACCCAACACAAACGCCATCAGCACGCCAAAGTACACCGCGTCTACGCCCACCGAGGTCACAATCGGGGCCAGCATGGGTGCCATAATGACCATGGCTGGGGTCAGGTCCATCACAAAGCCGACCAGCAGTAGCAACGCCGCCACAATCAGCAGTAACAAAAACGGGTCCTGGGTAATCGCCTGCACCTGAGTGACCAGGGTTTGCGGCACCATGTTAATGGTTAAAAACCAGGCGATAACGGTGGCAAACGCCAGCAGCATCATCACCATCCCCGTCAAACGCGCAGTGCGGATCAACATGCCGCCTAATTCTTTAAAACTGAACTCGCGGTATATCAACAGCGAAATCGCCAGCGCGTATAGCAAGGCGGCGACAGCGGCCTCCGTGGCAGTAAAGACCCCGCCAATAATGCCGCCAATCACAATCACCGGCAGCACTAGCGCCAACCAGGCATCTTTGAAGGCTTTCCAAAGTACGTCCCAACGGAATTGACGCACCCCACCGCCATCTTTAGAGGCCATGATGAACGTCGTCACCATTAGCGCAAAACCTATCAATAGCCCCGGCACGATACCGCCAATAAACAGGCGGCTGATTGAGGTCTCGGTGACAATGCCATAGAGAATCAGCGGAATAGACGGCGGGATAATAATGCCAATCACCGACGACACGGTATTGATCGCCGTGGCATTAGCGGCCGTGTAGCCCTGCTGCTTCATCGACGGGATCATCATGGCACCGGTGGCCGCCGTATCGGCGACCGCCGAGCCGCTGATGCCGCCAAAGAACATCGAGCCGGTGATCGCCACCTGGCCCAGGCCGCCGCGCATAAAGCCCACCAGGGCGCCGGCAAGCTCCATCAAACGGCGCGCGATGCCGCCCTGGCTCATCACTTCACCCACGAGAATAAAGAAAGGAATCGCCAGTAATGGAAAGCTATTTACGCCACGAATCGACTGCTCGATCATAATTGACAATGGGATATCAGAAATGACTGCCATCACTACAGCCGCCACTCCTAGCCCGAACGCTATCGGCAAACCTAAAATTATAGATATCAACAAGATTGCTAGAAAAATCCATAGCATGACTTAGTCCCCCTGCCCTGGCTGGCGAATGATGCGAAGACTGACCCACATCCTCCATATCGACATCACAGCGATAAATAAAACGCACAGCACCAGCGAGAGGCTTACCAAGCTGGAAGGTACGCCGAGAATAGCAGAGCGGCCAGTGGAGCTCGCCATAACATGGAACCCACCCACCAGCATGACGCCCATCAACCCAGTAATGATCAAATGCTGGAGAAAATACAGCACGTGAGCAAAACGCATTGGTAAGCGACGCACCAATGCATCCACCGCAATATGTTCATAACGTGCAAAGGCTGCAGCAGACCCTACAAACACCAGCCAGATAAACAGCATGCGCGCCAGTTCATCCGCCCAGGGCACCGAATTGTTGAATACCGCACGGCCGATCACGTTGCTTGAAACCGCCACAATCAATGCCACCAGCAGCGCTGCGATGAGATATTCCATCCCCAGGGTGATCCAGCGAAATACGGCCGGCCCCTGTCGGGCGTCGGTATCAAGCTCCAACTGTTTACGATTGGGGTCGTCCAGGTACACCGAAGGATCTTCAATCACGGGGTTGGTATGCGAGGTCGTCATGGTAACTCCGAGGGTACTGACAACTCGGGCAGGCCAATTGGCCTGCCCGATCACTTGCTGGAGGGAGGGGGTTATTCGGTGCTGTCGTCGACGATCGCCTGGATGTCTTCGATCAGGTCTTCACCAATCCGCGGCGCCCACTCTTCGTATACCGGCTGAACGGCTTCCTGGAAGGCCGCCAGTTGCTCGTCGTCCAGGCGGGTAATTTCCATGCCACGCTCTTCGAGCTGCTCGCGAGACCATTCGTCGTACTCGGCGGACAGCTGAATTTCATACTCGGCTGACTGGCGAGCCGCTTCCATCACCAGCTCCTGATACTCAGGGTCCATGTTGTCCCAGGTACGCTCAGACAGCATCATGATGAACGGCGTGTATACGTGGCGGGTTTCGGTGCCGTAATCCTGCACTTCGTGGAAGTTGGACGTCAGGATGGTGCTCCAGGGGTTTTCCTGGCCGTCGACAACGCCTTGCTCCATCGCTGAGAAAAGCTCACCAAACGCCATCGGCGTGGGGTTGGCGCCCAGGGTTTCCCAGATATCCAGGTGCACCGGGTTTTCCATGGTGCGAACGCTCAGGCCGCGTACATCAAGGCCCGCAACGTCTTCCGGTGTCTCGATCGGACGGTCACTGTTAGAAAGCTGGCGGTAGCCGTTCTCGGAAAAGGCCAGCGGCTTCAGGCCGGAGTCTTCAAAGCCTTCCAGCAATTCCATTGCCACATCGCTTTGCAGCACTTCAACGGCGGCTTCACGACTAGGCAGCAAAAATGGCAGGTCGAACACGGCAAGCTCTTCGACGTAGCTGGTGGCGGCCGAGCTCGAGGGATAGGTCATATCCAGCGTGCCGGTCTGCAGCATTTCCAGCATTTGTACGTCGTCGCCCAACTGGCTGTTGGGGAAAACGTTGACGGTGATACGCCCATCGGTGCGCTTCTCAAGAATCTCGCCGAAATACTGGCTGGAAATATACTGCGGGGAGTTCTCCGACAGGCCAATGCCCATGCGCAGGGTGAGGGAGCCATGATCACCCACTACGTCGCCATCAATCTCCGGCGGGTCGGATAGTTCAGGGCTTTGAGCATGAGCCATGCCCATTGTCAGCGTGGTCGCTCCAACCAGGGTCAGCGTGTTGCGCCAAATTGCGGTCATGAAGTGTCTCCAATCGAGTCGTTGTTGTTGATCATCTTGGTGGATAGCGAAGACAGCCATCGCTATCGAGGGAAAGTTATCGGTCACCAACGATTAACGCCGCTTTGTTACCGGTAACATTCGATAAGCGAACATTAGCCACCTGCCTGAAGACTGTCAAAGCTAATCGGATAAATTACGACCAAGGTATAGAGCGCTAGCCACCTGACGGTCGATCACGCTACATTAGGGGCACGCATTTTGTTAGGGAGCCTTCATGGCCGACGCCCCGACCTGCAGCGAGCTTGAGCTCGATAACCAGCTTTGTTTCGCGCTCTACTCCACTTCCTTGATGATGACCAAGGTCTATAAACCGCTGCTCAGAGAGTTAGGCCTCACGTACCCTCAATACCTCGCCATGCTGGTGCTATGGCAGGAAGATGGCATTACCGTCAGCACCTTGAGCAAGCGGTTGCTGACTGATCCTGGCTCGGTCACCCCGCTCCTCAAACGCCTGGAAGCCGACCAGCTATTGCGCCGACAGCGCAGCCGCCAGGATGAGCGGGTAGTAGAACTCTTTCTTACCGAGCGGGGCCGCGCCATGCGTGAACAGGCGCGCCACATTCCCAGCTGCGTGGTCAACGCCAGCGAACAGTCCATCGAAGCACTGGCCCAGCTTAAAAACGACCTCGTCAAACTGCGCGATAAGTTACACAACCGTCAGTAGCCAGGTGCCATGGTAGGGATCAATATTTCGGGCATTTAACTTGCGCGCAAACTAAAGCTGCACTAACTTATTGTCTACTCCAACGCTACACACAGGTTGGGTGAACCCAATTATCGAGCCATTGAGGGAGTTTTGACGATGTCGATCGAAACAATTGCTTACCGAGCCCATGCAACCGCCACCGGCGGCCGTGAAGGCAATGCCAAGTCATCTGACGGCGCGCTGGACGTCAAACTGAGCACGCCCAAGGAACTCGGCGGCCCGGGCGGTGACGGCACCAACCCCGAACAGCTGTTTGCGGCGGGTTACTCAGCCTGCTTCCTGGGCGCCCTCAAGCATGTCGCCGGCCAAGAGAAAGTGAAGCTTCCGGACGCCACCAAGATCGACGGCCACGTCGGCATTGGCGCCATTCCCACCGGTTTTGGCATCGAAGTCGAGCTGAAAATCAGCTTGCCGGGGCTTGAAAAAGACGTCGCTCAAACGTTGGTCGATAAAGCTCACGTGGTGTGCCCCTACTCCAACGCCACACGCGGTAATATCGACGTCACCTTGACGCTGGTATAAAGTCGATAGTTAGCGAACCATCAGCCACCGCTTGTGCACCTGGCGGTGGCTTTGCATTGTTTGCATTGATTGACAGGAGGGCAAGATGAGCGACAACACCTACACCCCACCTCGCGTCTGGAAATGGGAACCCGGCAACGGCGGCAAATTTGCCAACATCAACCGCCCCACGGCGGGTGCGACCCACGACAAGGCCTTGCCGGTCGGCAAGCATCCGCTGCAGCTCTATTCGCTGGCCACCCCCAATGGGGTCAAGGTCACCGTAATGCTGGAAGAGCTGCTGGAAAAAGGCATTAGCGGCGCTGAATACGACGCCCACCTGATCCAGATTGGCGAGGGCGACCAGTTCAGCAGTGGTTTTGTCGAGGTGAACCCCAACTCGAAGATTCCTGCGCTGATGGATCACAGCACCACGCCTCCCCAGCGGGTGTTTGAGTCCGGCGCGATTCTTCTCTACCTGGCCGAAAAGTTTGACGCTTTCCTGCCCAGCGACCCGTCAGCACGCACCGAATGCCTGTCATGGCTGTTCTGGCAAATGGGCAGCGCGCCAATGCTGGGCGGCGGGTTTGGGCACTTTTATGCCTATGCACCAGAGAGCTACCAGTACCCCATTGACCGCTACACCATGGAAGTGAAGCGTCAGTTGGATGTACTCGACCGTCACCTGGCCGAAAATCGCTTCATGGCAGGCGATGCGTACACCATTGCCGACATGGCGATACATCCCTGGTACGGCGCCCTGGTCAAAAACCGGGTTTACGAAGCGGCCGAGTTCCTGGAAGCGCACACCTACAAAAATGTCATCCGCTGGACCGAAGAGATCGATGAGCGTCCGGCCGTCAAGCGGGGCCGCATGGTCAACCGCACCTGGGGCGAGCCCCATGAGCAGTTACATGAGCGTCATGATGCCAGCGACTTTGAACTGCGCACCCAAGACAAGCAATAATGGCGCTCTTGCATTAACGAGCGTTATCGCAAACGGCCCATCGCGGGCCGTTTTGCATCATGCCGTGTATAAGCTTAGCCGCATAAAGAGGGACGTCATGATTGACCCTAAATATAGCCAGCTGCTGTTTACTTTCTTGATGGCGCTGTTCATGTCAGGCGTTATGTCTCTGGTGATTACGCTCTACAATATCGGCCTTGTCGACGGCATAGTGATGATCTGGCTGGAAGCCTGGCTGTTTGCTTTTATCGTCGCCTTTCCGGTCATCAACCTTGTGTTACCCCTTGTCCGCCGGCTCGTCGCCCTCCTAGTCAAAAAGCCGTCCAGCTAACGCAAAAAGGGCGACATACGTCGCCCTTTTCAGCATCACGCCCTCGTTCAACAAATAGCTAGAACTGATAGCGCACGTTGGCCGTCACGTTGCGCCGCTCGCCGTAGCCGCAGTCACCGCCTTCGTAACGGCACCAGGAGACAAATTCTTCATCGGTCAGGTTTTTGGCATCCAGACTTAGATCCCACTGACCAACGGTATAGCCGATCATAGCGTCAAATAAGGTCTCAGACGGCACCTTAGGCGCACCTCCCGAGCCGACGTTATCACCGATATAACGCACACCAGCGCCTAACCGCCAGTTATTGCCGACGTACAGCTTGTTCCACCACGATGCCTGCTTTTCTGCCACGGCGGACAGACGCTCACCGGTGCTGTCATTATTGGCATTCATGTTGGTGTAGCCCAACTGGGTTTCGAAGTCCTGCCAACGCTTGTTGATCTGCAGTTCCCAGCCATCGATCATCGCGCCATTTTGCTCGACGCCACCGGGTGTCACCCCGTCGCTGACCCGGTTTTCCTGCGTAATATCAAAATACGCGGCGCTGATGGCCAGCGACTTATCCGGTGACAGGTACTTGATGCCCGCTTCTTCTTGCTCACCGGTGGTGGGCTCAAGCGCACTGGGATTGGCGGTGCCGTCGTTGCCCAGATTCATGGTAAAAGCTTCGGAATAACTCACATAAGGGGACAGGCCGTTATCAAAGCGATACATCAGCCCCAGGCGACCGGTCGTGGCTTCCTGGTCGCTGACCGAGTCAGGGCCGGACACCGCCAACTCGCGGTTTTCCGCCCAATCATGGCGTACCCCCGCCGACACCACCACCGGGCCGACCTCGATATGGTCCGCCAGGTAGATGCCTACCTGCTCGATTTCATTATCGGGACGGTCTGATGGATTTAGCGAGTCCAACTGTAAATCACCGTACTGAGGGTTATAAATATCAATGTTGCCCCCGCCCCCGGGGACCGATGCATAATTATCCTGCTCCCAGCGGGCGTCCTGACGGTCGATACCGGCGATCAGATTATGCTGGGTATTGCCGAGCGCAAAATTGCCGTCCAGACGCGCATCCACATTGAATATTTGCGTTTCCGCATCGGCGGTAAAAATGGTCCGTGAAACCTCGCCGTTGGCATCGGGTACGCTTGGAATGTCGACCCAGTGCTCGCGGGTTTCGGTACTGGAATCGGTATAGCGCGCCGTCGCGGAAAACGCCCAGTCCCGGTTCAACTGGTGGTCGAAGAACAGCGTGGTCTCGGTTTTTTCGCGATCATAGCGATCCCAGCCAGGCTCGCCGACAAACCGCTCGGAGCCGATAAAGCCCTGGGAACCCGGCTCCAGCGTCCCCGCCTGGGGCAGGAACTGGGCCGATATCTGACCTTCATTTTCTTGGCGGTTAACCAGCAGCGTGATTTCGGTGTCATCACTCGGCCGCCAGGTCAGTGAGGGTGAGACCACATAGCCATCGTCCTCGACGTGATCCACCTGAGTGTCGCTATCACGCTGCAAGGCCACCAGCCGATAGAGCAGCTTGCCGTCCTCATCGGCGGCGCCTGTAACATCCACGGCAAGCTGTTTGCGGTTGTGCGAACCGTACTGCGCCCACACCTCGCCCCGGCGCTCCTCTTCAGGCAGCTTGGATACCCCATTGATAATGCCGCCCAGATCCGCCTGTCCGTAGAGCATCGACGACGGCCCTTTCAGCACTTCCAGGCTCTCCAGCGCATAGGGGTTGGTACGCACTGAGTTGTAGGAGCCGTAAATCTGGCGCAGGCCGTCCAGATAGCGGCCGGCTTCGATACCGCGCACCGAGGCTCCGTCGATGCGAGTGTCAAAGCCGTAATTACCAGCGTAGACACCGGGCGTATAAAGCAGCGCATCCTGAATCGTTTTACTGCCGGTATCCTGCATGAACTGCTCATCCACCACCGACATAGAGAACGGCTGCTCGTTTAACGGCACGTCCAGTTTACCTACGCTTGGCTGTTTTTCCGCTTCGATATAGCCCATTGCATCCATCGCGGTACCTATGACCCGCATAGACTCCAGCTCGACGTCACTAGCGGAGTCGGCTTGCTGAGCTGTGGCATACGCAGGCGTCATAAGAGACGCAAGCGCTACCGCACTGGATAGCTTGCGCAAATGAAAGGCAGACTTTTGCATGATATTTTGATCCCGGAGCTAATATTAATAACAATGATAGTGATTTTTATTTGCGCATAATATAAAGACCGGAATAACGCCTGTCAAAGATCGTGCGTGAAACGCGGAAAGAATAAGAAAAGACCATCTGGGGGAGATACGCCCGCAGGCAGGACGCAGCGAACAAGATAAAAGACTGCGACGATCGCCAGGTACTCGTGGCAATCGCTCCATTACGAAGGACGGTCAAACAAGCTTACCGACGGTTCGCCCACCACTGCGCGTAGGAGCTGTTATCGGGCGCCAGGCCGCCTTCATCGGGGCTGTCATCGTCCCACCATACCGGGCCACGCTCGCCCAGCGCTTCCTTGGCTAACTGCACCGCGTCACGCGCCTCGCGCAGCGCATCTGGGTCATCCTGTTGCTGCGCCGTTCGCACCGCACGGCGTGCTTTCATCAGCGCCTTGATGTGGGTGCGTTTCTCGTCTTCGCTCAAGCGCGGATCGGTACAGCGCCAGAGGCGATTTTTGGCCACAAAATAGCGGCCATCGGGCGTGTGGGGGTATTGCTTCCTGGCCATTAGCATCCTCCATTACGTCAACCGATCTACGCCGTACAGTGCCAGCATCGTAGTGTACCTAGAAGCGTTTCGACAGCGTCAGTGCTCCAAACTTATCCTGCTCTTCCTGACCATCAAACTCTCTCGATCGCGCCACGGCGGCATACGTCACTTGCCAATCCTCCCATGCCAGTGCCAGCCCACCCGACACATCACCTACCCACTCCTTGCGGTCGACCGAGTGACTATTGCGGAAAGTATTACCATCCAGGGTAAGATTTTGGGCCATGTAATAGCCATCCACACTGGCAAACAGGTACCACTGCCAGCCATCATTACCGGTCAGGTGATGACGGCTGCCCGGATTAGGCGTCAGCGTAGGTATGCCCGAGGCGTCATCGCCCCAGCGCACGCTGTAACCGGCGCCAGCATAAGTGTAGAGGTTACCCAAGGCACCGCTTACGCTCGGGCCATGGGCAAACTGCTTTCCGCCCAACGGCGTGCTATGCCACCACTGGCGGCGTATGGCCGCATTGAGTATTGCCTCATCACCTAGCTGGTTGTCCCAGCCGCTAGGGCGGTCGCCATCGGTAAAGCGATGCACTTCGCGCTGAATGCTATCGGCAAGTGATGACGGCCCCGCTAGTCCAATATCCAGGTGCACGTCGGTTGCTTGCTGCCAGTTGCCCATTGGCACATCTTCGTAAAGCGAAATACCGCCGTAGACAAGCCCCGCGTAAGGGCGATCATCCTCAATTAAGTCACTCTGCGTGATATTGTTCGGCGTATAAATTTGATGCACTAGCCGATAAGCGGCTCTATCCGCACTGCCGATTAGGCTATCAGGCAGTGCCGTTGCTAGACGCTGAGTCCAGCTGTCAGAAGCAGGCTCAAACGACCAGTTAAGTTCAAAGCCGCTGGTAAAGTGGCCGTCGTCGCTGCTGGCCAAGTTATCATTTTCAAATTTTACCGATAGCACTTCATCCGCTGCATTGGCCAACCCGGGCAGCAGGCTAACGCAGGCAAACAGGCTGGCAAGTGGCCAACGCAGAGGGGAATATCCATTCATTGCTAAGTCCTTGAGTTGAGCGAGGCAGCAGCGATTTAAAACAGCCAATCACAGACAAACATTCCTGTATGTATGTAACAATGTAAAAATATAGCAAGCATACTTCTGTCTTTCCAGAAAAAACGCTCCCAAAAGAAAGGATGGCCATTAGGCCACCCTATTGCATACGTTAAATTTAGAAGAAACAAAACTTTAAGGCTAACGATCCTGCAGTAACCACTGAGGTGTAATCTCGTGCTGACCATTTTCATCCGTAATAAACAGCGAACCTTCGCTAACCATCACGGCCCAGTTAATAGCCCTTGGCAGGTCTTTAGCAATAGTGGCTAATGCCTCCTGTGGCAGTCCTGCCACATGTACATTTTTCAGCGACGATATATTGGGTAGCACTTTGCTTTCCCATAGGTCTACCCGGCCATAAGCGAGTAAGGTAACGCGCTCGGCACGGCGGGAGCACCAGGTGATTCGCTCTGCATCCGGCAGCCCCACTTCGATCCAATGCAGCACACGACCATCTAGGCTTTTCTCCCACAACGCGGGCTCATCCACATCAGAAAGCCCACGGCCGAAGGCGAGCGACTCGCTATACCAAAGCACATAAGCAAGCAGGCGTGCGGTCATACGCTCTTCGGTTTCTGACGGGTGACGGGCCACGGTAAAGCGCAATGTTTCGTACACCCCCCGATCCAGGTCAGTCAGGTTGATATCGACTTTGTAAGGCGTTGCGCTAAGAGCCATTGCAGTGTCCAAACGAAAATTTTCGCCAGTGTACCTGATGCGGGCGCGTACTGGTTCACGACCGCCGATAATCGGCTTTCAGGGCGCCGCTTTTTAGCGTTTCAGCCTCGTGCATCGGTTCGCGCCACGTTTCCTCAAGCGCGGCCTGGTACCATGCCTGCATGGCCGGCAGCGCCAGCAGGTGTTCGACATAGGCGCTGGCGCGATCACTCAGCGGCAGGTTGAACGTCTGCACACGAAAGGCCACGGGGGCATAAAACGCATCGACCGCGGTAAAGCGGTTACCTGCCAAAAACGGTCCGCCGAAGCGCTCGAGTCCTTGTTGCCATAGCGCATCCAAACGAGCCACATCGGCCTTGAGCTTGGCCGATAAGCTATTCAATTCCACCCGCATACCGCAGTTCATGGAGCACTCGTCGCGTAGCGCACTAAAGCCGCTGTGCATTTCGGCAGTGGCTGAGCGTGCCCAGGCACGGGCGGTTTTATCTGCAGGCCATACGTTACCGTGCTGCTCGGCCAGGTACTCGACAATCGCCAGGGAGTCCCACACTGCCACCTCGCCATCCACCAAGCAGGGCACCAAACCCGAAGGCGAAAAACGCGTGTAACTATCATGGCTAGCACCAAAGCCGCCTTCAAACGGCATCAGGTGTTCGTTAAACGGAATCTCCAACGTTTTCATCAGCACCCAGGGGCGCAGCGACCAGGACGAGTAATTCTTGTTGGCAATGTATAGATCCACCATGCAGCGCTCCTTGCCATATTGAGGGGCTATCGGGGTTGGACTCGCCAAACGGCGGACCAGGAAACGTTGAGAATAAAACGGGGGTGACGCAAGCGCCACCCCCTAAATAAGCAAAATTGCAACGAGTAACTTTTAGAAGCTCGGTTTACGCTTTTCAACAAAGGCCGCCATGCCCTCTTTCTGCTCGTCGCCGGCAAAGCAGAAGGCGAACAGGCTGGTTTCCAGCGCCAGGGCGCTGTCCAGATCCTGGTCCATGCCATCGTGAACCGCTTGTTTGGCGCCGCGCACTGCCTGCGGGCCGTTGCCTTTGAGCTGCTTGGTGAGCTCCTCGACGTAGTTTTCCAGCTCCGCCTGCGGCATTACCCGGTTGACCAGACCGATGCGCAGCGCTTCCTGAGCATCAATCTTGCGCCCGGTGGTTACCAGGTCGATCGCCATCGCAGGGCCGACCCGGCGCGGCAGGCGCTGGGTGCCGCCAAAGCCAGGAATCACGCCCAGCAGCACTTCTGGCTGCCCGAAAATGGCATTCTCGCTGGCTACCGCCCAGTCGCAGGCCAGCGCCAGTTCGCAGCCGCCGCCAAGGCAAAACCCGTTCACCAGCGCGACCACCGGCACGGGCAACGTCTCTAGGCGTTTAATGGTGCGCAGCGCCTGGCTGGCAAAGGCGCGGGCTTCTTCAGGGGTCTTGTCGCGCATTTCGGTGATATCCGCACCGGCGACGAAGGATTTCTCACCGGCGCCGGTGATCAACACGGCGCGCAGGCGAGGATGGGCTTCAAGCTCCACCAGGTGGGCTTCAAGGGCGGTGAGTACATCGCTGTTCAGCGCATTCAAAGCGCTGGGGCGATTGATGGTCAGTCGCACCACTCCATCGTTATCGACTTTCTCAATCACTGCTTCGCTCATGGCAAGCTCCTTGTTGTTGTGTCAAAACGCTGTTTTACCGTGAAAGGGATACCACCCAACCCTAGCGAACGCTTGGTTGGGTAGCAATAACTTCTTTATATCACGAATATTTATTCATAAACGTAGAAACCACGCCCGCTTTTACGGCCAAGGTAACCGGCGTTGACCATCCGCTTAAGCAGCGGGCAGGGCCGGTATTTGGGGTCGCCAAAGCCTTCCTGGAGTACGTCCATAATCGCCAGGCAAACATCCAGGCCGATCAAGTCCGCAAGCGCCAGCGGTCCCATTGGGTGAGCCGCGCCGAGTTTCATGGCATCGTCCACCGCTTCCGCTGTCGCGGTGCCCTCCTGGACGATAAACGCCGCCTCGTTGATCATGGGCACCAGCAGGCGATTGACCGCAAAGCCGGGGGCATCGCCTACCGGTACGGCGGTTTTTCCAAGCGCCTCAGCAAGCTGCTCGATCCGCTTGACGGTGGCGTCGGCGGTTTGTTCAGCGCGAATGACCTCCACCAGCTTGAGCACCGGTACCGGGTTGAAGAAGTGCATGCCCACTACCCGTTCGGGGCGTTCGCAGACGGCGGCCAGACGGGTGAGCGACAGCGAAGAGGTATTGGAGGCCAGGATCGTATCGCTGCTCAATTGGCTGAGATCACGAAACAGCTTTTCCTTGAGGTCAGGCTGTTCGGGCGCGGCCTCGATAATCACCTCACAGTCGCCCAAGTCACCCAGCGTGGTGGTTGTCGACAGGCGCCCCAGGGCAGCGTCTTTGTCCGCTTCGCTGAGCTTGTCTTTGGCCACCAGCTTGGCGAGGCCCTTGCCGATAGCGGCCTCGGCGCGGCTGAGCTGCTCGTCCGCCACGTCGTAAAGACGCACGCTAAAGCCGCTGGCGATGGCCACCTGGGCAATCCCCTGCCCCATGGTACCGGCACCTACTACGCCAATCGGTTGGTCGCTCATGGTTTTGCTCCTCTATCCATCATCAATGACTTTTCGCTTCTTCGGCAAAGGCCGGATCAACGGGTTGTTTTAATCGTGCGTTCCAATGGGCTGAAAACAACGCCGCCGCCTCAATGGGCGGCGGCGAAAGGCTGAAAAGGGCGCGTCAATGAGACTCGAAATCGCCTAGACACTGCAAGCCTGCCTCGATGACCGCGCGCTGGGCACGGCCGACCGGCAGCCACTGCGTGATGGCAAATTCGGCACTGCGCATCTTGCCAGTATAGAAGGGATCCTCAATGCCGTTTTGCATTGCCGCTCGGGCACACAGCGCGGCCTGGCCCATCTGCCACGCGCACAGCACGTGGCCCACCAGAGTGAGAAACGGCGTGGCATAGGCCTGGACGGCATCGGGGCCGCTTTCGGGGTCTTTCCCCTGCTCAAGCACGATCGCCTGAGCCACTTTCAGATCCTCAAGGCCGGCGGCCAGACCAGCGCCCAGCGCGGCCAGGGCGGGGTCGGCCTGGAGCCGCTCGACGGTGGCAGCCACCTCGCCCAGCAGCGCGGTCAGCGCCTCACCGTTGTCACGCTGGAGCTTGCGGCCCGCCAGATCCAGCGCCTGAATGCCGTTGGTGCCTTCGTAGATGGGTGCAATGCGCGCATCGCGCAGCAGTTGCGCCGCGCCGGTTTCTTCCACGTAGCCCATCCCGCCATGAACCTGAATGCCCATGGAGGCGATATCCACCGCCTGGTCGGTGGAGAAGCTCTTGATGACGGGGATCAGGATATCAGCGCGCGCCTGGGCGGCGTGGCGCTCGTCGCCACTCTCGGCATGGCGGGCGGTATCCAGCTCGGCGGCACAGTAAAGCGCCAATGCACGCAGCGCATCGGTACGCGAGCGCATGGAAAGCAGCATGCGACGCACGTCGAAGTGATCGCTGATAACGCAGTCGCTGCCGCCCCGCGCCTTCGGCGAACGCCCCTGGATACGGTCGTGGGCATAGGCGAACGCATGCTGACAGGCGCGCTCGGCGACGCCGATGCCCTGAATGCCAACTTTGTGCCGCGCCTCGTTCATCATGGTGAACATGTGGTTCAAGCCGCGCCCTTCTTCACCGACCAGGTAACCGACCGCGCCGCCCTTTTCGCCAAAACTCAGGGTGCAGGTGGGCGAACCGTGGATCCCCAGCTTGTGTTCGATGGAGGCGCAGGTGACATCGTTGCGCTCACCCAGGGAGCCGTCGTCGTTGACCAGGAATTTGGGCACCAGAAACAGCGAAATCCCCTTGTTGCCTTCCGGCGCATCCGGCTTGCGCGCCAGCACCAGGTGAATGATGTTCTCGGCTGCGTCGTGTTCGCCCCAGGTAATGTAGATTTTCTGGCCGCTGATCAGGTAATGGTCGCCGTGCGGCACCGCCTTGGTGCGAACCTTCGACAGGTCCGAGCCGGCCTGCGGCTCGGTGAGGTTCATGGTGCCCGTCCAACTGCCCTCGACCAGTTTGGGCAGATAGGTCGTCTTTTGGGTGTCGCTGCCGTGGTGCGCAAGCGCCTCGATGGCGCCGGCGGTCAGCATGGGACAAAGCCCCAGCGCCATATTGGCGCCGTGGAGCATTTCCTGAACGGCACTGGCCACCACTTCAGGCAGGTTCTGGCCACCCAGCGCCTCGGACACGCCGATGCCGTTCCAGCCGCCTTCCACATACGCCTGATAGGCCGCCGCGAAGCCTTCCGGGGTCGTCACGCTGCCATCCGCGTGGCGCTTGGCGCCCTGCTGATCGCCGATCTTGTTCAGCGGCCCCCAGACATCACCAGCCAGCTTGGCGGCTTCTTCAAGCACCGCCTCGATCAGGTCGGGGGTGGCATCTTCAAAGCCCGGTAGGCTTAACGAGCGATGCGCCAGCATCTCTTCGAGCACAAAGCGCAGATCGCGTACCGGCGCGGCGTAAACATTCATAGCGAACCTCAGGCTGAAAATGAAACAATTGTTTGAAACATGCCCTCGATACTAGTAACACTCGTCTGCCTACACCATTAGCCCAAGGTCTCACGTCTGAGCGTCACGCTAACGTTAAAGACGCGGACGGGCCTGTTCCACGTCATCGTAGTAGACAATATGGCTTTCATCTTCGGCGGGCGGGCCGACCATAGGTTCCACCACGTCCACATCGGCTACCGCGTCGGATAAATCCTCTAAGTGCTCATGCTCCAGGGCACCCTGCATCAGCTCTTCGGTGACCACCAGTTCGGCACCCGCAGAACTCATCGGTGTAGTGGCGGTAAACGGTGCCACCGGGACAGGCGCGGGGCGGACACGTCGACGCCAACTGAAGAACACCACAAAGAAAAGACTCAGCGAGCCGAACGCCCAGAACAGACCCGCATCACCCATCGCCGTCATTACCGGTGAAATCAACAACGGGCTGATCGTCGCCCCGATCGAGTTGATCAGCAGCAAGCCCTGACTCATGCGAACCAGCGCACCGGCGGGGGCGCGGTCGGCAGCGTGGCTGACTGCTACCGGGTACAGCGCAAAAACTCCGCCGCCCAACAGGAAGAGCAGCGCTGCGAGCAGCGGCGTGGACAGCGGCAGCCACAGCATGGCCGCCGAAATCAGCACACAGAAGCCGCTGATCGCGATCAAGACGATCTGCCGGTCATGGCGATCCGACCAGCGGCCAATCGGATACTGCAGCAGCATGGCGCCCAATATCACCACCGCCATCATTTGCCCCACCTGGCTGACCGTCATGCCAATCCGCTGCAGATAAAGCGGCAACAGGGTATACGCCGCGGCGACCACCATGCCCGAGCCCAGGCTGCCCATCACGCCGGTGGGGGTCAGGGTGATCAGGCGCAGCGGATGCAGCGGTTCGGCGTGCTCCATGATCGGAGAAACGCGGGGAATCATCGCCATAGGCAGCACCGAGAGCGACGCCAGCAGGCCAATCACCATGAAGGGCGCCGTGGTGCCCATGGCGTCGGTCACGCCCAGCAGTAACTGACCCAGCACCCCGGCGGCATACAGCGAGATCATGTAAAGCGCCAGCAGACGGCCGCGGACTTTCTGGTCGCCGGAGGTAAGCAGCCAGCTTTCAATGACCAGATAAACGCCCACGGTGGCCCAGCCGCCGATCAAGCGCAGCGCAAACCATGCCCAGGGGTCGAAGAACAGGCCCTGCAGCAATACGGTGACGGCCACCAGGGACGCAAAGCTGCCGTAGGCGCGAATGTGGCCGATGCGCAGCAACAGGCGGTCATTGACCATGGCGCCCAGCGCCAGGCCGATAAAGTAGGCCGACGAGACAATCCCGATGACCGTGGCCGACTCCCCCGCGGCGTCCAGGCGTACGGAAATCAGCGTGGCCAGAAAACCGTTGCCGATCCCCAGAATGAACAGCCCTAACAGGGGCGCGAGCGCCATGGCTAGCAGTTGCCGCGACATGCAAACCTCACCTTACCGACAGGAATAAATAACGTTGCCAAAAGTGGCTAAATAGCACCGTTCTCTCACCTGGCTCACTCTGTCATACAGAACCAGTCAGGCCGAAATAGCGGCGCGCAATTATTGCCCCAAAGGGAGCAAAGTCAATGCTTTTTCACGAGCCAGTCGCCGGTGACAGCGGTTTTTGCAAAATAACCACGTCGGCGCCAGGAAATTCCACTGTAAAATGGTGCTCGGCCGCCCACCAGCGAAACGTCGCCTCGCTGAAAAAACTCACGTGAGTGGGGTCGGCAATATAGTGCCAGCCCGCAAAGGCCTCGGCCGAGGTGACCCGCTTGGTCATCAACCCGAGGTAGCCGCCCGGGACGAGCTGCGCCGCCAACTGGGCCAACACCGCCCCCGGCGTTGCCAGATGCTCGACGACCTCGGTGGCAGTGATAAAGTCGTAGTGCCGGGTCAACACCGCCGGGTCGGGGGCATAGAAAGGGTCGTAGATCGCCATCGGGTAGCCCTGCTCTTCGAACATGACCGAAAGCGTCGGGCCGGGGCCGGCGCCGAAATCAAGCCCGCGTGAACATGGCGTGAGCCTGGCCGTCAACGGCGTCAATAAACGCCCCAGAAAACGCCGGTATCCCGTATCATGCGGCGAGTTCTGGTGCTTATCATACTCCGCCTTTTCGGCGGCAGCGCCAAGATGCTGCCCGCGGGGCACAAAGACCAGTGCGCACGTGGCACACTGGTAATAGTCGCGACGACGATCACGATGATATTGCGTGACATTGCCCGCATCGCATAGCGGACACCGCGGCGGCGGCGTATCATTTGGCTCACTGTTTTGTCTTAAGGAAAGTGGCATGCTCTCAGGTCTGGACCATCTTGTTGTGACCGTGACCGACATGGGTCGCGCGGTGGATTTTTACTCACGTGTTCTGGGGCTTGAAGTACGTTACCGCGACGCCCAGCGAGTCGATTTACTGCTGGGCGACATGGCGCTGCGTCTGCACCAGACCGATACCGATATCGCGCCGATTTCCGCAACACCAACTCCCGGCAGTTTAGACCTCTGCCTGCGCTGTCAGCTACCGCTGGATGACTTCATCAAGCATCTTGACGCACTGGCCATCGAGACCGAGCTTGGCCCGGTGGCCCGTCAGGGCGCCAATGGCCCCATCGAATCGCTATACCTGCGCGACCCGGACGGTAATCTGCTCGAGGTTTGCCGCCCGGCCCGCCAAACGGCGGATTGATGCACCGCTTGGCCTGGCGCGCTATCATGGCGCCGGTTAATGCGTCGCTGTCGCCCCAGCGATCAAGACTTTGTGAAAGGATCAGTTATGCCTGACAACCCCAACGACCGCCCCGTTGAAGGTGAGATTATCTCGGACGAGCATCAGGACGCCGACGCGTCCAACCCCCAAGCGTCACCCGACACCACCATGGCGCTGGTCATTTACGCCCTCTACCTGGCGAGCTTCGTGGTGGGTTTTACCGCGGTGGTCGGCGTGGTGATGGCCTATGTATTCCGTGGCAAAGGGCCTACCTGGCTCGATGAACACTATCGCTACCAGATACGCACCTTCTGGATCGGCCTGCTCTACGCCAGCATCGCTTTTATGCTGATGCTGGTTCTGGTGGGCTTTCCATTGCTGCTGGCACTGGCGGTGTGGTTCATCATCCGCTGCGTGAAAGGGGTCAAAGGCCTGCAGGAAAAGCGCGCGCCTTCCAACATCAATACGTGGCTGGTCTAGTCTATGCCGAAACGCCGGTCACTTTTAAAGCGCATCAAGCAACGCTTCCCCCAGGCCTCGGCCATTACCCGGCTGTGGCGGTCGCTTGCCGACTGGCCGCTGCGTCGGCTATGGCGCTGCGCCAACTGGCTGGGACCGCAGGTCTATCGACTGAGCGGTCGCGAGCGCCACGTCACCAACGCCAACCTGCGTGTCGCCTACCCCACGCTCACCGCCGAGGAGCGCAAGGCGCAGGCCCGCCAAAGCCTGCGCCACTCCGCCGCCACCATGCTGGAACTGGGCCATGCGTGGATGGGCGAACCCGAGCGCGTGGCCAGCGGCATCCTGGAGGTGCACGGCCGCGAGAAACTGGATAACGCCCGGGCCGAAGGGCGCGGCGTGATCGTACTGGCCCCCCACTTTGGCAACTGGGAAGTGCTGAACTTTTGGCTGTCGAGCCATTTCCCGTTCACCGCCATGTATGAGCCGCCCAAACTGGCGGCGCTGGACCCCATTATCCGCCATGGCCGCGAGCGCATGGGCGCCACCCTGGTGCCCACCAATCCTCGCGGGGTCGCCGCGCTGCTCAAGGCGCTCAAACGCAGCGAAGCCATCGGCATACTGCCCGACCAGGAACCAAGTTGGGGAAGCGGCGTGTTTGCGCCGTTTTTTGGGCGTAACGCCTATACCGCCACGCTATTGCCGAAGCTGGTGGCCCGCACCCAGGCGCGCGTCGTCACCGGGGTCGCCCTACGGATCCCCGGCAAGGGATTCGAGATTCACTTTCTCGATGCCGACGCGCGGGTCTACCACGAGGATGACGTCCAGTCGGCCACCGGCGTCAACGTCAGCGTGGAAGCCGCCATCGCCCTCGACCCGGCGCAGTATCAGTGGGAATACAAGCGCTACGGCAAGACCCCCGAAGAACAGCAAAAGCTGCCTAACTACCGCGACTACCGTCTTTACTAGCCCGGCTCAGCGTTACTCATCGCTGTCCCGCGCGTAGGCGTCGTCAAAGCGTTCGATATCGTCTTCGCCCAGATAGGTTCCCGACTGGACCTCGATCAGCTCGAGGGGAATCTTCCCGGGGTTTTCCAGCCGGTGCAGCGCGCCGATGGGAATGTAGGTCGACTGGTTCTCGCTCACCAGGTAACAGCGCTCTTCCACCGTGACCCGGGCGGTGCCGCTGACGACCACCCAGTGTTCGGCGCGATGGTGATGGCGCTGCAGTGAAAGTCGCCCGCCAGGCTTAACCGTGATGTGCTTGACCTGGTAACGCTCGCCCCCGTCCATCGCCTGAAAGCTGCCCCAGGGGCGGTGCACCCGTGGCGCCTGGTCTACTTCAGGGCGCCCCGCCTGACTGAGCGCCGCCACCAGATGCTTAACCTGCTGAGCATGGTCGCGATGCGCTACCAACAGGCTGTCGGCGGTTTCCACCACCACCAGATCGTTGATTCCCAGGGTGGTGACCAATCGGCTCTCGGCCATCACCAGCGAATTACGCGTATCGGTCAGCCACACATCGCCGTGGCGGACATTGCCGTCGGCGTCCGGGGTGGCCGCGGCGCGCAGCGCGTCGAAGCTGCCGATGTCGCTCCACTGTGCAGCCAATGGCACCACGGCGGCGTGGTGGCAGTGCTCCATCACGGCATAGTCGATCGAGTCCGACCGGCACTGGCGAAAGGCCTCTTCGCCCAGGCGCAGAAAATCCAGGTCGCGGTGCGCATCGCCGACCGCCTGCTCGCAGGCCTGGTACATGGCGGGTTGCAGGCGCTTAAGCTCGGCGAGGTACGTCGACGCGCGCAGCAGAAAAATGCCGCTGTTCCAAAGGGTATCGCCGCTTCCCACCAGCTCGGCGGCGCGCTCGGCATCGGGTTTTTCGATGAACGCCGCCAGATGATGGCCACCCCCCAGTGGCTCACCGCAGGCAACATAGCCATAGCCGGTTTCCGCATGCGTCGGCACCACCCCAAAGGTCACCAGATAGCCCTGCTCGGCCAGCGGGACCGCCTTCTCGACGCTACGCTGAAACGCGGCTACGTCGCCGATCACATGGTCGGCAGGCAACACCAGTAACAGCGGGTCATCGCCGGACTGTCCGGCCAGCAGTGCTGCACAGGCAATGGCCGGGGCGGTATTACGCCCTTCCGGTTCGAGGATGATACGCGCCGCCTGATCCCTTTCGCGCAGCTGTTCGGCCATCAGAAAACGATGGCGATGGTGGCCGATGACCATGGGGGCCGCCGCCTCGACACCGGCCAGCCGCGCAAGCGTCTGCTGAAGCAGGCTGTCAGTAGAGGTCAAGCGCAGGAACTGCTTGGGCATCTGTTCCCGCGAGAGCGGCCACAGGCGGGTGCCGCTGCCGCCACTTAGAATTACCGGCTGGATCATGGGTCCGTCCTTGAAGAGGGGTTGTCCGAGGCAAAATCGGCGTGTAACCAGCGCCGCAGCTGACGCAGTTCCGCCACAGGCGCGTCACGCTCGGCCGTGGGCCACATGCCGTCCACAAAGCCTCTGGCCTGGAAAGGGGCCAGCAGCTCGGGGTCGCCGCTGATGATGTGCACCGGCACCGCGCCGCTGGCGTCGTCGCCGGTGATCAACGGCGCCGGCTGATGATCACCGAGCACGATCAACAGCGTATTGTCATCGGCCACACGTTCCGCCCAGCGCCCGACCGTCTTGATCGAATAGTCCACCGACCAGGCGTAGTGGTCACGGATCCGCTCGCGATCCTGCCAGAGCACTTCCGGCGGGTCACCAGCGTCTTCCCAGGGCGCAAATACCGTGCCGTCGCCGACCATCGACCAGTCATCCAGCACCGGCAGAATTGGCGTCCAGGGCGCATGGCTCGAGATCAGCGCCAACTGGGCAAATACCGGCGATTCATCCAGTAGCTGGCGCTGAGTATAGTCCAGGGTGTATTGATCCGGCATCGTCACCCAATTCAGCGACGGCCCGGCGTAGGGCATGTCTTTCGCCACGACCAGTTCGTCAAACCCGTAGGCCGCGCCTTCCGGCCAGGGCTTGGTGATGGCGGGCATCACGACCAGCGTACGCTGGCCCGTGGCGCGAAAATCATCCACCAGCGTGGTCGCCTCGCTGTCCAACAGCAACTGATACCACAGCTGATTGTCGATGGTGTAGCCACTCAGCGCCGTGGCATGGGCGAGCCACGATTGGCCGCCGCGAATCGGCGAGTTGAGCAGCCCCGACACGACGCCCAGGTCACGCTCCGCCAGGCGCTGCTCGATCTCATCGAGCGTCGGCGCCACCGACGGACGGTAACGCTCATCTTCCAGCACCGTCACGCCGTAGGATTCGATAAACGTCATCAGCACCCTGCGCCCGGTCAACCCGTCGAGCGGGCGCTGGGCGATGGGGGAAGCCTCGAGAGTTTGCGTGAAGGCCTGCTTGGCCTGATGGGTGGTCACCAACTGGTCCCACTGAACGCGGCTGGCGTTCACTGCCGGCAGCGTCGCGCGCTCGGTAATGGGCTTGCCGCCAAGCGTCAGTAGCGCGCCCAGGCAAGCCACCAGCAGCATCGCAAACGCCGTCGCTCGCGCCTTTCCGGAAAGCGGGTAACCGGGGCCCGGCAGCAGCAGCCGGATCACCCCCAGCGCCAGCAGTAAAAGCAGCAGAGCACCCGCTAGCATTGCGCAAATTGCCCAGGCTTGACCTACATTACCTACTAGCAAGTCGTAAACGGAGCCCAGTAACGGGGTATCGAGATACAGATTTAGCGGTCGGCCAAAGGCGGTGTGGGTAGCCGCATCGCCAAGGTTGATCATGGTGGCCAGGATGAGCCAGCTTGCCAGACCAACGCCAAGCCCCAGGCGGCTTTTTCCTCGGGGCAACAGCAGCATCAGAGGCATCACCAGCCAGGCTTCCCAGGCAATCAGGTGGGCCAGGATGTCACCGTGGCGCCACCACAGCGGTGCCACCAGGCCCAGGTTGAGCGCTAACGCCCCTATCCATAATCGCCGCATTGCAGGCTTGTCATCCGTTGCCAACTGAAATAAACGGGCTCCCAGAGTTGCCGTGCTCGCAACAACGCTGGTAAACGCACCCGACATGTACTTTACTGATTAAATGTATAACTATTGTTTAAAAATTGCACGAAGTAGTAGAGGATAGACCGCTGACGGGCAATTGACTGAAAGGACATCATCATTATGCAATACAGCGCGAAAGGAGCTCTGCTCGTCGTTATTGGCTCGCTGGCTACCCTGCCAGCGATGGCCGACCAGCACAATCACTATCAAGCCGTCATCGACAAGGCCCAGTCGCTTGCCGAGTCGCCCTACCAGCCCGCCGACGGCGAGCTTCCCGAGGTCCTGCGCGACATCGACTACGACACCTACCGCCAGATTCGCTTTGACCCCGAAAACGCCTACTGGCGCGACGAAAGCCCTTTCAACCTGCAGCTATTTCACAGTGGCTTTCTGTTCCAGACGCCAGTTCGCCTCAACGTCATCGAGGAGGATCAGGCGGCCCCGCTGCGCTTCTCAAGCGACGACTTCTCCTACGATGACGATGCTCGAGCCCTGCTCGACGAAGACCTGTCCGGCAGCGGACATGCGGGCTTTCGGCTGCATTATCCGCTCAATAACGACGACTACGCCGACGAGTTTGCGGTGTTTCTCGGCGCCAGCTATTTCCGGCTTGTCGGCGAAGGACAGGTCTACGGTTTATCGACCCGGGGACTTGCCATCGATACCGCCTCGTCGCAGGGCGAGGAATTCCCGGCCTTCCACGAGTTCTGGCTTTACAAACCGGACGCGGACGCCGAGCAGATAACATTGCTTGCGCTGATGGACAGCCCCTCGCTAAGCGGGGCCTATCGCTTTGTCATCACGCCCGGTCACGACACCGAGGTAGAGGTCGAAGCCGAGCTGTTTGCCCGCGACGATATCGACAAGCTGGGCGTTGCGCCTCTGACCAGCATGTTCACCTTCGGCGAGGCGAGTCGTGAACGTCCGGATGATTTTCGCCCCCAGGTTCATGATTCCGACGGCCTGCTGATCCACACCGGGGCCGACGAGTGGATCTGGCGGACGCTCAGCAATCCCGACGAAGTGCGCACCTCGGCGTTCATGGACGACGCGCCCAAGGGGTTCGGCCTGATGCAGCGCGATCGCGATTTCGATCGCTACCTGGACACCGAAGCACAGTATCACCGTCGCCCCAGCCAATGGGTCAAGCCCCTGGAAAGCTGGGGCAAGGGTCAGGTTGAGCTGGTGGAAATTCCCGCCCCCGACGAGACCCACGACAATATCGTCGCCTACTGGGTGGCCGAAGCACCGCTCGAGGCCGGCCAGTCGCGCCGCTTGCACTACCTGACCCACACCCTCAATGACCAGCCCCCAGAACATGACCTGGGTCGGGTGGTGCGCACGCGCCATGGCCGCGCGGCGGTACCTGGTCAGGCAGACGCGCCGGACGAAGACGCGCGCCAGTTCATTGTCGATTTCCAGGGTGGCGAACTTGAAGATATCGCCGACGATCAGCCCGTCGAGCTGGCGATCAGCGCCCAGCAGGGCGAGGTAACGCTGCCTCAGGTCACGGCGCTGCCCAATGGCGGCTGGCGCGCCAGTTTTCGGCTGCCGACAAGCGACCAACCCCACGACATTCGTTTACGGCTGACCCTTGAGGGTGAGCCCGTCAGCGAGACCTGGAACTACGTCTGGTATCCCGATGACTGACCCAAGCCCCTTGATTCCCTCGATCCCCTGGCTGAAAACGCGCCGCGCGGTGCTAGCCATCGTGGTGCTGGCCTCGAGCGTTGCGGGCTGTCTGGCCATGTATCGCGTCACCTTGAGCCTGGACATGGGTTGGCAGATAGCCATGCTGGTGCTGTTTGCGCTGACCTTTACCTGGATCGCGCTGGCGTTCTGGGGCGCCCTGTGTGGCTTTGCGATTTGCGCACTGAACCTTGACCCCTTGAGCCTGCGGCGAGTCAACCGCGAAATACCCAATGCCCGCCTGCTGGTCAGCCGCACGGCGCTGGTCATGCCGATTTATGCCGAACCGCCCATCCCGACCTTCGCCGGGCTCGAAGCCACCTGCCGTTCGCTGCTGGACCACGCCCTTGACGACCGCGACGGTAAGGAAGCGGCAAATCCACTGAGCGAGCATTTTGACGTTTTTATTCTCAGCGATACCCAGGACGCTGAACAGGCCGAGATCGAAGAGGCCCACGTAGCGGCCCTGCAGCATCGCTTTGCCGACCGACTGGCAATCCACTATCGGCGGCGGCCCAACAACAACGGGCGCAAGGCGGGCAACATCGCCGAATTCTGCCGTCGCTGGGGCCGCCACTATGACTTCATGGTCGTACTGGATGCCGACAGCCTGATGAGCGGCGCAACATTGCTGCGCATGGTTCAGCGCATGCAGCGCCAGCCGAGCATTGGGCTGATCCAGACCGTGCCCATTCCGGTCGGCCAGAAAACCCTGTTCGGCCGTTTTACCCAGTTTGCCTCCGCGCTGTATAGCCCAATGCTGGCCGCCGGACAGAGCTTCTGGCAGGGCGATGCGGCCAACTATTGGGGGCATAACGCCATTATTCGCACCCGCGCCTTCATGGATCACGCGGGTTTGCCAACGCTGCCCGGCAAACCGCCGCTGGGCGGCGAGCTGCTCAGCCACGATTTTGTCGAAGCGGCGCTGCTCAAGCGCGGCGGCTGGCAGGTATTGCTGGACACCACGGTCACCACCGCGGTCTCTCGCCACGACCCTTATATCAGCGCCTCGCACAATAGCTTTGAAGCCATGCCGAGCAACCTGCTCGACTTTGCCAAACGCGACCGACGCTGGCTGCAGGGCAATCTTCAGCATCTGCGCCTAATGGGCGGCGCCGGCCTGCACCCACTCAGCCGCATGCATTTCTTCTACGGGGCCTTTGCCTATTTATCGTCGCTGGTGTGGCTTGGACTGCTGCTCTGTACCAGCGTGCTGGTGACCTACCACGTGCTCGGTGATGTCACCCACAAGACCCTGCCCCAGCCGCTTTCGCTCGGATTATTGTCGATCACCTTGGGCATGCTGCTGGCGCCCAAACTGCTCGGCCTGCTGCTGGCGTTTTCCCAGACGCCCCATGCCTTTGGCGGGCGAATACGCCTGGTGATAAGCACGGTACTTGAAATGCTGTTTGCCGCCCTGATCGCCCCGCTGATGATGGCCTGGCACAGCCTGTTCATCATCAACGTTTTGCTGGGCCGCTCCATCGAATGGCAGACCCAGCCCCGCGGTGAGCGTTCGCTGAGCTGGCGTGAAACCTGGCAGCATACCGGCTGGATGACGCTTAGCGGGCTGCTCTGGGCGGGTGTCATGATGGCGTTTTCGCCGACGGCGGTTGGCTGGCTAACGCCGGCGTGGCTGGGTCTGGTGGGCGCCGCCCCGCTGGTCAAGTACTCAAGCAGCGGCACCTGGGGCGGCGTAGTATGCCATCGCCTGGGGCTTCTCAACACGCCCAGCCGCGCCCTGAAGCCGCCGCTGCTGGATGACTTTGAGTACCTGGTGGCCCATAGTGCTCCCTACCCGATTAACCCCGACTCGGGACAGCCTTTCCCGCTTGCCAAGCTGCCCGCCGAACGTGCTGGCGAGATGCCATGCCAGTCATTCAAGCACTTTGACCGACTGACGATTGTCTCGCCTGCGGCCAACCTCAAGGAACCCTTTTAATGCAGCACTGGTATCCACAACGGCTGCGCCATGCGGGCGGGCTTGCCCGCTCGCTGTTCATTTACTGGCGGCCTGGCCGCCAGCGGGGGCTAATGCAGCTTTACCAGCCGTTTATCGTGCGCGGCAAGCCAGCATTTGATATCGGCGCCCATCTTGGCGACCGCAGCGCCGCCTTTCACGCGCTTGGCGCCCGGGTAGTCGCCCTCGAGCCCCAGCCGGTGCTTGCCAAGTGGTTCAAACGCATGGTGACGACCCCCGACATAACGCTGCTGCAACTGGCCGCCGGGCCACAGGCCGGCGTCGCCGAGATTGCCATCAGCACCGGCAATCCCACCCTATCCACCCTAGCAAGCGAATGGCGCGAGCAGATCGGTCAACACAACGCCGGATTTCGCGAGGTACGCTGGGAGCAGCGCCTGAGCGTGCCCGTCACTACGCTGGATCAGTTGATCAGCGACTATGGCGAGCCCAGCTTCATCAAGATCGACGTTGAAGGTTTTGAAGCCGAGGTGCTTGCTGGGCTAAGCTGCCCCGTACCGGCGCTGTCGGTGGAGTTCGTGTCGGGCGCGCTGGAAGTCAGCCATAACTGCATCCGCCAGCTTAGTCGCCTGGGCGATTATCGCTACAATGCCGTGGCCGGCGAACAGCGCCAGTTGCGCTGGCGCGATTGGCAGTCACCTCAGGCGATAACCCAATGGCTGAGCGAGGGCGCCGATGGGCTGCCGTCCGGCGACCTTTACGCCTGCCGTTCCGACCACCCGCTTGTCTCGACGCCGCGTTAACCCTTAAAGGTACGTCCCTTCATGATTCATCATTGGCACATGCTGAACGCCCCGCAAATCAACGAGGTCGCCAAGCGCGACCCGGTAGCCGTGTTGGTGCTCGGTGCGATTGAACAGCACGGCAGCCACCTGCCGGTGGCCACCGACCTGACCATTGGCGAAGGACTGCAGACGGCCATGCTGTCCGCGCTGGACCCGAGCTTCGAGGTGATCTGCCTGCCGCCGATGGCCGTGGGCGCCAGCGACGAGCACGCAAGCTTCCCCGGCACGCTCAGCCTGCCCGCGCCGGTGGCCATCGCCACCCTGGAAGCCTACGGCGATAGCCTGGCCCGGGCGGGGATTCGTCGCTGGGTGTTAATCAACAGCCACGGCGGTAACAAGGCGGTAATGGACCTGGCCGCGCTGACGCTGCGCCGCCGTCATGGCATGCGCGTGGTCAAAACCACCTATACCCGCCTGCCGCCGCTGGAGGGCGCAATGGACGCCGACGAATTGCGCAAGGGGCTGCACGGCGGTGCGCTGGAAACCGCCATGATGCTCTATCTCGCCCCTGAACTCGTTCAACTGGACCATTACCAGGCACCTTCGACGATCGCGCCCCATGGCGATGCCCTGGTAGGGCCGGAAGGCGCCGCCGCGTTCGCCTGGCTGGCGGAAGATTTAAGCGCGCAGGGCGTAGCCGGCGACGCGCGCCCGGCTACGGCGGAGCTAGGCGCCCGCCTGGTGGCCCACTATGCCGGGCAGCTCGCCCGGGTCGTGGCCGAAACCGCCCGGCTGCCCGCCCTTAACGCTCCCTAGGCTTTGTCTGAAAAGTCGGCGAGCGAAGGCCAGACAAGGCAAAAATCGGCGAAAAGACGGAGTTTACGTGGTGTAAATGAGTACTTTGAGCCGATTTTTAACGCCGTATGGTCGAGCGCAGCCAGTTTTCAGGCATAGCCTAGCGCTGGCTGCTCAACACATCCTCAAGAAAGTGCCCAGCCCGCGTGGCCTTGGCGTTGAGGTAGCGATGATTGTGGTCGTTCAAGCGCCCGTAAAGCGCCTGACGAGCCACGACCTCGATGCCGCCTTCGCGTAGCGCCTGCATCTTCAACGGGTTATTGGTCAGCAGCTGCACCCGCGAGATATCCAGCGCATTGAGCATGTCCACCGCCACTGCATAATCGCGCTCGTCGTCACCAAAGCCCAGCACCTGATCGGCGTCCACCGTGTCCAGGCCGCCATCCTGCAGGGTGTAGGCGCGTAGCTTGTTGGCCAGGCCGATGCCCCGCCCCTCCTGGGCAAGATAAAGCAGCACGCCGCCGCCCATGGCTTCGATATCGGCGACGGCATTGCGCAGCTGTTCGCCGCAGTCGCAGCGCAGGCTGCCAAACAGATCACCGGTCAAACACGCCGAGTGCATGCGCAGCGGAACGGCCTCGGTGTGTGCCTCGGGACGACCGATGACCACGGCGACGTGTTCGCGCAGGCCGTCCGGTTCGCGGAACAGCACGAAGCGGCTGTCGGCGGCGTCTTCCAGCGGGATGTGCGCCTCGCTGACGCGCTTGAGCATCCCCGGCGCACCGGCCAGGCAGGCTTCGGCTTCCACGGCGTCAACCGCGAGCAGCTCGCCTTTCGCCAGCCGCTGGGCAACCGCTTCAGCGGCGCTATCGCTGACCTCGGCGATCAACGCGGCAGGGATCAGCAACGCCCGGCGCATCAGCGCAACCGCACCTCGCTCACCCATGCCCGCTGGCTGCAAGCCGCTGAGCATCGCCGGTGCACCATCTGGCCCCTGTTCGGCCACGGCCAGCGCGTGCAGCGCCCGCTCGTCCATGTGGGCGGCAAGCGGCAGGCAAGCGGCATCGGCAGTGATCGACACGCCCATTGCTTCCAAGCGGTGGCGGGTTAGCACCAGCGACGGCCGCGATCCTGATAACGCGGTCAGGTGGCTGACTGAATCGCCACCTTCCAGCGCTTGCACCAACAGCTGCTGGGCTCCCGCCTTAATCACCACGGGAAGCCCCCGTCTAATATCAAAAATGGCGCGTTCAATGTGATACATAGAAGCCTCCTGGCTGACTGGCGTAACGGGCGAGGGACGCTTGCGCTGGGGCACCGTGCACCGCATGATGCAGCGATTGATTCAGCGCGGAGGCGTCATGCCCGACTCCAAGGAACATACGAATATCATTCAAGACGATGTCTGGCGGAACCTGCTGGCAGGCCACGCCCCTGACGGAAACTGGATGGCTGAGGACACAGGCGAACCTGTGCGTTGCCTCGCGCCCCTGGCGACCACGCCTGGCTGGGTGGTCGCTCAGCTGGGGCAGAGCCTTGACGGCCGGATTGCGACGCAAAGCGGCCATTCCCATTACATCAACGGCCGGGAAAGCCTGGTGCACCTGCACCGGCTGCGGGCGCTGGCCGACGCGGTGGTGGTTGGCGCGGGGACGGCCGATGCCGATGACCCGCAATTGACCGTGCGCCACGTTAGCGGTCGCCACCCGACGCGGGTGGTGCTCGACCCTCGCGGCCGGGTACCCATGGACCGCAAGCTGTTTCAAGACGCCGCCGCGCCCACGCTGCATGTGGTAGGGCCGGATACTGCCCCGGCCACCCCAGCGGGGTCGGTGGAGCGCTGCGTGCTGCCGCTGGATCACCAGGGCCGGTTTGTGCCGGGCGACGTGATCGCCCTGCTCAAGGCGCGCCAACTGCCGCGTATTCTGGTGGAAGGCGGCGGTATTACCGTCTCCCAGTTTATCGAAGCGGGCGTGGTGGACCGCCTGCACCTGCTGGTTGCCCCGCTGCTCATTGGCTCCGGTCGCCCCGGCCTGCAGATGACCCCGATCGAGACGCTGGACAGTGCGCTGCGCCCGGCCCTGCGTACTTTCCGCTGCGGTGACGACACGCTGTTCGATGTTGTGTTGCGCCCGGCCACTTTCCGGGGGTAGCGGCGAATGACGCCGCGTGATGGCGACCCACAGCCCCGGCAGGCTGGCCAGCAGCACCACCACGCCATAGGCCAGTGACACGGCGACCCCCTGGGCGGCGGGCAGACCCACCCACATCCAGATACCGGCGGCGGCGCCTTCACGCACGCCCCAGCCGGCCACCGAAAACGGCACCAGCATGGCAAGCAGCACCACCGGAGCAAGCGCCAGCAGGCTGAGTACCGGCAGTTCCACACCGATCGCCCGCGCCGCGCAGACCATCACCACGCCGTAACTCGCCACGATCGCAAGCGACGACAGCAACTGAATGGGCCACACTCCAGAGGTCAACAGCCCACGCTTGATATCCTGACGGACGGCCAGGTACCAGTCGGGCAGCTTCAACGGGCCCCGGCGGCGCGCAAGCGTCAATGCCACCGCCATCGCACCTGCCGCCGACGCGACCGCCCCGCCAATAGATAGCCATGCCGCCCAGCCCAGCACCGCCTGCCACAACGGCGAAAGCATCAGCGCCACCAGGGTCAGCAACGCCAGCGCCATCTGCCCCGAGACGCGTTCGATGATGACCGCGCGCCACGCACGCCCGGTCGACGACGACTGGCGGGCATGACGGTGGGCCCGCCCGGCGTCACCCAGCACGCCACCCGGCAATAGCTGATTGACCAGCAAAGCTAGGTAATACTCGCGCAGCGCATAGCTGAAACGCATCGGCACCTGGATCAGCCGGGCGGTAAGCTGCCAGCGCCAGGCGCTCAGCATGACCTGACACACGCTGACCAGCAGCGCCGCCAGCAGCCAGCCCGGCGATAACTGCTGTACCTGGGCCATGATCGCCTGAGGGTCGACCCATAACGCCACGGCACCCAGCAGTCCGCTGCTGATCGCCACGCGACGAAACCAGTGGGCGCGCCACCACGAAGCCATCGCCATGGCGCTACCCTGCTTCCCGCGGGAGTGCCAGCAGGTCACGATGTCCCACCCAGATGCCCAGCTCGCCAGCGGCGACGGCCTGGCGACGCTGAAACTGCCAGTCGTCGATCCGCGCGGCGGCGTCCGGGGTATGTTCGCGAGCCGCCGCCGCCCAGCCGTCGATCAACGAGGCCATCAAAGGCTGATGATCGGGTTCGCCAGCGGCCAGCTGCCAGGGGGTCTCGGCTTCTTCTACGCGGTAATCAACCGCGCCGAATGCCGCCGCCAGCGCATCGTGCGCCCGACCGCCCAGGGCATCACCCAGACCTTTATCGCGCTGCTGATGGGCACGAAACAGTTCCAGCACCCAGACGTCTTCAGGGTCTTCCACCGGCTGATGCTGACGATCAATAAACCGCCATTCGCCGGTAACGCTGAGCGCCATCAAAAGCCCCTGACGATGCGCCGCGCAGTGCGCGACCAGCGCGTCGATCCAGGACCTGGACACCAAATCGAGCAGCGCCGAGGCCGTAATCAGGTGCGCGCTGGCCAGGGCGGGCAGTTCAAAGCGCTCAAGCGACGCGGTCAGGGTATCGGCCACGATGGTCTGGCTGCGGGTATCGCGTAGGGTCATCACCCGGGCACGCGCTTCTTTGAGCAGTGCCGCATCGTGGTCGACCAGCGTCCAGGCCTGCGGGCCGGGTAAGCGTGGCGCCAGAAAGTTGACGTTACTGCCACGTCCGCAGCCCAGATCCACCAGCCGATAGGCGTCGGCACGGGCCGACAGCCACTCGCCGGCCAGCGTCGCCAACTGCTGGGAACGCGAGGCGCGGTCCACTGCCTCACGCAGCGAAAGCCACGAGGAAGCAAATTGGCTGCCCGCCGCTAGCGTCGAGGGGCTATAGGTCAGTGCGCGCGCAAAGGCGTCGCCGGCGGCTTGCCAGTCGTTGAGGGTTTGCCGGACTTTGAGAGCCCCGTCGCGCAGCGAGGCGCGCAGCTCCGCATCGCCGCAGAAGCGCGCCAGAGCCGCCTGGAGCTCGGCCATATCGCCGGGCTCCACGCTAAGCCCAGCGCCCTTGGGCAAGGTATCGCGCAGCGCCCCGCCGGTGGTGGTAATGACCGGCAGGCCATGGGCCAGCGCTTCGGTGACCACCATGCCGTAACCTTCGTACCAGGAAGGCAATACCAGGGCATGCGCGTGCTGATAGGCGGCTTCGAGGGTGTCGCTGTCGCACTCGCCATGCAGGGTGACGCTATCTTCAAGGTCGTGATATTCGATCAGATACTGCACGCGTAACGTAAAGGCCGGATCCCGCGCGCCGCCATAGCAGTCACAGCGCCAGCCACCAGCGTCGAGACCGGCCAGCGCCTCCACCAGCACGTCCTGGCCCTTGCGCGGCGTCAGGGTGGCAACACATAACAACCGCAGCGGCTCCCCCGGCTGGGGCGCCGGGCTCACCGGCGCCTGGGCAACGCCGGGTTCGATGACGCTGATCTGCCCACCCAGCGGGATGGCATAGTCGTCCGCCAGCGCTGACAGGCGGCGGGCGGTAAACCGGCTAGTGACAATGATGCGCGGTACCGCCGCCAGGGCGTTCAGCTCGCTGCGGTGAAGCCGCTGCTGGTCCGCCGCACTCAGACCTAGTTCGTCGCCCAGCGGATGATGCAGCAACGCCGTGATAGCCAACCGCTCGCCATGCCGTGCCACCACATCGGGCAAGGCGCCCATGGCCAGACCATCGATAACCACCGCCGCCCCTTCAGGCTGCGCGGCCAGCGCGTTTTCCAGCGCCTGGCGCGCGGTGGTGTCGGCATCCGGGAAGGCGCCATCCAGGCCGATTACTTCTATTTCCCACCCCTGCGCGCGCAGCGCCGTCACAATCTGGGCGTCGTAAAGATAGCCGCCGGTGCGCTGAGCGGGGTCCCCGGCAACAATCAAGCTGAAACGCTGGTTCATAGCGCCCCTTCAAAGCTTGCCCAGGCCACGTGCGACTCGTGCAGTTTGACCTCCAGATGGGTCAGTCCACGGGCCGTCGTGCCCATCTCACCGGCGTTGATAGCCGCGGCCAACTGGTCGAAGATCACCTTGGCCATGAACTCGGTGGTGGTGTTCTTGCCCTGCAGTTCGCTAACTTCGTCCAGGTTCTGGTAGTTGTAGCCCGCCAGCACGGCCTTGAGGGTATCGCCAGCCAGGCCGATATCGATGACCAGGCCATCGCTGTCCAGCTCCGGGCGCTGAAAGATCACGTCCACCACGTAGGTGGCGCCGTGAGTGCGCTGGGCCGGGCCGAACACCTCGCCCTTGAAGCTGTGGGCAATCATAAAGTGGTCACGAACACATAAACGGTACATAGACACTCCTGTCATTAATGGGATAAAGCGGGATAGCGCAGCCGATGACACAGCGCGGTGCTGCCCGGTGAAAACAGCCGCGGAGCCAGTTCGGGCAGGCTTGTAAAGTCGCTTTCGCCGCTGATCAGCGCGTCCAGACGCTCATCGGCCAGCAGGCTCAGGGCCACGCCGAGCCGCCGCGCGTAGTCCCAGCGCGGGCGTAACCTTGGGGGCAGCTGGCCAACCTGGCTGGCCCGCAGGGTCAGCCGCTGGGAATGAAACGCACCTCCCAGCGGCAGCGACACGTCGCCCTCGCCAAACCAGCTCATTTCGATAATGCGGCCCTCGTTACCCGCAAGGCTAAGCGCCTGACGCAGGCCCTCCGGGTGGCCGCTGGCGTGAATCACACAGTCCTGATCGTCGTTTGCCTGAGCGGGCGAGCAAAACGCCACGCCCAGCTGGTTGGCCAGCGCTTCACGGTCAGGGTTGATGTCCACCAGTTGCACCTGGACGCCGGGGATTCGGCTGCACAGATAAGCCACCAGCGCGCCCACCACGCCGGCGCCAATCACGCTGATGCACTCACCGAGTAACGGTTCAGCATCCCAGACGCCGTTAATCGCGGTTTCCATATTGGCGGCCAGCACCGCCCGCGCCGCCGGAACGCCGTCGGGGATCGGCACCACGGCGGTCGCCGGCACCACGTAGTAATCTTGATGGGGATACAGACAGAACACGCGACGGTTATGCAGGTGGCTTGGCCCCTGCATTACTTCGCCGACGTTGGCATAACCGTATTTGACCGGCGTAGGGAAATCCCCCGCCTGGAACGGCGCCCGCATACGGGCGAATTCGCTTTGGGGCACGCGGGCGTTGAAGACCAGCGACTCGGTGCCGCGGCTTATCCCGCTGTAAAGCGTACGTACAAGCACTTGGCCATCATCAGGCTCGGCCAATGCTTCCTGCTTAAGCTCACCGTGACCCGGACGCGATACCCAGAACGCGGTGGCCTGCTCAACACCACTCATCAGCACTCCTTCCTTGTGCCACCTGCCCCTCTCCTGAGGTCTGCCGCTTTATCAATACGGCGTCCGGTCGAACCTTACCACCGGGCTGGCATCGAATTGTATTCACTGGCATGACCTTTTAAGCGTAGCGTTAAAGGGACGGTTATTCGAAGAGAAGCTACTAGACAACCCTACCTTCTTCTACAAGAATGGTACATATAAAAATATTTGCATCGAATTATTTTATTGATGCGATGCGTTATTGGCAGGAGCCGCCATGCAATCCACTAGTGAAACGCCTTTCTCCCCTCTCGGCAGGCGCGGGCTGACCGCGGCTGAGTTGGCGCTAGGCGGCGTGGCGCTAGGCCTGTTGGGTGGGCTGCTGCCCGCGCTGTTAGCCGGCTCGCTTAACTGGGGTCTCGCGATCCTCTGCTACGCTACCACCTGCGCGTTAGTGATGACTTACTGGCCGTATGGTGCGCTGGGCTGGGCGAACCGGGTCACGCTTGCCCGCGCGGTACTGGTGGCGCTGGTGGCGGGCGCGCTCGCCAACGAGGCGTTCAGCGTGGCCATTTGGACCTGGCTGATGGTCGCCGTCGCTTCTTTGATGCTGGACGGCATTGACGGCTGGGTGGCCAGACTCACCCGCAGCTACTCGCGGCTCGGTGCGCGCTTTGACATGGAGCTGGACGCTCTGCTGATTCTGCTGCTCAGCACAGGGTTGATGCTCAGTGAGTCGCTGGGTGGGTGGGTACTGTTGATCGGCGGGATGCGCTACCTGTTCATTGCCGCCAGCTGGGGCTTTGCATGGCTATCGGCGCCGCTGTTTGAAAGCCTTCGCCGCAAGGCGGTGTGCGTCTGGCAGGTGGTCGCGCTGCTATTGGCGCTGACGCCGCTGACCAGTCACCTGACCGCCAGCCTGCTCGCCTTAAGCGCGCTAATCACGCTCAGCTATTCGTTCGGGGTTGATGTGTGGTGGTTGTACAAACAGCAGCGCCGTTGAGTCTCCAAGGCGCCGCTGCGGACGTCTCAACTGGTGACTGCTAGCGCTCCAGCCCAAGGCGCTGATGCCATTCGGCAAGGCTTTCATCGGGGTAAGCCTCAAAGCACTTGTCCTTGCCCTGGGCGTTGACCTCTACCCATGGCGCTCGGCTGCCCAGCATCATGTGCGTGCGCCGGGGCGGCGTCGGCAGATCGCTATCGATCGCCGAGGCAAAGGGATGCACCAACTCGGGCCAGTCAGGGTCGTAAACCCAGAGACACGATGCGCAATGCTTGCAGAAATGCCGCTCAGCGGTGCTTGTTTCGCCGTCGATAACCGCACGGTAGACCGACACATGCTCATCGCCCTTCACGTTAAGCGTTTTGCTTTCTCCACTCAGGTTGATCGCATAGCCACCGCCGCCTGCCGTTTTGCGGCAGATCGAGCAGTAACAGCGGTTAAAGGGGTAAGGATGGGGTGATCTCACGCTGAACGTGACCGACTGACAATGACATGACCCTTTCAGCAACATAGTGCCTCCTCGTGCGACGGAAACCGCCGTTGGCAACCCAACTCACCGCATGGCGTTGAACAAGCGTCCACCTAGTTACTATAGTAAATCGCTGACAACTCCCGCGTTTTGTGGATCAACGATCCGATGCGTATCCACCTGACAGCCAGGAGCCTCGCATGCCGAACGAGCACGAACGCTTAGAAAATCGCCAGCAGCCGGGACAACAGCTCGCCCAAGCGTATATCGGTCAGCGAGCGACGTGGACGACGTCGTATGCCTGACAATCCCCGCGCCGTTTATCGCCGTCGGCGAGCACTACCGGGACTTCACCCAGACCAGCGATGAGGATGTAATGGCGCTCTTGCAGGCAGCGCGTGATGCGTTCCGTTAAACCAGCGCCGCCAGAATGAGGGTGCTCATTGCGAGCATGCACACCACGCCAATGGCGTACCCCACCGTTCGCCAGGGCTGCAGCGCGGCCAGATAGCAGGCAGTGTGCATATAGCGGGCGGCGGTGAAGCCCATAAACAGCCAGACTGCCAGACCGGGCGCCGCATCCACCCAGACGTAAGCCACGCCCAGCGCCAGAAAGATGGGGATATTTTCAACGTCGTTCGACCAGGCCCGGGCCGCGCGCTGCACCTGCGGCAGCTCCTCCTGCGCGGGCTGTTTGCCGACGAAGGCGGCATCTTCTGGGGTTTTGAAGGTCATTTTGCCAATGCGGTGATAACCCTGGTACACCGCAATCGCGAGCATTTTCAAGAACAGCAGCACCGCTGCCAGCGCGTACCAATATACGGCGTCATCCATGGTGGCTCCTTGTTTGCTTTGCAATAGCGGGGTTGACTAGAACCAGCCAAGTCTTGAGATCGCCATCGTCGAGCAACGCATTGCGTTCATAGCATCGCGTGCCCTGGTGAACCTCACGCTCCTTTCATAATGACTGGCCAGCGGGCGCTACTTTTCGCCTGACCCAGGCACCCGCAAGAAGCAGCAAGGTTAGCGCTACTAGTGGCAGGACCACACTGGGGCCGATGGCTTTTTCCTTTTCCACTGCCTCAAGCGTTCCGTAAATGGCGCTGGCGTAGACGGCCCATTTCATCCCCAGGCCGATGAGGGCCGCCATCACAAAGGTCATCAGCGGCAAGCGCAGCAGGCCACCGGCAAAATTAATAACCGCGTGAGGAAACCCCGGCAGCACACGTAAGGCGCACTGCGTTAAAAAATCGCTGCGCTTCTCCAACTGCTTCAACACCCGATAGGCCCGCCCTGTGGGCGTCCAGCGGTCGCTGAAGCGATATGACAGATAGTACGCTCCCAGCGCCCCCGCCACGCTGCCGACAATCAGCATCGGGGTCGCCGCCAATGGGGTATAAAAAGGCGCAATCAACCACAGTCCGATACCGCCCGGCAGGCCCACGCCCAAGGTCACCGCCATGATCAGGATCACCGAGACCACCACCAGAGGATGGTAGGGATCCTCGCCAACCCAGCGCCGCAGTTCGGACATCTCAGGCGGATGCCACATCCAGACGTAGCTGGCCATCAGTAACGTGGCCCCAACCGCCACCCAGCGCCAGGAGCGACTCAGCGAATTGTTTTTGAGCATTGAGGATCTCTTGTTCGTCCCTTTCCATGCTGTCGTGATGGCACAGGAGCAGGATACTTCATGGATTTGAAAGGCGCAGTCCGGCTATCAGCCCGTATCTTTGCAGTCTCTTAACATTTCGTTTGACCATTGCAGGGCTAGGCGTTCAGCCGCCCTGCCTCTTACAAGCTAGACTGCTTCCCAGCCAACAATCAAAATTCATGTTCCAACGGAACCGCACTGGATTGATGCCATGCCACTGCCCGCAGCACAGCTTCAAGCACTTGATATACCAATCGATGCTGAAAATTAATCCGACGTGGACAGGCACCTGCAAGATCATCGGCGAGCTTCTCACATGGAAAGGGCTTTCGATTGCGCAACGTGCTGATTTTGATACATGAACTGCGATTGTGGCGGGCAGTCAAAGCAGCATCACAGCAGGAGAATAGAGAGATGCAGACAATAGAGCTAGGCGGCGTAAGCGTACCCCGTATTGGCCAGGGCACCTGGCATATGGGCGAGGATGCCGGGCAGCGGCAGGCAGAGGTCAGGGCGCTGCGTGAAGGTATCGATATGGGCATGACGCTGATCGATACCGCAGAGATGTATGCGGAAGGCGGCGCTGAAGAAATCGTTGGAGAAGCTATCCGTGATCGGCGCGATGAGGTGTATCTGGTCAGCAAGGTCTACCCGCACAACGCCAGCACCCAGGGTGTTCAAGCTGCCTGCGAGCGCAGCCTGCGCCGATTGGGCACCGACACTATCGATCTGTACCTGCTTCACTGGCGCGGCCAGTACCCGCTGAGCGAAACCGTGGACGCCTTTGAGCGGCTGCGCGAGCAGGGCAAGATCCTGCGCTGGGGCGTGTCCAACTTCGACACTGACGACTTGGCAGAGCTCGACGCGCCCGCTTGCGCCACCAATCAGGTGCTCTACAACCCCGACGCACGGGGCATTGAAGTCGACCTGCTGCCCTGGCAAGCACAGCACAACATGCCGCTCATGGCCTACTGCCCCATCGGCCAGGGCGGTGCGCTACTGCATGACGCCACCCTGCAACGCATCGCCGACAAGCACAGCGCCACGACTGCGCAAATCGCCCTCGCCTGGTCACTGCGCCATCCCGGGGTGATCGCTATTCCCAAAGCCGTTAACCTGAATCACCTCAAACAGAACGCCAAGGCAGATAACGTCAGACTCGACGACGATGACCTGGCTCAGATCGACGCCGCCTTTCCTCCGCCAACGCGCAAGCAGTCCTTGCAGATGGTGTAAGGCCAGGCCATCAACGGCCCTGCACTGGAGCGATGCCATGCCACAGCCCGCACCACCCAATGCCTGGATCCGCTTCCTCGCCCACCTGCTATTTATTCTTGCGGCGTGGACATTGTTCATCAAATACCTGTTCCCCATTGGCTACGCGCTGGCATACGGCGAGCCCTTGGCGCGGTATATCTATTGGGATCTATGGCCGCTGGCGCACGTCTGGCTAGGCTGGGCGCTGCTCAAACAGCCCCGCTACACGCGCGCATTGGCGGTGGGTATGTCCGTTATTGAAATCCTCATCATCGGCACCCTGTTTGTGCGCTTCCTCAATGACCCCGAGTGGTCGATCTGGCGCACCAACTGGTTTGTGAATAAGGTGTTTGTACTGACCTGCTTTGTGCTGGTGTTGGCGGCCACGGTGCCGATCCCCAAAAAATGGAAGGAGCGACCGCTATGAGCTATTGCATCAAGCACCGCATCAAGCATCACATCACGCGCCGAGAAAGCCTTACGCTCATCGGCGCGACGCTGGCCGCCACGATGTTGCCAAGTATGCCGCTGCTGGCCAACACCGACGGGATGCACCGGAAGGCCTTTGCTGGGAGTGACAAAAAGCTGCCCGTGATTGGCATGGGCACCTGGCGTACGTTCAACGTTGGCAGTGACGAGACGCTGCTCGATTCGCGCACCGAGGTGGTGAAGGCCTTTTTCGAGCATGGCGGCGGCCTGATCGACTCCTCGCCCATGTATGGCTCCGCGCCGGATGTGATGGGCCATGCCCTGCAAGAACTCGGCACGCCCGAAAGCCTGTTTGCCGCTGAGAAGGTCTGGAGCCCCGCCGGTGGTTCCGCCCGGGAGCAGGTGGCGGAGCTGAAAGACCGCTGGACGTTGGATCACTTCGACCTGGTGCAGGTGCACAACCTGACCGACTGGCGCGATCACCTGGCCGCGCTGCAGGAAATGAAAGCTGAAGGCACGGTTCGCCATGTCGGTATCACCACCTCCCACGGGCGCCGCCACGACGAGGTCGAGCAGATCATGACGTCTGAGGATATCGACTTCGTTCAGCTCACCTACAACATCACCCACCGCGAGGCCGAAAACCGGCTACTGCCCCTGGCGAAAGAGCGGGGCATCGGTGTGATCGCCAATCGGCCTTACGATGGCGGCAGCCTGATCAAGGACCTCAAACGCCGTGACGAGCCACTGCCCGAGTGGGCCAAAGAGGAATGCGGCTGCGACACCTGGGCGGACTTTCTGCTGAAGTTTATCGTCAGCCACCCGGCGATCACCTGCGCGATACCCGCCACCACCAAGGTCGAGCATATGCGCGAGAACATGCGCGCCGGCCACTCCCCTATGCCCTCGGCCGATGCCCGGCAGCGGATGGCTGATTATATCGAGTCACTATGAACGCGTGGACTAGCTACCAGGTACAGGACTTTATTCCTTTCACGGCGGAGGTGTACTTCCGCTTGCTGGAGCGCATGGGCGAAACCTTCTGGCCGCTGCACCTGCTGACCCTCGCGCTGGGCGCCGCTAGCCTTGTGCTGGCGCTGACACACCGCACGCGACTCGCCTGCCTGCTACCCGCCCCGCTCTGGGCCTTTGTCGCCGTGGCGTTTTTCATTCAGCGCTATGCAGAACTCAACTGGGCCGGGGGCTACGTTGGCTACGCTTTTATCGCCCAGGCCGTGCTGCTGGTAGTGATGGCGCTAACGGGATGGGGCATGGATAACACAGCACGCGCAACAAACCCACCGGTTACTATCGGCATAGCCATCACCCTCTTCGGCCTGATCATCATGCCGTTGGTAGCCCCGCTAAGCGGCGGCACCTGGTATCAGGCGGAAGTATTCGGCATTCATGCCGACCCCACGGCGGTCACCACGCTTGGGCTGACGCTGATTATGCTTCGGGGGTTCGCTCTCTGGATCACCGCCATCATCCCCGCGCTCTGGCTGGTCGTTTCAGGCCTAACGTTGCAGGTGCTGGGTTCGGCGGGCGCCGCCGTGCTATTCGCCGTGTTGGCGATTGCGCTGGTTGGGTTGGTTTGGAAGAGCATTGCGTTCAGGCGATAGCGCCTCAGCACCGGTTCTTTAGACACTGAGGCGCAAGGTCTGCCCTGTGCGTCTTGGTAGGCGTCGCTATGGCTAACTAGGCTACTTTTCAACCGTCGATAACCGTACATATTCTGGCACCCTTTCCTTGAGCAATTTGATGAGTTCGGGCTGCATGAATTCGTAGTGATCGGGGATATCCAGACAGACCAGCGGCTTTCCCTTCAACACGTCCTTGTACGTCCTGGCGACTTCGTCCTGGTGGTGCTTTTCCATCACCAGAATGATATTGGCCCACTCAATCAAATCCCGGGAAACAGGCGTTTGCGCATGTGCCCCTGTCCCAGAGCCGATTGCCTGGATACCGGGATAAGCTGAAAAGACATTTTCCGCGGTTGGGCTGCGTAGCCTATTTTCGCTGCAGATAAATAGAAGGTTCATAGGCGCTCCCTGGACACATAGCATAGGGCTTTGTGGCAATTCTCGCGCCGCGAAGCGATGGTAAACCGAACGCTGCGCAGTCGATTGTCAAACTGCATGACGTACGACATTCTGAGCATTAAAACATCCTGTAAAGGAGCGGCTTTATGGATGCCATCAGCTATACGACCGCTAGAACCAATTTAGCAAAAACCATGGAGCAGGTCTGTGAAGACCATTCACCCATGATCATCACCCGCAACAAAGCGCCGTCCGTGGTAATGATCTCTCTCGAAGACTATGAGGCGCTGCAAGAGACAGCCTATCTCCTGGTTACATCTAAGAACGCCCGCCGTTTGTTGGAGTCCGTTGCCGAGCTGGAGCAAGGTGGTGGTCTGGAAAATCAACTTCTTGAAAACAAAAGCACCGGGGCAAGCCCCGGCGCTGATATCACACATGGCAAAATAAATTGACGGTTAGAAGCGGAAACCAGCCGACGCGGTAAAGGTATCGATCTTGTAGTCGCTGTCGAAGTCGTAGCGCTCGTATTCAGCACGAACCAGGAAGGGATCGAAGTTGAATTGCGCGCCGACACCGTAGACCGGATCGGTGCCGTCCTGATCTTCAAGATCAACGCTAGCATCGCCAAGGTTACCGTCGACGTCGGTTTCCCACTTGGCCACACCGGCCTTGGCGAAGGCGGTAAACCAGGGGGTGATAGGCAATTGACCGACCAGACTCGCCCCGTAGGCGTTGGATTCCAAATCGGTATTGGCACCACTGTTACCTTCTAGGCGCGTACGACCAAGATCGGCATAGAAGATTTCGGTAGCGAAGTAAGGATTGAATTCGTAGCCGACGAAACCTTTGAAGACGTTGTCTTCGTCATCATCCACATCAAAGTCTTCAGCGCCATCGGAGATGAAATCGTCGACATCGTCGTTGTCATTCTCCAGCGAGCTGAAACCGGTACCGATGCCCAGATAGAGCCCATCAGCATTGGGTGCGGCGAAGGCCGACGGTGCCGCGGCGAGCAGAGCGGTAGAAGCAAACGAGGCGGTAAGTAGGGTTCTGAGTTTCACGTGTATTCTCCTTGTGACGACTTGCTAAGAACGATTCTATGAATCGTCATGGTGTTGAAAGGCGATCCTGCCTTGACTCACGCAATGTGACAGTCGTTTGATTGGCACGTATCAAACATAGGCAGAACACTGTTCGATAACAAGGAAGCATTGGTTACGGGAGGTAAGTTTTTGTTGGAAAAAGCGCCTCTACCGGGAATCTAGAGGCGCTTCGGTCATCGACTCAGAGCGGAAAACGGTTCGTCTTTAACGTCGGCGATCAGCGATGCCGGCTAGCGGTGCAGGTTTTGTGAAAGCGAAAGGTGTGATGCTTTCTGGCGCCACCTGCATTGTTATGCCACTACAATGCTAACGACATGGCTCACCACATGCGCAAACGCGTGAGCGATAATCGCCGCCTCCAAGCCGTATCGCCAGAACAGGTAGCCGAACAGTACTCCAAAGACAGCGTTCGCGCCGACGACGAACGCTACCAGGTCAGCCGTCAACGCCCCGACCTGCGCTGCAGCAGCGGGCAGGTGACCTGCGCCAAATAAGAGTGCGCTTACGACAATGGCGAACCAGACATAGACGATCTGTGGTGTACCTTTTCGACGTTGCAGGAGTCGCCACGCCATCCAAACCAGTACCGTCATTAGCCCCCACCGTAAAAGCAGCTCCTCCGTGATCCCGCCATAGAGAAAGCGAGCGACGAGTGGCACGGTGAACGGCTGCTCCACGTCAGCAAGCTCCGCAGGGGCGTAGCCGCCAATCGCAAAGAGCCCAAGCCCTCCCAGCAGCCCGCCAACGAGCCCTGGGAGCAGTTGGGGTCGGAGTGCTGCGGCTACCGACTGACGGGTTACCGCTGCCTCAAACGCTGGCGCACTTAGGCCAACCTTCGGTGCAAGCAACACGCCCAACCACACGACAAGCGCGACAAGTAGCCCGCTCTGCGCGATGCTCGCCGCCAACACCAACCACGAGGGTAAAGGGAGTGACGCGTCGCCCAACACCTGGGGAAGCACCGTGACGGTTAAGGCAACCACACCGAGCATGCCTGCAAGGAACAGGAGCAAACCGAGCTTGAGTCGCGGAAATCTGATGGTGTCAATCGTAGTCATAGGCACATCCTGTGGCTCATTATCCCGCGACAACCTTACCCCATTAACTCAACGAAACCACGCCCCGCAGTGCATTCTTGAAGTGTGTGAAGGCGGACGTTTGCTGTCGGCGACTCGGATAGTAGAGGTAGTAGCCAGCGAACGGCGCACACCACTCTTCCAGCACGCGCACCAGCGTACCAGACGCTATTTGACTGCTCACTATGTCCTCAAGGATGTAAGCAAAGCCGTACCCCTCCGTTGCCGCGGCAACCATCAAATCGCTGTCGTTGAAAATTGGGCCACGGCCAGGTTTGACGGTGAGGTTGCGCCCATCCTTTTCGAAATCCCAAGGCGATAGCTCCCCGCTGCGATTTCTGAAACTGATGCAGGCATGCTGGGACAGTTCAGAAGGTTGTTTCGGTGTGCCGTGTTGCGAAAGATAAGAAGGCGAGGCGACAACAGCGACCCGCATCCGAGGGCCAATGGGCAGCGCCACCATATCGTTCTCAAGCCTTTCGCCCAGTCGGATGCCTGCGTCAAACCTGCCCGCGATGAGATCCACGAAGTCGTTTTCGACGGAGACCTCAATTTCAATGCCCGGATGCTGTCGAATCAAAGAACTCAGCGCTGGCCAGAGAATCGTGTCGGCCGCATGTTTTCCGGCACTCACCCTGACCGTACCGATCGGTTCATCGCGCTGGCTGGCTAGCAACTTGATTTCGTTGGTCACCTCGTCGAGCGCGGGCGAAAGTTTTGTCAGCAGACGGGCGCCGGCATGCGTAGGCGAAACACTGCGCGTCGTGCGCGCCAGAAGCCTGATCCCAATGTCTTCCTCCAACCGCTTGAGCGTTTGGCTGAGCGCCGACTGAGTGACGCCCAGCCGCTTAGCGGCGCGCGTAAAACTGCCTTCGGCAGCGATGACGCGGAAAACTTCCAGATCGCCGAGCAGGCTTGGGCGCATTCGTTAGCTCTCCTTATAGACCCTATAACTAATAAGCAGATTATCATGATTTATTAGAGGGTCTACTATGTAACAACATCACAGAATAAGGAGCACCTTATGGCTAGAAACTGGCTCGTCACGGGCGCAAGCCGTGGATTAGGTATGGAGATCACCCGTGCGGCGCTTTCGGCTGGTGAAACCGTTGTCGCTACGGCTCGGTCTGCCCACGACGTTACGGAAGCACTCGGAACAAACAGCAGACTTCACGCGCTGGCACTCGATATTACGGACGAAGATGCGGCCATCGCCCTGGCACAGGACGCAGTGGATAGGCTTGGCACGATCGACGTGTTGGTCAACAACGCAGGCCAGGCACAGCTCGGCTGGTTCGAGACGATCAGCAGCGCCCAAGTGCGGCGCCAGTTCGAGGTGAATGTCTTCGGCACCATGAACATAACCCGTGCCGTGACGCCACACATGCGTGCGCGCCAGTCAGGCCTCATCATCACCATCTCCTCCGTTAACGGGCTGCTCGCCAACCCGGGAGGATCGATCTACGCATCGTCAAAATTTGCCATTGAGGGCTGGATCGAGGGATTTGCACAGGAACTGGCTCCCCTCAATATCAAATCGATGGTGGTTGAGCCGGGCATGCTGCGTACCGATTTCCTCGACGACAAATCAGCCGAGCACGGTGATATCGATGTTCCCGACTATGCAGAAGCGACCCGGCAGTTTCGCTCGTTTATCGCAGCCGCCAATCATAACCAGCCTGGTGACCCGGTCATGCTCGCAGAGCGAATCGTCTCCCTCGGCATGTCGAACAAGCCACCCGCCCGTTTCATCTTTGGTGACGATGCACAGGAGTGGGCCACCGACAAGGTAAATCGTCTCAAAATGGAGATCGAACAGTCGGTTAATATCGCGAACGGAAATTAATTCAATGGAACCGGAGTCATTGATTTTGTGGCTATCTCCACTTATTGAGGCAATGAGAATTTGGACAAATAGCACTGCCCACTCGTAATCAAGGTCAACCATCCGTGCTATTTGCTATTTTTTACTCTTAGTGCCAAAAACAGGTGCGCCGAAGGAATCACCAGGATTTACTTGTTAGCCATTTTTTGGCTTTGGTGGAGATGGTGGGGGTGGCGGCTTTTGGTTTGTCGGAGGTGGATTAACGTTTGCGCCGTCGTTTATCCCTCTACGACCATCCGTTGGCCGCGGCGGTGGCGGATTCGGTGATTTCTTCCCCATTTTTCTCCTCCCATGCCATATTCATGAATTCAACCCATTTTACATCCTCACTCTTTATCAGCACTGAATCAACACCTGACAAGGGAGTCTCCCCATTTTCATCGAGCCAAGAGACTTGCTGAAGAGAAAAGTGGCCCTTTCCTGGCTCAGATGGCCATTCGATTGGCCAGCCATAAATTCGACGCTCATCGTTGAGATGCAAGATTACATAGGTGATCTTTTTCGAAAAAACTCCGAACCATTCGGATGGATAGGAGGTTTCTCTGGTAATTCCTAAGTGCCGTGCGAAAGAATGAAATTTGTCGGTGTTTGCGAAGTACGCAAACACAAAGCCCATAATCGAAGCCACAACAATTGATGTAATCAATTCGCTATTTGCGCTCCACGCCCCCCACACAAAATAGTTTCCTATCCATTTGAGAACCGCTTCAACACAGTAAACAACAGCCTGAACGATAAGAGTAAAAATAAGTGCTTGAACCACACGCTCGAACTGGGAGGGTTTTGGATAAGAGGTAAAACCATAAAATATCCAAGCGGATAAGAAGCCTGGTAACAAATACCGAAGTAGTGAGATTATATCGATTGCTAAATTTTCCATTTTCAACAAATCCCTACGATAAGTTCGAGCCCTTTTACCTGTCGCTAACGCGGAACGCACCGGTGCTCTTTAGTGCGCCCGATTTACGCGAATTTTTAGAGTTCAAAACCATCTCAGTTTCGCAAGTATATCATTTTGGTAGGTTTCCGCGACTTCTTCAAACCTCTCGTAACTACCACCGAACATACCTGCGCGTATAGGCCCCCAATTATCCTTGAGTTGTGCCGCTTCGCTCCTAAGTTTTTGAAAGGGAGAAATGCCCATCCTTCGACCTTTCCAGCCAAATCTCCCCACAGGCCCCCAGTAATAGCTATTATTCTGCTTGTTGAGGTCGGCCGTTACCAAAGCAAAAAGTATTTCAAACTCATCAAACTTCCGTTCATACCCCTTGCCTAAGAAAAACAAGTCGTCCAGACCGGGCTGGAGAATTTTATAAAGATATTCACTCATCGGTGTAAAATTTCGCTCGTGCTCGGGTACTCGTTTGAAAACATCGGCTAGTTCCCCCGCAGAGTCCGCAACTTTTTGAACAAATAGTGATTCATTACTCTCGTGAATTGACACCCCTAGTTTCGTATAAAATATTGTTGAGAGGCTTTTGTAATTTTGCCTTTCAATGGCGGCTATTCCGGCGCTGTAAACCAAGAGCAAAAGGGGGTACCACCTCAGATTCACCCAAACCACAAGACCGCCCTGGTTTTCCAACAGCCTGTCACATGATCTAGAGATAATTTTGGAAAGCGAATTCAGTTGATTGTCACTCGCCCAATGCGACAAGCAAGCGACTATTGCGGATAAGTCTTTGGTGTGGCTTTCATAAGCCGATATCCGTTCCAATAATTCTTCGTCAGAAAACTTTCCATTGACTGCGAAATTATCTTCGCTTGTAGAGGACAGAAAACGCCTTACTTCCTCAATGACGTAATCATGCAATTTTATTTGTAAGCTATCGGATGATATCAATTCTTTGAGATATTCGACTTTTTCTTCAGTAGTCTGCACATCCCTTATTTCCTCTGCATACGGTATAGTAATCAGATCATCATTATCCGTGGTGCCATCCTCTGACTCAGACCCCGAATCGGGGGCCGATATAATGAAATCTCCATCACCATCAAATTGTCCATAATGGGGTGTTTGCGCAGAGTTAATATCATTTGCAACTTTTGAATATACATAAGCCATCAATCCACTGGCTGTGATGAACCCATACTCATTCGCCGCTTTGCCTCTTATCCCCTCTATGAAGTGACCCGTGAAAACTGAGTGACCAGGCAAGGGGCCACCGGAGTCAGCAACGACCTCATTTGCTTTTCCTGCGGTAATTACCTGCCTTGAAAACCGTTGGTACATATCTCTGAGAAATCTACTACTTCCTGGCTTCATATCTCTATAAACCGCCAGCCCTCCATAGCACGCGTCCATTACGAACAAAATATGTTTAGCGCGAATTAGTTCAGCATTCCGAGTAAGCTCATCCCACCTTATAAATGTAGAGAAATCCTCTAAATCAGCGTCATAAGGTACAAGATAACCTACCTCACCTCTGACCCCTGATCTGGTATGACCGTGTCCAGCAAAAAACACAAACAACCTGTCATCAACTTTGACGTCGTCGTTTGAAAACCTCAAAAATGATCTTAGTATTTTCTCTCGCGTAGCTTCACTATCAAGAAGATACGTTACATTGCTTTTATCGAAACCCAGATCATTTACTAATGTCTCACCAATCTCTTTTGCATCATTAACCGCATATCCAAGTGGCGCCACTTTCTGATAACTGTTGATGCCAATAACCAAGGCTCTGCTGGTCTCATATTTTTGCTGAAGAATGAACTTAAGATCACGCACTCTCAACATTCCTTTTAGGTGCTTTAATGCCAAGCACAGTGGAGGTCTCTCGAGAAGCGAAAGACGGCGGCCTCAAGTTCCAAGTGCAACACTATTGAAGCGTGCTCGGGCCGGCGACGGATTTTTTAAGCACCTCGGCGTAGACTTCCAGCGGCGTGCGCC